>UBQW01000026.1 GCA_900467745.1 Hyphomicrobiales bacterium
AATGGGGTCTAGATGTTGCTTTTTCAAACAGGTCGGGACCTTTTCGCCTGCGGAGAGCGGACCTTTTTACGAACCGGCGGCTCCGCTATCAGCATATTTAGTTTACCGAAACGAATTCACCGTTGGCGAGTGTCAGATGGCGCAATTCATGGACCGCCTAACCTATGATCTTGCAGAAAGCCCGGGTTGACGCGACAGCGCAAGAAGGCCGCGGATGCGCTTCGCGTGCTAGGATCGTGCTCCGACTACCTCCAATACGCGACGCGTTACACAATTCTCGGGCTCCCCTTCTTGATAGCTGTGCGAGGAGTATGAACTTGCAAGATTGGCGCATCCTAGACGCTGCGATAGCCCCGCTCGCTTGCATGTACGTCAAAGGGCTAGCCATCACCGATTCTGAGGGCTCAAAGCGGCCAGTCGCTGTTTCGGCGGTTGATGGCGCTCTCGCAGTTCAACGACTCACGGCGCTACTGCGCCGCAGCCAGTTCTGTACGCTAGCGGACGAGAGGTTTGATTTTGCTTCTTTAAAAGCATTCTTAACTGAAGCGTGCCCTTATATCCTATCGATTTAGGGGAAGCGCATGTCATTCGTCTTTCGTTGGGTTTTTTTGGCGGTTGTTTTCTTGTCCGGTCAAGCCCATGCTGCCAATGATGACTGGGTTGTCGTCAAGGCCACAAGTCAGGTTAAGGTGACGCTCGATCAATCGACCTGGTCGGATGTCCATGTTGGAGATATAATTCCAAACAAGGCATGGCTGTCTACTGGACCTCGGGGGCGACTGCAGCTTACGCGAGGCGTCGAAGCAATCTCGTTGCAACCGGACACACTCGCTTCAATCACAACGTCCGGATTCTTCTCCCGCAAGACTGAGATACTTCAGCAACTCGGTTCAATTGATTTTGAGATTGAAAGGAGAAGTCAGCCTCACACGACCGTACAGACGCCGTTTTTGGCAGCCGTCGTTAAAGGAACCATCTTTCACGTGACGGTTGGCAAGACCAAGGCATCCGTTTCAGTGGATCGGGGCCTGGTTGAAGTTACCTCATTTGCGAGCGGACAGCGGTCCAACATCGGTCCCCGTCAGAGTGCGGCTGTTGATCGCAAGCAAGGGATGACGGTGTTGGGCCAAGTCGAACCATCCATTGTCAGTGTGCCGCGTTCGGCTGCGCGGATACCTGCGATCGCGCAAGTGAAGCCCAGCGAAGGACCGGTAAACGCTGGCCGCGCTTCGGTAGGTGAGGCCGCGTCTGATAGCAAAAGCAGCAACGCAAGTGGAAAAGGTAGCAGTAATGGAAACGCTGGCAGGTCCAACGGCAACGGCAGTGGAAATGGCAACAATGGCGGCGGCAACGGGAACGGCAGCGGTAGCGCCGGCAACGGAAACGGAAACGGAAACAGTGGCAACGGGAACGGCGGCGGCAACAACGGTGGTGGAAATGGGAACGGAAACAACGGCAACGGAAATGGTAACGGGGGTGCAAGCGGAAACGGAAACAGTGGCAATGGGAACGGCGGCAGGGGCAACAATAAGTGATTGCCAAATCCAAGGCTCTCTGGAGGTCGCTAGGTAGTAGATCTGGGTCTGTTGTCCTTCGACTTGCGCTGATTGCCGCGATGATAGCTATACCGCTGGTCGCGCCCGGTATGTTTGTGGTGCAGAATTGGAACGACAACTTCGTCGCGAAGCGATTTCAAATGGCTCCGCGCACTGCCTCCGGAACGATCGCGTTTATAGCCATCGATAAAATGAGCTTGGACGCCGTAGGTACTTGGCCTTGGCCACGTGGCGTATACGCCGAACTGATTGACCGGATTTCCGCTGCTGGCGCTGGTGACATTTTCATCGACGTCGACTTCAGCACACCTTCCCAGAAGTCCGAGGATAATAAGCTTGCTGCAGCTCTAGACCGAGCCGGTGGAAGTGTGCTCCTCCCTGTCTTTCGTCAGCAAATCACAGCTAAGGGTTCTGAAACCACTATCACCATGCCGATTGGCTTGTTCGCCGAGAAGTCATGGCCAGTGTTTGCAAATGTTGCATTGGAGCGGGATGGCAATGTTCGTCGCTTCTCGCTTGGAGAGAAATCTGATGCTGTCTCTACGCAATCTGCTGCGGCTACTTTGGCGAAAACCGACAGGCATACCGGGACGGCGTTGATAGATTTTTCGATACGCCCGGATACCGTCCCGACGTTCTCATTGTCCGACGTGCTGAAAGGCCACTTGGGCGCCGATGCGCTGAGGGGTCGGTCGATTGTTGTTGGAGCCTCGGCCACTGAACTGAAGGACATCTTCGCCGTTCCGATTTATGGCGTCTTGGCTGGTCCAATGATCCATGTTCTCGCAGCCGAAACCTTGTTGCAGAATAGGGACCTTCGCACCTTCAACCAAATGCCCCTTGAGTTGTTTTTCTCTGCGGTGCTGATTGTGGTTGCACTCACCTGGCGCTCGATCGGCATCGCAAGCTGGGTAATTCTTACGGGAACGTTAGGACTGCTGATCGAAATCGGCGCGTTTCTTCTTCAGGAGGAGTGCGGTATCATCATTGGAACGGCTGTACCCTGCTTGATCTTGTTGCTCTCCTTTCTGATGTTTCTCAATGAACGGCTCGATCTCGGCCAAATGCTCATGGTCGTCGCAATCGTCGAGAGGAGAAATACCCGGCGGTTGATGGCACGGATCATTCAAGATAGTTCCGACGGTGTCATCGCGTTTGACAGTAGTCTTAAAATTATTGAAGCCAGCCAGTCGGCCAGGCAGCTATTCAACGCACAGGTCGGTAACGATGTCTTCTCCGACACCGATCCCTCCGTTGTTGAAGCAGTGAAAATCCTCATCGCGAGATATTGCGCCGATCCTTCGAAAATTCATTCGACAACTACGGAGTTCGCGACGCAGGTCGGCGCGAAGACGGTTCATCTCGAGGCAGTCACAACGATCTCGCCGAACGAGCGAACTGACGCTACTCGACATGATGCCGGTTTTGCTGGTTGCCTCATTTTAAGAGATGTGACAGCTCGTCGAATGTATCATGAGCGGCTGCGATACCTAGCGGAACACGATGAACTCACTGGCCTTCTCAATCGTCGCGAGTTCGCCTCCCGCCTCGACGTGTTCGCGGAGAAGTACCAAATCGCGGTGCTCGACGTCGAGCGATTTTCTGGGGTTTGCGCGACCCTTGGTCGAGACACCGGCGACGACGTATTGAGGGCTATAGCCACCCGCCTGCGTTCAGAGTTCGGCGAGAGCCTCATAGCCCGATTGGCCGGAGATGTTTTTGCAGTCGCTTTGAGTTCGGTTGAGCTTGAAGCTGTTGAACGTGTCGCGTCGAGGCTTCTCGATCTGTTTAAAAATCCCATCGCAGTTGGTGTGACTTCGGTCCCGGTCGGTATTCGAGTGGGTGTTGCTCAGGTCGCTAATGACAGTGCTGAGAACCGCGTTAGGGACGCCGAGTCCGCGCTTGATTTGGTACGCGCTGCGCCGGGTCGCCGATGGGCGCTATATGATCCCGCTTCGGCCGTTCGCCAAGCGCGAGCGCGGCGTTTGGAAGCTGACATGCGAGAGGCACTCCTACAAAGACAATTCTTCTTGTTATACCAACCGCAAATCGAACTCGCCACTGGCCGGCTGATCGGCGCTGAGGCTCTTATCCGGTGGAAGCATCCGGAGTTTGGTTTGATTTCGCCTGTTGAATTCATCCCGATCGCAGAGTCCACCGGGCTTATATGCGAAATGGGGCGCTGGACAGCGATCGAAGCGTGCACAGAGGCAGCCGATTGGCCAGCCGACCTTTCTGTGGCCGTCAACGTGTCCCCGGTTCAGTTCGCACGTTCCGACGTCGAAGCAATAGTTCAGGAGGCTATAGCCGCTTCAGGCTTGGCTGCGTCGCGTCTTTGTCTCGAGCTGACTGAATCCACTTTTCTGGAGCAAGGCGGACCAACAATCGAGAAAATGAGCAGATTGAGAAAAGCAGGAATATCCATAGCACTTGACGATTTCGGCACTGGGTACTCGTCAATGAGCTACCTGGCCTCCCTTCCCCTGGATAAACTGAAAATCGACCAGTCTTTCGTGCGGCTAATGAACGCCGATGAGGGTGTTCTGGAAATTGTCAAAGCTGTTGTTTCGCTGGCGCATGGGCTGAAGCTCGATGTCGTCGCGGAGGGCGTCGAAAGTGAGGCTGAGGTGGAAACGCTGCGACGGCTCGGATGCGAAACGGGCCAAGGCTATCTTTTTGGAAAGCCACAGCCAGCACCAGGGTTGTTTACGCGTAAGACCACAAGTCACGCCGTTGCACGCCAAGACGTGAGGTCGTAGCGATTGCACTAATACGACCGATTAAGATATGCTCATTCTTTTCGATTTCCATTAGAGAAAGCTACCGCACGGCTGTTCTCGCCGTGTCCAACAATCAGCCATTTCCCTCGGAAATGGTCACGACGGCCGCCGGTTACTGCGTCAGGCTGCAGGCCAGCACTATGATCATGAGGCAAGATTACCGCAAATAAAAAACTGGGATTGTTCACACTTCGTGCGGTCGGAGAAGTTTGCGCCGACCATAGCTCGTAAAGCGTTCCAGTGGCGATGTGCACATGATTGGTGAGCCGCGGGTCAAGTGTCATTCTTGGTTTGCCGCGGGCGCCCGGTTCCAACCACAGCGGCCTGCCTCGCTCGCCGCTCACGAATGTCTGCGAGAGCACTATCGACAAGCGGCGCGTCACTAGAAACGACTGCGCCAAGTTGATTGGCCTTTTCTTCCGACGACGGACGTTTATTCTGTCGCTTTTGTTTATCAATGTTCGGCATATCTGGCCCCCATTTGTGCGGTGTTATAGCGTCTTTAAAAGGCGAGGGAAGGGTGATCAATTTCCACGAGGGTTCTTCGTTTGAATGCCATGAACATCGGCTGCTCTTTGCCGTGGAAACGCCGTTTAAAGGCTGCTTGGCCCTGGAGGTTGAAGATCTTCTCGTTGATGCGTTCGGAACTGAATGCACGTTGGAACAGAGACCTCCAGATCCGGCTTTCCGCGAGCCCGCTGGCAGCGTTTGCCGCCAAAGGCGACAAACCGAGCGTAACGAGCGTTCTTCCTTCCTCGCGAAACCGATCGTTCGCAAACTTCGTCAGACCCACCTCGGCATGAGGCGTCGTGCCCGTGAGCTTTCTCTTGAAGGCGGCTGTGTACCCTGTCACCTTGCCGTTTGAAAAGATCCGGTCAAAGTCAAGGATCGCGACGGGTTTCCCCTCTGGATCAATAATGACGAAGCGGCGCATGCGGGGTTCAAGATCGGTTAGAAACGGCCCATTGATCGCGGGTCGACGATCCAAATTCAGTTCTATAAAGCCACAGAAGAACTGAGGGGCAAGAGCCCCCCGCTTCCTGACCGCGTCGCCAGAATGCGGAGATTACCGAAGTTGTTTCTAAGCGCTAGTCGTTGCATTACCGCTCTTTTTGCAGAACCTTGACCTGATGCGAACTCGGCGCGCCTGCGATGCCACGCCAGCGAAGCGCAGCCTCGGTTCTGTTCGTAACACTTAGCTTCTTCAACACCTCAGTCATATGGTGCTTTACCGTCTTCTCCTGAACGACGATGCGGGACGCAATCTGCTTGTTGGTGAGGCCCTCGGCCACCAATGCGATGATTTCTCTCTCGCGTTCAGTCAGTGTGCGTCGCAAAGTGGACTGATTGGCCAGCGTGACTGTCACCTTAGCTGACATGGACGCAGATAGATATCGGCTGCCATGGACGACCTGGCGTATCGCTTTTATGAGCTCCTGGATCCCAACGCCTTTGACCACGTAGCCCCTGGCCCCGCGCCGTAGCGATGCGGCCAGCATCTCGATCTCTTCGCTGGCGGTTAGCATCACAACCTTTGTCGAAGGACTAGCCGCCAGGATTCCCCCGATCATGTCGAGGCCGCCTCCACCTGGAATTGATATGTCAAGCAGAAGAACTTCCGGCTGAAACCCGGCGGCGAGCGCGATTGCTTCCTGTGCAGTTTCACCCTGCCCAACAATTGCGATGTCGTCATATCTCAACAGAGCGCTTGAGACACCCTCGCGAAACAACGGATGATCATCGATGACGGCGACAGTTATCACATTCAACGCGGCGTTCCCAGCCGGTTGGATTGATCAACACCAGTCCCGGCACGATTGTTGTTCTCAGTGATGGCGCGCGCGACCTCGCGCTCGAGATCGAGGCAAGTCCTCACATATTCCTGGAAGAGGTCTTCCTGAGATGGGCTAACCCTCATGACCTCACGAAATTCAATAGAGAGCTCATAGGCTTCGAAAAGATCCAGATGCCAAGGAAGGACCGTGTTCATGATACGGCTGCGCAGCTTTGGTAGCCGCAGGGCTAATCGCCGACGTCCCAGTTCCCGTTTCTTGCTACGCATGATCGAACTCCGAGCTTGGGTGTCAGAATAACGCCGGGTTCCAGTTCCGTCTTCGGACCATAGTCTGAGCCCACCGGGCCTGAGCGGCCGCACGAACCGCTGCGCCCTGTACGGTGCCGTACACACCGCGTCAACCGGACTAAAGTCCCATTTTCATTCGCGGTGATTGTTGTAGCAATCGAAGGCTAAAGGGGAGGGGAGCTAATGACGCTCGCCATAGATATCCGCGAAGCCTGTTCAGTACTACCACAACTCGGGCTTCAAGATCGACACGATCTGATCAACCGGATTTTGTGTGAACTGGAAACCTACAGCCGAACATCACTGGTTGCCGTATCGCCGGATCGTCGGATCTGGATTGACACGCTAATTTTGACTGTCCAAACCACGATCGATGACATAGCACTCATGCGGACGTCTGAGCTCCTGAACGTGCTCGTTGAGTTCGAGAGGCTGTTGGAAATGCTTGGACATAGTGCGCAGCTACCAACAATGCTTCATTGACAGTCGCACAGTGGAAGCCGTGCCAACCTCTCCCGACGAATAGTTCGACGCTACTATGATGCTGCGCCGTAGACGCGTCCGCGGCTGGACATTGAGCCGCTTCACGAGCCAGTAAATGGTGTGACTTAGACGAAGGTCGTAAAGGTTTCTCGACTGAAGTCCCGGGGTCTGGAACAGACCGTTTGATCGAACTATTACCAAAGATAGACATTTTGGATCATTCCCCACGTCGGCGAATACCATAGTGTTCATAGCGGGGAACGACGGCGAAGCCATTCGGGTTCTCGACGAGACAGTCTCTCTGCTGTATGTCTGTACAGAGCCAAACCGTTCCCTTGGGTCATCGATACGGCTATAACGGATGCTAGTTCGGCATTCGGGAGAGGTCGTTGTGCAAGGCCGGACACGCGTGCGGTCTTTTGTCCTTTTAGAGAGATCTGGAGGCCAAAAATGCCTCAGACATATTCAAAGCTTCGGCAGCAGGCGGAGAACGCCTTTCAAAAAAACGCAAGCCGTCATTCCTGTCGACGATCAATTATCCAAGAATGATACCGACGCAGACACTTTCGCAGCGGGATACTCTTTGATATACCGTCCTTCGAAAAAGGTATAACGCCGTTGGTGTCACGATGAAAAAGATTGATCTCGTCTATCAGACAATGCTGGCAGAGCTGGGACAACGGTCAATGGACGCTGCCTGGACCGCCGATTTTCCGGCAGAAGGCCGCTTTCAGCGCGTCGTGGTCAAGGAAAAAAGCTACTGGTACTTCGACATACCGGATGGTTCCGGTGGAAAATCCCGGCGCTATGTCGGTCCTACAGAAGATGGAGAGATCACGCGCCGCGTCGAGACACATCAGCGGCAGAAAGATGATCTTCTCGCACGCAGAAGGATGGTAAGCAGTCTCACTCGTGAAGGCGGGATGATTGCACCGGATACGATGTCAGGAGCGATCGTGGAAGCGCTTGCATCCGGCGGCCTCTTTCGGCTTCGCGGTGTGCTCATCGGCACGGTCGCATTTCAGACCTATGCGGGCTTGCTCGGCGTTCGATTGCCAGCGGCTGCAATTCTGACCGGGGATGCCGATATTGCCCAGGATTATGCAATCTCTCGCGAGGTTGAAGACACGCTGCCTCCCATTGTTGATCTCCTGCAGAACGTTGATCCAAGTTTTCGGCCAGTCCCCCATCGATCAGGTTCGATTGCCTCGTCCGCCTTTCAGAATGCGACTGGATATCGTGTCGAATTTTTAACTTCAAACCGAGGATCTGATGACTACATCGACCAACCCGCAAGCATGCCTGCTCTTGGTGGCGCAAGCGCGGATCCACTCCGGTTTCTCGATTTCCTGATTAGAGATCCCTTACGAACGATCCTGTTGCACAAGAGCGGCGTCCCGGTGACTGTTCCAGACCCTGCCCGATATGCGGTGCATAAAATGATCGTGGCCACAAAACGCAGGACCGACGGGCTGAGTGCGGTCAAACGCGACAAAGATATCCGCCAAGCCGAGATCCTTTTCGAAGCTCTCTATGAAACCCGCAGGGCGTCCGATTTCGCGATCGCGTTCGAAGAAGCGTGGCAACGTGGGCCATCGTGGCAGGAGGCTCTTCAGAAAGCTGCAAACGGCATGCTGTCTGAAGAAGGCCAAAGCGCGCTTAACCGAATCAGGAGAAAGGGCAACATCGAGATCGGTTTAGACCCACCAGAAGACATTCGTTTGAGCACGTAACGGTCGGTCACGGGTTCTCGGATCTAAAATCGTACATCGGTTTCAATGCTTTGGCGCTCAACCAACTTGACGTCGGTTCAAATCACATCAAGGCGACTGTAGAAATCTTGCGCAGCCTTTGACTGCAGGGAAGGTTTCCGATGTCGCGGAAAGCGTGGCCGTCCTCAGCGAAAGGCCACGCCTGTGGGGAAGTGCGTCAGGCGATCGCGCCGCCGTCTGCGGTAAGCGTCGCGCCTGTGATTATGCTCGCGGCGGGGCTTGCCAGAAATACCACGGCGTTCGCAACCTCCTTCGGCTCGCCGTAGCGCCCCAGCGACGTCAGGCTTCGCTGGAAGTCTGCTGCCGCGCCGTCGGCCGGGTTGGCATCCGTGTCCGTCGCTCCAGGCTGGACGAGGTTCACGGTGATGCCGCTCGGTCCAAGTTCGCGAGAGAGGCCGCGCGTGAAGGACGTCAGTGCCGCCTTCGACATTGCGTACGGCGTGAGCCCAGGGAAGGGCACCCGCTCACCGAGCGCGGAGCCGATCGTGACGATACGGCCGCCGTCTCGCAGATGCGGAATCGCCGCCTTTGCGAACAGCACCGGCGCTCGCACGTTGACGTCCATCAGGGCTTGATAATCGTCCAGGTCCAGATCGGCGATGGTGCCTGAATGACCGATGGCTGCGCTATTGACGAGGATGTCCAGCCCGCCGAGCGCGGCCACGGCGTCTTTGACAGCCCGCGCGATCGCCTGCGGATTGGCGTTGTCGGCCTGGATGGCGACGGCTCGACGGCCGCGGCTTTCGACGGACCGGGCAACCGCTGCGGCCTTCTCGGCCGTACTCTGGTAGGTAAACGCCACATCGGCGCCATTGTCCGCAAGTGCTTCAACAATGGACGCACCGATGCCGCGAGAGCCGCCAGTAACCAAGGCGCGCTTACCACTCAAATCGATCATGGGATTCGGTTCCTTTCTTCGTCGTCAGTTGTGAAGTCGGGAGTGCCGCAGCTCTGCGGATGCGCCCGACAGGGTGTTCGGCCTATTTCGTGGCCCCGGCGGAGTGGTTGAAGTAGCGGTCAATGCGACAGCTTGTTGCGCGGTGGGGAACAGCGACCGCTTTCCATCTTGCCCGTTGCAAATCGCGCGACATGGCGTTCCTGACAGGGAGCCCTTTTTCGGGACCGTGGACCACCTACATGTCTCCACACGTTTCCTCTGAGAATGGAGTGAAGATGAAGGCCGCCGTCTACGACAATCCGGGACCACCGTCTGTGCTTGAATATGTCGACGTGCCTGATCCGGTCTGCGGGCCGGACGAAGTTCTCATAAGAGTGGAAGCGATCTCCATTGAAGGCGGAGATCTAGTCAATCGCAGATCGACGTCCCAGGTACCTCGGTGGGTGGTAGGCTACGCAGCGGCTGGAACGGTCTTGAGTGTGGGTAAAGAGGTGACCACCCGTGCCGTCGGCGACAAGGTCGCTGCCTTCAGCATGCAGGGATCGCACGCTGAACTCTGGGCTGTCGCTGCTTCGCGAACATGGCTGGTTCCCGCGGGCCTGGACATTGCAAAAGCCGCCGCGCTGCCCATCTCCTTCGGCTCCGCCTATCACAGCGTGATAACCCGAGGTGGTGTCCGGGAGGGCGAAACTGTCCTTATCCACGCCGCGGCTGGAGGCGTGGGGCTGGCGGCGGTGCAGCTTGCCAGACAGGCAGGAGCGACCGTCATCGCCGTCGCAAGCGGGAGCGAGAGGCAGAGCCGTCTGATCGAACTCGGCGCCACCTTCGTCGTCGACCGGCTCCAGCACGACGTGGTTGAAGAAGCGCGCCGACTGACCGACAGAAAGGGCGTCCAACTGGTCATCGACCCGGTCGGCTCTACATTGCAGGCTTCGCTTTTAGCACTCGCACCGGAAGGGCGCCTCGTCTTCCTCGGCAATGCCGGCGGCGGAAAGCTCGATGTCGATCTATGGCAGCCGATGCAGAACAATCAGACGCTTCACGGGGTATTCATGGGATCCATCTTCGAACGGCCTTCGGTGCACGGCACCGTCGACGATCTCCTTACCGCTGCCGCAGCCGGCCGGGTCGACGTCGTGATCGACCGATCTTTCGCACTCGAAGACGCCGCGAAGGCACACGAATACGCCGAGGCTGCTAAGCCCCTAGGGCGGGTCGTGATGACGCCATGAACATAAGAAGGAGTGTTACCGCATGATCAAGCGGGTTTCATTCATGAACAGAGGTGTCGAGGTCGTCGGCAACATCCACCTGCCGCCAGACTTCGAGGAGGCTGGCGCATATCCCACGATCGTCCTGGCGACACCCGGCAGCAGCGTGAAGGAACAGATCGGCGGCATCTACGCCGAAAGGCTCTCCGCATCCGGCTTCTTAGCCCTGACGTTCGACCCATCATACCAGGGCGAGAGCGGCGGCCAACCCCGCGATCTCGAAGATCCGGCCGTTCGTGTCGAAGACATAAAATGTGCGGTCGATCATCTGACGACGCTACCTTATGTAGACGAGGCGCGGATCGGGCTTCTCGGGATTTGCGCAGGCGGCGGCTACGCAATCAAGGCGGCCCTGACCGAACCGCGCTTCAAGGCGGTAGGCACAGTCGTTGCCAACGACATCGGCGAAGCGATGCGTCGCCTGCTTCCCGACTACCGTCAGACCCTCCAGGACGCCGCGGCAGAGCGCACCGCGCAGGCCCGTGGTGCCGAGCCGCGAAGAGATCCATGGATTCCTGACTCCCTTGCCGAAGCCAACGCGGCAGGGATAACCGATCTCGAGCTTCTGGAGGCCGTTACGTTCTACCGGGAGACGGAGTATCGGCATCCGAATTCGACGAACCGCCTGCTATTTGTCAGCTATGGCGGCTTATTGGGTTTCGACGCATTCAGCCTTGTGCCCGAGTTGCTGACACAGCCGCTGCAGGTAATCGTCGGCGGGCGCCAAGGGCTGACCGGGCAATACGAGGCGGGGAGGCGTCTGTTCGACCTCTCTCTCTCGAAAGCGAAGCACTTCTTCGAAGTCGAAGGCGCGGGCCACTACAACCTGTATTACAAGCCGGAATACGTTGGCCCGGCGGTCAAAAGGCTGGCCGATTTCTTTTCAGAATATCTTGCACCGTAGGATTCGGCGCGCTCCTAGGAGCCGGAGTCGAAGCATTCGATCAGCATCTCTGTCAGCACGCGGACTTTCTTGGCAGGATGCTGTCCAGGAGGCCTGACGACGAAGATGCCAGCTGTGGGCGGCGGGTGCTTCGGCATCACCTCGATGAGCGCCCCGGATGCGATATGCTGGTCTGTGAGGCCGTTTGGAAGTCTGGCGATGCCAAGACCTTCCAATGCGGCTGCGAGCAGTGCCACTCCGTTGTCGGCCTTGAAGCGGCCCTGCGGTCGGATGTTGAGCACCTGGTCGCCATCGGTGACCTGCCAGGTCTCCGTTCCCTGCATGAGCGCCTCATGCTTGAGAAGTTCGTCCGGCGTTTCTGGCGAACCATTCCGGGCCACGTAGTCGGGACTCCCAACGAACCTTCCGTAGAGTGGTCCGACGCGCCTTGCCAAGAGATTGGAATCCGGCAGGTAGCCGATCCGGATTGCGCAGTCGAAACCCTCGGTAATAAGATCGACGAAGCGGTCGGTGTAGCACGAGATGACCTGGAGCTGTGGGTGCAGGCGCGCCATCTGAGAGAGGACAGGGGCGAAATGGGTCGGTCCGAACGATAAAGGGGCGGCGACCCTTAGACGCCCGCGCAGCTCGCCCGCCGGCAGGATCGTTTCGCGTGCCACATCGATCTCCGCTGAGATCCTCGCCGCGTAATCGCGAAACGTCGCGCCTTCCTCGGTCAGTGCGATGCCGCGTGTCGTGCGTGCGACGAGCTGGACGCCCAGTTCCGCCTCAACGCGCGCGATGCGTCGGCTCACCATGGACTTTGAGACGCCAAGCCGTTGCGCGGCGGGCGTGACCCCTCCTGTGTCGGCGACTTCTACGAAGGTCCTGAGATCGTCGATTTCCATTTCGCGTTCCCCATTCTGCAACACAGCTCCCGATTCCGAGGGCTACCGCATCAGGGCTGGCGCTGACAAGGTTTTCGTGGATCGACGTCCTGAGGACGCCTTCACACTGTCTACGAACCATTAAAAAGGATATTTCATGACCTTTCGTAACGGCCTCGCCTCGCTTCTGCGCCCCGAAGACTCGGTGCTCGTTCTCATCGACCATCAGCCATATCAGCTCGCGAACGTAAACAGCCACGAGCCGACGATGGTGGTCAACAACACGGTCGGCCTAGCGAAGGCGGCAAAGGCCTTCGACGTTCCGACCATTCTCACCACGGTAATCGCGGAGCGCGGCGGCAACCTGTTTCCGCAGATCGCCGACGTCTTTCCCGGTCAGGAAATCATCGACCGGACGCTCATCAACACATGGCAAGACCCGAAAGTCGTTGACGTAGTGAAGGCGACGGGCCGCAAGCAATTGATAATCGCCGGCCTCTGGACGGAAGTATGCGTCGCCATGCCGGCAATCCAGGCCGCGGGTGAAGGCTGGGATGTAACCGTCATCACGGATGCATCGGGAGCAGTCTCCTCCGAGGCGCATCAGGTTGCAATTCAGCGCATGATCGCAGCCGGGGTTAACATGATGACGTGGCTCGCGCTCGCTGCCGAATGGCAGCGCGACTGGGCCCGTGCCGAACAGGCGGCGAAGATCACCGATGTCATCGTCCAGCATTCTGGCGGGAGCGGCATTGCCTATCTGTGGGAGCAGCAGCTGCTCAACACTGCCGCGCCCAAGGCTGGCGCTGGAGCGTAAGCGCGCCTAAAAAGAGGGGCGGTGCATACCATGGGTCTCCGCTCCTCGCTATGAATGGCTGATCACGGCCGAAGAAGAGGACGTTACATATGAGCTGGAACCCTGCGATCGAACCGGGATGCCCTGATGAGGTCGGCGTGGACGCGATCGAGACGTTGATCGTTCCCCGCGCCCGCGACCTGGGCGGCTTCGAGGTCCGACGCGCGCTACCTGCGCCGAACCGCCAGATGGTCGGCCCGTTCATATTCTTCGACCAGGCCGGTCCCGCCGAACTCCTGACCGGGCAGGGCGTCGACGTTCGACCCCATCCGCATATCGGTCTCGGCACCGTGACCTACCTCTATCAAGGCGACCTCCATCACCGGGACAGCACGGGTGCCGACCAGATCATCAGGCCAGGCGAGTTGAACTGGATGGTCGCAGGCAAAGGTGTCTCGCATTCGGAGCGCACGAGTGCGGCGGCAAGGAGCGGCCCGAACAGCCTGTTTGGAATGCAGACGTGGCTCGCCCTGCCTGATGACCACGAGGACGTGGCGCCTTCCTTCGAGCACCACGGCAGGAACGCGCTTCCGATGATTGAAGACAAGGGCGTTTCGGCGCGGCTGATCCTTGGAAACGCCTACGGAGAGCGCGCTCCCGCCAGGATGTTCTCCGAGACCTTCTACGCTGACGTCAAGTTGGATCCGCTCGCGCGTCTGCCCATGCCCGACGAGCATGAAGACAGGGCGATCTACGTCGTCGAGGGTTCGATCTCGGTCGCCGGACAGGAGTTCGGCACGATGCAGATGATGGTGTTCCGTCCCGGAGACAGGATAACCGTCGCGGCTGGCGAGAAGGGCGCACGCATCATGAT
The DNA here is from genome assembly GCA_900467745.1 of Hyphomicrobiales bacterium. GTDB lineage: Bacteria > Pseudomonadota > Alphaproteobacteria > Rhizobiales > Rhizobiaceae > Rhizobium. The sequence goes on from UBQW01000026.1 coordinate 14,284, forward strand.
ACTCGGGGGCGCAACCTTTTCCGGGCCAAGATACATCTGGTGGAACTTCGTCGCCTCGTCGATGGAGCGTATCGAGGAAGCCAAGGCCGAATGGCGAGCCGGAAAGTGGGGCGAAGGCCGGTTCGACCTTCCCGCCGACGACCGCGCGGAGTCCATACCATTGCCCGATTGAAGCCGCTCGTCATCCTCAAGGCAAAGGGCTGGGTCCGCTGCGAGGCAATGAAAGTGGTGGGAGAGGTGCCTCGAGAAAACGATCGATGGACTGCACGGAGTGGACGAGGCGCTATTGCTGATGTGGTAGATCAGTCGTGTGTTTTCCCGGCTGGGATGTTCGCTTGGTAAGGAGGCCATCTCCTTTCATCTCTCTCGCGCCTCGGCCCAGTGCGGATAGGTCACAAAAGCCGTCGTCGCACCCTCACCCTACGTCGTGATGGTCACGGAACTGACCTTTGGGCATATAGACGATATCGCCTGGGCCTGCCGTAACCGTTCTATCGCTGGTGGATACCGACAGTCGGCCCTCAAGGAAGATCATCGAGTCGTCCACTCCCATCGTCTCCGTCAGTGACTGACCTGGAGCATACCGGCCATAGCCAATAGACACAGGGCCACCATCGTTCTCGTCCACCAGGTTTCCGACATAGATGTCGGCATCCTGTCCGGGCGATTTGACGAACTCCGCGTCCGAGATGCTGAACTTTTGGACCTTCATCTACGACCTCCCATGTACGGCTTGAGATAGCGCAAACTTCAGTGAGGCCAACCATTATGCCATGGAGAAAGACATGACCGAGAAGACCTGCTCCGCGCCGACGCCCGAACAGCGGAAATATCATGAGATCCGCAATGCGGCTGAACGCTCGATGTTAGACAAAGTCTTCAGGGCGATCGACGTCGCGGCTGCCGAAGTCGCCGACGGTTTCAAGGAGGCGGGGCTGGAATTCGAACCGACCAGCAGGGATTATTTCATGTTCACGGTCCAGCAGGTGACGTTTGTCCGCCTCTGCGGCGGCGATCCCGATATGCTGAAGGGCGGCAATCCCGAAATCGGTCAGCGGATAGTCAACAATTGCCAGCATATCATCGACAGCTATTGGCGAGGCGGCTGAGGTCCCGAATGGACTGATAAAGGAAGTTGTGAAGCAGGATGGCTACTCATATCCCCATTTCAGCCGCACCAGAGCAAGTTGCGTCCCTAAGGGGATTTCGATGCGAGCGTAACGACTGAACGACGGTTCGCATCCATTCAAGGCGATAAATCTGCATGAGTTGAGCGCGCTTGCTTGCGGAGCCTTGTCGCGCCAATCAATCCAGTTGGTTAATTCGGCGACCCGACCTTCTTGAAGCTTCGCCGAACGACCCTGCGAACTTCATCATGAACGCTCTACTGAAACGGCTGATAACGTTTCCATCGAGCTCGATATACCACGACCGCTCAGCGATATCGTAATTGTACTCGTCGACGATTACCCAGCGGTTTAGGTTGCTCAAGCCTGCTCGGCGTGCTTCCGTATCGAGAACTTCAATGGCGACACGATCCGAAAGCGGTGCCTTCGTCGTACAGCAAGAGGCAAGGTGGGCGAGGTCGTCCTTGGCGCTACGGGCCGCGACGGCGACGCAAGTCGGGCGCGATTTGCGTTCTCCTATCTCTCCGCGGTCGTTCTGCCAAGCCCAGAGATGGATTGGCGATGATTTGGCCGGGCAGAAATTCACGGCTCATCGCCGTAGCCCTCGCCACGCGTCAGGCGATCGGTTTCCGCCTCAAACTGGTCGACATGATCCGCGGGCATTTCCGACACACGATATACTTTGCGACTATCGCCGCCGGTGCGCAGGCGCTCGTAATGATCGTAGCTCATAAGGACAAAGCGCGGCTTCCTATGCTTCGTCAGGATGACCGGCTCGCGGCTGGCAGCATCGGTGACGTCACCAACCTGTTCACCCGTCGTGAACTGGTGCATGAAACGAACTCCAATAGCGGCTTCCAGAATATCTTTCCATACTTCCAAGAAAACTGCTTGAGCTAGGGCGTCAGACATACCAGACTGCGATGCGGATCTCGATGGGTTTTTTCAGCGAGATTTTCGGTGGCCACCTTATCGGGAAGAGGGAGCCGGCCCCAGCTCGGTCGTGGTTCCCACCGGGTTTCAGGTTTTCACCTCCGCTACTCTTCTGCCGCAGGTTTTTTGCCCGATCATTCGTTTACGAGAAGAGCGGAAAGGTCGGCAGTTCATATCCTATGACCGGTCAACCTGATTTACATCCAAAGAAGAATAGGGATATAATGTATCCTTAATTCCGAAGTTGGACTTCCGCCGAATGATCCTCAAAAGCCAAGTCGAATGGGCACTCCACTGTTGCGCAATTCTCGCCGGCCTGCCCGAAGGGCGGTATCTGTCGACTAAGGCGCTCGCGGAGTTTCATGGGCTGCCGAAGGAATATCTCTCCAAGGCGCTCCAGAGCCTGTCGCAGGCCGGGCTGGTCCACACGACACTTGGACCATCGGGAGGCTATCGTCTCGCCAAAGCGCCGGCGGAGCTGACATTCCTAGACGTTGTTGAAGCGGTCGAGGGGGCAGGCCGAACCTTCGTCTGCCAGAACATCCGTGCCAACAATCCTTGCCGGCCGAAAGGCTATTGCGAAACAGGTCCATGCGCGGTGGCGCGGATCATGTGGGAAGCCGACGAAGCATGGAGGGCAACCCTTCGCGGGGTGACGTTCGCGGAACTCGGCAAAACCCTTCAGGAAGAGATCGATCCCGGCATCTGGGCGGGGACCTTCGACTGGGTGCTAAAGCGCGCGGGGTAGGGTCGGGACCGGTTTTACCTGCTTAAGGTCGTTCGGTACCGACAGATAGGCGTGAGCCGGCATTGCAAAGCTTAGCCCGTTGGCCGCACAGTGACGGCTGATCACATCGATAATCTCATTGCGTGCAGGCGTGCGGTTTGCCGGGCTGGTGACGCGGAACTGCAATTCGACATCGACGGCGATCGTATCGATCCCCTTCAAGGCGACGACAGGTCTCGGTTCCTGCACGATACAGCTGCAATCCGCGAGTGCCGCCGCCAAAACCGCTTCAATGGCGGACGGCTGCCGATCTGCCGCGATGCGGACGGCCAAGATAACGAGATGGGTTTCGTCCGGTCGGGTGAGATTGGTGAGACTGACCTTTGCGAGCGCGCTGTTGGGGAGGACCACAACATTATGCGCCGGCGTCAGGATCTGCGTCGAGCGCCAGTTGTTCTGGATAACGCGGCCCTCCGTGCCATCGCCAAGCTGGATCCAGTCGCCAATCGAAAACGGCCGTCCAAGCGTGAGCGCCACGCCGGAAAAGACGTCACCCAGGGTATTCTGCAGGGCAAGGCCAAGGATGATGGCAACCACGCCGGAGGTTGCGACCAGCGTTCCGATCGGTGCGCCGAAGACGAAGCCGATGATGGAGAGCGTGACGCCCAGATAGACGCCGGCGACAATCAGGTCCTGGATCAGCCTTGCCTCTTGAGGTCTGCGGTCGAGCACAATGTAGAGGCGAACAAAGCCGATCGTTGCCCAGGCAAGATGGACCCACCAAAGGATACGAGCCGACGTCCCCAGATAGGCAGTGATGCCCTCGGCTTCACCTGTCGTCACCCGATGCGGAAGAATGCCGGACGACAAAAGCGTGGCGGTCATTGACGCGAAAAACAGGATCTGGACGATGAGCCGTGGCGTCGGGCGCTCCTTGCCCTGCGCATGCCAGACAAGAATGCCGATCACACCTAAGATATCGACGATCGCGAAGGTAAGGGCATGCAGATGATCGGCCATGGAGACGCTCCAAGTGAAAGAAAAAGGACCGGATGCGGCGGCTGCATCCGGTCCCATTCGTGGTCGTTACTTCTTGATCGGGAAGGTCAGATATTTCTGATCGGTATCGACCACGAAGACGGCAAGAAGCTTGGCCGGCCTGGTGTCGCTGCCATTCTTGCTGACACCGTGCCGATCGCCTGGAAATTCGGAGAAATTCTCTCCAGCCTTGTATTCCTTGACCGGCCCGTCGTTGACCTGGCTGAGGATCGAGCCTTCAAGGACGGTGGCATAAATAAAGGCGCTGTCGGGATGCGTATGGGCGTCCGAGTATCCACCTGGGCCGTATTCGACGAGAACACCCTTGAGGCTTTTGCCGGGGACGTTCGGCAACTGGTGTTCATAGACGAGGGTCACCTTGGATGCCGCACCGCCCGGCGCGTCGTGGGCCGAGACGACGCCTGTCGTGAGCAGGGCGACGGCTACTGCGACGATGATGTTTCTGATCATGATATTGTCCTTTCTAGTCCCAGCGACGGATCACTTGCGTAGGGCGGTGGCGAACCACTGTTCAAAGCCGATCTTGCCGAGACGCGGGTCGCGGTCGGAGACAAGAGAGCCGTCGTCAAGGCGAGCGCCGAAATATTTGGCATTGGGGTCGGCGACGACCTGTCTCGTGTCGCCCGTCGATTCCAGATAGCGGGCGACCAGTTCGTTAAGACGGAAGCGCTCTGGTCCGGCGATCTCGACAAGCCCATTGACCGGTTGAGCGAGTGCGACATCGGCCATCGCGTCGGCCACATCGTCGGACGCAATCGGCTGAACAAAGGCCGGGGACAGGTGCACCTTGCCATCGACCAGGGCGGATTGCGCGATACCGCCCAGAAATTCCATGAACTGGGTGGAGTGGACGATCGTGTAGGCAATGCCGGCCTCCCGGATCAGCTTTTCCTGCACAAGCTTTGCCCGGAAATATCCGCTCTCCTGCAAGCGCTCGGTGCCGACCACGGAAAGCGCGACGTGGTGCTTCACGCTTGCGGCATGTTCGGCAGCAAGCAGGTTGCGGCCGGAGGTTTCGAAGAACTCCATCACCGCCTTGTCCTCGAAGGAAGGTGAGTTGGCGAGATCGAGAACGACCTGCGCGCCAGTCAATGCTTCGGCGAGGCCCTCGCCGGTAATCGTGTTGACGCCAGTATTAGGAGAGGCGGCGATCACCTCATGGCCTTTTGCCCGCAGGCGCTCAGTGGTCTTCGAACCGATCAGGCCGGTTCCGCCGATAATAACGATTTTCATGATTTGTCCTTTGTCAGGCGCGCTGACTTCGTGTGGTGTTGGCGAAAGCGGGTGTTTGCCGCGATCAGCTGAGTCCGGCCTTCTCCAGGCCGTAAAGCTTGTCGGCAGAACCGGGCACGGCCTTGAAGGCGATGCTGGCGCGGTTCCACGCATTGATCGTCATGATCGAGAAGGTCAGGTCGGAAATTTCCTTTTCCGACAGCTGTCCGCGAACCCGCTCGTAAAGTTCATCCGGAATGCCGCCTTCAGGCAGTTCGGTGACGGCCTCGGTCCAGGCGAGAGCTGCCCGTTCGCGCGGAATGAAGAGGTTCGATTCCCGCCAGATCGAGACGTGATAAAGGCGAAGTTCGCTCTCCCCGTGGATCTTGGCTTCCTTGACATGCATGTCGAGGCAGAAGCCGCAACCATTGATCTGCGACGCACGAATATTGACGAGATCACGGACCTTCTGCTCGATGACGCTGTCTTTCAGCGACATGCTGAGCTCGGACATTTTCTTGAAAAATTCGGGGGACTGGGAGGCGTAATTGAGGCGCTGTGTCATGGTTATCTCCCTTATTAAGGACTCTAAATATCCTTATGGATCTAAGATATCCGTAATAGCTGGACACGCAACCAAAACCGGCCTAAGCTTTCGGCATAACGCTTATTCAGATTGGTATGAGGGAGAGGGGAGGGCAGAATGGATGTTGTGTCAGCGCTCAGAACGTTTTTGCGCGTGGCCGAGACAGGATCGTTCTCGGCGGCAGCCGTTGATCTTGGCCTGACGCAGCCCGCAGTGTCCCGGCAGGTGTCTTGCCTGGAAGAGCATTACAGCACGAGGCTGTTTCACCGCTCAACGAACGCTCTGTCATTGACCGTCGAAGGCGAGCAGATGATCCCTATGGCCCAGAGAGTTATCGAAGCGGTGGAATCGCTCGGTGAAACCGCCTCGCCGGAAGGCGTGATGGCCGCCGGTAAAGTCAGGATCAGTCTTCCGGCAGCACTCGGCCTGTATCTCAGCGATCGACTGCCGGCCTTTCTGACGGACCACGCTGGACTTTCGGTCGACATCGTATTCCGGGAACAACCTTCCGATCTGGTCGGCGAAGGCATCGACCTTGAGGTTCGGCTCGGAGAGGTGACCGACAGCAGCCTGATCTGTCGTCGGATTGGCTGGACGACGGCCTGTCTCGTTGCAGCACCCACCTATATAAACAACCGAGGCCTCCCCAACCTCCTCCATGACATCACCGACCATGATTGCATTTGTTACAACCGGGGAGGTGAGGGACGCTCGTGGAATTTCTTGAACGGCGCTGACATCGAAAAGGTCAAGGTTGCCCCGAGGATGATCTTCAACAATGCGGTTGCGGTCCATCGCGCAGCCCTTGCAGGTGGCGGGCTGGCGGTCCTGTCGCACATTCTTGCTGCTGACGACATTGCCGCGGGGCGACTTGTCGAGGTTATGCCGGCGTTTCCCCCGGCAAGACTGCCAATCACCGTGGTCTACGCCTCGCGCCGCAATCTGCCGCTACGTGTCCGCACTGTGTTCGACTTCCTGGTCAATGCCGTCGCTCAGGACGTGATGATGGGAACGCCACAAGTGTCAGCCGCGTGACGACGTATGCTCAGCAGTGAAGTCCCCGTTCTGAAGATGCTCTGCCAAGACATCGTCGGACTGGACAGAGAGCGATAGCATGCCCGAATAGGGGGCGCCGGATTGGTTCAGGGCCGACCAGAAGGCCGGCTGTGTTTTGAGACCGGCCTGACGAAGCTTCATGACCGTCGCCCTGAAGGACGGGCCACCAAGGGCGAGAAGACGCTGTTCAACTTCTAAATGTCTCCATCCCGGTTGGCGCTCGACCGGTGCAGTACTGCCAAAAATCTCAAATTCCCAACCATGAGCGATAAAGCCCGCAATGATCGGCCGATCGTTTGACGTCTACTGCCACATCCGAAAGGCTATCTTAGCGAAATAGCGATCCCACAGCGTCGCGGCCAGATGATCAAGATCGGCTGCTTGGTATCTGCTGTCGATCCCATTGGGAAATCTCCTAAACCGCGGTAACGCACCACCTTCGAGTTTGCTATCCTGTCAGACGCCGGGGAAGTCCATCATCGGCGGCTCAACGATCCGCCTGAAGATTTGAATGACGGGTCGCGTCGGTTCGATTCCTATCAAGGCGTGAAAGAAGCGGCGCGGCCAGCGGCCGCGCAGCGTCTTATACGGCGATGCCTTGCACTGCCGCAGCAAGCGGCTCCAGCATAGCGACCTCGTCGTTGGTAAGTTCGATCGAAACTGCCGCGAGGTTTTCGACAATCCTTGTGCGCTTGCGTGTGCCGGGGATTGGAACGGTCTTTGCATTCAGCGAGCTGGACTTGGCATAGAGCCATGCCAAGGCAAGCTGTGCCGGGATCACGCCCTTGGCCGACGCAATTTCTTCGATCTTTGCCACCAGACGAAGGTTTGCCTCGCGGTTCTCGGCGGAGAAGCGCGGGAAATGCTGGCGAGCATCGGTTCCAGATAGGCCCCCGGTGAATGCCTGACCTGTCAGCATGCCTCGGCCGAGCGGCGAATAGGGGATGATGGTGACGCCCAAGCTGGCTGCGGCCGGTACGATGTCTTTTTCGATATCGCGGGTAAAGATCGACCATTCCGACTGCAAGGCGGCAATCGGGTGGATGGCATGCGCGGTCCGCAGTTCTTCGGCGCTGACGGCAGAGAGGCCGAGCCACTTCACCTTGCCTTCCTTCACCAAGTCGGCCATTGCGCCGATCGACTCCTCCAAAGGCGTGACGCCATCGCGACGGTGCATGTAATAGAGGTCGATTACATCGACGCCGAGACGCTTCAGCGAGCGTTCGACGGCCGTCCTGATGAATTCCGGACGGTTGTCGAGGCTCCAGTCGTTGGGGTTTTCAGGCGTGCGCGTATAGCCGAACTTGGTGGCGATAATGACCCGATCGCGATGGGCGGCGATGAAGGGCGCCAGAAACTCTTCGTTCGCGCCGACGCCGTACATGTCGGCCGTGTCGTACATCGTCACGCCAAGTTCCAGCGCCCGCTCGAGCGTGGCAAGGGATTCAGCTTCGTCCGTTTCGCCGTAGAACTCGCTCATGCCCATGCAGCCAAGGCCCTGGGCACCGATTAGCGGGCCTGTCTGTCCGAGCTGTACCTGGCGCATAGAGGTGATTTCACTTGTCATATTGGGTCTCCACATTTTGACAAGCATGGCTTATAAGTATGGAGTGTAGTCTATAGTCAAGGGTTGACGCATGCTGATTTCGGAATTTGCCAGAGCCACTGATCTGCCGGTGGATACGATCCGCTTTTACATTTCCAAAGGGCTTCTGAAGCCTGAACGCAGTGCAAAGGGAGGCTCGAACCCTTACCAGACGTTCCGCCGGGAAGATGTGACGGCCGCCCGTATGATCCGACTGCAGCAGACATTGGGTTATTCGCTGGGCGAGATTCTCGCGCTGAATGAAGAATATCGTGCTGGCGAGCAGTCGTGCGAACGCACGATCGCTGTCCTGCAGAAGCAGATCGCCCGGCTGGAAGAACGAAAGGCCGCGTTGGATGCGGCCCTGTCTTTCCTGCATGGTAAGGTGAACTGGATCAAGGCGGGCAAGCGTGACGACGCGCCCCGCCTTGAAGACTATCAGTGCTGAAGGGCACGTAGCTCAGCCAGCCCTTCCTCCATTGATATCACCGGTTCGTATCCGAGTTGGCGCCTGGCCTTGCCGATGTCGAACGAGACTTCCACACCAGAGGTGGCATAGGCCTGCCTTGTAAGTGGTGGAACGATCCTGCCGCCGGAAAGTGCTGCCAGAGTGTCACCGATGACGGCGACGGTACGGACCACGGCGCGCGGGACGATCTTTTGCGGAATTTGAAGCCCTTGTGTCTCCAGGAGCGCTGACACGATGGTGCGGAAGGCAGTGGGCGCGCCATCCGAAACAAAATAGACTTCGCCGCCACGACCACGGCCAAGAGCGAGTTCGACGGCGTTGCAAAGATTGCCGATATGGGTCGTCGAGGTGAGATAGGTGCCGCCGCTGATCCAGGCGAACTTGCCGGATTTTACCGCTTCGGTGAGTGCAGGAAGCGCCGTCGTGTCATCCCGACCCCAGACGAAACGCGGACGCAGCACGACGACGGCAAAATCGTCTGCATTGGCGGCAAGCGCGATGCGCTCGGCTGCCGCCTTCGTGCGCGAATATCCGCCAACCGGCTTTTGCGGCAATGGCATGGTCTCATCGACATTGACCAGCGCCCTGCCGGTGGCAAGAACGGATTCCGTGCTCAGATGGATGACCTTGCGAATGCCGGCCCGGCGCGCCGCCTCAATGACGGCACGGGTGCCGTCTTCATTAACGCGCCGCTGTCTTTCCGTGGCGGGTCCGTGGTCGGTGTCTGCCGCGGCATGGATCAGCGCATCGCAGCCTGCCATGGCCGCGGAAAGCGAAGCGTCCAACAAGTCGCCACGGACGACCGTGGCGCCGAGGGAACGCACAAGTTCCACAGATTCATCACTGCGCGCAAGAGCCGTAACGTTGATCCCGCGGGCGACGAAGTGACGAACAAGATTGCGGCCGACATAACCGCTGCCTCCTGTCAGAAAGATCCGTTGAAACGGGACGAGTTTATCCGTGGCCGCGGCCTGTGCGGCATTGCTTTCAATCATGTCGTTCACCTGATGTATTTTTCTGAGGGTCAGCCCGTAGCAATATCGGGAAGATCGCTCTCTCCCGGTTGCGTCGTCACGAGCCAATTGATTTCGCGAAGAAGCCTGTCGCGCTCCCCACGCGGAAAATGATGGAAATCGAGATGTTCGAGGAATTTCAGTCCCTCAAGCGCCAGATATGCGAGAAGCGCGCCACGCGGAGACGGGGAGGTCTCGACAATGCGCGCCATGGTGCGGGCCTGGTTATCCTGCATCTTTGTGCGCAGAGTGGCATCGAGGGCAAGGGCGGCACTGAGGTTGAGTGCAACCGCCCTGAATTCTTCCGGCGGTGGCGCTGCGGCGGCAAGGATACGACCACGGATTGCCCTGTCGTCAGCGCCGGCGAGCTGTTCCTCGATCCCGACATGATGGGCATTGTCCCGCTCAAAGGCTCGGTTCACAACGGCTTCCACCAGCGCCTGCTTCGACTTGTGATCATAGAGCACGCTGGCCTTGTTGATGCCCGCCTCCTTGGCGACGGCATCAATGGTCAAGTTGGCCGCGCCATCCCTGCCGACAACCCGTTCAGCGGCATCGAGCACCGCCTGCTGATCGATAACGCGTTTCCTGCCCATGGCCTCACCCATTTTATTTCCAACCAGATGGTTATAAAAGATAGCAGCACGGATGTCTACCGAAAATAAGAACTGGACCGAAACGCCTGTTTGTCGAATTGCGTCGAAAGTTGAGCCGTCGGTGATCTCGGTATTCCCAAGGACGCTGAGCATAACGTCCGATAATGCTTTCGGCGTAATCTTAGCGACGCATAGGCGTAGGGCTGCAAGATGGCGAACGCTCGCTTACTTTTTGTTACACAGGCTGAGAAACCGTCTCGAGCAGCTTTGTCTCTTAGATGGTTTATCGATGACGGCATCGAATACATCCCGATGACCGCGGCCTGCTGCCATGGTCGACGCTAGGATAACCGCTTCTTCACTTAATGCCGGCTCATTGAGCCCGAGGTGGACCGCTCTGGCGAGATACTGGCGGGACGAGCCCCTTTGTTCCAACGCGAGGATCTGAGGAGAGACGACGAGCTTAGCTATACATCCAACCATGCACCTTGTTAAATCAAAAATTGTCCCCACATATCTGACATCGACCAATGCTTGTGGTTTAAGTTGTGCCGGGACTCCGCGCGATTGCCGGCCGGTTAATCTTTGTTGCTTGGACGAGGCGGGTTTAGCCGTTCCCGTGGGCGTCGAAGTTCTGCTGACGGCCTTACCCCAAACATAAGGAGGACGCGATGTCTTCCAACAACTATCCCGCGTGCATCTCAAAGAATTTGGTAAGAACCAGTTCATTCGGCTACAACGAACGAACAAATACCCTTCAACATGTGTTGAGCACGAGCAGCCTGCGATCTCTACTAGACGGGCATGAGGACGCTTTCACATTCCGCATCGCAGTGGCCTGGAAATCTGATGCCAGTCTCGCGATGGCGCCTGTCGCACACGGATCTCTCGTTCATATGTAGCGCGTGATCAAAGCAGCGGATTGAGAACTGGGCCAAGCAATTTGAAAACATCGGCCGCTCTCACCATCAAAGGAATTCATGATGAACGACATATTTCGCCAATCAGCGGAGAAGATCTTTCGCGCTGCAAGTGTCGAGCAAGGCTCGGATGCCGAGAAGCTCCAGATCCTGCGAAAGGAGATGCAAAAGCGAATGCGCAAGCAGAGACAAACGGAGCGAAACGTTAGGGAAGCCTCACGTTCAAAGCTCAGCGTTGCTCGGTGACCTGGAGGGCAACGACCTCACCCAGTCCGATCACACGGGTGCAGCGGGATACACGCTGGAAAAGCGATTCGAAGACTTAATTGGCCTCGCTACAGGCGTTTGAGAGAGAGCGGCAGAGGCCCTGCGTTTCGCAGTGGAAGATGTGCCTGGCGCACAGCAATTGGGCTGTCTACTCGAAGTTGATGAGCCCCGTTACGATCATCGACAGATCCGCGTGCTTTACGCGCCAACGTATCCTCTCCACCGACGCGTCGAATGATTGAAAACGTCAATGACTTAAGCCCAACAGCTTGTCCACGCCGCAAGGTTTGTATCTCAAGATGCGAAAGATGTAAGTTAACCGCCACTAAACAGCCTGCCGGCCTCGACCTTCGCTCCGAATTGGCCTGGCTCAAGATCATCGCCAGCTATCGCAAGCCTGCGCGGGCGCGGAGCTTTTTCGAGCTCGGCGTCACCTTGATCCCGTTCGCGCTTCTTTGGGCTGCCGCGGCGATCGCGCTGCAATTCGGTTACTGGATTGGCCTGGTCCTGGTCCTGCCGGCTGCTGGGTTTTTGCTGCGGCTGTTCATGCTTCAGCATGATTGCGGGCATGGCTCCCTATTTGCAGATCGGCGTCTGGATGATTGGATCGGCCGCGCCCTTGGCGTCCTGACGCTCACGCCCTACGACTACTGGCGGCGCGCGCACAATGAACATCATGCGTCGGCCGGCAACCTAGATGAGCGCGGTGTCGGCGACATAACGACCCTCACGGTGTCGGAGTATCGCGATCTGACGCCACTGGGCCAGCTTGGCTATCGGTTCTATCGGAATCCATTTGTGATGTTCGGGATTGGCCCCGCATTTCTGTTTCTCTTCAAGCAGCGACTACCGTTCGGAATGATGCGATCGGGCGCCCTGCCTTGGGTTTCGACCATGGCAACAAACCTCGCCGTCATTCTACTGGCGACCATGTTGATATGGAGCGTTGGTATTTTGCCCTTCCTGTTGATCCATCTGCCGATCGTTCTCATAGCTGGATCTGCGGGTGTCTGGCTGTTCTATGTCCAGCATCAGTTCGAGGAGACCCATTGGTCAAGGCCGCCCGAATGGGCGTTTCCCTACGCAGCCATGCATGGAGCATCCCACTACGATCTGCCTCGTCCCTTGCGTTGGATCACCGGCAATATTGGCATGCACCACCTTCATCACCTCTCCAGCCGCGTACCTTTTTATCGGCTCCCTGAGGTGCTTCGTGACCATCCTGAGCTTGCCGACGTTGGTCGTATCAGCATTTGCGACAGCCTGGCGTCAGTCAATCTCGTGCTTTGGAACGAGAAAACCCAGCGGTTGATTTCCTTCAGACAAGCTAAGATAGAACCCTCCTGATAGCCTTAGCTGCCGGTTTCATCTGGCATTGCCGTGAGCTCGGCCGATCTCTACCTGACGTTCCGCACTTGCAATTGTGCAATGCAGCATTACCTAAAATATCCGGGACGTCGATTGGCCTTCCGCGATCAGCGAGGATGCTCATGAGAAGTCTTTCGGATACATTGCAGCGGTTGCAACGGTACCGTGCCAATTCGGTGATGGATGCGGGTCCATCCAGATTGAAGCGGCTGGAGATTGTTGACCCTAATCCCGGTAACCTCCTTGGCTGGTACTATGCTCCTGAAAACGGCGATCGATCTTGCCCGCTTGCCCTCGTCGTCGTCCTGCATGGCTGCACTCAGACGGCTGCCGGCTACGACGCCGGATCGGGATGGTCGAAACTGGCGAACGAATTCGATTTTGCCGTTCTGTTTCCTGAACAGTCCCGCCAGAACAACCCCAACCTCTGTTTCAACTGGTTTTCCGACAACGACATTGAACGCGATCGCGGAGAGGTCCGGTCGATCCGTGAGATGATCGACAGGATGATTTCTGACCATGGCATAGATCCCACAAGAGTGTTCATTACGGGTCTGTCAGCCGGTGGCGCTATGGCAAACGCCATGCTTGCCGCTTATCCGGAGGTGTTTAGCGGAGGAGCGATCATTGCTGGTCTGCCCTATGGTGTTGCCTCAACGGTCTTGGAAGCGTTTGATCGGATGCGGGGTCACGGCCTGCCGTCACACGAGCGGCTCCAGGAGCGCCTTCGATCGGCGTCGACGCATCTTGGCCCGTGGCCCACGATATCCGTTTGGCACGGTACGGCCGACAAGACCGTAGATGAGTTGAACGCACGGGTCATCATTGAGCAATGGAAGGTCATGCACGAGGTTTCTGATCGGCCGGTGCGGTCTGACGCTATCGATGGACAAGAACAATACACTTGGACAGATAAGACAGGCGCGGACGTCATTCAGCTTCACCGCATTGGCGGCATGGGACACGGCACTCCTATCGACACGTCGAGCGGCTATGGCTCGAAAGCCCCCTACATGCTCGACGTCGGCATCTCGTCGACGGAACACATTGCCCGCAGTTGGGGTCTCACGCCGTCCTTCGAGCGTCGCGTCCAACCCGATGCGAGGGCGACGACCTCAAAGGAGACAGGAAGCGATGATCGCAAGGAGGTGACGAACTATGTCCAGGATGTCATCGAGAACGCGCTGCGATCCGCCGGCCTTATGAGATGAGGTGTCCTTGGCTGCCCCGAGGGAGAAACTGACCTTGAACATATGCGCGCCCAGGGTTCTTCTGCGCGAGGAGCGGAAATGGCAAAGCTTTCCATAAAGCACAGGACGACCTACAGCTACCGGTGTCCAGTGCAACTCACGCCCTATCGGCTGTTGCTGCGACCGCGCGAAGGGCCGGATCTTCTGCTGCAACATCACCAGATGACTGTCTCGCCGGAAGGCAGGCTGGCCTGGACTACGGATGTATTCGGGAACGCAGTTGCGACCCTGACGTTCTCGGAGCCGACAAGCCGGCTGGAGATCATAAACCATGCCGACGTCGACCTGAAATCGCAGTCCTGGCCGGTGTTCGACATCGCAGCGTCGGGCGCAACCTACCCATTCCTCTACGACGACCAGGATTGGAAGGACCTTGGCTCTCTCAGGGACGCTCAATATTCCGACCCCTGTGGCGAATTGCAGCAGTGGGCCAAGGGCTTCGTCATGGGAGAGAGGACCGACACACTGTCGCTACTGAAGGACCTCAGTATCGGCGTTTCGAACGGCGTTGCCTATCAGGCGCGAGATACCGAAGGGACGCAGGCTCCGCCGGAAACCCTTCGTCTTAGGTCCGGGAGCTGCCGGGATCTTGCGACACTCCTTGCCGAAACTGTCCGGGTTCTTGGGCTCGGGGCGAGGATCGTGTCCGGATATCTCTATGACCCGGCGAGCACCCTCGTCGGTTCGTCCTCGGGCGGATCGACCCATGCATGGGTTGAAGTGTTCCTCCCGGGAGCAGGTTGGATCACGTTCGATCCGACAAACAGGAGCATGGGAAGCGCCAACCTGATCCCGGTGGCCGTCGCACGCGACATTACCCAGCTTATGCCTGTATCTGGAAGGTTTATCGGTCCTGCGGATGCCTTCATGTCGATGGATGTTGCTGTGGACATAGCCTGCATCGACCGATGATGCGAGCGACAGACGGAAACAGTTGGATTCCCCCTAGGCCAAACATAAATCCGGCGCGCTCTTGTAAAATCAGAACTTGTGCCCATTTATAGCTCATCGACCATTGCTTGTGATGTTGGTCCGGAGCTTCGCTCCCGTCGGATTTCCTCTCAAATCATCGATCTTATCCCGCAAGGCATCGTGGGAGCCACTACGATTGCTCTGAAAGGAAATCGTCATGAATACTGGTACTGTAAAATGGTTCAACTCCACCAAGGGGTTCGGCTTCATCCAACCTGACAATGGTACCACGGACGTCTTCGTACATGCGTCTGCTGTCGAGCGCGCCGGAATGCGTTCGCTCTCGGATGGCCAGAAGATCTCCTACGAGGTTGTTCAGGACCGCAAGTCCGGCAAAAGCTCGGCCGAAAATCTTCAGGCAGCTTAAGTTTTCATTCGCACCGCTGACCACGGATGTACTGGCAGCAAAGCTGAGTGACTGTAAGAGGTCGGGCTAGCGCCCGGCCTTTTTGTTTTTGTCGGGCCTCGTCTCCGGCTTCGATCCAACCATCGACGTCTCGGATGTCCGAGCTACACACCGAAAAAGGATTATCATGACCATGATGACGCAGGAGTTATTTAAGCCGGAGAAAATCTTCGCACGCGATAAGGCCGCGACCACAAGCCATGTCGCGCGACAGATCATTGAAACGGAAGCGGCCGAGCGGATCCGGAAAACCGAGCGCCTGCGCCAATTGCGCGAAGCGCAGCCGGTTGAGCTGAAACCCATACGTCCTGCTCGGCGCCGCATAACAGCAGCATAGGCGGGGTGGTCAGGGGCTATCAGCGGTAGCCAACCGCTGCTTGGGCAACGCGTTCACGGAGAAAGAAGATGCATCTCACCTATAGAAATTTTTGGCCAAGCCCTTCGAGCGTCGCTACAATAGCTGTTGGCGTTTCAAGCTTCGTCTTCATCCTGTTCCTAATCACGGAGGGTTGGCTATGGTGAACATAACCGGCTTGAAACAGTCTCTTCTTCGCAAGCTTCTCAAAAGAGCGGACTACGCGACGCTTGACCTGAAGCCCGAAGCGGGAGCGGACCACGCGGCGGAGACCACTCTCATCGAGCAGATCCGGTCCGGCATGATCCGACCGGATGACTATCCCGCTCTGACAACCAGACATGACAATCAACGCCCCGGCGAGCCGGCGGATCAAGGAACGATTTCGTACGGGCAGGCGCATCGCATGGATGAGATGGATCCTATTGAGGAAAGCTGCGAACCGGGAGAGCAGATCGAATTCGCCGCGAGCTCCAATGGCGACCGCTGGATCCTATGTGGTCAGAGCAAGCCTGAAGATGCCTTTGTCCTGCATCGCGCCAATCCCGCTTCGGGCGGGCACGAAACATGCAGGTCGGTCGACGCCTTCCTCGATCTGAAACCCAAGGGGCCTGAACATGAGGCCCTACGAGCGTTGCTTCAGATCGATAGATAGAAGCCCAACCTTGCGCCCGAGCACGGCAGTAAACTGCCCCAGCAGCTAGGCGTTTCGCTGTTGGATGACCAGCTTGCCAGCTTTTTCAGCGACATCCGCCGTCAAGGTAGCATTACTTTTCTGGATTGTCGCGCGTCCCGCTGACGAGGGTCTTCGCCTTGACTTTCGGCGATCGGCGCGGTTGTCACCGGTAAAACGTTGCTCGTGCGAACTCTCTGGCGATTTCCGGATCGGTGCGGCAAAGCTGTTTGTCAGTTCTTCGCCGAGTTCAGGGCGGTTGGCATTGCTCATGATGGCTGGAGCCATTGCAGCAGACCAGCCCCTGTGGTTGTCCGCCAGCGACGCCAGCAACGCGTCGATCTCGTGTGCAGCGAAACCGCCGACGTAGTCACCATCGTTGATACATCGGGGCGATGGGCACACCATCACAAGATCGGCAAACATCTGCGGTGCTTCGATGGACGCAAGCGCTCCAATCATTGAGCTGACCGAATGACCGACGAACACACCGTTCGACCATTTCGATCTCGTTCTCATGCCCGCCCATAGCGCCGTGACCACTAACGATTTGTTCCACGCAAATTGAGGAAGACCCACAAAATGGGTCAGCGTCAACATCGGCAGTCGCCAGCAGACCGAGCATGCACTAACATTCCAAGCGGATCACCCCAAGGGGCAGGCCAAGCGCAGTGCAAACTGCCGTAAATTAACAGTTGCGTACTTCCCTGATCCCCAAGTGTGGGGCAGGGTTAAACGTAAATCGCCACGGGCAGCAGAGTAGGGAGCCTTCTCGTCGCTCATCCACACCGGGCAGGAAACCGCGTCTAATGAAGTATCGATATGTGCTGGTAGCCGCTCTCATGGCAGTCGCTCCGATGGCGTCGGCGGAAAATGCACTGGATAAAATGTCCGTCGAGCAAATCGAGGAAGAAAAAGCCTATGCAGCAGGCGTCCAGGTGGCGCTCTGGGGCCGTCCGTTTGTAGACAACGTCCACACGCTAGCTGCGGGATTGAAGGCGAACGCCGTCGGCCTAAACTACTTCAGGAAGTTCTCCGATCTCAAGACAGCAGCCGACAAGTTCGTGAATACCCCTAACAACGTCTCGATAGACGCTTATGCGGCCGCCGACCTAACAAGCGAACCGGTGGTGTTGTCCGTACCCGTGCTTAACGAAAAGCGCTGGTACATCGTCCAGATCGGCGACTACTTCGATCAAGTGACCTACAATGTCGGCGGAAGCCGAGGACCGGAACCTGGTCTGTTTCTCATTACCGGGCCAGACTACCATGGCATGGTTCCGGCAGGCATGAAGCAGATCAAGGTCAGGACGAAGCTCGCCGTGGTCGCCAACCGTGTGTTCGTCAACGGAGACGCCGATCTGCCCAACGCCCGCGCCGCGCAAACCGGTTTCAATTTGCTGCCCCTGTCGGTGTTCCAGAAGAACGGCCTGAACTTCAAGCTTCCGGAGAAGACCGACTACGAGCGTTTCGTCTTCACGCCGATGGCCCCCGAGGCGTTGCGACTTTACGAGCAGATCGGCTTTGGCATGCGTACCTTTCTATCGGCGAGCGACGACTTCTCCGATCCCGATGTCGGAGCAGCGCAGCAGATCGGTCTGAGTGTCGCGAAAGGATTCGATTGGCAGAGCCTCGACGAACCAACGAAACGGGGACTGGCTAGAGCGGCGAAGGCTGCCGAAGCCATCATCGCGGACACCTATGCGAATGCCGCCGAAACCGTCGATGGTTGGAGGTATACGATGGGCGGCGGCAGAGCAGGGTTCAATTATGCCGTCAGGGCCGCTTTCGCCGCTAATCTCACGGGAGCAAACGTGCCGGAGGAAATCCTCTATCCGAACAACCGCGTCGACGACATGGGTGCTCCCCTCACGGGCGAGCACAAGTACGTCCTGCACTTCGATAAGGACAAGCTTCCGCCCGTCTCGGTATTCTGGAACATGAGCATGTACGACGACAAGGAGTTCTTCATCGAGAACGACTTCAAGCGCTACAGCATTGGTAGCACCACCGAGGGCCTAAAGTTCGATCCGGATGGTTCCGTAACAATCCGGGTCCAGAACGAACGCCCGGCGGATACGTCGAACTGGCTGCCCGCGCCGAAGGGGCCGTTCAATCTGACGATGCGGCTTTATGGAGCGCAGACGCCGATCCTCGACGGCTCCTATCGGCTGCCTGGGGTCAAGCGCGTGGACTGATCGGATCAGTGAGTGGGAGTCCGTGGGACTTCCGGTGTGCAACGGTAAGATATTTATGCAAGCTCTGTTTCCGGGGCTCGTGCTTATGGCATTTTGCGTGTCGACAACGGAAGCTGTCGGTCTCACCTCAAGACCAACTGCGGCACGAACGGTCTTGTCGCGCAAACGAGGTTGTGGATTGGGCGATGCCCTTCGTCTGAACTGGGGTGCCGATGGTTTTGTCCCTTCAAGGCGCTAATAATGGCCCGCATTGCACGCCGGTCCTATGTCTTTAGGTCTCGCGCAGGGTGCCACGATATGCCGAGGCTATCCCCTCCCCCATTGGCAAAATCGCGGGCAGCCTGAATGAACGCGCTGAAGGCGGCCGGTGGGTTCTTCCTGCCAGGATAATACAACGCGAGCGGGGCCAATCAGAGGGTCCAGTCCTCGAGAACGCGTACCAGTCGACCGGCTGCAATATAATCACGCACATCCGCTTCCATGACGTATCCGAGCCCAACCCCATTCTTAGCCGCTATCTTGACTAAGCTTGACTCGTCGAGGGTGATTGAGCCTTGCACATCAATTTGGACAGCCTCTCCATCCTTCTCGAATTTCCACCGAAACAAGGCGTTGTTGGGCAGTCGTGCGCGGATGCAGCGAAACCGGTACAGGTCGACTGGTACGGTTGGTATGCCATGAATGCGCAAGAAATCCGGCGAAGCGACAACGGCATTGCTGCGCTTTAAACCAAGCGATACGGCGATCAACTTCCTCCAGACTGGATTCGAGTCCGGCCATTTACGGAAGAGCAGATTATTGCGGTATTGAAGGAGCAGGAGGCTGGCGCGAAGGCGGCCGAACTTTGCCGCAGGCATGCAAGCAACATTTTATAACTGGAAAGGCAAATACGGCGGCATGGAGGTCTCTGAGGCGAAGCGGATTAAGGCGCTTGAGGACGAGAACGCCAGGCTGAAGAAGCTGCTCGCCGAACAGATGCTTGATGCGACCGCCCTCCGCGAGCTTCTCCAAAAAATGTATGGTCCGCCGCCAAGCATGAAGCCGTCACGCACCTGAAGACCGTCATGGGGCTTTCGGAACGGCGGGCCTGCCAGATCATATCTGCCGATCGCAAGACGATCCGTTACCAGTCGAACCAACCGGTGGAGAGCGAGCTACGAGCAAGGCTACGCTAGTTGGCTAATGAGCGACGGCGTTTCGGCTACCGTCGACTGTTCGTCCTGCTTCGCCGGGAAGGGGAGCCGTCCGGCATCAATCGCATCTATCGGCTGTATCGCGAGGAAGGGCTTTCAGTACGCAAGCGGAAGGCCCGACGCCGTGCTGTCGGCATGTGTGCTCCGATCCTGGTCGAAGCGAAGACAAACGCCCGCTGGTCGCTGGATTTCGTTCAAGGCCAGTTTGCCTGCGGACGAGCGTGTGCTCAACGTCGTCGATGATGTGACGCGTGAATGCCTGGCAGCAATTCCAGACACCTCAATCTCCGGCCGCCGCGCCGCACGGGAGCGCATTGCCTCACGAGAAATGTTCCCTGATTGTTGGCCGTTGCCTCATCTGATTTGCTCCCAGCATTTGTGGGTGCTGAGCAAATCAGATGAGGCTAATCAGCGTAACGACGAAGAAGGGATTGGTTGCTGCTCTGGCAAAGCGGTATGCTGCCGGAAAGCGGGAGTAAAACTCGCACATCCTCGATCAGTTCGTTCCGATCAGCGGGTTGCATCGCAAACGTGCGATGCGCTTGCTGCGTGAGGCGGATAAGCAACAGCAATCGCGAACGCGGGCGCAGATTTATGACGAGGCGACCCGACAGGCCCTTACTGTTTTGTAGGGAGCCTCCGCCCGCATCTGTGGCAAACGAATGAAGCCGTTGCTGCCAATTCTTGGCTCCGCTAGTTTAATGAAGCGTCCCTGTGGATAGGTCCCACTCAAATTTCGCTAGTAAAAAAGTAGCTTTTTCAACTACGTCGGTAGCCGCAGCGGAGTAGTCTTTGGCCATGGCAAGCTGGTTAAGATCTAGCTGGTCTGCCAGTTCCTCCAGCATCCACCATAGTTCTTCACCATCATGCTCGGCGATGGAGGACGATACGTGAAGCCTCCTTGCCAACGTCTCAAGGTAGATCTCGCGCTGCTTGATTGACATTTTAGAAAAGTGTGTGATTTCAGTCATCGGTTCGCTCCTTCGCGGTGCGCTGTCCGAAAACTGACCGAGAAGATAGGTGACAACCATCCTTCGAAGAGCAAGACGATACATATAGCGGGCGTGCCACCTTTCAAGTCGAGTTCTGACTGAAAACAGAATGAATAAACTTCTCGGTCGTTTGATCGCATCAGATGTCATCTACCAGATTAGCTAGGTAAGGCGTGAGTCCACCTTTACGCTCGTCAAGTCGCTCGAAATTGCAATTTGAGGCATTGGAACCATGCGTCCGCAGACACCGTCGAGCAGCTCGTCAAGCTCCTTACTGCGACATGGCCGGACAAACACAAAGGCGGGTTCTGACAGCGCGATGGCACGGTCAATCGATGACTAAGTTGTAGCTGCCAAACCCGCTGCGGCTTGCTCGCCGTTGTCAACGCCGCTCACGTAACGCTGAAGCCCGAACAGATCTATTTGGGTCGCCGTTTACCGTCTTCGCTTGGCTCCCGCTCCGGGCGCTACTTTCAGTTGATGCTGACGCTCCACCTGCCTTTGCACGCCAGGCGGCCCGCCTCGACCACTCCGTGCTTTGTGTTCGCATGCCGCGATTGTTTGAGGACCTCGCGCTTGCCAGGCGGGACGGGCGTACGCATCCGAGGAGGG
>UBQW01000108.1 GCA_900467745.1 Hyphomicrobiales bacterium
GAACCGAATAGGTCCCGATACTGCCTTGGCTGGCACCTGAGATATTGATCAGGCGCTTGCACCGTTTCGCCGAAGTGGGCCGCGGCATGCCATGGCCAACGCGGATCATACAGAATTGCCCGCGCGATAGCGACAAGGTCAGCGTCGCCGGTCGTCAGAATACCTTCCGCTTGCTCAAACTCTGTGATCAGACCGACAGCGATGACCGGAATGTCGACGGCCTGCTTGACGGCGCGGGCGAACGGTACCTGATAGTTCGGCCCAAGAGCGATTTGCTGATGTGACGCGAGCCCGCCTGTAGAAACGTGGATCGCCGAACAGCCTCTCGCCTCAAGCGCCTTCGCAAACACGACCGTCTGATCGGTGTCCCAGCCGCCTTCTGCCCAATCGGTTGCCGACACTCGCATTGTCACAGGCTTGCCGGAAGGGAACGCCTCCCGAACCGCATCGAACACTTCCAGCGGGAACCGCATTCGATTTTCGAGAGAACCGCCGTACTCGTCGGCACGCCTGTTGGACAGAGGCGACAGAAATTGATGGAGAAGGTAGCCGTGTGCACCGTGAAGCTGTACTGCGTCGATACCCAAAGCAGCAGCTCTTAGCGTGGCGTCGACGAACGCGTTTCTGACGCGCGAAAGGCCTTCCTTGTGGAGGCTTTCCGGGTGATCGTACTCGTCCTTGAACGGGATGGCGCTTGGCGCGACCGTCTTCCAACCGTTGTCACTGCCCGGGCTGATCTGTTGGCCGCCGAGCCACGGCTTTTCGGTCGATGCTTTGCGGCCGGCATGACCGAGCTGGACGGCGATCGGAATGTCGGACCACCTGCGTACGCTGGCTAGCACACGGGCCATCGCCGCCTGGCAATCGTCCGAGTAGAGGCCGACGTCGCCGTACGAAATCCTTCCCTCCGGCGAGACCGCCGTCGCCTCGATAGTCAGAATGCCCGCCCCCGATAGTGCGAGGTTGCCCAAATGGATTTGATGCCAGTCAGTCATTTCGCCCTCGACCGCAGAGTATTGGCACATCGGTGCAATCACGATGCGGTTGCGAAGCTTTAGAGTACCAACACTTACGGGTGAAAATAGTCTCGTCTTGGACATCGGCATTCCTTCTAGGTCGGTCCTGGCATTCGTAATGCTTCCCGGCAATATAGCAACTTGGTTCTCAAGGGCATCGCTACGGAATGGCGTTCTCCTCGGCAGGCTCGAGCTGCCTGGACCGGTCTACCCGCCGCTGTCAGGCGTTTGTTATGAACCGTTACCGCGCGTGCCTGTTTAGCCGGAATCAAGCATGGAGGCTTCCATGACCAATGACAGATTTCCAATCCGCCCTACCCCACGCAGCACCAAAGCGCCTCCCGGCTATGCGGGTCGAATGCAGCCCACTTCCGATCACGATCAGTCCTATCGCGGCAACGGCAGGCTCGAAAGAAAAGTGGCTCTGGTAACAGGTGGCGACTTCGCCATTGGGCCGCGCCATCGCAGCCTTCTCGTCGTATCGCCTGCCAATAGGCCTTACGCGATCCGCAATTCGTCGTTAGGACCAGCAGAGAAAAACAGCTCGAGGAAACCTACAAATCCGATGACACCAGAAGAAAAAGCCAGCCTTTCTACCCGATTTGCGCAACGCGTCCCCTCCCTCGACCAAGCCGCCGATGTATTCCTCGAAGCTGAGAGCTTCCGCATGTTCGCGCCGCTAGACGGCGGCAATCTCTTGACGCGCTTGGTTTTGACCAGCGACGAGACATTCGACCTAGCGATCAATCCTGTCTGCGCCGTGCGCTTGGCCGCGACAATCCTCGATCAATTGAATAAGTCTGGGGACTACGTTATTGATTTATCGATCTTTGAAGCCAAAAGCGGGGAGCAAACAGCACGTGTTCGCCCATCGGCAAGTACTTCTGTGCTGCAGGCA
>UBQW01000024.1 GCA_900467745.1 Hyphomicrobiales bacterium
CGCCCGCCCCGCCCGCGCCCTCCCCATGAAGAACCGATGCCGCCGCAGCGGCCAGGTGGCATCTGCACGCGCGAATATCGCCCCGTTTGCGGCGAGCGCGGCAGACAGATCAGAACATTTTCGAATTCATGCGAGGCAGGCAATGCGGGCTTCCGCATCGTCGGTCAGGGCGAATGCCGCCGCTGATTATGCTGACTCTCTAACGAGCAGCACGTTTCCGGCCCACGGACGGAGCCGGAAACGACTTGGAGCTCAGTTCGCGCCCTTGATCACCTGGCCATTGACCGTGATCGAACCATCGCGTGCGACGCTAACGTCCCAGCGCTGACGACCATCCGGATCGGTCTTGCCGAAGCCCTTGACCATCATCAGGCCGAAGGACACCTGGTTGAGGTCGGGATTGCTCTTGGCCAATTCCTGGATCGCGGTGATCGTCTTGTCGAAATCGCGCGCGACGATCGACGCGTTCAACGAATAGGCCGTGGTCGACTCCGGAATGCCGCGAACTTCACCCGAGATCTCGGCGTCATAGACGCTGGAGCGCGCCGAAATCTTCGGGAAGGCAACGACGAACTCGCCATTGGTCAGGAGCTTCTCGAAAGCCTTATCGCTCTCCGCCTTGCTCTTCTTGTCGTCTGTGAAATCGACCTTCATCAGCTCGTCGCCGACAGCCGCGATGTTGAGTTCCGGAAAGGCGAACTGCATGTCCACCTCTTCGGGAACGAAGGGCGCGTACATCTCGGGCAGCAATGCGCTGTTGAAGCTGATCTGTTTCGCCGCCATGCCAACATCGAACCGCATCGCATCGCTTGGGCCGCTCATGCCGATCGTGTAATCGACGCTGTCGGCGCCACCGCTGCCGGCCACGCTCGACACGTTGACCTTGTTAAGGGTCACCGTCTCGTTGAGGCTCGACATCAACGGGAACGACTTGCGCAGCAGTTCCTTGAGCTTTTCGCTCTCGGCGCGCTTCAGCTTCTTCTCATCGGCATGTTCGAGGATGAAGGCGAGGATTTCGCGGAAATCGTTGACGGAAACGCCGTTCACGGCAGCCGCGAAATCCACCGTGTCGGCGCGGATTTCGACCGGCGGCACGTCCTTGCCGCTGATCTTCTCGACAAAGCCGTTCATCGTGCCGCTGCCGGCGAAATTGGTGCGCCCCTGCATCTCGCCGTCCGACGAGGTCATCTTGTAGGTCGACGATCCGGTCTCGACGCTCACCTCTTCCTTCTCTGTCTTCGACGAGAAGCGGAGCGCCTTACTGGAGAAGTCGCCGGACTTCAGATAGCTGATCGCCGGGTCGAAGACGCCGTTCGAAATAAGGGAATCGATGACATAGGTGAATTCGGTGTTCGGCTGGCCGGGTGCCTTGAAGGTACCTGTGACGTCGAGCGAGTTGTTGCCCTCGATCGTCCACAGGCCGCTCTCTTCAGGCGTTGCGAAGATCGACCAGGGGTTCAGGCCTTTGACGGAGAAATTCTTCGGGTCGGCCTTCTTCAGCAGCGCCGCGAAGTCATAAATGATCTCGTAGCGTGTGCCGGCCGGGTTGACGGTCACGAAACCCTTGGCTGCGTCCTTCGGCAGGAGCCGCGACAGGTTCGCCTCGATTTCCTTGGCGCCCTTCTGGTTGATATCGACAGCCTGAGACGTCGAAACCAAACCGAGAAGAACGACAGCCGTCGCCGTTAGGGTCTTGAGTTGCATGCTGAATTTCTCCCGTACGATTTGAGGTCGCATGTGACGGCTAGGCCCCCGCCCTGTCAACCCGGCAGTTGCATGCGCGGTCTCAGGCAGCGACCTTGCGCGAACGCATCGGCATCGGCCGGCCGAGCAGATAGCCTTGCGCCTCGTCGCAGCCTTCGTTGAGCAATATCCCGAGCTGAACATCCGTCTCGACACCTTCCGCGAGTACAGGAATGTTGAGGCTTTGCCCGAGCGCCAGGATAGCGCGGATGATCGCCTTGGCCTGTTCGCTGGTCTCGACCTCGTTCATGAAGCTGCGGTCGAGCTTGATCTTGTCGAACGGGAAGGAGCGCAGCGTTTCCAGCGACGAATAGCCCGTGCCGAAATCGTCGATGGCGATCGATACGCCGAGATTCTTGACCTGGCGCAGCGTCAGCAGCGCCCGGTCCTTGTCGACGATGATTGACGACTCGGTGATCTCGAGCTCGAGGCGCCATGGCTCAAGCCCGGTCTCGAACAGGACCGCGTGCACGAGATGCGCGATATCCTGGTGACCGATCTGGACGGGCGACAGATTGACGGCGATCTTGTGCTTGTCGGCCCAGCCGGCAGCCTCCTTGCAGGCTTCGCGCAGCACCCATTCGCCGATCGGAACGATCGCGCCGCATTCCTCGGCAACCGAGATGAACTCGCCCGGCGGCACGTTGCCCCGCGTCGGGTGGTTCCAGCGCAGCAGCACCTCGTAGCCGGTGATGTCACCACTCGATACCGATTTCTGCACCTGGTAGTGCAGGTGCAACTCGTTGCGTTCGATGGCTAGCCACAGGTCGCTCGCCATCTTGCGACGGTCGCGGGCTGCCTCGTCCATTGCCACTTCATAGAAGCAGATGCGCTCGGAAAGCGTCGCCTTTGCGCGGTACATGGCAAGATCGGCATTGGCGAGCAGCATTTCGCCGGTCGACCCGTCTTGCGGATAGATGGCGACGCCGATGCTGGCGTCGGGGTTGATGTCGAAGCCTTCGATCTTGAACTCGCCCGTCAGGCTCGCCTCCAGCCGCGCCACGAAATCATGCAGATCGGCGATATCGGAAAACTGCTTCAAAGCCGCGAATTCATCGCCGCCGAACCGGGCGACGAATTCGTCTTCACCGAGAAGCGCGCTCATGCGGTCGGACAAGGTGACCAGCACCTGGTCGCCGGCGTGATGGCCGCGCTGATCGTTGATCTCCTTGAACTTGTCGAGATCGATGCCGATGACGGCCACCTTCGTCCCGGCACGCTTGGCGACCGCCAGATCCTGCAACAGGCGCTCGGAAAACTCCGAACGGTTGGGCAATCCCGTCAATGCGTCGTGACGCGCCATGAAAGCGATCTTCTCTTCCGAGAGCAGTCGTTCCGTGATGTCTTCATAGGTGGCGACCCAGCCGCCATCGAGAAGCATGTTCAGGTTCAGCTGGATCGACCGGCCTTCCGCCGCCTTGTGCACGATCGAACGCTCGCCCGATCTCAGCGCACGCATCAGCTTGTCGTAGTGCTCGGACGCGCGCTTGGCCACAACCTCGGGATCCGAGAAATGGATCTCGTAGCCGATCGTGATGATCTCCTTGTAGGTCATGCCGGGGCGGATCGCACCCCGCTCGAATTCGAAGATGTCGCTGTAGCGGCAGTTGGCAAGCACGAGGCGTTCCTCGGCGTCGAACAGGCAGATGCCCTGCGAGACGTTCTCAAGCGCGAGATCGAGATTGCGCGAGACCTCCTTGAGGCGGTCGCGGTCGGCCTTTTGCTCGGTCACGTCCTTGGTGATCTTCGCGTAACCGGCGATTTCGCCGTCCGCACCCCAGATGGGATCGATCACGACATGCGCCCAGAATGACGTTCCATCCTTGCGGAACCGCCTGCCCTCTTGCTCGAACTTCCCCTCGGTGCGTGCCCTCAAAAGCGCGCGCTGCGGCAAGCCGGCCGCGCGTTCCTCTTCGGAGTAGAACCGCGCGAAGTCCTCGCCGATGATTTCGTCGGCTGTGTATCCCTTGGCTCGCTCCGCACCCGCATTCCAGTTGGCGACCCGGCCATCCTTGTCGAGCATGTAGATCGCGTAGTCGGTCACGCCCTGCACGAGCATCTCGAAACGCGCCTCGCTCTCCTTCGTCGAGCTCTCCGCCCGCATCGCGAACAGGGCCGCGGCGAAGCCGGACGCAATCATCGACAACGAGACCGACAGCAGCGTGACGACCATGAAGCCGGTGGACATCGTCTCGCTTGGATCGATCGCCGGTCCCGGACCTGGCACGATCGTCAGTGCCGCCATGGCGGTGAAGTGCATGGCCACGATCGCGGCGCAGACGGTCGCGGCCGGCACAAGCAGCTTGCGCGCGTCAGCCTTGATATCGGGAAGCAGATAGAAGCCGATGGCCGAGATGACCACCGCGCAACCCATGGAGGCAAGTACCAGCGACTGGTCCCAGAGCATGCTGCCCGGAAACTGCACGGCCATCATGCCGAGGAAATGCATGGATGTAACGCCGACGCCAAACAACACGCCCGCGAAACCCCGCCGCACCCTGCTCTCCGCGCCAGCCGCAAACGCCACCGCCGCAAGCGTCGCGACAACGACGAGCACCAGCGACGTCAATGTCTCCGACGTGTCGTAACCGACCACCACGCCGCTGTCATAAGCCAGCATCGCCACGAAATGCGTTGCCCATATGCCGAAGCCGCCGGCGGCACCGCCCATCAGGAGCCAGATCAGGCGCGCGACCTTGACTGTACTCCGCGCTCTTTGCAGCAGCGTCAGCGCGGCGAGGCTCGATAGGAAGCACAGGCATCCGGCCAAAACGACCAGCCTGAGATCGTGCATGTAGGCAATGCAGTTAAAAACGGTAAACATGAGATATCCGGACCAATTTGCCGTTTCGCTTTCATATGCGGCCGCTTAAGAAACCAATAATTCCGGCACCCCAAGAATTCTTGACGATTGCTAATCGCAACTGTCATTAATGCTCCGTCAACGGCGGCTGATCTTGGGTTTTGATTGGCGCGCGGCGCGGATGCTTAAGTTGCATCAGCCTATGCTAAAGAACAGATGCGCGGCGTCGCTGCATCTGCACTCCTCTTGCGCGCCGCAACTCTTGCCATTCCGCCGCAACTAGACTATAGCGCACGCGTCCGCACAGACACCCTTGGAGGCAATGCGGATGAGGATGGGGAAACCCGCCTCCAGTTCAGCGACAGGCGATGCCTGCGCCGAGCTCTCCAAATAACCTCGGAAGGAAAAGTCATGAGCCACGAAAGCTACGAGCTCAAGGCCGAGGCGCGCGAACGGGTTGGTAAGGGGTCCGCCCGTGAACTTCGCCGCAATGGTCTCATCCCGGCTGTCATCTATGGTGACAAGCAGGCCCCAATTTCGATCTCCCTCAGCACCAATGAGGTAACGAAGCGCATCCACGCTGGCGGTTTCATGACCACCATCGCTACGATCGACGTCGACGGCAAGAAGTACAAGGTTCTGCCGAAGGACTACCAGCTCGATCCGGTCCGCGACTTCACCATGCACGTGGACTTCCTGCGCGTATCCGGCAACACCGCCGTTACCGTTGCGATCCCGGTTCACTTCATCAACGAAGAAAAGTCCCAGGGCCTCAAGGTCGGCGGCGTTCTGAACATCGTTCGTCACGACGTCGAAGTTCATTGCCCGGCTGATGCAATCCCGGAATTCTTCAACGTTGACCTCAGCGGCAAGAAGATCGGCGACAGCATCCACATCTCCGAAGTCACCCTGCCGAAGGGCGTGACCACGGTTATCGACCGCGACTTCACCATCGCTACGATCGTTGCTCCGGCAGCTGGCGTATCGGAAGAAGAAGAAGCTGGCGAAGCTGAAGCTTGATCCTTTGATCGCTTGAACGCTTTGTAAAGTATAAGACCCGCTTTCTCCGGAAAGCGGGTCTTTTCATTTCTACAGAGATAAGCGCTTCAACTTCGATTAAGACATTTCGTGGAAGCATGCCCCATCGTTCCAGAGCAGGTTTTGTTCTGAACGAAGAAATTTCGCGGCAAGGGGCAGACGCAGGAAAATGCATAATTCCGTTCAGAACAGATTTCTAGGAATCGTGTTCGCCGCATTGGTTCTGCTCGTAGCCCCGCTTTTTGTTCTGTTCCTTTTCCTGTCCTCCGGACGCGCCGAAAAGGAAATCCGCGACCACATCTCCGTTCTTCTCGTCGCGAACTCGCAGGCGCTGGCAAAGCCGCTCTGGGATCTGGATGAGGACAGCGTCGCGCAGATCAGCGCCGCCGTCGTCTCGCAGGGCACCATCGTCAAGGTTCAGGTCCGCGACGCATCGGGCCAGCTTGACGTCACCCAGTCGACGATCCCCGCCTCCTACGACGGCGAACTGGTCGAAGTATCGCACGCCATCACCTACACCACGCTCGACGGCCCGAAGAAACTGGGCACGATCTCGGTCTTCTATCCCGCGCCGGGCCTGTTTTCCGGCTTGAAGAATGAAGAGATCATCTTCCTGTCGATCTTCGTCTTCGCCGTCCTCATCGTCTTCTGCGCCGCCCTGATCGGCAACCGCATCGTCCTCATTCGCCCGCTGACGCGCCTGATCGCGGCAATCGAGGCGACCGGCCAGCTCGGCTCGCGCCATCACGTCGATTGGCGCTCCAACGACGAGATGGGCCGCCTTGCCAAGAGCTTCAACACCATGCAGTCCAAGCTGGAGAGCGAGGAACAGGAGCTGAAGCTCGCGCACCGCCGCGCCATCGACATCTACAATCTGACGCCCGCCATGCTGTTCTCGCTTGACGAGAACGGCCACATCACGGCCGTCAGCGACTACTGGCTCGCCGCCACCGGCTACGAGCGCGACGATATCATCGGCAACCGCTTCATCGATCTGGTCACCCCGGACACCCGCAGCGCCTTCCTCGGCCGCAAGGGTGAGCTGAATGGCGGCGCGACTGTCGATGTTACCGTCAAGTTCCTCTGCGCCGACGGCCGCGTCATGGACGTGCTGATCCTGGAATCGAAGGCTGCCACCGGCGGCCAGGGCGGCCTGTCGCTGTCCGTCATGACCGACGTCACGGCGCTGAAGGCCTCCGAAGCGAAGAACCACAAGCAGGCGATCACCGACCATCTGACGGGCCTTCTCAACCGCCAGGGCTTCGAGACCGTGCTCGACGGCAAGATCCGCGAGGCCGATGCCGCCAACCAGGAGCTTGCCTGCCTCTTCGTCGATCTCGACCGCTTCAAGTGGATCAACGATAACCTCGGCCACGCCGAGGGCGACAAGGCGCTGCGCGAATTCGTCGGCCGCCTAAAGAGCAAGCTTGCGCCGACGGATGTAGCCGCCCGCCTCGGCGGTGACGAGTTCGCCATCCTGCTGCCATCCGGCAACGCCGCCGAGCGCGCCGACCTGATGGCCGAGATGCTCGCCTCCATCTTCAACGAGCCCTTCGGCACCGACATGCATCTGAGCGCCAGCGTCGGCATCGCCATCTATCCGCGCCACGCCGACAATGCGGCCGAACTGCTGCAGAAGTCCGACATGGCGATGTATGCCAAGAAGCGTGACGGCAAGAACGGCGCCCAGCACTTCGATAACGGCATGGTCGATCATGCCCGCGCCCGCGCCGAGATCGAAAGCTGCATCGAGATTGGCCTGATAGAGGATTGGTTTGCCGCCTTCCTCCAGCCGATCGTCAATCTCAACGGTCGCGGCGTCGCCGGCTTCGAAGCGCTGATGCGCCTCAATCACCCGGTGAAGGGCCTGATGGCACCGGCCGCGATCATCAACGTCGCCGAGGAGACCGGAAAGATCATCCGAGTCGGCAACGTCATCATGGAGAAGGCGATCGAGCATCTGGCGACGCTCTCGGCGCTGCCGGGCCTCGAGAACAGCTACCTCGCCATCAACTTCTCGCCGCTGCAGTTCGAGCCGTCGCTGCCCGCACGTCTGGCCTCGCTGCTGATGCGCCACAACATTCGCCCCGAGCGGATCGTGGTCGAGATCACCGAGGCGGTTCTGATGCACAACAACCCCGAAATCCGCAAGATCGTCAGCGACATGCGCCAGTTCGGCTGCCGCATCGCGCTCGATGACTTCGGCACCGGCTACTCCTCGCTCAGCTATCTCAACCGCTTCCCCGTCGACATCATCAAGATCGACCAGTCGTTTACCCGCTCGATCAATGATGCCAACGAGGATATCAGGCAGAAGAGCCGCACGCTCGTCGAAAGCATCACCACCCTCTCGCACAAGATGGGCTGCACGGTGATCGCCGAAGGCATCGAGACCGAGCAGGAATGCCACACGCTCTGCGAGATGGGGCTCGACTACGGCCAGGGCTATCTCTTCCACCGTCCGCAGACCGTCGACCAGCTGGCAAGTCGGCTGGCGGATGCGCACACGCTCGCCCGAGCCTCATAAAAGCAAAAAGAGAAGCCGAGATGATCAAACCACTGCTGCTTCTCGCTCTCCTGAGCCTGTCCCTCGCCGCTCCGGCACGTGCCGCCAGCGTCAATTTCGTCACCGAGGAATACCCGCCCTTCAGCTACCGCGAAGGCGACGCGCTGAAAGGCGCCTCGGTCGAGCAGGTGCAGATGCTGATGCAGAAGGCCGGCATCGATATGCATATCGAGATCATGCCCTGGACCCGCGCCTATGCCGCGGCCCAGGCGACCCCGATGACCTGCCTCTTCACCACGGCCCATAGCCCCGAGCGCGACAAGCTGTTCAAATGGGTCGAGCCGCTGCTGGTGGACGCCAACATTCTCGTGGCCACCGCCTCTTCAGGCATTCGCGAAACCGATCTGGACGACACCCGCCGTTACGTCATCGGCACACATCGCGGCGACTACACCGAGAAACTGCTGAAGGAAAAGGGTTACGCCAAGGTCGACATCGCCAGCGACTTCCCCTCGACGCTGCGCAAGCTCATGAACGGCCGCATCGACCTCATGCCGATCTCGCAGATCTACTTCGAAAAGCTCAAGGTCGATCAACCCCTCGTGCGCGTCGCAACGCTCTCCTCCCAATCGCTGGGCATCGCCTGCGAAAAGAGCTTTCCCGAGGATCTCAGGGCCAGGATGCAGCAGGCGCTCGACGCCTTGATCGCTGACGGCACGCAGCGCGCGATCTTCGCCAAATATGGCCTGCATCTCCAGAACTGATTTTACCCACGATAGACACGCTTGCGCTTGACTTCGGCGCCGTTTCGCGGTGGTGAACGTGCTTGAGAACTTGAAACGTCCAGGAATGAACGCGCCATGCTTGTTATCGCCGGCCTCGGCAATCCCGGCAGACAATATGCCGGCAACCGCCACAATATCGGCTTCATGGCCGTGGACGCCATCCACCGCCGCCACTCGTTTTCGCCCTGGTCGAAGAAGTTCAAGGCCGAGATCTCCGAAGGCGAGATCGCGGGCGAGAAGGTCCTGCTGATCAAGCCGCAGACCTACATGAACCTGTCTGGCGAATCCGTCGGCGAGGCGATGCGCTTCTACAAGCTGCAGCCATCCGACATCGTCGCCATCTACGATGAACTCGACCTCGCGCCCGCCAAGGCCCGCATCAAGGTCGGCGGCGGCCATGGCGGCCATAACGGCGTGAAGTCGCTCGATGCCCATTGCGGCCGAGACTACCGGCGCCTGCGCCTCGGCATCGGCCATCCCGGCAACAAGGATCTGGTGCACAATTACGTTCTCGGCGATTTCGCCAAGGTCGACCAGCAGTGGCTGGAGCCGATGCTCGACGCGCTCGCCGACAATCTCGAGATGCTGGTCAAGCGCGAGGATTCGCAGCTGATGAACAAGCTGGCGCTTGCCGTCGGCGGCAAGGAAGACGAGGACAAGCCGAAGCCCGCCAAACCATCAGGTGCGAACGCAGCTGCTCAGAAGCCTGCTGGCCAGAAACCCGCGGGCAAATCGCACATCCACCAGGCCCGCAACAACGCCCAGCCGAAAAAGCTGCCGACGACGGGGCCGATGGCCGAGATGCTGAAGAAGATGTTCGGCAACAAGGAAGACTGAGCATGTCCCCCTCGCCTCTCGCGATCCGCGCCGCCGAAGCGGGAGACCTCGCAGCGCTTCTCGCGCTCTACAAGGACATGAACCCCGGCGACCCCGCCATCGATCCAACGCTTGCCCGGGAGCGCTTCGCGTCCATGCTGGCCTACCCCGGAATGCGCGTCCTGGTGGGCATGGCCGACAATGCGTTGGCCGCTTCCGTCACGCTGATCACCATGCCCAACCTCACCCGCGGCGGTGCGCCCTATGCGCTGATCGAGAACGTCGCCACTGCGACCCCGCATCGCCGGCGCGGTTATGCCAGCGCCCTGATCGCGCATGCGATCGAGCTCGCATGGCAGGCGGGATGCTACAAGGTGATGCTGCTCACTGGCCGCACCGATCCCGGCATCCATCGCTTCTACGAAAGCTGCGGCTTCGCGCAGAATAAGACAGGCTTCCAGATCAGAAGAAGTGTCTGAACCTATTCCTCGGGCTCTGTCGTAAACATCAGCGGGAAACCCGCCTCCTTGCCGAAATCCATGGCCTCCTTGGCCTTCGTCTCGGCGATATCCTTGGCGCAGACGACCACCACGGCGGTGCCGAGCTTATGCGCGGTCATCATCACCCGGTATCCGGCCTCCTCGCTCATCCGGAAGACGATCTTCAGCACCGCCGTCACGAATTCGCGCGGCGTGAAATCGTCGTTGACGAGGATCACCTTGTAGAGCTTTGGCCGATCGAGCTTCGGCTTGGACTTCACTTTCGGTTTCAGGGCGACATCGTTGTCACTCATCGGGCAGTCCATCCGTTGATGACAGGAAAGAGGGCGAGCGGTGCTCGGCCCATACAATATATTGCACTGCAAGCACCGCTTTCAAGCCAAAGCCGCTTTGATCGCGCAAGATCGCTCGAAAAGCTTGACCCGGAGGCGGCTTTTACCCCATACGCACGGCCAAGGAATTCAAGAACAGCAGGTTTCAGCCATGGGCTTCAAATGCGGTATCGTCGGTCTGCCGAATGTCGGCAAGTCGACCCTCTTCAACGCACTCACCAAGACGGCGGCGGCGCAGGCGGCGAACTATCCCTTCTGCACGATCGAGCCGAACACCGGCGAAGTCGCCGTTCCCGATCCGCGCATGCAGAAGCTGGCGGGTATCGCCGGCTCCAAGGAAATCATTCCGACGCGCATCTCCTTCGTCGACATCGCCGGCCTCGTGCGCGGCGCATCGAAGGGTGAAGGCCTCG
Source organism: Hyphomicrobiales bacterium (assembly GCA_900467745.1). GTDB lineage: Bacteria > Pseudomonadota > Alphaproteobacteria > Rhizobiales > Rhizobiaceae > Rhizobium. Next base: position 10,937 of record UBQW01000024.1, read on the forward strand.
GCAACAAGTTCCTCGCCAACATCCGCGAAGTCGATGCCGTGGTCCACGTGCTGCGCTGCTTCGAGGATGACGACATCACCCACGTCGAAGGTCGCATCAATCCTGTCGGCGACGCCGACACGATCGAGACCGAGCTGATGCTCGCCGACCTTGAAAGCCTGGAGCGCCGCGTCGAGCAGACCCGCAAGCGCGCCGCATCCAAGGACAAGGAATCGCTGGCCCAGCTTCCGGTCATGGAAGCTGTCATCAAGCTCCTCAACGAAGGCAAGCCCGCCCGTCTTCTCCTGAAGACGCTGGCGCCGGAAGAGATCGAGATCCTCAAGGGCCTCAACCTCCTCACCTCGCACCCGGTCCTCTACGTCTGCAACGTCGCCGAAGGCGATGCCGTCGACGGCAACGAGCACACCAAGGCGGTTGCCGAAATGGCCGAGAAGCAGGGCGCGGAATGCGTCATCATCTCGGCTGCGATCGAAGCCGAAGTGGCGCAGCTGCCGGAAGAAGAAGCAACCGAGTTCCTCTCGGCGCTTGGCCTTACGGAAGCCGGTCTCGACCGTCTGATCCGTGCCGGCTACCACCTGCTCGACCTGATCACCTATTTCACCGTCGGCCCCAAGGAAACCCGCGCCTGGACCATCCGCCGCGGCACCAAGGCCCCGGCAGCAGCTGGCGTCATCCACACCGATTTCGAACGCGGCTTCATCCGTGCCTTCACCATCGGCTACGACGACTACATCAACTTCAAGGGTGAAGTCGGCGCCAAGGAAGCCGGCAAGGGCCGCGACGAAGGCAAGGAATACGTCGTCCAGGACGGCGACGTCATCCACTTCCGCTTCAACACCTGATTTCGAACATTAGGACTGCCGCCTAAGCTGGCGGCAGTCTTTTCTGCATGCCATCAGGCAGGCGGCGCACGACGGCGCGCCGAAGCGGCATCCAGCCGGTGCCGATGATGAGAACGATCACGCCCACCGCCAGCAGCGTGACGAAGATGTAGGTATCCACCTGCGCATTGCCCTGGCGGAAGATCCCGTAGAGCGCGGCACCCAGCGATACCAGTCCCGACGTCACGAAGGCGCGTCGGTCGATGATCAGCCCCACCAGCATCAGCGCCATGACAGTGATCACCACGACAGGCGTGCGCATCGACACCGTGTCGAGCCCGCTGAGCGCCCCCGGCCCGCCGCCGGAGAGCCACAGGATGCTGTAAAGCAGCGCGGGTGCTGCGCCGAGATGCAACCAGAAGGCAATGTCGGAATTGACGGTCCGGCGCAACGGATCCTTGAGATCGAAGCGCATGGCGAGCGCAAACAGTCCAAACGCGCAGGCAACCGCCAGCATCGACAGCACGCCGCCATGCGTGACCGCATAGAGCGGATCGCCGCTCACCCAGCCGAGCAGGCGCAGCACGAGCTGCAGCGCCACGACCACGGCGCCCATGATCGCCAGCGCAAAGGCGGGCGGTATCCGGTAAAGCAGATAGAAGAGGCCGAGCACGACCGGAAAGGCCAGCGTGTATTGCAGCCCCTCACTATTGTCGCCGATCCCGATGATTTGAGGCGAGCCCTGCAGCAACATTGCCGACACCGCCCCCGTCCAGAGCGCCAGCGCAATCGTCAGCGCCACCGCAGGCAGCGCCAGCCGCTGGCGACGCACTAGGATTTCGGCAAGCACGATGATGGCGGGAAACACCGCATAGATGGAGCCGATGCCCCAGAGCCCGGCAAGCGCCACGACGATCCCGATGGTGATCAGCACATCATGGAACCCGCGCACGAAGCTCGGCGTCTCCGTATCCGAAAACGCGGCACCAGCCGTCGCTTCATCCCGCACGGCCGATACGGCGGCATCCGCCCTGACACCGCGCGCCACCAGAAACGACAACAGCCGCTCGGAAGCCTGCGATGGAATGATCCCTTCTCGCTCAGCCTCGTCAAGGATCGACTTCAGTTCTGACATGCGGAATTCTCGCTGGAATCGTTGAGTGACGCCGCATGCTATTGTAATCGTGGTGAAACGCCTATGACGTGGAGACGAATTTGTCCGATCAGACACTCGCCTACGAGGACTTTCACCCCGGTCGCCGCTTCGCGCTCGGACCTGTTACGGTCTCGGCGGAAGAAATCATCGAATTCGCCAGCGAGTTCGACCCGCAGCCGATGCACACCGACGAAGCGGCCGGACGCGCCAGCATTCTGGGCGGGCTCGCCGCATCGGGTTGGCACACATCGGCGATGCTGATGCGGATGATGATCGACAGCTATTTGCTGAACTCGCTCTCCGAGGGCGCACCCGGCATCGACATCATGGAATGGCGCCGACCTGTGATCGCTGGCGACACGCTCTCCGGCCACTCGACCGTGCTCGAGGCGCGCGCCCTGCGATCCCGCCCGGGTATCGGCATCGTCAAGTTCCGCCACGAACTTGAAAACCAGCGCGGAGAAACGGTCTGCGTGTCGGAAAACCCGATCATGTTCCGCATGGCCGTCGCGACCGAAGCGCAAACGGGAGCAAGCGCATGAGGATGCTCGATCGCTATACGCTCGGCGAAAGGACCGAGACGGGAAGCTATGCCTTCACCGAGGAAAACATCATCCGCTTCGCCACGCGCTACGATCCGCAGCGCTTCCATGTCGACAGGCAAGCCGCGCGCGAAAGCCTGTTCGGCGACCTCTGCGCGTCCGGCTGGCATACCTGCGCCGGCTGGATGACGACATTCGTCGCCTACTGGATCGCCGAAAGCAGGAAAATCGCCCGCGAGGGCCACACGCCGCCCAAGCTCGGCCCGGCCGCCGGTTTCAAGGACCTGCAATGGATCCGCCCGGTTTTCGCGGGCGAAACCGTCGATTACGCCGTCACCCTGCTGTCGAGCCGCCCGATGGCCTCACGCCCGGGCCGCATCCTCAACACCATCCTTTGCGAAGGCTATGTCGCGGGCGACCCGGTTGTCAGGTTCGAAAGCAGCGTGCTCGAATTCGAGTAGCAGCCGGCCTCAGTGGCCCGAAAATTCGACCAGTGTGCGCACATCCACGCCCAGCGCTTCCAGCTTCGCGCGCCCGCCGAGATCCGGCAGGTCGATGACGAAGCAGGCCGACACCACTTCGGCGCCCATCTGGCGCAGCAGCTGGGTCGCGCCGACAGCGGTACCGCCCGTCGCGATCAGATCGTCGACAAGGATCACCTTTTCGCCGGGCTTCACCGCATCGATATGCATTTCCATCTCGTCGACGCCGTATTCCAGGCTGTAGGCGATGCGCACGGTATCATGCGGCAGCTTGCCCTTCTTGCGGATCGGCACGAAGCCCGCCGAAAGCTGATGCGCCACGGCCCCCCCAAGAATGAAGCCCCGCGCCTCCATGCCGGCGATCTTGTCGATCTTCATCCCCGCATAAGGCTGCACCAGCTCATCCACCGCCCGCCGAAACGCCCGGGCGTCGCCCAGCAGCGTGGTGATGTCGCGGAAGATGATGCCGGGCTTGGGGTAATCCCGGATGGAGCGGATCGCCTTGACGAGTTCGTTGTCTACTGCATGAGCCATGGGCGGATGAATGCCTTATTCCTAGAAGAGTCTGCGCGCAAACTGATCCGCCGAGCGCCGATTGTCCATAGCCGTTTCGCCGCATCCTCGACAAATGCGGGCAGCCGGCAGCCGATTGATTCAATTTCAGGCTGGGATATCATGGCGTATCGACCATACGACAGGCCAAGGGGCGTACCCATGCAGCCACGCGTGAAGATAACCGACGTTACAATCTGGTTTAAGCATATCGAGGGCCCGCGCCTGCGAGACCGGTTGCAGGCGCTGAAGGACGATGAAGAGGTCAGCCTTGAGGTCGGCGGCGTCGTCGGCCGGTGGCGGCGCATGAGAACAGGCGTCGACGGGCGCCCCACCGACGGCATTCGCCCGCACGGCAGCATGAAGGATGTCTGGAACGGTTGGTTCAAGGAACGCCGCGGCGACCTCCTGACTGTGCGGGAAGTCATCGTCGCCGACGATTACCTCGCCTCCGCGACCAGCCTTTTTCCGGAATGGGAGAGCCCGGAAGACGAAGCGGCCTTCCGTGACCTGTAAGCGCTACGACACAGTCGTCGTCCCCTTCCCTTTCGCCGATATTCCGATCCTGAAACGCAGGCCGGTCGTTGTCCTATCGGGTGAACGCTTCAACGCCGCCAACAACGCGACCATCGTGGCAATGATCACAACAGCAAAGGCGAGCAGTTGGCCAAGCGATGTCACGCTCGACGATCTCGACGCGGCAAACCTGTCGGTTCCCTGTCTCGTCAGATGGCGCCTGACCACCGTGCCGAATGATCTCATCCTGCGCCAGTTGGGTTCGCTCGGATCAGCAGACCGTGCTGCCTGCGAACGCGAATTCGCGAACTTGTCGCGGTAAACATCCAACAAAAAAGGCGCCCCGAAGAGCGCCTTTCCTATCAAGCCTTTGATACCCTCAGTGGTCCTTGCGGGCGTAGACCGACCGCTTGGTGAGGTAGATCAGCACGGTGAAGATCAAAAGGAAGATCATCACCATGAAGCCGGTGTGCTTGCGCTCGACCAGATGCGGCTCGGCGGCCCACATCAGGAACGAGGCGACGTCCTTGGCGTACTGGTCGACCGTACCGGCAGTGCCATCGTCATAGGTCACCTGGCCATCCGACAGCGGCGGCGGCATGGCGAGCACGGAGGCGGCGTGGAAGTACGGGTTGTAGTGCTGGCCCTGCGACACCGTCGTGCCTGCCGGCGGGTTCTCGTAGCCGGTCAGCAGCGAGTAGATATAATCCGGCCCGCCTTCCTGGTACTGCGTGAAGATATCGAAGATGAAGCGCGGGAAGCCGCGCTCGACTTCGCGGGCTTTCGCGATCAGCGAGAAATCCGGCGGCGCCGCACCGTTGTTGGAGGCCGCGGCCGCTTCGGCGTTGGCAAACGGCGACGGGAAGTAGTCCGACGGCACGGCCTTGCGGCTGTACATGTCGCCGGCGGCGTTCGGGCCGTCCTGCACTTCGTAGTTGGCGGCGAACGCCTTGACCTGCGCGTCCGAGTAGCCGAGATCGCCCAGCATGCGGAACGGCACCAGCTTCATCGAGTGGCAAGCGGCGCAGACTTCGGTGTAGACCTTCAGGCCGCGCTGCAGCTGGCCCTTGTCATAGTGGCCGAAGGGACCGGCGAAGGTCCAGTCGACCTCCCTTGGCTCCTTCAGCGGATAGTGCGGGGTCGCCGCCTCGTGGTGTTCGGCGGGCTTCGCCTCCTGCGCGACAGCCGCGCTCCCGAGACAGCCGACGACTGCGAGTGACAGGATGCTTGCAACAAGCTTTTTCATGGTGTGTGTTCCCTCTCGCCGCCCGCTCATGCCTTGGCCGCTTCGGCAGCGACCGACTTGTTGCGCTTCTCCAGCACCGCCTCGGTGATCGAGTTCGGCACGCGGCGTGGCGTCTCGACGAGACCCAGGACCGGCATGACGATCAGGAAGAAGGCGAAGTAGAGCAGCGTGCAAATCTGCGAGATCGTGGTGTAGAGGCCTTCCGCCGGCTGCGAACCGAGCCAGCCGAGGATGATCGCGTTGATCACGAACAGCCAGTAGGCCATCTTGTACCACGGGCGATAGACCGCGGAGCGAACCTTCGAGGTATCGAGCCACGGCAGGAAGAACAGCACGATGATGGCGCCGAACATGACGAGAACGCCAGCCAGCTTGGAATCGATCGGTCCAATGTTGAAGGTGATCGAGCGCAGCATCGCGTAGAACGGCAGGAAGTACCATTCCGGAACGATATGCGCCGGCGTCTTCAACGGGTCGGCCGGGATGTAGTTGTCGGCGTGGCCGAGGAAGTTCGGCAGGTAGAAGACGAAGTAGGCGTAAACCAGCAGGAACACCGAAACCCCGAGCGCATCCTTGAGCGTCGCGTAGGGCGTGAACCGCACGGTATCCGTCTTGGTCTTGACCTCGACGCCGGTCGGGTTGGTCTGGCCGGTGACGTGCAGCGCCCAGATGTGCAGGACGACGACGCCGGCAATGACGAACGGCAGCAGGTAGTGCAGCGAGAAGAAGCGGTTCAGCGTCGGATTGTCGACCGCGAAGCCGCCGAGCAGGAACTGCTGCACCCATTCGCCGACCAGCGGGAATGCCGAGAAGAAGCCGGTGATAACCGTGGCGCCCCAGAAGGACATCTGACCCCAGGGCAGAACGTAGCCCATGAAGCCGGTCGCCATCATCAGGAGATAGATGAGAACGCCGAGGATCCAGAGAATTTCGCGCGGCGCCTTGTACGAGCCGTAATAGAGGCCGCGAGCGATATGCAGATAGACCGCGACGAAGAAGAACGACGCGCCGTTGGCGTGCATGTAGCGCAGCAGCCAACCGTGGTTGACGTCGCGCATGATCTTTTCGACGGAATTGAAGGCAACGGATGTTTCCGCCGCATAATGCATGGCGAGCACGATGCCGGTCAGCATCTGCACGATCAGCATCACCGACAGCATGGCGCCGAAGGTGTAGGCGTAGTTCAGGTTACGCGGAACCGGATAGGCGACGAAGCTGTCATAGACGAGACGAGGCAGCGGCAGGCGTGCATCGATCCACTTCTCAAGGCCGGTTGATGGCTCGTAGCTGGAATGGCCACTCATAAATCAGTCCCCCTCAACCGATTTTGATAACTTTGTCGGAAACGAACGAATAGGTCGGAATCGCGAGATTCTGCGGCGCCGGGCCTTTCCGTATGCGGCCGGCCGTATCGTAGACCGAGCCATGACAGGGACAGAACCACCCGTTGTATTCGCCGGCCTGGCCGAGCGGAACGCAGCCAAGATGGGTGCAGGACCCGATCATGACGATCCAGTTTTCCTTGTCCTTGCCGGCCGAACGGTCGACACCCGTCGCCTGCGCATCGGCGGCGAGGTTGGCGTTGCGCGCGATCGGATCCTTGAGCTCCGCCATGGGAACGTCATCTGCAGCCTTCACTTCCTCAGGTGTACGGTTGCGGATGAAGATCGGCTTGCCGCGCCACTTGGCGGTCAGCGACATGCCGGGCTCGAGGCTCGACACGTCGACCTCGATGGAAGCCAGAGCCAGCGTCGAGGCATCGGGACGCATCTGGTCGATAAACGGCCATGCGACAGAGACGGCGCCGACGGCGCCTGCCATACCCGTGGTTAAATAAAGGAAATCACGGCGTGTGGGCTCGCTAGAGACCCCGCCTGTCGTTTCGTGTTCGCTCACGGCTTAACATCCTCTGCCCAAATTTCACGGAATTTTCCGTGCCATCCCTCCAAGGCGACGAATCTGTCATACAGATATTCGAACTTAGATTCCCCACCCACTAAGGCGCGTTCTATTATCGATCATCAATTATGTCCAGCCTCGGCAGGGCAAGTGGGCACAATGTCGCGGGCCTTCAGAGTTGATTCTTTAGGACAATCGCGCGGCTGCAACAGTGTTGCGTTGCAACATATCCGACCACGTGTTACGTCGCACAACTATTACTCGCTCACGCCCGGTGCCATCCTATGAGACACACTCTATTCTGCGTGGGCAGTGTTCTCGTCTCGCTGCTGCTTGCCGCCATTTCTTTGCGTTATCTCACGCACACGTGGCTGCTTGCCTTCGTCTACAGCTTTCAGGTCCATTTCGCACTCGCAGCACTCGCTGCAAGCCTCGTCCTGATGCTCATCAGGCGCCATTGGTACGCTTATCTGCTGGTCACCGTTTCCGTGGTGCTTGCCGGCCACGGCGTGCTGATGCTGAAGGAATTCGAGGCCGCGCCGCCCACGACCGCGCCGCGCCCGCTCATCCGCCTGATGTCCTTCAACATCGAGAACGACAATTTCGAAAACAGCCGCCGCATCGCTGACGCCGTGATCGCCTCCGGCGCCGATGTCGTCAACATCCTCGAGGCCATACCGCTGCTTCAGGAGCTTCCCCGCATCTCGGGCACCTATCCCTATCGTATCGGCTGCGGCGTCGGCACGCCGGGATGCGATACGCTGGTGCTCTCCAAGCGCCCCTTCCTTGAGCAAGGCGTGAGAACCCTCGGCGATCTCTGGCCCAACCGTCTCGTCCAGGTGACGATCGACTTCGATGGAACGCCCGTCCACCTCGCCTCTGTTCACCTCGCCAAGCCCTATTTCGACGATTTCCAGGTCGACGAACTCTGGGATCTCCGAGGGATCGTGAAAAGGCAGGATGGCCCCCTCATCGTGGCCGGCGATTTCAACTCGGCCATCATCGATCCGCATATCCAGGATTTCGTCCGCGCCACCGGCCTCAACACCGTCTTTCCTGAGCCCGCGACATGGCCAACCCGAGCCGGCAAGCTCGGCATCGCCATCGACCACGTACTCACTCGCCCGCCCCTGCGGCTGGTCTCGGTAAAACAGATCGAAGACAATGCCGGCTCCAACCACTACGGGCTGATGGCCGAGATCGCCATCGATCGCTGATGGTGGCCGGCTGAGCGCCTAGACCTCTTCCAGATCGGCCGCCAGGAAACCGCCCGATTGCCGCGCCCAGAGTTCCGCGTAGAGCCCGCCATCGCGCAACAGCGCCTCGTGCGTGCCCTCCTGGATGATCCGTCCCTTGTCGACGACGATCAGCCTGTCGAGTGCTGCGATCGTCGACAGCCGGTGCGCGATCGCGAGAACCGTCTTGCCGTCCATGATCCGGTTGAGGTTCGTCTGGATCGCCTCTTCCACCTCGGAATCGAGCGCCGACGTCGCCTCGTCGAGAACGAGGATCGGCGCGTCCTTGAGCATCACCCGGGCGATCGCGATCCGCTGCCGCTGCCCGCCCGAAAGCTTGACGCCGCGTTCGCCGACATGCGCGTCGAACCCCTTGCGCCCCTGCTGATCCTCCAGCCGCTGGATGAAGCCCATCGCCTCTGCCCGCCGCGCCGCCTCGATCAATCCCGCCTCGCCCGCATCCGGGCGGCCGAAGAGGATGTTGTCGCGCACCGAGCGGTGCAGCAGCGACGTGTCCTGACTGACGACGCCAATCTGCATCCTGAGCGATTCCTGTCTCACGCCGGCGATATCCTGCCCGTCGATCAGGATGCGCCCGCCTTCGAGATCATAGAGCCGCAGCAGAAGGTTCACGAGCGTCGACTTGCCGGCACCGGAGCGCCCGACAATGCCGACCTTTTCGCCCGGAGCGATCGTCAGCGAGAAATGATCGATCACGCCGCTGCCCTTGCCATAGTGGAAGGACACGCCGTCGAAACGGATGCCGGGCTCGGCGATGACGAGGTCCGGCGCATCCGGTTTGTCGACGAGACCGAGCGGCTTGGAGATCAGCTCCGCCGAGTTCTGGATCGTGCCGAGATTGCGCATGATGCCGTTGAACTGCGTCATCAGGCGCCCAAGCAGGAAGTTCAGCCTGAGCACCAGCGCCAGCGAAAACGCGACGGCGCCCGAGCTGATCAGCCCCTGCAGCCACAGATGCACGCTGAGCCCGGCCATGGTCACGATCATGATACCGGAGAGCAGCGCCATCGAAGCGCGCACGCCGGTGATGAAGCGGGTAAAGAGCAGCACGGTGGCCTGGAAAGTGTCGAAGCCCTGCCGCATGTAGCGATCGGTCTCTTCGTCGCGGGCAAAGAGCTTCAGCGTCTGGATGTTGCTATAGGCATCCACCATGCGCCCGTTGAGCATCGAGGCGGATTCGGCCGTGTCGCGTGAATGACGGCGGATGCGCGGCACGAAGTAGCGTGCCAGAACCCCGAAGGCCACGAGCCAGCAGAGCACGACCACCGCCAGCGACAGATCCAGACGCGCGACAAGCACCAGCGTCGTCGCCGCATAGATGCCGACAAACCAGACGCTCTCCATCAGCGAGGTCACCAGATCGCCCGTCGCCTGCCCCGCCGACCACACCTTGGTGACGATCCGCCCGGAGAAATCGCTCTGGAAGAAGGACAGCGATTGCCGCGAGACATGCAGATAGGATTGCCAGCGGGCGAGATTGTAAAATCCCGGCGTGATCACCTGCTGATCGACCAGGGCGATCACCAGCTGCACGATGAAGCGCACGAGACCGATGAGGAAGAGCATGCCGAACAGCTCGAAGCCATGCGCGGCGAGCAAACCGTGCCAGCCGACGTCGGGTTTGATGCTGGCGAGAATATCGACGACGCGCCCGACGAACCAGAACAACGCCGCCTCGATCGCGGCCGACATGCCGCCGAGAACCAGCATGGCGATGAAGGGGAGCTTGGCCTGGCCGATATAGAACCAGATGAAGCCCGTCGTCGACCGCGGCGGCTGAATGTTGTCGCGCGGTTGGAAGGGATCAATCCAGGTTTCAAAGGCACGAAAGAGTCGATTTAGGAGCATATTTGCGATATAGGCTTATCCGCCGGATGGGGAAAGCAATCCGTTCGCCGGACCAGCCTAATATTTTCGTAATGATTGGTAACATCGACGGCATCGTCGTTGAATGAGACATGTCCTGCCACAATGTGGGAATAGCATGAGATTTCACGGGAGACGGCCACAATGCAAAAGAGGACACTCGTGTCGAGCATACCGTTGCCTTTGGCGGAAAGACTCGATGCGGTTATAGAGCAGCTCGGCGTACCGCACGACCAGGTCGTGGCGGAAGCCGTTGCCGCTTGGATCGATAGTGAAGAGCAGCGTCGGTTGATGGCGTTGCGCACGCTTGCCTTTGCCAGCAGCATGGCGGTAGAGGGCCATCGCATCATCGACTGGGCGGACAGCCTGAGTGCCGACAGGCACTGAGCAGACACATCCAAGCGACTGATTATAAAATGAAAACGCCCTCCCGATATCCCAGGGAGGGCGTTTTTAGTTGCGAGTTATATCCAGCCGTCAGCCGTAAGCGCGGGCAACACGGGCACCGAGCGCGCGGGCTGGCGATTGGACGGGCTGGTCGCTCGCCTCCGAAGCGACACGCATCGCGGCAGCCTGGCTTTCGCTCAGCCTGAACTGCGAGAGAAGCTCGATCAGCGCTGCCGCTTCGCGCGCCAGGCTGTGGGTAGCGGCCGTCGTCTGCTCGACCATCGCCGCATTCTTCTGGATGCCCTGGTCCATGTGGTTGACGGCGACATTGATCTCGCTGAGGCCGGTCGACTGTTCGCGTGAGCTGCCGACGATGGCCGACACGTTGCCGTTGATTGCCTGAACCTCCGACACGATCACCGCAAGCTGCCGGCCGGTCTCACCGACGAGCTCGACGCCCTGACGCACCTGATCGCCCGATTTGGTGATGAGCGCCTTGATCTCCTTGGCGGCATTGGCCGAGCGCTGCGCGAGCTCGCGCACTTCCTGCGCCACGACCGCGAAGCCCTTGCCGGCGTCGCCGGCGCGTGCTGCCTCGACACCGGCATTCAGCGCGAGCAGGTTGGTCTGGAAGGCGATATCGTCGATGACGCCGATGATGTTGGAGATCGCGTTGGAAGAGCTCTCGATGGCCTCCATGGCAGCAACCGCCTGCTCGACGATCACGCCGGAGCGCTCGGCGCCGCTGCGGGTCGTCTCGACCAGTTCGCCCGCCTGCCCGGCGCGCTGAGCCGTATCGCGGACCGCCGTCGTTACCTGCTCGAGCGACGACGCCGTCTCCTCGACCGACGCAGCCTGCTGCTCCGTGCGCTTCGACAGATCGTCGGACGCTGCACGGATCTCGTTGGCGCCGGCGTCGATCTTGCGGGCGTTTTCGCCGACCACCCGCAACACGCGTTCCAGGCCGTGAACCGATTCGTTGAAGTTGGTGCGCAGCTGGTCGAGCTGACCGGCAAAGCTCTGCTCGATACGGAAGGTGAGGTCGCCGTCGGACAGGCTCTTTAAGCCGCGGGCCAGATTGTCGACGGCAAACGACACCTCGGCCGCCTCGCGCGCCTTCTGCTCCTCGCGCGCAATCCGCTCGCTTTCGCTCATCGAGCGATTGGCCTCCGTCTCCCGCTCAAGGCGTTCGCGTTCCAGAGCGTTGTCGCGGAATACGGCAACGGCAGCGGCCATCTCGCCGATCTCGTCGTGCCGACCGGCATAGGGAATGGCTGCCTGGTTGTCGCCGGCTGCCAGCGCGTTCATCGACTGCGTGATCACGCCGATCGGCTGCGTGACGCGAACGAGGCTGAGCACGGCAGCGCCAATTGCGAGAAGCACGGCGATCGCAACACCTGCTATCGTTGCAATGGTCACGATCTCGGTCGCATCGGCTGCGGCCTTCTTGTCGTTGCCGGCAGCGGCGCGATTGTCTGAGATCATCCCCTGCAGGATTTCACCGGCGCTGTTGCCCATTGGCGTCATCTTTTCGATGACGGCCTTGGCATCGCTGGTTCTTGCACTGACGAGCAGGCTGAAGAACTGGTCTCCAAGCTTGTCGTAGTCAGCGATAATGCCCTTAAGCTGCTCGAACCGCGGCCGAGGACCGGCCGACTGCGCGTCTTCAAACGTCTTGATCGCGCTTTCGCGGGCCGCAGTGGCGGTCTTGATCTGAGCCAGAAGCGTCTTCTGCTCTTCATCGGTAACGGCAGCGAGCACCGCGAGATAGAGACGACGGACATCCGACACGCGACGCTCCATCTCCGCGATCATCAGCGACTTGTCCATCCGCAGGCTGATGCTTTCGGCCTGGCTGTTGAGCTGCCACACCGACCGCATGCCGGCAGCGCCCTGGGCAATCAGGATGATGACGATGAAGGCAAAGAGAACGGGCAGAAGAATCTTGATCTTGAGAGAGCTCATGGCTGGCACCTGAAAATTTCAAACAATGCTAAATTGATGAAACCCTTGTGCCAGTCTCCGCTAAACAAAAACTTACCACCAGCACGTGCTTTTATGTCGCAATCAATGACATACCACACGCCCGCCGTGCTATTTTTGACACTCGTCAAATTCCCCCGCTCCACACACATGGCGGAGCGGGGAGGCTCGCGTTATTCGGCCGCAGCCTCTTTCCGGACGCCATCCTCATCCGAATGATCGGCGAGGAAGCCGCCCGACTGGCGGTTCCAGAGGTCGGAATAGACGCCGCCCTGCTCCACCAGTTCGACATGCGAGCCGGCCTCGATGATCTTGCCCTTGTCGAGCACGACCAGCCGGTCCATCTCCGTCAGCGTCGACAGACGGTGGGCGATGGCGATGACCGTCTTGCCCTCCATCAGCGCGAACAGGTTCTCCTGGATCGCGGCCTCGACTTCGGAATCGAGCGCCGACGTCGCCTCGTCGAGAACCAGGATCGGCGCATCCTTGAGGAACACACGGGCGATCGCGATACGCTGGCGCTGACCGCCCGACAGCTTCACGCCGCGCTCGCCGACCTGCGCATCGAGCGCCTTGCGCCCCTGCATGTCGACAAGGCCCTCGACGAAGTCCCAGGCATTGGCCCGCTTGGCGGCCTCTATGATCTCCGCGTCGGTCGCATCCGGACGGCCGTAGGCGATGTTGTCGCGGATCGAGCGGTGCAACAGCGACGTGTCCTGCGTGACGACGCCGATCAGCTCGCGCAGGCTCTCCTGCGAGACATGCGAGATGTCCTGACCGTCGATCGTGATACGACCGCCCTCAAGATCATAGAAGCGCAGCAACAGGTTCATCAGTGTCGTCTTGCCGGCGCCGGAGCGGCCGACCAGACCCACCTTCTCGCCCGCCTTGATGTCGAGCGACAGGTTCTCGATGATGCCCTTGCCCTTCCCGTAGTGGAAGCCGATCCGGTCGTAATGGATCGCACCCTTCTTGGCCGTCAGAGACGAAGCGCCCGGTTTGTCGGTGATGTCGTGCTCTTTCGTCATCATCTCCATGCCGTCATAGACCGTGCCGATATTCTCGAACAGCGCCGAGACTTCCCACATGATCCACTGCGACATGCCGTTGACGCGCATGGCAAGACCGATGGCAATCGCGATCGCGCCGACCGAGATGCCGCCGTTCAGCCAGAACCAGATCGACAGGCCCGAGATCACGAACAGCGCCACGCAGTTGTTGATGTAAACAGAGGCGTGGAACATCGTGACCTTGCGCATCTGCTGATGCACGGTCTGCAGGAAGCCGTCCATGCCTTCCTTGGCATAGGTTTCCTCGCGGCCCGCATGCGAGAACAGCTTCACCGTCGCGATGTTGGTGTAGCTGTCGACGACGCGGCCGGTCATCAGCGAACGCGCATCGGCCTGCATCGCCGCGATCTTGCGAAGCCGCGGTACGAAATAGGCGACGATGGCGATATAGACGCCGAGCCATGCGAGGATCGGGATCATCAGCCGCCAGTCGGCCGCCGCGATGACCACGATCATCGAGATGAAGTAGCTGACGACATAGACGAAGACGTCGAGGATCTTCATTACCGTCTCGCGCACGGCAAGCGACGTTTGCATCACCTTAGTGGCCACGCGTCCGGCGAACTCGTTGGCGAAGAAGGTCATGCTGTGACGCATCAGGAAACGGTGCATCTGCCAGCGGGCGATCATCGGATAGTTGCCGATCAGCACCTGGTGCATGATGACCGAATCCGCCACCGCCGCCAGAGGCAGGCCGATCAGGATCAGCGCACCCATCCAGTAGAGCTTGTAGCCTTCGGTCTCCAGGAAGGTCTTCGGATCCGCATGCGTCAGCCAGTCGACGATATTGCCGAGGAACTGGAACAACGCGACTTCGCCGACCGCGATCAGCATCGTCAGCACGGCCATGGCCGCAAGCCAGGGGGCCGCGGGCTTCGTGTAGTGCCAGCAGAAGGCAAACAGCCCCTTCGGAGGAACGCCGGGCTCCTCGGAGGGGAAAGGATTGAGACGCTGTTCAAACCAGCCAAACATGAAAATGCTCCGAACTTCAGCGTTCCTGCCCTCGCCGGCACAGACGCGCAACGGCTTATATGGGCAGTGGACGTTCAAGGGACGAGGCCAACATGGCCGCGCAATGGATTACGAAAGGGAAATCAGAAAGAAAAGGACGCTTTAGGAGCGTCGGGTCGCCATGATCCGCGGATTGGTGGACGGGAGGCTGACATACGGCAATGCATTCATCTTGGCGCTCCCTTGTTGGCGATTGAAGATATGCACCGATAACGCGAAATTGACGGGTTTTCCAGCCCAAACTTGCCGAAAGCCAAAGATTCGCGCCCAAAAAGCAGGCTGTTGCACCAAAACCGCACTTGCACTAGGTCAGGCCGGACAGAAGCGATCAAACGGGGCGATCATGGCGGACCTCAGAATAGCACTCTATCAGCCCGATATTCCTGGCAACACCGGCACCATCCTGCGGCTCGCCGCCTGCCTTGGCTTTGCCGTCGATATCATCGAGCCCGCCGGTTTCGACATCTCCGACCGCAACCTCAAGCGCGCCGGCATGGATTACATCGCAGCAGCCGCCCTCACCCGCCATGTCAATTTCGAGCAGTTCGAGGACTGGCGCAAGACGACTGGCCGCCGCCTCGTGCTCGCCTCCACCAAGGCATCCGGTCGCTACACCGATTTCCGCTTCCACGCCGATGATATCCTGCTCTTCGGCCGCGAGAGTGCCGGCGTGCCCGACCACGTGCATGACACCGCCGACGCCCGCATCCTCGTGCCCATGGTCGAGGGCCAGCGCTCGATCAATGTCGCGGTATCGGCGGCAATGATCACGGGCGAAGCCATGCGCCAGACCGTCTGGTCCTGACCCTGCCACGGAAATGCCGGTTCAGCGGCGCATAATGTCGCGAACGGCGTTGTGAAATCGCCGATCAGGCGTATAATTTTTAGCCGGGCAAACAAAAAATCGGGCGATATGCCTATATTTCAATGATTTGCCGCAACCAGAGAGTCGCAAAATGCGCCACTGATGGCGCCAAGAGATAGAAAAAGACAAGCCCGCATGGAATCCACAATCGTCATGATCAACCTGTTCGGCGCCGTAGCCCTGCTGCTGTTCGGCCTGTCGCAGGTGAAGGATGGCGTATCGCGCGCTTTCGGCGCGCGGCTTAGGACCGGGCTTGCCTCCGGCACCAAGAGCGGCCTGCGCTCCTTCGTCTCGGGTTTCGTTGCGACCATCGCACTACAGAGCTCCACCGCGACCGCTCTGATGGTCGCCTCCTTCGTCGAGCGCGAGCTGGTCAAGCCGCGCATGGCGCAGATCGTGCTCTTGGGCGCCAATGTCGGCACCGCCGTCACCGCCTGGATCGTCGCGACGGGCATCGAGTGGCTGTCGCCGCTGGTCATCCTCGCCGGCATCGTGCTCTATCGCGGCGGCTCGACCTCCCGCCAGGGCGGCGGTCAGGCGCTGATCGGCATCGGCCTCATGCTGCTGTCGCTGCACCTCTTGAGCAGCGCCACCGAGCCGATGCGCCAGTCGCCGGCGCTCTCGGCCTTCATCGGCCTGCTCGACAATGCCTGGCCGGTGGCGCTCGCCTTTTCGGCCTGCATCGCCTTCATCTCCTCCTCCAGCCTCGCCGCCGTCGTCCTCATCCTGTCGCTCGCCTCGACGGGCATCCTGTCGGCCGGCCTTGTCATCGTGCTGGTGCTCGGCGCCAATCTCGGCGGCGCCATCCCGCCCGTCATCGCCTCGCTTTCAGGCCCTGCTTCGGTCAAACGCGTCACGCTGGGCAATCTGATCGTGCGCGCCATCGGCTGCCTGATCGCGCTGCCGCTCGCCGGCTTCGGCGCCGATCTCCTGGAAACCCTGCCGCTATCGCCCGCCAAGCTGCCGGTCGATGCCCATCTCGGCTTCAACCTCCTGCTCGCCGCCCTCGCCTGGCCCTTCTCGCGGCTGCTGTCGCGCCTGATGCTGAAGCTCGTCCCCGAGGACGAGCAGGCCGACAACGCCCCGCGCTATCTCGATCCGCAGGAACTCTCGACGCCGGTCGTAGCGCTCGCCAGCGCCACCCGTGAAGTGCTTGGTGTCGGCGACCTGATCGAGCGCATGCTGCAACGCGCGGCCGACGCCTTCGAGCGCAACAACATGTCGAAGCTGACGGAGATCGCGAGCCTCGAAAAGCGCGTCGACAGCCTGCAGCAGGAAGTGAAGATCTACCTCTCCAAGCTCGGCCGCGGCGGCCTCAGCGAAGAGGACGGACGGCGTTCGATCGTCATCATCGACTACGCCATCAATCTCGAGCATATCGGCGACATCATCGAGAAGGGCCTTCTGCCGCAGGTCGCCAAGAAGGTGTCGCTCGGCCTGAAATTCTCCGAGGACGGCTATGAGGAGCTGAGCAAGCTCTTCCACCTGACGCTGGAGAACCTCCGCATCGCCCAGACGATCTTCGTGACCCGCGATTTCAATCTCGCCCGGCAGCTGATGGAAGTGAAGGTGGAAGTGCGCCGCATGGAGAAGCGGTCCTCCGAGCGCCATCTGGAGCGTCTGCGCGACGGCCGCGCCGACAGCCTGCAGACGAGCTCGCTGCATCTCGACATGTTGCGCGACCTGAAGCGCATCAACGCCCATATCGTGTCGGTCGCGCATCCGATCCTGGACGAAAGCGGCCTTCTGATCGAAAGCCGCCTGCGCGACGCCGCCGAGTAAGCCTCAATCGGCCGATGGCAGACGCCGCATGGTGAACTCGATCTGGTCGCCGTCGAGTTGCCGCCAGCTCTCGACCTCGGTCCAGTAGGCGGCCTTGGGATATTCGTCGAACCACTCGCGGGCCTTGGCGCGCGCATCGAGCAGCGCCAGGCAATAGGTCTGCCGCACGAACCGATCGTTCTTGCGCGGCGTGCCCTCGGCCCGGTGCTTGGCAATCCTTCGTTTCAAGCCGTCAAATGACGGCGGTCCTGGGATCTTCGTCATACAACCTACCTCTAATGGAAAGGTAGTATCGACGCCTGAATATTGCGAGTCGAATCTGAAGCCTGCTCACCAACGCCGTCGGGCTGTTGGCGCTATGCCAAGCGACCTGCTATCAGGGGCGATTGAAGCGGGCATGACTCGAATTTTGCCCGCGCGCATACCGGAGACGACGACTATGGAACGACCCGAACTTCCGATCGGCCTGCCCGCGGATATCGAGGACAAGAAGGAGATGGCCCGCACCTGGTTCGAGGGCCTGCGCGACCAGATCTGCGCCTCTTTCGAAGCGATCGAGGATGAGCTCGCAGGACCGCTTTCCGATCGTGAACCGGGCCGCTTCGTCGCCAAGGACTGGAAGCGCGAGAACGGCGCCGGTGGTGGCGGTCGCATGTCGATGATGGAAGGCCGCGTCTTCGAGAAGGTCGGCGTCCACACCTCCACCGTCTACGGCGAGTTCAGCGCCGACCTGCGCGCCCAAATGCCCGGCGCCAAGGACGATCCGCGCTTCTGGGCTTCCGGCATCTCGCTGATCGCCCACCCGGTGAACCCCAACGTGCCCGCCGTGCACATGAACACCCGTATGGTGGTGACGTCGAGCCGCTGGTTCGGTGGCGGCGCCGATCTGACGCCGGTGCTCGACCGCCGCCGCACCCAGGAAGACGACGACACCCGCCTGTTCCACAAGGCGATGGAAATTGCGTGCCGCAGCCACGCCGCCGTCGCCGACTACGACGCCTACAAGAAGTGGTGCGACGAATACTTCTTCCTCAAGCACCGCAACGAGGCGCGCGGTGTCGGTGGCATCTTCTACGACTGGCTGCATTCGAGCGAGGAAGCGGGCGGCTGGAGCGCCGATTTCGCCTTCACCCGCGATGTCGGCCGCGCCTTCGCCATGGTTTATCCACGGATTGTTCGCTCCAACTTCAATAAACAGTGGACAGAACAAGATCGTGAAGAACAATTGATTCGCCGTGGGCGATATGTCGAGTTCAATCTGCTATATGACCGGGGAACGATCTTCGGCTTGAAAACGGGTGGGAATGTCGAGTCCATTCTCTCATCGCTACCCCCCGCCGTTCGCTGGCCGTAACTGGGAGGAAAGACCGGTAAACTGCGTGTGAGAGGCTTTTAATAAGCGGACCGGATACCCATTTCATAGATGTACGCGTTCAACAATCGGAGGAGGATTGTCATGACGATACAGAGTGGAACACCGGCGGCGGCAGGTGCTCAACAGCCACCCCGCCCAATCGACACACCTGAACTGCTCAACAGGCTGGCCGAAGCGCTGAAAGCCAAGAGCGGTTCCGATCTGCCCCTTTCCTGCTTTGTGGAACAGGTCAAGCTTCAACTCGCTGGCGGCCTGTCCGCCGAAGAGCTGTCGCGCCGCACCAAGGGCCAGAACAACAGCGCCCACACGGATTGCTACCGCGCATGGGCGATGCCCGAGTAATCGGGCTCACCGTCCGGGGAACGGACACATTCATGATCGCTTGAAACACGCGATCCCTACGGCCGGTGCGACAACCGGCCGGAACCTTCCCGTCCCTGGAGCATTCCCACAAAACGCATAAGCGTCATTGAGAACTCAAGTCAGGAGGAGACGATGAGACTTTTCGAATGTGGAACGCTGGTCCCTGGATGCAGCTGGCACACACGCGCGAGCGACGACGCGGAAGTCGTGCGCCGCGCCGTCGACCATATGAAATCCGCGCATGGCGAAACCATCATCCGCGAAAACATGGTCGACAACATCAAGGCCCGCATCCGCAACGAAGCGAACGCGGCCTGATCATTTGACGCGATCGCCTTATTTCACGCGATCACCAAGCCGGGCGAGCAACGTCGCCCGGTCGGAGGCGAAGTTCTCCTCCACCCACTGATGTTCGAGCGCGGCCAGCGTCTCTCCGACCTGCCGGCCCGACGGAATGCCTGCCGCCATCACGTCCCCGCCATTCACAGGAAAGCTCGGCTTCACCCAAGCCCCGGCATGATCGAGCAGCTTGTTCAGCCGCGCCGATCGCGCCATCTCCGCCATATCCCCCTCGGCTTTCCCCCTCGCCACCGCGAGCGCCAGCTTCAGCCGTGTGATGATACCCTCGGCACCATTGCGATAAAGCAGCCGGTCGAATGCCGCGGTCGACATCTCGTCGTTAACAGGCGCCGCATTCGCCCAGGCCTTGAAAACCGCCGCTTCCGCATTGGCAAGTTTCAACCGCGCCGCCATCGCCTCCAGCCGCTTGGCGTCGGGCGGCACGATCGCGGCCAGCCTCAGCAGCGGATCCGGCGTCCAGCCGAGCGCCTTCTCGGTGGCGATCAGCGCCGGGATCGCATCGATGCCCCACTTTTCGGTCTCCGGCAGGATTTCCGTCAGCGCGCCCACCGTGCGCATCCACAACAGCGCGCGGCCCGGATCTTCCGCCGACAACAGCTTGCGCATCTCCGACCACACCCGCTCGGCCGACAGCGTCGAAAGCTTGGAGCGGGCAGCCGCGGCCGCCCGCAACCCATCCGCATCCGGCCGCCCAGAGCCGTAATAGGCAAAGAAGCGGAAGAAGCGCAGGATGCGCAGATAGTCTTCCTTGATCCTGGTCGTTGCATCGCCGATGAAGCGGATGTTGCGCTTATCGATATCGGCAAGCCCGCCGACGAGATCGACCACCTCGCCGCTTTCGCCCACATAAAGCGCGTTGATGGTGAGGTCGCGTCGCTCGGCATCCGTCTGCCAGTCCGTGCTGAACGCCACCGTCGCCCGCCGCCCGTCGGTCTCGACATCGGCGCGCAGCGTCGTCACCTCGAACGGCTTGCGGTCGATGACGAGCGTCACCGTGCCGTGCTCGACACCCGTCGGCACAGCCTTGATCCCGGCCTGCTTGGCACGCTCGATCACCACATCGGGCGTCAGCGTCGTCGCCACGTCGATATCGCTGACATCGAGCCCCATCAGGCTGTTGCGCACGGCGCCCCCCACCACGCGCCCCTCGCCGCCATCGGCATTGAGCAGCGAGAAAACGCGCTTCAGCGCCGGGTCGTTGAACCATGCTTCGTGAGCAAGGTTGGTCATGCGTAAAGCCTTTCGTAAAGCGTGCGGACAATGCCCGCGGTGATGCCCCAGATCATTCTGGTTTCATAGGGCATGCGATAGAAATGTCGGTCGAGCCCGTCGATCATTCGCTTGTCGCGAATGTGGTTGCCGGGCGCCATCAGGAAGGAGAGCGGCACCTCGAAGACGTCGTCGACCTCATCCGGATTAAGCGTGAGAGCAAAGCCCGGCTGCACGACCGCCAAGACGGGCGTGATGCGAAACCCCGTCGAGGCAAGATAAACAGGCAGCCGCGCCACCGTCTCGACGAACGAACCCTTCAGCCCGATCTCCTCGTCAGCCTCGCGCACGGCGGCCTGCTCCGGCGTCTCGTCCGCCCCATCGATCTTGCCGCCGGGAAAGGCGATCTGGCCGGAATGCTCGCGCAGCGTCGAGGTGCGCTTGGTGAAGATCACCCGCGCCTCGTCACCGTCATCGATGACAGGCACCAGCACGGCGGCGTCGCGGAGCTTGAAGGTCTCCACCTGGGCGATGATCTCGGGATTGAGGATATGGTCGCCATGCTCGCGCCACGACAGATCGACCGGCCCGCCCATCTGGTGCATTGCCCGGCGTCTGAATTCGGCTGCGGAATAAAGCGCGCCGTCTCTGGCCTGAAGATCTATCATCGCGACAGCGCATCCAGCTCAGCCGCCGGCATGACGGGAAAGGTCTCGCCGTCCGAGCGCAGGCAGAACATAGCGACGCCATCGACATCAACAGTCTCGCCAAGTTCCACGAGCTGGTACATGACAGCCCGCGACACCAGCGCTTCCAATCGGCCGCGCACATGCAGGTATGGCTTCAACTCATTGTTATCGCCGTGGATGACAAACCGGATCGGATGCTCCTTGCCAGCCTCGATGACATCGCCGACATTGGTGCGAAAGGTCAGCACCGCATGCCCGTCCCTGACGGAGGCGTTCATCTCGACAGCGAGAAACGGCGCATCGACGATCCGGATACCGACTTTTTCCACAGGAGTTACGAGGTATGTCTTGCCATCCTCATCCTTGCGCAGAACCGTGGAAAACAGCCGCACCAGCGGCGCCCGGCCGATCGGCGTCCCCATGTAGAACCACGTCCCGTCGGCGCGAATCTCCATGTCGATATCGCCACAGAACGGCGGATTCCATTTCTCGACGGGCGGAAGACCGCGTTTCGCATCGCCACCATCGCCCGCGGCGCGCGAAATCAGCGCGGCCAGATCCGCGGCATCGGTCGCTGCCTTGATCTCTTCGGTTGCCATTGTTCCGTCTCTGTTTGCACTTAACGCAGGAATGTCACGAGATAGTCATTCGAAACGAACTTGTCAGCCCGCAACATCTTCATAACTCTATCGGGTATGAGGCACACGTGTAAAAGTCCGACGATTCGCGACGAATGAGATCAGCCGCTGGAGAGATGCCTGATGGGTATGATGAAGACCGAAGCCCCCCTCGATGAAAAGGCGATCGTCGCCGCAGCAGAAAAAGCGCTTGCCGATATCGCCACAGTGAGGAGCGAGGTCGCCAAGGTGATCTTCGGCCAGGAAAGCGTCGTCGAAAACACGCTGCTTGCCGTTCTCTCGGGCGGCCACGCCCTGCTCGTCGGCGTCCCAGGGCTTGCCAAGACCAAGCTGGTCACCACGCTCGGCGAAGTGCTCGGCCTCGGCGCCAACCGCATCCAGTTCACGCCGGACCTGATGCCGTCCGATATCCTCGGCTCCGAAGTGATGGACCAGGACGAGACCGGCCGCCGCTCCTTCCGCTTCGTCAAGGGTCCGGTCTTCGCCCAGCTCCTGATGGCCGACGAAATCAACCGCGCCTCGCCGCGCACCCAGTCGGCGCTGCTGCAGGCGATGCAGGAGTATCACATCACCGTCGCCGGCCAGCGCTACGACCTGCCGACGCCCTTCCACGTTCTCGCCACCCAGAACCCGCTGGAGCAGGAAGGCACCTATCCGCTTCCCGAAGCACAGCTGGACCGTTTCCTGCTGCAGGTCGACGTCAACTATCCCGAACTCGCCGCCGAACGGCAGATCCTGCTCGACACAACGGGCCTTGCCGAAACCAAGCCGCAGGCCGTGCTGAGTGCCGAGCGCCTGATCGAGATCCAGACGCTGATCCGCCAGATGCCGGTCAGCGACAAGGTGGTCGACGGCATCCTGGCGCTCGTCCGCTCCGCCCGCCCCGGCCAGGGCAACGCCGCCACCGACAAGAACGTCGCCTGGGGCCCCGGCCCGCGCGCCGGCCAGGCTATGATGCTGTGCGCCCGCGCCCGCGCGCTCTATGAAGGCCGCCTCGCGCCGTCGCTCGACGATGTCCACGCGCTGGCCGAGCCCGTGCTGCAGCACCGCATGGCGCTGACCTTCGCCGCACGTGCCGAGGGCATGTCGGTGCGTGACGTGATCGCCGGGCTGGTGAAGCAGGCCAAGGGCTAAGAAGCTCAGGAAGGAAGCCTCACGCGTGGCATCGATCGGACAGACCGTCACTCCGACCCCAGGCAGCGATGCCCTTGCACGTGCAAGGCAGCGCGCCAGCCTGCTGCCGGATTGCCTCGTCGAGGCCAAGCGGATCGCCAACACCGTGATCGCAGGCTGGCACGGCCGCCGCAAGCGTGGGATCGGCGAGAATTTCTGGCAGTTCCGGCCTTATAGCGAAGGCGAGAGCCTGGCGCGCATCGACTGGCGCCGCTCGGCCCGCGACGACCATACCTATATCCGCGACCGCGAATGGGAAGCGGCCCACACCATCTGGCTTTGGGCCGATATGTCGCCGTCGATGATGTACAAGTCGACCTTCGGCAGCGTCTCCAAGGAAAGCCGCGCGCTCGTCATCATGCTGGCGCTCGCCGAAATCCTCGCCCGCTCCGGCGAACGCGTCGGCTGCCCCGGCGTGATGGAGCCGATCTCCGCCCGCAACGCCGCCGAGCGACTGGCCGTCGCGCTGATGCACGCGCCCCTCACCGGCGGCCTGCCGGATACCGCCATGATCCGCGGCTCCAGCGATCTCGTGCTGATCGGCGATTTCCTCGACGACGCCGAAGCCGTGATGGCTCGCATCGGTCCGCTCGCCCGCCGCGGCCTACGCGGTCATGTCATCGAGGTGGCAGATCCCGCCGAGGAGCTGTTTCCTTATACCGGCCGCACCGAGTTCACCGATCCCGAGACCGGCTCGAAGCTCACCTCCGGCCGCGCCGAAAACATTCGCGACGCCTATACGCGCGCCTATCTCGGCCGCCGCGATGGCCTTGGCCAGAGCCTTCGCCACCTCGGCTGGACCTTCATCAGCCATCGCACCGATCACCTCGCCTCCGAGGCGTTGGTCGCCGTCCACATGCACCTCTCTGGAATGCCCGGGAAAGCAACGCATGGAGGCCAGCTGTGAACGCGCTTCCCTTCGCCTTTGCCTATCCGGCCATTCTCGGCGCCCTCGTGACGCTTCCCGTCATCTGGTGGCTGCTGCGCCTGACCCCGCCGCGCCCGAAGACGGAAGTCTTCCCGCCGCTGCGCATCCTCGCCACAGTGCTGAAGCGCGAGGAAACGCCGGCCCAAAGCCCCTGGTGGCTGACGCTGCTGCGCATGCTGCTCGCCGCAGCCGTCATCCTCGCCATCGCCGATCCGGTATTCAACCCGCGCACCAGCTCGATCGCCGCGGGCGGCCCGCTCGTGCTCTTCGTCGATAATGGTTGGGCGACCGCACCTGATTGGGAGCGCCGCGTGCAGACCGCCGAGGCGCTGATCGACGACGCCGATAGCGCCGGCCTGCCCGTCGCGATCACCTTCACCGCCGATCCAAGCAACGATGCCGTCGCCGGCACCGCCGCCGTCGCCCGCGAGAAACTGCGCGCCGCGGAGCCGCAGCCGCTCGTCCCCGACCGCCAGCGCGCCTTCGAGGCGCTGCGTGCGGCGCTGAACGGTGTGCATCCCGGAACGCTCGCCTTCCTCACCGACGGCGCCGCCGCCAACGACAATGACGCCACCGCGCGCCAACTCTCCGACCTGCAGCCCGGCCAGCTGCGCCTGATCGCCGGCGACGCCGCGCAAACGGTGGCAATTACAGGCGCCAACAACGCCGCCGACGCCATGACCGTCACCGCGACCCGCCTGGACGGCGCCTCGGCCGCCACGCTGCCGCTGACCGCCCAGGACGCGCAGGGCCGCGCCATCGCCTCCGGCTCCGTATCGTTCCAGCCCGGCCAGTCCGTGGCCTCAGGCTCGATCACCGCCCCCTTCGAAATGCGCAACGACTTCGCGCGGCTCAGCATCGACAACCACGCAACGGCCGGCGCCGTGCATCTGCTCGATGACGGCTTCAAGCGCCGCCGCGTCGTCCTGCTGTCGGGCGAGGCCAGCGACAGCTTCCAGCCGCTGCTCTCGCCGCTCTATTACATCCAGCGCGCCCTGCAGCCCTATGCCGACCTGATCGAGCCGAACGCGCCCGATCTCGCCACCTCCATTCCCGATCTTCTGGCGCAGAACCCTTCGGTCATCGTCATGGCCGATATCGGGCGCCTGCCGCAGGAGACCTATGATCCGCTGCAGCGCTGGATCAACAATGGCGGCACGCTCATCCGCTTCGCAGGCCCGCGCCTCGCCGCCGCCCCTGCCGACGATCCGCTGGTGCCGGTGACGCTGCGTCAGGGCGAACGCGCGCTCGGCGGCGCGCTCTCCTGGGCCGAACCACAGCAGCTTGCCGAATTCCCCAATTTCGGTCCCTTCGCCGGCATGGCGCGCCCGACCGACGTCACCGTCAAGCGCCAGGTGCTGGCCGAGCCGACGCCGGATCTGGCCGAACGCACCTGGGCTAGCCTTGCCGACGGAACCCCGCTGGTAACGATGAAGCCGATGAATGCTGGCCGTATCGTGCTCTTCCACGTCAGCGCAGAGGCCACATGGTCCGACCTGCCGATCTCAGGCAATTTCGTCGAGATGCTGCGCCGTCTCGTGCAATTGTCGCGCTCCGGCGGCGTCACCTCGCAATCCGGCGGTGCCACCACCGCCGAAGCACTGCCGCCCTTCCGACTCCTGACCGCCAAGGGCGCGCTTACCACCGAGACCGGCGCCGCGCGCCCGCTGATCCCCAACGCCAAGGCCGCCCCCGTGGCCAGCTTCGAAAATCCGCCGGGCCTTTATGGCTCCGAGGAAGGGTTCACCGCCTTGAACGTCCTGCCCGCAAACGCCGAGCTCAAACCCCTCGATGCCTCGGGCGTGACGCTGGTGCGCGAAGGCCTGATCGGCGGCGAGACATGGTCGGCCAAGCCCTCGCTCTTCCTCATCGCCTTCCTGCTGCTGCTTGCCGACAGCCTGATCGTCATGTTCATGAGCGGCGCCTTCTCGCGCCTGCGCCCGGCCGCCCGCACAGCGGCGATGATCGCGGTCGCCGTCACCGCCGCCTTCCTGGTGCAGCCCGGCCAGTCGCGCGCAGATGACAGCAAGCCCGGCGACGACCAGATCTTCCAGCGGCTCGACAACACCCACCTCGCCTATGTCGTCACCGGCGAGGCCGAGGTCGACCGCATCTCCGAGCGCGGCCTTGAAGGCCTCACGGAGTATCTCACCTTCCGCACCACGCTCGAACCCGCAGCGCCCGTCGGCCTCGACCTGACCAAGGACGAGCTCTCCTTCTATCCGATCATCTACTGGCCGATCTCCGCCACCGCACCCATGCCGTCTGCCGCCTCGATCAACCGCATCGACGCCTATATGCGCGCCGGCGGCACCGTTCTCTTCGACACGCGCGACCAGTTCAGCGCGCTCGACAACAGCGGCGGCAGCAGCGCCAATGGCGAGCGCCTGCAGCAGATCCTTGCAAATCTCGACATCCCGCCGCTGGAGCCGGTCCCCTCCGACCACGTGCTGACCAAGTCCTTCTATCTTCTGTCGAGCTTCCCCGGCCGCTATGCCGGCAGCCCGCTCTGGATCGAGGCGCGCCAGGACAACCGCTCCAACAACGCCAAGTCGGCGGCAACCGCCGACGGCGTCTCGCCGATCCTGATCACGGGCAATGACTTCGCCGGCGCATGGGCCGTGGACGACAATGGCGTCCCGCTGCTGCCGACCGTGCCCCCTGACGAGGCGCAGCGCGAATACGCCTACCGCAGCGGCGTCAACATCATGATGTATATGCTCACAGGCAACTACAAGACCGACCAGGTCCACATCCCCGCCCTCCTCGAACGGCTGGGGCAGTGACATGACGGTTGATTTCGCGCCCTTCATCCCCTGGCCGCTGCTAGCTGGCCTGACCGTCATCGTCGTCGCCATCGCCGCACTCGCCATCTTCAGGGGTGTACGCGGCGCCTGGATCCGCACCGTCGCGGCGCTGGCGCTTCTGGCAGCGCTCGCCAATCCGCTGCTGATGCAGGAAGACCGCGAGCAGCTCTCGACGGTCGTCCCTGTTATCGTCGACCGCAGCCAGAGCCAGCAGACGCCCGAGCGCATCAAGATGACCGACGACGCGCTGGCCGCGCTGAAGGACCGCCTCGCCCGCTTCCCGAATGTCGAGCCGCGCTATGTCGATGCCACGGAGCCGGAAGATTCCGACGCCCCTTCGACGCGCCTCTTCAACGCGCTGTCTGCCGCCGTCGCCGACGTACCGCCCGCCCGCATCGGCGGCGCCATCATGCTCACCGACGGCCAGATTCACGACGTGCCCGGCGTCAATCAGGCGCTCGGCTTCGACGCCCCGATCCACGGCCTGATCACGGGCAAGGCCAACGAATTCGACCGCCGCATCGAGGTCATCAAGGCGCCCCGCTTCGGCATCGTCAACGAGGAGCAGCAACTGGTGCTGCGCGTCTTCGACGACGGCCCGAGCCCAGGGGGCACCGCCGACGTGACGGTCAAGCTCAACGGCAACGAGATCGCAACGCTGCAGGCGACACCCGGCCGCGATACGCCCTTCTCCTTCAAGGTCGAACGCGGCGGCAGCAATGTGCTGGAATTCTCGGTCGCCGCCCTGCCCGGCGAAGTGACGCAAGCCAACAACCGCGCCGTCCACGTCATCGATGGCATCCGCGAGAACCTGCGCGTGCTGCTCGTCTCCGGCGAGCCGCATGCCGGCGAGCGCGCCTGGCGCAACCTTTTGAAATCCGACGCTTCCGTCGATCTCGTCCACTTCACCATCCTGCGCCCGCCGGAAAAGCAGGACGGCACGCCGATCAACGAACTGTCGCTGATCGCCTTCCCCACGCGAGAACTCTTCGTCGACAAGATCAAGGACTTCGACCTGATCATTTTCGACCGCTACCAGCATCGCGGCGTGCTGCCGATCCTCTATTACGATTACATCGCCCAATATGTCGAAAACGGCGGCGCGCTGCTGATCGCCGCAGGTCCCGAGCATGCTGGCCCGGATTCGATCGCGCTGACGCCGCTGTCCTCGGTTCTCCCCGCCGCCCCGACCGGCCAGATGGTCGAAAAGGCCTTCTATCCGCGCCTCTCCGACGAGGGCAAGAAACACCCGGTCACCCGCGGTCTCGACGGCTCCAACGACGAGCCGCCGCATTGGGGCCGCTGGTTCCGCTCGGTCGGCGTCGAGCCGCCGCAGGGCGAGACCGTCATGGTCGGCGCCGACAACAATCCGCTCCTGGTGCTGAACCGCGCCGGCCAGGGCCGCGTCGCCATGCTCCTGTCCGATCAGGGCTGGCTCTGGGCCCGTGGCTTTGAAGGCGGCGGCCCGCACGTCTCGCTCTATCGCCGCGTCGCCCACTGGCTGATGAAGGAACCGGCGCTGGAAGAGGAAGCACTAACAGCCCGCGCCTCCGGCCGCACGCTCGAAATCACCCGCCAGACCATCGGCGACAATCCCGGCCACGCCACCGTGCGTTACCCCTCCGGCAAGACCGAGACGCTGCCGCTCGTCCAGTCCGAGCCCGGCCTCTTCAAGGCCGAGAAGCGCATGGACGAAATCGGCCTCTTCGAGATCCGCAACGGCGAGATGAGCACGCTCGTGCATGTCGGCGCCGTCGATGCGCCGGAGTTCAAGGCGATGATCTCGACGCCTGACGTGCTGAAGCCAATATCGGACAAGACAAGAGGCCTCGTCGCCCGCGTCTCGGACACCGACGGCAATGTCGAGATCCCGCCGATCCTGCCGGTGCGCGGCCAAATCCGCGTCGCCGACAACGACCGCATGCAGATCCGCCTGACCAACGAGACCGTGCTGAAGGGCATCAACACGCTGCCGCTCTTCGCGGGCTTCGCCGGCGTCGGCATCCTGCTGCTCGCCTTCGGCGCCATGTGGTGGCGCGAGGGCCGCTAGAGCAATGCCGCAACTCGAACTGACCGCCACGCCCTCCCCCGATGACCTCGCGGTCATCGGAGAGACCCTCACAGCCTTCAACCACGCCGACGTTGGCCCGGCCGATCGCCGGACGCTAGCGGTGCTCATCCGCGACGAGGATGGAACGGTCGTCGGCGGCCTCTCCGGCTACACCGCCTGGGGCTGGCTCTTCACCCAGCTGCTCTTCGTCCCCGAAAACCAGCGCGGCATCGGCCTCGCCGGCCGGCTTCTGACAATGGCCGAACAGGAAGCCGCAAGTCGTGGCTGCCACGGCGCCTGGATCGACACCTTCAGCCCAACGGCGCTCAAGGCCTATCTGAAACAGGGATACGAGATCTTCGGCGAACTGCCGGAATTCCCGAAGGGCCGCACGCGGACGTTTCTGCGCAAGGCGCTGACGCCTTCAGATACTCGCGCCGTATAGCGGATACCGTCACCCGCCTCAGAGATGAGCGATCTTCGCCTCGACCTCGGTCAGTCGCGACTGAACCTCTTCCGCGATGCGAGAGGCATGCGATGCATCGCGCAAGGCTGTCAGCACCTCGTTATACTGCCCTACCACATCGATCTGGGTCCGCTTGAGGTCGTTCACGCGGTCGTCAAGCAGCCGTTCGGTCTCCTCAAGCCGAGCCGAGATCGCCTCCAGCCGCCCTGAAGTCTCGCTGTGATGCCGGAGCGCAAGTTCGTGCAGGCTGTTCATTTTGCGGTTGAGCTTGGAGATCTCGGTCTCGACCGTGCTGAACTTGTCGATAGCGGCTTCGACCATGCCCAAGGTCCGTTTCTGACCATTGAACATGGCTTCCATGATTGCCAGCATTTTTGCCGTCTCGCTATCGGTCACGCGCGTCGATCCTTCTGCCTTATTTCAATATGGCATTGCGGCATGCAAAGAACAAGAAAGCGCCCCCTCAGGCGATCGATGCCTGCCGCGTCTCCGAATCGATCGCCACCGCCGCCAGCGCCGAGATGACGAGGAAGCCGGCGAAGAGGCCGATCGCAACGCCGAGCCCTTCGGAAACGACAAGCGCCATCAGCGACGGTGCGAGCAGTCCGCCAAGCCGCGCGACCGCGCCCGCCGTGCCCATGCCGGTCGCCCGTACCGCGGTCGGATAGAGTTCCGGCGTATAGGCGTAGAGCGCGCCCCATGTCCCGAGCAGCGCGAAGCTCATGATCAGCAGCGACGCCCCGACCATGATATCGACGCTGGAGACGACGAAGAGCAGGCAGCCCGCCGCCGATAGAAGGCAAAAGCCGATCAGCGTGGGCTTGCGGCCCCAGGCCTCGACGCCATAGGCGGCGAGCGCATAGCCGGGGATCTGTGCCAGCGCCACGAAAACCAGGAAGCCGTAACCCCGGACGAAACCGAAGCCATCGCCCGCAAGCTTCGCCGGCATCCAGGTAAAGACGCCGTAATACGAGACCGACACCAGGAACCAGATCGCCAGGATCATGACAGTGCGGCGGCGAAGCGCGCCCGAAAACACGCCTTCGGAAGCCGCATGCGCCGGCGAGACCAGCTCGTCGTCGGTACCAAGTGCCGGCTTACCATTGGCCACAAGGACCCGGTTGATCGTCGTCTTCGCCTCTTCGCCGCGACCGCCGCGCAAGAGATAGAGCGGCGATTCCGGCACGAAGAAACGTAGGCCGAGCCCGAGGATGGCAGGCACCGCCGTCACCGCGAAAATGTAGCGCCACGCGTCCTGAACGCCCGCGACACTCGCCGCCCATGCCGCAAGCGCCACGATCAGCGTCCCGATCGCCCAGAAACCCTCCAGCGCCACCAGCCAACGGCCACGGCTTTTCGACGGCAGGAACTCCGCCATCATCGCATAATCGACCGGCAGCGTGCCACCGACGGCGATGCCGGTCAGAAAGCGCAGGACAAGCAGGATGGTGAAACTCGGCGCGAAAACCGACAACGCCCCGAACACCGCATCGCAGGCGACCGTGAGCAGCAGCACATTGCGCCGCCCGACCTTGTCGGCCAGCCGGCCGAAGGCGTAGGCGCCGATCAGCATGCCCAGGAAGAACAGCGTGCCAGTCTGCAGCGCCTGCGGCACTGTCAACCCGAAGCTCGCGGCGATCGAGGCGGCGGTGAAGCCGACCGCCAGCACCTGCATCGCATCCGCCGTCCAGACGAGACCGAAAATGCCTAGAAGCCGCCGCTGAAACGGTCCGGTCCCCGCGCGATCCAGCGCCTCGTCGATTGAAATGCGCGCCATGCCTTCTCCCCCTCAAGCATCTGAAAGACCACCAAAACCGGCGACCCTAAGATAGCTCAATAGAACAGATGGCCTATTTGCGCCAGCCGATTAAGCCCTTCAGCCGGCCATGCACGTCCTCGCCGAGCGGCACGACAAGCACACGGCCCGGATCGACCGGTCCCGGGAAGGTCAGCGCGTTATAGGCGACCTTCTCGAAGCCGAGCGGCCCGTAATAGGGCGGATCGCCGACGAGGATGACGGCCTCGGAGCCCTTGCGCTTGGCCGCTTCCACCGCGATCCGCACCAGTTCCCTGCCGATGCCGCGGTTCTTGTGCGAGGGGCGAACGGCAAGCGGCCCGAGCAGATGGCCGGGCACATCGCCGGCCATGACGGGTGTCATCCGGACGGATGCGATCGTCTCGCCGTCATCGGCGCAGATGAAGGAGAGCGACAGATCATGCGGCCCCTGCTCGCGAATACGCGCGGCGGCACGGGTGTGCCGACCTGGGCCGAATGCTTCTTCGTTGATGTGTTCGATAGCGGCGTCGTGCGACGCGTCCTCAGTGAGGTAGACCAGATCGTGCTTGTGCATGAAGAGACAGAAACCGGATAGACAAAATGATGGGTTCTCGAACACGCCCTTGGGCGTTCGGGAGCATCAGCGTCGTCGCAGGGTTCTGGATGCGGACATCAAATCGGGTTCCTGAAATCGTGGAAAGGCCGATAGCAGGAAAAAAATCGGTCGTCTATGGGAAAAGATTGCCGCCCCCGAATGAAACTCAGACGATTTCACCGAGGTGATGGCGCACCCACTTCGCCTCCTCCGATGCGGTCCGCCCGAAATGGCGCTTGAAGTCGCGGCTGAACTGCGCAGGGCTGGCATAGCCGACCGAAGCCGCAATCTCCGCGATCGTGCTGCTGTGGCGGGCGATCATCAGCCGCGCCTCATGAAGCCGCATCGCCTTCACATATTGCATCGGGCTGCTGCCTGTCAGCTCCTTGAAGCGGAGGTGGTAGGAGGGAACGCTCATCCCGACCTGCCTGGCCAGATCGGCGATCGATATCTCCGCGCCGTAATTCTCCCGCAGCCAGCCCAGGCTCTGCACCACTTTGCCGGACGCGCCCTGGCGTTTAAGGGCCGCAACCATCGCCGCACCTTGCGGCCCGATCAGCACACGATAATGCAACTCCCGCAAAAGTCCCTCGCCGAGAACCGCCACATCGGTGGGTTTTCTGAGTGCCGTCAGAAGACGCAGCAACACGTCCTCGATATCGTCTGACATCCTGCTCGACACGAGACCGCGCGGCTTATCATCCGCCAATCCACCATGCGTCTCGAGCTGCATGGCGATCTCGGCCGCCATCTGCATGTCGAAATCAACATAGACGGCAAGCAGCGGGCGCTCGGGGCTCGCGATCGATCGCATTCGGAAGGGCACGGGAACCGACACCGCTAGATAGTGGTCCTCGTCGTAGAGATAGATTTCCCCCTCAAGCATGCCCTGCTTGCTTCCCTGAAGCACGAAAACGGCACCCGGCTTGTAGAGGACGGGGATGTCGTGAAGCACTGCCTCCGTCCGCAGCAGGCGCACCGAAGACAGCGCTGTCAGGTTATACCCCTGCACGGGAGCAAGCGCCCCGGCAAGCTCCACCAGCCTGCGGCGCGCCGAGCCGACATGGTCCACCTTGATAGGATTTGGCAACATACTCAGACAATCCGCAATCGAAACAGCCAGCTTCCAAGAGTATTTATCAATCCGCTCAATATCAAGGAGACCTGTTGATCATGTCACGCAAAACCATCTTCATCACCGGCGCCAATTCCGGCTTCGGCCTCGCCATTGCTGCTCGCGCCGTGAAAATGGGCCACAAGGTCATCGGTACCGTCCGCTCCGAGGCCTCGCGCCAATCCCTGGCCGAAGCGCTGCCCGGCGTCATCACCACCCTTTGCGACGTCACCGATTTCGACCGCATCCCCGATGTTGTGGAAAAGGCCGAAGACGAACACGGCCCGATCGATGTCCTCATCAACAACGCCGGCTATGGCCACGAGGGCGTGCTTGAGGAATCGCCGCTCGAAGAGATGCGCCGCCAGTTCGACGTCAACGTCTTCGGCGCCGTCGCGGTCGCCAAGGCCTTCCTTCCGCGCTTTCGCCAGCGCCGAAAGGGCTTTATCGTCAATGTCACCTCGATGGGCGGCATGATCACCATGCCCGGCATCGCCTACTACTGCGGTAGCAAGTTCGCGCTGCAGGGCATATCGGCGGTGATGCGCGCCGAGATGGCGCCCTTCGGCGTGCATGTCACAGCCCTTTGCCCCGGCTCGTTCAGAACTGACTGGGCCGGACGCTCCATGGTCAGGACGGAAAGGTCCATCGCCGACTACGACGCCATCTTCGACCCGATCCGCACCGCCCGGCAGGAAAAAAGCGGCAAGCAACTGGGCGACCCCGACAAGCTCGCCGCAGCCGTTCTCACTCTGATCGAGGCCGACGCACCGCCGCCGCAACTGCTGCTCGGCAGCGATGCCCTGAAGCTCGTGTCGGAGCGCGTTCGTGAGCTGCAGCAGGAGATCGAGGATTGGAAGGCCCTGACCATCTCGACGGATGGCTGATCGCGTTTTGAACCTGCCAATAGCGACCGGCCCGCTCTATGTTGCGCTCGACAAAGGGCCGAGGGCGGGCACTATCATCCCCTCGGCCAGCGCTCGACCGTCTGGCCGCCGAACAGTCGGCTGGTCGGCATCTGGAAGATGAAATAGGGGTTGAGCAGCGGCAGCGCGCTTGCCTGCTCCAGCCGTTCCAGCATCGCCTCATCGAGCACAACATCGAGCGATGCTATGTTCTGTTGCAGCTGCTCCACCCGGCTGGCGCCGATCAGCACCGACGAAACGCCGGCGCGCCGCGCCACCCAGGCGAGCGCCACCTCGGCCGCCGACCGGCCGATCTTGGCCGCGACAGAGGTCACCACATCGACCACATCGAAATTGCGCTCGGTAAACAGCATGCCGCCGAAAGGATTGTCGCCGTTCAGCCGGCCGTTGCTGCCGCTCTCCGATGTCTCCGAGGTCTTGTCCGGCAAGGCCGTGGCTCGCCCGGCCTCGGCCAGCATCTCGCGGCCGTATTTGCCGGTCAAAAGACCCGCCGCAAGCGGGCTCCAGGGCACCATGCCAAGCCCGAATTCGGCGCCCGCAGGCATCAGGTCGAGCTCGACGCCGCGATCGATCAGCGAATAGGCATATTGCAGGCCGATCGGCTTCGGCAGCCCATGCGCCTCGGCAAGCGTTGCGATCCGCGCCACATACCATGCCGGCGTGTTGGAAAAGCCGTAATGCAGGATCTTTCCGGCCCGCACGGCATCGGCAAGCGTCTGCAACACTTCATCGGCCGGCGTCGTCTGGTCCCACACATGCATCCAGTACATGTCGATATAGTCGGTACGCAGCCGCTTCAGCGAGCCCTCGATGCCGAGGCGGATGTTCTTCGCCCCGTTGCCGCCCCAGAGCGGCGTGCCCGCGCCACGCGGAAATCCCGACTTGGTCGCCACCACCAGCCGGTCGCGCTGCCCGCTGTCGGAGAGAAACGCGCCGAGCATCTCCTCGCTGCGGCCGGCCGAATAGATATCCGCCGTGTCGATGAAATTGCCGCCGGCATCGACATAGGCGTCGAACAGCGCCCGCGAGGTCTGCTCGTTGGCGCCCCATCGCCCGGCGCCGAAGGTCATGGTGCCAAGCGCCAGCGGGCTGACGATCAGTCCCGAGCGTCCGAGGGTGCGATAGCTGGTAAGGTCCATATCCGTGCTCCTTGTTCACACCCCACCATTTAGGCCGGCGGACCCCACAGGATTAGCGGTTGCCCATCGCATGAACTTGTGAGCAGAATGCAGCAATGGAACGCGGAACGCTCAACGATCTCCTCGCCTTCGCCGCCATCGCCCGCGAGCGCAGCTTTACCCGCGCTGCCGCCGTCCTCGGCATGTCGCCCTCGGCGCTCAGCCACGCGATGCGCGGTCTGGAGGAGAGATTGGGCGTCCGTCTGCTTGCCCGCACCACCCGCAGCGTCGCGCCCACCGAGGCTGGCGAGCGGCTTCTGCAATCGCTCAACCCGGCGCTCTCGGATATCGAAGGCGGCCTCGAAGCGCTGGCCGAATGGCGCGACAACCCCTCCGGCACGGTCCGCATCACCACCTTCGCCTATGCCGCCAGAATGGTGCTGGTGCCGAAACTCCCCGCATTCCTGCTCGTCCATCCCGATATCAACGTCGAGGTGATCATCCAGGACGGGCTGACCGATATCGTCGCCTCAGGCTTCGACGCCGGCATCCGCCTCGGCGAGACGGTGGACAAGGACATGATCGCGGTGCGCGTCGGACCGGAACTGCGCACCGTCGTCGTCGGCACGCCTTCCTACTTCGCCCGCATCCCGCCGCCGGAAACGCCCTACGATCTCGAGCGCCACGCCTGCATCGGCTACCGCCTGACAACCTCGGGCGGACTGCTTCCCTGGGAGTTCGAAAAGGACGGCAAGGAGATCAAGATCCGCACCAGCGGCCCGCTTATCGTCAATGATGGCGAGCTTCCGGCAGCTGCCGTGCGTGCCGGCGTCGGGCTCGGCTATATGATGGAGCACGACGTGGCCGACGAGATCGCCTCTGGCGCGCTGGTGCAGGTGCTCGACGACTGGTGCCCGCCCTTCCCCGGCTTTCACCTCTACCACCCGAGCCGCCGTCAATCGCCGCCGGCGCTTCGCGCGCTGATCGCCGCCTTGAGCGTCAAGTAGCAATCGCACTGCCGCGCGCAATCAGCGCGTGACGCACTGTTCAATCATTGCCCCACTGCAAAATCCGCCCAAGCGCGATATCTAACGGGCAACGAAAGATCGAAGGAGTAGACACCATGGGTATGCTGGTCGACGGCGTCTGGCAGGACGTCTGGTACGATACGAAGGAGACCAAGGGTCACTTCAAGCGCGCCGCCTCGCAGTTCCGCAACTGGATCACGCCGGATGGCAGCGCCGGCCCGTCGGGCAAGGAAGGCTTCAAGGCCGAGGCCGGGCGCTATCATCTCTATGTCTCGCTCGCCTGTCCTTGGGCGCATCGCACGCTGATCTTCCGCAAGCTGAAGCGGCTGGAAGACCTGATTTCGGTCTCCGTCGTCGATCCGCTGATGCTGGAAAAGGGCTGGGAATTCAAGGTCGGCGACGGCGCCACCGGCGATCCGCTCTTCGGTGCCAAGGCGCTCTCCGACATCTATGTGAAGGCTGATCCGCATTATTCCGGCCGCGTCACCGTGCCCGTGCTGTGGGACAAGAAGACCAATACCATCGTCAGCAACGAATCCGCCGAGATCATCCGCATGTTCAACAGCGCCTTCGACGCGCTGACCGGCTCGACCACCGATTTCTACCCGCAGGACCTCCGAGGCGAGATCGACGATCTGAACGCGCTTATCTACGACACCGTCAACAACGGCGTCTACAAGGCTGGCTTTGCCACCACCCAGGACGCCTATTCGGAAAGCGTGCTCAAGCTCTTCGAAACGCTCGACATGCTGGAAGACCGCCTCGGCAAGGGCCGCTATCTCTTTGGCGACCGGCTGACGGAGGCCGATTGGCGGCTCTTCACCACGCTGGTGCGCTTCGACCCCGTCTATGTCGGTCACTTCAAGTGCAACATCCGCCGCATCGCCGATTACCCGAACCTGTCCGCCTATCTGCGCGACCTATACCAGACACCGGGGATCAGGGAGACGGTCGACTTCCGCCACATCAAGGACCACTATTACCGCAGCCACAAGACGATCAACCCGACCGGTATCGTCCCCGTTGGCCCGGAACTGGACCTCGACCGCCCGCACGGCCGCGGCGAACGCGCCGCCGCCTAGACGCAGGCTAAGCGGCCCGGCCTACCAGACCTGGTCGGGCTGTCTCTCTCCGGCGATCTCGGCAAGACGACGGTGCGTCGACGCCGTCGTCCCCTCCGGCAACGCGTCGAGCGCGAAGAAACCGCATTCGACGATCTCGCGATCCGGCAGTCGCGGCGCCGTCTGCTTAACCTTGGCGCGGTAGAACACGACATGGTCGCGCCGCGTGGCCGAGGTATTGAGATAGACCTGAACGAGCTCCGGCCGTCCCAAAATCACGAGATTGCCCTCCTCGCGCAGCTCCTTGACCAGCGCGTCCTCGGCCGTCTCGTTGCGCTCGATACCGCCGCCCGGCATGTGCCAGCCGGGCACATAGCTGTGCCGCACGAGAAACACGTGGCCCCTGTCATCGAAGCAGGCGGCGCGCACGCCCATGGTCATGCCGCGCGCGAAGGCGAAGTAGATATGCACCACGCGCATCATCAGGCGCGATTGCCAGTGGCGGATTTCTTTCACGCGTCTTCCAATTCCATCAATCCGTTCAAGCAGATGTGCGAGGAGATGTGTTTGAAATACGGCTGCCGTGAGCTATGTGTGCACCCATGTTCAAGCTCGCGCACATTTCAGACGTCCATCTCGGGCCGCTGCCCCACATCTCTTTCCGTGAACTCTTTTCCAAGCGTATCACCGGCTTTGTGAACTGGCATCGCAATCGGCGCAAGCACCTTTTCGGCGGCACGCTGGATCTGCTGCTCGACGATATAAGAGAAAAGCAGCCGGATCACATGGCGATCACGGGCGATCTCGTCAATCTCGCGAGCGGGCTTGAAATCCGCGCCGCCGCCGGCTGGCTGCGCGAACTCGGCGATCCCAAGGACTACTCCGTCGTCCCCGGCAATCACGACGCCTATGTGCCCGGCGCCTACGAAAAGTCGATGCGCGCCTGGTACGATAACGTGCGCGGCGATCTCGCGCCTGCCGAATGGCAGGAGAACAAGCACATCTTCCCCTATCTGCGCATTCGCGGAAAAGTCGCAATCGTCGGCTGCTCGACGGCGGTGGCAACGCCGCCCTTCGCCGCCAGCGGCTTTTTCGGCGAGCGGCAAGCCCGCGAGACCGTGAACATGCTGCGCGCCGCCGGCGAAGCAGGCCTGTTTCGCGTCGTCATGATCCACCATCCGCCGATCCGTGGCGCCACATCCTTCCACAAGCGCATGATCGGTATCCGCCGTTTCGCCGCTGTCATCTCCACCGGCGGCGCCGAACTCGTACTGCATGGCCACACCCACCTGAACACGGTGCACTGGCTGCGCGGCCAGACAGGACCGGTTCCTGTCGTCGGCATCGCCTCGGGCTCGCAAGGCCCCGGTGGCTCGAAGCCGCCCGCCGCCTATAACCTCTTCAGCATCGACGGCTCACCCGGCGCCTGGAGCCTCAAGGGCGAACGCTTCAGCCTCAGCCCGTCGGGCGACGACATCAACCCGGAAAGCGTCGATATCTTCAGGCTTTAGCGCCATTTCCGGAATCAGTTTCGCCACAAGTTGAATCACTGCGCGAACTCAGGCGAAAAACCATAAATCGCAACCGATCGCCTCTTGGTATTTCCCGATCTAGGCGTACACTCCTTATATTAGCGATCTGATGTCAGGAGACGTCGCATGCCATCCATGACCCCGCTCCGAGGCCTGGCGCTCGCCGGCCTTCTCGCCTTCACCTTCTCTGCCCCCGCCTTCGCCGCCGGCGAAGAGACCGACGAAACCAAGCCGCCGCCAAAGACCGAAACCACCACCAAGTGCGCCGACGGCAAGGTCTGGGACAAGAAGAAGAAGGAATGCGTCACGCCGAACAAGCAGACCTTCAACGACGACGATCTCTACAAGGCCGCCCGCGAATTCGCCTATGCCGGCCAGTACGACAACGCCATCACCGTGCTCAACCTCGCCCGGAACCAGAACGACCCGCGCATCCTGAACTATCTGGGCTACGCCAACCGCAAGGCCGGCCGGATGGAGCTTGGCATGTCCTATTATCGCAAGGCGCTGCAGGCCGACGGGAACTATATTCTCGCGCGGTCATATATGGGCCAAGCTTTGATGGAACAGGGTGATGAGCAGGGCGCGCGCGTGCAGCTGGTCGAGATCCGCGACCGCGGCGGCGAGAACACTTGGGCTTACCGCTCGCTCCTTCAGTCGCTCCACGGCTACAGGACCTATTGAGCCCGAGGGATCACCCGAAAAAAGCTTTGGGAACCCGTGAGATAAGTGGCCTTTTGCTTGCGAAGCAGCGGCGATTTGTTTCATAAAGGACACAGAGACGATATAATTCGCACATGCGCCAGGTCAGGGATCCGCAGCGGCTCCCGATACCAGGCATTCACCTCGGGAAAACCATGCGTCAACCTGTGACGACCATCGACATCAGACGCGATCTTGTGGGTCTCCTGCCCCGGTTGCGGCGGTTCGCGATGACGCTCGCGGGTGATGCAGCAGGCGCCGACGAACTCGTCCAGGCCGGCTGTCAGCGTGCGATTGCCAAGAGCAATCAATGGCAGGGCGAGGGCCGGCTCGACAGCTGGGTCTATACGCTGATGCGCCAGCAATGGAGCGAGGACCACCGCAAGCGCAAGCCGCATGCGGTCAACAAGACCAACGTCACCGATATCCGCACGGCCACGCGCGACCGCGCCGCCATCATCGATTCCGACGCGATCCACCGGATGATCGCGGAAATGCCCGAGGGCATCGCCAGCGCCTTCCTGCTGGTATCGATCGAAGGCCATGGCTACCAGCAGGCCGGCGATATCATGGGCGTCGCCCCCACCCTCATCATGTCGCAGCTGGCGCAGGCGAAACTGCACTTCGCCAGCCTCGCCGACGACCATTCCCACAGGTTCTGATTTGCTCGACTTCAAGAAACTGCCGCTCGATGCCCAGCTGACCGCCCTTCTCGATGGCGAGACGACGCCCGAGCAGAAGCACGAGCTGGAACAGCGCCTGGCAACCGACGACGGCGCGCGGCGGATCTACGACAAGCTGCGCAACGGCGCCGATTTCGGCAAGCGCCGGCTCGACGATATCCTGAAGGAACCGGTTCCCCTGGCGCTGGTGCGCTCGATCAAGAGCGTGCAGCCGCCCAAGGCCCCGGTCGCGCCGCGCCAGTCGCGCCAGCCGTTCAAGTTCGCGCCGTCAGGCCCGCAGGCGCTCGTGGCCGCGATCGTGCTTCTCATCGCCGGCTGCGGCATCGGCTATATCGTCGGCACGAGCCATACCGCGGCGCAGACCGCGCAGGCCGTCGATGCCGCGCAGGCGAGCGAAACGACGGAATGGCTGGGCGACATGCTCGCCAACCAGCGGCTGCTCGCGCGCCAGCCGCGTCACATCTTCGAAGTCCCGGCCACCCAACCGGAAGAAATCTCCACCTGGCTCACGACAACTGTCGGCGTCGCCTTCCGCGTCCCCGATCTCGTCTCCGAGGGCTGGACCTTCCAGGGCGCCCGCGTGACCTTGGCAAACGGCCGCCCGGTCGGCCAGCTGGTCTACACCAGCGCCGACGGCGACCTCGCCACGATCGCCTTCCGCAAGGACAACCAGCCGGATGATGCCGAGGATTTCAAGGAAACGATCCGCGACGAGATCGGCCTGGTGACCTGGCACAATGCCGGCACCTCCTACATGCTGATCGGCCCCTCCTCCGAGGCATCACTCAGCCAACTCGCCATGCAGATCGCCACCGCGATTTGAGGTGAGCTGGAACGGCGGCGGTCAACGTGCTCGCCGCTTGGTGTCTCGCCGCAAACCTCACCACCCTCATTCCTGTGCCTGTCACAGGAATCCAGCCAACCCAAGTCCTTGGGTTGGAAGACTCTCTTCGCCGCGCAGACGCGCGTCGGCTGGATCCCGGCACAAGGCCGGGATGAGGAGATGATAGGGATGTCGCGATACCGCCGATAGCGGCGAGAAATAGCTCGCCACCGTCAAGCAGCCGAACTCAAGCCTTGCCGGCCCGCACATCAAGCACCCGGTTTGCCGCCGAGACGATCGCTTCCAGCGACGCGCCGACGATGTTGGTGCTGATGCCGGCGCCGAAGAGCTTGCCGCCGGGATAGGACGTCTCGACATAAGAGATCGCCGAGGCGTTCGAGCCGTGCTGCAGCGAGTGCTCGGAATA
Organism: Hyphomicrobiales bacterium; assembly: GCA_900467745.1. Classification (GTDB taxonomy): domain Bacteria; phylum Pseudomonadota; class Alphaproteobacteria; order Rhizobiales; family Rhizobiaceae; genus Rhizobium. The sequence continues at coordinate 52,215 of UBQW01000024.1, forward strand.
ATCCTGCACCGCCATCTCGACCCCGAGATACTCCGAGAGCGCATTGATGAAGCCATCGATCGGACCGTTGCCGCGTCCCTCGATCGTCTTCGTCACGCCGTTATCGGTGATCTCGGCGGAAACCACGCGGACGCCCTTGCGCTCGGGATCGGCGAAGGTCTGGTGATCGACGAACTTGATGCGGCCCTTCGGCTGCGTCACGTAGCGCTCGATGAAGTGGTCGTAAATCCGCTTCGACGGCAGCTCCTTGCCCTCTTCGTCGGTGATCCGCTGGATCTCCTCGCGATACTCCACCTGCAGGTTGCGCGGCAGGTTGAGGCCGTAATCCTGCTGCAGGATATAGGCGATGCCGCCCTTGCCGGATTGCGAGTTGATGCGGATGATCGCCTCGTAGGAACGGCCGACGTCCTGCGGATCGATCGGCAGATAAGGCACTTCCCAAACCGGATGATTGGCGACCTTGATCGCCTTCATGCCCTTGTTGATCGCATCCTGGTGCGAGCCGGAAAACGCCGTATAGACCAGTTCGCCGACGTAAGGATGACGCTCGCCGATCGGCATCTGGTTCGAATATTCGAACACGTCCTTCATCCGCACGATATCCGAGCAGTCAATCTCGGGATCGACACCCTGCGTGAACATGTTCAGCGCCATCGTCACGACGTCGACATTACCGGTACGCTCGCCATTGCCGAACAGCGTGCCCTCGACACGATCGGCGCCGGCCAGCAAGGCCAGCTCGGCGGCAGCGATGCCGGTGCCGCGGTCGTTATGCGGGTGCAGCGAGATGATGAGGTTCTCGCGATTGTCGAGATTGCGGCACATCCATTCGATCTGGTCGGCATAGACGTTCGGCGTCGCCATTTCGACGGTGGACGGCAGGTTGATGATCAGCTTGTTATCAGGCGTCGGCTTCATCACCTCGATGACCGAGTTGCAGATCTCCAGCGCCACTTCCAGCTCGGTGCCGGTAAAGCTCTCCGGCGAATATTCGAAGCGATAGCCACCGCCGGCCTTGGCCGCCATATCGGAAATCATCTTCGCCGCGTCGACCGCGATCTGCTTGATGCCGTTGACATCCTTGGCGAACACAACGCGACGCTGCAGCTCGCTCGTCGAGTTGTAGAAATGCACGATCGGCTTGTTCGCGCCTTCCAAGGCTTCAAAGGTGCGCGTGATCAGCTCGGGACGGCACTGCACCAGCACCTGCAGCGACACGTCGTCAGGCACATTGCCCTGTTCGACACACCAGCGCGCGAAGTCGAAATCGGTCTGCGAGGCCGACGGGAAGCCGATCTCGATTTCCTTGAAGCCCATGTCGAGCAGCAGCTGAAACATCCGCGCCTTGCGGTCGTGGCCCATCGGGTCGACCAGAGCCTGGTTGCCGTCGCGCAGGTCCACGGAACACCAGATCGGCGCCTTGGTCAGCGTCTTGGTCGGCCATGTGCGATCGGGGATGTTGACCTGCGGATAAGGGCGATACTTCATCGCCGCGTCAGGCATGCCGTGGGAGCGGGTCTTCGTGTCCATGTCTTCTCTTCCTATTCCCGTCATCTGGCCGCGTCATAGCGCATGGCCTGCCTGTTGGCGATGACGAATCCGGCGCAAAGCGTCCGGTTGATCGATTTTTGGGATATGTGAAGAGGAGCTATGGCCGGCGGGCTTTGGGCCGCCGGGCGCTCCTCAACGGACCCGGCAACCGCGCGTAAGGCCGAGGAGAAGAAGCGAGGTCAGGGCACGCGTATTGTCGCGCAGGGCGATACGCCCGCGTGCAATCTGCTCAGAAATCATGATGCCCGTGCTCTTCATGCCGGCCTGTATAGCCGCCGCGCGAAAAACTGGCAAGTGCCCGATTATTTTTTCCTCATCTGCACAAATCGCTGCAACGCCATCATCAGTCCGCCGGCCAGCAGCCCCCAGAAGGCTCCAGAAATGCCGCCGAAGGAGACGCCGGATGCCGTCACCAGGAAAGTGATCGCCGCCGCTTCGCGCGTATCGGGCGCCTGGAAGGCCGCCATGGCCGAGCCCGAGAAGGCGCCGACCAGCGCCAGCCCCGCCACCGCCTGGATCAGGATCGGCGGCGCCAGCGCCACGGATGCGGTGACGGCTCCCGCAAGTGGCCCGAGGATGAGATAGCAGATGCCGCAGACGATGACCGCCCAGTAGCGCCGCTTCGGATCCGGATGCGCGTCCGGCCCGGCGCACATGGCCGCCGTGATCGCCGCAAGATTGACGGCATGGCCGCCAAAGGGCGCAGACAGCAGTGAGAAAAAGCCGGTCGAGGCAAAGAGCGGCCCAGGCTTGGTCTCGTAGCCATTGACCTTCATGACCGCGATCCCTGGAATGTTCTGCGAGGCCATGGTGACGATGAAGAGCGGTAAAGCGATCGACACGAAGGCCGGCACGTTGAACACCGGCATGACGAATTCGACCGTCGGCACCAGCGAGCGCTTGACCGTATCGAGCGCGCCCACGGGCACATCGACCCCGAAGACCACGACCAGCACGAAGGCAGCCAGCGCAGCCGGCACGGCCCAGAGCCGCTTGAAGGCGCCAACGATGATCCACGCAAGCACGATCGGCAGCCCGAGCAACGGATTGAACCCGACAGCCTTCACCGGCGCGAAGCAGAGCCCGATCAGCACGCCCGCAAGCATCGCATTGGCCAGCGGCGCCGGTATCGCAGCCACCGCCCGCCCCAGCGGCCTGAACAGCCCGGCGATCACGATCAAAAGCGCGCAGATGATGAAGGCCCCAACGGCCGCATTGAACCCGCCCTCGACCACCCCGGTCGCGGCCAGAAGCGCGCCGCCCGGCGTCGACCAAGCCATGCTGATCGGCAACCTCGATGTGGCGCTGAGCACGATCGCGCAAAGCCCGAGCGAGACCGACAGCGCCATCAACCCCGAAGCCGCCTGCGCCTCGGTCGCGCCGACCGCCTGCAATCCATGCAGCACGACGGCGAACGAACTGGCGAAACCGACGAAAGCGGTGAGAACGCCCATGAACAGGGCCTGCACGGAGAAGTCTTTAAGCATGCGGGGGACTCGGAGCGAAAAATGGCGTCACGCAGCCGTATCGCAAACAGGCGCGCAAGGCCAGATGGGCCGGTTGCCTCCCCCCACCTCCCTCATTCTCGCCCTTGTGGCGGGAATCCAGCCGACGCGCGTCCGCGCGGCGAGAAGACTCTTTTTCGGCGCCTGGCTTTAACCAGCTCTTTCACGGCGCAGACGCGCCTTGGCTGGATCCCGGCACAAGGCCGGCATGAGGAGCTACGAAACGCCCACAAAAAAACGCCCTCGCCCACCATCCGGCAAGCGAGGGCGCTTCTATCTCAATCCGATCAGATATCGCTCTGCGACGTCACGATGCGCGAGACCAGGCCGTAGGCCTTGGCTTCCTCAGCAGAGAGCCAGTAGTCGCGGTCGGTGTCGGCGGCGATCTTCTCGTAAGACTGGCCGGTGGCGTCAGCCATGATCTTGTTCAGGCGCTCGTTCATCTTGATGATCTCGCGTGCCTGGATCTCGATGTCGGACGCCATGCCGCGCGTGCCGCCCGAGGGTTGGTGCAGCAGGAAGCGGGTGTTGGGCAGGCAAAGGCGCTGCTCCTTGGGCGCGGCGACATAGATCAGCGCGCCGGCGGAGGCAACCCAGCCGGTTCCGATCATCCAGACCTTCGGCTTGATGAACTTGATCATGTCGTGGATCGAATCGCCGGATTCGACGTGGCCGCCGGGCGAATTGACGTAGATGCGGATGTCCTCGTCGCTGGCCGCGGCAAGCGCCACGAGCTGCGAGCAGACCTTCTGCGCCAGTTCCTGGTTGATCGGTCCATAGATGAAGATGGAACGCGACTTGAAAAGGTTCGCCTCCGTTTCCTTGCCGAGCGGCAGTTCCTTCGTCTTGTCGTCCTGGTCTTCGTCGTTCATTCGAACCTCTCTCACGTAAATTCGGGTTCCCCGCACATAGTGCGACTCAATGCGTAAAACAATGCGTGAAAAAGACAAGCCACGGAACGGGTGAAGATATGGTTAGGGGTCATTGGCTTACTGAAATGTAACTTGTGGAGGCTTTGAAAAGTCTCAATCCGTTCCTACGTCCTTCTCAAGCGATCCACTTGAGACCATATGCGAGCACAAGCCAAAGGAGACAGCCGATGTCACCCGAAGAACGCCAACTCCTGACCGCCCTTTTCGAGCGTGTCCGCACCGCGGCCGCAACGCCGCGCGACCGCGACGCCGAACAACTGGTCGAGCAAAGCACCCGCGAGCAGCCCTATGCGGCCTATTATCTGGCCCAGGCCGTGATCGTGCAGGAAAAGGGCCTGGAGGCCGCCGCCAGTCACATCAAGGAACTTGAGGATCGCGTCCGCCAGCTCGAGGCCGATCAGAGCGACACCCACAAGGCCGAACAAGGCGGCGGCTTTCTCTCCTCCATCTTCGGCAGCAGCCAGCCGCCGCAGCAGCGGCAACAGCCGGCACCTTCGGAAGCGGCATCAAGCGGCCCATGGGGCAGCGCCCCGCGCCAACAGATCCAGCAAAACCAGGGCTTCGACACCGCCCCGCGCATGCAGCAGCAACCCTCTGGCCCCTGGAGCCAGCAGGCCCAGGCGCCATCGGCCGGCGGCAGCTTCCTGCAAGGCGCGCTCGGCACCGCAGCCGGTGTCGCCGGCGGCATGCTGCTTGCCAATTCGCTGAGCGGCATCTTCAGCGGCAACCACATGTCGTCGCTCGGCCTCGGCACTGGCGCCACGCCATCAAGCGCACCGACGGAAGAAACCGTCATCAACAACTATTACAACAATGACGGCGGCAGCCAGCAGGCCGACAACGCCCGCACAGTCGCTGACAACAACGTCGCAGATAACAACGATAACGACGACAGCGGCCTGCAGCAGGCCGATTATGACAACGACGACGATAATTTCGACGATCAGTCCGACTTCGGCAACGACGACAGCTTCAACGTCTAGGGATCGACGCCCGAACGCCATCGGGGCCGCGCTGAAGCGGCCCCCACCAAACCAGCGCCTTGCGCACCCTTATTGCGACGAGGCCTGCAACTGCGGACCGGCGAGCAGCAGATCGCGCCATGCAGCTGCAACCTTCTCCGCGCCCGAACCGCCGATATGGCAGTCATCGTAACGGTCGTCGCCATTGAGCAGCGCGTCCGAGTTCACGCCCTGCACGATGCCGTTGCCGCTCTTCGGCAATGCAAGCTGCGCCCGCTCGATCGGATTGTCCACGGCATGCTGCTTAAGCCCGCCATTCCGGGGCTCGAGGCACTTGGTCGCCACCGAGATGTAGACGGGAGCTGCGACGCCAAGCCCACGCAGCGTCCCGACCATCGACAGAAAGCGTTGTTCATAGGCCTGCGTGCTCGTTCCCAAGACGAAATCGGCCTCGCCCTGCACCCAAAGCACGTTGGTCACGCGATAGCCGGCGTCGTGAAGCTTCTTCGTGCTGTCGACGAGTACGGGGTTGATATCGCCGCCATCGGCCCAGCGTGCCACCTCGGAGCCGGAATAGGCGACCGGCGCAATGACGACATTGTCATAGCGTCCGGATGCGATCAGCGAATTGCCGATCCGGGTCCAGTATTCGCCCTTCGTATCCGTCGAGCCGAGGAGCGGCGATGCGGCGGTGAAGCAATGGCCATCGAACTCATTGATCACCCGCTCGCCATACTGCGATCTGTGCCGCTGGCCGCCGTCATTGGCCGCGTTCGATTGGCCGAGCACCAAGAGAACAGCGGTGCGATCGGTCTGGGAGGGGCATGCGACCGCCGTCTTCGTTTCGTCTCCAATGAGACGCTCCTTGTCGTCGAAGGTGTAGCGGCTAGGCGGCGCCGCCTCAGGCGCGGCAAACCGGTGTTTCAGCGCCGAAAGCTGGGGCCAGGGAAACATCTCGTGCTTGGCACTCATGCCGCCGGAGACAAAAACCGCAAGCAATGCGGCACATCCGAAAATAAGATTTCGAAGCATCCGAACACCCGATATCGTGAAAGCGTGTGACTGACCGTGGGCACCGCCGCTCGCAATTGCCCACTCGCTGAAATTGTCCTCCGCCACACTAGATATGAAACTCAGGACTGCAATTACCCCGATAGGATGAGGCTCCTACGAATGAACGAGGCGATCTATACAATCCTAACTTGACCGTGGCGTCGTTGTCGCAACGCAGCCCTCTGCAAGCTTTCGGTGCATGCGACCCGCGACCGATTGATAAGCCCTCCTGGCATCGATATGGTCCGCCGCGATCATTGACTTCACGAAACGCAGAGCGGACGACAGAGCATTGAAAACCCTCATCATCAGCCGCAAGGCCGAGGAAACAAGGCGGCGCTTCCAGACGCGGCAGATGCAGGCGCTGGGCCTCGATTTCGAGTTTCTGGATGCCTTCGAGGCCCGCGACCTCACACCCGAGGAATGCCAGAAGGCCGCCGACAGCTGGCCGAGCCCGACGCTGCGCGAAGATGTCGCCTGCTTCACCTCGCACCGCATCGCCTGGCGCAGGATCATCGATAGCGGCGAGCGGATGCTGATCCTGGAAGACGACGCCGTGCTTTCCGAGAGCTTCGCCGACGCGCTGGCAAGCATCGAAGCACGCCCTGATGGCGACGATATCGCCTACGATCTCGAATTCGCGCCACGCGATCATATCGTCGCGAAACATCCACTCTGGACCGACGGCGTCTATAGCGCCCGCCGCGTGTTCCAGAACCGCGTCGGCACGGCCGGCTATGTCATCGGCCCGGGTGCCGCCGCGCGCATGTTGAAGGACACCGAGACCTACGGCCTGCTCGATGCCTACATGTGGCATCGCGCCTGGCTTAAGGCCTACCAGATCGAGCCCGCCCCCGTCATACAGATGCAGTTCCTCGACGGCAGCGCCGACAAGGCGGCTTTCATCCGCAAGTCGATCGACCGCGCCTTCACACCCAGCAAGCTGCGCAAGAACCTGCTGCGTCTGAAGCTAGAGGCGATCAAGGCCCGCAACCTCATTCGTGGCTGGCTTGGCGGCGAGAAGCGCCCGCTGCGCATGGACCGGGCAAGCTTCCCGCCCGATCCGGCCAAATCATCCGACTGAACTCAGCCGCGGCCGATCAACCACGACCACGATAGGTCGCCACACCCTGGTCGGGCAGCCACACGCCCTCGGGCGGCTTGCCGGTCTGCCAGAACACGTCGATCGGGATGCCGCCGCGCGGATACCAGTAGGCGCCGATCCTCAGCCACTTCGGATCGAGCAGATCGACGATGCGCTTGGCGATATAGATCGAGCAATCCTCGTGAAAGGCGCCGTGGTTGCGGAAGGAGTGCAGGAAGAGTTTCAACGCCTTGGATTCCACCAGCCATTCGTTCGGAATGTAATCGATGACGATATGGGCGAAATCCGGCTGCCCGGTCATCGGGCAGAGCGAGGTGAATTCGGGCGCGGTGAAGCGCACTACATAATCGGTGCCGGCATTGCTGGCGGGCACTTTTTCCAGCACCGCCGTTTCGGGCGAGGTCGGCGCTTCGGTCTGTTTTCCCAGCATGGACAGGCTGGAGACGTCTGTATTGGGCATTCAAGCCTCCTTGATGACTTTGACGCGGATGCCGTGGGCCTTTTCGCCCTCCGGCTCGACGTGAATGGCGATGCTGGAGCCCGGATGCACGGCGCGGATGGCATCCTCAAGGCGATCGCAGATATCGTGCGCCTGCCTTACAGACATTGCGGCCGGCACGACAAGATGGAAATCGATGAAAGTGACGGCGCCGGCGCGACGCGTCTTCAGATCATGCACGCCCAGCGACCCCGTCGCATGCGTGGCGATCGCCGCCTTGATCGCTTCTTCTTCCTGCGGCTCGACCGCCTGGTCCATCAGCCCGCCGATCGAATGCGAAATCACCTTCCAGCCCTGATAGAGGATGTTGATGGCAACCAGAATGGCGAGGATCGGGTCGAAGATCGCATAACCGGTGGCAATCGCCAGCAACAGGCCGATCAGCACGCCGACGGAGGTCACGACGTCAGACATGATATGCTGGCCATCGGCCGTCAGCGCCGCCGAGCGATACTTTCGCCCGGTCGTGATCAGAAGCCGCGCCCAGACGGCGTTGATCACGCCGGCCGCGAAGTTGATGGCGAGACCCAGCACCGGCGCCTCAAGCATACGGGGATCGGCCAGATGCCCCACCGCCTCGTTGACGATCAAAAGAGCGGCGACCACGATCAGCACACCCTCGGTAACCGCCGAGAGATACTCCGCCTTGTGGTGCCCGAAGGGATGGTCATGGTCGGCCGGCTTCTGCGCATAGCGGATGACGAAGAAGGCGATAAAGGCGGCAACGACGTTGACTGTCGATTCCAGCCCGTCGGACAAAAGCGCCACCGACCCCGTGACCCACCATGCCACCATCTTCAGGCCCATGACCCCAAGCGACATCGGAATGCCCCAGAATGCCAGCTTCCGAACCGTAAGGTTTCCCTGTTCGCTCATCTCTGTCCCTCTGCCTTCTTAGATGTCCAATACCGGTGCGGATGCGAACGAATTGCAGAAACAACGCCATTCAAACGCAAAACCGCCCGCGCGAAAATCGCGCAGGCGGCTGTTGCGGGGGATATGGGCCAGAAATGGCGATTTGTCAAAGCGGAAGTGCCGACAGGAGGTCGACGGGCTGATTGGCCGCGCCTCAAACCTCGGAAGAACTGATAACCCGCGTCTTGGACCGTAAGGCACTCAAAGCGATCAGATGGACGACCTCCAAAGGCGCGGTGCAAAGATCGTCGATCACCTTGATCTGGAAGCCCTCCGCAGCGCGTGACAATGCCGTAAACACCACGCAGTTCTGCGTCATCATCCCGCAGACCAGCAATTCCGTCGTTCCCCTCAAATGATCTGCGAGGTTCGTCTCCTGAAATGCGTCTGCATACTGCTTCGTCACCACCGGAGCATCGCCAGCCGCAGCCAGAACAGCCGGGCGGATCTCAACGCCATGGCCGCCGGCGGCAAACAGGCCCGTCGGAGCTGTCGAAACGTGCCGAACGAGAACAACCCCGTCACCCCTTGCGCGTGCTTGCCGGATCGCTTCGACGACCCGCTTCTCTGTTTCTTCGGCCTCCCAGAGCGGCAGTGCGCCGCCGGGAAAATAGTCGTTCTGAACGTCGATCACGAGAAGGGTGCGGGTCATCGGGAGGCTCCATTTTGATGTTTCGCCCACAGTGATGACATCCGATTTCGTCGCCGTTGAGTGGCCTGATTGCCTTTTATCGTGTAAATCGGGCCAATGCGCATCGCCATCATCGCTTACGACCATATCAGCCCCTTCATGCTATCCACACCGCTGGCCGTGTTTGGCGAGCAGCTTCTTGCGGGTGGGCATCAGGTTCAGGTGTGCTCGGATCAATTCCGGCTGAACACGAGCGGCGGCATGATCATCGAGGCAGCCCATCGGCTGGATGCTGTCGATGAAGCCGATATCGTCATTTTACCGGGTTGGCGGAGCGTGGACGAGCCCGTATTGCCTGATATCGTTGCCAAGCTGAAGGCGGCCGATGCTCGAGGAGCCATCGTCGTGGGCTTGTGCCTGGGAGCCTTCGGGCTTGCCGAGGCCGGATTGCTGGATCGGCGGCGCGCAACGACCCATTGAGCACACGCAGAGACCTTCGCGGCCCGCTATCCGCGTGTAACGGTCGATGCGGCTGCGCTGTTCGTGGACGAAGGCCGCGTCCTGACGTCCGCCGGTGTCGCTTCGGGTCTGGATTGCTGCCTGCATCTGCTTGGCCGGATTTGCGGGATCGGTGAAGCAAACCGGATAGCGCGCCGTCTTGTCGTCGCCCCTCAGCGCGCGGGCGGACAACCGCAACTGATCGAGCGACCAGCGATCGGATCGACTGCCGATCGGCGAGTGACCGAACTTCTCGAAGTCTTGCGCGCCGATCCCATCGCGCCGCCTTCGCTGGATGAACTGGCCAAGCGCTCGAACATGAGCCGCCGGAGCCTGACACGCCATATCCGGGCCCGTACCGGAGGTAGTCTTGGCGAATGGATCAGGCGCGTTCGCGTGGCACGAGCGAAGGAGCTATTGGTTGCCGGCGTACGCGGGCTGGACGATGTCGCCGTGCGCAGCGGTTTCCCTGATGCCCATGCACTACGCACGGCATTCCGCACCGAAGTCGGCGTGACACCGGTGCAATGGCTGGCTCACCAAAGGGTTCCCGGTGCCGCGCTTTCGCTGTTGTCGGGAAAATCCTAGCTAGTTTACGCCTAGGTCGCCGTCAGAGACCGAGGTCCAAACCCAGCATGCTGCTCATGACGAAGGCGACGGCCCCGACACCCAACAGCGCCAGCACGAAGGCTCCCGCGATCTTGCCGCCCGCGAGCAGTACCGAGCCTCTGTCGATCTTATCCACCTGATCGTAATGCCACTTGATGGCGAAGTACATTCCCGTGCCCAACGCGAGAACCTTGAAAATCACGAAGACTATGGGAAACCAATCCATGACAGATATCCTTACGTGCGGCACTACGCACCTTATGCTCCCGTTTTAGGCAAACGCGTACTGCTTATTGTGCAACGCAGATATGTAATCACGGACTGAGGTTCGCGCCGACGGTCAATGAGCCGGCCCTGTAGCCTCAATGTCTGCAAAGGACCGAAAGTGGTCGTAACCGCTACTCCCCACCCTCGCCCCGGCGCAGTGACCGCCATCGAACGAGGGAAAGCGATGTGCTAATTATGCTGTGCTGGAAGGCACGAGATTGGAAGGGATGCGTCAATGGATGATTTTCATAAGAAACGCATGCTTCTTGAATTCCTGAGAAAGCACAAGCTGGCGGTGATCGCGACCTGCCATCGTGATGGAAAACCGGAAGCTGCCACGATCGACTTCTCGGTGCGCGACAATCTTGAGGTCGTGTTCAGCGCTTTCAAGGAGACGCGAAAGTTCGGCAATCTCGCGGAGCGCCCTGGCGTCGCCTTCGTGGTCGGATGGGACGACAACATCACCGTTCAATATGAGGGTGAGGCAACAAGGGTTGCTGCCGACGATATCGAAGAATACCAGGCAACTTATCTCGACAGCCTTCCGGCCGCCAGAGAGTTCATCGAGAGAGGGGCCGTGATCTTCAAAGCGACGCCGCGGTGGATTCGATATTCCGATTTCAACCAGGAGCCTCCCGAGCTGATTGAAATCAGATTCTGAAAAACGCAGGGAGCGCCCCCACTACTCCCCGCCCTCACCCACATCACCACCAAACACCACCGTCTGCGGCCAGCGCAACAAGGCCGCCTCGCCCGCCTCGTTCAGCGCATAGACGCCCTTCCCCTGCCGGTCGAACCAGCCATAGACATTGTCGAGCATTATCCGCCCCGCCTGCGGCGCCCATGTCTTCATGTCGCGCGGCCGCGCCAGCCCCTGCTGAAGCGCCGCAGCGCAAATCAGCGCCTGTTGCCGGTAGGCGGTCATGATCGGCGAGCGTGTGGCGCCGCCGAGCGCCGGGTCGCCCTGTCTTTTCCGGTGCTCCTTCACAAGTCGCGTCCGCCGCTTCGGGTTCGTCCTCGGCATCGGCGACACGGAGCTGACGATGATGCTGACCTCGCCGGTATCGGATATCCCGAGCATGCCGATCCCCATCCGCCGGCAGAGATCGCGATAGCGCCTGTCCGCCTCGCGCCCCCGCCCCTTGGCCGAGATCCTTGCCGCGATCCAGACTTCATCGGCCATCGCCGCCCGGTCGACCGCCTGCAGGATGAGCTCGAGATTGAACGACATCTTCAACTCGCAAACGACCACGACCGGCGGCTCGCTTTCGCTCAAGCCCACGACATCGCAGCTCGCGACCTCCCCCTTCACGACATACCCCGCCGCCTCCAGAAAGGCCTTCACCGGCAGATAGAGCGCGGTCTCCATCGTAACGCTTACGGATTGAGATCGGCGATCTCGCCGAACTGCGCGAGCAGCCGTGGAGACAGCATGTCGCCGGTCTCCTCGTCGACGGTGATCGCATAGGCCGCAACGCCCGCGAAGCGCTCCGACATGGCGGACGCGATCTTCTCCGCGCTGATCGGGTTAGACGCCTGCCGCATCTCGCCCGGCACCAGCTTGCCGCGATTGCTGCGGTAAGGGATCACGATAAACTTTTCACCAGTGGACACGCGCAGGATTCCCGATTGATCGTTCCTGAAACGTTCTGATTTGGGGACGGATGTCAATGGTATGGTTGGATGAAAGCATGGGTCGAGGCTGCATTACCCCCCTCTGCCCTGTCGGGCATCTCCCCCACAAGTGGGGAGATTGGCTGGGCGCGGCCATTCGCTCCGACATCAACGTTTGGATGGGGAGCAAACCACGAGTCGATCTCCACCCTTGTGGGGGAGATGTCCGGCAGGACAGAGGGGGCATCACACCCACAGCCCTGGCAAACCGAGCCGCGCCCTTCCCAGCAGACCACAAGTACCGGAAATTGAAGCGATCGAGATGATGGCATTGACCGGCAAACGGCTCTAAATTGAGTGAAAGTGCGTCGGACCAGTCCGCGTCCCGGATACGCCCGCAACGCGACCAGGGAGAACCACCAGTGCCCCACAGCCTCGACCGTCCCGCCTGGAACGCGCTTCTGACCGTGCATGCCGATCTGGCCGAAGGCGGTCCGCTCGCGATGCGCTACCCCACCGCGATCGTCCCCTTCGCCGCCCCGCGCGACGATACGCCCGAGAGCCTGGCAGCGCTGGCGGCCCTCACGGCGCCGGGCGAAATCATGGCACTGGTCGAGGCCGGCCCGATCACCGTGCCTGATGGCCACGATGTGCTCATCGAAAGCACGCTCGTGCAGATGATCGGCGACCGCCCCTACGAACGCATCGACAACCCCAGTATCGTGCCGCTGACACCTGACGATGCCGAGGAGATGCTGGCGCTGGCGACGCTGACGAAACCCGGCCCCTTCACGCTCGGCGCCCAGCGCCTCGGCACTTTCTGGGGCGTCAAGATCGACGGCCGCCTGGCGGCGATGGCCGGCCAGCGCATGCGCCACCCCGGCCTTTCCGAACTGAGCGGCCTCTGCACCCACCCCGATTTCCAGAAACGCGGCCTCGGCACCCTCCTCTTCCGCTTCGTCGCCGGCGAGATTGCCGCGCGCGGTGAAGAGGTGTTCCTACACGCCTATGCGAGTAACACGGGGGCGATCGCGCTCTACGAGCAGCTGGGTTTCAGGCTGCGCAGCCGGATGAATGTGAAGATCGTGCAGCGGCGGGGGTGAGGTTTTCGGGTGGGATTGGCGATGTTGCTGGCGTTGGCGCCAGGATTACCCCCCTCTGCCCTGCCGGGCATCTCCCCCACAAGGGGGGAGATCGGCCAGTGGTAAGATCTTCGCCAACCAATAAGCATGGAGCGAGCGGCCGCGTCTAGCCAATCTCCCCACCTGTGGGGGAGATGGCCGGCAGGCCAGAGGGGGTATCACACCCACCAATCTAGCAAACCGAGCCGCGACCGTTAGCAGCCGACCTCAAGCCGCCCGCGTCGCGCGCTTCCGCGACAGATGCGCGACCACGTTCTCGATCATCCGCATGCCGGCGTCGCCGCCGAGCGTCATGATCGATTCCGGATGGAACTGCACGGCTGCGATCGGTTCCTTGGCGTGCTCGATGCCCATGATCGTGCCATCCTCGCTCTCCGCCGTGATGATGAAATCGCGCGGCAGGGTCGAAGGGTCGGCGAAGATCGAGTGGTAGCGGCCGACGGTGACTTCCTTGCCGAGGCCTGAAAACACCAGGCCCGGCTCCAGCACGCGGATGCGCGACGGCTTGCCGTGCATGGGAAGCGCCAGATGCCGCAGCTCGCCGCCATAGGCCTCGGCGATCGCCTGCAAGCCCAGGCAGACGCCGAAGATCGGCAGGTTGCGGGCCCGCGCCTTCTTGATCGTCGCCTTGCAGTCGAAATCCTTGGGGTTGCCAGGACCGGGCGACAGCACGACGAGATCCGGATCCAGCCGGTCGAAGATTTCTTCCGGCACCGGCGAGCGCACGGTCGAGACCTCGGCTCCGGTCTGGCGGAAATAGTTGGCCAGCGTATGCACGAAGCTGTCTTCGTGGTCGACGAGCAGGATCTTGACGCCCTTGCCCACAGTGGCGACGTCGCGGCTGGCCTTGGCCGTATTGCCGGCCTTGGCATCGCGGATGGCGGAGAGCATGGCGGACGCCTTCAGTTCGGTTTCGGCTTCTTCTTCCTCGGGGATGGAATCGTTCAGAAGCGTCGCCCCTGCCCTGACTTCCGCGATCCCGTCCTTGATGCGCACGGTGCGCAGCGTCAGCCCCGTGTTCATGTCGCCATTGAACCCGACCATGCCGATCGCGCCGCCATACCAGGCGCGCGGGCTCTTCTCGTGGCTCTCGATAAAGCGCATGGCCCACAGCTTCGGCGCACCGGTGACGGTAACCGCCCAGGCATGGCTGAGGAAGCCGTCGAACGCATCCATGTCGTCGCGCAGGCGTCCCTCGATATGATCGACCGTGTGGATGAGCCGCGAATACATCTCGATCTGCCGGCGGCCGATGACCTTGACCGAGCCCGGCTCGCAGACGCGTGATTTGTCGTTGCGATCGACGTCCGAGCACATGGTGAGCTCGGACTCATCCTTCTTCGAGTTCAGGAGCTTCAGGATCTGCTCCGAGTCCGCGATCGGATCGTCACCGCGCTTGATCGTCCCTGATATCGGGCAGGTCTCGATGCGCCGGCCGGAAACGCGCACGAACATCTCCGGCGAAGCGCCGACCAGATATTCCTGGTTTCCAAGATTGATGAAGAAGGAATAGGGCGACGGGTTGATCGCCTTCAGACGCTTGGAAATATCAGAAGGCTTGCTGTCGCAGCGCTCCATGAACTTCTGCCCGGGCACGACCTCGAACAGGTCGCCCTTGCGGAAGCTCTCTTTCGCCTTGGTGACCAGCTCGGAATATTCGCCGGGGCGGTGATCGCTCTTCGGCGGAATGGTATCGGTGCGCTGGAACGGCTCGGCCGGAATATCGCCCGCCTTCCCCTCGGTGGTCAGGCCGCCCTTTTCGAAATCGTAGCGGTCGATCCAGGCCTTGGCCGAATAATTGTCGACGACCAGAATCTCATCCGGGAGATAGAGCACCATGTCGCGCTGGTCGGAAGGCCGTGTCAGCTTCAGGTTGATGGCATCGAACTGGAAGGCGAGATCGTAGCCGAAAGCACCGTAGAGCCCGAGGCTGGCATCGGCCTGCGAATAGAAGAGATCGGTAACAGCGCGCAGCACGGTGAAAACAGTCGGGATCTTCGAGCGCTCTTCTTCCGTAAACGCCCGGTCCGGCGCCTTCACGGTGAGATCGAGCCGCCGCTTGGTCGCCGCGCCGAGCTCCAGCTCGGAGATCGTCTTCAACCGCTCGGTAACAAAGCCGAGAATGACCTCGCCGCGCTCGTTATAGGCGTCGATCCAGACCTTGCGGCCGTTGCAGGAGATGCCGAGCGGCGGATCGACCACGGCCGTATCCCAGCGCGTATAACGGCCCGGATATTCGTAGTTCGACGAAAACACCGCCCCGCGGCGCTCGTCGAGCTTGTCGATATAGGAGGAGACCGCATCGGCATAAGGGATCGCCCGGCGCTGCCGCGTGACCGTGATGCCACCCTTGGTCTCGTAAATCTCCGCTCCGTCATCCCTGATGATCGTTACCATTGCTTCCCTCCGTTATCGGCCCGGATGACAGGCGGCCTTAAAAACAAAAAAAGCCGCCTGGTGTTTTCCGGGCGGCTCATCGTCGTCTTTGGACACGATTGGTCGAGGCCGCCTTAGCGAGCCCACCACCAGATTGCGATGTTCAAGGACATGGTCATGGGCGGAATTGTTAGCGTGAGATGAGAGAGAGCGCAAGAGGCGAATACGGCCACGAAAAAGGGCGACCCGGAGGCCGCCCTTTCGATTGGTTTAGAAGCGCTGGGTCAGCGAGATTTTGAAGGTGCGGCCCGGCTCGGAGTAGTAATCCTTCGTCGCGGCGGCCACCGTTGTGGTCTTCAGGTTGAGCGCATCGAAATAGGTGCGATCGAAGACGTTGTAGACACCGGCATTAATCCGGAGGCCCTTCATCTGCTCGGGCTCCCACCATGCTGTCAGATCGACGATGCCGTAGCCCGGAGCCTTGAAAGTCGCGGTCGACTTGTCGGACACGCCAGCAACCCCCGTAAGCAACGCATCAACGCCCCACTGTTCGGCAGCGTAACCGACACCGATCGTCCCCTTCATCGGAGCGACGGAGTTTAGCTCCTTATTGGTGATCAGGTTCATGCCGCGGGTATAAGCAAAGCCGGCGCGAACATTGAAGCCGTTGGCAAACTGCTTGTGAGCGCTCAGTTCCACACCTGAGATCTGCGCACGGGCAACGTTCTGGTAGCCGCTGATGTTGTTTCCGTAGTCAGCAGGATTGTAACCAATGGCCATCGCTTCAGCGGTGGTAAGGGCGCGAGTATCGATGAAGTTGCGGTAGCGATTGTAGAATGCGCTGACGGAGCCGCCGAAATCATCATCCCCAAACCTGGCGCCAATATCGAAGCCATTGCTCGTTTCAGGCTTAAGATCTGGGTTTCCGACGGAGAGATAGGTGCCGAGACCACCATATGTCAGGTAAAGCTCATTAGTGGTGGGCGCGCGAAACGCCATCGCCCATTGCGCGAACAGCGTGATGTCGTCGTTGACTTCGTATTCAGCCAGAAGCTTGGGCGAGAATGCACTATCCTGAGATCCTCGTGGCATGGACGGGCCAAGCGGACTATTCGTGTAGGCAGGTGTCTCCTGCGGGTCGCGATCGTACCAGTCGAAGCGAATACCTGGCGTCAGCGAGAAACCGCTGTTGCCGAAAGCCATGCGATCCTGTGCGAAAACGCTGAAGTCCTTGCTATCGACATCAGGCATATCCGACTGGTTGGTATGCAGATTGGAGCAAGCGGAATAGGTTGGTGCGGGGTACGGCGGCGACGCCGGGCACGAATCCACGCCAGCGGAATACTGTCCGGCCTGCGAAATGAAGGCGGTTGCTCCCAAAGTGAAGACATGATCGACCATTCCGGTCTTGAAACCGCTGTCAAAGTAGCCGTTAAAGCCAACACCGGAGTCGTCCATGCTGTTGCGGCGTACGAACGTACCAGGCACGCTGGTGTAGCGGAATGCATCGTTGCCGATCATCCGTTCTTGCTTTTGCCAGTATAGTGACGCCTGCGCCGCATCGATGAGACCGTCCGTGCTTGGCGCTTCATACTCGTAATCGAGCGAAACGCGCGTGCGTTCATTGAGGTCCGTGCCGGAGTACTGGTTCTGACGGTAGGTTGTACCAGTCTGCCCTTGCTTCAGATTGGTATCCTTGTCGAAGCGGAAACGCTCGGCGGTGAAACCGAACGAATGGCCGGAATCGGTGTCCTGACGCAACTTGAACAGCATGTTGTACTGATCATAGTCGGCGGGGTTCGCCTTGGTTCGCGTCGAGCCGTAGGTGTCAACTGTGCCCTGATTCTGGCGCTCGTTGCCCTTCTTATAGCTGCCGAGGAACATGATCGAGGTGTTCTCGATCTTCTTGGCGACCGCTGCGCCATTGAACCAGCTGTGATCCGTGCTGTCATAGCCGCTGCCGACCTTGCCGCCCCAGTCCTTGCCCTCGCCGATCAGGTCGGCGGGCTCAAGCGTACGCAGCAGCAGGGCGCCGCCCATAGCGCCGCCGCCGATACGGCTCGAATCCGCGCCCTTAACGACATCAACTGTGGTCAGCGAGAAGAAATCGAAGCTGTCCGTGCCGCCACTGGTGCTGCGTGCACCATCCCTGAAATACGTAAGCGGAATGCCATCGACCAACGTCGCGACGCGATTGCCCTCGAGGCCGCGAATGTTGACCGTGTTGGTCGAGCGGTTGAAATTCACGCCCGGATCGATCGTACGGCCGAGATCCTCGATGCTGCGAACCTGCTTGGCTTCCAGCGTGCGTTCGTTCGTCTCGGTCGCGAGCGGCGTGTTTTCGGCATCGCCGGCGTTCACAACCCGCTTGCCCTTCACAACAATCTTCTGCAGCGTCGTGCCGTTTTCGTCCGTCTCGGCAGTAGCAGCCGGCGTCGTCGTCTGCGCGCTCTGCGCCAGCGCCTGCGAGACCGGACCAGCGCAGACAAACGCCGCGCTCACCAAAAGCGCCGAGCGCCAATGTCGGATAACCATAATCAACCCCTCAATGAAAAAAGTACCGGGCTGGCTGGTCTTCGCGCGTCCGCGCTTGGAGGGGCTGGCTAGGTGTTCAGGCGAATAATTCCGCCTTCTTCTTGCCGCATAAAAAACATGAGTATGGTTGTCAATATATTCCGCCAAGATATCATGATTTGAACAGTCATGTTTTCATGATGAAGATCAACGTTGCGAATTTGCAACGAAATCCGCCTCCAAACGTTGTTAACGCTGGGACCGAAACGATGGATGGATGCGTGAAGAAAACAGCCCATATCGCGACGGCATTCCTCTGCCTCATCATGTTGACCGGCGCGGGCCTGCCCGAGACCGGCCCCAAACCGGAAGTAAAACCAGGCGACAAACAGGTCGAACAGCAGGCTGACGCCCCCGCAAACGTCGATGTCGCGCCCAAGCCCCAGCCCAAACCGGAGACTAAGCCAGACGTCGCAGAACCCGACGCCGCCAGCCCCGATGTTCCAAAGCCGGACACGAAACCCGGCGAGAACACCTCGGACGGCGATAAACCTACCCCCTCCTCCGACACGACGATCAAGGACGCCGCCGCGCCCAAGCGCGAGGTGCAGGGCCCCAACCTTCCCGACAAGCAGACGCTCGAAGCCCAGCATCTGACGATCGAACCGGAAAGCGATGCCGATCACTCCGAATGCGTCAAGGAGCTGCAGAGCCTCGGCGTCGTCTTCACCGATCTTGGCCGTATCGACGACGGCAACGGCTGCGGCATCGACAAGCCGATCAAGGTGACGGAAGCCCTGCCCGGCATCAAGCTCAAGCCGGATGGCGTCTTCCGCTGCCCGGTGGCGCTTGCCTTGGCGCGATGGATGAAGGGCACGGTGATCCCGGCAGCCGCCATTGCAGCGGCAGATCAGGGTCGCATCACCACCATCAATCAGGCCTCCTCCTATATCTGCCGCCTGCGCAACAGCGCCGAAACCGGCAAGATCTCGGAACACGCGCGCGGCAATGCGGTCGATATCGCAAGCTTCAGCTTCGAAAAGGGCGAGGATATCGCGGTCAAGCCGAGGCGCGAGGATTCGACCCTGATCGGCGCCTTCCAGCGCACCGTCAGCGCCGCCGGCTGCCTCTATTTCACGACGGTGCTCGACCCCGAAAGCGACGCCGCCCACGAGACCCACTTCCATCTCGACGTGCTCGAGCGCAAGGGCGGATATCGCTATTGCCATTGAATATGGCAGTAGCGTCAGCGGCTTGTGGCGACTGGGTGAATCGGAAACAGAGCCTCTTGAAGCGATCTAGGAAGCTAAAACAACCCCTCGACCGCCCCATCCTCATTCAGATGGATGCGCTCGGCGGCCGGCGATTTCGGCAGGCCGGGCATGGTCATGATCTCGCCGGTGATGACGACGACGAAGCCGGCGCCGGCCGATAGTCGCACCTCGCGCACCGAGACCACATGCCCCTCCGGCGCGCCGCGCAGGTTGGGGTCGGTCGAGAAGGAATATTGTGTCTTGGCGATGCAGACGGGCAGATACCCATAGCCCTGTTCTTCCCAGACCTTCAGCTGGTCGCGCACCGTCTTCGGCACGCTGACTTCGCCGGCGTGATATATCTGAGCGGCGACTTCCTCGATTTTTTCGATAAGCGGCATGGCGTCGGGATAGATCGGCGCGAACTTGGCGTTGCCGGATTCGGCCATCTCGACGACCTTCCACGCCAGCTCCTCGATGCCCGCCGAGCCTTCCGCCCAGTGGCGGCAGACGATGGCTTCCGCGCCGAGATGCGCCACATAGGCCTTCACCGCCTGCACTTCGGCATCCGTGTCGGAAACGAAGTGGTTGATCGCGACCACGACCGGCACGCCGAACTTGCGGACATTGGCCACATGGCGACCAAGGTTGGAGCAGCCGCGCGTCACGGCACCAACATCCTCGCGCCCGAGATCGCCCTTGCCGACGCCGCCATTCATCTTCAGCGCCCGCACGGTGGCGACAATCACGGCCGCATCCGGCTTCAGCCCGGCCTTGCGGCACTTGATGTCAAAGAATTTCTCAGCGCCGAGATCGGCGCCGAAGCCCGCCTCGGTCACCACGTAGTCGGCAAGCTTCAGCGCCGTCTTGGTGGCGATGACGGAGTTGCAGCCGTGGGCGATGTTGGCGAATGGGCCGCCATGCACCAGCGCCGGATTGTTCTCCAGCGTCTGCACCAGGTTCGGCTGCATCGCATCCTTAAGAAGCACGGCCATGGCGCCGTCGGCCTTCAGGTCGCGCGCGAAGACCGGCGTCTTGTCGAAACGGTAGCCGATGATGATGTTGCCGAGGCGCTCTTCCAGATCGTGAAGATCCGACGCCAGGCACAGGATCGCCATGACTTCAGAGGCGACGGTAATGTCGAAGCCGCTCTCGCGCGGAAACCCGTTGGAGACCCCGCCGAGCGACGCGACAATCTCGCGCAGCGCCCGGTCGTTCATGTCCATCACCCGCCGCCAGGTGATGCGGCGCACGTCGATGTCGAGCGCGTTGCCCCAGTAGATGTGATTGTCGATCATCGCCGAGAGCAGGTTATGCGCCGCGGTGATCGCATGGAAATCGCCGGTGAAGTGGAGGTTGATATCCTCCATCGGCACGACCTGCGCATAGCCGCCGCCGGCCGCCCCGCCCTTCACCCCGAAGCAGGGGCCGAGCGATGGCTCGCGCACGCAGATCATGGCCTTTTTGCCGATCCGGTTCAGCCCGTCGCCGAGCCCCACCGTCGTGGTCGTCTTGCCCTCGCCTGCCGGCGTCGGGTTGATGGCGGTGACGAGAATGAGCTTGCCGTCGGGCTTGCCCGCCTGCGCGGCCGTGAATTCGGCGCTGATCTTCGCCTTGTCGTGACCATAGGGCGAAAGCTGCGCCGCCGGAATGCCGAGCCTGTCGCCAATCTCGTAGATTGGCTTCTTCACCGCGGCGCGCGCGATCTCGATGTCGGTTTTATACTCAGCCATGCCGCCCTCAGATATATTCATCGTCCAAAGGTCACGTTTATGCCAACGCAATGGTGAAATATACCGAAAGTTTGAACCCTGCGCCGGTTGCGCAAGCACATCATCAACCTCTATCACCAACGCATTGATTCAGCATTTACGGGGGTAAACCATGAAATCACTCGAGCTCATCGTCGAGCGCATCATTCTGTCCAGCCGCTGGATCCTTGTCGCCTTCTATTTGGGGCTGGCGCTGTCGCTGGCCGTCTACGCTATCTCCTTTGCCTACAAGTTCTCCAAGGTGGCGATCAACGTCTTTACCTATGACGAAGGCGAGATGATCCTGGCCATGCTCGGCCTCATCGATGCGGCACTTGTCGCCAGCCTGATCGTCATGGTGATGATCTCGGGCTACGAGAATTTCGTCAGCCGCTTCGACGACAACGAAACCGATGTCTCCTTCATCGGCAAGCTCGATTCCGGCAGCCTTAAGATCAAGGTCGCCTCGTCGATCGTCGCCATCTCGTCGATCCACCTGCTGCAGGTCTTCCTGAATTCGAACCAGTTCACAGACAGCAAGATAATGTGGCTCACCGCCATGCATCTCGCCTTCGTCGTCTCCGCCGTCATGCTCGGTTTCCTCGAGCAGCTGATGAAAAAGGCAAAAGACACCTCGAAGATCTAGAGCCGACTGATTCGCGGGCGGCTAAGCCGCCTGCGACATATGGCGCAAGGCAAATCATTGCCTTTTCATTTGCCACAACGCTCAATTCGTGAGCGCATCGGCCCAAATCGACAAAAGGTTGATTTACAAAAATCTAAAAACAACCAATGAGAGATTTTTCGTGTTTAAATTATAACACATTAATCTATTCAATGTGCGCTGCACAATTTCCGACTAGCAAATATATCAGATAGTCGATCTTATGGTTGAAGTTGTTGGCGCGCAGGAAATTGTTAATGTCGTACGTAACTACCTCGGAGAGGCAGTCAGTATTGACGGCTGAAATAGCAGCCGTGAAGACCAGGCCGGCATTCGCTCAAGTTCTGGTTCGCATCGCCGAGGCCTTCGGTTTCAAGTACGCCACCTTGATGGACGCGCCGACGTCCGAGAGCTTCCTGCTCAAGTCCCTGCTGATCGAAAGCAATCTTCCCGCCGATTATATCAGCAGGTTCGACCGCGCCCGCTTCATGCAGCTGCCGATGTTTTCGACGGGCGTCGCCGCCTCGGCCCTGCCGAGGCATTGGACCCTTTGCGACAAGACAGGCATTTTGCCCGCCGAATTCAGCGAGCTGAAAGCCGACTTCGACATGCGGCTCGGTATCTCCTTCCCGGCCTATACCGCAGATAACCAGCGGCTGCTGTTCTGGTTCTCCGGCACGCGCTCGCCGCTCGGCCAGGCGGAAGTCAATGAGCTCAACATGCTGATGCTGCACGCGCTGGATGCCTTCAATCTGGTGAAATCGGCCAAGACCAACGAGCACCCACCGCTGTCCGCCCGCGAGCGCGAAGTCGTGCGCTGGACATCGCAGGGCAAGACCTCCATCGAGATCGGCCAGATCCTGTCGCTGTCGGACCACACGGTCAACGCCTACATGACCAGCGCCATCAAGAAGCTCGATTGCGTCAACCGCACCCAGCTGGTCGCCAAGGCGATCCGCTACAAGCTGATCACCTGACGCCAGGCCGCGCCCGGCGCCGCCAATGGCCGCGCCAAAATGCTCGCCCTTATCGGCCGAGCACCGCGCGCATCTCCACGAGGTTGGAGCGCACCCTCAGAATATAGAAACCCATCGTCGCCAGATGGCTCGGCATGATCCAGCCGTCCTCGCGACCGTTGGAAATGATCGCCGGCTGGATGCGCAAAGCCGCCTGGAACTGTGCATTGGTCGCGCCATAGAGAGCGCCAAGATTGCGCTCGGCGATCACCCGCGAAAAGTCCGATTGGGCGGCACCCAGAATGGCGTAGTAGCCGTAGAGCTGGCCGTAAGCGAACCAGAAGCGATCGTCGGCGCGCGTATCGAACCAGCCGCTCGCATGGTTGGCCGAGCGCTCCGCCAGCATGTCGGCGGTGCCGCCGAGATCGTTGGCGATACGGTCGATGAACTGGATGAGGTTGTCGGCGCGGGTATCGAAGACCGCGTTGCAATTGGAGAGATCCGTATTGAACTTGCGCAGGCTGTCGATCGCCGAGCGATAATAGCTCGGCGTCGGCGTCTTCGGGCCAAAGGGATTGAGCCCGAAATACCAGCTGTACTCGTCGAACTGCAGGTTGCCACGCGCGCTCTGCAGGTCGTTGTTGATGCCGGAGGTGCCGCGCACGCGGCCCAGCGTATCGACGAGCTCCGCCGAGGTGCGGCGCAAGGCCTGGTTCACGCCGCGCTGGAACGAGGCCTTGTTGTCGAGAAACGGCGTGTGGTCCCAGTCGATCCCGAAAAAGCCGAGCCGATAGAGCAGCATGGAGGAGATCCATGAGTTCTGGTTGACGTTGAAATCCGTGAGATCGGCCGTGACGTCGACGATCGCCGAGCGCTGGCAGGTCTTGGCCGCAGGCGTGCTCGCACCATCGGCGGGCGGAATTTCTTGGCCAACCTGAACCTTGCGCTCCGCAAGCTTGTATTGGTCGACGAAGGACGGGTTGAAGCCGGTCCACATCTGCGTCTGAACGAAGAAATAGCCGTACATCAGGATGAGCAGCAAAAGGACGCCGATGACGGGAAGCCTGACCAGCCAGCTGCGGCGACCATACCAGCCGCGCACGGCCATCAACGGCCAGAAGGCCCAGGCCACGAAAAGCCGCGCCCAACGACCAATCGCCCGGCCGATCGATCTGAAAAAACCGGAGATTCCGTCAAGCATCGCCCATTCCCCTCTGCATCCAAAAGCGCGTGTTTCACCCGCTCTCAAATATGCATCCGCATCCGAAACGGCAACATCGTGCTGATATTATTGTTTCTTCGGCCTAGCCTAGAGGCGCATTGGCTTAGAGGCGCGGCATCCGGAAGCGCAGCCGCGAGGAGATCTTCATCGTATCGATCAAAGGCGCACCCGGCACATCCTCGTTCTGATGCGCATAGGCGGGAAACTTCTTGCCGAACTGCGCGTCGGCGGTGCGCTTGCGGTGCTCGATTTCCTGCGGCAACAGCATGTCGCGCTCGAAGAGAACGATGGCATCGGCGATATTGGGAAACAGCTCGGACGAAATCTGCACCTTCGAGCCCGGAATATCGGTATCGACCTGGGCCTGATATATCAGAAGACGCTCTTCCGTATCGATCATCAGCTTGCGCATCAGCGTGTTGCACTGGCCGATCTCGGTGTTCAGGCCATCCACCAGAAGCTGGAATATCCCGATAAAGCGCTCGCGCCGTTGGCTCTCGTCACGCAATTCGTGCTCGCGGGTGGAGACCTCATCGGCCTGCGCCTTCAGCGCCTTGCGCTCCTCTTCCATCCGATCCCACTCGGCCTTGCTGCCGTAGACGCCGATGCGCCCCTGCGTCGTCAGCGCCTTGGCATTGAGCTCCTTGATGCGGATGCGGGCGATGTCGATCTCGTCCACCAGCCGGCGGCGGCGCTCGACGATATCGACCAGCTTGCGCTCGGCCTCCTTGTGGGCGGTGAGGACGACCGCGCGATGGTGCGTAATCAGCCCCGCAACCCCATCGGACTTGACCATCAGGTCGCGCAGCCGCTCGACCACGGGAGCCGCCCGGACCCGGCTGCTGTGGCGCCGCCACATGCGCTGGCGCGAGAAATGCCCGATGAACCGCTCGGTCGCCGTCAGCCCGCGGAAACTGTCGAGATCCGACGACACCCTGACAGTCATCGCATCCAGCGTCGCCACCAGTTCGGCAAGCAACTCCGCGAGGTTCCTCGCATCAGCGGCGAAACCCTGGAAGCGCTCGTTTTCGACCAGAAAGCGTTCGTCGTCGATCTCGGCAGGATGGCGCGCGAACTCGCCGACGAAATCGGCACAGGTCTTGACCTTCACCGGCAGTTCGTCGGCAATCGCGCTGGCGGCATCAAATGTGGTGTCAAACGAGACAGGCTTGCGCACCTGATATCCCCGGGGAATCGAATGCCGTCAAACTAGAGCCGTTCATTCTCAAATGGAAGCAGCGGTTTACTCGACCGCCTCGGCGACCCATTCGCCGTTCATGGCGTCGTCCCAGTGGCGGCGGCAGAGCGACACGTATTTCTCGTTGCCCCCGACCTCGATCTGCGCCCCTTCCCGGGCCACCGCGCCATTGCCGTCGAGGCGCACGACCATGGTCGCCTTGCGGCCGCAATGGCAGATGGTGCGCACTTCGCGCATCTCGTCCGAGATCGCCATCAGCTCCTGCGAGGCCGGAAACAGCTTGCCCTGGAAATCCGTGCGCAGGCCGTAGACCATGACGGGGATATTCAGCCGATCGACGACGCGCGCCAGTTGCCAGATATGCTCGCGTGTCATGAAATGCGCCTCGTCGACGAAGACGCAGGCAATCGGTTCGCCCGCAGCCCCCTGCTCGGCGATAAGCGCCAGGAGATCGGCATCCTGCTCGAAGGCGACAGCATTGGCCTGCAGCCCGATCCGCGAGCCGATGATGCCCCTGCCCGCCCGCTCGTCGAACGCCGCGATCAGCAGGAGAACGCGCATGCCGCGCTCCTCGTAATTATACGCGGCCTGCAGCAGCATCGTCGATTTGCCGGCATTCATCGTCGAGTAGTTGAAGTAGAGCTTCGCCATTGCATTCTCCGTCTCTCCGCTTCTTGAAAGCTGGATACGATCAAGAAAACCCCCGGCCGTCGTTAATCACAGAAAATTGCCTGAAAACCCCTTCAAAACTGACAAAATTCAAGCGATCCATTAAATACGACACGTCGCAATCGGATACCGCAATGCGGCGCAAACGCACTGAGGTCGCTTGTAAAACTCGGCTATTGGTGATTGGCTTGGGAACGTAAGACTGGGAGTCTATAAATGAAAACGACAAGCGCATTCAAACTGATCACTGCCACAGCCGTTGCTGCACTCTCTGTCGCAACCGCCGCATATTCCGCTGATCCCGCCAGCTGCTCCACCGTCCATCTGTCGGATGTGGGCTGGACCGATATCACCGCGACAACAGCAACCGCATCCGTGATCCTCAAAGGTCTCGGATACACCCCCGACGTGAAGGTTCTTTCCGTACCGGTCACCTACCAGTCGCTGAAGAACAAGGACATCGACATCTTCCTCGGCAACTGGATGCCGACCCAGGAAAAGGACGTTCGTCCCTTCATCGACGACAAGTCGGTCGAATCCTTCGGCCCGAACCTGACCGGCGCGAAATACACATTGGCGACCAACGCCAAGGGCGCCGAGCTCGGCATCAAGGACTTCAAGGACATCGCCGCCCACAAGGAAGATCTCGAAGGCAAGATCTACGGCATCGAGCCGGGCAATGACGGCAACCGTCTGGTCATGAACATGATCGAGAAGGACACCTTCGGCATGAAGGGCATGGAGGTCGTCGAATCCTCCGAGCAGGGCATGCTGGCGCAGGTTGCCCGCGCCGAGAAGGCCGGCAAGCCGGTCGTCTTCCTCGGCTGGGCACCGCATCCGATGAACGAAAACTTCAAGCTCACCTATCTCACGGGTGGCGACGACGTTTTCGGTCCTGACTTCGGTGGCGCCAAGGTGTTCACCAACGTTCGCGCCAACTATCTGACCGAATGCCCGAACGTCGGCACCATGCTCAAGAACATGGTCTTCTCTCTCCCGATGGAGAACCAGATCATGGGCAAGATCCTGAACGACGGCGACGAGCCGGAAAAGGCAGCGACTGAATGGCTGAAGGCCAATCCGACGGCAATCGAGCCGTGGCTCGCAGGCGTCAAGACGCTTGACGGCAGCGGCGACGGCGTTGCCGCCGTCAAGAAAAGCCTCGGCCTCTGATATCGAAAGACGGGGTGGCTCTGACCACCCCGTTTTCGCTATCCTCGCCCCTGTTGTTGTTCTTTCTGGATAGGCACGCCCTTGAACTGGATCACCGACTTTAAAATTCCCATTGGTCCCTGGGCGAAAGCCTTCGTGGATTGGCTCACCTCCAATGCCGACTGGTTCTTCAACCAGCTTGCCTTCGTGCTGTCCCACGTCATCGACGGGATCCTGTTCGTCCTGCAGAAGCCGCACCCGCTGATCGTCGTGCTGGCGATCACCGCCATCGCCTACTGGCTGAGGCGCTCGTTCGTCGTCGCCGTCTTCACCTGTCTTGGGCTGCTGTTCATCATGAACCAGGGCTACTGGAAGGAAACGACCGCGACGCTGGCGCTGGTGCTCGCCTCCACCTTCGTCAGCATGATCGTCGGCATTCCCCTTGGCATCGCGGCTGCCCGCCGCCCCTGGGTGAATTCGCTGCTGCGGCCGATCCTCGACTTGATGCAGACCATTCCGACATTCGTCTATCTGATTCCAGCGCTTATCCTTTTCGGCCTCGGCATGGTGCCCGGCCTGATCGCCACCGTGATCTTCGCCATCCCCGCCCCCATCCGCCTCACGCGCCTCGGCATCATCTCGACGCCGCCCTCGCTGGTGGAAGCGGCCGAATCCTTCGGCGCAACCCCGATGCAGGTGCTGCGCAAGGTCGAGCTTCCCTATGCCACGCCGCAGATCATGGCCGGCCTGACGCAGACGATCATGCTCTCGCTGTCGATGGTCGTCATCGCGGCACTCGTCGGCGCCGACGGTCTCGGCGTTCCCGTCGTGCGCGCGCTCAACACCGTCAACGTCGCCAAGGGCTTCGAGGCAGGTCTCTGCATCGTCATCCTGGCGATCATCCTCGACCGAATGTTCCGCGTGGCGGGTGAAGGAGACGGCGCATGACCGCGGTTCGCTTCGACAATGTCAGCATCGTCTTCGGCGACAAGCCGGAGGCCGCCCTCACCCTTGCCGACCAAGGCAAGACCCGCGACGAGATCGGCGCAGAAACCGGGCTCGTACTCGGTGTCGCCGATGCCTCGCTGGAAATCCAGGAGGGCGAGATCCTCGTCCTCATGGGTCTTTCCGGCTCCGGCAAGTCGACCCTGCTGCGCGCCGTCAACGGGCTCGCCCCCGTCGTTCGCGGCGAGGTCACCGTCAACAGCGCATCAGGCCCGGTCAATCCCTATAAGACCTCGGCCAAGGGCCTGCGCGATCTGCGCATGCACACCGTCTCCATGGTGTTCCAGCAGTTCGCGCTGCTCCCGTGGCGCACGGTCGCCGACAATGTCGGCTTCGGCCTCGAACTCGCCGGCATGGCCGAGGGCGAGCGCAAGAAGCGCGTCGCCGAACAGCTCGAGCTGGTCAACCTGACCAAATGGGCCGATCGCAAGGTCAACGAGCTCTCCGGCGGCATGCAGCAGCGCGTCGG
Organism: Hyphomicrobiales bacterium; assembly: GCA_900467745.1. Classification (GTDB taxonomy): domain Bacteria; phylum Pseudomonadota; class Alphaproteobacteria; order Rhizobiales; family Rhizobiaceae; genus Rhizobium. The sequence goes on from UBQW01000024.1 coordinate 80,727, forward strand.
CCTTGCCCGCGCTTTTGCGACCGGCGCGCCGATCCTTCTGATGGACGAGCCGTTCTCGGCGCTCGATCCGCTCATCCGCACCCGCCTGCAGGACGAGCTGCTCGAGTTCCAGCGCCGCCTGAAGAAGACCATCCTCTTCGTCAGCCACGATCTCGACGAGGCTTTCCGCATCGGCAACCGCATCGCCATCATGGAAGGCGGGCGCATCATCCAGTGCGGCACGCCGCAGGATATCGTCAAGAACCCGGCAGACCAGTATGTCGCCGATTTCGTCCAGCACATGAACCCGATCAGCATGCTGACCGCCCGCGACGTCATGCATTCCGGCCTCGGCGATGCCGCGGCGGGCGCCAGCGTCAGCGGCACGGCCAAGGCCGAGACCCCGCTAATCGACATTCTCGACGCGCTCTCCCGCCAGCCGGGCAGCATCGGCGTGGTCGAAAACGGCGCCATCATCGGCACGATTTCCGCCCAGGACGTGGTGGCCGGTTTGACGCAGCACAGGAAGAAAGAACAGGCTTGATCCGGCCGTCCGCTTGCGCCAGAAAAGTGGACATGAAAGATCAAGCTTCTGTCATCAGGGAAACGGACGAAGAGGCGCGCAAGCTGGCGCGCACTCTTCTCCGCTCCGCCCGCTACGCCGCCATCGCGGTCCTCGACCCGAACACCGGCTTCCCCTTCGCCAGCCGCGTGCTTCTCGGCACCGATTTCGATGGCGTTCCCGTCATCCTCGTCTCCGGTCTTTCGGCGCACACCCGCGCGCTCGACGCCGATCCGCGCGCCTCGCTTCTGACCGGCGAGCCCGGCAAAGGCGACCCGCTGGCCTATGCGCGGCTGACGACTCAGTGCCGCGCGGCAGCCGTCGAGCGCGACAGCACCGCCCACACACGCATTCGTGACCGTTTTCTGGCCCGCCACTCGAAGGCGAAACTCTACGTCGATTTCCCGGATTTCAGGTTTTTCCGGCTGATTCCCGAGAGCGCAAGCCTCAATGGCGGCTTCGGCCGCGCCTACATTTTGGGCGGAGACGAGCTCATGATCCGCTCCGACGCCAACGAAGAGCTTGCGGAAAGCGCTGCCGAGGTAGTGCAAGATTTGCTAGCCCTGGAGCCGGATTTGGCAAGGAAAACAGCGATCGCGCATAAAGCCCGTACGGGCACCAAATGGGCTATTTGTGGAGTCGATTGCGCCGGTTTTGATGTGATTTCGGGCGATTTGCTGGTGCGACACGAGTTTGACACACCTATCAGCAGCCGCGTTGAACTTTATTCACATATATCTAACATGAAATACTCAATACCTGAAATTTAGCTATATACAATCTTGAACCCCTCTTGCTAGTTTTCACCGTCGGCAATTTCAGGCAGACGTATTTTTGAATTCCGTTTCCATGGGAAGATGATTATGGACACAATTGATTTGACCGCTCACGCGAATGTTGCCGCCGCACTGTTGTCCGCAATGGCAAATCCCAAGCGACTTCTGATCCTCTGTAATCTCGTCAAGGGTGAGATCCCTGTTGGCGCGCTGGCCACCGAAGTCGGCCTCAGCCAGTCGGCGCTGTCGCAGCACCTCTCCAAGCTGCGCGCCCAGAAGCTGGTCAAGACCCGCCGCGACGCACAGACGATCTACTATTCCAGCACGTCCGATCAGGTCATTCGCATTCTCGAGACCCTGACGCAGATCTACGCCGAACCCGTCCGCGCCAAGTCCGCGGCCTGATATTCCCCATCACATCGTTTCCGGTCGTTTCTTTATGGAGCGGCTGATTATTTTTAGCACCATTTGATATTGATGGATCGGCGACCTTTGGTCTGCCGATCCTTTTTTGTGCGCTCAAGTCCGAGACACGCGACTGCGCCGCCGCAACGGCTCCAAAATCGCGAAAACTTGATCCAACTCTGCCAAAACCGGCGTGATTTTTGCCAATCATGGCAAAAACCGGCTGCGTTTCTTTATCTTCTTGCGCATTCACGTCGAAATTCCTAATAAACTTGCCATGCGTCCTTCGAGCCAAACATGGCCGATTGGCGCGTTTGCCGCGCGCAGTCCGTCGTCTTTGGCGCATCCGGAAATGGATGTTTGTACGGCCTGGATTGATCGCAGCGGCAGGACAGTCGCGGGTCGAAGACCCATCCAAGGAGAGACAAAATGACCCTGAAGACCCTGACGGCGGCGCTGGTTGCCTCCATCTCTTTCGCGCCGCTGGCGCATGCCGACATCACCATCGGCCTGATCGCACCGCTGACCGGCCCGGTTGCCGCTTACGGCGACCAGGTGAAGAACGGCGCCCAGACCGCCGTTGACGAAATCAACAAGGCCGGCGGCATCCTCGGCGAGAAGGTCGTGCTGAAGACCGCTGACGACGCCGGCGAGCCCAAGCAGGGCGTTTCGGCCGCCAACCAGCTCGTCGGCGACGGCATCCGCTTCGTCGTCGGCCCGGTCACCTCGGGCGTCGCCATCCCGGCCTCCGACGTTTTCGCTGAAAACGGCGTGCTGATGGTCACCCCGACCGCGACCGCCCCTGACCTGACGAAGCGTGGCCTCGCAAACGTTCTGCGCACCTGCGGTCGCGACGACCAGCAGGCCGAAGTTGCCGCCAACTACGTCCTGAAGAACTTCAAGGACAAGCGCATCGCCATCATCAACGACAAGGGCGCTTACGGTAAGGGTCTCGCCGACAACTTCAAGGCGACGATCAACGCCGGCGGCATCAAGGAAGTCCTCGACGACGCGCTCTCACCCGGCGACAAGGATTTCAGCGCGCTCACCACGCGTCTCAAGGCCGAGAAGGTCGACGTCGTCTATTTCGGCGGCTACCACCCGGAAGGCGGCCTGCTCGCTCGCCAGCTGCATGACCTGCAGGTCAATGCCGTGATCATCGGCGGCGACGGCCTGTCGAACACCGAGTTCTGGAACATCGGCACGGATGCTGCCGCCGGCACCATCTTCACCAACGCCGTCGACGCCACCAAGAGCCCCGACTCCAAGGCCGCCGCCGACGCGCTGAAGGCCAAGGGCATCCCGGCCGAAGCCTTCACGCTGAATGCCTACGCCGCCGTCGAAGTCATCAAGGCCGGCATCGAGAAGGCGAAAAGTGCTGAAGATTCCGAAGCCGTCGCAACGGCGCTGAAGGCCGGCGAGCCGATCTCGACCGCCATCGGCAAGCTCACCTACGGCGAAACCGGCGACCTGACCTCGCAGAGCTTCTCCCTCTACAAGTGGGAAGACGGCAAGATCGTCTCCGCCGAGTAATTCGGCTCGCCTTTGCGATCAAATACAGACCGGGCGCCCTCGCGGGCGCCCGGTTTTCGTTTGCGGATCCTTCGAAATGGCTTTCGCCGCAGCCGGCCTTGATCAAGCCTGGAAGAATTTCAGGAGATCGGCGTTGATGATATCGGCATGCGTGGTTGCCATGCCGTGCGGCAGGCCGTCATAGGTCTTCAGCGTGCCGTTCTTCAAAAGCTTGGCGGCAAGCAGCGCCGAATCGGCGATCGGCACGATCTGGTCGTCCGTGCCATGCATGACGAGAACCGGAACCTTGATCTTCTTGAGATCGTCGGTGAAATCGGTCTCGGAAAACACCTCGACGCAATCATACTGATCCTTGGCGCTGCCCATCATCCCCTGCCGCCACCAATTGTCGATCACGCCCTGCGAGACCTTGGCGCCCGGCCGGTTGAAGCCGTAGAACGGGCCTTCGGGGATGTCGCGATAGAATTGCGCGCGGTTGGCGGCAATGGACGTGCGGAAGCCATCGAACACTTCAAGCGGCAGGCCGCCCGGGTTCTTGTCGGACTTCAGCATGACAGGCGGGATCGCGCCGATCAGTACCGCCTTGGCAATCCGGCCCCGGCTCTCGTAGTTGCCGACATAACGCGTGACTTCGCCGCCACCCGTCGAGTGGCCCACATGGATGGCATTCTTGAGATCCAGATGTTCGGCGAGCTCGGCGACATCGGCCGCATAGGTATCCATGTCGTTGCCATGGCCCGGCTGGCTGGAGCGACCGTGGCCGCGACGGTCATGGGCGATCACGCGGTAGCCCTTGCCGAGGAAGTAGAGCATCTGCGCATCCCAGTCGTCGGCGCTGAGCGGCCAGCCGTGATGGAACACGATCGGCTGACCTGTGCCCCAGTCCTTGTAGAAGATCTGCGTGCCGTCCTTGGTGGTGATGTAGCTGCTGGTCATGGCTTTTTTGTCCTTAGCTGTCGAATGAGCGGTCTTCTGGTTGGCGGCTGCGGAATGCTTGTGGCTCGCGGCTTCAGCCGAATTGGTGAAGGAGGCGGCAGCGGCCGTCGCGACGAGGCCGAGCCCTGCGACCATAACATGCCGTCTTGAGGCATTTTCGATGTCGTCAGTCATGTTCATCTCCATTTGTTTTCGCGATAATCGATATCGCGATACACATATTCATAACACCTGAGATTTTCCTGTCTACGAAAAAGATTATCGCGATATCATTTTTATGATAGTGATATCCGCACAGACAGATGGAGCCTCGGCATGACCGACCAGATACACGCCTCCCATAAGCCCCCCGCCTCCGGCACCACCACTCCGCCGCTGGATGACCAGCTGTGCTTTTCGCTCTATGCGGCAAGCCTCGCCATCAACCGCACCTACAAGCCGATGCTGGACGAGATGGGGATCACCTATCCCCAATATCTGGTGTTGAATGTACTGGGCGAGCAGGACGGCGCCACGATCGGCGCCATCGCCGACCGGCTGTCGCTGGAATCGAGCACCATCACCCCGCCGGTGAAGCGGCTGGAGCAGGCAGGCCTCCTCGAGCGTCGCCGCTCGACGCTCGACGAGCGCCAGGTGAACGTCTTCCTGACATCAGCGGGCCGCGACATGCTCGCCCGCAGCAAATGCCTGGGCGACACGCTGCTCAGCCGCTCCGGCATGACCTTGACCGAGATCGAAGCCTTGAACCAGCAGATCCACACGCTGATCGGCGCCCTCGGCAAGACTGAATAGACACAACCCTGACCGCCGCCCGGAACGGGGCTCCCCTGCGACGGCATGGACGAGGACAAGACCGATCCGCGCCTTCCCATGCAGCGCCCGCCTCTCTAGAGTGGCCGCCAACACAAAACCGAACCAGAGAGTACCATGACCGAAAGACTAGAACGCCTCATCGACCAGGGAACCGGCCGTGAACCGGCCGATATCGTGCTCAAGGGCGGGCGGTTCTTCGATCTGGTGACGGGCGAACTGGTACAATCCGACATCGCCATCTCGGGCGACACCATCGTCGGCACCTGCGGCGGTTACAACGGCAAGACCGAGATCGACATATCCGGCAAGATCGTCGTCCCCGGCTTCATCGACACGCATCTCCACATCGAAAGCTCGCTCGTCACCCCCCATGAGTTCGATCGCTGCGTGCTCCCCTATGGCGTCACCACCGTGATCTGCGACCCGCACGAGATCGCCAACGTGCTCGGCGAAGAAGGCATCCGCTACTTCCTGGAGTCTGCCGAACAAACCATCATGGACATCCGAGTCCAGCTCTCCTCCTGCGTCCCCGCCACGCATCTGGAAACATCCGGCGCCGACCTGCCGATCGAAAAGCTCCTGCCCTTCCGCGACCACGAGAAGGTCATCGGGCTTGCCGAATTCATGAATTTCCCCGGCGTGATCCACAAGGATCCCGTCTGCATGGCCAAGCTCGCTGCATTCCAAGGCGACCACATCGACGGCCACGCCCCGCTTCTCTCGGGCAATGATCTCAACGGCTATCTCGCAGCCGGCATCCGCACCGAGCATGAATGCACGAGCGCCGAAGAGGCGCTGGAGAAAATCCGCAAGGGCATGCACATCCTCGTGCGTGAAGGCTCGGTCTCCAAGGACCTGATGGCGCTGATATCAATCATCACCGAACGCCTGTCGCCGCACCTGGCGCTTTGCACCGACGACCGCAACCCGCTCGATATCGCCGAACAGGGCCATCTCGACTACATGATCCGCACCGCGATCAAAAACGGCGTCGAACCGCTCGCCATCTACCGCGCCGCCTCGATCTCCGCCGCCCGCGCCTTTGGCCTGCGCGACCGCGGCCTCGTCGCCCCCGGCTGGCGCGCCGATCTCGCGATCCTCGACAGCCTGGAAAACTGCAAAGCCGAAATGGTCTTCTCCGCCGGCCGCAAGGTCACCTCGGAGCTGTTCGAAACCCGCAAGCCCATCGCCCCCGTCGGCCTCGACAGCGTCAAGGCTCGAACGGTCAACGCCGCACATTTCGGCGTGCCGGTCGCCGACGGCGAAACACCAGTCATCGGCGTCATGCCGGGCAAGATCATCACCGAACACCGCCGCTACCGCCTGCCGGTCAAGGGCAACCAGACGGCCGTCGATCTCGACAACGACATCATCAAGGTCGCCGTCATCGAGCGCCACGGCAAGAACGGCAACCACGCCAACGGCTTCGTCCAGGGCTTCGGCCTGAAGAAGGGCGCGATCGCCTCCACCGTCGGCCATGACAGCCACAACATCTGCGTCGTCGGCGTCTCGGAAGACGACATGGCCATGGCCGCCAACCGGCTCGGCGAAATCAAGGGCGGCTTCGTCGTCGTCGAGGACGGCAAGGTCACCGGCGAGATCCCCCTGCCGCTCGCCGGCCTGATGAGCCTCGAACCCTACGAGACCGTCCGCGACACGCTGCACGACCTGCGAAAAGCAGCCTACGCCCTTGGCACGACCCTAGAAGAACCCTTCCTCCAGGTCGCCTTCCTGCCGCTGCCTGTTATCCCGCATCTGAAGATATCGGACAGGGGCATGGTGGATGTCGATCGGTTCAAGCTGATCGGGTGAAGTCGGCTTGGCGACCGTCACTTCAATCGCGTAACTCAAGATCTCACTAAGTCCGACAGCCGACGGTGTTGTCGCTCGCGCGTTTGGCGCGCAGGACAACGTCAGGGGCCGACGCGATTAAGGCTGCATCGCCCGTCTTCAGCACTTCGTCGAGATAGGTTTCGATGGCCTCATCGGAATCGAGCATTTCCGCCAGATCGAAATCGAATATTGCTTCAGTGACCGCCATCGCTTCGCTCCTACGTTGTCACCCGCGCGCAGAACCCTTCCAGCGCGCCGAGCACCACCTTGCCGCCGTCAACCGCTCCAACCGCCCCCGGCATCTCCAGCCGCTCGCCAAGCACCATCCCCGCAGGCAAGCCGAACGACGCCGGCTCCCGTGTCATGTTGAACACGAACAGCAACGTCTCGCCCTCTTTCTTCCGCGTAAACACCAGCAAATCCTGGTTGGTATCGAGGAAGGTCATCGCCCCGTCGATCAGCGCCGGATGCTTTTTGCGGAAGGCCAGCGTGTCGCGGTAGTGGGTGAGCACCGAGTCCGCATCGCCCTCCTGCACATCGACCGAGAGCGCTGCCTGCTCATAGGGCACCGGCAGCCAGGATTTTTCGGCCGTCGTGAAGCCGGCATGCGCCTTGGCTGCTTCCCAGGGCATCGGCGTGCGGCATCCGTCGCGGCCCTTGAAGGCCGGCCAGAAGCGGATGCCGTAGGGGTCGCGCAGATCCTCGAAGGCGAGATCGGCTTCCGGCAGGCCAAGCTCCTCGCCCTGGTAGAGGCAGATCGAGCCGCGCAGCGCCGCAAGCACCGAGATCGCCAGCTTGGCGACGACAGGCCGCTCCTCCACCGTCTTGGCGAAGCGGCTGAGATGGCGGTTGACGTCGTGGTTGGAGAAGGCCCAGCAGACCCAGCCATCGGCCACGGATTTCTGGAAGGCATCGACGCAGTTGCGGATATGGGCGGCGCTGAATTCCGGCCCCAGGAGATCGAAAGTGTAGCACATGTGCAGCTTGTCGCCGCCCGTCGTATAGGCCGCCACCGTCTTCAGCGAGCGCGCCCCGTCCCCCACTTCGCCGACCGTCGTGCGCCCCTCATAGCGGTCGAGCAACGCGCGAAAACGCTGCAGGAAGCCGATATTTTCGGGCTGCGTCTTGTCGTAGAGATGGTTCTGCATGCCGTAGGGGTTGGTATCCGGCGCATCCAGTCCGCCATCGCTGGTATCGGGCTCGTGCGGAGGGTTGTCGCGCAACAGCTTGTCACAGAAGTAATAGTTGACGGTATCCAGCCGGAAGCCGTCGACACCGCGGTCGAGCCAGAATTTCACCGTCTTCAGAAGCGCGTCCTGCACATCCGCGTTGTGGAAGTTGAGATCCGGCTGCGAGGTGAGGAAGTTGTGCTGGTAATATTGCCGGCGCACGCCGTCCCATTCCCAGCCCGGCCCGCCGAAGATCGACAACCAGTTGTTCGGCGCCGTCCCATCCGGCTTCGGATCGGCCCAGACATACCAGTCCGCCTTGTCGTTGGTGCGGCTGGAGCGGCTTTCGACGAACCACGGGTGCACATCGGCCGTGTGCGAGATCACCTGGTCGATGATCACCTTCAGACCCAGCGCATGCGCGGCCACCATCATCTCGTCGAAATCGGCGATCGTGCCGAAAATCGGGTCGACGTCGCAATAATCGGAGACATCGTAGCCCATGTCGGCCATCGGCGACTTGAAGAAGGGCGAAAGCCAGATCGCGTCGACGCCAAGGCTGGCGATATAGGGCAGACGCCTGGTGATCCCCTTGAGATCGCCGAGCCCGTCGCCATTCGTATCCTGAAACGATCTCGGATAGACCTGATAGACAACAGCACCCCGCCACCAGTCCGCATTCCCGCCCGTCCGAACCACCATCTGTCGCCGATCCCTACCGTTGTTCCTGTCCATCCGAGACTAAAGCGCAGAAAGTAAAAGACAACCGCGCTCACGTCTTTTTGCGCGCCAGTTGCAAAGACACCGGCCAGCCCGCCGGCATCAAGCGAGCCGCACATCGCGATATCCGGCCAATCCGCGCTTGTCAGCGCCGCGCGCGGCGCGTATCAGCGAACACGCAACATCTGGGGAGGCTAGCAGTGGGCGGACGTTTTCTATCGATCGGTGAGTGCATGGTGGAGCTGTCGCAGGCCGGCGCCGGGTTGCTGCGCAAGGGCTTTGCCGGCGATACGCTGAACACCGCCTGGTATGCCCGCGCCTGCCTTGATCAAGACTGGTCGGTCGATTACTGCACCGCGCTCGGCGACGACGCCATGTCCGACGAGATGGTCGCCTTCTTCAAAGAGGCCGGCATCGGCACGGAGAGCATCCGCCGCATCAAGGGCAAAGCGCCCGGCCTCTACATGATCAGCCTGAAGGACGGCGAACGCTCCTTCAGCTACTGGCGCGACAACTCCGCCGCCCGCCAGCTCGCCGCCGATCCAGACTTTCTGCGCCAGGCGATCGAAGGCGCCGACGTCGTCTACTTCTCCGGCATCACGCTCGCCATCCTCTCGCGCGACGACGCCGACACGCTGCTGTCGGAAGCACGCCGCGCCAAGGCCTCCGGCAAGCTCGTCGCCTTCGACCCCAACATCCGCCCGCGCCTGTGGTCGGGCTATGACGAGATGCACGCGACCATCAGCGAAGGCGCGCGCGCAGCATCGATGGTGCTGCCGAGCTTCGAGGACGAGGCCCTGCACTTCGGCGACGTCTCGATCGAGGCGACCATCCACCGCTACCGCGCGCTGGGCGTCCGCGACGTCGTCGTCAAGAATGGCGCCGACGGCATAACGCTCGATTTCGACGGCGAAGAGACCTTCGTGCCCTCGCAGCGGGTCGAGCAGGTTGTCGACACGACAAGCGCCGGCGACAGCTTCAACGGCGCCTTCATCGCCCACTACCTGGAAACAAAGGACGCCCCCGCATCCGCCCGCTTCGCCGCCAAGGTCGCGGCCCGGGTTGTCAGCGAGCATGGGGCGCTGGTGGCGAAGGATAAGCTTGGGGTTTGAGTGGGGTTAGACGCCCGCTAAAAGAGCGGCGATCTTCGCCAATGCTTCGATCACCTTGACAGCAGTCTCGGCCGTTTTCACGAGATCGGCGATCTCCTTCGAAACCTCGTCCAGTATTTGCTTTGCGCGTTTGATTGCATCGGTAATCGGCTCGTATTGTTTCCTGCTGCTTTTCAGCCTCTCGGCGGTCAATGCATCCAGTTCAGCCTCAAGCATATTGCTGATCTCGATGCATCGCTTGGCCGCCTCTGCATTCTTCGCATCGCCGCTGGCCTCCGCCATGAGCTCCATGCCTTTGCGAATTCGCTCATAAGCGGCTCGGTAGCTGATCGTCTTCGTTGCAGCAATCATCGCTGGTTATCCTTTCGCGGGCAGGAATGGTTTGACCGCCGCTTGCAGGTCCTTCACGGCGTCGATGAAGCGTTCCAGCGTCAACGGGTTCGGCTTGTTCTCGGCCAGTTCCTTGTGCGCCGCGACGAAACGGTCAAGCAGGACCTCGTATCGAGGTCGTTCTCCGGGGGTGGTCAGGAAGGGCGCGAAGGCAGCCTCCATATCCTGTCGTTCTTTCAGGAAGTCGCGATAGGAGCGATATCGCACGCCGACATCGGCGGGACTGTGCGCATCGGGGGCGCCGCGAATCTGCTTCAGCATGGCTGCCTGCTGTCGCTGCCATGTCGAATACTTGGCATCGATATTGTCCGCCACTAGCGCAAAATCTGCTGCCAACAACGCTCTGCCCTTCACGATCGACGGATGAGCCTTCTCGATGACCAACTGTATCCGCCGGTATTGCAATTCGGTGATAACCTTGCGGGCGACGAGCACGGTTGTACCGCCGACGGGTTGGAAATTCTTCGTTTTGGCAGTCTCCGGAATGGCGTCTCCGACGGCTTTCTGCAGGTTGGTTAGGGCGTTGCCGAGATCGTCGCCCGCAACACCGGCCGCAGCCTTGGCAAGGGCTGCGCCGTATTCGGAGAGAGCCTGCGCGAAAGCTATCCTGTGGCCCCATTCGGCATCGACCGGAGACGGCTTCGCTTTCGGCGGCGGATAAGCGGAAGACGCATCGCCTAGAGCAAACAGAAACGCCTGCTGTTCGACGGCAAGCCGTTGACCGATCGCGCTTCGCATTGCCCCCGTGTTCCTGGCGGCATCCGCGACCGCCGCCGTCGCCACGCCGAATTCCTGAATATCTTCAGCATCGATAGACCCGCAGCCGGCCAAAGCCGTGGCCGCCAGCAACGCCAGCACCCGCAATCGTTTCAACATGGATTGTTCCCCTAACCTTGGCTAGAGTTAGCACGTTGCCGATTGCAAACAACAAATCGACAACAACCCAAGATCGCATCTCCAGTTGCATCAGGCTGTACCGCGCGCCTGTAATATTTCCATCATCGACAGCAGCGAGAATATGAGTGCGGGAATCGATTATCCGGCGCCCGCCCGGAGCGGTGCGCCTATGGCGCGGATGGAAGTCGGATCATGTTGCAACGCCTGCAAAATGCCAGCGATGGCGAAAACGTCGCCGCCTTGCCGATGGGCAAGCCGGAGCGGCTGGTCATCGTCACGGATGCCTGGCATCCGCAGGTCAACGGCGTCGTCCGCTCGATCGAAAACACCAATCGCGAGCTCGCGAAAATCGGCGTCGAGGTGGCGATGGTGACGCCGCAGGGGTTCCGCAACATCCCCTGCCCGACCTATCCCGAAATCCGCCTGTCGATCGCCCGCTACCGCAGCGTTGCCCGCGAAATCGCCAAGCACAAGCCGTCCTACGTCCATATCGCCACCGAAGGCCCGCTGGGACTGACGGCGCGGCGCTGGTGCCTGAAGAACCGTATGCCGTTCTCCACCAGCTATCACACCCGCTTTCCCGAATACGTCGCCGCACGGCTCCCCATTCCGAAGAGCTGGCTCTACGCCTTCGTCAAGTGGTTCCACAATTCCGGCGCCGGCTGCATGGTGGCGACGCCCTCTTTGGCGCGCGAGCTTTCCGAAAAGGGCATCCGCAACCTGATGCCCTGGAGCCGCGGCATCGACGCCAATCAGTTCCACCCAGCCGAGCTCGAGGAAAAGCCTTTCGGCCTTTCCCGCCCGATCTTCATGACGGTCGGCCGCGTGGCGCTGGAAAAGAACCTGCCGGCCTTTCTCGATCTCGATCTTCCCGGCTCTAAGGTCGTCGTCGGCGATGGCCCGGCCCGCGCCGAGCTCGAGAAGCGCTATCCGGATGTGCATTTCACCGGCCTCAAGGTCGGCCCGGAACTGGCGGCGATCTATGCCCAGGCCGACGTCTTCGTCTTCCCGTCGCTGACCGATACCTTCGGCAACACCATCCTCGAGGCGCTGGCCTCGGGCGTCCCCGTCGCCGCCTACCCGGTCACCGGCCCGCTCGACATCATCGGCGAGGACAGCGAGGTCGGCGCGCTCGACGACGACCTGCGTATCGCCTGCCTCGCGGCGCTCTCCGCCTCGCGAGAAAAGGCCCGCGAACTCGCCGTCCAATATTCCTGGGAAGCGGCAACGCTGCAGTTCATCACCAACATCCGCGCCGCCAACGGGGTGATCACGCCGAAGTGGAAGAAAGCCTGGCAATACGCCGCCAAATCCCTGCCGCGCAACAAGCGCCTCGGCGATGGCGATGCGGCAACGATGGTGTAAACCCTACTCCGCAGTCCCCACCACCTGACGCCCCCGCTCACCCGGCAGCGGCGGAAACGCCAGCGCGATCGCGGCAGCACCCAACCCCACCAGCGCCGAGCCGATGAACAGCCAGGAGTAATTGGCGAAGTGATCGAAGATCCAGCCGCCGATCAGCGGGCCGAAGGCCATGCCGAGGCTGGAGAGCATGGTGGCGGCGCCGAAGACGGTGCCGATGATCTTCTGGCCGAAATATTCGCGCGCCAGCACCGCATAGAGCGGCATGACGCCGCCATAGGCGCTGCCGAAGATTATCGCCAGCGCGTAGAATTCTCCGAGCCGGCTGACGAAGAGATAGCCCATCAGCGCAATCGCCTGGATCAGCAGCCCGCCGACGATCACAGGCTTGACGCCGACACGATCGGCAAGCGAGCCGTAGATCAACCGGCCGCCGAGCCCCGCCAGCCCCTCGACGCTGTAGATGCTGACGGCTGCCATCGGCGCCACGCCGCAGATCGTCGCGTAGCTCACCATATGGAAGATCGGCCCGGAATGCGCCGCACAGCAGGCGAAGAAGGTGAGCCCAAGCACGATGAACTGTGGCGACCGGAACACGTCGGAGAGCCGCGCACTGCCCCGCTCCGCCGGCAATGAGCCCATGGCCGTCGCGCCACCAACCGGCGCTGCGCCAACATCATCGTCGGCACTCTCGGGCGCGCGCCGCACCAGCAGTGCGGCCGGAAGCAACAGCACCCAGGCGCCGATGCCGATGATCAGCATCGCGGTGCGCCAGTCATAGGCCGAGATCAGGTAGCGGGCGAAGGGCGAGATGGTCATCGGCGCCACGCCCATGCCGGCCGAGACCAGCGAGACGGCAAGGCCGCGATGCTCGTCGAACCATGCCGTGGTCGCCGCGATCATCGGCGCGAAGAAGGTGCTGGCGGCGATGCCGACGAGGATGCCGTAGGTCAGCTGGAATTGCAGGAGCGTGACCGCCCGGCTGGAAAGCACCAGCGCCAGCCCGAGCAGTGCGGCGCCCACAAGCACCACGGCGCGCGGCCCGAAGCGATCGCTCGCAGCGCCCCAGACGAAACCACCGATGCCCATGACGATGAAATTGAGCGTCATCGCGCTGGCGATGCCGATATGCGACCAGCCGGTATCGAGCGCGATCGGCTCCTGGAAGATCGCCAGCGAAAACATCGCCCCCAGCGCGACGCAGGTCATCAGCGCCCCCGCTGCCACGATCACCCACCGATAGGACCCCTGATGCGAATGGCTCATCATCGTGCACCTCCCTGTGCGAACCGATCCGGCGCGGATGCCCTATAAAAGGCGATCCATGCCCTCCCCATCAAGACGTCTGGCGGCTGCCGCATCCGACAGCCTGTCACATAATCTTCAAGAATTGCCCTTCCGGCGGGCAGCCCCGGCGGCCTTTATACCAAAAATAGTCATACATATTAAATCAGGATTATTAGACAAACACAGGTCGGCGTGAGATTCTTTCCATGTAGAATCAGGGCGCAACATGGCTGACGAACGTTATCTGTATGATTCGAAGTCGCACAAGGCGGTCATGTACCAGGCCGGCGAACACCTGTTTTCGCTATCTGGAAGTAAAGCCGAGCACTGGATTTCGGGAGACTATATTTTTTCCATGGAGACCCAGGCGATAAGCTTCTGGATTCTTGGAAACGACGTCTATGGCCACGTCGGCAACGGCGAACTCACCCGCGAACCAATTTATTACTTCGCCGGCTGAGACAGCCCATCTTCATCGGTAAGGAGTCGGAGTGCGGGCACAGCCTTGGCTGCACCCGACATGTCACCAGGCCAAGCTGCTACTTGGCAGGCTGCGGCTTGCGTCGTCCGCCGCTCTTGGATTCGTACGGATTGTCCTTCTCGCGATACATGATCCGGATCGGCACGCCGGGCATGTTGAAATCCGTACGCAGGCTGTTGACCAGATAGCGCGTGTAGGATTCCGGCAGCGCGTCGGCGCGGGTGCAGGAGATCATGAAGGCCGGCGGGCGGGCCTTGACCTGGGTCATGTACTTCAGCTTCAGGCGGCGGCCCGAAACGGCTGGTGGTGGATGCTGCGTCGTGATCGAATCCAGCCAGCGGTTCAGCTTGGCGGTCGAGATGCGGCGGTTCCACGTCATGTCCGTATCGATGATCGACTGCATCAGCTTGTCGAGGCCGCGGCCGGTCTGGCCGGAGATCGGCACGGCGCGGATGCCGCGTGCCTGCGGCAAAAGCCGCTCGGTCTTTTCACGCAGGTCCGCCAGAAGCGCCTGCGGCTCGTCGATCAGGTCCCACTTGTTGAAGGCGAGAACGGCGGCGCGTCCCTCGCGAACCACGAGGTCGACCAGCTGCAGGTCCTGCTTCTCGAACGGAATGGTCGCGTCGAAGACGATGACCACGGTTTCGGCGAAGCGGATGGAGCGCAAGGAATCGGCGACCGACAGCTTCTCGAGCTTCTCGGTGACGCGCGCCTTGCGGCGCATGCCCGCCGTGTCGAACATCTTGATCGTGCGGCCGTTCCAGTCCCACTCGACGGAAATGCTGTCGCGGGTAATGCCGGCCTCGGGGCCGGTCAGCAAGCGGTCCTCGCCGAGGAAGCGGTTGATCAGCGTCGACTTGCCGGCATTCGGGCGGCCGATGATCGCCACGCGCAGCGGCTTGGTGTCGTCATATTCGGGCTCGTAGTCCTCGTCCTCTTCCATCTCGTGGGGAAGATTGACGTTGGTCTCGGCGATGTCTTCCTTCGGCGGATAAGCGCGATCCTCGCCGACCGCTTCCACGATCGCGTCGCGCAGGTCGAGCATGCCCTGCCCGTGTTCGGCCGAAATCGGCACCGGCTCGCCGAGGCCGAGCGTATAGGCGTCGTAGAAACCGCCGTCGGAGCCCTTGGCTTCCGACTTGTTGGCGACGAGGACAACAGGCTTGCCGCGACGGCGCAGCATCTCGGCCAGTTCCTTGTCGACGGGCGTGAGGCCGAACTTGGCATCGACCACGAAGAGCGAGATATCGGCCTCGTCGATCGCCGCTTCCGTCTGGGCGCGCATGCGGCCCTGCAGGCTCTCGGCCTCGGCCTTTTCGAGACCGGCGGTGTCGATGATGGTGAAGGTCAGCCCCATCAGGCGCGCGTCGCCGGGACGGCGGTCGCGGGTGACGCCGGGCGTGTCGTCGACAAGCGCCAGCTTCTTTCCGACCAGCCGGTTGAAAAGCGTCGACTTGCCGACATTCGGGCGACCGACGATCGCGACCGTAAAGCTCATTGAAATACCCTAAACTCAGCCCTGTGCGGCGGGCGCCTTGCCGGATGCGGTGATGTTATCAAGCATCATCTGGGCGCGATTGGCAACATTGCGCGGTGACTGCGCATCGTCGGCGATCGCCTGGTACCACTGGCGGGCCTGAGCCATGTTGCCGGCCTTGTAGGCGGCAAGGCCGAGCGCTTCGCGAGCGGAGTGGCGGAATGCATTGGTCGGAACGGCCATTTCCTCGACCTGTGCCGAGACCTGCTCATAGGTGCCGTTTTCGATCAGCAGCCATGCGGCGCGCATCTTGGCGGCATCGCGGATCGGGGCCGGCGCCTTGGCGTCCTTGCCGATCACGTCGAAGGCGGCGATGGCGCCCGTCGCGTCACCCTTCTGGGCAAGCACGGAGGCGGCACGCAGACGGGCCAGGATCGGATAGTCGCCGTGACCTTCCTTCTCGAGCTTCTCGAGCGCTGTCAGCGCCTCGTCGCTCTTGTTTTCGTCGGCAAGCTTCATGGCGGCAATGAACTGGTCGCCGGTGCCGGACGACTGGTTGTTGTCCCAATACTGGAACACCTTGTAGCCGACAGTGCCGAGAACGATGAGGACGGCCAGCACGATCAGGTAGCGGCCGAAACGCTGCCACGCACCCTTCATCTGGTCCGAACGCAGTTCCTCATTGACCTCACGAATGAAGCTATCGTCGTTGAATGCCATTCTCGTCTCCGGCAGCGGATATGCAAAATCATGCGGGTTGCACGCACATTGTCGGGCCTTCTACCCCATTTTGCATCCGTTGTAAGGGGGATGTGAAAGAATCGTCACATCACAAGCGGAGAAACGCCGATCACCAGTTCGTGCAGCTTGAACAGGATGACCGCCCAGAGCACCACGCCGATGACGACAGCATAGAGGTCATACTTGGCCGAGACGAACACCGGCAGCTTGATTTCCCCATTGCGCAGCCGCTGCTTCATCGAGATCCGGAGCAGCACCGCCCAGGCGAGGAAGGCCACGAACAGCACGATCGCCTCCGGCTCGCCATTGGCGAGAAGATGCGACAGCGCCCAGATCTTGATCGCCACCAGAAGCGGAAACTTGAGCTTGGCGCGGATATGCCCGGCGGGCAGGAAGCCCGCCACCAGACAGATCATCGCGATCAGCATCAGGGTCAGCGTGATATGCGCCATCCAGATCGGCGGATTGTAGAGCGTGCCATACATGCCGCGCGCCTGATCGAAGGCGTAGGCGAGGAACAGCAACGTCACGATGCTGAGGATGCCATGCACGGCGCCCCAGACCGGCTTGCCGAGCTTGTCGATCATCGACCGGCGGAAATCCGGCACGATGACGCGGATCAGGTGAAGGCCGATAAAGAGGATGAGGCTCAAGATGAGAAGCTGCATCGCTAAATTCCTGTTTTGACTATGAGACAGGCTTATCGTCGTGAGCAGGAAAATGCCAGCGGCACCGCAGCTTCGCCTCAATTCTGTAACAGAAAAGCCCGAAACAAATCGTCGCGGTGCCCATGTCTACTTTGATGTCTGGTTTTATCTCTCGTTCCTGTCTTTCCCTTTCGCTTGCCCTCTCGCTGCTTGCGCCGGCAATTGCCCCGGCGCTCGCCCAGACGGCCGACGGCGCCGCAAACGCCAACCCGGCGACGAAACCAAAACAGCTCGTCATGATCTCCTTCGACGGCGCCCACGACAACGCGCTGTGGCAGAAGAGCCGCGAGATGGCCGCCAGGAACGGCGCGCATTTCACGTACTTTCTCTCCTGCACCTTCCTGATGAACAAGGAGATGAAGAAGGCCTACCAGGCGCCGCACCAGAAGCCCGGCCGCTCCAACATCGGCTTCGCCCAGAGCGACGACGAGATCCGCGAGCGCCTCGGCAACATCTGGCACGCCCATCTCGAGGGCCACGACATCTCCAGCCACGCCTGCGGCCATTTCGACGGTCGCCAGTGGAGCGAGGCCGACTGGTCGGACGAATACGCCACCTTCCACCGGACGCTGAAGAACGCCTGGAAGGGCGTCGATCTGGAAGAGCCGAAGGGCTGGCAGGATCTGGTCGACCACGGCATCCACGGTTTTCGCGCCCCTTATCTGTCGGCGACCGCGGGCGCCGACATGATCGCCGCCGAAAAGAAGGCCGGCTTCACCTATGACGCCAGCCTCGTCACCAAGGGTCCGGCCATGCCGGTCGAGGAAGGCGGCATCATCCGCTTCGGCCTGCCCTTGATCCCCGAGGGCCCGCGCGACCGCCCGATCGTCGGCATGGACTACAACCTCTTCGTCCGCCACTCCAAGGGCGAGGAAGACAAGGCCGACAGCAAGGAATTCGAAGACCGCGCCTACGCGGCCTTCAGCCGCGCCTTCGACAAGCAATACGCCGGCGACCGCATTCCGCTGCAGCTGGGCTTCCACTTCGTGGAGATGAACGGCGGCGCCTACTGGCGGGCGCTTGACCGGCTGGTGAGCGATGTCTGCCATCGCCAAGATGTGGCGTGTGTGAGCTATTCGGAGGCGATCCCTGTGATCAAGGCGCGCGGCAAGCTGCAGGGGACGCCGGCTTCGGGGTTGTGATTTTTTTGGGGGGGCTCGGTTAGCTAGGCGTTCCGCCACAAGGTTACTCCGCGCGCATCTGCCTGCCATTGAACGTTTTACCGTGTGATACCCCCCTCTG
>UBQW01000098.1 GCA_900467745.1 Hyphomicrobiales bacterium
TATGCCAAAGTAGTGCTAGCATGGTGATCACAAGCGCGCCGAGCCGGGCCTTCAGGCAATCAGCCTCCTCAAGGCTATGCGTGCGCAGCACCAACAATGCAAAAAGCCCGGTTCGCGAGAACCGGGCTTTCCTGACTAGACCGAAGTCAGATCAGATTAGAATGCACGCTGCAGGCGGAAGTAGCCAGACCAGGTGTTGTCGTCAACAGCAACCGTGCGGTCCTGCCACTGTACCGAGGCCTTAGCGTAGAAGTTTTCTACGATCTGGTAGTCGAGCGTTACGCCAGCCTTCCAGATGTCAACGTCGGTGAAGTCGGTAACCGTCGAGATCGTGCCAACCTGGCCACCGTTCTTCGCGTTGGCGAAGTACTGAACAGCCGGGGTGATCTTGAACTTGTCGGTCGCCTGGATGGCGTATTCAGCAGCAACCGTCCACTCCGACTCTTCGAAGTAGGCGTTCGGGCCAGAAGCCCAAGCCGCTGCGAGGCCGAGGGTGCCCGGGCCGATTGCAACAGTGCCCATACCACGGATTGCACCTTCTTCGGTGTCCGTGTCGTAGCCGCCGATCAGCTGGTAGCTGAATGCGCCAGCCTTGCCACCGATGCCGGCAGCGATGCCAACGTCGTTGGAGGTTTCGCCGAGACCCGTGTGGATCGCGTCTTCCAGTTCGTCAACCGAGATGCCGGCGTAGAAGTCGCCAGACTCGTACTGATAACGGACCGAGTTATGCAGCGTCGAGTTCGAAGCGAGCGAGTCGGTTTCGCCAGACAGACCATCGTCCCACCAGCTGTAGAACAGACCAGCGCGGAAGCCAGCGATGTCGATGTAAGCCGAGTCGAGGTAAGAAGACTGGCTAGCAGCGTTGTCAGCATCCGTCTGCAGAACGATGACGCCGGTCAGCGGGCCGTACTCGGTGTCGCTCTTGGACGTGAACTGAACGTTGCCACGAGTGAACGAATCCCAGTCAGAGTTGCCGCCTTCGCCACGACCAACATCAACCTGGAAACGGATGTAACCTTCGATCTTCAGGCAGGTTTCC
>UBQW01000023.1 GCA_900467745.1 Hyphomicrobiales bacterium
AGGTTGATTGCCGCGCCATAATGGCATTTACGTCGAGGCCTTCGAGGCGTTCTTGGAGCTCTCCGATACAGAGTGGCCAGAACAGATCTCAGATCCGGTAATCGGGCTTTTCCTCCTAGTATGCGATTTAGCTATCAATCCAACCCGAGGAATTCCGTTCGACATTGAAAGTTTCGAAGACCTCATCATGGACGTGGATGTCGGCGTTCGGTTCGCGCGTTTGTGCACGGCATTGAAGAGCCTCCCTCATCTGAAGGCGGCAATTCAAAAATACTCCGAAGCAGAATACGTCGCGGTGTCCGGAGAGCTGGCACTTGCAGTCGGTTACGACCATCCGATGGCTGGCATTGAAGCGATCACGGATTGGCTGGAGAATGCGCCCGGACTAGCCAAGCTGATGGAGGAACACCGGACCTTTGAGTTCGAGAAAGCGAACTTGCCGATGCGCGTGTTCCTTTCGCACTTCGTAGCGTTTTCCGTCGACAAGTATCAACACCCGGAAGTGTTTTGCTGGCCGGGACGATATCTCTCCGGTGGGAGCGCAAGCTCGGAAACGCGGCGACTATGGTTGATAACCTCTCGAAGTACCATGCCTGGCCCGAAAGACTTGAAATGGTGGCCCGTTACAGGATCGGCGTCGTTTAGAGGACCAACCCAACGAAACTCGTCCTCGTATTTCCATGCGTCGAATTTGGTCAGTGAGAGCCGGGCAAAATCCGACGGTGTCATTTTGTTCGGATGATCCACGCCAAATGCCGATAAAGTTGGCCGCGTCTCGACGTAATCGATCGGTCGCCAAACGTTCGACGGCGCGTCGATTTGAGAGGGATCGGAAACATCCACGTCGAACCCAAGACAAATTCCCTTGTGCTTGTCCGCATAGTGTCCCCAAAGCAGTGGGTGCCGCCACCCTCCACTCATGCAGATGATGCCCATGGTCGCATTCAGAACGTGCTTACGCTCTTCATGCACCCGGCGCTGACTTCGATTGTTGAGCGCGATCCCGAGAAAGTCGAAAGGGTCGTTTAGCTCCGAGAAACGGCCGATTTTGAGACGTTTGTCCCGGAGGCTTTCAAGCGCGTATTGTTGACTGGTGAAGTAATATAATCTTTTCATCGAACTCATCGGTGCCTCGCCCCCAATTCCCGCGACGGTAGCTCGAAGCGAAATTCTTGAAAAGCGGATCTCTTGGCGTAGTCATCACTTGGAGAAGCTGTATCTTGCGGCTAAGTCGTCCCCCGGACTACTCCGATCGGAGACAATGCGAAGTAGAACTCGCTTTGATTGTGATGGCGATGATGCCATAGTCGGTCTGTGCGATACTGGTGGGTAAATCACGCGCAGACAGTGCGCCAGGAAATTGACGGCGGTTACCTTTGGTCACCGGTGAGAGAGGCCAGTGGCGCGAGGAGCAGTTTCTACGACAATATGCGCCGCGCTGCTCCAGGTGATTTGGTTTTATCGTACGCCGCGGGGAAAGTTGGACGACTTGGCATAGTGTCCGACTACGCGATAAGTGCCCCCAAGCCTGAAGAGTTCGGCACCATCGGGATCTACTGGAGCGCTACGGGTTGGCTCCTTCCTGTGCAGTGGCTCGACGCTAATCTCGCAGTCCGCCCAAAAGAACTGATAGAAACCCTTGCGCCACTGCTGCCGACGAAACACTCGCCGATCCAACCGCAAAGTGGAAACGGCAATCAGAAAGCATATCTGGCAGAGGTCGATCGGAAAGTAGTTGATCTGATCCTAGTCGCAGCAAGGTTACCTGCTGTCGATCGGCTCGCTAGACCGACTAGCACGGCAGCTGATTTCGCAACGACACTTGATGATGTCGTTGAACGTAACATTCAGCGCGATACGTCGCTCGATGAGACAGTGCGCGAGCAATTGGTGCGTGCACGAAGGGGGCAAGGCCTTTTCCGCAAGCGTGTCCTCGACTGCGAGCCGATATGTCGGATCACTGGCCTCGAAACACCCAATCTATTAATCGCCAGCCACATCAAACCCTGGCGTTCATGCGGAACCGCAGCAGAGAGGCTCGATGGAGCGAATGGTTTGATGCTGGCCCCACACGCAGACTTTTTGTTCGACCGTGGATTGCTTGGTTTCGAAAGCGATGGAAGGCCAATGTTCTCGTCACAGCTGACCGAGGCCGATGCTGACAAGTTAGGAGTTCACGTTGTGCAGCGGCCGCCACCGAGACCGCTGCACAACGACAGCCAGAGCTACCTCAACCATCACCGCATGAATGTCTTTATCCCGTAGATGGCTCAGGATCTGGAAGCCACTGAAGCAGTGCGGCGACGAATGCAGCGCACTGCGCGCAGAGACAACACCTTCGAGCGCGCTGTTCGATCGCGGCTCCATGCCCGGGGACTTCGCTACCGCATCCACTATCCGATCCCCGGAATGAAGCGCACGACCTGCGACTTCGCATTTCCGGGAATGAAGATCGCCGTCTTCCTCGACGGATGCTTCTGGCATGGCTGCGAACTACATCCGCAGTCGGTGAAAAAGAACACAGACTTCTGGCTGTCGAAGATCGAGCGCAACCGGGAAAGGGATGCGCAGGCGACGGCGCACCTCACCGAGCTTGGGTGGACCGTGCTGCGGTTCTGGGAGCATGAAACGACCGATGCAATCGTTACTCGAATTGCATCGGTCGTCGAAACCCGGAGGAATGCTATGTTATTTGACCGCACTACGAGCACGCTGGAGAACGAGCAAGGGCCGTCGCGAAAGCTCGAAGCTGTCGACAGCGACATAACTCTTGCCGAGGCCGAGCTTGGCCAATAGCTTCCTCGAGTCCCACAGCGGATGAACCACGACTCCCCATGTGTCATTGCGATCGTCCAGAGAGAACATCGGGATGTCACCCCTGCCCTTCAAGTGAGATACGCTGTTGCCTGGGATGTAGGTGTTGGTCTGATCGGCCAGATCGCAGGCCATCGCGGTCCAGTCTGAAACCTCGAAGCACCCGAAGTCTCCATTGAAGCCAGCGTCGTATCCCGGCTCCGCAAGCGCCCGGAGATAGGCAAGGCCAAGCCGCCAGTCCAGGAGGCCATGGAAGTTTCTATTGTTGTATCGTTGAAGGCATTTGTAGCAAGACGAACCGCAGCTCTTGATGTGAGCGGCAACGCCGACGTCTTCCCTTGGCCACTCCTCGGGATCGTCCAGAATGCTCTTGATCAACTCGGAGACCGGGATAGTGCTATCCCCCAATAGATGACGGCAGAAGCCAGATCCGTTCGGAAGGGCATCGGATATCTGCAGATAGGGAAGCCTGTCGCCTGATGGCGTGACCATGATGTTTGGCGCGAGAGCGTCGAACTCTTCCGGCGCGATATCGAGATCGAGCGCAGCGCGCTGGATCAGTATTTCAGTCGCTGAGATGGCCGCGGCACGCACGCTCGTCCTGGTTTGCTCTCGGCGCGTCGACAAACCGACATCCATATCGAGAAGCCGAAGGTTCGGGTTCATCTTGACCGGGCTGATCTGCAGAGAGTTCGTTATCTTGGTGGATGCCAGCCATGTGCTGATGACGGTTTCTTCCGCCCTGTAGCGCCCGTCATTATCATCTTTGATGACATCGGAGCTGATCGCCTGCTTGGAAAGCTTCACGATCGGCTTTGTCTTGGTCCACCACATGATCTGCTTGGCATGCTGGTCCACGGCTTCCTGAAGCTTGAAACCCGTGAACTCGGTCTCTTCCCTCTGGCCAGGGTTCACTAGAAAAATCTCGGACTGCTCGGCGAAATTGACCTGAAGGTTTCCATCAGTCTTCTTCTCGTCGATGTCGCCGATGCTCGCAAGCGTCATCCGCTGGCCAACCGTGGATGCCAGGTTTTCTTCGCTTGGGTCGAATTCGGTCCTGTAGCCCGCGGGCGTTATACATCTGATACCGGGATCCGAAGTGGCGGTGCCGCACGACGGGCATTCAGCGGTTTCGTTGCTACCGCGGGTCCATGCCCCGCAGGCGCCGCAGAAACGCAGCTGAAAGTCGTCCTTCAACCAGTTGCTGAACGGTTTGATGGGAACACCAAAGTCGGTGCCATTTTCGTCCGGGTTGGGAATGGTTCCGGTGAAGCCGACGCAACGGTGACGAAGCTTTTCACGGGTTCGCACGCTTCCCGGCGCGAAATCGAAGATCGCCATGTCCTGATCTCGGTCAATCGTCTCCCACTCGGCTTTGAAGCTCTTCTTTCCCTTTGACTTCGCAAGATCCACGTAGAGGTTCCGAGAGCGCGTCGGCATCCCGTAGAGCGGCAAAAGCCCGCGCTCCGCCAAGGCTGAAGCAATGCCGATATTCTGCCATCTGAACTCTTCGAACAAATCGTCGATAGCTGCCAGAACCTGGTCAGCAGAGACAACTTCCAGGATCTTGCCCACGTCGCACTTCGAGGCGGCGGCCAGTATCTTCGCCAGTGTCCGGCGATGGCTATCCGTCTCAGCGAGTGCCGCCGCCAGCTTTTGTTGCCAGTCCCGATCATCTCGGAAGAACTCGCTGCAATAAAGAAACTCGCCATGAATGTCGCCGGGAACGATGTCGTCTCCCGCCCACTCCATCCCTGCATCCCGCCGAAGTGCCTTGAACGCTTCCACCAGCCAGAACTTTCGAAGCAGGCGTGACGGGATGTCGGTGAGCTCCGTCGTTATGAACGGCGGCGGCGGGGCTGATCCGGTAATTTCGATGGGGTTATGGAAGTAATGGATATCGTGGCTCTTGCTGCGGCATACCGTGAGAACCATCGAGAATGCCTGACCGCGTCGACCTGCGCGGCCGACACGCTGCTGATAGTTGAAGCGCTGCGGTGGCATGTTTCCCTGATAGACCGCCTGCAGCGAGCCGATATCGACCCCGACTTCCATCGTGGTGGTAACGGACAGGAGGTCGACGGTATCGAAGAGCTTGCGCCATTTGAATTCCGGCTCGCTTTCGTCGTCGTCCTTGACGAAAACGCCCTTGAATTGCTGAAGACGCTCTGCCGGATCGCTCGTTTGGCCTGTCAGTTCCTCGCACTTCAGCCTGAAGAGCTTCTCACTGCTTTCAAGCGAACGTTTCACGCGGCGACCGAGGAAGTTGCCGTCTGCTATCACGGAGGCCGTCAAATCATCGGGCCGTGTCAGCACCTCGCCGCAGCGAGTGCACTTCCCGAAACCTTCGTGGAGATGGACACGACCGCAACGGTCGCACCGCCAAGCCTTACCAGCCGGGTCGGCGGCTCGGAAAAACAGCAGACTGATGTCGATGGATCCTGCCACACGCGTCTGCTTCAGCGTGTTCTTCAACTTATGAAGGAAGTCATCGCACTCCTTGTCCGTCTGCAACGGAAAAAGCTTCGTCAGGAGACGGCGCATACGGTTGTCACCGCGACCCAGCATGTCGTGTGAGGACTTCCAGTCGGTCTTCACCTCATCCATGTATGGGTTGGGCGTAATGCGGTACGCGTCCGCGAAGATGCGGAGCATCGCGTCGTCGCGTGACTTCTCCGGCGTGTATTCCTCCGGGCCATAGAAGCTCGGCCAGCCCAGGCCCGTCTCTTCGAGCGCGAAGTAGGTCTTGCTGAAGAGGAGATCCGTCGCCTCCGGCCTCAGCCCGTCGTGAATCTTTGTCCTCGCTCGATTGACCCGGGCGACGTTTTCACCAAGATCCTCTTTCTTCCAGGTGATCTCGCCGTTGGGCTCATAGTTGAAGAACTTGTACCAGGGCCTGTTGGAGATCCGTGTGCGGAACGTGTCGGCGCCCTCGACTGGCGTCGAACCCAGCTTCATGAGTTCCGTTAGGATTGGCCGAGTGTCATACGCGACTGTCTCGCGGGCGAACTCGAAAAGATCGCTTAGTGGAACGCTCGGCGGCTTGCCTTCAGCGGTGCGCTTCTTGAGAAGAAGTCTCTGTCGGGGACGGAGGTGCTCGAAATCCAACCCGTCGTTCATGAGCTCGTTCACTTCCGCATTGATACGCTGAAGCTCGGCCTTGTCCTCGTCCGTGTACCGCAATTCCGCAGCCAGACGGGTTGCTGCCGAAATCAGGATCTCGCGTCGAAGATCGCGTTGATGCTGAACTTCGACATCGAGAACAAGCGTGGCGGCATCCTCACGGCTATCGGAGAACGCTACGAGCTTGCCATCTCCGTCCTGAGCCTTGAGCGCAGCGACCAGTTCCGTCGCCAACAACTGGGACGTCTTTCCGAAACCCGTCCTAAAACTTCGGATTGGCGACAGGCGCCCTTCGCGCTTTTTCGAGTTCGGCTGCCTATAACGACCGGAATAATCGGTTCCGCACTTCGCACAGCAGTACGGCACGGCCGTACCGTCATCCTCCATTGTGCGCTTGTGGAACTTATCGTCCCCGCGCCATCTGAGGAGATACCCCTTCACGCTGCCTTCGGATTCAACGACGTCGACGACCCCTGTTCGAGGGTTGAGATGGCCATCGATCCATTCGTAGGGGCTATTGTCGACGCGGATTTCCCTTTCCGGAGGGCGCCTGTAGGGCCAGAACAGAGCAAATTCGCGGAAGCTGGCATCCTCGAACCTGAGAGACGACGCGCTTTCGGGAAGCTTCTCCAACTCCTGCGGCGCGGGCAGAAGGGAAACGCGAAGGGAGGACCCAGCTTCGACCTCGCCTCGCTTGCCACCGACGTAAAGATCGCCGCATGCTTCGCAATAGAGCATCTCGAACATGCGCTTGCGACCGTCGGCTTCCGACTTGTCGTCGTAATCCTGGCCGCGCTCGATGCTTGGCTGACCCCACGAGACTGAACCCGCCTCATCGCGGCCGACGGACGCAAACAAACCTTCGATGTTACGGACGAAGTTGTGCATCCTGAACCCCGGCAGGCTGGCAGTCGTGTCGCGCGACGGGCGGAGCGCGTCCGGCAGCACGGTTTCGGGCAGATCGGGGATTGCGCGCAAAGCCAGCAGCCCTCGCACGGCTTCGGTATCGCCTTCGTCGAACAGGATTCCGCCGATCTCCTCGACGGACCGTGGCTTCTTTGCGCCCGGCTTGTCGGCGTCCTGCATGGCATAGTCCAACATCGCGGCGGCGGCGGATGTCGCATCCGACATCAATGCGCGGGAGGCGAGAACCCCGGCGCCGGGCAGGCTCCGGGCGGCGTCGACGAAGCGGTCGAGAAGTTCCTTCGGCTGCTTTCGGTGGTCAAGGTGCTGTAAGGCGCGCGCCAGGGCCACAAGGCTATCGCGCGACGGCCTACGATCTGGTTGAGGAACAACGACGGGTCGGCCAGTGACCACGCTTTCTCGCCAAACCTGATCGATGTCGGCGGCGCCCGCCGTTCCCGCATTGCCGAACATGTTCTTCAGATATTCGATGCTGGCCGCAGCGTTCTCCTCGTCCATGGGGAGCGAAGCCGATGACGACAGGATCCTGAGCTTGTGTACATGGGCGGGATCCATCAGGCCAAGGCGCTCGAGGAATATCTTGAGCAGGCCCGCCATTTCTGCGCCCGACGAGCCGCGAACAAGGTGCAATTCATCGAGCACGAGATAAAATCTCGCGTCCTCATTCTCGGTCAGCCACTTTTTGGTGTCGGCGAGAATACACTCTTCGACCTCGCGTACGAGCATCGCGTTCAGGATCGACTGGTTGGTGACCAGGATGTCTGGCGGGGTCTCCTGCATGTCCCAGCGGGAGATCAGCTCGCTACCATCGGTCGTGGGGAAGATGTAGCGCAGATCCGGTTCCTTGTCGGTATCCAAGCGTGCGTGGGTGGATTGGTAGCGCTGCAGCTCTTCCTTGAGCTCAGTGCGGCTGCGGCGGTTGCGCTTCTTCCAGTCCGCGTCCTTGGCTTTGCGCGGATGGGAAAGAAAACCCGTCACCGGAGATTTTCCGGTATAGCGCCCGAAGAACAAGCGATTGCCCTTGAAATGCTTCTCCATCACGGCTTGCGCGTCAGGTGAATCCAAAGCTTTGCGCAGTCGCACCATCTGGTCTTCAACCAGCGCGTTGAGCGGATAAAGGATCAACGCACGGATTGCCTTCGGTCGGTCTGGATGCTCGTTTCTGCGATGGAAGGCAAATTCTCCGTATTTCTCCAGCCAGTCGTCATCGACGGGCTTCAAGGGCGCTGGCCAGGTGGTGGCTTCCTTCGCCAGCTGCGCGAGAATTGGAAGCATGAACGACTCCGTCTTGCCGGAACCAGTGCCAGACGTAACAATCCCAGGCGTCCCGTCCGTGACACCCTTCGATAGCATCTGCACCTGATGAAGGTAGGGCTGATAAGCGCCCTTGAGTTTGGCGCTCTTCGTATCGCGGTCGAACAAACCAGCGAGCGCCAGTTCCACAAACGCCTGTCGCTGCTGTTTTGAAAATCCGGGCAACTTTTTGTCGGGATCTTCGATCAGCGCTTCGAGGCCATGACCAGCTGTCTCGTATCGAGGGACAGCCTCGAAGATGGGATCCAGTGCAAGTTCGCCCGGCGTCGACAGCAGCTTCCGGCGCATCGATGCGACGTTCGGGTCGTCGATACGATAAGCCGTATCGAGGTAGACCAGAAATTGCTCGATCATTCTGTTGAAGCCACCAATCGGATCGAACATGCTCAGCCCTCTATTTTCTTGAAACTATTCTTGAATTCATACTGCCCGTCGGCGGAAACCGAAGCCACCCACTCGGCGTGCCGGACGAAGGCCCGTCCGACATCGGCCATCCCAATGCCCTGTGGAACTCTGCTCAGTGCCTTCGCGGCGCGTTGAAGCGCAGCTCCCCCAAGCGTTTCAACCTGCGAAAGGATGTCTGTAGCTTCTGGACGCGCACGGTCGGCTTCAGATGGCCCTGTCCAATTACCCGCGTACAGCCGACGGACGGGCCTCGCCGTATCCGGAACGACGACAGGCATCATGAAGCGTAGGATTGAATCCGGTACGGAAACGCGCATTCCATCGACTCCCGCGGTAGCGATAACGGCCAGATTTCGAGGAAGACGTCCGATACGCCGTGACTCGACGAGTTGGGGTATCCAGTATTCGCATGGCCCGTTCGTGATACCGCAGATGGCGATAGGAACAAGCACGTCGGGGTTCGCCTTCGCTCTCGCCACGACCGATGCAAGGTCGGAAGTCTCGTCATGCATGAGATCATGCCAAGAGATGCGGGAGGGGTCGCAGAACGCCACGGCGGCTTCACCCCCGATCGACGCCACGATGTCGGCCGCAACCCCGGGCGCCTTCTCGCCGATCAGCACTGGAATGTCCTCGGTCGATTTCAAAAGGATCGCAACGATGTCGCCTTCCGTTAGCCCGGTGGCAGACGAAAGTCCGGCCAAGATGCTCTTGCGGGCATCTTCGTCGGCCTTGCGTTCAGCGACCGGAGGCGGATCGCTTTTTGCGACAATGACGACCTCGTTTGGCTCCGAAACTTCTACCTTGGGCTCAGGTTTGGTCGTCGCCTGTACGACCATCTCGCGCAGGGAGGCCACTTCAGCCTGAAGCTTGGTCGCGGTTTCGTTCGCTTGGACATCTATCTGAGTTGCGACTGCTGCTATCTTGGCACGGAGAGTTTCGTCGTGCTTTTCGGTCTCGGCTCGGAGCAGGACTTCCCGCTGCCCAGCGAGAGCGAGCCGGGTCTCGGCCTCAGCTACTTCGGATCGAAGCTCCGCCAGCCGATCCCTCTCAACCTTTAGTTCGGCTTCGAGTTTCGACTGGAGGGCGATCCTGAGGCGCTCCCGCTCGTCACTCTCGATTTCCCTGAGGCGCTCCTGGAACGCAGGATCTCTCGAGAGCATCTGGGGCATGACGTCCAAGAGATCTTCTCGATCCGCAAGCATCCGCAACGCTGCAGACAGCTCGACCCTTTCGTCCGCGTCCACCGTGCTAGCCACCAGGTTTCGAAGGCCTTCGATCGTCACATTCCGGTCGTTGCCTTTGCTTGCTGTCCGCACACGCGCAAGCCAGTTCTCGGCTGCCTCGATGATCTCATCGCGTGGCCGCAGATCCCTCTCCTGTGCGAACGCCCAGTGCGGCTGGGAAAGATAGACGACTATTCCCGACTGCATGCGTAGGGCGTCAGGGCGGTTGTCGATCTTGGAGACGAACAGCGACCGGGCTGTTGTTCCTCGGGTTAGTCCATAAAGCCCAGAAGGATGACGCACGAACTGGGTCGTCAGCCACTCACCTTGACCTACCTCGATAGCGCTTATCGCCCCTTGGGGGATCTCGAGCGCGCCCGAACGCAGCCGCGCAACGACTTCGTCGAAATCTATATCGCGCGGACTATAGGCAGCGGTCAGCGGCTCGACGGTGGCGAACGACTTGAACTTGTTCCGACCAGGCGCATCATAGGCATCGACGGTCGGGGGCAATTTGAAGTCCGAATGGCCCCGAATCGAAGACGCGAGGGAGGAGATCATCGACCAGTCGAGTCTCCGTGGATCTTCCATCTCTTCGAGAATCAGAGGCGGCTCTTCCTTTTCGCCCCCGAGCATCCAAAAGGATCCGACGCCCCCGAGAACTATGCGCGGATCTTTGGTCTCCCGGATCTTTCCAGCTGAGGAATCTCCCTCCTTGACCTCGGAGATGACCGCAACGCCATGGCTGAGAATTCGACTGACTTTGAAGACTGACTTACCGGAAACTGACATTAAGAACTCTTCCCATGCAATGCTGCGGCCACCAGAACCCGTCGCGAGCGGTCATCGTAGATTTTTCGCTCACGGTTCGAGGCCGATATTAAAAACTGTTTGCGCCATCCGACCGTTGACGACTGCTGGCGCTTGATTGGAAGGAGCTTCGACAACGCATCGACAGTTCCCGCTCCGGCCGGATACTCATAGCGCCAACTGCCGGATATCTTGCTTGGCCCCGCGTTACATACCGCAACGTCCGACACC
This sequence comes from Hyphomicrobiales bacterium, assembly GCA_900467745.1. Classification (GTDB taxonomy): domain Bacteria; phylum Pseudomonadota; class Alphaproteobacteria; order Rhizobiales; family Rhizobiaceae; genus Rhizobium. The sequence continues at coordinate 10,848 of UBQW01000023.1, forward strand.
CATCTTGCCCAACTCGAAGGAAGCGTGACCCGCGCCGCTCGAGAGAAGACTGTGTCGTCGGCAAACTCGAGGACATCGCCGCCAAGTCGAAGGTGATGCGAGAGCAACGCCACCGACGGGGACACGTAGTTCTGATCTTTTCTACCCGGAACCACTGATCGATAATGGAAAAGGCTCAGGGATCCGGGCCGCTCCAACCGATACAAGCCCTCTGTCATCTTCTCTTCGAAGCAAGAGCCAAAGAAACCTCGTTCGGCAAGCAACTTGCCGACTACACGAAAGCCGTGAACGTCGCCGTGATCCGCAACGTCAGCGACCGCTTTACCGTAGGCAGCCGCCTCGCTTAACTCTGCCCGGCGCAGAAACTCCGTTCTGGCGCGATCATCCGTAGCGCGGAACACGTATCTGGGAAGCGACCACGGGGTTGCCCCATTCCACGTCTCGATGACACCCCCAGCGGCGCGCGCTGCGACCATCAATCGATCCACGACGGCTAAGGGTGTCGGCCCGCATAACAAGGCTCCTCCCGTTCCTACGAGTTTCGCCGTCAGGCTTCTCTGCAATAGTCGCCGGGCGGGGTAATGCCTGAGGAAGGTCGCCTCGAGCCAGCCAGCGTCGGCGAAGGATCGAAGGACGCACCATTCTGAGGGGCGATCGGGCGCTAGGCTCAGGCCGCGCCTTACGATATCCACGGCGTCCGCCAAGGGCAGGCCGCGGGCGGAGCGCTGGTACAGACCTTCACCTATGGTGACGAGCTCGTCGGATGGCCGGGTTCGCAGACCCGACCACATCTCGGTCTCGATGGGACTGGATGGAGCGTTGCCGTAGTGGAATTCGTCCTCGGGGATATCCTTCGCAAAATCGAAGGTAAGTCTGCGGATCTCGCTGAACTCGTTCGCTCGCGCAACCATTAGAACTTCGTGAGACGCGCGGAGGTTTCGCGCCACAGCGATGCCAGCGTAAACGCCCGGCAACATGGCCATATCCAGACCCGAGCGAACCAGTCCAACGGGCTTCCCGGCCACGGAAACCTCTATCGCTTCCGGAACGGGGCCAGATATCGTAGGTGTCAAAGGCGACCTGCCCAAATAGGCCCCGCCACCGACCCGAATACCGTCGTGCCATCCGAACTCCCGCACGCCGGATAAAGCAGGGGCAGCTTCCTCGCCCGTCTTGCCACGGAAAACTGCCACTACCCAGGTGGAGTTCACGGCTGCAGACGACCGTATGCTGGATCTGTCGTGCCGTGCGAGTTGCGACGCTTTTATCAGGACAATGTTCGAAGGGGTCTTTGCCTGTGCGCGGAACCTTCCCGAGCCAAGGCTCTCGAGGTCGATCCGCCCGCTGTTGATCAGTTTACCCAGAGGTCTGGGAACAAGCTTGATCGCTTCTTCGGGGGTCGCGATCTGCACGCGCGCTCCCACGGGAGGAACACGGAAAAGCTCATACCCGCCGTAGTCGCTCTCATGTACTTCTAAATGCTCGATTGCAGCCTGCTCTGCCACGATAGCATACCAAGCCCGCCAGAACGGTGTATCTTCGAACTCTCGGAACCCGCGTTTGCGCGTCTGATCGAACTCGTTGAAGTTATGGACGAAGGACTGCATCGTTTCGCCAAGAGCGCCACGCGAAGTCCGGACGGTGTTCGAAACGGTTAGCGGATCGAGCAGCAATGAACCTGTGATGAGCCGCTTCAGCTTCCGCATCACTTCCTTGTCGCGCCAAGTCGGGAAGGCCAATTGCAGTGTCCGACCGATCTGCGTGTAGACAGGATGGATGTCCGGCAGGACTAGCGTCACCCCGTGCTTGCTCTTTAGAAAATCTCGGAAATGCTCCCACAATCCATTCAGGCCGTTCATGCTCCACGGCCGAAAGCCGATGTGACCTTCGAAAATCTCGTGAAACTGGCGGTTACCGACACCACGGGTCTCCGAGGTCTGCATCCAGCAGAGGAACATCAGGAGACGCAGATATGAAGGAACCCGGTCTCGCGTCGGGGCTAGCGCCCCGGAGAGGAAGTCTCGCAGGTTCGATCCAGCAGGCAGGAGCTTGATGAAGCGTCGCCGCGCCTGCTCGATGTCGGAGACGCCGAGGATTTCACGAAGATCGTCGTCGGATAGGTACACGCTGCCGATCGGCCCGGAGCTACCGGGCGCGAGAAAGTACCTCTCGATACATTCCTCCTCGAAACTGGCCAATTCCCCCTACCCCGTCAATTCCTCACTTACCTAAGGTCGAATGCCATCCCCATCGGCGCAACCAATATTATTGTTCTGCGCGCGGTTCGTCCCCAGTTCCGATTGCTTCTAGCTTCCCGAGCCAATGAAGAACGAGATGAGGCCCGCGGACAGGATCGATATCGGCCAGGTCGGAATCTTCGAACGCAAGCCGCGCGAACTGTGGGAAGCCGCCGGACTTCCCGAACCGGATGGCGTCCTCGTCGTCCAGGATTTCCATCGCAGGCAGACCTGCCACCTGCTTCTCGATCAACTGGTCGTGCAGGAGCTTCGTTCGAGCACGCAGATAGCGAACCGGAGCATCGAGTTCGAGGGATCCAGCTCGGGAGCCGACTACCGCGAGGATCTGGACGATGGCGCGGTCGATGGCATCGACGTCGTCTTGCTTCACGAGCGGAAACGCCACGGTGCCCGCAGGCACCGTCTGCCGCCGCTGAGTGTCGTAGACCTTGACGATGTCCTGATCGACGAACCGATCACGGTTGACGCGCCACTCGTCACGGCGTCGATAGCGAAGCGGCATGTCTTCCTTGAGCCGATACCCGTTCGCAGTCACCGCGTCGGCTGCTATGGGCTCCCCCCAACCCGCAGGCCAGTAGGTTCCACCGCCGTATCCTTCGCGGGATCGCTCGGAGTCGTTCTTCTTGTTCGTGAAGCGCTTCACCATCTTGGGCAACTTCTTGCCGCTCTCCAGCGCAGCAGCCGTGATGCGAGCTGGTACGCCCATCTCTCCCGAGAGCAGGTGCTGGACGAGCTGCATCATGAAGTACGGTGGCACGGCATTGCCGACCTGGCGATACTGGGAGTCTCTCGGGCCGAGGAACTCAAAAGAGTCCTTGAAACCCTGCAGGCGCGCGCCTTCTCGGACCGTCAAAGCGCGGTCGTGGATCGGATGAGTAAAGCAACCAGACGTCACGTTGTTGAACCCAGCCGAAATCGTATAGGAGGGCGATGCCTCGTGAAGGCGGCCATAGAGGGTCGCGTAGTCGGTAAGGCGGACGCGTCGAAAACGATCTGGAAGCAGTTCCGGCGGGATATCCTTCCAGGAGCCACCCTGAGGCACGGTCGCGACCCGCTTCCGGTTGATCTCGGACAGGTTGCTGGAGTGCTGGTTCGGCGCGTATCCCTCGCCATCCCGCACGAACGACTGGAAACGCGTGGGACGGCCACGGGCGGACAGCTTTGCCACCGCCTTGCTATCAACCTCGCCCGACGCCAGATCGGCAATGGCTTCGCTGACGGAAACGTACTCCCTCAGTTCGCCCTTCTTTAATGGCGCATGGGTGTGGCGCGGGAAGGTAGGCCGAACCTCGTCGACCGTGGCAATAAGAATGAAGCGGTTGCGAAGCTGGGGCAGCCCGTAGTCGGCCATGTTCACGACGTCGGCGAAGACGTGGTAGCCGCGCTCCTTGAACAGTTTGAACAGCTCTCTCACGATCACGAGGTTGCGGCCATAAACCACACCGGGCACGTTCTCCATAACAACGTGGCGCGGTCTCCGGCCTGCGGCAGTGAAGCCGTCGAGCAAACGAATGAAGTGCACGAACAGTGCATTCCGCGGGTCCTCAAGATGGAAGAGGCCCATCGTGCTCACTGCTTGGCAGGTTGGCCCCGCGAAGAACCAGTCGATCTTCTCGATCCGGGCACGCTCAACGACATCGGACGCCGAGACCAGCGAAACGTCACAGCAGTCGACCACAGCTTCTGGGTGAGCATTCGCGAAGGTCTTCGTGGCGCTCTTATTGATGTCGAGCGCCCATTTCACTTCGAGATCGGGGATCGCTGCGGCAGCTCCGGCCGACATTCCGCCGCAGCCGGAATAGAGATCGATTGCAGTCTGGCCCATGATTCTCCCCACGATTTCAGCAAGTCTAGCAGTGCAAAACGCACGCATCGATAGCAATTAGAGCTTGCCCAAAACTATTTTTCGGAGCGTTTACAGTAAAATGACGAGGAATGGAGCCCCGCCAGAGAACTTCGCGCTGCAGTAGAAGCCATATTCGATCGAGGAAGGTTAACGGGAAGCCCAAGCGGACATTGCTAAATCTGGCCGTCAGAGGCCCGACGACAAAAAATGATATCGCCGCATCATTTTTCGCTTGCTCTCCAAAAGTGATATCGTCATATCATTTTCAACAGAGGCAAGGATGATTTGGATGAAGAGCCTTCAGCAATGGTCTGACTACGAACGCGACATGCGCCTTGCGATGATACTTGTCGCGGACGGCATGATGAACATGCTCGGCAACGCGCCAAACGCGAAAACGGCCGTTGAAGCATTCCTCGGAATCCAGATTCCCAGCGACTTCTCCGGCTTCCTGGTGAACCTGGTCGCTGATCCATGGGCCAAGCCGGACGCTTTCTTTTCGCAGATCACAATAGAGGGGACACACCTCGAGCGTACCGTTCGCCGGGCATACGACCTTCTCACCGCAATGAAGCCGATCCACGAGATCGACCATCAGGACGAACGCGATGAAGCAATCCACTGGGTCGGCTATTTCCTTACGACGGTGCCAACGGACGCATATGGAATGGGCGCCAACTACTTCGACATAGTTGAGACCAGGAGCAACCCGCTTCCTTTCCTTTATCGGGCCGGACAAGCCTACCTGAGCCTGATCGAGTTCGTGCACGGGACGGTTGGTTCGCATCGAGAGTGGTCCTCTAGCAGCGACATGATTGTCTTCAACGCGGACGATCTGGCTTTGCTAGGCGACGTCGATATCCGAAGTGTGCGGAACGCCATGGGGCCGAACGGTACGAAGCCGATCCGCTCGTTCAAGGCGCTCGCGACTGAAGGCGAAGACGAGAGAGCCTACGCAAACCCAGTAGACGCGATTGAATGGCTCAGCGGGCGCCGCGGGTTCTCATGTGGCCGCCTCGATGCAGATTGGGTGAACGCGGGCATCCCGTCGACCGCATCCCTCACAGCACTAGGCGCCCTCTCCGGCATGATGTTCTGGCTGAACGGCCAGACGACCGAAACGATGGCGGAGAAACTCGGATGGGAAATCGCCCAGACCCGCGCGTGGACCCGAGGCGATGGCCTCGACGCGTTCACCGCCAAACGTGTCGCCGAAGCGGCCGGGTTGGATCCCAAGACCTATTCCAAGCAGATTACAAAACTGTTGAAGAAGGAGAACTGATATGAAGCGCATCCATCCCACGACTGGCGAAGTCTTCGTTCCCCACCGCTATGGCGACGGATCCTTCCAGCTAGCCGACCCCAAGCTAGGTCGCGTGCAGCACCTCGCGAGCAACGCGATCCGGGTCCGCTCGGAAACGGAAGCCGCTGACTACGTGCGTCGAGGGTTCTCGCTACGGATGCTGGGAAAGGATACGAACAAAGTGAACCTGATCGTCGCCGAAAACATCGTGTTCTGATAGTTCTTATGACCGGGGTGGGCTTGCTAGTTGGCAGCACCCCGGTCGTCTTGAATGAATTTCACCATCGATCGCATTTTAAGGAAAGGCTTCCCGGGGAGTTAACGTGCCGCCGCGTATTAGGTGTCAAAACGACACACTCATGGAATTAAGGCATGGACTCAAAGGCTCAGGCGCTGGCAGACCTCAAGAAGCGGGTGATCGCCATTCAAGCTCAGATGACCGACAGAGTCCTCAGGATGGCGGCGGAGGTCGAGAAGCTTCAGACGCTGATGCCCGCGAAGGAAGCAAAGGATTTCCTTCGCATCACCTGCAATCTTCCCAGTAGCGAACTCGGGACCTACAGCGCATTTGCCAGGTCGCTCAGCGGCAAGGAACAGCTACTGAAGGATGCGAGAGTATCGTTCCCTGTTCTGAAGGCCCTGGTGACCGCCGATGACGATACTCGCAATGAAGTCCTTGCTCGGATGGAGATCGGTGCGCGCATCGACACCCAAGATGCAAATTCCGAGGCATGTCGCCCCCTGATTCCGACATGATGCCGCCCCCCAATTCCGAGAATTAGTCGCCCCCCTGTTCCGAGATGATGTCGCCCCCTGATTGGGGTGTTTGTCGGGGTGTCCTGCTGGTGAGAAGTTCGTCCCTTTCAGGTGTGCTGAGAGGAAGGAACGCAATGCCAGCGGAGAGAGTAGCGATGCGGCGTGTCCGCGAGATTTTAAGACACAGATTTGAAGAAGGGCTCGGCCACAAGTCGATTGCGGTGCGCGTTGGGGCTGCTCCTTCGACCGTGCGTGAGAGACATTGCGCCGTCTGGAGCGTGCCGGGCTATCGTGGCCGTTGGCTGAGGATGTCAGCGATGCGGTGCTGGAAGCTGCCCTCTATAAGGCTGCCGGGACAAAGACAGGTCATCGGCGCATCGCCGAGCCTGATTGGGCGCAGGTTCACCGCGAGCTGAAGCGCAAGCATGTGACGCTGCAGATCCTGTGGGACGAATATATCGGCCTTCATCCTGAGGGTTACCGCTATTCCCGCTACTGTGATTTGTATCGCCATTGGGCTTTGAAGCTGCCTGTGACGATGCGCCAGGATCATGCGGCTGGCGAAAAGCTCTTCGTCGATTATGCAGGCGACACGGTCACTGTTGTGATCGACAGATTGTCCGGTAAGACGCGGCAGGCTCATCTGTTTGTTGGAGTGCTCGGCGCTTCGAGCCTTTCATTTGCCCATGCCCGCTGGAGCGAGACACTTCCCGACTGGATCGAATGCCATCTGCTTGCGCTTGAGACATTCGGCGGCGCACCGGCTCTGCTTGTTCCCGACAATGCCAAGGTTGCCGTCATCAAGGCATGCCATTTTGATCCGCAGGTCAATCGCACCTACACCGGGATGGCGACACATTACGGCAGCGCGGTTCTTCCAACGCGACCACGTCGGCCGCGCGACAAGGCGAAAGTCGAAGCGGCGGTTCGCATCGTCGAGCGCTGGCTACTGGGTCGGATGCGACATCGCGTGTTCTACAGCCTTGCTGATGTGAACAAAGCGATTGGCGAACTCCTCCAAGATCTGAACGACAAACGCGTCTTGCGCCGCATTGGGCGCACAAGGCGACAGTTATTTGAAGAGCTCGACTATCCCGCCCTGCGACCGCTTCCGGTCGAGCGATATGTCTTTGCTGAATGGAAGATACGCCGGGCTGGCCTCGATTATCATGTCGATATCGACAAGCACTTTTACTCCGTGCCCTACCGGTTTGCCCGTGAGCAGGTCGAGGCACGGATCACTGCCAACACGATCGAGATATTCTACAAGGGCGAACGGATCGCAGCCCACAGGCGATCAAGCGGCAATGGCAAGCACACGACGATACCGGAGCACATGCCATCTTCCCATCGGCGGTTCGCCGACTGGACGATCGAGCGTATCAGCCGCGAGGCATCGGCAATCGGATCTGACGTCGCTTTGCTCTGTGACCGCATTCTCGCCGACCGCCCGCATCCCGAACAGGGCTACAGAGCTTGCCTCGGCATCATTCGGCTCGTCAAAGCTTTCGAGCGGGAAAGGGTCAATGCAGCCTGTGGCCGAGCATTGGAAATCGGCGCACGAACCTATGGATCGGTGCGCTCCATTCTCGACAATCACCTGGACCGACCATCGACCTCATCGGCTCCATCGTCTGAACCCATCCACCACTCCAACATCCGCGGTCCCCGCTATTACCACTAAGGAGAAGTTACATGCTTGCACATCCTACCCTTGATAAGCTGAATGCCATGGGCCTGACCGGCATGGCCAAGGCGTTCCACGAACTGATCACCCACGGAGAGAGTGAACAACTCTCTCATGCCGAATGGCTTGGGCTCCTGCTCGAGCGAGAATGGAGCTCTCGCCACGATCGCAAGCTTGCCACCCGATTGCGGTTTGCCAAGCTGCGCCATCACGCCGTGCCAGAGGATGTCGATTACCGTAGTGAACGCGGACTTGATCGGGCGCTGTTCATGAGGCTCATCGCTGGAGACTGGATCGATGCGCACGACAATCTCGCCATTTGCGGCCATTCGGGCGTTGGCAAAAGCTGGTTGGCCTGCGCCCTCGGCCACAAAGCATGCCGGGACGATCGCTCAGTGCTCTATCAGCGCGTTCCTCGGCTGTTTGCCAATCTCGCTCTGGCTCATGGCGATGGTCGCTACGCCAGACTGCAACGCACTCTTGGCCACGTCCAGCTTCTGATCCTTGATGACTGGGGGCTGGAGCCACTCAATGAGCAAGCGCGTCATGATCTCTTGGAAATCCTCGAAGATCGCTACGGACGTCGCTCAACGATCATCACCAGCCAACTTCCTGTGTCAGCCTGGCATGACTTTATCGGCCATCCCACCTACGCTGACGCCATTCTGGATCGCCTCGTCCACAACGCACACCGCATCGACTTATCAGGCGATAGCCTGCGGCGAAATCAGCCACGAAAATCTTGACTCCCAACCACGATAGACTGAAAACAATCGAGACCAGCAGGACCCCAGCCTCAAGGGGGCGAGATCATCCCGGAATCCGGGGGCGCAATCATCTCGGAACAAAGGGGCGGCTTCATCGGAATCTGCACCCAAGAGATTGCTGCGATCCGGAAGCGGCTTCGGTTGGCGAAGCTGACACCGTTTCACGCGCTGATGGGAACCCATAATCGTGTGGTCAAGGCCGCGGCGCGAAGGAGAAGCGCCGCGGCCTCTGCAGACTTTCAGTCCAGACTGAGGTCACTCGTGGAGAAGCTTCGGCTAGCGAGCTGGAAAGAACTACCAGAGCTTGCGGCATCCAAGAAAATTCGCCGAGAATGCGCCAGCCTTCGAAACGAAGCCCTGGCAGTCTTTGGACGCGACGCGGTCGACCCGGCGCGTCCAAAGTCGGGCATGGCGCAACTCGTTCCCGTCGGCTTTCAGGCGTTGGATCGTATCGCCGAAGGAAGATTCGGAGCCTCAGAGCACTATGCAAATAGCGGCGACAGCCTGTCGTCGGATCCCGCTACCGTGAACGCGCTGCGCAAGTTGGCTGGAATGCCCGTGTTTCCCGGTGGGTGGGATGGACGAGGGCGTGTTCTGGACGAGTTGCCGCCGCAGCGCGTTAGGCTGAGGACGGTAGAACTTTGTGCTGGAGCGGGAGGCATGTCCCTTGGCCTCGAACGTGCAGGTTTTACACATGAAGCGCTCTTCGAGTTCGACAAGGATGCGGCTGCCACGTTGCGCCAGAACCGTCCTGGCTGGAATGTCGTGACTGACGATATCCGTCAGGTGGACTTCCGTCCCTATCGCAAGCGGAACATCGACCTCGTCGCCGGAGGTCTACCTTGCCAGCCTTACTCCCAAGAGGGCAATCAGCTGGGCAAGGAAGATCCACGCGATCTGCTGGTGGAAGCGGTGCGTGTCGTTCGCGAAGTGAAGCCAAGAGCGTTCGTTTTCGAGAACGTCGCGGGACTGCTACACGCCCGCCATGCCGACCATCTCGCGGCTGCATTGCGCGGCTTCCGAAAAGCTGGCTTTGACACGGAAATCCACAGACTGTCAGTCAGCGATTTCGGCATCGCGCAGACACGATCGCGCATTCTGATAATCGGGCTGCGCCGAGAGCTTGCGGGCGCCTTCCGCTTGCCTCCTACTTTTCCGGAGCGTCGCGCCAACTTGGGCGATGCCCTGGTTGATCTCATGAGCGCCAATGGTTGGAGTGGCGCGCGAGACTGGGCCCGAAAAATGCGCGAGCATGTGATCACCGATAAAGAGGGGAACACGGTGGCGGTCGGCGCACAGGCGTCGACGCTGGTAACCAGTCAGGGAGACCGCCGTCCGAATGCAAACGCTGGCTGGGAAGGCCTGGGTTTCGATATGTCGAAACTCTCGAACAATGCTCCCACGGACGAGGAAGGATCCGTCGCAGGTTTCAAGCCAGGACTGACCTTGCGCATGAAGGCGCGGCTGCAGGATTTTCCCGACGACTGGGTGTTCTCGGGCGGCAAGGCTTCCGTTACCAAGCAGATTGGCAACGCTGTCCCTCCCCGGCTCGCTCAAGCCGTTGGGCTCGCGCTTTTCGCGGCAGTCCGAAACATGCAAATCGACTGGGAGACCTTGCTGTGGCCGAGCGAATCCCTCGAGCGTGTCACTGTTCGACCGCCTCCGCTTGATGTCGTTTTGGATGGTACTGAGTTCCATTCGTCCCTCATAGAACGCGTCTGATCCTAGAAGGCTAGCGGGGGGGCGGTAGCGGCCTCAAGCTTTTTCGATTTCGTTCGCCACAGGATCTCGAGTTTGCGGAGCGCCCTTGAATAGCACGACGGTCCAGCCGCTCGCCCAGCGCACGACGGATTTACTCTAAGAGATTCCTATAATTCGGGAATTTCGAGAGGGGGGTTAAACCGGTGATTCCACCGGTTAATTAGCGACTCTCAAACGCGAAGTCCCCTAACTTCTGAACGAAGTCCCCTAAGAATCGTGCAATTTTGCTTTTCGGGGTCCCGAACAAAGTTGGTGCGCGCCGATGCATTGTTCGGGACGCCGGACAAAAGATGCAGGCGACCTATTGTCAACGAGCCTCCCGTCCTTGATCAAACTCTCACCTAGAGTTCGCGTGCTAACTCTTGTGCCTGCAAGCGAGCTTCCGTTAAACGGCGCGTCTTCGCGTCTCTCAGGTCTCGTTCACGGGAAAGAGCTTCGCGGGCGGCGGCGTCGGTTCGTTCTTGGGCCTCGATCCTCTCGCGAGAGTTCATCGAGATCCGCTTTCGTGCTTCCGTCGTCATGGATCTGTCCTCCATTGCTGAACAACGCTCAAGCGCATACGTTTCGGTCAGCATGAAGAGGTCGAAGCGGACAGGTGGGGCACTCGTCTGCCATTTCGTTGGCCATGGCGAGAAACTGGAAAAACCGCCATGTTCACCATCCCTGTCGCGTCCAGTTGACACGCGTCCGACCTCCCTGAGAGGAATGTCAACGAGCTCGCTCAGTTCCGATATCGTTCGTTCTGTACGCTAGCTTACAGTAGCGGCGGACAGATTCGGCATGGCTCACCCCACGAAGCATCGCCGCATTTTAGGCCTCGGTGGGGACTTTGAAACCTAGGCGCCTTGCAAGGCGTGCGACCAATTAGGCGAAACTAACGCGGTCGTTGAAGAAGCGGCAAGAATTGGGTGAAGACCCGCAACGCTGACGGGGTGGCAGTAAGCCTCAGCGGCTGGGATGAACGCAACTGTCTGCTGCGACAGATGATCGCGTGCCGCTAGGACAGCTCGACGTCCATTCCATGAAACTCGTTCCGAAACGATTTCAGTCCCTTTTTGTCGGCGGCTGTCACGATTACGAATCGGCGTCCGTGCTGTGCAGCCTCCTGGTGTGCCAAGTCGAACATCCATATCGTTGTTGCGGTTCCCCTCGTGATTTCGATCAGCTTTCTCATGGCTGGATCTTCAGCGGCGTCGACGACGAATTCCATCTGATAGGCGAAGGTCTCTTGGCCCGAGCCTCCTTGGAGCTGCTGCCCGAACCACTGCCAGACGTTAGGGAAGTCGACCGGAAACGGAGGAAGGTCCATGTTTACGTGAACAACATCTCGCGCGAAAATGACCTCACCATCGAAGAATGCATGGATACCCAGAAAGTATTCCGGAAGGTTCATGTGTGCGGAAAGCGCGTCTTTCAGTATTTTCAGATTCGAAGTTCTTTGGAACATGTGAAACCCCAAGAGAATGAGAATTACAATCGGTACCGATGCTTTGTACTTCGACGGGGTAACGCAAAGCCCGTTAAAAGATGCACATACCTCTTTCGATATATCAGAACCACATTACGAATACTTCCCCGCAGGCGTATAAGCTGGCGTCCGGCAACCGAGCGCACACCGTCAAAGGACTTTCATCACGGTCCGCTAGTGTCGACCTCTCATGGACGTGCGGGGGATAATGCGCGAGAAGAAATTTCGGGAAACCGAGCATATCGCCGAGACAATCAAGCAACTGGCGGTGCCGGGCATGAAGCCCAAGGCACTCATTGATGCTGTCAAAGAAAAGCACCCTAAAGCCACCAAAAAGGATATTGCTCGGGCCGCGTTCCTGACCGTTATCATGTCGGCCGAATATGATCCTGAAGATACCCAAGCGCTGCATGACCTGGCCAGCGGAACGCGCGATAGCGATCCAGAAGGTGAGTGAACTACTTCACTCGGCGCCTCATCCGGAAGGGTTCTCACGGGCATATTGGCTCGGTTTCCGGCCTTCGTCGCGGTCTCTTGACGAGTTGTCTGCGTGAAGATTATGTGAGCAGACACCCCGAATAGGAAATCGCTTGGATCAGTTGCTCGCCCTTCGCGCGTTCGTGCGCATAGCCGAAGCCGGATCGTTCGCGAAGGCGGCCGATACGCTCGACCTGCCACGATCGTCAGTCAGCAAACTTCTCCAAGATCTGGAAGTCCATCTTGGAACCAAGCTTTTCGAGCGGACAACGCGGGCCATCACAATGACCGAAGACGGGGTCGCGTACCTTGAGCGCGCAGTACAGATCCTTGCAGATATCGACGAGATGGATGGCACGGTCGCAGGCGCGCGCATTTCTCCGAAGGGCCGCCTGCGTGTGGACGTAGGTTCCAGTATCGCGAACCTGTTACTTATCCCGGCTCTGCCATCCTTCCATAAACAATATCCGGACATCGACTTGCAGCTCGGTATCAGCGACCGCCACGTCGATCTAATCGGCGACGGTGTCGATTGCGTTCTTCGAGCCGGAAGTCAACCGGACACTGCAATGGTTGCGAGAAAACTCGCTGACCTCGACTGGGTCACGTGCGCAACGCCGGAATACTTGAGCCGCGCCGTTGGTGCACCCGACAGACCTAGCTGCAGGCCATCGTGTGATTGGTTATTTCTCGGCGGCCACCGAGCGAACAATGCCTTTGAGGTATCTTAGCGGCGGTGAGGAGATCGCCGTCGATGTTTCGCCGGAGCTTGCCGTCAATGAGAGCACCGCGCACTTGAATTCCATCCTTTTGGGACTGGGCGTCGCGCAGACATATGATTTCATGGCGCGGCCGCATCTGCAAAGCGGCGCTTTGGTGGAGGTTTTGGCAGACTGGAAGCCGGAAAGCGTTCCGCTGTATCTCCTCCACCCCGCCATACGGTCTCAAAGCCTTAAGCTCCGTTGCTTCTCCGATTGGGTGGCATCCCTGTTCCAGCCCGATTAAGCAGATTCCTCCTGCCGACTGAAATTGATCGTCGGGCAGTCATGCACTCACAAGCTAGGCTGCTCTGGTTTGCGCTTTCATCGAAGTGTGATCGCGCGCCCTCATCCGCAATACGCCATCTTTAGGGGGGCTGCGCCCCTAGCTTTGCTGCCTCATCTCGTTGAACGCAGAGGTCGCTCCTCCCATATATTAGAAAACCCAAAGGAATGAATCATGGTTAGTCGGATCAGACGGAAGCCGACCGTGCAAGAGCGCGCGGCCGCCTTCGAACAGATGACAAAAGTTGCGACAGACGCTGCTGATGAAGAGCGGCGGCAGCTTCAAATGAAGACCGAACGGCTTCGCCTGTTGAGGCTGGCCGCCAATCCAACAAGACCGTATCATAGCAATTGAGACGGCATGATCCATCGCATTACCGAGGGCTAAACTAATGGATCAACTTGTGCAGAATGGGAAATCAACCGCCGCCCGGCTCAAGAAATCCCGCCGTGGTCGGGGCTACAGTCTTGAAGAACTAGCCATTGCGACCGGACTGACCGTTGCCGAGATCAAGGCCGCCGAGGACGAACGGAGGTCGCCTCCGGCAGCTCATGTCGAAAGGATCGAGCACGCTCTGAGATAATGCGGCTATTGGTTTCCTGTTGGACGGGCGCGACTATTGTCCCTGCCACTGATACTCAGCGAGTGATGCCTTGCCAGATTTCTTGTCGTACAGGCAGATCACGTTGACCATCTTCTTGGACTTGGGGTTCTTTTCGCGAAGTAAGACAGCAACCTTCCCAGTCGCATCGTCGAAAACGACCGGCGCCGTCGCTTCCGGAGAAACCATTCTGGACTGCCCGATGCAGGTGCCATTGGCCTTTGCGAAAAGAGCATTCCAAGCCGCATCACTTGAAGCATTCGCGATCGGCGCGAGGCAAAACAGGCCAACGGCCGCGATAACGGTAGTCTTCAGCATCGAGAATTCCTCATGTCTATTTCGAGTCGTGCCGGGTGTCGGCCGCCCGTTGTTCGCGGCAAACGATGGCAGCAAAGTGGCTCATGGCGTTTCGCTGCTCAGAGCAGCTTCAGCCGATAGGCCGCGGCAACCGCTTGAATTCGGGTGGTCACCCCTAGCTTCTTGATCGCGGTCTTCAGGTAGGCTGTTACCGTATGGCTGCTAAGATTGAGGATGATACCGATCTCTTCACTGCTCTTGCCCGCTGCAGACCAGCGCAGGCACTCGATCTCTCTCGGAGAAAGAAGCTTGCTCTCGCCTCTCCCGCGCGTGAGGCCGTCCAAGGCAGTCATCAAGTCGAACACCAGGTCGGCGAGCTCGGTTTCGGAACAGTTCGACCCGGAAAGCATGAAAAGGTATTGGCGGCCCTTAGCGTCGTGCAGTGAGATCCCGAGATTGCAAGCGAAGCCGTCGTCATAGAACACCCCGGCGATCCTGCTGGCCAGACCCGCCTTCTCCGCGCGAGCAAAAAGCAGTTGCTCGGACGAGACTGGAAGCACGCTTTCCTTCAGCTTAGCGACGATGGTGCTCTGGTTGAACATGTCAGTCGACCGATAGCTTTGCAGGAGATCGCCCGGCCAATTCGTTGTGATCAGGTTTTCGAGCAGGCCAACCCGTTCCCGCTCCGGAAACATGCAAGCCAAGTAGAAGTTCAAGCCGAACGTCTCCACGATTTGATGTATCGCACTCTCGAAGGTCGCTAGACGACCAGGCTCCTTTGCCCAGACATGGTGATCATAGTGGCTCATGATGTATCCTTGCGCATCCGTACCATAATCGAAGTCGCCTTGCTGTGAGTTTGGGTGAGATCGTCTGGCGCACGATCCTGCGGATACGCCAAATTTGGGGCATTGGGCTTGGCGGACCAAACCCCCATTTCCCCGACGCGGCGGAGCTTGGCGAACCTCCGCGTATTTTCGAAGAAGGCTTCCGTAACGAGTCACGGAAGCCGTTTTTTTGTCCAGGGGGGTCATCCGACGTAATCGAAAGCCACCGAAATGCGTGGCAGCTATATTCCGTTCCTCGTCAAGCGGCCGGATTCGCAGAGGGCAGAGCGCCCCAAATCGCTCGTCCAAAAATCATCACACCCAACAGCCTGGGCGCGCTCTGGCAGATTGCCGTTGCACGCCCGCATTATGGAGAAAAGCATGACCAAGAGGCTTGAAAACAAGGTAGCGGTCGTCACCGGAGCAAACGGTGGTATCGGCTTGGCCACCGCCAAGTTGTTCGCCGCCGAAGGCGCACACGTCTACATCACTGGGCGCCGCAAGGAGCAGCTCGAAGCAGCCGCAGCTGAAATCGGCGGCAACGTTACGGCAGTGAACGCTGACTCCACCAAAATGGAGGATCTCGACCGTCTGTTCGCGCAGGTTAAAGCCGCCCATGGTCGACTGGATGCGCTAGTCGTCAATGCGGGTGGCGGGAGCGTGCTTCCGCTTGGCCAGATTACCGAGGAGCAGGTGGACGACACCTTCGGACGCAACGTAAAGGCTGTGATCTTCACAGTGCAGCACGCGCTTCCCCTCCTGGGCAAGGGATCTTCGGTAGTTCTCATCGGGTCCACCACGAGCGTCGAAGGTGTTGAAGCGTTCTCGGTCTACGCTGCTTCAAAAGCTGCTGTCCGCAATCTTGCGCGTTCGTGGGCGCTCGATCTCAAGGGTACGGGCGTGCGCGTGAATGTGCTGTCGCCTGGACCGACGCGGACCCCCGGCCTCGTGGAACTCGTTGGCGACGACAAGAATGCACAGCAGAGCTTCCTGGAATCGTTTGCCTCATCGATCCCGCTCGGTCGCGTCGCTGAGCCCGAAGAGATCGCCAAAGCTGCGCTCTTCCTTGCGTCCGACGACTCCAGCTTCGTAAACGGCGTCGAACTTTTCGCTGATGGCGGCAAGGCGCAGGTCTGAGCCTTACCGTAGGCGGCTGTCCTTCGGCCGCCCTCCCCGCTCTCGTCGATACCTCCTTCTTGACGAGAGCGGGACTTGCAATGCCAATGCGCGGAGCGAAACAACCACACGAAGTGACACCATGAATTTCGGCGATGCCCTCCGCCTCATTTTCGATCCGATCACACAGTTTGCGGCGCTAGTCATTGCGCTTGTTGTGGCGAGAACTTTGGTCAGTGGGCATCCGACCAATCGGTTCATCGTCCACGTCGCTTTCTTTGCATTCCTGACCCTCCTGCTCGTCGGCCACGATGTGGCCCCGTGGACGACGGTCCTTGGCGACGAGGGCCTTGCTCACCGGACTTTCATCGGGATCGCGAAGGCCAGCTGGTGGGCGGGCGGCGCGATGGTGCTCGCGAGTTCGGTGCGCGTCTTCCTGATCTTCGAGCGAAAGCCTCGGGAGGGACGCCTGATCCAGGACTTGCTGGTCGCCTTCATCTATCTTGGCGCGGCTCTTTCGATCATCGCATTCGTATTCGACCTTCCGGTGCGGACCCTTGTCGCAACCTCAGGCGTCTTCGCCATCGTACTGGGCCTTGCGCTGCAGAGCACGCTCAACGACGTATTCTCCGGGATCGCGCTGAACCTTGGGCGTCCGTACTCCGTTGGCGACTGGATCGAGGTCGAAGGAGGCGTCCGCGGTCAGGTAGTCGAGACCAACTGGCGGTCGACACACCTTCTCAACGACACAAACGACCTCGTGATCGTTCCCAACAGTACCCTCGCGAAAGCCACCCTGACCAACCTCACTGGCAGTGACTCCGTGCACGGATCCAAGGTGGTTATCAGGGCTCTCCCGACACGCACCCCTGCGGCCATCGAGGAGACGATGAGAACGGTACTCCTCAGCGCGAATTCGATCCTGAAGTTTCCGCCCCCATCGGTTTCGGTGACGGGCCTCGACGGCTCCGCGATCGAAGTCGAACTATCCTTCAAAGTCGCTAGTCTCGGTCAGACAGGAATCGCCAAGAACGAGATCTTCGATCTGGTCTACCGCCATGCAAAGGCGGCGGGTATTCAACTGTCGACTTCCGCGAACGCTCCGATGGAACCGGTCTCGGGAGAGTTGTTGAAACACCCCGGAACGCCCTGGCGACTACTGACATCGATTCCGCTGTTCTCGGCCCTCACTGAAGACGAGATGGAAACGGTCGCGAACAGCATGACGCGGTGCACCTTCAAAAAGGGAGTGGTGATCGCACCTCAGAACGCTTCGATGACATCACTGATGATAGTGCGAAGCGGTGTCGTTTCCGTCGAACTGGACAACGAAGATGGAGTTCGCAGGGAGGAACTGACCAAACTCGCCCCCGGTGACCTGTTCGGAGAGCGCGGCGTTCTCATGGGCGCGCCCGAGCCAGCCACGATGCGCGCCCTCACCTTCGTCGTCGTTTACGAAATCGCGAAGGAACACCTTGCTTCCGTCATGCACGAGCGGCCTGCGCTTGTAGAGGAACTGAGCCAGCTCTTGGCTAAGCGCGTCGAGACGGAGGAACACCTGAAGGCGGAAGGCGGCGGAGGTGCCGAAATTCATCCCCCTACCCTGGCTGCCAAGATACGACACCTGTTCAGGCTGCCTCATTGAGTTACTCGGCGGCGCGGACATGCGACGTGGGCAGGAGCTTACCCTGCGCCAGCAGCGCAATCGTCCCCACGGCAATCGCTCCCACCAGAATATTGGCAAAGAAGAAAAGGTAGGGCGCAAGCTGGGCGCCGATGCTGTCTCCTCCACGAGAGACCATTCTCATCGAAGCCGCAGCGAGCGCCGTCGTGCCAAGCGTGGCCGCCCAATAGGACGGGGCAAAAGGCTGCTGCATGATCCATGGGGACACCCGGATCAGGAGCGCGACCTGAAGCAGGGAGTAGCCCAGCAACCCGTTCGCGAATAGATCTGGAGGACCGGACGTCAGGCTCAGATACGCGGCACATGCAACGGCTGGCGGCGCCAGCAGGATCCCAAGAGTAGGCCGAAGTGGCAATGCCATCTCGGGCGCGGTCAGGAGGCGCTGGAGAAGCACCGACTCTGTAGCAGCCCAAGTGAACATTCCGGCGCCGAACAGGAGCTGCGCAAGCGCGGTGTACCCGAACGACCCTAGCACGAGGGCGGATACGAGCGACCCGGCCACTGTCGGCAGGTAGAGGATTGCGGTTGTCGCCTCATGGTCTCGTCCACCACGCCACATGATGCCCGTCCGCCAGGTGGCGAAGAGGATCGAGAACCCCATGCCGAGTACGAGCAGCGTCACCGCCATCGAATGCGAATACGGAAGAACAGCGCGCGCCACCAGCATGGTCGCGACGCCCGCAAGGCCGATGAAGCAGCAATGGACCGGATGCTCGGCCTCCTCGATGGCCTCCTCCCGCGCGAAAATCCATTTGGCGGCGAAGAATACGCTGACGATGGCCCAGACGCAGATGGCGACGACGTTGACCGCTTCTCCGATCATTGCGGGGAGACCCCACAGCTCGTGTGCCAGTCTCCAGTCGCCGCCGAGTCCGGCGAGGCCCAGCACCATGCCGTACATGCCAGCGGGCACTCGTGGGAAGCCGTGATGAGTTCCTGCACGCATGACCCTAGCCCTCCACGAACTTGTAGGCACTGCCGTATCTGTCGACGTAACCGACGCCCGGATATGACCAGTGATAGCCCAACATGCGGAGCTTCTCGTTCGCCGCCTTGTCGAGCAGGGACTTGCGGTTGGCGAGCGCTATTTCCGATTCGGTGTCGAAGCCGAAGTGCCAGGTGGGATTCTCGAAGGAAACAATGTTGTTCGGGATGACATCTC
Source organism: Hyphomicrobiales bacterium (assembly GCA_900467745.1). Lineage (GTDB taxonomy): Bacteria > Pseudomonadota > Alphaproteobacteria > Rhizobiales > Rhizobiaceae > Rhizobium. The sequence continues at coordinate 29,902 of UBQW01000023.1, forward strand.
CTGCAATGAGCAGGTTGCCGTCTCCGGCCAACTCCAGGGAGATGTGGCCAGGCGTATGCCCACGCGTACCGACGACGCTCATGCCGGAGATGATTTCGTCACCCGGCTTCACAAGGGTGAGCCTATCCTTGACCGCGAACAGATCCCTTTGGGCGCCGCGGGCGAATTCGTGCAGCGCCTTAGGCATCGCTGCTTCATAGTCCGGATCCGTCCAGAACGACCATTCAGCCTCGCTCACGTAATAATAGGCGTTCGGAAACAGGAGAGAGCCGTCGGGTTTCGTCGTGCCGCCGGAGTGGTCCGGATGCGCATGGGTGAAAACGACCTTGGTGATCGATGCAGGGTCCGCGCCGATCGAGTGGAGATTGGCACCGAGGCGCCCGTCGCTCGGCTGGAAATTGGATCCGGCCCCGGTGTCGACCAGAATAAGGTCGGTGCCTCTTCGGATCAGCGGCACGTTGGTCTGCAATGGTGCTCCCTCCATGTCGCCGCCCAGCCTACCTAGCGTCGCCACTCGCTCCTGCTGGCTGGCCTCGGGCATCAGGATCTCGCCGGGCAGCGTAATATACCCGTCGCTCATAACAGTGATGTCGAACTGGCCATGCCGCAGTGTGTGGAAGCCGGTCGAGAAGACGCCGGGCGGGAGCATTTCGCGTTCTGGACTCATGGTCATATCCCTGGCTGGCAAGCGGACATCACGTCTCGCGGTCATCGGGAGTTTGGCGTCTATGGGCCTTCATTGCGAATGCGTTGTTGTGAATTGTTGTTAGCGTAAGCGGACGCGGACCAAAGGCCGTTCATCTGTGTGAGTTCTTGTTAGATCCCCGGGCGATGGACCGCCTCATGGTTGCAAAGATTGTGACAGAGCAGTACCGAATTGGAGCACGTTTTCGTGGGGGAGCCGCCAATGATCTTCGATCTGCAGTCAATCGGCGCTTTGAAATTGGAAGAAGCAGGCATCTTCACTTGGAACGTCGGTGCCGATCTCGTATTCGGCGACAGCTCGATAGCGCTGCTGTTCGATTTCCCCTTCGAGGTCTCGATGACCGGACAAAAGATGTCCGCATATTTGGCACGCATTCATCCCGATGACCTCCCCACGGTCGCGCTTCAAATGCACAACGCGATCGCTTCGTGCGGGACCTACAGTGTCGAATACCGGGTCCGCGGAGCGCTCAACATCTATCGGCTTGTGGCATCGCACGGTCGTTGCTTCAGGGGTGTCGAGCGCGACCTGACACAGTTCGCAGGGATCATCTACCCAATCGATCCAGCAGAACTTTTTCAGTAGAGTGTCGCCGCTCTCAAATCAGGTTCGAACGACCGACCCGCCCTTCAGCGTGAACGAGAATACGCTGCCCGAGGGTTCGTTCGGAGCAACCCAGAGAGTTCCGCCGTGGGCCTCGACGATCGAGCGGCAGATCGACAGACCCATGCCCAAGCCTGCCTGCTTTGTGGTGAAGAAAGCGTCGAATATCTGGTCGGCTTTCAGGGGATCGACCCCGCCACCACTGTCGGCCACCGCTACCCGAACCTTGCCATCGTCCCGCCGTTCAGTGCGTAGATGAAGCTGGCGTTGACCACCCTCTGTCAAGGCCATGGCCTCTGCAGCGTTAAGGATGAGATTGAGGACGACCTGCTGCAACTGGATGCGGTCACCAACGACAGCTCCGGCACCGGGATGGAGATCCGTGGAAAGCGCTATGCCCTGCCGTTGCAATTCCCCACGTGTGAGAACGATCACGCTCTCGATCATCGAGTTGACTTCGAGCATCTCCATTGAAAGTGGCGCCTTCCTTGCCAGCGCGCGGATGCTGGCGATGACGTCCCCTGCCCTGTGGCCGTCTCGAATGATCCGTTCGGCCGCCTCCCTGGCCTCCCCGACGTCGATCTGATCCTCACTCAGCCACTTCAGACATGTTGCCGCATTCATGACGATTGCCATAAGAGGCTGATTGACCTCGTGCGCGATGGAAGCCGTGAGTTCTCCCAGTGCCGTTAGCCTCCCCGCCCGGGCAAGCAGGCTTTGCGCTTCCTCCATCCTCTTGAGATCGTCAATGTCGATGTTGGTGCCGTACCATTTGATGATGGCGCCGTGGTCATCCCGCATTGGCGTCGCCCGGATCAGGAACGAACGGACCGCACCATCGAAGCGACGCATGCGTGCCTCGATCTCACCCGCCTCGCCGAGATGAAGCACCTCGGTCCATTTCCGCTGCACCTTGCCGATGTCCTCGGCATGGATGGCCCTCGCCCAGCCTTCGCCCATCGACTGCTCCCGCGTCAGGCCAGTGAAATCGTACCACTGCTTGTTGAAGCTCAGGAGCGTGCCATCGATGTCGCTTGTCCATGCCAGCGCCGGGATCATGTCGTATGCGAGGCGCAACTCCTCGGCCGCACGTCGCGCCTTTTCCTGCGTATCTCTCGACGCCTGGTAGAGCCCCGCGTTTTCTAGCGAGATCGCGGCCTGCGTCGCGAGAAGTTCCAGTACCGTCACCTGTTCTTGCGTGAAGAGGTTGGTGGACAACCTGTTCTCTAGGAATAGCACGCCGACTAGCTGCTTCAATTTCACGATGGGAACGCACAGGATCGATGTCGAGGGTGCGTCGTGGAAATAGGGATCGCTGGCAAAGGAGTCGTTAAGCACCCCATCGAGGATCACAACTTCCTGTGTCCTCGTCACATATGCGAGCACCGTTTCCGGAAGGCTCCGCCTGAAATTTTCCAGCCTAACCGAAATCCCGTCGTCGTCAGTGACGGCTTCAGCGACGATCTGCATGTAACCGTCCTTCGGAAGCAGGAGCAGTCCTCTCACCGCACCAGAGTGCTCAAGCACCGTGATCATGAGGCGTTCAATCAGGCGGTCGAGCAGGATTTCGCCGGATACCGCCTGCGACATCGTGAAGACTGCCGCCATGTCCAGCGGCTGCGCATCGGCAAGGACACCATTTGCCCTGTCCCCCGGATCGACCAGGCTTGGACACTCGGCGTCCAGCTGCCGCACTTTCGCGAGCGCTCCCCAGCGGAGATAGCAGGCTCGGGCGGTTCTGAGGAAACTGTCCGCTGTGCCCTCCAGACCGAGCCGCGCGCAGAACCGGGCGGCCAGCTCGTTCGCCAGTCCCTCGTTCTGCACGAAGCCATATCGACGGGCTGAAGCAGCCGCCTGCTCGTAGAGTTGAAGCGCCTCGATATGCCTGTCGTCCAGCCGGGCGATTTCGGCCGCAAGAAGGAGGCTCCGGTTGGCGAAGTTCTCGGAACTGCTCCTTGCCCAGGCATCGATCTGGATCTGATGATCGCGGATGGCCTCGAGATGCGACTCCCGGTCCGAGCTGTCTGCCCCGGTTGCGAGCGCAGCGTGGGCCAGCGCCTTATAGAAATGGAATTCCGCGATCTCGATGAACGACCGGACATGAACGGCACCCGCGGTCCGGCGGGCGGCGTCGATTACGCCGGAGTAGTCGCCCGACAGGAACCGGGCCTGCATGCGATAGATCCAATGCCACTCGGACACGATCTTCAGACGATCCCCTGCTTCGCTCAAGTAGCCTTCGAAGGAGGCGATGCCAAGCAGCCCTTCGTTCGCTTCCGGACGGCTGACACCGCGGAGTTCCCGTGTTAGCAGCAGCTGTGCGACCGCCCCGTCCGCCGCTAGCGAGAAGCCTGTTCTTTTCGCGCCGACGAGGAAGCTCTGGGCATCCCTATGCACCATCTCCAAGGGTACCCCGCCTACGAGGAGATGCGATACGAGGGCCTGCGCCGGGGCGACGCTGAACACCATGTCTGCCGCGGCGATCGCAACGGCCATCGCCTTGCGGGAGTAATGCTCCGAGGCTGGCAGATGCTGGGTCCATGGAACCACAAAACACCCAAAGCAGGAATATACGCGGGCCTTGAACCGATCCAGCCCATGACCATCGACGAGTTCGAGACCCAGCACCCCGAAATGCTTGCCAATCTCGTAATCCCCGAACCTCAACCCCAGCGGAATGATAACGGAGACGTAGGCGTAGCAGGATGCGTCGCAGTTGCCATGGCGGAGGCTGAGAGACACCATCTGGACATAGATGAGATCTTCCAGGTTCTTGTCGGTGATGATCGCCGGGAGGATCGTGTAGGCCAACACCTCCATCGCGGCCAACCAATCGGGATCTGTCATCTTCGGCAGCTGGGCCAGTCCGGCGACGGGTCGTCCTGCCAACTGACGATAAAGATCGTCGACGCCAGCCCGCACCTCTTCGGCCGATGGGTGCGTCGTCCATTCGATCCCGAAGTCGCGAAGATATTCCAACGCAACGTCGACAGCCCTGTCCTGATCGCCAAGCGTGAGGTAGAGCGAAGAACGAAGTCCGACAACCGCCCCTCGATCCACACGGTTGCGCGCATTTGCAGCCAGTCCGACGAGATGTGCTTCGGCAACACCATGCTCTCCCGTCAGGAACTCGCACTCGGCCTGTTGCAGTTCGAGAGAGAACCTCAGATCGTACTGTTCCCACGCATCCTCCCCTAGAAGGCTCAGGCCCGTCCGAAGGTACTTCAGGGCTGAGTGATATGCCACGGACGCCTTGGCGAGCCTGCCTGCCTCAAGAAATGCTTCGGCTATTTGCACGCTTTCCTCGCCGGACAAGGCCTGCCCGAGACCACGGGCAAGCTGGTCTGCGACTTGGAAGATGCGGGTCTTCAACACGTCCGGCGGAAGGTTGGACAGCAGTGCCTGACCGATCCGAAAATGAATTTCGGGTCTCTCGGATTTCGGTATCATCCGGTAGGCCTCTTCCTGGACCCTGTCGTGAACAAGGACGAAGTCGTCATCCGACTGGAATAGCAGTCCTCCAGCTACGGCCTCGTACAGGATCTCCGAGATCTGCTGCTCCGTCTTGCCCGTGACCAGAGCGAGGATCGCTGCCGAGGCGCCGTTGCCAAGACACGACATTAGCTTCACGATCTCAAGCGCTCGCGATGGAAGCCTGCCAAGCTTGGAAACGACGAGGTCGGCGACGTTGTCGGTGATCCTCGTGGCACTGATCCGGCTCTCGTCCCAGGTCCACTCGCCGAGCTTCTGGTCGAAGTTCAGCTGCCCCTCCAACTCGAGAGCTTCAAGGAAGTGCAGCGCGAAGAATGGGTTTCCTCCGGTCTTCTGTCCGACGAGCTGTGCCAGCGAGGCGACTGATCCGATATCCTTTCGAAGCATGTCGACAAGAAGCTCGGCAATCTCGGCTTCGCTCAGTGGTCCCAGTTTAATCTCTTCGAAACGACAGATCCCGCTCCTCAGCGCTTCGCTCGCCTCTAGCAACGGGTGTCCGGGCGGCACCTGATCGTCCCGGTAGGCGCAGATGAGAAAAAGGTGCCGGACGTGATCGTCGAGGGTGACCGTCTTGATCAGCTCGATAGTCGCGACGTCCAGCCACTGGACATCATCGATGAACAGCACCAGCGGGTGCTCCGCGCGCGCGAACACCTCGATGAAGCGCTGGAAGACGAGATTGAAGCGTGCCTTGGCTTCGTGCGGCTGCATTTCTGGCGCGGGAGGCTGTTCGCCAATGACAAGGGCCAGCTCCGGTATGAGATTGATCATCAGCTGCGCGTTCGGACCGAGAGAGGTCAGCAGGGTCGCGCGCCAGCGGCTCAGCTCGCCTTCCCCTGAAGAAAGGATCTGGCGCACTAGACTGCGGAATGCCTGGGCAATGGTCGCATACGGTATGTGGCGGGTGTATTGATCGAACTTCCCGGCCGCGAACATGCATTCACTTGAGGAAATCAGCTTGCGGAGTTCGCGGATCAGCGACGATTTGCCAACCCCTGTCGGACCGGAGACAAGCGCGACGGCCTTGCCGCCCTCCGACCGGACAAAATCGAATGCGGATGCGATGGTCTCCATTTCCAAGGAGCGACCATAGAGCCGATCCGGAACATGAAGCCGATCCGCGCCGTCCGCCGCACCGATTTCGAAGTCTTCGAGTGCACCGTTCGAATTCCAGCTCTCCAGGCATAGCCTCAGATCACTGACCAGTCCCGCAGCGGTCTGATACCGATCGTCGGAATTCTTGCTTAGAAGCTTGAGTATGATCTTCTCGAGAACGGGAGGGATCGCCTCGATCCTTTCGCGCGGCGGGATGGGTCGTCGCGCGACATGCGAGTGGATCCACTCAGTCGGATCGGTTGCCATGAACGGGAGCCCGCCCGTAAGCATCTGGTAGAAAACGACACCAAGGGAATAGAGGTCGCTGCGACTGTCGACGGGTCGCTTCATCCTGCCTGTCTGTTCTGGCGACACGTAAGGCAGGGAGTCCGCCATACCTCGCGCGGTGGCAGGCAGTTCCGCAACGTTCGTCTGTGGACCAGCCTTTCCGAAACCGAGCAGCCATACCCTTCCCAAGTCGTCTGCCAGGAAGCGGTCAGCGCGAAGATCCCGATGGATCAAACCTCTTTCGTGAACATGCCTCACCGCCGCGGCAGCGTTCGTGGCGACGGCGAGGAACCGCCCTAGCTCGAATGGTCGGCCGAGCTCTGCAGTCAAAGGTAGGCCACCATTATCCTGAAGCACAAGGAACTCGCGGCCATCGTGACGCTCCAGCGACAGCGGTGTCGCCGCCCATTTTCCGTCGAGACGCTCCGCCAGGGACAGCACGTGCTCGAAACGCGGGTGGCATTCGCTGACCGTGTCCGGGGACGCCGCCGTCACAAGCAACAGCGGAGCGCCACCATCGCTCGATGTGGCCCGGTAGAGCGCGCTGACGGCATCCTCGCGAAGCAAGTGCATCTGGTAGCGCGACAGGTCCATCACGAAGCTCCGGTATGCCCTCGACAGGAGGCGGCTCGTGATCCTAATCGAATTTTGCGGAGGCGGCACGGCCTGCCCGACATTATTTTCCCGCTGACAAGTTTACGCAGCGACACCGCGGGAGGCATGGCAGTTAGTGCGAGAAACCGTGAGTTACCGTGAGTTCAACAGCTGGTCTGGGCGAGAGCTGATCCGGCTCCCGCCCAGTACGCTTATGCCTTGGCCTTGATGAAGGCGAGGATGTCGGGGTTGAGGACATCCGGATTGGTCGAAAGCATGCCGTGCGGATAGCCTTCGTAAGTCTTCAATGTCGCATTCTTCAGCAGCTTAGCCGAGAGCGGGCCTGCATCGGCATAGGGGACGACCTGATCGTCGGTGCCGTGCATAACGAGAACCGGAACTTCGATCTTCTTCAGATCTTCGGTGAAGTCTGTTTCGGACCAAGCTTTGATGCACTCGTAGTGGGCATTGGCCGCACCCATCATTCCCTGGTGCCACCAGTTATTGATCAGTCCCTGCGAGACCTTGGCGCCCGGCCTGTTGAAGCCGTAGAACGGTCCGGTCGGCACATCGATGTAGAACTGGGAGCGATTGTCGGCGAGCGCCTTACGGAGTCCGTCGAACACCTCCATGGGAAGACCGCCGGGGTTCTTCTCGGACTTGAGCATGACGGGAGGCACGGCGGCAACGATCACGGCCTTCGACACGCGGCCGGGCTTAGCACGAGCGACGTAGTGCACAACCTCGCCGCCTCCGGTCGAATGTCCGACATGGATCGCGTTCTTGAGATCGAGCGCTTCTACCACCTCGGCGACGTCTGCGGCATAGGTGTCCATCTCGTGCCCGGTGCGGCTGTGCGAGGAGCGGCCGTGGCCGCGACGGTCGTGGGCGATCACCCGATATCCCTGAGCGATGAAGAAAAGCATCTGGTTGTCCCAGTCGTCGCTGCTCAGCGGCCACCCGTGGTGGAACATGATGACCTGAGCATCCTTCGGACCCCAGTCCTTGAAGAAGATTTCCGTGCCGTCCTTTACCTTCACTCTGTCCATAAGCTTATCCTCCGTATGGGTTGCATGATGTGTCTGCTTGCTGGCGGCCGAAGCTGGTGGTGTGATCGCCAGGGCTAGTGCTGCAGCGGATCCCGCGATCATCGCGTCCCGCCTTGTGAGTTCGAAACCCGTCTTCGTTGTCATCGGTTTGTCCTCTGGTTTATGAATGGACGTCCGGACGCGATCACGCCGCAGCGAGTCCAGCTGGTGTTTTGACGAACGGCACAAAGTGCGGAAGGGATTCGATCCTGCAGAGCCATGTCTGGACGTACGGGTAGCTGGTGAGATCAATGCCACCTTCCGGCGCGCGCGCGACGTATGTATAGAGCGCGATATCAGCGAGCGTCAGGCGACCTGTCAGCCAGTCGCGTTGCTCCAATTCCTCATCTAGCACGTTCAGCAGCGCGTAGGATCGCGAAATGACGTCTTCCGGCACAGGCTTGGCGCTGAAAAGGCGCGTCCGCCTCGCGGCGGCCATGCCGTACGCGAGTTCTCCTGCGGCGATTGACAGCCAGCGGTGGACCTGCGCCGCACCAAGCGGATCCTCGGGGAGCCAATCGACGCGGCCAAATTTCTTTGCCAGATAGACAAGGATCGCATTCGAATCCCCGATTACAACATCGCCGTCTCTCAGAACGGGAATCTGACCGAGACTGTTCATCTTCAGGAATTCGTTCGTCTTCTGCTCGCCGCGGAGGATGTCGACTTCGACGAGCTCGACCGGGTGGTTTATGAGCGAGAGGAACAGCCGCACACGATGCGAGTGGCCTGACAGTGCGTTGCTATAGAGAAGCATTCCCGGTCTCCGATCCAATAGACGTTGTCGGCGTCTCTTGAGGTCTGAGTATTCCGGCTCAGTGCGATCAGGTCTTTCTGAATCGTCGGCTTGTCACAAGTCGATCGGTAACACGAACCCATTAGAACAACTCATGCTCGGCTCATGTCTGCAGTCGGCCCGTTGCGGTCATTGAATATGAAATCCACGACGGTTAGATTTGAGCCATGGGAAAACTGCACGAAGCAATTACGATCATTCTAAGCATCGTCGGGCTTATCCTCGGTGGTTGGCTTGGCTATGAACTAGCAGGCCCGATTGGCGTGTTGGTATTCACGCCGCTGGGCGCTCTGGCTGGGTTGGTTGTGAGCTTTCTCAATTGGAGATTGCTCTATTTTCTAGGATGACCGCTTCTGGCGCGAAGCCTCCGCCCGATGTCGGCTGTCAGCTATTTGCCGACTTTTGGCCGGATCGGTATGAGCTGTCGGGAAACAGGACGAGGACAATGGAGAGTGCTTAGTGTGTAGGACAGCCGTATTCTTTGCTTTCTGGATAGCCACGGCAATCTATGCCGTTGTGATCTTGGTCGCGATGACGTCCTGCCCAGTGTGGGCGTGCGAGAATAACGGGATGGCGATCGCTTGGGCTCCTGTCTATATGTTTGGTGTCATCTACTTTCCCATCATGTTCGTTGCGGGGATCGTTTTAGCTACATCTCGGATTGGAAAATAAGATTCTCAGGCAGGAGACCTCGGTTTTTCGTTCGTGCACAAGCGATCACTAGTCAAGTAGGCCTAGACCATGTGGGAGAGGAGCAGCGGTTACGATGTTCTCGCCCTTGTCCCAGAGCTTCTCGATAGTCTCGACTTTGGTGCCTTGATGCAATGTCCGGTGTTGGCGCAAGGCTGCCTCGTGAGCGGCTGGCGTCAAACTACGCCAAGGCTTCTAGCCAATCTGCCCGGCGAAGAACTCACTCCGGGAATTCGGCGGGGATCCGAAAAACACCGACCGCTTCGGCTACCTTCCCCTGCGCCGCATCAAAGCGCGCTGCGTCCGCCCCTTTGACGCCCATCGTCTCAAACATCCCAGCAATCGGATGATATGCAATCGCCGACCGATCTCCGGGCAACTCCCGCACAAGGATTCGAAGGGGAAGGTCGAGAGCAGCCAGTGGAGTGCCGATCATCACCGGAGTGCCGGCGACAGGGTTGCCGTAAATCAGGACTCGCGTCTCCAGCATTGCGATCCCATGTTGCCTAGCAGCCTCCGCGTGGTCGATCTCGGCGAAGATGGTCATCCCGGCTTTCAGGATTGCCCCTTTGATGGCTTCCAGGGATTCGTCGAACGTGTGGGTCGTCCGATGCTCTATTGCCTTCATCGATGTGTCCTCAATTGGGGGCGGTGTCGCCTTTGCGGGAGAGCTTGCCTTCTTCGGCCTTGTAGAAATATTGGCTGGCAACCAGCCATCCCTTGAGCGGCCGAAGCGGAGGAATGCAGGTGGCGATGAGAAACGGCCCGGTGACGAAGATCTGTGTCCAAATCGAAGCGTGATGCGCAACTTCCAACCACACGGACAGAAGGACGGTCGGGATGCACGCGAAGCAGATCACAAAGAAAGCAGGGCCGTCGGCGGGATCTGCAAACGAATAGTCCAGTCCGCAAACCTCGCAGTTCGGACGGAGCGTCAGGAATCCTTTGAATAGGTGGCCCCTGCCGCACCGTGGGCACAGACCGCGGACTCCGGTCTGCAACGGCGGCAATGGCGGGTAGTTGTCGTTTGTGAGTGTTCTGACATCTTCGTGCTTCGACATCGCCGTCTCCTCCGCTGTCCGATCAGAACCCAAAATGGCTCAGACCCCAATGCCCCTCGGGGCGGGCGCCTAGGGGCCACTTGAATGCCCGCTGGTCGGCGTTGATGGGATGCTCGTTGATCGAGGCGTGGCGAAACTTCATCAGTCCGTCGGCGTCGAACTCCCAGTTCTCGTTTCCGTAAGCCCGAAACCAATTGCCGCTGTCATCGTGAAATTCATAGGCGAAGCGAACGGCAATCCTATTCCCGGCGAAAGCCCACAGCTCCTTGATCAGCCGATAGTCTAGCTCCCTCGTCCATTTCCTTGTGAGAAACGCCTCGATGGCCGGGCGACCGACTACGAACTCCGCTCGATTGCGCCAACGACTGTCGACCGTATAGGCGAGAGCCACCTTCTCGGGATCTCGGCTGTTCCAGCCGTTCTCGGCCAGCCGAACCTTTTCGATCGCACTCTGAAGGGTGAACGGAGGCAGCGGCGGGCGTGTCATCTGGGGGTTCCTATCCCTGTTGGGTGGCTGTAGCCTTGAGGGCGGCCACTTCGGTTTCCAATTCCCTTATGCGCGCATCCCTCGTCTCGATGGCCTTCAAGACCTCGGCAGCCTCGAACCGGAGCGGTATGTGCTGCGGGCAGTTCGCATCCCAAGCCGACACGTTGAAGAGCAGCACCTGCTCCGGTCTCGCACCGTAGTCCTTCGGCATCAGTTGGTCGACGAGCTCGTGGTCACCTTCGACGAAACTGGCCGTTCCCCAGATTTTCACGCGCGAACGACTGCCGTAATCGATCAGGAAAAGGTGGGCTTTGTCGTTCTCGACCAGATTCCCCTGTGAAATGAACTGTCGGTTTCCTACAAAATCCACAAAGCCAATCGTGTTCTCGTTGACGACCCGAAGAAAGCCTGGCGGCCCACCGCGATGCTGTACATAAGGCTGACCTTCGGCATTCGCTGTCGCCAGGAAGACGCTGATCTGCTTTTCGATGAAGTCCTTGAGGTCAGGGGTGATCGCGGTTGCCCACCCTCCCCGGTCTTCCATGCGGGAGTACGAGCGCCGGGATCCCTTGCGTTGCTGGATATCCTTCACGCTTGGAGTGAACGCCACATCGCTCGATACCTGATGTCTTGTGTCCATCGCGCTCTCTCCAATGGGTCTTTTGCAGAGAATGCCTTCAAACCCCTTCGTAGACAACGCGCGTGAATAGCGCTGGCGGGATCACCCATTGACCGAATTTCGCGTCCCACTGCTTGGTGGGATTGGCAGCGATCGTCTCTTCGACTGTGCGCCCTTCCTTCTTGAGCTTGGCGACGGCGTCCCTGGCCCCGACGAGCATGTCGCGCCATTCGACCAGATCCTGCCTATTGGCGATTTCGCCGTGCCCCGGGATGACGATCGTCTCCTTGTCGATCATCTTGATGTCTGCTTCGGCGGCGTTGATCTGCCCGTCAATGCTGCCGCCCGTAGAGTTGTCGATGAAAGGATAGAGACCGTTCCAGAGGGTGTCGCCGACATGGATGACGTTTGCATCTTCGAAGAACACCGACAGGTCGCTGTCTGTATGGGCTGGCGGATAGGCCTTGAGCTTTATCGTCTTGCCGTCCAGCTTAAGGGTTTCGGTGTTGCCCTTCAGCAGCTTGGTCGGCAACGCACCCTTTGGCGAAGGCGGAAAGTCGAAGTTCCAGTCCTCCACCCGAGTAGCGGCTTCAAGGTGCCTGAGAGTATTTGGGTGAGCCAGGATCGCTGCGCCTTCGGAGTTCAGCCACTCGTTGCCATCGGTGTGGTCGAAGTGCCAGTGCGTGTTGACGAGATGTGTAATCGGATCCTTGCCTAGGTCTGCAAGCGCGGCTTCGAGCTTCGGTCGCGTCGCCGTGATCCCGGCATCCACAAGCAGCTTACCGTCTTTCCCGGTGATTACACCAACATTGCCACCGGACCCAACCAGAACGCTAACGCCGTCGCGCAACTTGATTGTGGTGATATCGGCTTTGGCAGCAGCCTCGCGAATGATGAGGACCTGGCTCTTCGCCGCGGCAAACGCCTCTCTAGGGGTGAGCCATTGTCCAGTCGTGGCCAAAGCCGCCCCACCAAGGCAGCAGAGGCAGAATCCACGTCGTGACAAGGCGAAATCGTGCTTGTTCATTTCTTGTCTCCTTCGGTTGGCGTTCGAATATGAAAAGGATGCCACCACGCAGGGAGGCTTGCGTGGTGGCGGCCTCGATCTAAGTCGGCCGGGTTTCGATCGAGGGAAGCTGATCTTTGTGAAGCGGCTGCCGCCTTCTTCCATGCCGGGGGCGCTCCAACCCGAATAACATCGTCGTTGCAGCAATAGCTCTCTAGGACGCGTTTCACGAGGTAGTTGTCGTGAAGGCGGGTGAGATCCCGTGAGTTGCCTGGAGGTCCATTGAGAAACCTAGACCATGGTCTAGTCCGGATCGACTTTGGCCGTGTTCCAGCGACAAGAGTCGGATTGTTCGCCATCGCCTGCGGGACTAATCTGTGCTCGCGATCACAAATTGATGTCGATGCCTCCGCGGGACGGGTAAAAGAACGAGACAAATATCGCGCCCCCACACATGCGGCGAATTCGCAGCCGACCGGGGAGTCAGCAATGCAAGATCCGTTCGCAAGTTTCATAGACCGCGCGCCGTCTCTCGACGCACAGCCGCCGCGCCAAGTAGCCGACAACGCCATACGATTTGGCCGCTTCTGCGCAATTCCGCACTCAAGACAGCTGCTGATGGACGGAGTACCGCGCGAGATCGGCGGACGGGCTTTCGACCTCCTCATGGTATTGCTCCGTTCGAATGGTGGCATCGTGAGCAAGGACGAGATCTTCAACGAGGTATGGCCGTCAATGGTCGTTGAGGAATGCAACCTTCGTTTCCAAATAGGATCACTTAGACGAGCATTGGGCGACGACGGAAGCATGATCAAAACGATCGTGCGCCGCGGTTACATGCTCGTCAGAGAAAATAGCAACCCGGAAAGCGATCTAGCGTTTTCACCCGATGCGCCCCGAGCTCCAACCGACCCTTCTGAAAAGGTCGAGAAGGGCAAGCCTTACATCGTCCTGATCGACGACGACGATGGCGTCCGACGCGCCATAACCGGGCTCCTTCGGTCGGTGGGTCACTCTGTCGAATCATTTCCCTCGGTCATGGCGTATGAAGAAAGCGACAGCGTGCACCGCGCGGACTGTCTCATACTCGACGTCGGCCTCCCTGGCCAAAACGGGTTGGACTTCCAGGCAGAACTAATGAAATCTGGCCTTCGCCAGCGGATCGTCTTCATCAGCGGCAACGCGGACATACCAATGTCGGTTCGGGCGATGAAGGCTGGCGCTATCGAGTTCCTGACGAAGCCCGTCCGGCACCAGGATCTGCTGTCTGCGGTAGATTTGGCGATTAACGCCTGACCCAATCATCTCGCAACCGTAACCACTCGCAACCCATACAGGGGTAACACGCCCTTCCTGCGAAGTACGGACGCTAGATCGCGGAACGATTCCGCCGCTTCAGCGCCACCTCCTTCTGCTGTTGCCTGCCGATCAAGCCCGATCGCCAATTCCTTCCTAAGGGTCATATCCGAGCACGATGGATGCGCGCGTTAAAGTCCTCTCTCCTCACCCAACCGCATCTCACGCCCATTCCTCACATCTCACACCATCTCAGCGCGGCAAGATGTACCGTCACCTCAATGAAACCAGCGCCTTAAGGACCTCACTCTCCAGGCGCTCCTAGAGGTGATACCAATGATCAAGTTCGTTTCCGGCACCGCGATAATTGCGACTCTCTTGCTGAGCGGTTCCGCACTTGCCGCCTCGAAGCCGACCATCGTTCTCGTACACGGTGCCTTCGCCGAGTCCGCGAGCTGGGATGGCGTCGCTTCCAAACTGCTGAAGGATGGCTATCCGGTCATCGCAGTCGCCAACCCGCTTCGTGGTCTCAAGTACGATGCCGACTACGTCAACGAGGTGCTGAAGTCGATCAAGGGACCTGTCGTTCTCGTCGGCCATTCTTACGGCGGATCCGTCATCAGCGATGTCTCAATTGAAGGCACGGGCGTCAAGTCGCTCGTCTTCGTGTCGGGCCTTGCCCCGGACAAGGGTGAGAGTGTCAGCGAGCTTGGAAAGAAGTTTCCCGGAAGCACGCTTGGGCCAACGCTGGCGCCGCCTGTTCTCCAGCCCGACGGAAAGCATGACCTCTACATCGAGCAGAGCAAGTTCTGGAAGCAGTTCGCGGCCGACGTGCCGGAAGGCAAGGCAGCCCTGATGGGAGCCGAGCAGCGTCCTATAGCAGCCGAAGCCTTCGAGGAACCATCGATCGAACCTACGTGGAAGTCGCTTCCTTCCCGCTTCATCTACGGATCCGAAGACAAAAACCTGCCGCCTGCGCTTCATGCTTTCATGGCCAAGCGAGCGAACGCCAAGGAAGCCGTCGAGGTCAAGGGATCTTCGCATGTGGTGATGATCTCTCACCCCGACAAAGTGTCGGCAATGATCGAGCGCGCGGCAAACGATTAGGCCCGGCTCACCCTCCAGCATCTACAACAGGAGCATGACATGCACCCCGATATCGCCATCAAGGTGAGCTTGGGCATGACAGGTGACGTCTTCGAAACATTCGACGACTGCCTGCATGTCGAGCGCTACCAGGTCGCCGACCCAAACATATTCCTCGCAAAAATCACCCGCGAGAATGGAAGCCGTGCCATCACCACGTCGCTCAGCGCCGGAGCTGGCACCTTCATCCTGGCCGACCGCGATTCCGAGCTACGCATCGAGCAGAAAGGATGCCTTCTCTACCAAGGCGTGCTGGTTGAAGACAGCATCGCCTTCATCGAAGGATCCGATCCCATTTCCGTGGAGCTGCAGTCGGACGCCTGCCTGTATGTCCTCACATTCCTCCACCAACGGCATATCTGGCCTTGCCCCGTGATCGGCGGACGATTCAACATTCGTGACGAGCGCCTTTCCGAACTGATAGACGAGGTATCTGAAAGCTCTGCAGCGCGACGAAGCGAACTAACCCGTGAATTCTCAGGTTTGGCCTTCGAGCGCTACCGGTCCCTGCCAAGGGTTCATCCCCTCTCCGCCTGGCGTCTGAACCGCGTCCGGCGACACGCGCAATCACGACTCGACCAACGCCTGACCCTTGATGATCTCGCAGACGTCGCAGGCTTCTCGCGTGCGCACTTTGCAGCCACCTTTAAGGCAGCTACTTCGATGAGCGCTCACGAGTTTCTCCTGCGGTTGCGCATCCAGGAGGCAGCGAAGCTTTTACTGGGAACAGACCTTCCGCTCGTAGAAATCGCTCTTCAATGCGGGTTTCAAAACCAGCCGCATTTTACAACGGTCTTCAAGAAGATGACCGACGTGACACCGCGCAGATGGCGGAATGCGCGCCGTGGCCTCCCAACGCCCTCAGTTGAAGGCCTGAGGCGAAGAGCCAACGATGTCATCGAGCTTTCGCCAAACCGCAGCGAACCATCTTCACCGGAAATGCACTGACCAACCAAGGGCAACATTGTCCGATCCATAAATGGAGTTCCGACATGACACGCATCACCTTGCATCCGTCGATCGAAGCGGCTCCCGCCGCGTCCAGGCCTACACTCGAGTCGATCAAGACGAAGATGGGCGGCGTACCCAACGTATTCCGTCTGATGGCGAACAGCCCTGCCGTCCTCGAAGCGTATGCGGCATTCAATGGCGCGCTCGGTACCGGAAAGCTTGACAAGAAGATCCGCGAACGCATCGCGCTGGCAATCGCCCAGCGGAACGGCTGCAGCTACTGCCTCGCGGCTCACACCTACACCGGAACGCACGTCAACAAGCTGAGTATCGACGAAATCGCAGCCGCCAGACGCGGCACTTCATCCGAGCCGAGGGCCGATGCCGCTGTGAAGTTCGCGCTCAAGGTCGCTGAGGAGCGTGGATCCGTAAGCGAGGAAGATTTGCACACTGTGAAGGTGGCGGGCTTCGACGAAGAGGAACTCGTCGAGATCGTTGCTCACGTCGCCGCCAACACTTTCACGAATTACATGAACGAAGTTTTCAAAACCGAAATCGACTTTCCGAAAGTCGATCACCACGCGGCTTGAAAGTAGCTGTCGGCAGGCGTCCGCCGCGTCCGCCGACTTAGTGCAGCCGACGACTGGAGAGTCAGTCGTCTCTCCTCGAGAACTCTGCGCGTCGGCTGCACCCCACCAATCCATCAGTCTGAAAATTATCCCGGGTGGCGAAGGACAAAGGTCGCGCCGCCGATGGAGGATAGCATGAACGTCAACGTCGCTAGAGCTGCCTTGTCAGGCTCCCTGCTTCTTCTGCTACTGGCTTCCGTCGCGCACTCCCAGAACGCGCCCCCACCCGTCACCGTGGCAAAGCCGATCGTCCGCGATGTCGTCGACGACGACGAGTTCATCGGACGCTTCGCTCCGGTGGAACAGGTTACCGTTCGGTCGAGGATTGGCGGCTATCTCCAGGAAATCCATTTCGCCGACGGTGCGATCGTGAAGCAAGGCGACCTCCTCTTCGTAATTGATCAGCGACCGTACATGACGGCCTTCAACGAGGCGTCGTCAGCGCTCGAAGTTGCGAAGTCGACGCTCACCTACGCGGACGCCCAATTCAAGCGGGCTCAGACGTTGTCGCAAAATGGAAGTCAATCGATCTCCATCCTCGATGATCGACGTCGGGAGTGGATATCGGCGCAGGCAAACGTGCGGGGAGCACAGGCAGCGCTCGACCGTGCATCGCTCGACCTTGATTACACAAAGATAGCCGCACCAATATCCGGGCGTGTGGATCGGCATCTCATATCGCCCGGGAACCTGGTGCAGGCGGATTCATCTGTCCTCACCACCATCGTCACGCTCGATCCGATCGACTTCTACTTCGACGTGGACGAACGCCGCCTCCTGAACTTCCAAGAGACCGCGAAGAAGCGTGGCGTCGATCTGCAGGCTTCTGGAGGAGACGTGAATGTCTCGGTACGGATCGGAAACAACTCGAATCGCGAATTCAAGGGAAAGCTAAATTTCGCCGAGAACCATGTCGACGACGAAAGTGGCACCATGCGTATTCGGGCGCGTTTCCCGAATTCCGACCTTACCCTGCAGCCGGGCCTTTTCGGTCGAATATCCGTCGAGGCCTCGAACACCTATAGTGCCGTCCTCATTCCCGACGAGGCGATCGGCACAAATCAGAACGAGCGCATCGTCTACACGGTCGATGGAGATGGCACAATCAAGACGAAGGCCGTGCGCACCGGGCCGCGGCTTTACGGCTATCGCGTGATACGTGCGGGTCTGGACGGTAGCGAGACAATCGTCGTGAACGGCCTCATGCGCGTCAGACCAGGCGGAAAAGTCACGCCCAAAATGACAGAGCTGCCACAGAGCGCTCCAACGGTGGAGGCAGCACAATGAGATTTGCTCACTTCTTCGTAGACCGTCCGATATTCGCGGCTGTGATATCCATTCTGCTCCTGGTGGTCGGCGGCATCGCCTATACGCAGCTGCCAGTGTCCCAGTACCCCGAAATCGCGCCACCGACGATCATCGTCCGGACGTCCTATCCGGGCGCCGATCCCCAGACGATCGCAGATACGGTATCGACCCCGCTGGAGCAGCAGATCAACGGCGTCGAGGACATGCTGTACATGTCCTCGTATTCCAGTGCCGACGGGGCGATGGCGCTGACGATCACCTTCAAGCTCGGAGCAGACCTCAACAAGGCGCAGGTTCTCGTCCAGAACCGGGTTTCGATCGCCTTGCCCCGTCTCCCGGAAGAGGTCAGACGCATAGGCGTGACAACGGACAAGAGTTCACCCGACCTCATGATGGTCGTGCATCTCCTGTCGCCTAACCACCGCTTCGACCAGCTCTACGTCTCCAATTACGCCCGCAGCAAGGTAAGGGACATCCTGCTTCGTCTCGACGGTGTGGGCGACATCCAGTCCTTCGGCGAGCGGCAGTATTCGATGCGCATCTGGCTCGACCCGGAAAAGCTGTCGGCTTACAACATGACCTCAGACGACGTCGTCGACGCCCTGCGCGAGCAGAACGTCCAGATATCCGGCGGCCGCATAGGCGCTCCACCCGTCGTCGGCAAGAACGCCTTCGAATACACCGTACGCTCGGACGGGCGCTTTTCCGATGCCCGCGAGTTTCGATACGTGATCGTCAAGTCTACCGCGAGCGGGCGGCTAGTGCAGCTTCAGGACGTTGCGCGCGTGGAGCTGGGTGCGCAGGACTATGTTACCAACAGCTATCTGACCAACGACCCGGCCATCGCGCTCGGCATCTTCGCGCGTCCGGGCACGAACGCTCTCTCGACGGCCAAGCAGGTTCGGGAGATCATGGCAAATCTGTCGAAGAACTTCCCGGAAGGCCTTGAATACCAGATCAATTATGACACCACGGAGTTCATCGAGGACTCGATCTTCGAGGTCTACCGCACGATGGGAGAAGCCGCGATCCTCGTGGCGATCGTCGTCATCATATTCCTTCAGTCCTGGCGGAATGCCCTGATCCCGATCATCGCCATCCCGGTATCGTTGGTGGGGACTTTCGCGTTCCTGCTCGCCTTCGGCTTCTCGCTAAACATGCTGACGCTTTTCGGTCTGGTGCTGGCAATCGGTATCGTGGTCGACGACGCCATCGTCGTGGTGGAGAACGTCGAACGCAATCTGGCTCGCGGAATGTCGCCGAAGGAAGCGGCTCATGTCACCATGGACGAAGTCGGCACCGCCGTCGTCGCTATCTCGCTCGTGTTGATCGCCGTATTCGCGCCGACCGCATTCATCCCCGGTATTTCCGGTCAGTTCTACAAGCAGTTCGCGGTGACGATTTCGGTAACCACCGCCATTTCTGCCCTGAACTCTCTGACACTGTCTCCGGCGCTCGCCGGAATCCTGCTAAGGGCTCACGAGCACGACAACACCCGGAAGAACATCTTCAGGCGGGCTGGGTCCGCCGTCGCGAATGGATTCAATTCCGGCTTCGATGCCATCAGTCGCGGCTATTCGTGGATCGTCCGGAAACTCGTCGGCGGATGGGTTGGCCGGACGCTTGCCCTGCTGGTTTTCGGATGTCTCCTAGCCGCAACATGGTTCATGTCCACGGTCGTGCCCTCGGGATTCGTGCCGATCATGGACCAGGGCTACTCGATCGTCGTCATCCAGCTACCCGATGGAGCTTCTCTTGCTCGCACCGACGAGGTCGTCAAGAAGGTCGGGGCAATCGTGAAGACAGTGCCTGGTGTTCGAAACGCCATCCAGTTCTCTGGATTTAGCGGCGCCACGTTCACCGCCGCCTCGAACGCTGGCGTCATCTTCACGCCCTTCAAGTCTTTCGCCGAGCGAGAGGCTATCGGCGCCAGCGCTGACAAGATCATTGCCGAGATCAACTCTAGGGTCAGGGAAATCGAGGATGCGTTCATCATCGACATTCCGCCGCCTTCGGTGCGCGGCGTCGGCAACGCGGGCGGCTTCAAGATGCAGATCCTTGACGAGGAAAACCCCGATATGACGAGAGCGCTCGCCCTCGCACGCGAGATAATGGCCGAAGCTGCGACAACAGAAGGACTGACAGGTGTCTTCACGACCTTTTCGGAATCCAGCCCCGAATATTACCTAGCCATCGACAGGGACAAGGCTCGGTATCTCGACGTTCCGATCGCAAACGTCTTCAGCGCCCTTTCAGTCAATTTGGGAACGTCCTACGTCAACGACTTCAATGCCTTCGGACGAGTTTATCAAGTGAGGGCACAAGCAGATCGGCAATATCGGATGGACCGAGATGACATTCTGGCTCTCAAGGTTCGGTCGGCGAAAGGTGCTCTCGTCCCATTGGGAACGCTGATGGACATCCAGGACACCAGCGGGCCGACACTCGTCCAGCGCTACAACATGTACGTCTCCGTCCCGCTTCAGGGCAATCCGACACCGGGCACGTCGACGGGAACGGCTATCGCGAAAATGGAAAATCTGGCGGCGAAGATCCTTCCTCCGGGCGTTACGTTCGAATGGACTGAACTCGCCTACCAGGAAACGCATACAGGCAGCTCTGGTTCTTATATCTTCGCGCTGTCGGTAATCTTCGTTTTCCTCGCGCTTGCGGCCCAATATGAAAGCTGGGTGCTGCCGCTTGCGATCATCCTTATTGTGCCCCTCGCAGTGCTGGCGGCGCTTGTCGGCGTGTTCCTACGCGGGATGGACAACAACGTCCTGACGCAGATCGGCCTCATCGTCCTGATCGGGCTTGCGGCAAAGAACGCGATCCTCATCGTGGAGTTCGCGCGGCAGGCGGAGGAACAGGGCAAGTCTGTCGTCGATGCGGCGGTGGAGGCCAGCCACCTCCGTCTGCGGCCGATCCTCATGACCGCGTTTGCATTCATCTTCGGCGTGTTGCCGCTGGCGATTGCCACAGGTCCCGGCGCGGAGATGAGGCAGTCGCTCGGGACGGCCGTGTTGTCCGGCATGCTGGGCGTCACCTTCTTCGGGCTGTTTCTGACGCCAGTCTTCTACGTCGTGCTGAGATCGTTCGGCGCGAGACGTAGAGCCAAGGTTGAGGCGACGGAAGACGAGCTTGCGAGCGGGATGTGGATGCCGTAGCCGCAGCGCCAAAGATCCGATCTTCCAACAGGTAACGGGAAAGCCGCTCGACCTCTTGCCCGCTCGCGGACGACGTCGTCACAAACGCGTAGCGTTCCCTTATGCGCGTCAAATCGACTGAAATCGCAGACGGCTTCGAGAGGCAGGACGTCACAAAGACAGTAAACGTGCCCCTGCTCGACACCCGGCGCGTGGCTTTCGGGGAATGGAGAAGCCATGTCTGGAAGCGTGCTTACATCGGAGAGCCTGAAGTACTCGAGTAGCAGCTCAAGCCGATATTCAAGGGCAGCAAGCCAGGATCGTCAGGCAATTCGATCGCCAGTATCTGCAATGATAGCTTACCGACGGTCACCTTTTGAGTGCCAAGGCGGATGGTGGCATTCGCTATTTAACACCGGGGATCTCTTCCCCCCTCACTGTGCGAGTGCGCGCCAGACTGGAGGAATTTCCGGACGACTGGGTGTTCTGCGGAGGCCGCCATGCCGAAGCCAAGCAGATCGGCAACTTAGTGTCTCCTCAAGCGCTGCGGCTCTCGGCCCGCGCTCTTTTCGGCACTGAAGGGAATCCCGTGGGATTGGGATGCGGTCCTGTGGCCAAAGTCCGATGGCCGCTCCTAAGTGAACCCGCCGTCCCTGGCTCGTGATCCGGTGGCTGCGGACGTTCTTGAGGCTGCGAAATAGAACTCGCGTCGACCTGTTAGTGCGTAGGCGCGGAAATCAAGCCTGCGCGTGCGGCCACATTTCTTAAACCGCAGCAAGCTCCGCGATAGCGCGCCGCAACCGAAGGTTCTCTCTTTCCAAGAGTTCGATCTTCTGCAAAGGCGATGGTTGCTGCGTAGAGCCTGTCTGTCGGACAGGTTCATCGACCGAGGGTGAGCCTGTCATTCGCTCTTCCGTTTCTAATGCCGTAGGTGCCATCTCCATGGGTGCCTGTTCTGGCAAATCGTCGGCAAGCATATAGCCGCGGCCAGGGATGGTTTTTATCAGGTCTCTGTGTCGTCCTAGAGCTTTTCGAAGCACGCCCATCTGAAACCTGAGATTACACTCTTCAACGATCGTGAACGGCCAGACTTTTTGTATGATCTGACTTTTATCGACGATCTGCCCCCGCGCCTCCAGAAGAACTGCTAGCAGGTCGAAAGCGCGGCTGCCGATCTCAACCTCTCTATGGTCAAGGAGCAGCTGGCGTGCCGTAGGACACATTTGAAACGATCGGAAATGAATCACTGATCCGCTGCTTTGCATGATGGGACCCCCCTGCGACCGTCGACCTCGACGGATGGAAAATTTTCGATCTACGCATTCCGATCCCGGTCGCGCAGCTAGGCTCGGTCAAAAACGCAGTTTCATTATGCCTGAGAACTCCAGGAGCCGCTGTTCCACGTTGTTCAAAAATGTTAAATATGCATCTGGTGGACAGCGCGAGCCTGCCGATTGCCGCAGCAAGGGTACGACCGTTGGAAAATTTCGTAGAACATCCTTCGCGTTCCATGGCGTCGGAAGTCGGCGAGCACGCAATTCAGTTTGAACCTTTTCGGTTCTTCCCTTTCAAAAGGCTCTTGACGGAAGATGGAAAGCCCGTGGCGATTGGCGGGCGTGCCCTCGATGTTCTCTCAGTCCTTATTCGACGAGCCGGAACCATCGTGAGCAAACAGCAATTGATGAACGACGTGTGGCCCGGCGTCTTCGTAGCGGAGGGAACTCTAAGGGTTCATGTCGCCGAACTGCGAAAAGCGCTACGCGACGGAACTGGCGAGCGACGATTTATAATCAACGCTGCTGGCCGCGGGTATAGTTTCGTCGCCACATGCACGCATTTGGAAACAGATGAGCCTTTCAGCCTCGTGCCTTCTTCTGAGCCTGCTTCCCCCGCTAGGCCGTCGCCCCTACCAACGCTCCTCACCAAGGTGTTCGGGCGCGACGACATCATCGCCCGCCTCGTTGCGAGGCTGCCCCTGGAGAGGTCCGTCACAATCGTGGGGATTGGGGGCATCGGCAAAACCACGCTCGCTCTCTCAGTCCTGGAAGTTTTACGTCCCCGCTACGCGGATGGCGTCTGTTTCGTCGACCTGGCTCCCGTCTCCGATCCCGCCCTCGTCCCCAGCGCCCTTGCCGCCGCTCTGAGGCTGCCCGTCGGTTCGAATGAGCCTATACCCGCCTTGGTGAATGCGTTGAGCCAGCGAAGGATGCTGATACTGCTCGACAACTGTGAGCACGTGGTCGAGGTTGCGGCAACGCTCGCGGAGGCAATTGGAAGAGGAGCGCCAGGCGTACATATCTTGGCGACGAGCCGTGTACCCCTTCGATCCAGAGGGGAGCGTATTCAACGGTTGACGCCACTGGAGACGCCCCCAGCCTCTCCGGTTCTCGGTCGCGATGACGCGCTCCAATATTCCGCCGTGCAGCTTTTCGTCGATCGAGCTTCGGCGGCCGTCGACGAGTTCCAGGTTTCGGACGAGAACGCCTGGGCCATTGGCGAAATATGCCGCAAGTTGGATGGTATCGCACTGGCAATCGAAATGGCAGCCAGTCGCGTCGAGGCGTTCGGTGTGCTCGGCGTTGAGGCGCACCTAAACGATCGGTTCGCTTTGCTCAAGCAAGGTCACCGCACTTCGATACCTCATCACCAGACGCTAAATGCGACATTCGACTGGAGTTGGCATCTTCTATCGGAGAGCTCGCGCAAGGTCTTTCGACGCCTTTCCACCCTCGCGGGCGAGTTTTCGCTCGAAACCGCCGTTGCGATTGCAGCAAGCGAGAACTTGGGCGATGACGAAGTGTTTCACGAGATCGCTAACTTGGTCTCGGCTTCGCTCCTGTCCGCTAATGTAGCGACAAATCAAGCTACGTACCGTTTTCTCGATTCCACCCGTGCATACGCTCGTTCCAAGCTTTTTGAGAGCGGGGAACTGGATGATGTCGCGCGTCGCCACGCCGCGTACATTCTAGCTGTTGTGAAGCAGGCCGATGCCAAGTCCGACCCTTCGCAAATCGAAAGTGCCCTGGATGCCTGCGCGGCGCTACTTGACGATCTGCGCTTGGCTCTCGACTGGGCTTTTTCTCGGCCGGAGGCCCGACAATTGGGCATTCGATTAACGGTCGAAGGTGTGCGGATATGGACCCAACTCTCCCTGCAAGAGGAGTGCCGTACTCGGGTTGAGGTTGCGATCAAAGCAATGGATGAAATTCCAGATCTTGATAGCGCCTCCGCCATGAGACTATTCGCGGCATTGGGAACAGTTCTGGCGTATACCAAAAGCACGGAGGCGAGAAAGGCGTGGGAGAAAGTATTAGAAATTTCAGAGCAGATCCCGGATACTGATTATCAGTTCCGAGCGCTCAAGGGACTATGGACGGCATCATTCAGTGCGGGCCAGCTTAGTTCGGCCGTCCAGCTTAACAAACGGCATTTCAGGGTCGCCAAGCTTTCGGGTAATCTCGAAGAGAAATTTCACTGCATCCGCATGAGGGGAATGTGCCGATTCTACGTGGGAAAATTTGAGCGCGCTAGCGTCGATCTTGAGCGCGCGCTGAGTGGATACCTGAGTTGCACGACGCTGGACTTGAAGAACTTTCAGTTTGACCAGAGGGCGCTGCTCTGTGTCGGGCTCTCGAAAACGCTCTGGATCAGAGGTTTTCCAGACCAGGCAACGGCCATAGCTGACCGTGCGCTGACCTATGCGAGCGACTCCAAGCACGATTTGTCAGTAATCTATGCTCTTGCCTACGCTTCCTGCCGGATGGCGATATTGAATGGCGACATGGTCAACGCAGCGGGCTATCTTGACGCACTCGTCCAGAAATCATCCCTCTATCCCCTGAGACTTTGGGATATTATGGGCGAATGCTGGAGGGGAGTCCTGATGGCCCGGCAGGGCAACGTCAGAGAAGCAGCGCGTGTACTTTCAAAAGCCCTTGCAGATGTTCCGGAGGGGTCGTTCAGCCTCCACTACTGTCTGTTCATGGGAGAGTACGCTCTCGCACTGGCCCAAACTGGCGAAGCTGAAAAGGCTCTCGAGGCGATAGACAAGGCAATCTCCGTATCCGATCGCCTCGGCGAAGGATGGTTTTTCGCCGAGTTGCTACGAATGAAAGCCGAAATTATCCTGATTGCTGGTCGACCGGGTGCCCTCATGTCGGCAGAGATTCTTTTTCAGAACTCCATCGAACTCGCTCGACGACAGGGAGCCATCTCTTGGGAGCTCCGCGCAGCCACCAGTCTCTCGCAACTCCACTCCTCACAGGGACGCACTGCCGAGGGGCGAGATATCCTCTACCCGATATATTCGCGTTTTAGCGAGGGCTTTCAAACGATCGATCTCAGGACGGCGAAGAGCGTCCTAGGACTGGCTCCCTAAGGCTTTGACGCGTCCCAGGCTGGCGCTGCAACCGCTCGAAAATAACACCACTGGAACTTTCACATTCGCCCCCAGGGCGTCAGACCAACGCTGTCTGAGGTTCCTTCGACGCCACTTGACGTCTCCAGAAAATGAATGGGATCGTCAGAAACCAGACCGTGATGGAATAGATTGCGGTGGGCAAGGTCGTAGGAGGGAGCCCGGAAGTGGTCCCAGCTACCATCACGCCTACCGCGATACCAATCGTACCATTGTGGACAGCGGTTCCGATCGCGACCGACGTCGCACTGCGGGCATCGAGACCTGCTATCCGGCTTGTCAGAAGTCCGATACCCAGAAGAAGAGCATTCATTACGATGAGATCTGGTGCGAGCGCCGCAAAATTATCAACGAATAGGCTCCAGTTGGACACGAGTGCAGCCACCAGCACGAAAACAAACAGAAAAACAGTCGTACGGCCCATCCACGCCTGTATTGCGCCAGCGCGTTGAGGCATTGCTTGTCTTACCGCCACACCAAGAAAGACAGGTACGGCCGTGAGTACGAACATCTCAATACTTAGGCTCGCGACCTTCACAGGCGGCGAATCTAAACCGATGAAGTAGTACACCGAAAGAGCCACGAGCGGCGGCAGACTGACGATGGATAGGAGACTGAATGTAGCCGTCAGAGTGACTGAAAGGGGCACGTTTCCCTTGCCTAGGTGCGATGCCACATTGGATATGGCCCCGCCGGGACATAGACCAACTATCATCATGCCGACGGCGAGTGCGGGGGGAAGATCAAACACGGTCGCGGCCAGGAACGCCACGAGGGGCGCCATGAGGATCTGATTGAAAGCGCCCGTCCAGAAGCCGCGCGGCTCGCGGAAAACGCGAGAGAAATCGGCTGGCGCAAGGCTGAGCCCAAGCGAGAACATTACTATGAGAAGGACAGCGGGGAGAACGATACTAAAGAGCATGAAGCTGTTTTCCCAAGACGAGGTCCGAGCCGCTCCTCATCTGTAGGAGGCTGTGCCGGACAGGCTATGCGGCGCGGACTAATCTGTCCAGCTTGTCATCATCGTCGCTCAGCTCCGGCTGGCTATGATGCGGATGGCGAAGGATTGTTCGAAAGGGTTCGTTTAGATCCTGCCGTTGCGCAGGAGTAGGCATAACTTTGAAAACATTAGTCTCGTCGCCACCCGGTTTCGGAAGTCTCCGAACCTGAGGCCCAGCACGGGAGCTAGAGCGAGGCTCGCGCTCGCTACTGCTGCCACCTTCGATCCCGGATCGCGGCCCTAATCTTCGCAGCATCGATGTCTGCGGAAAGCTTGACACGCCGCGCGTCAAGATCCGCCATGGTGGGCGCCGATACCGCCAACTCAACGAGCGTGAGTCCAGAGATGATCGGCGAATGTCTTTCTCGCGATGACGGGATTTGCTGCAACATCGGCTTCTCCAAAAGTTACGAGGAGAGGCCCCCGCTGGGGGAAATACGGGGGCCTCTCAGGAGGTGATCGCGGCCTAAGCGAGGGGACGGCCTTGCGGTGGGGGCTGAGTTGAACCGCTGCGATCGCCTTGGGAGCTATGAATTCTTCAGTCTGCGTTCGGGACGACGAGTTCGATCGTCTCCGAGGTGATTACCCGGTGTGTCGGATCCGCCAGCTCGACGAGGATCCGGTGTTGACCGGGCTCGAGTCCGACCACGATAAGCGTTTCGCCACTCGCGTCGACGAAATGCCATGGCAGGTCATCGACCGTGATATGTAGGTGGCCAATCCTTGGCGAGACGTCGAGAGCGCCTTTTCCGAACACCGGAACGATTCGGATGTTTTCGGTCCGGTACTGGATGAACACACGGCCCTGCGACAGCGGCTCCGGAAGTGGGTCGTCGACGATTAGTCGCGGCTCCGCTTCGTTTTCGATGGCAACAAGCGGCGATGGGCCTATGACGTCTCGGGCACTCATGAACTTCAGACTGGCGTCGGTCATAGCAGTCTCCGAAATATCGGATATTTGGCCGTTTCCGTCCGACGACCTCTGTCTTGCCTATGAGACTGCGCCTGCGACCGACCGGAGTCGAGCAAGATGCGGTGAGGTGCTGTTAGGAGGCGTTTGCCAGCGCCGTGCGGATCGCCTGCAGCAGTTCACTGGGGCTGACGGGCTTCAGAAAAACCTTCATGGCTCCGGAGCTTTGAGCGCGGTGGCCAGCTGCAACGTCGGAATGCGCGGTGATCAGGATGGAAGGAATGACGACGGACATTCCGGCAAGCCGATCGAGTAGATCGAGGCCGGAGATGCCTCCTAACTGGATATCCGTCACCAGGCAGGTCGCCGTCTGCAGTTCGTCAGAATCCAGGAACTCCTCGGCCGAGGCGAACGACGCAGCATTTATGCCCGAGGCTCGCAGAAGACCTCTCAGAGCGTCTCGTACGGGCTCGTCGTCTTCGACACAGACCACCAGTGAGGGCTTCGTCATGGCGGCCATAGGCTCAATCCTTGATGTGACCGAAAGGTTCGTTGATTTCCAGCAAGTCGTAGAAGCGCACTAGCTCCGGCAGAGTCTGAACGTGCATTTTTTGCATCACGTTCCCCCGATGCAGCTTCACGGTAGCTTCGGTGATACCAAGTGCGGCCGAAATTTGTTTGTTCCTTTGCCCCTCGACGACGCGCGCAAGAACCTCCTGTTCCCGCTTCGTCAAAGAAGCGAAGTCGGCACGCGCGTTGCTGGCAGCCTGCTGCCTGAGGGTATATCGACTATCGAGCTTTATGGCCTTGTTGACCGCGTCAAGAAGATCTTGCTCGCGGACTGGTTTCGTCAGGAATTCAACCGCCCCCGCTTTCATCGCCCGCACTGCGATTGGCACGTCGGCGTGGCCACTCATGAAGATGACTGGCCTTTGAAACCCATTTGCCCTCAATTCCTCGAAGAACTCGATACCGCTCTGTCCGGGAAGCCGGACGTCGAGGATCATGCAGCCTACGCTCGCCAGTTCTCCTTTGTTCAAGAAGTCGCCCGCAGAGGCGAAAGCCGTAACGCTGAACTTCATTGAGCGCAGCAAGCCGACCAGTGATTCCCGCACTCCGATGTCATCTTCAATCACGACAATCTGGGTAGCGCCTTCCTGGCGTGGCTTCTGCATCAGCTGCTTTCCTCTGAAAATGGTATGGAAAACTCGAATACAGCGCCGCCTCCTGGCCGCGGCCGGGCGGACAGCGTTCCGTTATGGGCACTGATGATCGACTTACAAATAGCCAACCCCATCCCAGTCCCTTGCTGCTTGGTGGAATAGAATGCTTCGAAAATTCGCTCCAGTGCAACGGGATCTATTCCCTCGCCGCTGTCCTCGACCCTCACGACAACGGACCGTGAACCACTGTCCGCGACGAAGAGGTCAATCCGACGCGCGCCGTCGTTAGCTCCGATGGCTTCGGCAGCATTTAGCAGGAGGTTTAGCAGCACCTGCTGCAGTTGGACCTTGTCGCCGTGGACTGTGGGGATGTCAGTCGAGACCGACACAAAGACATCAATCTGGCGGATGCGGAGCTCGCTTCGGAGCATCGTCAGCACATGCGAGACCACTTCTGAGATTTCGACCATTTCCATCGATGGCCGGGAGTTCCGGGCCATACTCCGCACGTTCAGAAGCACGTCGCCCGCTCTCTTCCCTTCCTCCACGAGGCGCTCGGCAGCCATCTTTGCTTCCGCCACGTCAGGAACTTCGCGGTCGAGCCAACTTAGACAAGTGGCGGCGTTCGTCACGATCGCCATGAGCGGTTGGTTCATTTCGTGGGCTATGGAGACTGTGACCGCGCCCATTGCCGTAAGCCTGTTCATGCGGACGATGTCGGCCTGCGCCTTCTGGAGCGCCTCCTCGCTATTCACTCGCTCCGTTATGTTGATGATGGCTCCAAACACTTCCGGTTCTTCCTCGGGGTTCGCCTCCACACGAGTGACGCAGTGCACGTACCTGATCGAACCGTCGGGCATCAGCAGCCTGTGCTCGATCTCCCAAGGCTGGCGGTCGCGCAGTCCCCTGTCGAAGACCGCTGCCACCTTTTCCCGGTCGTTCGGATGCACCCGCTCTCTGATCGCCTTGGAGGTTAGAGGGACCGACCGATCTAAGCCGTAGATGTTATATGTTTCCTCGGACCAAATGACCTCCCCCCTGAACGGCTTAATCCGGTAGCTGCCTACGTGGCTGAGCTTCTGAGCTTCCGCGAGAGATTCCTGTGCGCGCTGCGCGTCCGCCAGGGAATTCCGTATCTTTTCCTCAGCGAGCCGGGTCTCCGTCACGTCCACGATCGTGCCGATGTAGGCGCGAGGAGATTGAACCTCGTCGAGAATGAGGCGTCCGCGAGCATGTATAAACTTCACGGTGCCATCCGGGAGAAGGAAGCGATGCTCGACGTTCAGCTCCTCTCCCTGCAGGGCACTCTGGTGGGCTTCAGCGACCATCTGCTGATCGTCGGGATGAACGCGAGAACTTAGTGTTTCGAAGGTGATTTCGCTTGTATCCAGACCGACGATGCTGGCGCACTCGGGAGAACAGGTGAAGACATCGGTTCTCATGTCCCAGGACCAGGATCCAGTCTGAACAATCCGCTGAGCGACGGCCATTACCAGCTGGCTCTGAGCAAGCTCGAACTCGATCCGCTTGAGTTCGTTGATATCCGTGTTGACTCCGAACCACTTGAGCACCACGCCATTCTCGTCCAGCAAGGGAACGGCACGTATAACGAACCAACAGGCCTCGCCGTCATGCCGTAGCATTCTAGCCTCGACCTCTCCGGGCCTTCCCGACGCGCACAAGTCTGTCCAAACCTTTACGACCTTATCAACGTCGTCAGGGTGGAATGCTGAGACGAAGCCGAAGCCCATCGCGGTCTCGCGGCTGAGCCCGGTAAAATCGAACCACTGCTTGTTGGCGTCCTCCAATCCACCCTCGGGCGCGCAGATCCAGGCAAGGGCGGGTATCATGTCCCAGCCAAGCTTCGGATCGTCCGCTGGCCTGGCCGCAGCTCGCGGGGCAGGATTTACTCCCCGGTCCCTGATGGCGGCAGTAGAAAACGCTCTTACCAGCCATTCCAGGTCTTCGCCCCCCCTGAGAGCATCGCCTTCGAGCAATTCGAGATAGAGAGCGGCTAATCGGCCATCCGGCAGATCTACCGGAAGGCAGATTGTCGATCTTCCCCGTCTGCTGCGTCTTGTAGACACGACTTCGTAGACTAGCGCCTCATCGACAATGGAAGCTGGGGTCCCTTCGGGTAGGAACGAGAACGAAGCAGTGTCAGCTATCGCAACCAGTGACAGTCTGCGGTCCCGCTCCACCGTAAGAAAACCGCGCCGAGCACCGGACAGGGTAACCGCAGCACGCATGAAGGGAGCGACATCTTGGGGGTCGCCCTCCCGGAAAGCTTCGACCGCTCTTGATCCCTCGTCCATCAGCGACACAGCCCCGAGCCGGGATCATCTCGCGACCCTGGCCTAACAAAACAACGTCGATCGTCTGCGTCAGGCATTAGGGAACTCGAGATCGTCGGATAACCTCGAAGTCCGAGGGTCGAGTACGCGCTCCGCGAACACTCCGAACACCGCGCCAAGGCCTCCCCAGACGATGAGCTGGAGCATTGCCGACTGTGCGCGGAATGTAAAGAGAAGGCCTTCCGGGAAGTCATCCGGTACTTCTGAAATTGCGGGAAAGGCCGAGATCAGGATTGTCGCCAAGGATGCGAAGGCCAGAGCTCCGACAGGTACGGAGAAGATCCCGCCATGGCTGCGCCGGATGAGAACCACAACCCAGATGGACAGAGCCATCGAAGCGAGAGACAGCATCACCAGAATGAAATAGAGCTCGGTACGGCTCCCGATAGTCTCGGAGATGCCTACGCCCGGCGGGTTTGCCGGGTACTTGAGCTGCGGAACCAGCACGAGCGAGACATAGCCCAACAAGGCAAGTGTCCACACTATCGAGCGAGGCGTCGCACCGAGCCTTCCGTAGAGACATCCAAGACCGATTGCGAGAATCCCTCCGAGCGCGACACAATAGCTGCCGATTCCGATCAGCAGTCCAAGATTGCGCTGCGTTGCTCGACTGACGGTTTCCTCTTCTGCATGAGTGTGTTCGCCTGCGCTCTGTTCTTCAAGAACGATGGCCCGCTCGACCGTCGGCTCGGAGACTATTCGCGCGAAGCCGAAGGAAAGGAGCGCCACGATAATGCCGGACAGCATCCCGGCGAGGAGAAGTCGCTGAAGCATAGCGGGATCCTTAATGGCAAGGAAAGCCGAGCAGGTGCCGACCGTCGTGCACGAACTCGTGGATGGTGTTTCCTTGGATCAGGGACGTGGCGCCCTGCTCTGCTCCGACGAAGTACATGGTCATGAGAGCAAGAAGACCGACGAAGACGATCCAAGGCAGCAGCTCGCCTGCGGTAAGAGGCACTGCAGGGTTCGAATGCGTGATGATGTGCGTCATGGGAGACTCCTGTGTGAAGAGGTGTCCATCATGATCGGCAACTGCGATGCGATCTTTCGAGTTTGTGCGATGCCCCGCTCGCTATGATCCAGTGTCATCGCACGGTTTCGAAAGATCGATCGTCATCCAGTTCGTAACCTTCGTCGATCTCAGAGGAGGCAGCAATGAACCCGTTTCCACACTCGCGGAAGTTTGGCGGCGTAGTCCCCGCCCCAGCCGACCTTCCACGATTCCGACCCGGCCAGCGCGTACGGGTCGGCACCCTCATTCCCGTGGGGCATTACCGCGTTCCAACATATTTGCGCGGCAAGGAGGCAATGATCGAAGCGATCATGTCGCCGAAGGCCGTCAACAACGAGGAGGAAGGCTTCGGACGGAACGCTGGGTCTTTGGGGTTCTACTACCGCATAGCTGTCCCGATGAAGGAAATCTGGTCCGCTTACGCCGGATCGCCCGACGACAACCTGCGCATCGAGGTATTCGAAACCTGGCTTGAAGGAGTTGCGGAATGACCCCTCATGACGATCACGAACATCCGCACGGTGACGGACATGCCCACGAGCATGATCACGCTCCCATCGAAGCGTCGGGCATGCCGGTCTATTTCGACATCATGGAAACAGCGTTCCAGGAACTGATGATCGAGAAGGGATACATCGGCGCGGACGAGATCAGGCACCAGATTGAAGTGCTGGACTCCCGAAATCCCGCACTTGGCGCCAAAGTGGTCGCGCGCGCTTGGACGGATCCGGACTTCAAAGCGCGGCTGCTGGCCAATGGCCGGACGGCCTGCGAGGAACTCGGCATAACGTTCTACGATCTCACCGAACTCATTGTCCTCGAGAACACGCCCGCGGTCCACAACCTGATCGTCTGCACGCTTTGCTCGTGCTATCCCCGCCCCGTGCTTGGATTGCCGCCCGACTGGTACAAGGCAAAACCATACCGCGCCCGTGCGGTCTACGAGCCGCGCAAGGTGCTCGCAGAGTTCGGGACAGTCATCCCGGACGACGTCGAGGTTCGAGTGAGCGATTCCACCGCTATCCAGCGATACCTCGTTCTTCCGATGCGTCCCGACGGAACAGACCACATGTCCGAGGAAGAACTCGCCGCCCTCGTGACGCGCGATGCCATGATCGGCGTGATCCCGGTGAAATCGCCCTTGGAAGGAGCTGCGTCATGACGACTGGAAGCGAAGAACTTCTGAAGCGACTGCCGAATGACATCGGCGGTCTGGAAGCGCCGAGGATTGAGCAGACGGACCACGAGCTTCTGCCTTGGGAAAAGAGGTGCCACGCATTGGCGGACGTCCTCGACTTTCATAAGATCATCAACACCGAGGAAAAGCGGCGCGGCGTCGAGGCCCTGGGAGCTGAGATGGTCGGCAAGCTGACCTACTACGAGCGCTGGATCGCCGCGTTTGCGAATATCGCCTTTCAGAAGCAGCTGATCGCGCCCGAAGAACTGGCAAGGAAGATGGCAGAGGTGGAGGAACGATGGAGGTCTCACATCTGAGGGCCATACCTCAACCGACAACTCGGTGCTTCGTTGAGGACGACGCCACTGTACCGCTTATCCGCCGTTCGGTGGCCGAAGGAATAGGTACCATGCTGCTGATGGTGGCTGTTGTCGGCGCCGGGATCGGAGGGAACATTCCGCCTTTGTCCTCAGCGATTGCCGTGTCAGGTGCACTGATCGGTTTGATCCTGGTCCTCGGCTCAGTGTCCGGTGGGCATTTCAATCCCATCATCACTGTCGCGCAGTGGCAAGCCGGGCAGCGCGATACTCGGTGCACCGCTTGGTACGTCACGGCGCAAGTATGCGGAGGCATCGTCGGATCCCTGCTGGCGGACATGATGTTCGCCGTCACGCCAGGCCGCCCGAGCTTGGACCTGCCGAACGTCTCCTCCGTTTGGAGCGAAGGTCTGGCCACCTTCGGGCTCATGGTAGTGGTGTTCTGCGGCAGTAGAAGCACTGGCAAGCTGACTGGGCCGTTTGCGGTGGGCCTATGGCTCATGGGCGCGATCATCGCCACACCTACCGGGTCGATCGCCAACCCGGCTGTTGCAGTAGGCTTGCTAATGTCGCCTTCGGGCGCATCCCTGCTTGCGATCGCAGCGTTTGTCATTGCTCAGTTTGTCGGCGGGGCGCTCGCAACGCTATGTGCGGACTTCCTGTATCCCATCGGCCGAAGCTAGTTCGAAGGAGCAAAAAATGTCCAGGTTGCAAGTCCTAACCTCTGCTATCGCTGTGGCGAGCTTGTCGTCAGTGGCCGCTAGTGGCCTCACAAGCGACTCTTCGCCTGTCTACGGCGTGAAGCTGCCAGATGGCTACCGCGATTGGCGCGTGATCACCGTCGCGCATGAAGCTGGCAAGAACAACGACATCCGTGCGGTGCTTGGAAATGATATCGCGATCAAGGCATTCCGCGATGGGACGCGGCCGTTTCCGGATGGCACGATCATCGCGAGACTCGCCTATGTCTACGAGTCCTCGGCGGAGAACGACAAAGTGTTCCCCGCGCCCCAATCGTTTGTCGCGGGAAAACCGACAAACGTGCAGATCAGTATCAAAGACTCGAAAAAATACGCAAATACGGGCGGTTGGGGATACGGACAGTTCGAGAATGGCGTTGCGAACCCCAGCGAACCTCTGATCAAGACATGCTTCGCCTGTCACGCGAAGCTTGATGCTTCCAAGGACTTCGTCTTCAGCCACTATTCACCCTGACGGTGTCGATACGACCCAGAACGATAGGAGGCTACCTTGAAAGGCCGATGCGTGATGACCCCGGCTGAGACGATGTCGACGATACGCGATATGTGGCAATGCGGCCGCTTGGATGAGGCTGCCTCCTACTTTACCGAGAATGGCGTGCTTCTCGTCGAGCCGGACAGACAAGCTGTCGGACGTGCCGCCATAGGTGATGGATTTGGCGCACTGGCGCGCCGCCTTCGATTTCTCGTGGTCGACGACCGCGTCGTCATTCAGCGCGGAAACATCGCCCTGCATCACGCCCGATGGACAGCGAGATATATGATCGACGGTGCACCATCGACAGAAGAAGTGAGCGGGACGACCGCTGACGTCCTTGTACTTCAAACCGATGGCCGCTGGCTCGCGGTCGTCAACAATCCGTGGGGGAGTGACGTCCTTGAAGGCTAAGTTCTTTTTCCACGTTCGCGTAGCTGAGGTTGTCGATCCGGACTACGAGGGGATCGAAATCCAGGCAAGGGACTGCCTTGCCGAAGCCATTGCGGTGGCACGTCGGATTGTCGCCGAGGCTGTTTTGCTCGACGAAGCCGTAGGCGACATGACATTCGAGATTACAGACTGCAATGGTGTGCTCGTGGCAGAGCTGCCGTTTCGGTGTTGCGCTCGGTTGCAGTGAGGCGAGCCGATACCCCAACTTTGGCGTATTGTCCTGACCCAAGGTGGCACGTAGGCGAACGGTCTCTTCCCGCGGAGCCATTATGATCACCCCCAGAAATACCGCTCGCCAAACCGTCTTGCTGGCCGCCCTAAGCAATGAGGCCCGGTTGAAAATCCTTTCTGCGCTTGTAGATCGCGAAGTCACCGCGGGAAACCTTGCAAGCGCGATCGGGATGAGCCAATCGGCGACTTCGCAACATCTCGCAAAGCTTAGGCACCTTAAGCTAGTCAAAGTGCGTCGAGAGGCGCAGACCCTTTGGTACACAACCGACAATATCGCCGTGATCAGGATCCTGGCCTTGCTTGAAAAACTGGGCAGCGAAGGGCATCTAATGCCGAACAGGGCCGCCTAGCCGATACGAGCCGACCGATAGCCTATGCTACGGGATATTCAATCAAGTTCCTGAAGGACATGCCTCATGACATTCAACGGAAACCTGCTCATAGCGGGTAAGGAAGTGCGCGGCTCGAACGGCGAGTTCTACGCAACGGAGGCGTCTACAGGGAAGTCGCTGCCCGTCTCGTTCGGCGGGGCATCACCTGACCAGGTGGAAGCGGCTACGATTGAAGCCTGGGAAGCTTTCGGATCTTACCGCGATACCGATCTCGAAAGCAGAGCTGCTTTCCTGGAAGGGATTGCTGAAGAGATCGAGGCGATCGGCGACGATTTGATCGTTCGGGCGATGTCAGAGACCGCACTTCCCCGCGGAAGGCTGGAGGGAGAGAGAAACCGCACTACCGGGCAGCTCCGGCTTTTCGCACGGGAGGTCCGTGCCGGGCGTTTCCAGGAGCTCCGCTTCGATCCCGCAGATCCATCGCGGAAACCCGCTCCCAAGCCAGACCTTCGGCTCCGAAATATTCCGGTCGGACCTGTGGCAGTTTTCGGCGCGTCCAATTTCCCTCTCGCGTTTTCAGTTGCTGGTGGGGACACCGCGTCAGCGCTCGCGGCTGGATGTCCCGTGATCGTGAAGGCGCATTCTGCGCATCCGGGCACATCCGAACTGGTGGGACGGGCAGTACAGCGGGCTGTGACGGCCAGCAGGCTTCATCCCGGCACGTTCTCGCTGCTATTCGACACAGGATTCGAGGTTGGGCAAGCACTCGTTGCTGATCGCAGAGTACGCGCCGTGGGCTTTACAGGGTCACGACGCGGCGGCACAGCGCTGATCGACATCGCGTCGAGACGGCGGCAGCCAATCCCGGTCTACGCCGAGATGAGCAGCATCAATCCTGTCATTCTGTTTCCGAACGCGCTGGCGAAGAGCGTCGAAGTGATTGCGAAGTCTTTCGTTTCCTCGCTGATCCTCGGCGCCGGACAGTTCTGCACAAACCCTGGCCTTATCCTAGCGGTAGACGGCGACGCGCTTGACGCCTTCATCGCAAGAACCACGGAGCTGCTCCCCGAGGTGGCGCCTCAGGCCATGTTGACCCCGTCAATCGCTCAAAACTTCTGCGAGGGGGTCGCACGTCTGCGATCGCATCCGGAGGTGCGAGCGATCGCGTCGGGGAAGCCTGGTAGCGAATACGAGGGGACGGCGGCATTGTTCGAGACGGCGGGATCGTCCTTCCTCAAGCATGAGGAGCTTCAGGACGAGGTATTCGGCGCC
Source organism: Hyphomicrobiales bacterium (assembly GCA_900467745.1). GTDB lineage: Bacteria > Pseudomonadota > Alphaproteobacteria > Rhizobiales > Rhizobiaceae > Rhizobium. The sequence continues at coordinate 66,777 of UBQW01000023.1, forward strand.
GCGGGACTTGTCGTGCGTTGCGCCAACCTCGTCGAGCTCGAAGCGGTCATCGATGCGCTTGAGGGGCAATTGACTGTCGCAATGTTCGTCAACGACGACGACCAGATCGACGCACGTCACCTAATCCCAAAGCTCGAAATGCTTGCGGGCCGCCTTCTGGTCAACGGCTTCGGAACCGGTGTGGAGGTCTCTCCGGCAATGGTCCACGGCGGCCCCTACCCGGCAACGTCCGACGGCAGGTCCACGTCCGTAGGAACGCTTGCGATTTACCGCTTCCTGAGGCCCGTCTGCTATCAGGACTTCCCGTCCGGGATTCTACCGAATGCCCTCAAAGACAAGGCCTGAGAGCAACGTCGAGCCGAACCTTCGAACCTCCTGCACGTTAAGGCGCAGGAGGAGAAACTCATGGATTCTGAGAAAGAATTTTCCAAGCCTGTAACTCGAGAGGTGGCACCGATCGGAGCCGCTCTAACCTGGTCTGATCCCATTCTGGTCGCCCAAATGGAAGGGTTTCGCTGCTGGTCGCCAGCCGATGTGGGGGCGAGCTCCAATCTCGCCTCCGCATACGAAATCGACAGGCGAACCGCCGCCGATCCGTCTGTAGCTCGCATAGCGTTTGGTCACGTCCCGCGCTCAGTCCAGCAGCTTTCGAATTGCCATGATGCCCTTGGCAGTATCGGACCATGACTGACGCCAAATCAGCAGACCGACACCGAGCACTGTTGCCAGCACGAACGGGATCGGTCCAAGGAACCAAAACGCCGCCGCTACTGTGAAATAGTACGAGCGCACGCCCACGCTGAATGATCGAAGCGCCGGATTGAGAACCATTGTGAGCGCGTCGGTCCATGCCGCGATATCGCGCTCTTCCTGCCGGGATGGACTGGCTCCAATAGCAGCGAGACAGTAATTGAGCTGCCGCACAGCCCATATGAAATCCGACAGACCTCTCAAAAGCGTCGCGATGACCAGGAGGACCTTGATCTGGAAGATCCATGCGGGATCCTTCGCCGCGAACATGGCGATCAAGCCGTTGCCGCTTCCATAGTTCGGCTCCATGAACAAGGCGCCGCTGAGGCCGACGATGACGATCAAGTTCGCCGAGCCGAAGAACGAGGCTGAATTGATGGTGTGGCCCAGGATGGCGGCGTCGCCGATGAAGTTGTTGTCGCGGGTCAAAGTTTCACGCATCCATGCGGATCGAACCCGAACCATGTCGACGGACAAACTATCGTTCGGTCGCGGCCAGCCGAGAGCCATGAGTGGCTCGATCGCGATCCAGACGACAACAAAAAAGGTTATCGACCCGATATCGATCGCGCTCATTTGGCCCCCACCCAGATTTTTTCGCACCCTATCCCGAGTGTTCGTGTCCTCCAAGAGGTTCCAGACTGAGAACTCCACGGGTCTTCAGGGCTGTTCGCGCATCCCCGGCGTCGCTTCGCGCTGGTCTGCATCAATCAGGTCGCTCGCGACAATGAATGTGTCGGTGTGTTGGCGGGCGGCTTCACGAAGGGCCGCAAGGTTGGGCATGTCGTCACCCTCGAGAACATCGAACTCGTGAAGTATTTCGCGCTCGGCCTGATACCAGTGGTCTTCATGCCGATTGTCGGGATTTCCTTCGCGTTCCCATATCGAGTAAGCGCGAAGCCGAATGCGCTCGGTAACGTCAACGCCCGCCGAGCTTTTGGCAACTTTCTCAGCCTTGCTGCTCGCACGAGAGCCTGTGCGTGATCCTCGGATGCCCTTGGTCATTTGCCATTCTCCTATCGAAACTGCGGCAGGATAGCGCACGCGGCGTGCTGAAAATTTCGGAATCCGCTGATGGCGTCCTTAGCTCGTCGGCTCATGGCCTTCCGCCGCTATGTCGGTTTCGGACGAACTCGGAATAGCGATCCAGCCTCGCGGTGTACGACAGGTCCAGGCTTCGAACCGAGAGGCACGTCGATGCAAATACTTCCTGGTTTTCTCATAGGCATGAGCTCTGCGTTGTTTCTGACGCTTCTCTTCATTGCCCCGCCTGTCCAGGGTGAAGGACCTGAAGCCGCCTTTCTCGCCGAAACGGGCAAGGCGATGGGCACGATGATGGCCGCCATGGACTCTTCGCCGACTGGCGACGTCGACAAGGATTTCGTCGACTTGATGCTGCCCCATCATCAGGGAGCCATCGATATGTCGGTCGCACTCTTGAAGTACGGAAAGAACGAACGGCTTAAGCGTATCGCCCAGGAAATCATCGTTGAACAGCAGCAGGAAATTTCAGCGATGAAGCTGGCGATCGGCGATCCGCTCCCGCCGTCATCCGCGCCGAGTTTATCTAAAACACCTGAAGTACAGTCGGACCTGCACCCCACACATCAGGGTCGTGGGAGCACCGTCCAATGAAAAGCAGAGCATGGAAAGCCGCCGCCATCGCGAGCGCCCTGATCCCGGTGTCCGCAATCGCGGGCCAGGTACCTTCCGCCGCTCCAGACGCCGATATTCCTGTTAGCATTAAGGACCGCGTCTACGCCGCAGAACAGTTTTCCAATACCGTCTCGGTAACGGATCCGTCCACCAACAAGCTGCTTGGCGTCATCAAGCTGGGCGATCAGCAGCCTGGCAATCTGAGCCCGTTGTACAAGGGACAGATCCTCGTTCACGGTATGGGGTTCGCTCCGGATAAGAAGACAATCGCTGTCGTGTCGGTCGGCTCAAATTCAGTGACATTCATCGACACCAGGACGAACGCCATCAAGCACACCACTTACATCGGGCGCTCGCCGCACGAGGCATTCTATACACCTGACGGCAAGGAGGTCTGGGTTACCGTCCGCGGAGAGGACTATGTTTCCATAATCGACGCTGTGACCTTCGCAGAGAAAGCGCAGATCAAGGTCCCGTCTGGCCCCGGCATGCAGATCTTCTCGCCGGACGGCAAACTCGCGTATATCTGCTCGTCTTTCAATCCCGACACCGTCGTCATTTCCGTTACCGACCACAAGATCGTTGGTCATGTTAAGCAGGCAAGCCCCTTCTGCCCAAACATTGCGGCTTCGCCGGACGGCAAGCAGGTCTGGTTCACGCTGAAGGACACTGGCAAGGTCCAGGTCTTCAACGCCCAGCCCCCCTTCGATATTATCAAGACGATCGATACTGGACCGATCACCAATCACGTCAACCTAGTCACCAATAGGAACGGCAGCTTCGCCTACGTCACGGTCGGCGGCCTAGATCAGGTCAAGGCATTCCGCACCGACACCTTCGCGCAGGTGGCGACGATTCCCGTCGGCAATCTGCCTCACGGTATCTGGCCCTCGGGCGACGGTAGTCGCGTATATGTCGGCCTTGAGAACGCCGATGCCTTGACCGCGATCGACACCCTGACCAATGAGGTTGTCGCGACCATCCCAATCGGGCAGGCTCCGCAGGCGGTAAACTACGTGCCGAATGCCGTACCCGAGGGCGGCGGCATGCAGAACCTCATCCCATTAGGTGTAGCGAGCGGAGCAACCCATCTCAAGCTCGGCCCAAAGGGCTCCAGCGAGCAATCCCCAACCTCCGTTTCAATGTTCGACCAAGGCCTGACGCAGGTGCTTCAAGCTTCGGTTACCAGTCTCGATCCACGCACGCCTTACGTCCTGGCTCTGTCTGAAACACCAGATGGCGGCGGAGCGTTGCAGGGCCTTGCGGCCTTTGTGACGAATCCAGCGGGTGCCGCCATCGTGAACGCGGTAGGCCCGATCCGGCAGATCGTGGAATCCAAGCGCACAAACGAAAAGCGCTACCTGGTGATAGCGACATCTCTCGGAGGGCGGCCAGGTGACGTGGTCCAACTTCAACGGAAATGACGGCTCCGCTGTCGTTTTGAAGGGCGCGATCGGGACCGGGTCGCCAGCGGTCGACTATCGGAGATAGCAACAGTTTTGGAGGAAGTCTGATGGATTCAAACTCGAACGCGACCAACCCAAGGGTGACCACATTCGTCGGCGGCCGGACAGGCGAATGGGCCGTCCGCTCACAGCGGACGTTAGCTGGCGAGTCCCTGAAGCCTGCCTCCCGGATAAGCATGAGGATTGGACATGACGCAGAAAGCGAGGATGCGGTTTGGGTAGTGCGTGGCGTGACAACGAACGACCGCTACACGACATCGTCGGAGAAACGCGAATTGATTAGTCGGCAAGTTCCGGTAGGTCGTCCGGAGGCGACACGGTCGGCTCTCATTCTGTTGCGCAAGAGCGCCGAATGGTGGGCAATGCCACAGGATGAGCGTAGACAAATCCTGGAAGAACAGTCCCAGCACATTGCAATTGGACTCCGCTACCTCCCGGCCATCGCCCGTAAGCTTCTGCACTGCAGGGATATGGAAACTAGCCAGCCTTTCGACTTCCTAGGTTTTCTTGATTATGCGCCCAAAGACGAGCCTGCCTTTGAAGAGATGCTTGGTCAACTGAGGGCCACAAAGGAGTGGACGTTCATCGATCGAGAAATCGATATCCGCTTGTACAAGGCCGAGGTCTGAATTGAGATGTCGACGAAACATTCCCTAGCGAAACCAGCACGGTCGTGGTCATACCTCAAGACGGCGCAGATAAGGCAGTGCATAACCAAGCTACTTGGCACACGCCGTCGAAACCGCTACTGCGCCATCGCCCCTACACTGTCGAGCATGGAACCGAAATGAACGCTGCCAGTCAGACTACATCGGACCTGGGCGCCAAGCGCAACGCTTGGATCCTGACCGTTGCTCAAGCCTTCGGGGGAGCGAACGCGCCGATCGTCATTTCGCTGGGAGGCCTGGTCGGCCAGCAGCTGTCGCCAGACCCCGACCTAATTACCTTGCCCGTCAGCCTTCTGAGTCTTGGCCTTGCAATTGGTACGCTGCCCGCAGCCTATGTAATGCGTCGGTTCGGCCGCCGCGTCGGTTATCTGGTCGGAACCTTGGTCGGATTGATCGCAGGCGTCATCGCCGCGTTAGGGATCATCTTTGCAAGCTTTCTCATCTTCTGCATCGGGACGTCCCTGGCGGGCTTCTACTCGTCCTATGTGCAAAGTTATCGTTTCGCTGCTACGGACAACGCCACAGGTGCGCAAGGCCAGAAAGCTATTGCCCGCGTTATGGTTGGTGGCTTGGTCGCAGCGATCATTGGTCCCCAGTTGGTCATTTGGACGCGCGATGCTGTTCCAGGCATTCCGTTCGCCGGAAGCTTCCTCAGCCAGGCGGCGCTAGCCGCATTGGCCTTCCCCGTCCTGTGGCAACTCCGATCTTCGACACCAAGGACCGTGCCAGGAGCTGATAGGGCCGGAGAGCGCCCTCTCCTCGAAATCCTTGCATCGCCTCGGTATCTGCTCGCGATTGCGACTGGGGTGGTGTCGTATGGCCTCATGACGTTCGTGATGACAGCCTCTCCAATCGCGATGGTCGGCCACGGACATTCGATAGATCAAGCCGCTCTCGGGATCCAGTGGCACATCCTTGCAATGTACGGCCCGTCGTTCTTCACGGGTCGGCTAATGGTTCGCTTCGGCAAGGAACGCGTTGCCGCCGCTGGGCTGCTGCTGATCGGTTTTTCAGCTGCTGTCGCACTTTCCGGGTTCGATATCGCCCACTTCTGGGTATCGCTCATCCTTCTCGGCGTTGGGTGGAACTTTGGCTTTATAGGCGCGACTTCAATGGTCGCCGACTGCCACACTCCCGCAGAACGCAGCAAGGTGCAGGGTGCGAATGACTTTCTCGTCTTCGGCACGGTTGCCTGCGCATCGTTCTTCTCTGGCTCCCTGCTGCACAGCTCCGGATGGGAAACGATAAACTGGATAGTCCTTCCGGCTGTAGCGCTGGTCCTGGTGCCATTGGTCTGGCGTGCTGCCAATCCATTGTCGGCAACCCGTTCGACTAATTGATTGGAAGGAACAAGCTGTCACAGCCGCCTTCAGATCGGCTCGTCCTGCAGACAAATGCTAGCCTGGGACGAGCACGACCCGACGTTTTGCGTTGCCTGCGGTGAAATCGAGGATGCCCTCGGCTACTTACCCTTGCCGCCCTTGTACCACCGGTTCCAGTGAATGCTTTTTCCGCGCTCCTTGGGGTCGAACCACTCGCCACCGAACCGGTCAAGGAATGCTTGCGCCCCTGCCTTCGTGGCAAAGCAATGAACGTTATATCCTCTGTCTTCAAACATAACCGAATGGCCGCGGGTGCAGCGCATCAGGGGTTTGCAAAACTCGAATTGCTCCTCCCCCATCTTCCCGAACGAGAGCTCGGAAGGGAGCGCGATTTGATGTGGCCAGCCGCGGTCTATGCCTGCAGGCGTGAGTTCGCCTTTACGTCTTGTCATGGCTGCATGTTCACCATATGTTCCAAGAAGTCAATATTCGACTCGGATGGACCCGCCATGCGGTTCCGTGTCGGCATCAGAACGTTTCAAACAAGTTAGGAAGTTTGGTTTGCGTTCGACGCCATTCCGGTAACTACGCGCCGCTCAGGCCGGGATCGAGGGAAAATGCCGAAACGGAAACTAAAGCCTGAATGCCGGGGGGCCGACATTACGCGACATTCGGGACCCGATAGTCGAGGTCGCTTGCGTGCTGTGTGACCGACGGGATCTGCTCGAGCGGAAGGCCCTGGTCGCGCAGTTCGGCGCGCATGCGAGCCTTGCGCGGCTGAGGCGACGGTTCGCCATGGGATGCGAGCGCATGTGCACGCCTGATGGGGACAAATGCGCGACGAGATTTCCTTGTCTTGATTGACGCTCGTTCCCTTCAACTTCGACAAGACGTCGAAGGACGTCAGCTTCTCCGCTCACGGTGCGCAGCCCGTTTCATCGAAGTCCCGCTGCCAAGTTTCGCGACTTCCTCAACCTGCTTGTTGGAAGGGTTCAGCAGCGTCCATACCCCAGGCGCGACGAACCGAGACGGCCGCTAGTCCTTCCGAGCAGACTGAGCAAAGGCCTCGAAATCCACCACTAGAGCATCTGCCGACAGACACTCCCTGCAAATCTCAAATCCCTCCTCATCGAATTCGCGGGCGCTGCGAGCTTTGCGACAACAATCGCAGACAACGCGCGGGCCGGAGTCACGCACTGGCGCAATAATTTCGACGAGCAACCGTTCGGTCGCGTTCAAAGCAGGCTCAGACATTGAAACCTCCCTGATGCTTATGGCGTCGAGATAGGTTCTGGCTGAGTAGATTTCCAGTGCGTCGAGAGGCCTCCGTCACACTTGTTGTCCATACGGCCTGTGCGTCCAGTTTGCGCAATCAGCAGCATATTGAGCTTGCAGGAAGCGCACTGTGGTTCGGGAAGTAGAAGGTTTCCATCAGGGCTGTTCGCGGACGCCCGGAGTGGCTTCACGTTGGTCAGCATCTTCGAGGTCGCTCGACACGATGAACGCATCCGTGTGCTGACGGGCAGCTTCTCGAACAGCTGCGAGGTTCGGAACATCATCGCCATCGAGCAAATCGTTCCCGTGCAGGACTTCGTGCTCTGCCTGCAGCCAGTGGTCGTCGTGTCGACCATCCAGGCTGCCTTCTGCCTCCCAGATCTCGTAAGCGCGAGAACGGATGCGCTCGATCGTATTCTCATCCATCTCCGCGTTGATGTCTTGTTGCGCGTTCAGTTCCAGCTCGTCAGGAGCTTCAGGTTGCTTGTCCCTTGGTCTTTTGGCCATAGCTGTTCTCCGTTTCAAAATTCAAGATATCGGTATCAGAGTGTGCGCCCCGGGCAGTGGCTGTGGACCCCGCCGTTGCTCAGTTCCGACGAGTGAAACCCGCTCTCGGTAGGACAGCAGGCTTTACTTACACCACCGTCTTTGGCGACGAGAACGATTCAGCGGTAGGTGCAGCCGCTGTGGCCTCGTCGTCACCGATGTCTTCAACATATCCATCTGACGCTTGCGCTTCCTCAAAGGCTTCGTCCGGAATCCCGAAGATGGCGACTTGGACCATCAACTCCTTTGCGTGATGGACGGATGCGTCATCATTTGATTCCGATGAAGCGGCCATGCGTACCGAGATGGCTTCACCGCCCTCACCGCTGAACTCGACCGTGACTTTGCCGTCATCACCTTTGATTACGTGAGTGTCTGTGATCTGCATTTTTGGCCTCCATGTTAGGTGATGGAGAAATGTCGAACCAGACTTCAAGTTCCGCGAGATAGCTGCCCCTCAGCGCTCTTCACCTCAAGGTTTAGAATGCCAGCTTTAGAGGGGGCCGCCTGGACGCCGATCAGAGCAAGCTGACCTTTGGCAAAGAGCTGTATCCACACACATCGCGTGTGTTAACGATACCTTAATTTGCAATTTGACGGCGCATATTTTTCTGCGATGTTCACGACCGCAATCGGGGGTTAAATCGTGAATTCAATAGTTTGGGCTCGGCGTCTCGGCGTCGTGATGATGTCGCTCGCGTTGGCGAGCTGCACGACGACGCAGGCAGAGTTTGTGAAAAAGCCGTCAGCAGTCAGCAAGGCAGCGTTGTGCAAGACCGTCTTGGAAACGCAGGATCCAGCATTTCAGCGACAGCTGCTTGGCGAGATAACGCGTCGGGGCATGAGCATTCCAGAATGCCAGCAGATGGTTGTACAGCAACAGCAGGCTGCGGCCGCTCTCGTCGCCATAGCCGTCGTGGGGACCGCAGTAGCCGTTTGCGCGAACAACAATTGCGGAGGCGGTTACGCACCTGCGCGCCGCTACCCTGGGAACTGCTATTCTTACTACGATCGTGCGGCCGACGGCAGCCTTTGTGGAAACAGAAGCGCAATGTCGAGGCCAGGAGGATGGTGAGCGGTCGAATCCTATACATGTCCTTGCTATCTGTCGGCGTCGTCTTGGGTCTCGATAGCAAAGCGCACGCGTATTGCTCCGAACCGAGCGCCCCCTCATGCGCCAGCAACTACGGCACCTTTGATGATCAGTGGGAGTTCGGCAGGTGCAAACGCGAGATGGAATCCTATCGTGACGACGTCGAACGCCTCTTCCGATGCAACGGGGATGAGGCGGAAGAGGCGGCACGGAAGGCTCGCGACGACAACGCGAGTGCATTGTCCGACTACAATGATGCAGTAGAGGCGTTCAACCGAAAAGCAGGCGGCTGGGTTCATCCATCGCGATAAGTCTCTTAAACAAAAATGCCGAAGGCCGGACGTCGATTGTGGAGGAAGGAATGAGCCGCCTAACCCTAAGTTTTCCAAACTCGCTGTCGTGCGTGAAGTGGAGATTCATCCGGAGATAGTTGTTATTGTCTCAGCGATCACAACGAAATTTGCCGAGGAGTCGATCAAGGGAAACGTCGCCTTTGAGGCGTAGAAGATCCTTCGGCATTGAGTGTGATCAGGCCACAGTGACAGGTGACGACGATCAGTTGACCTTGTTTTCCGTAGTCTGCAAATTCCACAAGCGGCCGCCTGAATGGATGGATCTCAGGCATCGTCGCGGATCGGGATTAGCTTCCAGCCGTTCTGCGGTGGCCTTTTTCCAGCTTTAGCAAACCTAAAATCGAGCTCGTTGACCGCTTCCTTGGCGGCGTCTTTGGCGTTTGCGGCCCACACCGACACCTGGATCTTACCTGCTCGGAAGCGGTATCTCATCTTCCCTGGTCTGGCGCCGATCAGGTGCCCGGCACGAAAGCATCGACGGGCGAATGCCAAGTCGTATTTCTCCCTGACTTCCAACGGCAGCCCGCCCCACCATTGTTCGAATGGCGTTTTCCTTTTGAGTGGTCTGACGACCTTGTACAACATTGGCGCGATCTCCGACAAGATTGAATGTTCTCTATTCGTTCTATTTTAGCGATGAGTCAAGCTTGGAGGCGAAGCTGGCAGCCTTGATGTCCATCGCTACGGTCTGTAGACAGCCGGATCGACCGAAAGCATGGACTGACATAAGTGGTGACACGATACCTCTGGACATTAGACCGCAAGGATCAGGAGACGCGGAGCGGCCTGTCTACCGAAAATGAACTGGTAGCCGTCCTAGAGCGAGAAGACTTGCCGTGTGTGATGCCTGCGGATTGGCTTTTTGCGACGATGAAAATGGATATGGATGGCAACGGCTTGGCGATCCATGCGTCCGGATACGGACCCAAGACGAGATGGAAGCTCCAACTGAAACTGGTCGCGTGACATCCCTCGGCCTCCCATGATCTCACCTGACCAGCGGAAGAGCTTCGGTACTGCAATAAGGGAAACCAAACTGAGCGGTGCGCCCACGGAGAGGACGTGTATTTCAACGCTGTCTCCGGGGCCTGTCCGTGTCACGGCCGTCCCGCAATCGCTTGCTGACCCGGTTATCGTGATTGTGCTCAATTGATATCGCGACACCGGGGCAAACGCAACTGTCGGGACAAGCTCATGCCGAAACGGTCTCGTTGCCCGACACGGATTCCGTCGACGCTTCCGACTTAGTCTTCCGTCCACGGAATATCGCCTCCACAATCAACGACAGCGGAAACCCGATAAAATGGGATGAAGAAATAGATCACCCGGAAGGCTACGAGCGACCCAATTGACGCCTGATCGCCCATGACGTGACGCACTGTGGCTTCAAGAACGCCCAGGCCGCCAGGCCGCGTGCGTTACCAGGATGGCAACATTTGCCAGTGCGAAGGCGGTGGCCGCTTTCAGATAGCTGACATCTGCGTTCGCCGCCATGACTTCGCGAAGGCATGCGGAAACCAATGCAAAATTGAGGGTGCCGATCACCACCTGTGCGACTGCGACCTTGAGCGTCTGCATCTGGAAGGTCCACGATCGGATCTTGAGCGGCGTTCGCAAGACCGCTTCAAGCAACAGATATCCTGCGGTAGCGAAGATGCATGCGATGCCAATTATCCTGACCGTCCCCTCACCCAGGTGCAAGACCTTGGGTGCATCTCCCGGCCGCCAGTGATGAGAGTTCCGTTTTCCGCACAGAAGATTCAACTCGCAACAGAAGAATTGGGCCCCTCCGGACAGACCTTAAGCCGCATGCTAGGTTCCACCCCAATGAAACTTTGCATGGAGGGAATCCTTGTCAGCCGTGAAACTAAAGCGCGCGGACGAATGCCGCATGATCGCCGATAAGATGGAAAGCCGTCTCAAGGCCATGGGGATTATTATGGAGCTATACGACTGCGACAGGCTGTGCGTGTACGTCCATGGCCTTCGAAATGAGCTTCCTGAAACGTCGTCTGCGGTGGAAATCGCACAACTACCAGAGCAGATATTTGCGAGTGTGGAGTACCTGCTCGCGGCGATGCGGAACGTCGGCATTGAAAGGGAGGCGGCGTGGAGTCAGATCAAAAGCCTGACAGCGGGCCGATCCTAGAAACTGAACTTTCCAGCGCTCTGCCGCCATACCGGTCTTCACTCGAATGAGCACCTGTTGGAGGTGTAACGCGATCCGATTGTGGATCCTCAGACCTTGGAAAAAATAGGTCCGAAGCCGTGCCCATCGTTTACCTTTATCACGTAAATTGCCTGACGCGGCGTTTGTGCCGTACATCGCTGCGCCGTCTGGAGCGATTGCAGCGATGCTCGGGAAAACGAGTGAGACGGTTTGGTGCGCATACGGCAGCGAGTTTTAGCCAGGTTTTTCCGAAATCCACTGGGCAACCTGCCTGTTGCGATTGAGATTTACGAAGATCGCATCAACGTCACACGCAGGGGACATACATCGCCACTGCCCTTCGAGGACATCAAGGGCCCGCCGCTTCACCAAGGAACCTGGCTCGGAACGACGATCAGGATTCCACGGCTGGATGGAAGCGATATCGTACTTTATGGCGCCCCGAACGATGAGGCGGCCGCGTTCGTAGAAGCAATCGCAGACCGATGGGCCGACTTCCACATCACCGCGCTCACCTCGGAGGGCGAGCGAATTGCGCGGATACTAGGTGTTGTCGAATGCCTAACGAAGGCCGAACGATATCCGGCGGGCTGTCTGATTGAACCCGCGCTAAACGACGCGAAAGCCCTTGATAAGGCGGTTTTATCGAAACTCCATCCAGACGCGATCGGAGCTGAGGCATACGGCTTGGTTGCGTCCGTCGAGCAGTTCATCGCGAACGCAAAGACGATGAGGTCGACTTCGATCGAGAAGTTCGTGGCCACCCAGCTCGAAAAATGGAAAGACTTCTTCGACACCATCGAAAGCAAGCCGCTCACGCCGGAACAGCGCCTCGCTGTGTTGGTGGACGAGGACGCCACGCTCGTTCTGGCAGGCGCCGGATCCGGAAAGACAAGCGTGATCACGGCCAAGGCCGCCTATCTCGCGAAATCCGGTATACGCAAGCCGGAAGAGATCCTCCTCCTTGCCTTTGCCAAGAATGCCGCTGCGGAGATGTCGGAGCGCGTCGAGGCACGTTCTGGCGCTCCCGTCTCAGCACAGACTTTCCACGCGCTCGCGTACGGCATCATCGGAACGGTCGAAGGCTCGAAGCCAGCGCTTGCCGAGCACGCCACGGACGACAACGCCTTCCTGAATCTCATCAAGGACATCTTGAAGGAACTCGTCCGCCGAAACCCCGACATCTCCAATGCAGTGATCAAGTGGTTTGCGCACTTTCTCGTAGAGCCCAACAGCGAGTGGGACTTCAAGACCAAGCACGAGTTCTACTCCCACCTAGAGAAACAGGATCTTCGGACCCTCCAGGGAGAGAAGGTGAAAAGCTACGAAGAGCTTCAGATCGCGAACTGGCTCTATGAAAACGGCATCGAGTATGAGTACGAGCCGCTATACGAGCACAAGGTATCGAACGGAGGGCGCCGCGACTACAGTCCCGACTTCCGATTGACCGAGAGCGGTGTCTACATCGAACACTTCGGTGTCCGGCGGCGGCAGCTGCCGGATGGCACAGACCACCTCACGACGGCACCATTCGTCGAGCGGGAGAAATACCTGGCCGGAATGGACTGGAAGCGACAGGTCCACGAAACTCACGGCACAACGCTGATAGAGACGTACAGCTACGAGCGCCAGGAAGGTAGGCTTCTGACCGCACTCGCGGAGAAGCTCGAACCACACGTCACGTTGGCTCCTCGCGCAGCAGAAGACATCTTCGATCGCATCGTTGGTCTGAACCAGGTCGACACGTTCTCCCAGCTGCTCGGGACGTTCCTCCGCAAGTTCAAGGGCGGCGGCTATACGCTCGAAGACTGCGCCAAGAAGTCGAAAAAGATGAAGTTTGGGCGGCGTGGGGACGCGTTCCTTTCCCTCTTCCAACCCGTCTACGAGGAGTATCAGTTACGGCTTACGGGTCGGATTGATTTCGAGGACATGGTCCTGCGCGCCGCCTCCTACGTCGAGACAGGAAGGTATCGCAGTCCCTACCGCCACATCCTCGTCGACGAGTTTCAGGACATATCCCAAGGCCGCGCCAAGCTGGTCAGAGCTTTGAAGGCGCAACACAGTGATTGCCGGATATTTGCAGTCGGCGATGATTGGCAGTCGATCTTCCGGTTTGCGGGATCCGACATCCATATCATGCGCAATTTCGGCAACGTGTTTGGCGGCATTTTCGCTGAGGAGAATGGTATCCATCGGACCGTAGACCTTGGGCGCACCTTCAGGTCCGTGGATCAGATTGCCTTCGCGGCCAGGACTTTCGTTCTGAAGAACCCTGCGCAAATCCAAAAGCAGATCGTGCCAGCAGGCACGGCAACAGAGCCTGCCCTGCGCATCTTACTGACCTCCAAGGGCGATAAGGCCCAAAAGCTCCATGAGGCGTTGGCTTCGCTCTCCGGTGCAACGGGAGCCTCCGAGAGCCCGAGCGTTCTCATACTCGGGCGATACCGATACCTGGAACCGAACCTGACGGACCTTCGGCAGAGGCACTCCGGATTGCGCATTTCATTTAAAACGATCCATGCCTCGAAGGGCCTTGAGGCTGATCACGTCATCCTCCTCAATGCCGACAGCGGCCGCGGTGGATTTCCATCCGAAACCGTCGATGATCCGCTACTGACACTGGTATCCCCGGAGGAAGAAGCTTTCGAGTATGCCGAAGAGCGGCGCGTCATGTACGTTGCGATGACGCGCGCCCGGCGAACCCTGACGATCCTCGCTTCGAATTCAAGACCGTCGTCCTTTGTGACTGAGCTCAGGAACGAGCCAGCCTATGCCCTGCCCCCGGATACGACGCACGAGCCTGAGGTTCATGAGTGCGGCGAATGCGGAGGTCGCCTACTGTCTGGTGAAGGCAAGGACAAGCGCACTTGGTATCGCTGCGAGCACACTCGATACTGCAGCAACCTCCTCCCCGCCTGCCCCGCGTGTCAGGTCTCCCTTCCGAGGGCAGAAAGTGAAACGACAACCGCCGTCTGCAGTTGCGGCGCGAGTTATCCATCCTGCCCCGAATGCAAGGATGGCTGGCTCGTCGATCGTTCTGGCCGTTACGGCAAGTTCTTGGGCTGCGTTAGGTTCCCGGAATGCTCGGGAAAGGGGCCGAAGTCGCCTCGCGGCACGGCAGCCCTAAAAACTCCCGGGGTCCACGCGAGGCAGAGAGACTAATATTCGGCGCGAATTCTCTACCGTGACGTTCGCCGGTTTGCCCAAATTTCGGACGTCAACAAGAACAGAAGGGTCGGAGGCACGTTGATGCGAGGGCAATGGTCGCCGCAGCTTCGGCCGTCGCCCCCAGCGAAAACATCAAAACGCGAGTTTCACTGCGCCCAGTGCTGAACTCGACCGACTGATCCAGAATAGGGAATACTACATGCCCACTTCGTCACCAAGGCATGTATGCGCACCCCGCCGGACGCCATCACGGCGCTCAAGATTGCCAACAAGGTAAAGGGGAGATGATTTGCGGATGGCGGCTGATCGGACGAACTGCTGATACAAAGTCCCGACATCCTGTCGGGTCTTTGTATCCGTCGACATGGCTCCCGGCGATGGACTGACAAAGCTTGAGCATACCCGCAATCCAGTCGCGGTGGTCTGCTGGGGATCTAAAATCCTTTTCGGCTGTGGTAACCTCGAAGCTCGGATGAGGGAATGCCACAGTCAAGGAACCGCCGCAGTGTCATTGAACGGCGGCTCGTTAAAAGGTGCAAGCTCGCGAGAAGGCCTCGCTTCTAAAGGAGACTCGATCGTCTTCGATTGACGGCCGGCAACACGGACGCAGAATCGCTCCAGAATTTGATCGTACTACTTCTCGGCAGTGATTTTCACCGTGGTTGCTGCATCAACCGCCTGGATGAGATTCTGGATTTCCGTGGCGATGCGCTCCGCCTCAGCTTCGGAATCCACAACTACGTGAAGAATTCGTCCGGCGGTTGGTTGACCGTTCTCCTCGAACTGCGCGAAGGCGCCGACCTTCCAAGCCTTGGACCCATTGTTTAGTACCGGAACGATGTCTACACCAAAACGCATGTCTCACTACCCTTTGAGGAACGAACCTTCCTGCACCGGAACGCACGAATTTTCCGTTAAAGAGTTTCGATGTCACGACAAATATCGGCGGAGACTGACTGGCTTAGAACGAATCCGATCGGGCCGCACCAACGCAGGCTTTATCGCTACGACCTCAGCGCTGTTTGGGAGCATCAAGGACTCCGCTCTTGACCGTGAGGGATCGCATCGTTGGATCGAGTAGTTTCTCGAAACATATACCCTGCATCTGGACGGTATGTGACGCAGGCTTATGGCGCAGGGTATTTGCCTGGCGATTGCTATCAGAGCGGCGAAGTGTGCGGCGAGCCCCTACAAATCAAGTGATAGATGCTCGATCGCCTCTCGGAACGTTCGGCAGGGCCTCGAGTTCCCCCATCGCCAAAGACGCCTCATCAAATACCAAGGTGACCTTTGCACCAGCCTCGGCAAATCCTTGTACGACGCTCGACGCGGTGTCGCTCATGTCGATGATCATGACAGTCACCCCCGCGAGTGGTTTGTCGAGCTCGGTCATGCATTCTCCCGCCGGTATCAGCGAATTGCGTCGGGTGGTATCGAGCGACCGTTTCGATGCAGTTACCTCGTCACTCTAGGATTCGTGAAGTCGAGCGCTGACCGGTAGTGTTTCGAACCGCCACTGAAATTATGCCGCCTTCGCCTCCCCGTTGCGCTCGATGCGGATCGTCCCATGCGCCATGACCTCTGATGCCAGCGCCAGGATTCGATCCCGCTCTTCCGTCATCATTGAAAGCGCGCCTTCGTACTGGTCCCGAAGGATTTGCATCGCCTCGTCCTCCAATGCTTGCGGCAATGGGAGATCACCAACATCTCGCGCCGAAGCAATAAACATTGGCGTGGAGCCGAACCCGTAAGCACCAATGAATTTCCGCGCCGACGCGGTCGAGAACTCGAGATCGCTTCCGGTGGTTCCGCCGGAGCCCAGGGATCGGTCGCCAAACACCGCCTGCTCGGCTGCCATTCCCGCCAGGCTTATCGCGATCCTGTTGAGTAGCGATGTCTCGGTCGGAAGGTAGTCAGACGTGAGGTCGTAGACTGTCTGCGCCGTAGCAATCTTGTCTTCCTCAAGACTGAAGTCTCGTCGTATTTCGATCACCGAGCTGTTCGAATGCTGCAGAGCTAACGAGGCGACAGCGTGACCGACCTCATGAACTGCAAGGCGGAGCTGTTGCTCGGCTGTATATTGAATCCTCTCGGGAAGCTGTGCCTCCAGGTCTTTAAGCTCCAGATCGCGATCTTGATTTCTGGCGATTGTGAGCGCCTTCCGAACGAGCCGTTCGAGCTCCGCCCCCGATTTGCCGGGAAGCTCCCCGGCGATACCCATCAAGGACTCAAGTGGCAGACTGCCTCCTGTGTGGTGTCGCAGGATCTCTGCTCGCGTAACAGCGTCCGGAAGCGAGAATCTGAAATGGTCGTCGATCCTTCCAGCCCGCAAGATCGCGGGATCAATCCAGTCGGGAAAGTTGGTCGCCGCCACAAAGATGACGCCTTCGTCGAGGTTCGAAACCAGCGAAAGGAAGTCATTGACGACAAGCTGCCAATATTGGTCGTTGTTGTTTCCTGTGGGCCGGGCAATCCTCGTCCCTATCGCATCGAATTCATCAACGAACAGCACCGCGCCCCGCCCGTCGTTCACGCTGTCGAAAGTCTTGCGCATCGCCGCCAGCATGTCGTCCAGCGCACCCGCTGCTTGCCAGCCGCCTACCGTAGCCGAGACGAAGCGCATTCCAAGCGCGTTTGCGAGCGCGGACGCAAACAACGTTTTGCCAGTACCAGGTGGTCCCGATACCAGCACGCCTGCTCGCGCTAACTTCCAGTCAAGCTTTCGCTTGCGCCATCGTTCAATATTCGCGGCCAAATCCTTCGCCCATGGCGTCACCTCGGGAAACCCGGGTAAATCAAAGAGGCTCGGTCCGACAGCCTCTACGCGGTCGATCTCATCAAGCTCTTGGATCCTTGTCTCCGCGGAAATTGGCTTGAGCGTTGCCGCCAATATGAGGTTCTGCGGACGCTGACTGAGGGACGACGCGAATTCTTGAGAGAAAGTGGGCTTGCGCCAGAGCCGCCGCGCGGCATTGATGTGCCCCGACGTCGGTGGCTGGACTTGGAGAACTGCAGTGGCCGCGAACCGGACATCTCGTGGGACGTCCGCGAGATTCTTGGCAATGAGGACGTCTAGCCCCCTAAGGTCATGGATCGAGATCGGTTTGTGAGGAATACCTTTGATCCTGGGAGGATTCGCCAGTCTTACACGCATCTCCTTGTTGGCCCACACTTCAGCCCACTCGTCCCGCTTCACCTCCATGATCTCGAATGCGGCAGTTTCGTAGTCAGAAGTGTTGTATCCGGGCGGGACGACAAAGACCAAGAATCCGCGGAAGCCGAGACGCAAAGGGCCGAGCGTCTTCGCTGCGCGCAGCAGGCCACAGCTCGCGAGGAACACGCCCGGATCCTTCGTGACTCTCTTGAAGCGAGCGATCTTGTCTGCAATCAACATCTTTAATGCCCCTTCCCTATGCGCGATCCCAAGCGGTACCACCGGTTCATCGTCCGGCAGATACCCAGTTCCTGGTTTGCGTAAAACAACTGGCTGGTGACGATCTCCTCGCCGTCAGTCAGCCGTGGATGGCCGAACACGATTCCGGTAAGCGCGTAGGCGGTTCCGATCGCAACGCGGTACCCATTGAGTGTCGGTGCGTCCGCGACAGCACGCATGTCAAAGGTGCCATCGTTGACGCGACGGATATCCTCGAGCAGGCGTTCGGTCGCCTTACTGTCCAGCCAATGAAATTTGGTCAATCGCAGTCCCTCAGTGATCGATTCGATTTTGCCGCTTGTAGATGCTGATAATCCGCAATTCGAATCTTATGGATCGCATTTATTTGCTGCTCATCAGCAATTGTCAACTATCGTTTGATTGGAGAAGGATTTGATGACACTCAATCCTCATGAGACCGCCTTCCCGCCTCTTGGTAGCTGCTCGCCTGATCCTCGGTCAGACCCAGATCGAGGTGAGCAACGATTCCGGGGTTAGCTCTCGGACGATCTACATGGCGGAAAATGGAACGGCGGGCATTGCGAGCGTCGAGAAGCTCGTGCGACACTACGCGAAGAAGGGTGTGACCTTCACACCGCCCGGTGCGTCTACAGGCTGGGGTCTTCACACGAAGCATCTCACTCATCGGTATGATGACGAGCATCTGACTAAGGGTCAGTAGGCGAAATCATTCAGGGACCATTTCACACCATGTCAGGGACCACTGACCTCTGGCAGGTGAAAGACGATCGTTGTGGGAAGCGAGCCGGTAACCAAACCCAAGTTAAGCTCAAAATCCGCAACGAGTTGCTACCCTGCGAGCCGTTCCGGGCCAAAATCTCATTTTTTTGGGTAGAGTACGAACTTGTTTGGATGGCCGAGCAGACAGTGAACGGACTGTTGCTTGATCCAGCCACCGCATAAGTCGCTGATTTTGTTAAATCGTCAATCAAACTAACGATTCTGGAATTTCAATTAGCTTCGCCAGAATTCCAAATTTTTTGGTTCAGAGTTTCATTTTATTGGTGCTCACAGTCAGCGCCATTGGCTGCCCGATCCACATGATCGGCCAATCATTCAAAATCATTGATGATAGCCATAAACTCTATTCGTTTGATTGATGGGCCGCGAAGGACCATATCAGTAACAACGAATTCACAACCGAGAGACGTCGGTCGATACGAGAAAGGACATTCGACATGACCACGATCACCTTCAGAGACAACAAGCTGGCCCATGTGGCACATCATGACCACTCCCTGTCAGCATACGCCCGCAAGGTTGCCCGCGCATGGCATCAGTGGCAGGCAGCACGCGAAATCGAAGCCATGCCGATCGACATGCGCAAGGATTTCGGCTGGCCGTCGGCGGATAATGTAGACGACCACAAGGCGATGTAATGGATGCGACATACCTCCCCGCATGAGAGCGGCGCCTGCTTACCCGCAGCGCCGCTTTCGTCGTTTTAGGCCCCTCGTGATTTAATCTTGAATATCAGGAACATGTATTTCCAAAGGGGCTTTTGGCGAACATTTGTTCTTGTCAAAAGCCAATTGACCGACGTCAATTAAAGCAATGTCGCATTTTTGCTCTTTGCGGCCGCATTTTTCCATGAGAATGTCGCTTTCTGAATATCTAAGCGGCGCAATCCAAGCACCAATAGCACATTGGCCCTCCATCATGGATTTCTCACATGAGCAAGATGTCGCATAAGAAACGCTCCATCGTCTTCTTCATGGTACCGCAGTTTACGATGCTGCCCTTTTCGGCCGCAATCGATACGCTGCGCATCGCCAACCGCATGCTGGGCTACCAGGCCTATACCTGGCGCCTGACATCGGTGGATGGCGAAAAGGTCTATTCCTCTTGCGGCATCGGCGTCGAGGCCAACACATCGCTGGCAGACGAGCGTCGCAACCTCGGCGGCGAGAACCGCCCGAGCATGGTGCTGGTGTGTTCCGGCATCGACGTCGAGGAATTCAACAACAAGTCCGTCAATGCGTGGTTGCGCGAATCCTACAATCGCAGCGTCGCCGTCGGCAGTCTCTGTACGGGCGCGCATGTGCTTGCCCAGGCCGGTCTCCTGAACGGCAAGCGCTGCGCGATCCACTGGGAAAACCTGCCGGGCTTCTCCGAAGCCTTCCCGCAGGCGGAGGTCTATGCCGATCTCTACGAAGTGGACAGCAATCTCTACACCTGCGCCGGCGGCACCGCCTCGCTCGACATGATGCTCAACCTTATCGGCGAGGATTTCGGCGAGACGCTAGTCAACCGCGTCTGCGAGCAGCACCTGACCGACCGCGTGCGCAGCCCGCACGACCGTCAGCGCCTGCCGCTGCGCGCCCGTCTCGGCGTCCAGAACGGCAAGGTTCTGTCGATCATCGAATTGATGGAAGGCAATCTCGCCGAGCCACTGTCGCTGCTGGAGATCGCAGACGGCGCCGGCCTGTCGCGCCGCCAGATCGAGCGCCTGTTCCGCCAGGAAATGGGCCGCTCCCCTGCCCGCTATTATCTCGAAATCCGGCTCGACCGCGCCCGTCACCTGCTGGTGCAATCGTCGATGCCTGTGGTCGAAGTGGCCGTCGCCTGCGGCTTCGTTTCCGCGTCGCACTTCTCCAAGTGTTATCGCGAACTCTACCACCGCTCGCCGCAGCAGGAGCGCGCCGAGCGGAAAATGACGATGGCGACAGCACGACAGGCCATCGCCGCCTGAGCAGAAAAGCAAACCCAAAACGAAAAGAACCCGAAACGCTCCACGCGCTTCGGGTTCTCTTTTTACAGGCGGCCTAAGAAACCGCGGCGTCAGGCGCTCTTGCGCATCGGCTGCATCGATTGGATCTGCAGCAGCGTGTCGAGGTTCTGATTGACGCGGCAATAAAACTCTTCGTCGATGAACGGCCGCAGCATGAAGTCGTTGCCGCCGGCCTTCAGGAACCGCGCCGAGAGCAAACGGTTGGACGAGGACGACACGCCGATGATCCGCAACTGATGCGAGCCGATGCTGGAACGGATGCGTCGCGTCAGTTCGAAGCCGTCGATATCAGGCATGTTGTAGTCGGTGATCATCAATCCGATGTCGCGGTTGGCTTTGAGGATCTCAAGCGCCTTGGCGCCGCTATCGGCCGTGCTCACACGGAAATTATAGCGCTTCAGGCGGCTCGACAGCAGCGCGCGTGCCGTGGCGCTGTCGTCGACGATCAACACGTGATGACGATGGTTGGTCAGGAAGCGGCAGATGGATTCGGCCAGGAGATCGACGGCGAACACATTGTCCTTGAGGATGTAGTCGACGATATCCTTGGCCAGCAGCTTGTCGCGCATGCCTTCATGGAACGTACCGGTGAAGACGATCGTCGGAATGCTGAGATCGACGAGATACTCAAGCGCCTCGCCGTTCTCGGCGCCCGGCAGATTGATGTTGGAAATGGCGAGCGTGATTTCCTGGGACGACTTGTCGTAGCACAGCTGGAGATCTTCGAAATTCCGGCAGATCTCCACGTCGATATTGAAGAGTTCCTTCAAACGCGTGCTGATCATCGACGTAAAGACGTTCGAATCCTCCGCCAGAACAATACGAACATCATTAAATGTGTCGCCGGAATACTGCATCCCGGAAATCCCCAAAAACGCCATGTCAAAACCCCAAAATGAAATCGGTCTCCCTGCTTCAAATCGGTACATGGGGCGGTTTGAATAAGTATTAAACGGCAAGCTTACTTGCGGCACAAACGACCGCAAGAAGACGCCGCAGGGCCTTTCTTCGCAACATGATTAAAGGACTGTTCGCGCAGCGCTATTCTATCGCCTAGTGACAAGCAGGCAGACGGCTTAGCCGTCCGCCGTCTTCCCGCGCAGCCGGCGAACGCGGCCATCGTCCTCGTCGATCTTGGCGTCGCCGGAAACCTCTTCCGCTGCCGGCTCCGGCGCCAGGATCTCGGCGTCGGGCGTGACGGTATCGGGCTGGCGGTGGAACACCACGTCGCTTTGCGGCAGCGGGATCTCGATCGCTTCCTGGCGGAAGCGCTTGAGGATCGCGATCCTGAGATCATTGCGCACCTTCAGCCCGTCGCCCATGTCGCCGAGCATGAAGCGCAGCTCGAAATCCAGCGAATAAGGACCGAAGCGCAGGAACTCGACATGCGGCTCCGGATTGCGCAGCACCAGCGGCACGGCATTCACCAGTTCGAGCAGGATATCCATCACCTTCTGAGGGTCGGAATCATAGCTCACCGAAACAGGGATCTCGGAGCGTCCCATCTTGTTGCGATGGGTCCAGTTGCCGACATTGGCGTTGATCAGCTCCGAGTTCGGCACGATGATCGACTGCTTGCGGAAGGTCTCGATCTCAGTCGCACGCACCGAGATGCGCTTGACGATACCCTCGGCCGTACCCGAGACCACGTGGTCACCGACCTTGAACGGACGCTCGACGAGCAGGATCAGGCCGGACACGAAGTTCGACACGATGTTCTGCAAGCCGAAACCGATACCGACCGACAGGGCCGAGGCGACCAGCGCGAAGCTCGACAGATCGATACCGGCCGCCGACACGCCGATCAGCGCCGCGATGCCGACGCCCAGATAGCCGATGCCCGTCTTGACCGAGTTGCGCACGCCAAGGTCGACATGGCTGCGGGCCATGACGTTGTTGTCGAGCCAGCGCTGGATCCAGCGCGTCAGGAGATAGCAGCCGGCGAACAGCAGGATACCCGTGAGTATGCCGACCAGCGAAATGCTGATGCCGCCGAGACGAACCTCCGTGAACAGGCGGTAGGCGATCAGCTGAAGGTCCTGCACATGGAAGCCCCAGAGCAGCAGGATCAGCGGAATACCGGTCGCCAGCGCCACGCCATAGATGCAGAAGCCGACGAGCAGCCCGACCTGATCGATCACGACGGGCCCGAGCTTGAAGCGCGTCGCCAGATATTGGCCCGGCCGCGTATCGCCGAAAGTTTCCGTCCGCGAAATCGCCTTGCCCGAGAGCAGGCCGATATAGGTCGTCACACCGATCGCGCCGGTAAAGATCAGCTGCGAGGCGATGAAGCGCGCGAAACCGACATAGCCGGTCAGCGCCGCGAAGATGAGGCCGCCACCGAGTACGCGGAGCACGATCGCCAGCCCCTTCGGCCAATGCCGGCCAGGCGCATCGGGATCACGGCTCTTCGCCATCATCGGCCGCCCGAAGGATGCCGCGATCAGGATCAGGCCGATGATCAGCGCCGCGATCCAGCTGCGGACGACGGTGAGCACCAGCGGCGAGCCCATCGATTCGCTGATGCTGCCGAAGAAGAAATCCAGCGCATGAACGATCGCCATGGCCAGCAGGCAGGCGCTGATCGAGCTCGCGCCACGATTGGACAGGCGGACGAGACGCCACTGCGGATCGCGCGGCGCGAACACGGCATTGGTGAAGCGTCGAACGAAATAGATGACGCCGATCGTCGAAAACAGCGCCGCAACGACGGGCGCGATGTCGGGCCTCAGAACGTTGAAGCTATCGAGGAAGAGATAGGACGTGACCAGCAGTGTCGCGAGCGACAGCGTCCTGACCAGCGTCGACCAGAAGGCAATCGACAGGCGGCTAATGTAAGAGGGCGGCTCGTCGCTCTCCTTGCGCTGCAGATAGTGACCGAAAAGCCGGTAGCTGCCGGAGAGAAGGATCAGCGCTGTTGCGAGCGACATGAAGATCGCCGCGGCAAAGGCAAAGGCCTTGAACTTCAGCACGAAGCCCAGCCAGCTCGCCAGCGCCTGCTGGAATGCGCCGACTTCCTGCACAAACGCGGTGCCGGCGTCGGCAAGCACGGAGGCGGAAATGTCGCTGCGGCGAAGCAGCGTCGCGGCAAACAGCTTGCGGCGCAGTTCCGCGATCTGGTTGCTCATCCGCCCGAGCGAGGCGGTCAGCGTTTCGGCATCGCCCTGCACCACGTTGAGCTGCGCGCGCTCCGACATCAAGGCGTTTCGCTCGTTGGCGACGATCTCGGCCTCGGGCGGCTGCCCGTCCTTCGGCGGCTCGCCGAGCTCGGCCAGGCGCGCCTTGATCTGATCGAGACGCGGCGTGATACCGCCGGCAATCCCGGCAACGCCGCGATTGAGCTCATCCGCCCGTCCGGCCAACGCCACCAGTCCGTCATCGTCGTCGACGTTCTGCTTCAAGTTTTCCTGAAGTGCCGCAAAATCGGCCTTCGCCTTGGCCATATGCTTGGCGGCCTGATCGCCCGGCCCGCTTTGCGCCGGAGGAGTCTGCTCAGCGGCTGGCTGAGCGCTCTGCGTAGGTGCTGCGGGTGGAGGGGTCTGCGCATGGCTGGAACCCGCGCCGGCCATGGCCAACGAGACAAACAATAAGCTCTGAAGCAGAAAACGTGTCAGCCGCAAGGTATCCCCGCCAAGTTTGGTAGCAAGTTCGACAGTAGAACGAGCGCCCGCTTTTCATAGGAAAGAAAGGCGACAGAAAGGCGACGCGGCTCGAAGCAATCATCTGAGCCCTCGCTATCACGTCGCGATCCGGGCGGCGACGTGGAAATCGGCCGCACCCGGATCACCGTCTAGGCGCTACCGCTGACGCTTGTGTCCCGAAACCTCGGCACCGGCATCGTGAGGCAATTGCAGAAACCGTAGCGTCGAAACGACGCCGATCGCGCCGATGACAACGAAAGCCCAGCGAAAATCGACAAGTCCGGGATCACCAAGCCCTCGAACCGCCGCCGACACGTTCAGAACCGCAGCCGCAATCGCGACACCGAGCAGCATCGACATCTGCTGCAGCATGCTCGACAAGGTCGAGGCCGAGCTTCTCTGCGCGCCGCTGATATCGGCAAAGGCAATCGTGTTGAGCGCGGTAAACTGCATGGAGCGCGACAGGCCTGTCATGAACAGCAGGGCATAAATCACC
Source organism: Hyphomicrobiales bacterium (assembly GCA_900467745.1). Classification (GTDB taxonomy): domain Bacteria; phylum Pseudomonadota; class Alphaproteobacteria; order Rhizobiales; family Rhizobiaceae; genus Rhizobium. The sequence goes on from UBQW01000023.1 coordinate 91,566, forward strand.
ACGCGCGGCGTCTCCGGCACGAGAAAGCCGCAAGCCGCAATCGTCAGCGCCGCGATCAGCCCGTTGAAGAAGAGCACCGTCCGGAAGCCGAACCGGGCAAGCAACGGCGTCGTCACCGTCTTCATGCTGAGATTGCCGAGGAAATAGACCAGCAGATAGATACCCGCCTCGATCGAGCTCAGCCCGAAGCCGAGCTGGAACAACAAGGGCAGCAAAAACGGCGGCGCGTTGATGGACGTGCGGCTTGCGGTTCCGGCCGACAGCGTGGCGATGGCGAAAGTCTGCACCTTGAAGGACGAGAGATCGAGCAGCGGATTGTCGACCCGCATGAAATGCCGGTAGGCGATGAAAGACAGCACGATGCCGGCAACCAGCATGGCGCCGACCGGCAAAAGACCGCCATGCCATTTCGCCGACAGCTCGAGCGCCGCCAGAAGCAGCGTCAGCCCGGCGCCGCTGAGGATAAAGCCACGCACGTCGAGCCGTCCGGCATCCTCCTCGCGCTGCTCCGGCACGAAACGCCAGACAAGCGCCATACCGAGCACACCGATCGGAAGATTGATCAGGAAGTTCCAGTGCCAGCTTGCATAGGTGGTGATGACGCTTCCTAGCAGCGGCCCGATGACGGGTGCCGTCAGCGCCGGCCATGTAATGAGTGCGATGGCCTGCACCAGTTCGGACTTGCGCGCGTTCTTCAACACGATGATCCGCCCCACCGGCGTCATCAGCGCGCTGCCGGCGCCCTGGACCGCGCGGGCAAGCACGAACTGGGTGAGATTTTCGGAAAGCCCACAGAGCAGCGAGGCGACGGTGAACACGGCGATGGACGCCATGAAGACGCGCCGCGCACCATAGCGATCGCCAAGCCAGCCCGACAGCGGAATGAAGGCCGCCATGGTCAGCATGTAGACGGTGATGCCGATGCTCATCGATATCGTGGGAACACCGAAGCTCGCCGCCATCTGCGGCAGCGAGGTGGTGACGATCGTGCCGTCAAGGATCTGCATGAAGAAGGATACGGCGACGACAAGCGCCACTATTTTCGAACGGCGCGCGCTGCCCGCGTCACCATCCGCCTCGACCGTCTCAACTGCTGTCATCAATCTGCCAATGTGAAATCTGGATCAAACGGCCGGCAACAGCACGTGCGGCGTGGGGCGTCGGTCGACCCGATCGTAGATAGGCCCATCCCGCCGAGTGGGAAAGGGAAAAACGACCGACGCGGGCAATTTCGATGAGCCGGCGCACATGACATCAGTCAAATCTGCGGCATCATCAGCCGAGGATGTTGGTGATCGCACGCATGAAGACGCCGGCCCCGATCGGGATCAACGCCTCGGGAAAATCATAATCCGGATTGTGCAATTGCGGATGCGTTTCGCCCGACCCGAGGAAGAACATCGCCGACGGCGCGACGGTTCGAAACAGCCCGAAATCCTCCGAACCCTTCATCGGCAGCAGCCGGCTGTCGCTCTGATGGCTGACGCCCTCGTCATCCAGCGCCCGCCGCAACGCATCGACGGCCTCCGGCGAATTGAAGCACTGATGAAACACATCCTCATAGCTGATCTCGATCTCAAGCCCGGCCGCAGCCGCCTCGTTCTTCGCCAGCATCTCGGCGCGCTGCACCAGGCCGGCCATCCGCTCGTCGGTCAGCGTCCTCAACGTTGCCCATATCTCGGCCCGCCCGGGGCTGATACCGAAGGCAGGCTCGCCGAGCCGGGCGTGGGTGACGGTCACGAGCGCGAAGTCGGGACCGACAGGCGCAACGCTCCCAAGAGCGGTCAAGCCGCCAAGGAGGCTCGCCAGCGCAAATGTCGGCGCAACGCCATCCTCCGGGCAGGACGCGTGGGAAGTCTTGCCGTTGAGAACGATCTTCATCCCGCGCGACGCGCAGTTGACCGGACCTTCGCGCAGCAGCACATGGCCCAAAGGCACGCCTGGAAGATTGTGCAGCGAGAGCGCCATATCGGGCTTCAGCGTCGCGAACTGAGGATCGGCAAGCACCGCGGCGGCACCCGCGCCATTCTCCTCGGCCGGCTGGAACAGGAGGATCACACGCCCCTTGTTCGGCCGCTTCTGCCCGAGAGCCGTCGCAACGGCCATCAGGATCGACATGTGCCCGTCGTGTCCGCAAAGATGTCCCTTGCCCGGGATCGTCGACCGATATTCCTCGGCGGAGATCTCCTCGATCGGCAATCCATCGAGCTCGCAGCGGATGAGCACCGTCGGCCCCGGAATAGCCCCGTCATAGACCGCCGCGACACCATGCCCGCCAAGGTTCGACACGATCCGATCGGGCTTTGCCAGAAGCAGCGCTTCCTGCACCCGGCGCGCGGTCTCGACCTCTTCGCACGACACCTCGGGATAGCGGTGAAGCTCGCGGCGAAACGCGGTGATATTTGAAAGCTCTTCCTGCGTCAGAAACATCGGCGTCATCCTGCAAATCTGCCGCATGCTATGTGCGCGTGACCTAGGTAGCAAGCCGCTTCGTGAAACGGCGAAGTTGTCCCGGATTGCCGAAAGCGGCGCCGAACTTTCGCTTTTCGGCTTCCGCTTATTTGTATATGTAAAGGCATATTCACAGGAGAACAGCATGGACGCGGATGAAGCCGACCGGTACCGGGCGCCTGCCTTGGACAAGGGGCTTGATATCCTCGAGCTTCTGGCGAGCGTCGAGGAGGGGCTGACCCAGGCGGAAATCGCCAAGCGCCTCGACCGCAGTCCCAACGAATTCTACCGCATGCTCGACCGGCTCGTGCGCCGCGGATATGTCACGAAGCTCGAGGGCGACCGCTTCACGCTGACGCTCAAGCTCTTCGGCCTGTCGCAGCTGCATGCCCCTGCCCGCCGCCTCGCCTCCTTCGCCATGCCGCTGATGCGCGACCTCGCGCAACGCACGCGCCAGGCGAACCATCTGGTAGTATTCGATCGGGGTTCCGCCGTCGTCATCGCCCAGCACGAGGCGCCGAACTACTGGGGCATCTCGATCCGCGTCGGCTCGCATATGAGCCTGCTCGAAACCGGCTCCGGCCACGTGTTGCTCGCCTTCCGCACCGATGAGGAACGCGAGATGATGATCGCCGAACACGCCCGTGATCCCAAGACCAAGCGGCCGGGACCGGAGTTCTACCAACGCCTGAGCGACATCCGTGAACGCGGCTACGAGAAGATGCCGAGCGCCCAGACCGCCGGCGTCCACAACCTCTCCGCCCCGATCCTCGGCCCCGACGGCCGCGTCATCGCCGCCCTCACCTGCCCCTATATCGGCCTGGTCAACGCACCTGACGCGCCCGATATCGACGGGACGATTGTCATGCTGCAGCAGGCCGCCCGTGACCTCTCACTGCTCGCCGGATCGGACGTCAAGATCACGGGCTGAGCGGGCGGGAAACCGTTCGCGATACGGCATCGCGCCAGCCGGCGATCTTCGCCTGTCTTTCGGTATCCGGCATCGTCGGCAGGAACTGGCGGTCGCTGTGCCATGCTTTCGCGAAAGCGGCGCGATCCGGCCAGACACCCGCCCGTGAACCGGCAAGCCATGCAGCACCGAGAGCCGTCGTTTCTTGCGCTGCGGCGCGATCCACGGGATTGGCGACGATGTCGGCGAGACGCTGCATCGTCCAGTCGGAATTCGTCATGCCGCCATCGACCCTAAGCACTGTCCCGGTCCGACGCTCGCCCCAATCCTTGCGCATGGCCACGAGCAGGTCCAGCGTCTGGTACGCGACCGATTCAAGCGCCGCATGCGCCAGCTCCGCCGGCCCGCTGTTGCGGGTCAATCCAAAGATGGCGCCGCGCGCCTGCGGGTCCCAATAGGGCGCGCCGAGACCGGTGAATGCGGGCACCATGTAGACGCGTTGCCCCTGATCGGCCGCAACAGCCAGAGCGCCGCTGTCGGAGGCACGCGAAATGAGGCCGAGCCCATCGCGCAGCCATTGCACGGCGGCTCCCGCAATGAAGATCGACCCTTCGAGCGCATAGGTCGTTTCGCCGTCCAGCCGATAAGCGATCGTCGTCAGCATCCGGTTCGACGAGGCAACCCGATCCCGGCCGGTGTTGAGCAGCGCGAAGCAACCCGTCCCATAAGTCGATTTCATCATGCCAGGATCAAAACAGGCATTGCCGATCGTCGCCGCCTGCTGGTCTCCGGCAACGCCCAGGATCGGGATTGCCGCTCCGAGGATCGACTTGTCCGTGACCCCGAAATCATCAGCGCAGTCCTTGACGTCAGGCAGCAGCGGCGCCGGTATTGCAAGCACGCCCAAAAGCTCGTCGTCCCAGGCCGCATCGGTGATGTTGTAGAGCATGGTCCGCGAAGCGTTGGTCGCGTCGGTCGCGTGAACCCGCCCGGCCGTCAAATTGAAGATAAGCCAGCTGTCGATGGTGCCGAAGCAAACACCGCCCATCCGCGCGCGCTCCCGCAGGCCGTCGACATTGTCGAGCAGCCAGCGCAGCTTGGTACCGGAGAAATAGGGATCGAGCAGCAGCCCCGTCTTGGCGCGAACCAGCTTCTCGTAGCCATCCGCCTTGAGGCTGTCGCAGATCTCGGCGGTGCGCCTGTCCTGCCAGACGATTGCCCTGTAAAGCGGCCTTCCGGTCTTGCGGTCCCACACAACGGTCGTTTCACGCTGATTGGTGATCCCGATCGCGGCGATCGCCGAGGCCGCGATGCCGGCCTTGTCGACCGCCTGCCGCGCGGTGGCGACGACGCTCTCCCATATCTCGCAGGCATCATGTTCGACCCAGCCCGCCTGCGGATAATGCTGCCGGACGTCCATCTGCGCCGAGGCGACCATCGTCATTCTGTCGTCGAAGATGATTGCCCGCGACGACGTCGTGCCCTGATCGATCGCCAGAATGAACCCGCCCATGATCTGTTCCAACTGAATAGGATTACCGTTCCCGCCGCTCGAAGGGCAGGTTGCCAACATGGATTTGAAAATGGAGAGAGCCGGCGACAGCCTTCGCGTGCCGCCGGCATGGAGAGTGGCCGGGGTTTAAAACCCCGGCCATGGCGCCCGTTACTGGGACTGCCAGCTCTTGACCAGTTCGTCGTAATTGACGGTGACCGGCTTTTCCTTCTCGTTCTCGATCTTCAGCTGGGGAGCGAGGTTGCCCTTGGCGACCGCGTCCTTGTTCCAGTATTCGAGATCATGCTCTTCGGCGAGCTTCGGACCGATATCGCCCTGCACCTTGGCGCGCTCCAGGCGCTGCAGGACCTTTTCCTGCTCGGCGCAAAGCGAATCCATGGCTTCCTGGGCGGTCTTGGCGCCGGAGGACGCATCACCGACGGCCTGCCACCAGAGCTGTGCCAGCTTCGGATAGTCAGGAACGTTGGTGCCTGTTGGAGACCACTGCACGCGGGCCGGCGAGCGATAGAACTCGACCAGACCGCCGAGCTTCGGAGCGCGCTCGGTGAAGCTCTTGTCGCGAATGGTGGATTCGCGGATGAAGGTGAGACCGACATGGCTCTTCTTCACGTCCACCGTCTTCGAGGTCACGAACTGCGCATAGAGCCATGCGGCCTTGGCGCGGTCATCAGGCGTTGACTTCATCAGCGTCCAGGATCCGACGTCCTGATAGCCGAGCTTCATGCCGTCCTTCCAGTAGACGCCATGCGGGCTTGGTGCCATACGCCACTTCGGCGTGCCGTCCTCGTTGACGACAGGCAGACCCGGCTTGACGGCATCGGCCGTGAAGGCCGTGTACCAGAAGATCTGCTGCGCCACTTCGCCCTGCGCCGGCACGGGGCCGGATTCGGAGAAGTTCATGCCCTGCGCTGCCGGCGGTGCATAGGCCTTCAACCAATCCAGATACTTCTGGATCGCATAGACGGAAGCCGGGCCGTTGGTATCGCCGCCACGTGCGACGCACGAACCGACGGGACGCGAATTTTCGTCGACCTTGATGCCCCACTCGTCGACCGGAAGACCGTTCGGAAGGCCCTTGTCGCCGTTGCCAGCCATCGACAGCCATGCGTCGGTGAAGCGCCAGCCGAGCGACGGGTCCTTCTTGCCGTAGTCCATGTGGCCGAAGACCTTCTTGCCATTCACTTCACGGCCGGTGAAGAACTCGGCGATATCCTCATAGGCAGACCAGTTAACCGGAACGCCGAGGTCGTAGCCGTACTTCGCCTTGAAGTCCGCCTTGTTCTTCTCGTCGTTGAACCAGTCGTAGCGGAACCAGTAGAGGTTCGCGAACTGCTGGTCGGGAAGCTGGTAGAGCTTCTTGTCCGGCGCGGTCGTGAACTTGGTGCCGATGAAGTCGTTGATGTCGAGGCCCGGATTGGTGACGTCCTTGCCTTCCTTCTCCATCCAGTCGGTCAGCGAGCGGGCCTGCTGGTAGCGCCAATGGGTGCCGATCAGGTCACTATCGTTGACATAGGCGTCGTAGATGTTTTCGCCCGACTGCATCTGCGTCTGCAGTTTCTCGACGACGTCACCTTCGCCGATCAGGTCGTGGGTGATCTTGATGCCGGTGATGGCGGTGAACGCCGGTGCCAGCACCTTCGATTCATATTCATGGGTGGTCAGTGTTTCGGAAACGACCTTGATGTCCATGCCGGCGAAGGGCTTCGCGGCATCGATGAACCATTGCATTTCCTTTTCCTGGTCAGCGCGCGAAAGCGACGAGAGTTCGCCGACTTCCTTGTCCAGGAATGATTTTGCCTCGTCCATGCCGGCATAGGCGGAACCCGCCATGGCCAGCAAGATGCCTGCTGTTGTCGCTAGTAGATGCCGTCGCATGATATCCTCCCAAGGTTTGCGATTGCAGTCTTCACGTCAGGCGGCCAGTACCCCCGGCCATCTGTATCTCCCTGGCCTCACACGTAGCGGAACACGCCGATGGCGTAGACTACGGCAAGCCCAAGAGCCCACCACAGGTTGGGCCCGACGAGGCCCAGCCATGCGAGATGAATGAACGCTGCTCCCAGCAGCGATATGAAGAGACGGTCTCCCCGCGTGGTCTCGAACCTCAAGACCCCCACACGCGGCGAGCCGCCCGGCGCCAGATACTCCCATATGCTCATGCCGATCAGGAGCACGAGGATCGTGAGAAAGAACAATGCGGTCGGCAGCGTCCACGCCATCCAGGAAAAGTTCATGTCTGGTCTCCCCTTTTAGACGCGGCCGAGCGCGAAGCCCTTGGCGATGTAGTTGCGGACGAAATAGATGACGAGCGCGCCGGGAATGATGGTGAGCACGCCGGCCGCCGCCAGCACGCCCCAGTCCATCCCCGAGGCCGACACCGTGCGCGTCATGATCGCCGAGATCGGCTTGGCCGCGGTGGTCGTCAGCGTGCGGGCCAACAGCAGCTCCACCCACGAGAACATGAAGCAAAAGAAGGCCGCCACCCCGATCCCCGATGCCACCAGCGGCATGAAGATGCGGATGAAGAAACGCGGGAACGAGTAGCCGTCGATATAGGCCGTCTCGTCGATCTCCTTCGGCACGCCGGACATGAAACCTTCGAGGATCCAGACCGCCAGCGGCACGTTGAACAGGCAGTGCGCCAACGCCACCGCAATGTGGGTGTCGATCAGACCGAATGCCGAGTAAAGTTGGAAGAACGGCAGCGCGAAAACGGCGGGCGGCGCCATGCGGTTGGTGAGCAGCCAGAAGAACAGGTGCTTGTCGCCAAGGAAGCGGTAGCGCGAGAAGGCGTAGGCCGCGGGCAGCGCCGCCAGCACCGAGATCACCGTGTTCATGACCACATAGGTGATCGAGTTGATATAGCCGTTGTACCACGACGGATCGGTGAAGATGATCGTGTAGTTCCTGAGCGTCGGATTCTGCGGCCAGAGCGAGAAGGTGCCGGTGATCTCGGCATTCTCCTTGAAGCTCATGTTGACCAGCCAGTAGATCGGCAAGAGCAGGAAGATGATGTAGACGGTCGAGACGACCCAGGAGAAGTTGCCGGCCGGCTTGTATTTCATCGTCTGTGTTGTTGCTTGGGCCATGGTCCTCTCCTCCTCACGCGTTCTCGTCGCCGCTGGTCATCACGGTGTAGAAGATCCATGAGAGCAGCAGGATGATCAGGAAGTAGATGATCGACATCGCGGCCGCCGGACCGAGGTCGAACTGACCGACGGCCATCTTCACCAGATCGATCGACAGGAAGGTGGTCGAGTTGCCGGGGCCGCCGCCGGTGACGACGAAGGGTTCTGTATAGATCATGAAGCTGTCCATGAAGCGCAAAAGCACGGCGATCAGAAGCACGCGCTTCATCTTCGGAAGCTGGATGTAGCGGAACACCGACCAGCGCGACGCGCCATCGATCTTCGCCGCCTGATAATAGGCGTCGGGGATCGACACGAGGCCGGCATAGCACAGCAGCACCACAAGGCTCGTCCAGTGCCAGACGTCCATGACGATGACGGTGATCCAGGCATCCAGTGGATCGCGGACATAATTATAGTCGAGCCCGATCGCCTCCAGCGTATGGCCGAGCAGGCCGATGTCGACGCGCCCGAACACCTGCCAGATCGTGCCGACGACGTTCCACGGGATCAACAGCGGCAGCGCCATCAGAACGAGGCAGACCGGCACGCCGATCCCCTTTTTCGGCATGTTGAGCGCGATGAAGATGCCGAGCGGGATCTCCAAAGCCAGGATGATCAGCGAGAACGCGAGATTGCGCTGCAGCGCCGCCCAGAAGCGATCGGATTGCAGGGTCTGCACGAACCAGTCCGTGCCCGCCCAGAAGAACTCGTTGTTCCCGAACGTATCTTGCACAGAGTAGTTGACCACCGTCATCAGCGGGATCACCGCCGAGAAGGCGACCAGCACCAGCACCGGCAGCACCAGAAACCAGGCCTTGTTGTTCCAGGTCTTGTTCATGGCTCAGCCCTCCCTGCCGACGCGCCAGGAATCGGCGTAGATGTTGATGGCCTTGGGATCGAAGGTGACCCGCGCCTCCGCGGGTATCTCGGCATCCTCCGTCAACACGATGGCGATCGGCTGGCCCGCGAAATCCGCGCGCACAATCTTCTGTCGGCCGATATCCTCGACCCGGTTGATGGTGACGGGCATGCCCTCGCGCCCAAGGCGGATGAACTCCGGCCGGATACCGAGTTCGGTCTTTGCGCCCGCGGCAGCCTTCGGCGCGTAGTCGAGCGACAAGCTCTCGCTTCCCATCGTCACTCTATTGCCGTCGAGCTTTGCCGGCAGCACGTTCATGCCAGGCGAGCCGATGAAGTAGCCGACGAAGGTGTGGCTCGGCTTTTCGAAGAGCTCGGCGGGCGTGCCGATCTGCACGATCTCGCCCTCGTACATGACGACGACCTTGTCTGCGAAAGTCAGCGCTTCCGTCTGGTCGTGCGTGACATAGACCATCGTAAAACCGAACTGCTTGTGCAGCCGCTTCAGCTGCGAGCGCAGCACCCATTTCATATGCGGGTCGATGACCGTCAGCGGCTCGTCGAACAGGATGGCGTTGACGTCGCTGCGCACCAATCCGCGGCCGAGCGAGATCTTCTGCTTCTGGTCGGCGGTCAGCCCCTGCGCCTTGCGTCGCGCCATGGGCGTCAGATCGATCATCTCGAGAATTTCGCGAACGCGACGATCGACCTCGGGCTCCGACACGCCGCGATTGCGCAGCGGAAAGGCCAGATTGTCGTAGACGCTCATCGTGTCGTAGATCACGGGAAACTGGAATACCTGCGCGATGTTGCGCGCCTGCGTCGCTAGATTGGTCACGTCATTGCCGTCGAACAGGATGCGGCCATGCGAGGGCTGCAGCAGGCCGGAGATGATGTTGAGCAGCGTCGTCTTCCCGCAGCCCGACGGCCCGAGCAGCGCATAGGCGCCGCCGTCGTTCCATTCGTGGTCGACTTCCCGGAGCGCGTAGTCCTTGTCCGATTGCGGGTTCGGCCCGTAGGCGTGGCGGATGTGGTCGAGCGTGATGCGTGCCATGTCCCTACCCCTTCAAGCCGTTGCGCCGGACGAGATCGCCCGGCCGCTGGTGTCGAACGCCATCAGGTGGCGGCCATCAAGAAACACGTCGATATCGGTGTCCGGATCGATGTCGTGGATACCATGCGCCAGCATCACCCAGCGCACACCCTCGTAATCGAGGTAGACGAAGCTCTCCGAGCCGGTGATCTCCGAGAGCTGCGTCCGCGCCCTGAGTTGCACGGCGCCCGGCGTCTGCGCGGCAAGCCCGAGATGATGCGGATGAAACGCAACCGTCACCGGTCCATCGGCCATCCCGGCCAGATGCCCCGGCACCGAAAACACGCCACGCCCGTCGCGCTGGAACGTCGCGCCGGCTTTCACTACGTCGATAAAGTTGAGCGGCGGATCGGCGAAGGTCTTGGCGGTGGTGAGATCACGCGGTGTCCTGTAGACCGAAATCGTCGGCCCGAACTGCGTCACCCGCCCCTCAGACAGCGTCGCCGTATTGCCGCCGAGCAGCAGTGCTTCGGATGGTTCTGTGGTGGCATAGACGAAGATGGCGCCCGATTGCGCGAAGATCCTCGGCAACTCGGCTCGCAACTCCTCGCGCAGCTTGTAATCGAGGTTGGCAAGCGGCTCGTCCATCAGCACGAGACTGGCGTTCTTCACCAGCGCGCGGGCAAGCGCGGTGCGCTGCTGCTGACCGCCGGAGAGATTGAGCGGCGTGCGGTCGAGATAGGGTGTCAGCCGCAGCAGGTCGGCGGCCTTGCGCACCTCGCGATCGATGGTGGCGGCATCCTTGCCCGATATCCGCATCGGCGAGGCGATGTTCTCGTAGACCGTAAAGGCGGGGTAGTTGATGAACTGCTGGTAGACCATCGCGACATTGCGCTTCTGCACCGGCATGCCGGTAACATCGACGCCATCGAAATGGATCGTCCCGCTGGTCGGCCGGTCGAGCCCGGCCATCAGCCGCATCAGCGACGTCTTGCCAGACAGGGTCGGCCCCAGGAGCACGTTCAGCGTGCCGCGTTCAAACGCGAGATCGGTCGCGTGGATGTGCGTATCCGCGCCCACCGTCTTTGCGATGTTTCGCAATTCCAGCATTCAGGTTCCCGTGCCTCCTCACAGCGGGGACCACATGCCGCTCTTTTATCCGGCCATCTGAGCCGGTAGCGCGGCCATGTACTCCTCCAAAACCGCGGCTTGCTCCCTCGTCAGGCGCAAGCCCTCCTTCGTTCTCCTCCAGAGCACGTCATCGGCGTGTCTCGCCCATTCGTGTTCGATCAGGTAGCGAACCTCCACCTCATAGAGGTCGCTACCGAAACAGCGCCCGAGATCCTCGGTCCCGCGCGCCTGTCCCAAAAGCACCGCTGCCTTCGTACCGTAGCGGCGAACGAGGCGGCGGGCATGCGTATCGATGAGAAACGGATAGCTGCCCTTCAGCTTGCGCACTTCCGCCTCGTATCCCTGCGCCGGAAAGTCGCCGCCGGGGAGATGGCTCTTGGCCGTCCACGGGGCACCCTTGGCGCCGATTGCCGCGCCGATCTTCTCCAGCGCGTGTTCCGACAGCCGGCGATAGGTCGTGAGCTTGCCGCCGAACACATTGAGCAACGGCGCCTGTCCGCCCTCGCCCTCCAGCTTCAGCACGTAATCGCGCGTCGCTTCCTGCGCCTTGGACGCGCCATCGTCGAACAGCGGGCGCACGGCGGAATAGGTCCAGACGATGTCCTCGGGCCGCACCGGCTCGTTGAAATACTCGCTCGCGGCCTTGCAGAGATAGGTCGTCTCCTCGTCGGAGATCTTCACATCCTTCGGATCGGCCTTGTAGTCGCGGTCGGTGGTGCCGATCAGCGTGAAATCCTGCTCGTAGGGGATCGCGAAGATGATGCGGTTGTCTGGGTTCTGGAAGAAGTAGGCCCTGTTATCGTTGAACTTCTTCTTCACGACGATATGGCTGCCCTGGACGAGGCGCACATGCCGCGCCTCGTTCTGCCCGAAGGCGGCGCGAATGACGTGATCGACCCAGGGACCAGCCGCATTGACCAGCATCCGCGCCTGGAAGTGCCGCTTTTCGCCGGTCACCGTATCCACAGTCTCGATCGCCCAGACACCATTCTCGCGATGCGCCGAGACGACCTTGGTGCGCGGCATGATCAGCGCGCCCTTGTCGGCGGCGTCACGGGCGTTCAGCACCACCATGCGCGCGTCATCCACCCAACCGTCGGAATATTCGAACGCCTTCGAGAACAGCGACTTCAAAGGCTTGCCCGCCGGATCGCGGCGCATGTCGAGCACCTTGGTCGGCGGCAGAAGCTTGCGGCCGCCGAGATGGTCGTAAAGAAACAACCCCAGCCGGATCAGCCATGCCGGCCGGATTCCGCCCTTGTGATAAGGCAGTACGAAGCGCATCGGCCAGATGATATGCGGCGCCATCGCCCACAGGATCTCGCGCTCCATCAGCGATTCGCGCACCAAACGAAACTCGTAATGCTCAAGATAGCGCAGGCCGCCATGAATGAGCTTGGTGGCGCCGGAAGACGTGCCGGAGGCGAAATCGTTCATCTCGGCCAATGCAACGGAATAGCCGCGCCCGATCGCGTCACGCGCAATACCGCAGCCGTTGATGCCGCCACCGATAACGAAAAGATCGTGAATCTGACCGCTCACGCGTCCCATGCCCCCAGAAAATGCCGCAACGCAAACAAGACAACGCAATTGCGAAAGTGAAAACAGTTAAAGCGAAACTTATTCGAATGTCAAACGAATGTTTCGCACAGTTATGCCGCGCGCCGATGTCGGGCGTGTGACAGCGCGAAAGGCCTGCATTCGAAATTATCGAGGAATTTCAATTGGGCTCGGCAACCCGGAAATAGGCGCGCGGCGGCGCGCCGAGCATGCGCTTGAACATGGTGGTGAACGCCGCGACGCTTTCGTAACCGAGATCGAACGCAACTGTCGTGACCGGCTGGCCCGCCGCCAGCCGCGGCAAAGCCGTAAACAAGGCAGCCTGCTGCCGCCATGTCGAAAGGCTGATGCCGGTCTCGCGCCGAAACGCCCGGGTAAACGCCCGTCGACTCATGTTCAGCTGCTCGGCCCAATCGTCGATCAGGAGCCGCGCGGTGGGGTTCGCCAGAAAGGCGCGGCAAAGCCCCGCAAGCCTCGCGTCGCCGGGAATGGGCAGGCCGAGCGAGCGGTCCGGCAGCCGCGAAATCTCTTCGAGCAGCAGCGCCACCACCAGCCGCTGCCGCCGCGAACCCTTGAGGTCTCCACTTGGAGATACCGCTTCGATGATCAGCGCTCGCGCAAGATCGGTAAGCCCGACCACGCGAATGGCCTCAGGCAGCGCGACCAGCGCATCGGAGCTGATATAGGCCGAAAGCATGGTGACCTCGCCCAGCATATCCACAGAGTGGTCCAGCTCGGCCGGTATCCACAGCGCATGCTCCGGCGGCACCATCCAGCGCCCCTGCCGCGACGACACCATGACCACGCCGGTGCGCGCATAGACGAATTGCGCGCGGCTGTGCCGATGGGTGGCCACATGATAGCCCGAGGGATACTCGGACGGGATGGTGTGAACCGGCTCGGACGCCGCTTCGATAGCCGCCAGCCGCTCGAAATGGAGCTTGGCCAGTTCCACCGATGTCATATTTTGCAACGCTTTCATAAGCCCTGGCCCAATCGCGAAAGAATGAGACCAAAACACGAAAGCGGGACTGCCGCAAGGAGACTATGCGGATAGTCAGTTTCTCAGGAGGAACATCGTGACGACAGGTACAATGACGGCGGAGAAACACTCCGCGGAACAGACGGTTTTCAGCATCATCATGGCAGTCAGCTTCTGCCATCTCTTGAACGACACGATGCAGTCGCTCATCCCGGCCCTCTATCCGATGATCAAGGACGGATACGGTCTCGACTTCACCCAGATCGGCCTGCTTGGCCTGGTCTTCCAGGTCACGGCCTCGCTGCTGCAGCCGCTGATCGGCATCTATACCGACAAGCGCCCGCTGCCCTATTCGCTGTCGGCGGGAATGTTCTTCACCCTGATCGGCCTTGTGCTGCTCGCCTATGCGCATGCCTACTGGGTGCTGCTCGTCGGCGCCGGCGTCGTCGGCTTGGGTTCGGCGGTCTTCCATCCGGAATCCTCCCGCGTCGCCCGCCTCGCATCGGGCGGACGCCACGGTCTGGCGCAGTCGCTGTTCCAGGTGGGCGGTAATTTCGGCTCGGCCATCGGCCCGCTGGCCGCCGCCTTCATCGTGCTGCCGCGCGGACAGACCAGCGTCGCATGGTTCTCGGTTGCCGCACTGACGGGCATGATCATCCTGTGGCGCGTCGGCGTCTGGTATTCCAACCACCGCCGCACCAATGCCGGCCGCAAGGCCGCGGTGCCTGCCGTCGTGCTGCCGCGCGCCAAGGTGATCATGTCGATCGCGGTCCTCGCCATGCTGGTCTTCTCGAAGTACGTCTACATGACCAGCCTGTCGAGCTACTACACCTTCTACATGATCGAACGCTTCCAGGTGTCGGTGCAAGAAGCGCAGATCCTGCTCTTCGTATTCCTGGGCGCGGTCGCCATCGGCACCGTCGCCGGCGGCCCGATCGTCGACTGGTTCGGAACGAAGTTCACCATCTGGTTCTCGATCCTCGGCGCCCTGCCCTTCACGCTGGCGCTACCCTATGCGGGCTACACCTGGACGATCGTGCTGACCTTCGTAATCGGCATTATCCTGGCGTCGGCCTTCTCAGCCATCGTCGTCTTCGCGCAGGAGCTGGTGCCCGGACGCGTCGGCATGATCGCCGGCCTGTTCTTCGGCTTCGCTTTCGGCATCGGCGGCATCGGCGCGGCAGCCCTTGGCATGGTGGCGGACCGCATGGGCATCGTCTTCGTCTACAACATCTGCTCATACCTGCCGCTGCTCGGCCTGCTCACCGTCTTCCTGCCGGACCTCGGCAAAGGCAGGCGCCACGCACCATCAGCGAAATAGCCGCGCAAAGCCGTAGCACCATCAGAACCACAAAAGGCCGAAGCACCCGCTTCGGCCTTTTCCATTTGAACATCACGCAAAGCTCTGAGCGGGCCCGAATTCCGGGCAATAAAAAAGGCCGGGGCGAAACCGCACCGACCTTCCTATTCGCATCTCACACCAGTGCCAGTACATCCGTGGTCAAAAGCATAAAAGCGATACCGGCAACTGCGAGCGTTCGCTGTGTGGAACACTGACCAGCAATGCCGATGCGCTTGATATGGTAGGTCAATGTGGCGAATTCAAGTCCGAGGGGGAATTTAGCACGCACGAACCGACATCGATGTTAGGCAGCCTTGTCCTTGCGCATGGAGGGCGCCAGGCTTTTTTCAATCGTCGCGATCCTTTCGCGACGACGTTCGAGCTTTTTGTTGCGGCGGCATGTTTTGCCCGCTGTAGCCTGTCGGCTTGCCTGAAGCTGCTCGATGTAGACGGTCTCGCCTTTCGGGTTCGAAAGCCGGTCGAATATCCAGCAGAAGGACGCGGAGAGTTCCTTGACCTTGTAGAGCGGCGTACGCAAGGTCTGATCCTGATCAAGAATTTCCTGAAGCACGACCTGATCCCAGATATCTGGATTGCTGTCGCAGCGCTCTTTCCACACTTCCAGAAGCCGGAGCGTCGCTGGCGTATCGTTTAGCAGAATGGTCGCGGAAATCAGCCGGTCTCCCTCGCGATAAACTGCAACATCGCAGTCATATCCGGCCAGCACCGGCCACGGGTCACGATGGAACACCGCATCGACGTCGACGTAGAGCAGCGGGCCACGAAATTTCCTGCGCGCCTCCAGGAGAAATGTCGGCTTGAGCGCCGCATTGCGCACCCACGTGCCGGCACTCTCGATCGCCGTTGTATGGACCGTCAGCCCAAGACGCTCAGCAGACGCCACCATGCGCGCTGCCTCGTTCGCATAAAACGAATCCGCCGTGTGAAAGGCGACGATGTCGCCCTTGAAGCCGCGGGATAAGACGATCTCCGAATCCGTCGGGAAAGATACGACGTGATCGCGGTACTTGGCTTTCGACTTGCTGAAGAGGTCAAGGAACCGGTAAAATAGGTTCGTGGTCATACTCAATCCTGGCTGTCCACGTTGGACAGAAAATGGCGACCCCTGCAGGATTCGAACCTGCGACCACCTGCTTAGAAGGCAGGTGCTCTATCCAGCTGAGCTAAGGGGCCACACTGCCGATGCGCATGCGCGCATCGAAGGCATGGGCTCTGAAAGCGATCGGTACGTCCGATCAGTGCGTCCAGGGCTGCGTGCGCGTATAGCGGAAATTATCCGGATATGCCACCGTCTGACGCTGCGGATCTTTCGGCGCGATCACCCGGTATTCGATGCCGTTGCGCTGCGCGTAGGCTTCGGCCAGTTCCTGCGTCTCGAAATTCAGCTTCACCTGCTGGCGCATGTCCGACGACGAGGTGTAGCCCATGATCGGGTCGATCGTGCGCGGCGCTTCCTGATCGAACTCCAGCACCCAGAGATGAGTCTTTGCCTTGCCGGATTGCATGGCGGTCTTTGCTGGACGATAGATCTTGGCAGACATGGCTGCACGCCTCCGAATTATGGCTTTCGCAATCAATGGACTGCCCCCTTGCGGGGCATCTTCATCTACGATCGCACAGATAGATGAATTTTGCTTAGCGGCGAATCCCTTCCTTTTCAAGCGAAAAGCCATGGAAGCCGCGCGCCGGTGGCCTACCCCTTGAACGAGGCCTGCACCGCCTTGTCCGGCGCCTTCCGGCAAGCGGAAAACAGGTCGAGCTTCGCGTCGTAGACGCTGGTTTCGACATCCATCAGCCCAAGAACGCTGTGGAAGAAATTGTCGTGCGACACCGGATTGGCGGCGCTGGCCGCAAGACAGGCCGTATCGATGCCGGATGCAGCGCTGAAATCAGGCGACAGCCAGACGATGATCGGCGCCCGCGTCTGCTCCGCCGGCGCAATGATATAGGGCGCGCCGTGAAGATAGAGCCCGTTTTCGCCCAGCGATTCGCCAT
The DNA here is from genome assembly GCA_900467745.1 of Hyphomicrobiales bacterium. Taxonomy (GTDB): domain Bacteria; phylum Pseudomonadota; class Alphaproteobacteria; order Rhizobiales; family Rhizobiaceae; genus Rhizobium. The sequence goes on from UBQW01000023.1 coordinate 108,493, forward strand.
GGTCGGAGACATAGAGCATCGACGCCGAAATCGTGTCCTGGTGCTTCTTCAGATTGTCGATGACCTTGGCCACCACATGATCGGTAAAGAGGATCGTGTTGTCGTAGGCATTGACGACCTCCTCGGGCTTGCAGGCGCCGAATTCGGGCGTGCGGCAATCCGGCGTGAAGCGGCGGAAATCGTCGGGGTAGCGCCTGTAATAGGCCGGCCCATGGCTTCCGAGCTGATGCAGCACGAGAACGCTGTCGCCTTTCACATTCGATAGCCAGTCGCCGAGCTTGTCGAGCAGCACCGTGTCGAGGCATTCGCCATCCGTGCAGAAGCGCGGATCGGCGGCATCGGGCAGGAAGCGATAGGGAATGCGGTTGGCGACACCATAGCTGCCGGTATCGTTGTCCCACCATTCCACGTCGACCTTGGCGTGGCCGAGAATATCCGTGAGATTGTCGGTCTCAAGCCCCTTGCGATGCGTGTAGTCCTGCCGCGGATAGACCGAATACATGCAGGGCAAGGACACCGCCGTGGAGGTGCCGCAGCTCGTCGCGTTCTTGAAATAGATGACGCCGCGCGCCTTCATCTCGGGATTGGTCTCGCGCGGATAGCCGCCGAGCGAGAAATTCTGCGCCCTGCCCGTCTCTCCGGCCACGATGATCGTCACCCGGGGCTTACCATTGGCGCTCGCCGTGCGCTGATGCGCATCCGTGCCGAGCGGCCGGCGCACGATATAGCGGTCATCCTCCGAGGCGAAGGCGAAGCGCGCGGCACTTCCGATCGGAACAAAGGGGTTGAGCGTCAGCATCAGGTCCTTGTGGAGACGCCCGACCGAGGCATAGGTCTGCGAGAATCCGAGCCCGGCCGCAATGGTGATACCAAGGCACGGCACGATGACGGCCATGTTCCAGACGAACTTCTTCAGGAACGGCTTGTGAACGACCCTGACCCAGATGATGAACAGCGACGGCAACACGCCGGCGAACAGGATGTGGAGCAGGAAGGACGGCGTGATCAGATGCGCCGATTCCGCCTGCGTCGTCACCGCTGCATTGCGGATCATCTCCTTGTCGATGATCACACCGAACTGGTCCGTGAACCACGACGACACCACCGCCACCATCAGAAAGAAGATCAGCGCCGGCTTGGTCAGGTATTTCACGGAGAAAGTCGTCAGCGCGGCAATGGTAAGCGTCGAAATGCCGATCACGAAGGCGGCGAAGGCAACCGGGGCCGAGGAGAGATAGTCGAAAGCGCGGGTCCAGAAGGTGTGGTTGGCCACCACGAGAATATAAATCGCCGTCAGCACCGATAGCGTCACGCTCCCGATCCTCAGTCGAAAGCTCTCGCTGGGCTCCGCTAAAACCGTGTCTTCCAAGTCTACCCATCCTGAAACCGCATGCCCGGCAAAGATGCCGGGCGACCAAGCCGCGGGGGATGGCATTCGATACTGACATCAACCTGAATGAGGGAGAGAGAGCCGATCCTTGTGAAAAGACCATTTTAGTTATTGCAGCGCATGATCGAACCGTGTATTGCGCTCCTCGTTGGCACGGAGTGTAGCGCAGTCTGGTAGCGCATCTGGTTTGGGACCAGAGGGTCGGGAGTTCGAATCTCTCCACTCCGACCATCATCACCACGCTGAAATAGCTGGTAAATCTCCATGAAAATTCGATCGAAACAACAAGGCAAACGCCTTGTGCGACCGGCCGCGTCGCTACCGGCGTCTCGGTCGCTCATCGTGAGAGCCGTCGGCCCTGGCCGCGAGATGGACGAACACGAAGTCCCGGTGATGCGGCAGATCGAGCGCTTGCGCGAGGTTCATGATCCCCAGCGGAATCCGCCGCCCATCCCTCTGAATTGATACCTCGACCAGCGGCTTACAGTCGTTCGCCATCACCGTTTCCTCCTCATGTCTGCCCACCGCAATCCTCACGCAGCCCATTGAGCGCACTGGATAAAAACGCCGGCAGCGTGAACTGCCAGTAGAGACGTTCCCAGAGCGACGCATCCGGATCCGCATCGAGCAGCGCTTCCAGCGGCATCGAGGGAAATGGCCGTATCTGCCCAGATATAGGCTGGCTTGCCGCGACGTCGCGAAATGCCTGGGTGGTCATGGCGCATCCCCTTTCGTTTTATAAACGCAGCCTAGGACGGGGCCGGCGATCTCGAAATCCTATTGGGGTGTAGCTGCAACCATACCAAGGTATGTGGCATGTCCGCCCCGACAGCTCCGGCGCCACGAATCAAAAAACCATCCCCGACCGGCAATGCCGAGGATGGTTGGCGTCGGATAATCGCTTCGGCTTACGCGCCGCGGCGTGTGCTCTCGAACAGGAACCAGGCGCGGCGCTCGCCTTCATCGATCCAGTTTTCCAGAAGGCTCGTCGTTGCGACATCGTTATGCTCGGATGTCAGCTCGTGCAGCTGGCGCATCAGGCCCACGAGCTGCTTGTTGTCGTCGCGCAGCTCGGCAAGCATATCTTCCGGCGTCACGTAATCCGCATCATTGTCGAGCAGCCGCTGCAGGCGCCCGATGTGGCCGATGGAGCGCAGTGTCGTGCCGCCGATCTTGCGGGCGCGTTCGGCGATGTCGTCGGTCATCGCGAAGATCTGCTCGCCCTGCTCGTCCAGCATCAGGTGATAATCGCGAAAATGCGGGCCGGACATGTGCCAGTGGAAATTCTTCGTCTTCATATAAAGCACGAACACATCGGCAAGCAGCGCCGTCAGCGCCGCCGCGATATCGGTCGTGGCGTTCGAGGAGAGATCGGTCGGGGTGGCGAGCGCTGCACGCTGGATCTCGGATGCGGGTTGATATGTCATGGTCGGTGTCTCCTGATGATGGGTGTGAACGGGGTGGGATCAGTGGATGGTCGAGGCTATCAGCGAGATCGGCAGGCGCGTCTCGTCGTGATCGACGGTGATCGCGATCCGCCGCGGCCGCTTCTCGTCGGGCAGCTGCGCCGGCGGGCTGGTTCCAGGTTGTTTGGCAGCTAGGGAGAATGGCTTCTTGAACGACGACATGGGATCGGCTCCAGTCCGGTGAATGTGGCTGAAGCTTAGGCGGCCTTCTTCGGTCGGCCTATTCTATGGTCGTCTAGTCGGACCAAACCTAAGTATAGTTATGGAGCGGATGGGAACGGGCTAGTTTCTTCTCATGCCTCACGTCCCCTCCGTGAGGCGGTAGCGCCAGACGCTACCTGTCTTCGATCCCGCCCCCGCATCGAAGACGCGGATCGCTCCCCCTCGATCCGCCAGAGACCGCCCCCTACCCCGGGGCGGTCTTTCCTTTTTGGGTTAGGCTTGGAAAATCACCCGGTGCGGATGCGTGAAGATCTCGAAATCCTCTCCGCGCGCAACGGCGATCATGGTGATCCCGGCCTCCTCGGCGGTGCGAATGGCATAGGCCGTCGGCGCCGAAATCGCGATCAGGATCGGGCTGCCGAGAAACCCGGCTTTCTGGATCATTTCGATCGAAAGCCGGCTGGTCACGACAACCGCGCCGCTGCGGCCGGAAACGCCCGAGGCGACGACGGCACCGCAGAGCTTGTCGAGTGCGTTGTGCCGACCGACATCCTCGCGCACTGCCAGAAGCCCGCTCCCCGGCACGAAAAACCCGGCGCCATGCACTGCGCGGGTCTTGTGGTTGAGCTGCTGGTGATCGCCAAGGCTCGCCACCGCGCGTGCGATATCATCAGGCGTCATCGTCAGATCGGAGGACAGCACCGGCCGAACCGTGCGCACGGCCTGCTCCAGCGATTCGATACCGCAAAGACCGCAACCCACCGGCCCCATCATGTGCCGCCGGCGCGCGCGCAGCTTCTCCTCGACGTCGTCCACAAGCGCGATCTGCACGTCGATGCCAACCTTGTCCTGAACGATCTCGATCGCCTCGATCTGCTTGACCGTATCGATCAGCCCCTCGGTGAGGCTGAAGCCGACGGCGAAATCGACGAGATCATCCGGCGTCGCCATCATCACCGCATGCGAACTGCCGCCATAGGAAAAGGCGATCGCCACTTCCTCGGGAACGCTGCGCGTCGCAGGCGCTGCCACCCCGCCCCGAAAGGCGATTGTCTGCACCGCTTCATGGCTCGTTCGGCTATCGACGAAACTGATATTCACTCTGCTCTTCCCTGAACAACGCGGCTTGGCCGGATAGTGGACCGTTCGACAAGCACTATAGGCCCGGACCGCCCGGTCTGTCCTCGTCAAAGAACATCCGCCTCTGGTCCACACCACTCCGGCTCCAGCCGCAAATACGGTCAATCACTTGAAACAGAAGGCAAAACCACCTTTTGCGTAAACGACACCTATGTATAGGTTAGAATGACGGCCGCGATCACTATCATGCGCGCCAAGGTAGATGGGGATCATATCATGAGTGCGGAGCGAGCCGGTGTGCTGTTCAATCAACGCGGCGGCGGGAGCCATCGCATCACCGTAGCGCTGATCGCGGCATTTCTGATGGTGGCCGTCTTCACGATCGACACCTTCACCGAGATCGAAGGCGCGATTGCCGTGCTTTATGTTATCGTTCTTCTGCTTTCTTCGGAAGTCCTGACCCGCATGGGGCTGCTGCTGGCGCTGGCCGGCTGCATCTTCCTGACAATCCTGTCCTATTTTCTGACCCACGGACCGGACCCCGATCTGCAAACCTTCATCCGCCTGGCCGTGTCCCTGGCAGCGCTCACCATCACCATGGCGCTGCTGTTGAGAAACGACGCCTTTCGCGACGAGCTGATTGCCAGAAATGCCGAGATTCGTGAAAGCGAAGCCCGCTACCGCTCGATCTTCGACGGCGCCCGCGTGGCGCTCTGGGAGCGGGATTATTCGCAGCTGCGCACTCACCTGATGGGCTTGAAGGCGTCCGGCGTCTCCGATCTGGAAGAGCATGCCCGCCGACATCCCGAAGTTATCGATGATTGCATCGGCCTGCTGCGTACCGTTGCGGCGAATGAAGCAGCCCGGGAGCTTCTGGGCACCACCTCCGCAGGCAAGGTGAGCAATTCCATGGTCCATTTCATCGCGGCCGGAGACCAGACGTTTCTGCACGTGATGAATGCCATCTTCAACGGCCAGTCCTATTTCGAAGGCAAAGGCACGATCACGACCGACAGCGGCGAAATCAAACAGGTGCTTTTGAGCATCAGTTTTCCCGAAGACATCGCCGCCTTCAACCGCGTGGTCGTCGGCATGGTCGACATCACCCAACGCGAGATGACGGAAGCCGCGCTGGTGGAGGCGCGCGCCGAATTCGCCAAGGCATCGAAAGCCGCCACCATCGGCGCCCTCTCCGCTTCGCTGGCGCATGAACTGAACCAGCCGCTCGGCGCCATCGCCGTCAACGCGCAGACGCTGCTCCGCTGGCTGGATCGCGACCCGCCGGATCTCTCGGCGATCCGCCGTTCCGCCGAACGCATCATTCGAGACGGCCAGCGCGCCAGCGACATCATCCACAACACCCGCAACCTCCTCACCCAGCAGGAAAGCAAGGCCGAGTGGATCGACCTCGCGACTCTGATCGACGAAACCCACTCGCTGGTCGAGCACGACCTGAAACGCGACGGCATCACTGTCACCGTTCGCCCGGGCGAAGGCGTGCCGCGCGTCAAGAGCGTGCGGGTGGAAATCCAGCAGGTCATGATCAACCTCATGACCAACGCCATCCAGGCGATCAACGGCGCAAAATGCCCCGTTCGCGAGATCGTCGTCGAAATCCAGCCGGTCGATGGCATGGTCGGTGTGTCGGTGAAGGACAGCGGACCAGGGATCAGCCCAGAGGGGATGGAGAAGCTCTTCACCCCCTTCTACACCACCAAGGCCGAGGGGCTTGGAATGGGCCTTTCGATCTGCCGAAGCACGCTGGAAAGCCGGGGCGGCAAGCTCGACGGCTTCAATCATCCCGATGGCGGCGCAGTGTTCAAGATGACCTTGCCGATCGAGGATCCGCATCTGTGAGAGGTTGTGCGCCTAGCCAACGCTCGGCGCAGGTGAGCAACCTAGACCCATGTATGATACCGTTTCGCAGCGTCGGGGCGCATATTGGCCAAAACAAGCAAGCATTCCCGAGTCCGGAATAGCCAAGTCCGGCAATACCACGTCAAGGTCACCCCCACTTGCCCCACATTTCCACCATCGCCATCGTCGACGACGACCAAGCCATCCGGGAGGCGCTCGACGATCTCGTCCTGTCCTGCGGCTACCGAAGCCTGCTGTTCGCAAACGCCGAGGAGTTTTTGGCATACCAAGATCGCGCCGCGATCGACTGCATGCTCCTCGACGTCTCCATGCCCGGACTAAGCGGCATCGAACTGCAGGCCGAACTGAACAAGGCGCCGCCTAGGCCGCCGATCATCTTCATGACGTCCTATCGCGACGAGCGAACCCGGTCGGCAGCACTCGACGGCGGCGCCTTTGCCGTTCTCGGCAAGCCTGTCGATATCAAGCACCTCCTCGCCTGTCTTGAATCGGCACTTCAACAACGGAACTGACCGAGGCGGCAGCGCCATGCGCGCCTCGAACGCAAAACGCCAGGTCTCTCGACCTGGCGCCATGAAGAAGTGGCTCTCGTTCAAGCCGCGGAAGATTGCCGCTTCGGCAGCTTCCAGCCTGGCCGGACGAAGTGGCAGGTATAGCCATTCGGAATCCGTTCCAGATAGTCCTGATGCTCCGGCTCGGCCTCCCAGAAATCGCTGACTGGCGCGAGCTCGGTGACGACCTTGCCAGGCCACAGGCCGGATGCATCCACATCGGCGATCGTGTCTTCGGCAATGCGCTTCTGCTCATCGTTCTCGTAGAAGATGGCCGAGCGGTAGCTGGGGCCGAGATCATTGCCCTGGCGATTGGGCGTCGACGGATCGTGGATCTGGAAGAAGAATTCCAGAATGTCGCGATAGCTGGTTTTCGCGGGATCGAAGAGGATTTCGATCGCCTCGGCGTGGTTGCCGTGATTGCGATAGGTCGCATTGGCAACCTCGCCGCCGGTGTAACCCACGCGCGTCGTCTCGACACCCGGCATACGCCTGATCAGATCCTGCATCCCCCAGAAACAACCGCCTGCAAGCACTGCGCGTTCGATAGTCATCGAATATCTCCATTCCCTGAGGTTCGTTGTGGAATTCTCGTCGGGCAGCAGCCTGGATGTTTCCACCCATCCTGCCTGAGCCACCTGCAAGGCAACTCGCCGCGTGCCCTACAGATAGGGATTCGAGGTCATCTTTGCCAGTGCAACATGATCGGCGCGCTCATATCAGCAGCGAGACAATCAGCGACAGCTGATGAGCGGCGGTCTGCAACCAATTGATTTTACTTTGACGCCTTCAGCCACTACGGAAGCATAAGTGATTGCGTGGCGATGGCGATAACCCAAGGTGATCTACATCACCTTACGGAAACCGATGGCGCCTCTTATCATTCATATCCACCAAGCAATTTGAAACACGAGATCAAAATGACCGACGAACCAATTGTAAGAGACAGCAACGGCGCCGAGCTTAACGACGGCGATTCCGTCACCCTCATCAAGGACCTGAAGGTCAAGGGCACATCGGAGACCATCAAGCGCGGAACGTTGGTGAAGAACATCCGGCTCAACGGAAACCCCGGTGAAGTGGAATGCAACACCAAGCAGGTCAAAGGCCTGGTACTGAAGACCGAGTTCCTCAAAAAGGCGTAGGCAGCAGTGATATGTGTGCCGGATCGCAACGTTTGATGCAGATCAAGGTGACAACTTATCGCGGCGCTATTGTAGCCACATGAGCTTCTTGCACGTCGCTCATAACCGTACAACTTGGCTCGTCCTGGCGATACCGCGGGACGAGCCTTTTTTACGCAGGAACGGAAGAAGCGGGAGCCGATCTGAGGCTATTTGTACTTCGTGATTGTCGGGCTGGTGACGCGGTCGCCCGCCTTGAGGCCGAGCTTGGCTGCAGCACCCGCATTGAGCTCGATCACGTACTTCACCGGGCTCACCGAATCGATGATGTCGCGGGAATACGGCACCGCATTCTGCTTGACGCCGCGAACGATACCCGCCCGATCGACAAACAGCATGTCGAGCGGCAGCACCGTGTTTTCCATCCACATCTGCACACGCTTCGACGCGCCGAAGTCGAAGATCATGCCCGCGTCGGCAGCCATGTCTTGACGGTACATCAGCCCGCGCTGACGTTGTTCGTTGGTATCGGCAATCTCGACGGTAAAGTTGTACTTTTGTCCTGCCGTCGTCTCGATGACCAGCGGCTCCTTGTCGAACTTGACGACGGACTGGGCGAACGCCGGCAGCGCCAGCATGAAAAAAAGCGCCAAAAAGGCGCTTCTGATCCGGTGCGAAACCATATTCATCAGTGCGCCCGGCTCACAGGGGTCGGCGCATCCGGATGGATTTCGGCGGCCATCAGGCCCTTGTCGCCATCGCCGAAGCGAACGAGCACAACCTGGCCGGGACGAAGCTCGGTAAGTCCGAAGCGACGCAGCGTCTCCATATGCACGAAAATATCCTCGGTTCCCTCGCCGCGCGTCAGGAAGCCGAAGCCCTTGGTGCGGTTGAACCACTTGACCAGCGCGCGCTCCAGGCCGCTCGTCGCCGTGACCTGCACATGCGTGCGCACCGGCGGCAGCTGCGACGGATGAACCGCCGTGGACTGGTCCATGGAGAGGATCTTGAAGGCCTGATACCCACGATCGCGGCGCTGGATGAGCGCGACGATGCGCGTGCCTTCGAGGATGGTCTGGTAACCGTCGCGGCGCAGGCAGGTCACGTGCAGAAGAACGTCCTGCATGCCGTTGTCGGGAACGATGAAACCGAAGCCTTTCGCGACGTCGAACCACTTCACGACACCGGTGATTTCGATGAGGTCGACCGCATCGCCCGCGAGTTGTTCGAGGTCAGTGAATTCCGTCGATGAAATCCTGTCAGCCATTTCGCCAGCCCCTCAATACGCGTCACACTGTTACGGTTAACTGATTCTTGAGATCGAGATTAACATGTTGGTAACGGATTAGCGCAAGCCCTACTTTTCGTTTATTCGCAGCCGCCAATCTTACCCCCTAGTCTTGCCTGAACCTGACGTTCCGCCGCATAAGGGGCGCGCCAGCATTTAAAGAGGAAACAGAATGCGTTATCTCCACACCATGGTCCGCGTGAAGGATCTCGATGCATCGCTCCATTTCTACGCGACCCTCTTCGGGCTCGAAGAAACCCGCCGCATCGAAAATGAAAAGGGTCGCTTCACCCTCGTGTTCCTGGCAGCCCCCGGCGACAAGGCCGAAGCAACAGCCAAGGGCGCTCCCTGCCTGGAACTGACCTACAACTGGGACCCCGAGGACTACACCGGCGGCCGCAACTTCGGCCACCTCGCCTATGAGGTCGACGACATCTACGCGACCTGCCAGAAGCTGATGGACAACGGCATCACCATCAACCGCCCGCCGCGCGACGGACACATGGCCTTCGTGCGCTCGCCTGACGGCATCTCGATCGAGATTCTGCAGAAGGGCGGCAGCCTGGAAGCGGCCGAACCATGGGCTTCGATGGGCAACACCGGCGCCTGGTAAGCCGAGGCTTTTGCGAGGCTTGCGGCTTTTTCGATTTCCGGCCACTGCGTCCGGATCGTCCTTGCCGCACAACCTTGCTGCGGGCACTCTCCGGATGACTCGAGGGGAAACGTGCGTTTTGCACCCCCCTCGCCTTCATTTTGGAGAATGCTCGCTTGCTCGCTGTTGAAAAGCGCACGCCTATCAAGGCGGCACTTCTGATCGCCGCCTCCGCCTTGGCGCTGTCGGGCTGCGTGTCCGACAAGCCCGCCGTCGACGCGCTCGCATCCGCCGCCGCCGAACAAGCGCCCGCGCAAGATCAGCAGACGGCCGCAAACGCTGCCCCGACAGCGGCTGGCGCCCAACAGCCCGGCTACCGCGACCCCAGGATGACCAACGTCTCCGGGATGGCCAATGCTCCCGGCGCGCAAGCCGCCAATCTGGCACAAGCGCCCGGCCAGCCGGCATCGGCGACACCGGAAGCCATGGCCCCCGCCAACATCGGCGGCCTAGCCATGCAATCGACCGGCATCAACGCCCAGGCGATGAGCATCTTCTCGGTGAAGCCGAAGATCCAGAACAACCCAACCTCGACCACACTGCAGCCATCGACGGGCGTCGGCGCAACGCGCTCCAGCGTCTATTCGAGCCAACTCCCGGTCGAGGAAGCACCACAACAGCAAACGCTCCAGCCGCAGCAATCCTCGCAGAACACCAGCACCAGGGTCGATCCGGTCCAGACCGCCTCGCTGGCGACAGGCTCTCTTCCCGGCCAAAGCATGAATGCGCTTTACGCCGCGCCGAAGCAGAACCTTCTCACCAGCCTCTCCGGCCTCATCAAGAAGGCGTCACTCCCCGGCATGACCCGCGTCGCGCCGAACGGATTGCATCTGCAGAACGACAAGGTCGAGGTCGGCTGCTTCAAACCGAACCTTCTCAAGGTGATCAAGACGGTCGAGACCCATTTCGGCAAGCCCGTCATCGTCACATCGGGCTACCGCGATCCCGAGCACAACCGCATGGTCGGCGGCGCCGAGGAATCGATGCACATGAGCTGCGACGCGGCCGACATCCAGATCGACGGCGTCTCCAAATGGGATATCGCCGCTTACATCAGGTCGCTCCCCGACCGCGGCGGGGTCGGCACCTATTGCCACACCGATTCCATCCATCTCGACACCGGCCGCAACCGCGACTGGAACTGGGGCTGCGGCGGCCGACAGCCATCCGCTACCGTGGCGCGCGCGCTCTGATACCAAGCTTACGCCACTCACCGCCGTCCGTTGCCATCACGGCAACGGACGGCGTTCGCGTTTAGACGTTTGATTTCAAGGCAATACGCGCGTTTTTCCACACGCCGGCATTTCTTGTCATTTTTTTGCAAAAAATCACTTCTTGCCGCTTGCGGGAATCCAAGTGCCTGATTATAAGGGCGCCACCACGAAGGAAGCGCCCTTCGTCTATCGGTTAGGACACCAGATTTTCATTCTGGGAAGAGGGGTTCGACTCCCCTAGGGCGTGCCACTTCTCTCGTAATCATTTGAAATGAATACGAAATTTCAGCTTGTTTTTGATGTGCAGAAACAGCACTCCCAAGAATAGCCTTCCCAGTCCATATCGCTGAATGAAAATCAGGTTCATGCCCCCCCTGAAGGCCGTTGTCTTTCCGAGGGAAGACGAAGCGCGTCGCTGAGCGGTAAACGCACGCGGCGGCGCCATAGCGACAGCTCCATTATTTCCAAGCGACTTGAAACGTAACGCGACGCGCTACGTTTTCATTGCGTTACGCTGCATGCGATGCTACGTTTCAAGCAATGACGATCATCAGCTATCGTGGCGATTGGGCACCGGCCCTCATTGATGGAAAGACTCCAAAGGGGTTCCCGCCCGATCTTGTCAAATCGGCAAGGCGAAAGCTGTTCATGCTCGATAACGCTTCGGCCCTATCCGACTTGTTAGCCCCTCCGGGCAACCAGTTGGAGAAACTGAAACGCGATCGGGCGGGCCAGCATTCAATTCGGATAAACGACCAATGGCGGATTTGCTTCCGTTGGACGGATGCCGGGCCTGAGAACGTTGAGATTGTTGACTATCACTGACTGCCAGCTGCAAGGGAAAGCTACAATGGTAACTCGCTTCCACCCACCAATTCATCCCGGCGAGATACTTCGCGAAGAGTTCATGGTGCCCAACGGCCTCAAGGCTTACACGCTGGCCAAGCTATTGAACGTACAGCGCGCCCGGATCGAGCGGATTGTTGCTGAAAAGAACCCGATTACAACCGATACCGCTTTACGCTTGGCCAGATTGTTCAGCACGACGCCGGAGTTCTGGACCAATATGCAGACCGCGTTCGACCTCTCAACGGCTGAAGCAAACGCGGGCGCGGAGCTCGAGGCTATCGTTCCTCTGAAAGCAGCTTGAGACGTCATAGCCAAAAGCCTAGCAGATGCACGATCACGCACAATTAGCCTGCGGGTAGCCCCCATTCAAACCCCACTAATCAACTCGATCTTCGACCCATCGCTGAACCGCGACAGCCGGAACGCCTTGGGGTCCACGATCGGCGGCCTGCCCGTGACAATATCGGCCATCAGCCGCCCGGCGGCCGGCGCGATGCCGAAGCCGTGGCCGGAAAACCCGGTTGCGATGTGGAAGCCGGGAATGGCCTCGACGTCGGAGATGACCGGTACCGCATCCGGCGTGACGTCGATATAGCCCGCCCAGCGCTGCGCGATCTCGGCCTTCTCGAAGATGGGAAACGCGGCCTTCAGCTCCGCCAGCGCCTTGTCCTGCTTGCGCCTGGATGGGATGGGATCGAGAACCCTGTTATATTCGAAGGGGCTCGCCTCATCGAGCGCCCACTGGCGCGGGATGCGGGCCTCGTCGAGGAAGCGCAGACCGAGCCGGAAGGAGAGCGCCTTCCACTCCGAGCGCAGCGCCGGCAGAAAATCCATGGCATGGCGAAACGACGCCGGCACGATATCGACGATATTGTCGTAGCCCGACGCCACCGTATATCCGCCGTCCTGGCGCTTGCGGATCGCGAAGTCGTTGGCCCAGATCGTCTGCTCCGGCCCACCCTTGAGCGGCTTGGTCCTCAGGACGCTGTTCATCACCTTCAACTGCGGAAGATCGATCCCGAAGCGGCCCGAAAACAGGCTGGACCATGCCCCACCGGCGAGAACCACAGCCTGGCAGGCGATCGGCCCGCGTTCCGTCACCACGCCGCAGACGGCGCCCGCAGCCAGTTCGATCCCGCGCACCGCGCAGGACGTGAGGATGGTGGCGCCCTTGTCGCGCGCGGCCTCGGCAATCGCGGGTGCCGCCTTCTGCGGCTCGGCGCGGCCGTCGGCGGGTGTATAGAGCGCGCCGGCCATCGGTAGCTTGGAGCCGGGAAAGAGATCGCCGAACTCGCGCGCGCTCAGCATCCTCGTGTCGATCTGATAGTCCTGGAGATTGGCGCGCCAGCGATCGTGATCCGACAATTCCTTCTCGTTGGCGCAGGTAAAGATGATGCCGGCGCGCTTGAAGCCGGTATCGCGGCCCGTACGGGCGTCGAGATTGTCCCATATGCGCAGCGCCTCGGCCATCAGCGGCACCTCGCGCGGATCGCGCATCGAGATGCGCACCCAGCCCCAGTTGCGGCTGGACTGCTCCTGCCCGATCCCGCCCTTCTCGCACAAGACGACCTTCAGCCCGCGCTCGGCAAGCTCCAGCGCCGTCGAGCACCCGACGATCCCGCCGCCGATCACCACGACATCGCAGGCATCGGGAAGCGTTTCATCGCCATGAACGGGAACGACATAGGGACCGGGCATAGAGGATCTCGCGGATGGTTGTCTTGCAAGATGGTCTAGCGCCCGCGACACGCGCTAGAAACAGCAAATCCGCCACAAGCGCGAATTTGCCGCGGATAAGAACAACTTACGACGATCGCGGGGCCGAACAACGCCCGCCGCGACCACCAAAGCAATCGGCTACTTCAATGGAAATGCAAACACGTCGACCGGTTCGCCAAGCCCGCGGAGCGGAAAGGCACCCAGGCTATCCATCTCGTCTTCCTGCCCCGCCATCTCCACGAACGCCCGGGACAGAAGCACCGGCCGCTTGATCTCCTTCGTCAGGCTTTCTAGCCGCGAAGCGACATTTACCGCCGGGCCGATCACGGTAAAATCGAGCCGCCGGCGCGATCCGATGTTGCCGTACATCACTTCTCCGACGTGCACACCGATCCCGTAGCGAAGAACCTCGCGCCCCTTGCGCTTGTTCTCGGCGTTGAGCTCGACCATCGACGCCTCGGCGGTCTTGATCGCCTGCAGCAGGTTTTCGCAGGCGTCAGGGTTGCTGAGCGGGAAGATCGCCAGCATGCCGTCGCCCATGAATTTCAGGATTTCGCCGCCATGCTTCTCGATCGGCTCCGACATCGCGTCGAAATAGCCGTTGAGGAGCTCGATCACGTCGTCGCGCGGCCAGTGGTCGGAAATCGTCGTGAAATCGCGAAGATCGCAGATCAGGATCGCGGCTTCCACCGTGGCGCCGCTGCCGCGCGTCGTGGCGCCGGCCAGGATCTGCTCGCTAGCATGCGGACCGACATAGGTCTGCAACAGCGTGCGCGCCATGATGTTCTTCAGCCGGATCTCCGTCACCAGCGTCAGCGCCGGCAGCAGGTCCTTCAGATAATTGACATGCTCTTCCAGGAAGCCACCGGGACGATCGCTGGCGAAGGTCACAATGTGCCGCTTCCCCAGCGTATGCTCCATCGGCCAGGCAATGTACTCCGTCACGCCCTCGCGCTTCAGGTCGTCGTAGAATTCAGCATGGCCGTCGCCGGGGCGCAGCGCCTCGATAGCCTTGCGCACCTCTGTCGCACCACTGAAGATCTCGTTGACGGGGCTCCGCAGGAACTCAGGCGTGGTTTCGATGCCGTAGTCGAAGGTGGTGATCTTCGCCTCGGTCATTCCGGTCTTCCAGAGAATCCGCGCACCCAGCCATTGCGGATGATGCGTCCTGAAATGCATCGTGGCGCGGCTGACGGGAATGCCCTCGTCGCGCAGCCGGTCGCAGAGCTGGACCAGAAGATTGTCGATATAGCGCTCGTTGCGCGTCTCGTTGACCAGCCAGTCGAGGCTGGCTGTCCTCTGCCTCGGCCACTGGCCAACGCTCAGCTCTGAAGGCTGTGGAGCCGGGTTTGATTGGAATTGCATCGCCCTACACTCCGCGAGATCCCGCGGCCTTCTCAACATCAAAACAAAAAATCATTCCTACGCCAGCTAAATGGGGTGGCCGGTCGTGGAATGGAATGCCCTATCGGCAACAGCTAACGGAAAAAGTTTCGGCCGGCCCGATCGATCAGCCAAGCAGCCGCCGTGTCTGCTCGATCGTTTGCGCGCTTGGCTGTGTCGGCCGGTACTCCAGCCCCAGGTAGCCGTGATAGCCCTGAGCCACGAGCCAATCGGCGCGCGCCTTCAGGTCGATCGAGCCACTGTCCGGCTCGTTGCGGCCGGGGTGATCGGCGATATGAACATGGAAGACCTTGTCGATGTCACCGCCGATCACACTGGCCGTATCCTCGCCCATGACGGCGGAGTGGTAGATATCGTAGATGATCCCGATCTCCGGCCTGCCCGTCTCCTTGACGATATCGAGCCCTTCCCGCGTCGATTCCAGAAAGTAGCCGACATGGTCGATCAGCGTGTTCAAAGGCTCCACGCCGAGACGAACGCCGCTATCATCAAGCACCTCGCCAGCGCGGCTCAGCGTTTCGGTGAGTGCTGCCCGCTGCTCCTCGCGGGTCTTTCCGGCGAGATCATCGCCGGCCTGCGCGATCAACGTCCTGGCACCAAGCCGCCGCGCGACCTCGATCGTCCGCTTCAGCCCCTCGAGAAACGCCGCCTGGTTGGCGCGGTCCGTGAGTGGGATCATCGGCTCGGCCACGAAGCTCGCGAGCTCGATGCCGGTCTCGTTCAATGCCCATTCGATGCTGCCGACATCCTTGTTGGTCCACCGCCAGAACTCGACGGCCTCCACACCGTGGCGGTGCGCCAGCCTGATACGATCGGCAAAGGTCTCGGCTTCATCGGCAAAAAGCCATTCGATACAGGCAGAAAGCTTCATGACATCTCACTTCGTTTCAGCAAGGCAGACGGTGCGATCCGAGCCATTTGCCCGGACTTTAAGCGCGTCAAACCATCCGCGCCAGCATTAGACTCGCCGTCGCTACATTACAAACCACAGCGATAGTTTTCACGCAAAATACACGCATCATGTTTATTTTTGATTGTGTCGGCAAAATCCCAAACTAGGATATTGCCAGCGCCGATCTGCGCATACCCACCTGGAGACACCAATGCAGCTCGCGCCGCAGCACCGAATCTATGTCTGTTTCTTCCTTTTCGCCGTATCGATGGGCGCCCTGCTTGCCCGTATGCCGGACCTGCAGCTGGCGCTCGGTGTCGATCGCTCGGAACTGGGCCTGACGCTGATCGGCGCGGCCGTGGGGGCGCTGACGGCGCTCACCTTCGCCTCCCCCATCATCGAGCGCCTGGGAGCCCGCACGACGGCCTTCATCACCGTGCTCGGCACATCGGCGCTGATCGCAACGGTGCCGTGGATGGCAAGCGCCCCCCTGGTGTTCTGCATCCTCATTCTTGAGGGCCTGCTGGCCGGCTCGCTGGAAATCAACCTCAATGTCGAGATCGACCGCATCGAGGCACAGCTCGGTCGCGGCGTGATGAACCGGGCCCACGGCTTCTGGAGCCTCGGCTTCTTCCTGACGGCGCTCGCCGCATCGGGCATTCGCCAGGCAGGCGTGCCGATGCATATCCATCTCGGCATCACCTTCGCCTTCGTGCTCATCGTCGGAACCTGGGTCATCTCGGGCATGCGCAATGCGCCCGCGCGCGTCACGCACCATGAAGAGGCGAAAGCGCCGTTGATCGCACTGCCGACGGCAGCCCTGCTGCCGCTCTGCGGCATTGGCATCGCCGCCTTCCTGATCGAGGGTGCCGGCATCGACTGGTCTGCGATCTACATGCGCGACGTCTTCAATTCCGAACCCTTCATCGGCGGACTGGGTCTCACCTCGTTCACCTTCTTCATGGCCGCCGCCCGCCTGCTGGTCGACCCACAGGTCGATCGCTTTGGCGCACGCGCGGTGGCGACGGTTCTGCTGGTGCTGGCTGCCGCCGGCGTCATCGCCGTCTGGGCGGCACCGCACCCCTTCGTGGCATTGCTCGGCTTCGGCCTGATGGGCGCCGGCTGCAGCGCCGTCTATCCCCTCAGCGTCTCGGCCGCCGCACAGCGCACCGATCGCCCGTCCCACGTCAACGTCGCGGCCGTGGCGCAGATGTCCTTCGTGGTGTTCTTCCTGGCGCCACCGCTGCTCGGCTTCATCGCCGATCATGCCGGCATGCGCATCGCCTACCTCATCTGCCTGCCGCTGATCATCTACGCACTGCTGTCGATCAAGTCTCTGCCCAGCCGCAGACGTGCCGACCAGCCGACCGATGCGAGCGCCGGAAGCGCGGCCTAAATAACGGCGGCAAACTCGGAAAATGAACTTTCGCGACCGCCGATGGCGTTCGCGAAAGCACAGCGAATCGCTGAGCCGGCAAATCATGCACTGCGAAAAAATCCCGATTGGAATCGGTCTGGAACACGCTTTTCAGCATGGCCAGAGATCGCGCGACCGTTGTGATTCGCGCGGTTGAATGAAGATCAAAAAACGTCGGATAAAGTGCAGGTCCCGCCTTCCCGGCGGCACTCGCTGAAGCGAGTGTTGCATCTGCAATACTTTGATTTCTTTGAAAGAATGGTGGGTGATGTAGGGCTCGAACCTACGACCCGCTGATTAAGAGTCAGCTGCTCTACCAACTGAGCTAATCACCCGTCCGCGCTGTGTTGCGTGGTGTGAGAGGGCGTATAAACAGGATCGTTCGGCTTGTCTAGCGCCCTTCCGAAAATTCTTTCAACAAACGCGATTTTTTTGTGCGTTGCCGAAATCCAATGAAATCAAAGGTCCAGCGTGCCGGTCGCAAGGCGCACCGCCTGGCCGCCGATCCGGGCGTTCGAAATCGCCCCGCCTTCGATATCCATATGCAGGTGGATAAAGGACGGGCGCCCCATCTCCACGCCCTGCTCGATCATGACGTCGTGATGACCATCCGGAAGCCGGTCGAAATGATGGATGGCGCCTGACAGTGCCGCCGCCGCCGATCCCGTTGCCGGGTCCTCGACGATCCCCATCCCGCTCGCAAACATCCGCGTATGGAACTTCGCGACGTGGTTCACGCCACCGCGACAATAGATGTAGGCGGAAGCCAGCGCCCCATCGACGAAGGGCACGGTCGCCTCCCAGAGCTGCGGATCGAAATCCAGCCGCTCGGCCACGCCGATATCGCGCACCGGCACCAAGAGGAACGGCACGCCGGCGGTCCAGAGCGAGGGAACGTGATTCTCGAAGCCGATCTCGCTCGTCTTCAGCGACAGCGCCTTGCCGATACCGATTCTATCGAGCGGCATGGTGATCTGCTGCGATTTGCGCGGCAGGTCGAATTCCGCGAAGCTCGCCTCGCCCTCGTTCAGCCGCACCGCGCAACGCACCGGGCCGATATTCTCTTCCAGCACCGAAACAAGATCGATCGTCGCGCCGCCATGGATGCGTTCCGCAAGCGCGATCGCGGTTCCAACGGTCGGATGCCCGGCGAATGGCAGTTCCCGGCCCGGCGTGAAAATGCGGATCTTGGCGACATGGGCCGGATTGCCGGATGCCTGCACGAAGACCGTCTCGGAGAGATTCAGTTCCTTGGCGATGGATTGCATCGCCTCATCGCTCAGATCGTCGCCATCGAAGATGACCGCCAGCGGGTTGCCCGTCAGCTTGCGATTGGTGAATACGTCATAGACGCTGTAGCTGCGCGCCACATCGGCCTCCTTGTATCGATCCTCGTGTCGCCAACCTGCCCGACCACTTGAGCGAGCGCAAGGCGTTAGGTGAGCGAAGACTTATGGAAGTACCAGTCGATGACGGGCAGCATCGCGAAGTTATAGGAATAGGCCTCCGGATCAGCCGAGCGGATGGCAACGGCGCCCGCAATTTCCTTGTCGTCGGCAACCAGCATGTGCGCGTGGATCCTCTCGACGATCTCATCGGCCGTCAGGTCGAATCGGAACATCCTGAGCACGGTGACCGTGCGCCGATGATAGGTCGCGAAATATCCGTCGCCGGCCTGCGCATCGCGAAGGTCGAGGCCGGTTTCCTCCAGCACCTCGCGGCGCATGTTGTGCTCCAGGTCGCAGCGTCCGTCGAACGTATCCTCAGGTTCCAGCGAACCGGCCGCGAAATAGACCTGCCCGGGATTGGCCGTATGCGCCCCCATGCGGATCGCCACCAGCGCTCCATCGCTGCTTTCGATAACGGGATAGGCGAAGAGATGAATACCGCCCTGCCGCTCCGGCTGCCGGCGCCAATACATGAAGGTGGAGAAGGGAATCATGTGCCCCTCGCCCGCAAGGCCCTCGCTCGTCAGCGCCAGCCGCTTCTGGAAAATCATCCGGCCATCGAAAAGATGCGAATTGGCCGCCGTCTCGCTGACCCAGTTCTCGGCGATCGCCTCGCGGTTGGCGCTGTAGAACGGATGGTCGCCCGCTAGAACCCTGAGATCGACGCCCGCGATCGGAAACACCGTGCGCGGCTCCGGCCAGCCGGCGAAATCCTCTGAAAAATCCATCTCAAATCCATTCATGTCAAATCGAGTTCCATCACGACAGGGCAATGATCCGACGCCTTCGGCCGGTCCCAGCCGGTGCGGGGATAACGCTCGACCTCCTGGCCCGGCGGAAACACCGTGCGGAAGGGCTGGCCGTTGCGAATGATCTCCGGCAGCCGCCCGGCATTGGTCCTAGCAAGTGCTGGCGACAGCCAGATGTAATCGAGCTGGCACAGCCACTGCTCCTCCGGCCCGCGCGCGTGATAAAGCGTCCATCGATCGAGAGGATCGCGGCGGCGCACGACATTCTCCGCGAAGCCGCCGCGGCTGAATTCGTCGAGCGCGCTTTCGCTCTCGTCCTCATGTTTGAAAGAATAGCCCGTCCGCCGCCGCCCGATCACGTCGACGCGCTCCTGGTAATCGTTCATGTCGCCGCAGATGACGAAGCGCTTGCCGTCGGTGTTACCGGCTCCGAATCGATTCTCGATGATCCCCCGCACCGCCTTCGCCTCGGCCCGGCGAACCGGCATCGTGTAACGTCGACCATCCACACCCTCGCGCGGCCCGCCCATCGACTTGAAGTGCACGACGTAAAGCGTCACCGGCACGCCGCCGATCCTGAGATCGAGCTCCAGGCAGTCGCGCTTGAAGATCTTGTCGTCGAGATGCGCGTGCTCCGCGAGCTCGTCGTTGAAGAGATTAAGATCGCGATAGGTGGCCGTCG
This sequence comes from Hyphomicrobiales bacterium, assembly GCA_900467745.1. Taxonomy (GTDB): domain Bacteria; phylum Pseudomonadota; class Alphaproteobacteria; order Rhizobiales; family Rhizobiaceae; genus Rhizobium. Next base: position 128,458 of record UBQW01000023.1, read on the forward strand.
CGTGGCTCTTGATCTCGACGAGCTCGATCTTCTGCCCGTCGCGGGTTTCCTCGCGCATCAGTACGGCAACGTCGATGCCGCGGCTGTCATTGCCCTCCACCAGATATTTCTGCCGGTAGCCATTGCCGACCATGCGGAACAGATAGCCGTATTCGAAGGCCTGCAGCGCCTCCATGTTGTCGATTTCCTGCAGGCAGAGGATATCGGCATCCGCGTCAGCAATCGCCAGCGCCGTCATCTGCCGGGTATCGTCGGTCGACGCGATCACCCGCGCCTGTTCCAGCTGCTGGTAGACGCCCTCGCTTCGCACCTCGAAGAGCTTGATCACCCGATCCTGGCGCAGCTGGTTTCGAAATCCGGTGAAGTCGAACCGCGTCATGAGGTTTTCGACGTTGAAGGTGGCAATGCGTAAAGACATCAGGCACTTCCGGTTGGCATTGCGCCAACACTAGAGAGCAAATGCCGCTTCGGAAAGCCCGCTTCGCCGATCATAGCCGCCAGGCGCCTCGCACCACCGCTCGGACTTCATCGCCGACGGCAAGCTTCGACCGGCTGAAAGCCCTGAGGATCTGCCCATCCGCAAGCCTAAGCCGGGCGGCATATCGCTCGCCCTCATAGAGCACGGATTCGACGGTCGCCGCGATCCCCTCGCCGTCGAGAATGACATCCTCCTGCCGCACTAGAATATCCGACCGCGAGGCCGAACCGCCCTCGCCTGAAAACAACGGCTTGAGCGCCGCCCAATCCAGTTGCCTGACGTCACCATCGGGAGACTTCAGCGAAACGATAGCTCCCCGACCAATAAGCCCGCCGACAACACGCCCTTCCGGCCGCGCATAGATCTCATCCGGCGGCGCCACCTGCAGCAGCTGCCCTTCCGACATCACCGCGACATCGGTCGCAAGCGCCATCGCCTCGCTCTGGTCGTGTGTGACATAAACCATCGTCGCGCCGGAGCGTTGGTGGAACTCGCGAAACGTCTCCTCCATCTCCTGCTTCAGATGCCGGTCGAGATTGGCGAGCGGTTCGTCGAGCAGCACCACGTCAGGCGATGTGACGAGGCAGCGTGCCAAAGCCACGCGCTGCCGCTGCCCGCCGGAGAGATCGGCCGGTCGGCGCTCCGCATAGGCTTCGAGCCTGACGATCGACAGCGCCTCGCCCACCTTTTTGCGATAGGCCTCGCCCGAGATACCGCGCACCTTGAGGGGATAGCCGACATTGTCGGCGACGCTCATGTGCGGCCAGAGAGCGTATGACTGGAACACCATCGCCATGTTGCGCTTTTCCGGCGGCAGCGATTGCGAGGCGTCAGCGAGCAGCCGCTCGCCGAGATGGATCGACCCGTCCGTCGGCGTCTCGAAGCCGGCGATCATTCTGAGCACCGTAGTCTTGCCGCAGCCGGACGGCCCGAGCAGCGCCAGGAAGCCGCCCTCGCGCACGTCGATCGAGAGGTTGGAGACGGCGGCGCGGCCGGTGCCGAAATCCTTGGCGACACGATTGAGGATCAGTTTCGCCAAGGCACAACTCCCTTCGGCAGCCGCTTTGCCATCAGTTCCAGAAGCAGCATCATGAAAACGACCATGAGAACGACGAGCACCGACAGCGCCGAAGCGAGATCGGAGCTGCCGCTGTCATCGAGATTGTAGATGGCGACGCCAAGCGTCTGCGTACCCGCCGACCAGAGCAGCGCCGAGATGGTGAGCTCGTTGCAGGCAATCAAAAAGACAAGGATCACCGAGGCCCCGGCGGCCGGCGCGATCAGTGGCACGATGATATCCTTCAGCCGCCGGAAGAACCCCGCCCCCGACAGCCGCGCCGCCTCCTCCAGCGCCGGATCGAGCTGGTGGAAGGCGCTGACGACAGGCTTGAGGCTGACGGCGAAGAAGCTGGAGAGATAGGCGATCAGGATGATCCAGACCGTGCCGTAGATCGTCACGTTGATCAGCGGGATCGGAGCGGCGAAGACGAGGATGAACGACACCGCAACGACGATCCCAGGCAGCGAATACGGGATCTCGATAACGCTGGCGACGACACGCCCAAGCAAATCCTTGCGCCGTGTCAGCGCATAGGCCGCAAGCACGGTCACCACAAGGAGACACAAGGCGGTGCCCGCCGCCAGCGACAACGAATTGACGAAGGCCGTGCGTGTCACTGCCTGCTTGAACAGGATTTCGGAGAAGGCGTGGAAGGTCATTGTCTTAAAGGTCAAAGGCACGCCATAGGCCGGCACCAGCGCTCCCGCGAGCAGCGCGAAGAAGGGTGCGGCGAGCATGAGGAAGATGACGATCCAGAGCACCGGCGCAAACAGCAGTTTCCAGTATCCGAGCTCGAAGGTAGCGGTCGCGCCGGAAAGACCGAGCACACGATAATCGCGCCCGCGCAACGCCCGGTCCTGGATAGCGAGCCCCGCCACAGAGATGATCGCGATGATCGCCGAGAGTAGGGCGACGTCGCCGAAGGTGCGGCTGGTGAAGGCCGAGAACTTGGTGAAGATCAGCGTCGGCAGCGTGTAGATCGACGCAGGGATGCCGAGAATGGCGGGAATGCCGAAATTGCCGGTGCAGGACACGAAGGAGATCGCAGCACCGGCGATGATCCCGGGCAGCGACAGCGGCAGGATGATGTCGCGGAACACCCGGAAGCTTGAGGCCCCCGAAAGACGCGCCGCCTCGACACCATCCCGCGGCAGCGACATCAGGCTTGCCCGCAGCGCCAGATAGACCAGCGGCGCATGTTGCACGCCATAAAGCAGCGCGATGCCGCCGATCGAATAGAGCGGCTGCGGCGAGCCCAGCGGCGGCGCGATATGCAGCGCCTTCAGAAGCGGGCTCGACGGCCCCGACATCTGCACCCAGGCAAGTGCCGTCACCTGCGGCGGGATCATCATCGGCAGCACGAAGAGAAAGCTGATCAGACCCTTGGCCCTGATATCCGTGAGCGTCAGCAGGAAGGCGAAGGCGCAGCCGATCGCGAGCGAGATGATCGTGCCCAGGACGGCCGTGACCAGCGTGTAATAGGTCGCTGACCACAGCGCCGGATCGGACAAAACCGCTATCGCGCCGCCATCGGCGAGTGCGGCAACACCGGTCATCGCCAGCCGCGCAAGCGGCAGCACGCTGAGAATGAGAACGATCAGAACGATAAAAGGAAACAGCCAGACGGGCTGGCTGTTTCCGGGACGCACATATCCGTACATCGAGATGAGATCAGTTCGAGCCGTAGATGCCCGAGAAGGTCTTCAGGTCGGCATCGGTGTTCTTCAGCGCGGAGGCAGCGTTGATCGGCAGCACCTTGATCGTGTCGCGTGCCGGGAAGCCTTCCGGAAGCTTCATGCCGTTGCGAGCCGGGATATAGCCGAGCTTGACGAAGCCTTCCTGGCCCTTTTCGGAGAGCACGTAATCGACGAACTTCTTGGCGGCGTCGGCGTTCTTGGCGCTGGCGAGGATACCGACCGGTTCGGTCACAGCAGATACGCCTTCCGTCGGGAAGACGAACTCGACCGGCGCGCCCTTGGCCTTTTCGCGGATCGGCATGTAGTCAACGATCATGCCATAGGCCTTCTCGCCCGAAGCGACGGCCTTGAGGATGCCGCCGTTACCGCCGGCAGCGGTTGCGCCGTTTGCGGCCAGGTCCTTGTAGAAGTCCCAGCCGAGGCCATCGACGCCGGCAAGCGTCTGCGCATGGATGAGGGCTGCACCCGAGGTCAGCGGGCTCGGCATGGTGACGAGGCCCTTGGCTTCCGGCTTCGTCAGGTCCTTCCAGCTCGTCGGCTTCAGCGAGGCCGACGTGTTGTAGATGATGCCTGTCGTGATCAGCTTGGTCGAATAGTAGTAGCCGTCGGCGTCGTAGAGCGCGGCGTCGTAGTTGGCGGCCTCAGGCGACTTGTAGGCCAGCAGCTTGCCGGCTTCCTTGAGGCGCTCGAGCGTGACGGTGTCGGCGATCAGCAGAACGTCGGCAACAGGATTGCCGGCTTCGATCTCGGCCTGCAGCTTGGCCATGATCTTCGGCGTGCCGTCGCGCACCCAGTCGACCTTGATATCGGGGTTGGCGGCCATGAAGCCATCGACGGTTGCCTGCGCATCCTCGTTCGGCTGGCTGGTGTAGAGCACCAGGTTTTCGGCGGATGCGGGAATGGCAAACAGGCTTGCAGCGAGAAGGGCTGCGGCGGAAACGATGGTCTTCATGGATAATGCCCTCGGTGATGGAAGGCCCGTTCATTAGACAGCTGGATTAACACGATTGTGACAGTTGGCATTTGCCAATCACGGGCCGTCCGCCCCTTGACCCGTTCCCCTCACCCCTATCTTCTAGCCCGCGTTTTGATTTTCGATTTCGGGACAGGAGGAAGTCTTATGGAATATCGTCAATTGGGCCGTTCGGGCCTCAGGGTTTCCACACTCACCATGGGCACCATGACCTTCGGCGGCAGGGGCTGGGCAAAGACCGTGGGCGACCTCGGCGTTTCGGAAGCCCGTCGCCTAGTCGACATGTGCATCGACGCCGGCGTCAACCTGATCGATACGGCCGACGTCTATTCGGCCGGCGCGTCCGAGGAGATCATCGGCGAGATCCTCGGCGGCGTCAGGAAGAACGGCACGCTGATCGCCACCAAGGCCCGCTTCCCGATGGGCGAAGGCCCCAACGATGCCGGCAATTCGCGCTACCACCTCATCAGCGCCTGCGAAGCCAGCCTCAAGCGGATGAAGACCGATGTCATCGATCTCTACCAGGTGCACGAATGGGACGGCCAGACGCCGCTTGAGGAAACACTGGAGGCGCTGGATACGCTCGTGAAACAGGGCAAGGTGCGCTACGTCGGATGCTCCAACTTCTCCGGCTGGCACATCATGAAGGCGCTGGGAATTAGCGAGCGCGAGCACCGCGAGCGCTTCGTCAGCCAGCAGATCCACTACACGCTGGAAGCCCGCGACGCCGAATTCGAACTGCTGCCGATCAGCCTCGACCAGGGCCTGGGCGTGCTGGTCTGGAGCCCGCTCGCCGGCGGCCTTCTGTCGGGCAAGCACCGCCGCAACCAGGCGGCACCCGAAGGCACCCGCCAGTTCGCCGGCTGGACCGAACCGCCGATCCGCGACGAGGACCGCTTGTGGAATATCGTGGAAACGCTGGTGTCGATCGCCGAAAGCCGCAACGTCTCGGCGGCCCAGGTGGCGCTCGCCTGGCTGCTTGGTCGCCAGGCGGTGACGTCGGTCATCATCGGCGGACGCACGGAAGCGCAGTTCAAGGACAATCTGGCGGCGGCAGACCTGAAACTGTCGGCGGAAGAGCGCAAGCGGCTCGACGATGTCAGCCTGCCGCAGCTGCTCTATCCCTACTGGCACCAGCGCAACACCGCCAGCGACAGGCTTGGCGAGGCCGATCTATCCCTGCTCGGCCCACACCTCGATCAATAAGACCGGAACGGTCGGCGGCTCAGTGGCCGCCGATCTCGCCTGCGATCAGCTTTCCGAGCCGCGAGATGCCTTCCTCGATCTTCTCCTCGTTGCTGGAAGAGAAGCTCATGCGCAAGGTGTTCTCTCCCGAACCATCGGCAAAGAAGGCGCGCCCTGGCACGAAGGCGACCTTGACGGTCTCGATCGATTTCGCCAGCAGCTTCGCTCCGTCCATGCCCTTGGGCAACGTCACCCAGACGAACATGCCGCCCTCGGGCTTCGTCCAGCTCACGCCCTCCGGCATATGCTTTGCGAGTGCCGCCAGCATCGCGTCGCGACGCTTGCTGTAGGCCGCCTTGATCTTGGCGACCTGGGCATCGAAGCCCTTGCGTGCCACCTCGGCGATGGCGATCTGGTTGATCGTCGAGGAATGCAGATCGGCCGCCTGCTTCATCAGCACCAGCTTGCGGATGACAGGCGCGTTGGCGACGATGAAGCCGACGCGCAGGCCGGGCGCCAGCGTCTTGGAGAAGGAGCCGCAATAGATCGTCCTTGTCTTGTCGATATCGCCCTTCTCGGCGATCTCCAGCGACAGGATCGGCGCGATCGCCTCGCCGTCATAACGCAGCGACTGATAGGCCGCGTCCTCGATGATGGCGATGTCCATCTCGTCGGCGAGCTTGATCAGCTTCTGGCGGCCCTCAAGGTCGACGGTCTCGCCGGTCGGGTTGGAGAAGTCGGCGGAGAGATAGGCGAACTTCACCTTGCCGCCGGCCTCCTTCGCCTGCGCCTGATAGGACGCCGGCGTACGGTTGCCGTTGGGCGTCAGCTGGTCGTAGGCCGGCTCATAGGCGTTGAACGCCTGCAGCGCGCCGAGATAGGTCGGCCACGTCACCAGCGCCGTGTCGTTGGGCGACAGGAACAGCTTGCCGAGATAATCGAGCCCCTGCTGCGAGCCGGACACGATGAAGACGTTGTCGAGACCGCAGGCGATCCCGAGCTTGCCCATCTCGCCCACCAGCCATTCGCGCAGCGGCTTGTAGCCTTCGCTCACCGAATATTGCAGCGCCGAGTTGACCGCCGTGCTGTCGAAAATATCCGAATAGGCCTGCTTGAACTCCTTGTCCGGAAACAGCGCCGGATCGGGAATTCCGCCCGCGAACGAAATGATGTCGGGCTGGTCGAGAAGCTTCAGGAGCTCGCGGATTTCCGAAGCGCGCATGCGCGACGAGCGGGTTGCAAAGATGTTTTCCCAATTCAGCATGGGGTTTCCTCGAAATTTTTTGTCTTTACTGGACAAGACCACGCAATAAATGATAAGTCAACATTACTGACCTATTTGTTTGCTACCGTGACAATTTTCAGGTCTTTTAATGCGAAAGCCGGCGAAATCGGCCTTTGCAAAGCACCGGCTGCGGCAGTAGTGTCGCCGCCGAAATCAAACAGGCTATGAAGGTGCCCGGAAATGACCGCGTCGTCGAATACTCCCGAAATCAAGATCGAATTCCATACCTCGCCGGTCTCCGACGCGGACCGCATCAAAGCTCTCGAAACGCCTGGCTTCGGCAAGGTCTTCACCGATCACATGGTGCTGGCGAAGTGGACATCGGACAAGGGCTGGCACGATGCCAAGGTCACGCCGCGCCGCCCGCTGGAACTCGATCCGGCAAGCGCCGTCCTGCACTACGCCCAGGAAATCTTCGAAGGCATGAAGGCCTACAAGGCCGATGACGGCCGCATCCTTCTCTTCCGCCCGGAACAGAACGCCAGCCGCTTCAACCAGTCGGCCGAGCGCATGGCAATGCCGCCGGTGCCCGAAGACCTGTTCCTCAAGGCGGTCGAAGAGCTCGTCCGTATCGACAAGAACTGGATTCCCTCAGGCGACGGCAGCCTCTATCTGCGTCCCTTCATGTTCGCCAACGAGGCCTTCCTCGGCGTTCGCCCGGCGCAGGAATACATCTTCTGCGTCATCGCCTCGCCTGTCGGTGCCTACTTCAAGGGCGGCGCAAAGGCCGTGTCGCTCTGGGTCGAAACCGAATACACACGCGCTGCCGCCGGCGGCACCGGTGCCGCCAAATGCGGCGGCAACTATGCGGCAAGCCTCGTCGCCCAGGCTCAGGCTGCCAAGAAGGAATGCGATCAGGTCGTGTTCCTCGATGCGGCCGAGCATCGCTGGGTCGAAGAACTCGGCGGCATGAACGTCTTCTTCGCAATGAACGACGGCACCGTCGTCACCCCGCCGCTCGGCGGCACGATCCTGCCGGGCATCACCCGCGCCTCAGTCATCGTTCTCGCGGAAGAAAAAGGCCTCAAGGTCGAGCAGCGCCCCTACTCCTTCGCGGAGTGGCAGGCTGATGCGGCCAGCGGCAAGCTGGTCGAAGCCTTCGCATGCGGCACCGCCGCGGTTCTCGCCGGCATCGGCCTCGTGCGCCACGCAGGCGGCGAATTCAAGGTCGGCAATGGTGAGACTGGCAAGCTGACGACGGAACTGCGCAACGAGCTGGTCGGCCTGCAGAAGGGCGTCACCAACGACCAGCGCGGCTGGACCCGCCGCATTATGGCGTAGCCACAGGATAGACCGATCACGACGAAAGGCCGGCAAGGTTTCCACCTTAGCCGGCCTTTTTAATGTCTGATAATCAGGAGCGCAAAAGTGCTGCGATCTGCGCCTGGCTCGGGATCTGCCCCTGCGGCGTCAGCTTGTCGACGACACCAGGGAGAACCTTGGACAGCTGGGCCAAAAGCTCCTGCTCGCTGATCCCGGCCTGGCGCGCCAGATCGCTGATCGTCTGCGAGCCGAGCGCGCTTTCCAGGTTACCGGGAGCGATCGGCTCGTTCTGGCCCGGCTTCACCCAGGAATCGGCCACCGACCCCTGCCCTGCCTCAGCCAGCCTGCCAAGCAATCCGCCCAACCCGCCGAGACCACCCAGACTGCCCGCCAGCCCGCCGAGATTGCCAAGCAGCCCGCCATCATCTGCGCCGCCATTGGCCTGCTGGTTCGGCTGCTGTGGCTGTTCCGGCTCGCTCTTGCCGCCGGCGCCAAGCAGCTTGCCGACGAGAAGCGCGCCGAGCGCGATCATGATCGGCTTCGAGATGTTCCCACCGGGAACGGCGTCATCAAACAATCCCATGTCATTCTCCTTCGGTGTTGTTTTGAAACGAAGAGCAAAAACACAACATGAGGCCCGACCGAGCCTTGAATTCCGCCATGACAACTTTAGCTGATGCTGAAAGATGGTCGGATTGTCCGCCCATTCAAGGAGGGGAAAGCAAGATGTCTGTCATCGGGTGGATTATTCTCGGGCTGATCGCCGGCTTCATCGGCAGCAAGATCGTCAACAAGACCGGCTCAGGCATGCTGATGGACATCGTGCTGGGCATCGTCGGCGCCATCGTCGGCGGCGTCATCTTCACCTTCTTCGGCGCCTCAGGCGTCACCGGCTTCAACATCTACAGCCTCGTCGTATCAGTCATCGGCGCGGTCGTCGTGCTATGGCTGTATCATGCCGTCAGCGGCCGCCGGTCGGTGTGACGCAGACGCTTCGAACTGGGACGGAGCGTTCCGCCGTGCGTGAAGCGCCGCAACGTTTTATATATACGTTTTGCAATATGCTTTGCCTCCCATCTGACGAGGCAAGGCATCATGTCCGACGAACCCACCTCATCTTTCTACAGAGACAACGCCGCGACCTACGCGGCGCGTGAGAGAACGCTGCCGATCCGCCGTCTCGATGCGTTTCTCTCGAAATTGGAGCCGGGTGCCGCCGTTCTGGAACTTGGCTGTGGCGCCGGCCATGACAGCGCCTACATGCTCTCGAAGGGCTTCGACGTTACCCCGACGGACGGCTCCGCGGAGCTTGCAAGCGAGGCCGAAACCCTGCTCGGTCGCCCGGTCGAAATCATGCGCTTCGAGGAACTGGACGAGGACGAGGCCTTTGACGGCGTCTGGGCCGAGGCGAGCCTCCTGCATGTCCCGCGCGCTCAGTTGCCTGATGTTTTCGCCCGTATCCTGCGCGCACTGAAGCCCGGCGGCCTATTCCACGCCACCTTCAAGGCCGGCGACGACGAGGGACACGACGGCTTCGGCCGCTATTACAACTACCTGTCCGCCGAACTTCTGTCCGATCTGTTGAGCACAGCCGGCTGGCACAGCGTCGTCATCAGCGAGGGAGACGGCAGCGGCTACGACGGCAAGCCGACACGCTGGCTGTCGATGCGGGCGCAAAAGTAAAAGGCCGGCGCTTTGGCACCGGCCTCTCATTTTCAGCAAACGTGGCTGGCCAAGACGTCGGCCAGCCTGTTGCCATCGATTAGTTGACAGCCTTGTCGACGAGCTTGTTCTTGCCGATCCAAGGCATCATGCCGCGCAGCTTGGCGCCGACTTCTTCGATCGGATGCTCGTCGTTGACGCGGCGGATACCCTTGAAGCGGGCAGCGCCGGCACGGTATTCCTGCATCCAGTCCGAGGTGAACTTGCCGGTCTGGATGTCCTTGAGGACACGCTTCATCTCGGCCTTGGTTTCTTCGGTGATGATGCGCGGGCCGGTGACGTATTCGCCCCACTCTGCCGTGTTCGAGATCGAGTAGTTCATGTTGGCGATACCGCCTTCATAGATCAGGTCGACGATGAGCTTCACTTCGTGCAGGCACTCGAAGTAGGCCATTTCAGGCGCGTAGCCAGCTTCCGTCAGCGTTTCGAAGCCGGCGCGGATCAGCTCGACGAGACCGCCGCACAGAACGACCTGTTCGCCGAAGAGATCGGTTTCGCACTCTTCGCGGAAGTTGGTTTCGATGATGCCCGAACGGCCGCCGCCGACGCCGCAAGCGTAGGAGAGAGCGAGTTCAAGAGCGTTGCCCGAAGCGTTCTGGTGAACGGCAACGAGGCAGGGAACGCCGCCGCCCTTCTGGTATTCGCCGCGAACCGTGTGGCCCGGGCCCTTCGGTGCGATCATGACGACGTCGAGCGAAGCCTTCGGCTCGATCAGGCCGAAGTGAACGTTGAGGCCGTGTGCGAATGCGATGGCGGCGCCGTCGCGGATGTTGCCGGCAATGTCGGCCTTGTAGATGTCGGCCTGCAATTCGTCAGGCGTCGCCATCATGATCAGGTCGCCCCACTTGGCGGCGTCGGCGACGGTCATGACCTTGAAGCCGTCGGCTTCGGCCTTCTTGATGGTCGGCGAACCGGCCTTCAGCGCGATGGCGACGTTGGCAGCACCGCTGTCCTTCAGGTTCAGCGCGTGGGCGCGACCCTGGGAGCCGTAGCCGACGATGACGACGTTCTTGGACTTGATGAGGTTGAGATCTGCATCACGATCGTAATAGACGCGCATTTGAATTGTCCTTCCCTTTGCTTGTCTTGTAGACTGTCAGTATTCGGTAAAACTTGGTCGTCAGACGACGGCCGGCATGTCGGCCAGCGCCTTCTCCGTCCCGTAGAGCCGGAGGAAGGCGGTCACCGCCTTTTCCGCCTGGCGCGCGGTATCCGTAACGCCCGTGGTGTCTCCAAGCAGCATGCGCACATGCAGGTCGGAAACGATCAGGCCGTAAAGTGTGTGATAGGCTTCGTCGGCATCGTTGAAGCGCAGCAGCCCTGCCCGTTTGCCTGAATCGATCAGCCCCATGGCGCGGCGATCGATCTGCCGGCGGCCGCGCTCGAGCAAAAGCTTGCCGAGCTTGGAGCCGTCGCGCGGCGACTGGCCGATCGCCAGCCGGTTCAGCGCCAGCGACACGTCGCCCGCTAGAACCTCCAGCAGATCGCGCGAGAAAATAACGAGATGGTCGTGCAGGCTGGCCGAAGTCAGGCGTTCACCGTTGCGCTCGAAGGTGCGCACCTTGCTCGCCTGGTAGGCGATCATCGCCGACAACAGGCCGTCGCGGTCACCGAACCACTTGTAGAGGCTTTCCTTGGAGCAGTTGGCCGCGCGCGCGACGCCCGATGTCGTCAGCGCCTTTTCGCCGCCATCGACGAGCAACCGCAGCGCCTGCTCCAGAACGGCGTTCTGGCGCGGCGAAAATTCGCTGGGCTCCAAGTTTTCGACAGACACGACATTCGCCCCCAATAAGTACCGTACGGTACGGTTCTTGAGCGCTTATCGCCCAGAAGCATCCACTCGTCAAGAGCCGGCAAAAGGCAGAAGCATAAATTTTCGGCGTGTCGCGCTTGTTTATTCGGCAGCGTTCAGCACGGCATCCACATCGCGCGCCGGCGACATCCCATATAGACGGCTATATTCGCGGCTGAACTGTGACGGGCTCTGGTATCCGACGCGGTGGCCGGCGGTGCCGGCATCCAGCCGCTCGATCAGCATAAGCCGCCGCGCTTCGTGGAGACGGATCTGCTTCTGATACTGCACCGGCGTCATCGCCGTGATCGACTTGAAGTGATGATGGAACGACGAGACGCTCATATTGACGTGCTCGGCCAGCTCCTCGATGCGCAGTGTCCGCGCGAAATTCTCGCGCAGCCAGGCGATCGCCCGGGCGATCCGGTTACCCTGCCTGTCGGCGATCGCGATATCGATCAACTGGTCGCCCGCCGGTCCCGTCAGGATACGATAGAGGATTTCCTGCTCGATCAGCGGCGCCATCGCCGCGATATCCGCTGGACTATCAAGCAAGCGCAGAAGCCTGACCGCCGCATCGAGCAGCTCCGGCGTCGCCACGTTGACGACGATGCCGCGCTGGCCCGGTGGCGGTGCCGCGCTGCGCTGTATGGTCGAACGGCTGAGCAGATGCAGCAGCTTTTCGCTGTTGATCGCAAGCGTTATGCAAAGATGCGGAACCTCGGCGCTCGCCTCCACCACCCGCCACGCGACCGGCAGGTCGACCGACGTCAGCAGGTAGTCGCCCGCCCCGTAATTGATGGTATCGGTGCCGAGCTGCAGGCTTTTCGCCCCCTGTATGACCATGGCGAAACAGGGTCGGTAGCTGCCATGGCAAGGCGCACTGGGCGTCGTGCGGCGGCTGATCCCCAGTCCCTCGATCCCGGTCTGCACTTCTCCGTCGCCAAGCGCGAAGCGTCCCGCAATCGAAGCGATCTCCTGGTAGCGGTTAAACAGCAAGGTCATCAGTCGCACTTTCCGGTGAAAACGGCTTGCCTGCCGTTTGGACTGCTTATCTAGGATGGATTTGCATGACCGCAAATACCGCCCTCACTCACTTTTACAGGTCTCCAGCACTTTTGCAGGATCGTGCAAGAACACGAGAGGATCGCTCTAACGCTGCGTGCCCTTGCTGGCGCATAAGGGCACCATCCCTTTCCACCCCGCCAAAGAAGGATACTTCCCATGCCAATCGCAAGAGGCTACGCCGCTACCGATGCATCCAAGCCGCTGACGCCGTTCACCTTCGAACGTCGGGACCCGAACGCGGATGACGTCGTCATCGACATCAAGTACGCCGGCATCTGCCACTCCGACATTCACACCGTTCGCAACGAATGGAAGAATGCCGTCTACCCGATCGTACCGGGCCACGAAATCGCCGGCGTCGTTTCGGCCGTCGGCGCCAACGTCACCAAGTTCAAGGTCGGCGACCACGTCGGCGTCGGCTGCTTCGTCGACAGCTGCGTCGGCTGCGCAACCCGCGACCTCGACAACGAGCAGTACATGCCGGGCCTCGTCGGCACCTACAACAGCGTCGATCGCGACGGCAAGACGGCAACGCAGGGCGGTTACTCCGACTCGATCGTCGTCAGGGAAGACTACGTCCTGTCGATCCCCGGCAACCTGCCGCTCGACGCCTCCGCGCCGCTTCTGTGCGCCGGCATCACCCTCTACTCGCCGCTGAAGCACTGGAACGCCGGCCCCGGCAAGAAGGTCGCCATCGTCGGCATGGGTGGCCTCGGCCACATGGGCGTCAAGATCGGCTCCGCCATGGGTGCCGATATCACCGTCCTCTCGCAATCGCTGTCGAAGAAGGAAGACGGCCTGAAGCTCGGCGCCAAGGAATACTACGCAACGTCTGATGCCTCGACCTTCGAAAAGCTCGCCGGCACCTTCGACCTGATCCTGTGCACCGTTTCCGCCGAGATCGACTGGAATGCCTACCTGAACCTGCTGAAGGTCAACGGCACGATGGTCCTGCTCGGTGTTCCGGAAAATGCCGTCCCGGTCCATGCCTTCTCGCTGATCCCGGCCCGCCGCACGCTGGCCGGCTCGATGATCGGCTCGATCAAGGAAACCCAGGAAATGCTGGATTTCTGCGGCGAGCACAACATCGTCTCGGAAATCGAGAAGATCAACATCCAGGACGTCAACGAAGCTTACGAGCGCGTGCTGAAGAGCGACGTTCGCTACCGCTTCGTCATCGACATCGCCTCGCTGGCGGCCTGATCGAACGGGTAGCGGGTTCGCCCGCTCCACCAATCGAAAAACGAAGCCCCCGTCATCCGGCGGGGGCTTTTTCGTGGCCGCTACAGGAAACAGAAAAGCCCCCGGTTCGCACCGGAGGCTTTCGAATGGTCGCCGCAAATCTTGGGACGATGCTTACTTCTCGTCCGCGATGGTCTCGCGCTGCGTGATCAGGCGGGCGCTGTGCTGGCCGCTGAGGAAGATCCACAGCCAGCTCCAGGCGACCGAAAAGCGCGAGCGCGTGCCGATCAGGAAGTAGATGTGGGCGATACCCCAGATCCACCATGCAAGACCGCCCTTGAGCTTGATCTTGCCGAAATCGGCGATTGCGGCACTCCGGCCGATCGTCGCCAGGCTTCCCTGGTGCCTGTACTTGAAGGCCGGCGGCGTCTTGCCCTTCATCCGTGCGTGGATGACCTTGGCGACGAAGGCGCCCTGCTGCTTGGCGGCGGGCGCAACGCCCGGCACCGGAGCGCCGCTCTCCTGAGTCACCGAAGCGGTATCGCCAATAACGAAAACCTCGGGCAGGCCCGGTGCGGTCAGATCCTTCTCGACGATTGCGCGGCCGGCGCGGTCGGCCGGGATACCCAACCACTTCGCGGCAGGCGATGCCTGAACGCCGGCGGCCCAGCTGATCGTCCGGCTCGGGATGAACTCCTCGCCGATCTGCACACCCTCGGCCGTGCATTCGGTAACCGGCTTTCCAAGCCGCACCTCGACGCCAAGATCGTTGAGCGCCTTCAAGGCATATTCGGACAGCTCCGGCACGAAGGTCGGCAGGACCCGCGGTCCGGCCTCCACGAGAATGACCTTGGCCTTGCGCGTGTCGATATTGCGGAATTCCTTCGGCAGCGTCTTGTGCGCCAGTTCGGCGATGATGCCGGCAAGCTCCACGCCGGTTGGGCCGGCACCGATGATGATGAAGGTCAAGAGCGCGTCGCGCTCGGCCTGATCAAGCGCCGTCTCCGCCTTTTCGAAGGCCAGGAGCACGCGGCGGCGGATCGTCGTCGCATCCTCGAGCGTCTTCAGCCCCTGCGCCACCGGCGCCCAGTCGTCGCGACCGAAATATGCATGGGTCGCGCCCGTGGCGAGCACCAGCGTGTCGTATTGCAGGACATTGCCATCGCGCAGCGTGACCGACTTCGTGCCGGTATCGACGCCCGAGACATCGCCGAGCAGCGTCGTCACTTCGGGGCGGTCGCTATAGAGATGGCGGATCGGCCAGGCAATCTCGGAGGTCGACAAAATCGTTGTGGCGACTTGGTATAGCAAGGGCTGGAAGAGATGGTGATTGCGCCGATCGACGAGCGTAATGCGGACACCAGCGCCTCTAAGGTCGTTTACGAGTTGCAGCCCTCCGAAGCCCCCTCCAACAACGACGACGTGATGATCGGCCATAATCTACCCTTTTGGTAATTTGCATAAGAATTGACCAATGTCATCTTCCCTAGCCCCGTTTCAACCACCGTTTCAGCATAGCTAACCTGCGTTGACGGGACTGCGACCAATCAGCGCGCGGGCTGGAGCGACGACATGCACGATCCCAAATGCGGCATTTCCCCATACAAAAGAACAGGATCGGCTGGCAATTCCACCCGTTATTTGCATGATGCGCCCTAAAGCGGGCGACCGCCAGAAGAACGCTCGTCGCCAAGACGCAGCAGCAGAAGGAGGAGCATCGAATGCGGACAATCGGCCTGATCGGTGGCATGAGCTTTGAAAGCTCCGCCGTCTACTATCGCCTGATCAACGAGATGGTTCGCGACCGCCTCGGCGGCTTCGCCTCCGCCGAATTGCTGATGCATTCCGTGAATTTCGACGAGATCGTCGCGATGCAGAAGGCCGGAGATTGGGATGCCGCCGGCAAACGGCTCAGCGACGTCGCAGCACGCCTGCAATCGGCCGGCGCCGACTGCGTCCTGATCTGCACCAACACCATGCACCTCGTCGCCGGCCCCGTCGCCGAGCGCATCACCGTCCCGCTGATCCACATCATCGATGAGACCGCGGCAGCGCTGAAGGCCGCCGGATGCCGCCGCCCGCTGCTGCTCGCCACGCGTTACACGATGGAGCACGGCTTCTATACCGATCGCGTGAAAAGCCTCGGACTCGACATCATGGTGCCGGATCAGGACGACCGCACCACTGTTCACGACATCATCTTCAACGAGTTGTGCGCCGGCCAGATCCTCGATAGCTCACGCGAAAAGCTCTTTGAGATCATCGAGCGCGAACGCGCCAAGGGCGCCGACAGCATCATCCTCGGCTGCACCGAGATCTGCCTGATCCTCGACCCGGACAACCTGCCCCTGCCCGGCTTCGATACCACCAAGATCCACGCCAAAGCCGCCGTCGATTTTGCCCTGGGCGATCAAGCCACACGGAAGTCGGTCGCCTAGTCGCAACAATTTAGTTGACTCAGTCAACCAATTAAGGGACGGGGTCTCTCAACAGGAGACCTGATCCATGTGCGATTCCGCCCTCATCGACGCCGCCCGCGACTTCAACCGCTTCTACACCAATTTCCTTGGGGTCCTCAGCAAGGCCTATCTCGACACCCCGTTCACGCTGACCGACGCGCGTCCTCTTTGAAGTGGGCTCGCAGGAGCGCGTCAGCGCCGTGGCGTTGGTCCGCGACCTGCACCTCGACCCCGCCTATCTCAGCCGTATCCTCAAGCGCTTCAAGACCGAAGGCTTGATGGAGACGACGCCTGATCCCGACGACCGGCGCAGCCAGCTCATCTCTGTCACCGACCAGGGATGCGCGCAGTTCCAGGAGCTCGTCGACCGCTCCAACGCCCAGATCGCCGGACGTTTCGAGAAACTGGCATCAGGCGAACCGCAAAACGTCGTCGCGGCGATGAAGACGATCCGCTCCCTGCTTGATCCCGAAGCGACGCTGCCGCCTCTGGTCATCCGCCCTCATCGCGCCGGCGACATCGGCTGGATCGTCGAAAGCCAGGCGAAGTTCTACAGCGAGGAATATGGCTGGGACATGCGCTTCGAGGGGCTCGTGGCCGAGGTCGCCGGACGCTTCCTCACCAATTTCGATCCGGCCATGGAGTACGCCTGGATCGCCGAGCGCGGCGGCGTCAACATCGGCTCCGTGCTGATGACCAACGGCGGCGACGGCGTCGCCAAATTGCGGCTCCTCTACATCGACAAATCGGCGCGCGGGCTCGGCCTTGGAAAGACATTGGTCGACGAATGCGTCCGCTTCGCGCGCGCCAAGGGATACCGGCAGATCTCGCTCTGGACCAACGACGTCCTGTCTACGGCGCGTTCGATCTATATGAAAGCCGGCTTCCAGCTCGTCTCCGAGGAGAAGCACCGCATGTTCGGCCCCGAGCTCAACGGGCAGACCTGGGTTCTCGATCTCTAAATTGTAAAACGGCAAGTTTCGGCTTGATTTGGAAACGATCATTTCCTAATCAGTCGATCCATGATGACACACGCACTCATCGACACCAGCCGAGCGCGCGGACGCCCGCGGGAATTCGATATGGACGCAGCGCTTGGCAAGGCGCTCGACGTCTTTTCCGAACGCGGCTATCACGCCGCCTCGATCAGCGAACTGACCGAGGCGATGCAGCTGACCTCGGGCAGCGTCTACAAGGCATTCAAGGACAAGCGCGGCATCTTCCTCGCCGCCTTCGACCGCTATCGGCGCATTCGCCTCGCCGTGCTCGACGCCCGCCTGCAAGACGCCGCCACTGGCCGCGACAAGGTTCGCGAACTTCTGGTGTCCTATGCATCATCTTCCCATGGCGAGTCCGGCACGCGAGGATGCCTCGTGGTCGGCAGCGCCAATGAGCTCGCGATCTTCGACGAGGAAGCCGCGCAACGCGTCTCGGATGCATTTAACGCCAATGAAGCGCACCTGGTCGAGCTCATCCGCCTCGGCCAGAGCGACGGCTCCATTTCAGCCACGCTCGATGTCGAAGCCACGGCACGCACCCTGCTTTGCCTGACCGCCGGTATGCGCATCGTCGGCAAGACCGGCCGCACAGCGCCCGATATGGACGCCGTTGCCCGCGAGGCGATGAAGCTTCTGACCTGATCGTTTTCCCATGAGCGCGCAAAACCGCGCTCGTAACCACCTGTACTATCCGTTTGCCCCCGGAGCACCGCATGAGCCTTTCATCCACCACGCCGGAGACCGTTGCCGCGCCAACGATCTCGCCCTTGATGACATTTCTTTTCGCCGCCGCCTGCGGGCTCGTGGCCGCCAACCTCTATTATGGCCAGCCGCTCGCCGGCCCGATCAGCGCATCGCTCGGCTTCAGCCCGGCCGCCACCGGCCTGATCGTCACGCTGACGCAGATCGGCTATGGCCTCGGCCTGCTTTTGATCGTCCCGCTCGGCGACCTCATGGAAAACCGCAAGCTGGTGCTGATCCTGGTTGCCGCCTCGGCCGTGTCTCTCATCGGCGCCGCCCTGTCGACGACCCCCACCATGTTCCTCACCGCCTCGCTCTGTATCGGCATGGGCTCGGTTGCCGTTCAGGTCCTCGTGCCCTTTGCCGCCAACATGGCGCCCGATGCCTCACGCGGTCGCGTCGTTGGCAATGTCATGAGCGGCCTGCTCTGCGGCATCATGCTCGCCCGCCCGGTCGCAAGTTTCCTCGCCGAAGCGACCTCCTGGCACGACGTCTATTACGTCTCGGCCGTCGTCATGATCCTGCTCGCCGCCATCCTGCGCGTCCAGCTGCCGGTCCGCACCCCGCACACCCGGCTGAGCTACGGCGCGTTGCTCGCCTCCATGGCGCATCTCGCCTTGCATTCCCGCGTTCTGCAGCGCCGCGCGCTCTATCAGGCCGGCATGTTCGGCGCTTTCAGCCTGTTCTGGACGACGACGCCGCTTCTGCTCGCCAGCCCCGCCTTCGGCCTGACGCAGAACGGCATCGCGCTCTTCGCGCTTGCCGGTGCCGCCGGCGCCATCGCCTCACCGATCGCCGGCCGCCTCGCCGACCGTGGCCTGACCAAGATCGCCTCGACCATCGCCATGCTCTGCGGCATCGCCGCCTTCCTGATGAGCCACTTCGCGACCGACGGCTCCGTACTCGCGCTGACGCTGCTCACGGCGGCCGCCATCATTCTCGACTTCGGCGTAACGACCAATCTCGTGGTCGGCCAGAGGGCGATCTACGCGATCAGCCCGGAGCACCGCAGCCGCCTCAACGGCCTCTTCATGGCAACCTTCTTCGCCGGCGGTGCGCTCGGCTCGGCCATCGGCGGCTGGGCGTTCGCCACCGGCGGCTGGACGCTGGCCGCCTGGATCGGCCTCTGCTTCCCCAGCCTCGCCTTCCTGCTGTTCCTCACGGAAGGGCTGCGGAAGCGCTAATCAGTATCGGGAACGGCGTGACGCTTCACTTCGTGCCGCAAGGCACGCACGCGTCACGCACCCGATGCGTCGAACTTGATCCGGGCGGAGCGAACGGCCTCATGGTTGTTCTCCGCCCAGTTCAAAAGCAATGCCAGCGTCTGGTAGAGCGAGTTTCCGAGATCCGTCATCCGGTATTCGACGCTCGGCGGCTTGGTCGGAAACACCTCGCGCTCGATATAGCCGTCGCGCTGCAGGTCGCGCAGCGTCTGCGTCAGCATGCGCTGGGAGATATCGGGGATCATCCGGCGCAGCTCGCCGAAACGATAA
The DNA here is from genome assembly GCA_900467745.1 of Hyphomicrobiales bacterium. GTDB lineage: Bacteria > Pseudomonadota > Alphaproteobacteria > Rhizobiales > Rhizobiaceae > Rhizobium. The sequence continues at coordinate 147,854 of UBQW01000023.1, forward strand.
GGCTGCTGCGACAGCGCCTCCAGCATCAGCGTCGACCACTTGCCGCCGATCTGCTGCATCATGTCCCGCACCGGACAATTGTTGAAATCGAGCTTGGAGAGATCGACCTCGTTCCGCACGCGCGGCTCGGCCTTGCTCTTCAGGTTGACGACGGTGCCGGCCATGCTGCTGGTTCCCTTTTGGTAACTTACGGCGCAAAAACTGCCTCCTTTACAGCTGTCGGTCAATCCCTATTTTAGCCCTAGTCTCTTTTCGAGACCAGCAATCGAACCTAGAGGTTTACAGACATGAGCGAAACGATCCTCATCACCGGTGCCGCCGGACAGCTTGGCCAGCGCGTCATCCATCACTTGCTCGAGACCTACAAGGTTCCCGCGGCCAACCTGATCGCTGCCAGCCGCGACACCTCCAAGCTTTCGGAGCTCGCCGCCAAGGGCGTCCAGACCCGCAAGGCCGACTTCGACGACGCCGCCTCGCTGGAAGCCGCCTTCAAGGGCGCCGATCGCGTGCTCATCATCAGCACCGACGCGCTCGCCGTTCCCGGCCTGCGCTTGAAGCAGCACACGACGGCCGTCGCCGCAGCTGTGAAGGCCGGCGTCAAGCACATCGCCTACACCTCGATGCCCTCGCCCGACAAGTCGCTGGTGACCTTCGCGCCCGACCATCTCGGCACCGAAAACGCCGTCAAGGCAAGCGGCCTGCCCTACACGATCATCCGCAACGCCTGGTATCTCGACAACTACATGCACTCCATGCCGCACAATCTTCAGGGCGGCAGCTGGTACACGGCATCGGGCGACGGCAAGGTGCCGAACATCTCCCGCGACGATTGCGCCCTTGGCGCCGCCGCGGCCCTCGCATCGGGCACCAAGGACAGCGCCACCTACACGCTGACTGGCGCGCAGTCGCTTTCCGCCGATGAGATCGCCGCCGCCATTTCCGAAGCCGCCGGCAAGCCGCTCGCCGCCGTGAAGGTCACCGACCAGCAACTGCGCCAGGGCCTCCTCGGCGCCGGTCTTCCTGATTTTGTCGCCGACATGCTGGTCTCGGCCGACGCCAATGTCCGCGCCGGCAATTTCGATCACGTGACCGAGGACTTCACCAAGCTGACCGGCAAGCAGCCGCAGTCGCTGAAGGACTACTTCGTGGCCAACAAGGCAGCGCTCGTCGCCTGACAGCGCTCTCCCTGAAGCCACAACCCGCTCCGCACCACCGGGGCGGGTTTTTGTTTGGCCAGACTGGACTTAGATCTTCTGGCCGCAAGCGCGGCAGAAGCGGCGCACGGTCTCGGCCATGCCGAACTCCAGCGCATCCGCCGTCAGCCCGTGGCCGATCGAGACTTCCGCGAGCTTCGGGATGCGCTTCACCAGCGGCGGCAGATTGGCGACGGTCAGATCATGCCCAGCATTGACGCCTAGCCCGATCGCCAGAGCCGCATCAGCCGTCTTGCCCAGCGCCTCAAGGATCGGCCCCACCCGCTCCGGCGCATCATAACAGCCGCCGTAGGGGCCGGTGTAGAGCTCGATCCGATCGGCGCCCACTGCCTTGGCAATCGCCACCGCCTCCTCATCCCCGTCCCCATCGGCAAACAGCGATACGCGCGTGCCCATCTTCTTCAGCCGCGCAATCACATCCGTCAGCAATGCGCGATCCTTGCGGAAGTCCCAGCCGTGATCGGACGTCGCCTGCGAAGGATGATCCGGCACCAGCGTCACCTGCTCGGGCGCGGCCTTGGCGCAGAGGTCGAGGAACTCGTCCGTCGGATAGCCCTCGATATTAAACTCCGCTTCCGGAAATTCATCGTCGATCAGGTTGCGAATGACCGGCAGATCGGAAAACCGGATGTGACGCTCGTCTGGGCGCGGATGCACCGTCAGCCCGCTCGCGCCCGACTTGAGCGCGATGCGCCCCAGCGCCTCGACGCTCGGCCAGGGCAGGTCGCGGCGATTGCGCAGCATGGCGATGGCGTTGAGATTGACGGAAAGCGTGGTGGGCATGGCGAGTTTCCATTCAATGAAAGAAGCTGCCTCGCTTTTAAGCCAAGGACGCCGTCGCGGCCAACGAGATTCGTGCATGATTGCATGTGAATTTCTGATTGATGGCTCACCGCCGCCACATGGCCGCAAGCAAAGTAACGCCAACGGCAAGACGTATCAGAAAAACGATTAAGCATCCGGGACAGAAACGCCTCGCACGATTCGTTCAGAAGTTGCAGTGCAGTCGCATGTACATTCGACTATTATTTACAAGTGACTATTTTTAAGGATAACAAATCAGTCGTTTAACGCATAGTCTGATCGCAATGGATCACCAGATCGAGGATCCGTTGCTTTGCATGCCGACCGGGAATGCATCGTCAAAACCGCTCGACCGCGCCCGTATCCATGTCATGCGCGCACTTGATCATGCGTAGAACAGGAGGGCTCATGTCCGAACGACATAAGCAGGCTGCAAGACCAAACGCTCCGCCCCAGGCGCCTCCGGATTTCAGGTTCCTGCCGCGCGTCGCGCACCCGGCAAGCCTGCCCGGCGGCAAGGTCGCGATTGCCGACATGGCCAATGCCTTCGGCGTCACCCACCGGACCCTGCATTTCTACGAGGAGAAAGGGCTGATCGCCTCGAGCCGCATCGGGCTGATGCGCGTCTACGAACACGCCGACATAAGGCGCATGGCCGTCATCAACGTCTGCCGCGAGGCGGGCATGCCGGTGGCCGTCATCCAGGAACTGATGGCCGATCTCTGCAGCTCCACCTCGCAGCAGGACGCCGACGCCGTCTTCGCCGCCGCCCTTGCCTCGCGAAAGCGCGAACTGACGGCTGAAATGTCGACGCTGCACCGCCAGCTTCAGCAGGTGACCGAACTGCTGGAGAACACCGCCCCCGGCGACGAGCCGCCGCTCAACGACAACCAGCATGAGCGCTCGCTGACCGAACAGGAATATCGCTGCCTCGTGCTGATGACCGAGGGACTATCGACCCAACGCATCGCCCGCACGCTCGATCTCAAGGAGGACGACGCGAAATCGATCGAGGCCGCGATTATCAGAAAGCTCGACACCAACAACCGCTTCCAGGCAATCGCCAAGGCGGTTCTGCTCGGCATCGTGCAGATCTGAAGCATAGCGCGTAAAACTGTGCAGCGGTTTTGCGGCACCGACATGCGACGCGCTTGAAAAACTCAGCGAACGATCGTCAGCGTTTCCGCCGCGCGCGTGATCGCCGTGTAGAGCCAGCGCTCCCTCGTATCGCGAAACGCCCAGCTTTCATCGAACAGGACGACATTGTTCCACTGCGAACCCTGCGCCTTGTGCACGGTCAGCGCATAGCCGAAATCGAACTCGTCGTAGCGCTTGCGGGTATTCCAGGGAATCTCGCCCTCGACATCCTCGAAGGCCTGCTTCAGCAGCTTGATCTTCGCCGCCCCGCGATCGATATCGTCATCCTCGGGCCGGATCAGAAGGTTGATCCCTGGCTTGGTCGTCTCCTTAGAAGACGTCATCACCTGCCAGAGCGAACCGTTGAGCAGCCCCTTGGCGGGATCGTTGCGCAAGCAGACCAGCTTGTCGCCCGTCTGCGGATAATCGGCGGTGAAACCCTTCAGCTCGCGCAGCCGCTGGTTATAGCGCCGCCGCGTGCGGTTCGTGCCGACGAGCACCTGATCGGCGTCGAGCACAAGCGACTGGTTGACCTCGTTCTTCGAGATCACCTGCGCCGCCCCGTAATCGCCATACATGATCTCCTTGCCCTCACGCACCTGCATGGCGAGCCCGATGATCGGGTTGTCGCGCGCCTGCCGGTGGATATCGGTCAGGAGATAGTCCGGTTCCTGGTTAGTGAAGAAGCCGCCACCGGAGACGGGCGGCAGCTGGCCGGGATCGCCGAGAACAAGGATCGGCGTGCCGAAGCTCATCAAATCCTTGCCCAGCGCCTCATCCACCATCGAGCATTCGTCGACGATGATCAGCGCCGCCTTGGCGACGGGGCTCTGGCGGTTAATGGTGAACATCGGCGCGATCGAGGTCTTGCCGGTCTCTTCGTCCTCGACAGCCTCTTCGCCGCGCGGCCGGTAGATCAGCGAATGCAGCGTACGCGCATTGCTGGCGCCACGCGTCCGCAACACCTGCGCCGCCTTGCCGGTGAACGCCGCAAACAGCACCTCGCCATCGACATGCTCGGCGAAATGCCGCGCAAGCGTCGTCTTTCCCGTGCCGGCATAGCCGAACAGCCGAAAAATCGGGGCCTTTCCCTCCTTCAGCCATTTGGCAACGGCTTTCAGGGCTTCGTCTTGTTGCGGAGCAAATTGCATGATCCATCGACTTGGCAGGATTCGTCAGCGATAGGCAACCGCAAAATGCCGCAAGGCGGCCGGCCTCCCCGCCCGATCGAAAAAAATCTGACGACACCACGGAATAAAATCGCCCCCCGCTTTGTCTCATGTCAGCCAACGCAAACCGCGTGCGCCCAACCCGAGGAGACACCCGATGAAATCCGCGAAATTCCTGATCGCTCTCGCCGTCGCATCCGCAGCCGCTACCGCCGCCTTCGCCGCCCCGCCCGTCAAGACGGTCGATTCCGCCAAGGGCAAGGTCCTCGCCGGCGAAAACGGCATGTCGCTCTACACCTTCAAGAAGGACACGAAGGACGTGTCCAATTGCTACGACGACTGCGCCAAGAACTGGCCGCCGCTGATGGCCGATGGCAATGCCAAGCCGGAAGGGGCATACTCGATCGTGGACCGCAAGGACGGCATGAAGCAATGGGCGAAGGACGGCATGCCACTCTACTTCTGGGTCAAGGACAAGAAGATGGGCGATATCACCGGCGACGGCGTCAAGGATGTGTGGGATGTCGCAAAGCCATAAACGCTGGGCAGGCTTGATCGCATGAAGCCACCCGCACCCGAAACCTTCGAGGGCCAGATACTGGCCCTCCTCCCGTCGCTCAGGCGCTATTCCCGCAGCCTGACGCGCTCCGACAGCGATGGCGAGGATCTGCTGCAGGACTGCGTCGAAAAGGTGCTCGCCCGCCGCGCGCAGTGGCGCGGCCTGAACCTGCGCGGCTGGGTGCTGACGATCATGACCAACCTCTATCGCAACCAGCGCCGCACCATCGTGCGCGGCAACACGGTCGATATAGACGGCGCCATGGACGTGGCAGCCCCCGAGACATCCGCCGATCCGCTCGAGCGCTCCCGCCTGGAAGACGCGCTGAACGGCCTGTCGGAGGATCACCGTGCCGTGCTGATGCTCGTGGTCATCGAGGGCTACACCTACCAGGAAGTGGCCGACATGCTCGACATACCCTTGGGCACCGTCATGTCGCGCCTCTCTCGCGCCCGCCAGCAACTGGCCGAACATATGAAATCAGACAACGTCATTACGCTTCGGAGACCAAAATGAACGCCGCCGACCAACCCGTGACCGAAGCGGACCTCCACGCCTATACCGACGGCGTATTGCCGGCCGCCGACCACCCACGCATCGAGGCCTGGCTGCGCGACAACCCCGACGATGCCGCAAGAATAGCCGAATGGCAGGCCCAGAACGCCGGCATCAAGGCAATGTTCTCAGGCTACGAGACAAGCAGACCCGGCGACGCCGACATGATCGGCCAGCCCCCCGTGCTCTCCCCCTGGTCGAAGCGCCTCGCCGCTATCGCCGCAACCTTCGTCGTCTTCGCCGCCGGCACGCTCGCCGGCCACTACGGCCCGGCTCTCTTCGAGCGCCCCCAACTGCAGCTGACAGCCCAGGAAACCTTTCCGAAGGAAGCCCAAAACGCCTTCCTGGTCTACGCCAGCGAAGTCCGCCACCCCGTTGAGGTCTTCGCCGACGAGGAAGCCCACCTCGCCACCTGGCTCGGCAAACGCCTCGCTATATCGAACCTCAAGGTCCCCGACCTCACGAGCCTGGACTACCACCTCGTCGGCGGCCGCCTGCTGCCTGTCGACGGCAAGCCGGGCGCGATGTTCATGTACGAGAACCAGACCGGCGAACGCCTCACCGTCCTCGTCGGTCGCAACACGGCGAACAAGACCACCAGCTTCCGCTTCGCCTCATCAGACAATATCGAGACCTTCTACTGGATCGACGGCGAACTCGGCTACGCCGTCACCGGCGAGATTTCACGCGAGGAGCTGAGAAAGGTCGCCGAAGAGTGCTACCGCCAGTTTCCGTCCTAATGTCACCGCGAGGAGACGAAGACATCAGCGCTGCGGATCATTGGCAAGCTTAATCGGCTGCCCATGCGGCGTCGCCTCCGCCGCCCGCTGCCAACTCTGCTGCAAAGCGGCAATCGCCTCCGCATCGGCCACACCGCGATCGACAAGGATCGACGACAACGCCGCCACCCAGCAATCGAAATAATCGCTGCCATCGACGGCCCGGCCGGGCTTGTGCAACTCACCGGACAACGCCTCCGCCCACTCGGTCCACGTAAACAGCCCGCGCTCATGCAGATGCACCGTAATCGCAAACGCCTCCGCCGCCCACGGCTCCGGAAACACCGGCTCGCCGTCCTGGGAGCGTGGCAATTGCGGTGATTGGGCAAGCGGAGAGCGCGTGTCACACTGGCTCAAGATAGCTCTCCCGAGCATTGAATGAGGTCGATCATACTGATCTCCTTGATAGCATGATGAAAATCGCCAGGTCCTTTGTCTTACGAATTGGGATTTGGCACCAGACGATCTCTGACAATCTCAACCACTTCGTCAAACAAGATTTTATCGTCCATCAACTGCTCGACAGCCTTTGCAACAAATAGCTTTGCGGCTGCCGCTTGCTGGGGATCAGGATCATATAGGAGCGTGTAGCCATTCAATGCCAGGAAGTAACGTGCCGCGGCCCAAGCCGTCCGCTTATTTCCTTGTCCGAAACCGTGAGCTTTTCCCACGCCATAGATCATATGCGCGGCGAGAACGGCAAAATCCGTCTCTCCATACGCAAATTGATTTCTAACGCGATCGATTCCAGCTTCTATCGCCCCCATATCGCGGACAAGGTGAGGCTCCCCGGTCGCTCCGACAGCCCGTTTGTTGAAGTGAACGACATGTTCAGCCACGACCCAAACGGGTTCGTCGCTCACTTGGCAAGATGCTCCATAATGACGGCATCTTCGTCGAGCAGATAATCCATGAATGCATCTGGATCGAGCGGCACGGGCTTAATCACAGCCTTGGGCTTGGCGACATCGCGCCCACGATTAGGCAAAGCATTGTTTTGACCCAAGACGACGGAAGCCGTCCCGGCTTTGGCATCTCTGCCTACCAGAGCATATGACCCATCACGCGCGGATCGTGGCTGAGAACCCACTTTGACGCTTTTCTTGCTCATGCTTGCGAATATAGCGACGGGCGGCCGCTTGTCAAAGACGCGCAACTCGCCACTGTCCTTACGTGCCTCCGCGACTCTCTGCTTTAATCGACGTTATTCGCGAACTCAGCCGTCAGCAGGAACCAGATAGCTCTCCCAGGCATCGATCGACACCGTCAGCGAGGGATCAGCCCCCTCGCCCCAGATCTCGCCGCCGTCGAACACGACGGTGTAGACCCATTGCGGGTTCTCGCCCTTGCCATGGGCGTTATCGTCTGGAAACACGAAGGAGCCCTGCACTGCCTCGATGACGCCGACCTTGGCGCGCGCGTAGCGCGGCAGCCGCGTATGCGTCGTTGGATTGAAATTGCGCGTCTTCACGCGGTCGCCGACGGCAAACCGTGCCGGTTGATCCAGCGGCCGATCACAGGGGCCGCCCTTGGCGAGAACGCCTGACACCATATCGGCCTTCAGCACCCGCTTCGGGGCAGCGCCGTCGAACTGCCTGTGGCCGCTTTCGATCTCGTCGGCGCTGGTAAAGCCGTGGCGTTCCAGAAGAACCTCCAGCGCCCGCGTCCAGATCTCGTAATAGCTGGCCGAGAGATAGCTGGCAGGCGGAATGCTTTCGCGCGCATGCCGGCTCTCGTCGATATTCCAGGCGCCGAAGGCGCCGCAGGAGAGCGTCAGCCCTAGCGCCCGCTTCTCCCAATCCGCGTGGAAATAGGGCTCGTCCTTCTCCGGCGCGACGGCGCCGAAGCCCATCTGCCCGCCGAGGTCGTGCGGCCCGTTCATGCCGCTGCTCCGGGTGCTGCGGCAAGGCCGGCGCCGATCATCGCATCGCGGCTGACGAGATCGGCCAGTTGCTCCTCACTCAAGCCCTCGGTGCCCTCCGGCCGCTGCGGGATGACGAGATAGCGCAGTTCCGCCGTCGAATCCCAGACGCGGATCTTCTGTCTTTCAGGCAGGCTCACGCCGAATTCGCTTAGCACCCCGCGCGGGTCGATCACGGCCCTCGAACGATAGGCCGGCGCCTTGTACCATGTGGGCGGCAGCCCCAGCACCGACCATGGATAGCAGGAGCACAGCGTGAAGACGACAAGATTGTGCGTCTCGTCTGTGTTGAACACAGCGCGCATGTGCTCGCCCTGGCGTCCCGTGTAGCCGAGGCTGGCGATCGCAGCCGTCGCGTCGCGCTTCAGCCATTCCGCGAAATCGGGATCGCTCCACGCCTTGGCGACCACGCGCGCGCCGTTCCTGGGTCCGACCTTGGTCTGATAGGTGTCGACGATCGCGTCGATCGCCGCCGGATCGATCAGTCCCTTCTCCGTCAGCACCGTCTCCAGCGCCTTCACGCGGGCCTGCATGTCCGAATAGTGGTTGTCGTGGTGATGATCATGATGATGATCGTGATCATGGTGGTCGTCGTGTTCGTGGTCGTCGTGCAAGAGACTATCCTCCGCCAGTGTCCCGACATCCTTAGGCACTCGCGAAGCCGACGCCAAGCCCCGACCAACGCGATCGGCCTATTTCAGCATCGGCCACAGGCTGAGCACCAGAAGCGCCGCCATGGTGATGTTGAACCACTTCAGCCGCACAGGATCGGACAGCCAGTCGCGCAGCGCCGAGCCAAAACCGGCCCAGGTGGACACGCTCGGCACGTTGACGGCGGCAAAGGCCAGCCCGACGATCATGACGCTGACGAAATAGATATCCTGGATCGTATAGGTCGCCATCGCCGTCACCGCCATCACCCAGGCCTTCGGATTGACCCACTGAAACGCTGCCGCCGACAGGAAAGACATCGGCTTCACCGCGCCCTTGCCTTCGCTGAGCGACCGCGACGTCGCGATCTTCCAGGCAATCCACACCAGATAGGCCCCGCCCGCAAACTTCAGCGCCGTATAGACCGCCGGCACCGTATGCAGCACCGCGCCTAGCCCGAACCCCACGCCGATCAGCAGCGAGAAGAACCCGGCGCCGATGCCGATCATGTGCGGGATCGTCCGGCGGAAACCGAAGTTCACGCCCGAGGTGAACAGCATCATGTTGTTCGGTCCTGGCGTGATCGATGTGGTGAAGGCAAAGAGAAGCAGGGCCAGAAACGTATCCAGCGGCATGGGGGCAACCTCCGTGGCCCGCGATCTTCGCCACGAGCCTTGTTAATTTAGGTCAGCATAGTTGACCTAAATCGGAGTTTCCATCTGCCTATTGTCATGGTGACAGGATTGTCAGCCGGAAGCGCCAGTCACGCTTAGATCGAGCAGCCTGCCAACGTAGCTTCTGACCAGAGTGACGAAACTTGCGGGCGTCGGCTCGATGAAGCGTAAGAGCCGTGCAGCCTTGTCGATCGACCGAATCTGGTCTGCCAACACCATCCCCCGCGTCTTCAACCCATCTGGCAAAGCGATCTTGGTCATCCACGGCTGCATGTTGCTCGTGATCGGACAGACGATCACCCGGCGCGACCGCAAGTTCATCATATCGACAGACAGGATGATGACAGGTCGAATTCCAGCTTGCTCGCTGCCGAGGATTGGATCGAGATTGGCCATATATAAAGCGCCGGCGAAAGGCGATGCATCACTCATCATCGTAGAAGCGCTCGGAACCGACATCACGACCCCAATCCACGGTTTCCGGCTCGTTCTCCCACCCCAGCCTGTCCATCTCCGCCACCATCTCCACAAGTGGAGGCGCCAGCTGCTGCTTCGGCTTTTCCAGCGTTGCCTTGCCGTCGCGAACGTCGAGGTTGACGACATCGCCGGCGCGCAGGTGCAATTCGTCGGTCACCGCCTTGGGCAGGCGGATCGCGATGCTGTTACCCCACTTGGAAATCGTCACCTTGGTCATATCTAGCCCTTGATATCCAATGTATATCACTTGCCGGAGACACCGACAACATAACGAGGCCGACCATGCACGACGATCCGATCCCAACGCTGACCATGCGCGACGACACCGAGGTGCCGGTGCTCGGCCAGGGCACCTGGAACATGGGCGAGAAAGCCTCCGAGGCCAAGCGCGAGATCGAGAGCCTGCGCGCCGGCCTCGACCTCGGCATGACGCTGATCGACACCGCCGAGATGTATGCCGAGGGCGGCGCCGAGAAGATTGTCGGCGAAGCGATCCGTGGCCGCCGCGACGAGGTCTATCTGGTGAGCAAGGTCTATCCCTGGAATGCCAGCCGCAAGGGCACGATCGAGGCCTGCGAAAACAGCCTGTCGCGCATGGGCACCGACCGTATCGATCTCTACCTCTTGCACTGGCGCGGCAACCACCCGCTGGCCGAGACTGTCGAGGCTTTCGAGACGCTGAAAGCTCAGGGCAAGATCGGCCAATGGGGTGTCTCCAACTTCGATACCGACGACATGGAGGAACTGCTCACCGTTCCCGCGGGCAACAATGTCGCCGCCAACCAGGTGCTCTACAATCTCGGCCGCCGCGGCATCGAGTTCGATCTCCTGCCCTGGTGCCAGGAGCGCAACATTCCCGTCATGGCCTATTCGCCGATCGAGCAGGGCCGCATCATCCACCACCCCGAGATCATCCGCATCGCCAAGGCAAACCAGGCAACCCCGGCGCAGCTCGCGCTGGCTTTCCTCTTGGAGCGCGACGGCGTCGTCGCCATCCCCAAGACCTCGAATGCCGCTCGCGTCACCGAGAACCGCGACGCCGTCTCGCTCGACCTCAGCGACGAGGACCTGGCGGCCCTCGACGCCGCCTTCCCGCCTCCGTCAAGAAAAAAGCCGCTGGAGATGCTCTGATCTCCAACGGCTTCGGTTTCAACGGACTTTGGTGTCAGGACTTACATGCCCTGCGGACCACGGTTCATCGCCGCGATCCCGGTGCGGCAGACCTCGATCAGGCCGAGCGGCTTCACGATTGCCACGAACTGGTCGATCTTCGAGGACTTGCCGGTCAGTTCGAGAATGAAATGCTCGACGGTCGCATCGACGACCTTGGCATGGAAGGCATCAGCTAGGCGCAGCGTCTCGGCGCGCGTCTCGCCATCGCCGGCGACCTTGATCAGCGCCACTTCACGCTCGATCGGCCGCTCCTGCCCGAGTTCGCGCGCCCGCACCGTCAGGTCGACAACGCGATGCACGGGAATGATGCGCTCGAGCTGCGCCTTGATCTGCTCCAACACCTGCGGCGTGCCGCGCGTCACGATGGTGATACGCGACAGATGCGCCTGGTGCTCGGTCTCCGACACCGTCAGGCTCTCGATGTTGTAGCCACGGCCGGAAAACAGACCGATGACGCGGGCAAGAACGCCCGGCTCGTTATCGACAAGAACCGAAAGCGTGTGGTTCTCGATGGCGGCCGTTTCCGGCGAAATGAAGTAGGCGGAGCCCGTCGGCTGTAGGTGTGCGTTCATGTCTTGGTCCGTTTCCTCAGATTATGTCAGGACGCCAGCTCGACGCTGACGGAATTCATATGTTTTTGAGCAAGCTTGACGAGACCCTTGTCGAAGGTGAGGAAGGTCTCGCCCGCCGCCGTGAGGCTGACGTGCAGGGCATCGGCGAAATCCATGCCCGCTGCATGAGCGCGAACGGCAACCGTCACGGACGCGTGCTGCTCAAATTCGAAAGCGCCAATCTCGAGAGCCGCGGAAAGAAGCTGATTGATTGTCTGACGCGAGATTTTCATGATCCCGCGCATCACCCATTCACCTTCAAGCAAAACGGTCGGCGTTACCACAAGGGTAGCGGATGACAGCAAAGCTTCCGCGATGCGGCCGTGCTCTGATGCTTCTTTCACCAGTGCACGCACGAAGACGTTGGTATCAACGACTATTCTTCTCATCCCAGCGCCGCTTGGCCTCCTCCAGAACCGCTTGCTCTATCATCTCGTCTGTGATCGGCGGCCCCTCGTATTTTGGCCGCATCGCCAGAAACTCCTCGATCGTGAGCTTCTTCTTCTGAGCCGGCACCTCCTGCTCCGCCTCCACCGGCCGCAATACGACCCCGCGCCCGCCATCGACGATCTCGAGCTCGGCGCCCGGCTTCCAGCCATGCGCATCACGAACCGCCTGCGGCAGTGGTACGCTTCCGTTCTCCGAAATCCTCACTCTGGCCATGGCACCTGCTCCTCAAGGAAGGGACGCGATCAATCTAGCGCGTCCCTTCGCTTCGATCAAACCAGCGCACGCCCCTTTGCGTCGATGGCGTTGGCGACGGCCTCGTCGGTGGCTTCATCCGGCAAAAGCATCTCGTTATGTGCCTTGCCCGATGGGATCATCGGGAAGCAGTTGGCGAGATTGGCGACGCGGCAATCGAAGATGACCGGCTTCTTGACGTCGATCATCTCCTGGATGGTGGCGTCGAGATCAGCAGGCTTTTCGCAGCGCAGGCCGACGGCGCCATAGGCTTCCGCCAGCTTGACGAAGTCGGGCATCGCCTCGGTGTAGGAGTTCGACAGGCGGTTGCCGTGCAACAGCTGCTGCCACTGGCGCACCATGCCCATGTACTGGTTGTTCATGATGAAGATCTTGATCGGCGCTTCATACTGAATGGCGGCCGACATTTCCTGGATGCACATCTGGATCGACGCATCACCGGCGATGTCGATGACGAGGCTCTCCGGATGCGCGATCTGCACACCCAGCGCTGCCGGCAGGCCGTAGCCCATCGTTCCCAGACCACCCGAGGTCATCCAGCGGTTCGGCTTCTCGAAGCCGTAGAACTGCGCCGCCCACATCTGGTGCTGACCGACTTCCGTCGTGATGAAAGTGTCGCGATCCTTGGTCAGCGCATAGAGACGCTCCAGCGCATATTGCGGCATGATCACGTCGTTGCTGTGCGTATAGGCAAACGAATTGCGCGCGCGCCAGCGGGTGATATCGGCCCACCAATCGGCGATCTGGCTCTTCTCCGGCTTCTTAGGCAGGGCACGCCACAGGCGAACCATGTCTTCCAGGATATTGCCGACGTCGCCACGGATGGGAACATCGACGCGGACGTTCTTGTTGATCGACGACGGGTCGATATCGATGTGGATCTTCTTCGAGTTCGGAGAGAACGCATTCAGGCGACCGGTAATACGGTCGTCGAAACGGGCGCCGATGCAGACCATGACGTCGCAATCATGCATCGCCATGTTCGCCTCATAGGAGCCGTGCATGCCCAGCATCTTCAGCCAGTTCTTGCCGGATGCCGGATAGGCGCCGAGACCCATCAGCGTCGAGGTGATCGGGAAATCGGTGAGCTCGACCAGCTCGCGCAGCAGCTTGGAAGCCTCGGGCCCGGAATTGATGACGCCGCCGCCGGAATAGATGATCGGACGACGCGCCTTCGACATCAGTTCGATCGCAGCCTGGATCTGGTTGAGATCGCCCTGAACCTTCGGCTGGTAGCTCTTCTGGATCGCGTGCGCTGCCGGCGGCGTGTAGGTGCCGGTGGCGAACTGCACGTCCTTCGGAATATCGACCAGAACGGGCCCCGGACGGCCCGACTGCGCGATGCGGAAGGCCTCATGAATGATCGCCGCCAGATCGTTGACGTCCTTGACCAGCCAGTTGTGCTTGGTGCAGGGGCGCGTGATGCCGACGGTGTCGGCTTCCTGGAAGGCGTCGGAGCCGATCAGCGAGGTCGGAACCTGGCCGGAGAGGCAGACGAGCGGGATCGAATCCATCAGCGCGTCCTGCAGCGGCGTGACCGCATTGGTGGCGCCGGGACCTGACGTGACGAGCATGACGCCGACCTTGCCGGTGGAGCGGGCATAGCCTTCGGCCGCGTGGCCGGCGCCCTGCTCGTGGCGAACGAGGATGTGCTTGATGTCGTCCTGCTGGAAGATCTCGTCATAGATCGGAAGCACGGCGCCGCCGGGATAGCCGAACAGGTGTTCGACACCATTGTCCTTGAGCGCGCGGATAACGATTTCCGCGCCTGTCATCCTGTTTTCGTCCGTCTGATTGTCCGTGCCCGTCATGTTTTTGTTCCATTTTGACTGCTGGGATTTGAAGGTCTTGGCGGCGAGCCTGAATTTCAGGCATAAAAAAAGGCCCCTTGGGGAGCCTGTTGTCTAGCGCATGGGTGGCTATCGCCGGATGGTTACACCATCCTGCCCATGCGCTGTCCCACCACAATAAGAATTGCTGCTATCTTCATGGCCGGAAGTGATAGACAGAAAATTTCGCAGCGTCAACGCTTAAAGCAATAAAAAGCCGAGCATGCGCTGTCGGTAATAAACATGGCCGCATAAGCCCTTGCGGCAAAGGGTTTATTAAACGTTCCCTTTTATCCTGCCCTGCAATCTCAGGGAGTAGCCCTTTGCAGAACAACGACTTGCAGACGTCAGGCAGCGCGGGCGAGCATGACCGCCGCGATGTGCTAGCGCCGGGAAACCGTTTCCTCGGCCGCGTTGTCGCGTGCAGCGGGTCCCGCGCCACCATCGCAGCCGTCGCCGAAGCAGGCGGCACCGATCTCACCGAACTCTGGTCCGTCGGCCGCCTGATCTCGATCACCGTCGGCCGCAACCGCGTCGTGGCGCTCGTTTATTCCATGAACACCGGCACGCATGCCTGGGGCGAAGGCGAGGACAACTATTTCAAGATCGAGACCGAGCTGCTCGGCGAAGTCCGCGTCGATGAGGACGGCACGGAGCAATTCTCGACCGGCATCTCGCGCTACCCCTATCTCGGCGCCGTCGCGCACCGCATCCGCTCCGCCGACCTGATGCGCATCTATGACGCCGGCACCGGAACCACTGCCGTCATCGGCAAGCTGACGCAGGACGACAGCATCGATGCGTCGATCCACGTCCCCTCCATGCTGTCGAAACACTTCGCCATCGTCGGCTCCACCGGCGTCGGCAAATCGACCGCGGTGTCGCTGCTGCTCCACAAGGCGATCGAGGCCGACCCCAAGCTGCGCGTCCTAATCCTCGATCCCCACAACGAATTCGCCGCCGCTTTCCCCAAGCATTCCGTCGTCGTCGACACCGACACGCTCGATCTGCCCTTCTGGCTGATGCGCCTGGAGGAATTCGCCGAAGTGGTCTTCCGCGGCCGCACGCCGGTGCCGGAAGAGCTCGACATGTTGCGCGACATCCTGCCGGAAGCCAAGCGCGCCTTCCGCGGCAGCGACAATTCGCTGGTCCGCCGCACCACCGAAAAAAGCTCGATCACCGCCGATACCCCGGTTCCCTACCGCATGGCCGATCTCCTGGCGCTGATCGACGAACGCATCGGTCGTCTGGAAGGTCGTGGCGAAAAGCCGTTCCTGCGCTCGCTGAAGATGCGCATCATCGCCGCGATCAACGACCCGCGCTACCACTTCATGTTCTCCAACAACACGATCTCCGACACGATCATGGAGACGGTAGCCGAGATCTTCCGTGTACCCGGCGACAACAAGCCTATCTGCACCTTCCAGCTCTCCGGCATCCCATCCGAAGTCGTGAATTCCGTGGCGTCGGTGCTGTGCCGCATGGCATTCGAAATCGCGCTGTGGAGCGATGGCGCCATCCACATGCTCGTCGTCTGCGAAGAAGCGCACCGCTATATTCCGTCGGACCCGACGCTCGGCTTCTTCCCGACGCGCCAGGCGATCGCCCGCATCGCCAAGGAAGGCCGCAAATACGGCGTCTCGCTCGGCATCATCACGCAGCGCCCGGGCGAACTCGACCAGACCATCCTGTCGCAGTGCTCGACGCTCTTTGCCATGCGCCTCGCCAACGACCGCGACCAGGAAATCATCCGCTCCGCCATCCCCAATTCCTCGATCTCGACGACAAGCTTCATCTCCTCGATCGGCAACGGCGAAGCCATTGCCTTCGGCGAGGCGATCAGCGTGCCGATGCGCATGCGCTTTTCCCGCGTCAGCGAAGACCTGCTGCCGAAGGCCAACGGCGCCACGCCGAAATTCACCGAGGAAGATCCAGATAACGTCGATCTGCGCAAGATCGTCACCCGCATGCGCGCGGTGAGCGGCCCCGACATCTCGGCCTTCCAGCAGAGCGTCAAAAACGCGAGCCTTGACCTCGGGGAAGAGGAAGACGCCGACTACGACAAGGTCTTCACGGCGGACGTCTATCCGCCGATCATCCCGGCCCCGATCCCGATCACCCCGCCGCTCGCCCCGATCGAGCCCTATCGCCGCGACATGCTGCCGACAGCCCCGGTATCGCGCGAACCGCCAGCACCGCCGAGATCATCACGCGAATCCTTCGGCGTCGCCGCCGACACCTCGATCGACAGCCGCTTGGAAGCACTGAGACGCGAAATGCGCGGTGAACAAAATCCGTCCCCACGTCCCGCCGACCCGCAAGCGCAGCCCACAAGCATTCGGCGCGAACCCGGCGTATCGCTGCGCGAAAGCATCCTGAAGAAGCCGCTGAGCAGCCTCTACGACAAGGATTGAGGTTCTACGCGTTGCCCGATTTGGCTGCAGCCGCAAGCACGCTGAGATGCCGCTCGACCAGCGTCAGAAAGGCAATCGTCCCGCAGACCAGCGATGCCGCAATGATCCCGCCGATCGCACCGAACAGTGCACCGATGACGAACATTCCCGGCCCGCCCTGAGCCGCCGCTGCGGCACCGGCGGAAATTGTCGAGCCGGCAAGAATGATGACTGCGAGAATCGCGTTGATCGACGCAAGCGCCTTGAAGAGAAAGTTGTTCATGAGGTCCCCCAGTTTGGTCCTCATGACTGCTTAGATAGCAACCCTGGCGCGAGACTTGCGTCCGTCATTCCATCAAGGTGCAAG
The DNA here is from genome assembly GCA_900467745.1 of Hyphomicrobiales bacterium. Classification (GTDB taxonomy): domain Bacteria; phylum Pseudomonadota; class Alphaproteobacteria; order Rhizobiales; family Rhizobiaceae; genus Rhizobium. The sequence continues at coordinate 164,869 of UBQW01000023.1, forward strand.
CCGCTCCCAGCTCTCATCCATCTGGTTGCGAAACCACGTCATCTGCCGCTTGGCATATTGCCGCGTCGCAGCTGCTCCCTTTTCCAGCACATCCTCGCGTGACATCGTACCATCGAGCATGGCCGCGATCTGCGAAACGCCGATGGCCTTCATCACGGGCATCTCGGGTGCCGGTGACAACGCCAGGAGCGCCCTCACCTCGTCGGCAGCCCCCTCAGCCAGCATAAGCTCGAAACGCCGGTTGATGCGGTCGTGCAGCACGGCTCGCTCCGGCAGCACCACGATCTTTCGCGCCCTGTCCGGATCGATGACGACAGGGCCGGACCGCCCCTGCAGCTCGGCAATCGACCGTCCCGTCACCTCCAGCACCTCAAGCGCCCGAACAATCCGCTGACCATCCTGCGGATTGAGCGCCGCCGCCACGTCCGCATCGCGCGCCGCAAGCTCCGCATGCAGCACCGCGCCGCCTTCCTCGATCAGCCGCGCCCGGAGCCGCGTGCGGATTTCCTCGGGGATCGCGGGCATGTCGGAGAGGCCACCGGTCAGCGCCTTGAAATAGAGCCCCGTTCCGCCGACGAAGACAGGCAGACGACCATCCGCCCGCAGTTGCGGCAGCAGTGCGGTGACATCGCGCAGCCAGGCGCCGGTCGAATAGGCGGTCGCCGCAGGCACGTGGCCGTAGAGATAATGCGGCACACCCTCCATATCCTCGTCCGAGGGACGCGCCGTCAGCACCCGCAGCGTGTCGTAGACCTGCATGCTGTCGGCATTGATCACGACGCCATCGTGACGTTTCGCAAGCTCAACGGCCAGCGCGGACTTGCCGCTGGCCGTCGGCCCGGTTATCAGGATCGCGTCCATCGCGTTCAGAAGGTTTTCCATCATGGCTCTCGTTGCCACGCTTGTTGCCAATCCGTCAAATCCTGTTCTGACAGCCGCCATCGCCGAGAAGGCCGCGGACGCCGCCAAGGCATCCGGTCTCTACTGGCTTGCCGACGGAGTAGCCTGCGATATCGCGCTGCGCGATGGCACCGACGCAACGGCCGCCCAAGCCGCGATAACAGCAGTCATCGGCAGCACCCCGATCGATCTCGTGATCCAGGATCAGGACTCGCGCCGCAAGAAGCTTTTGATCGCCGACATGGATTCGACCATGATCGGCCAGGAATGCATCGACGAACTGGCGGCTGAAGTCGGCCTCAAGGACAAGGTGGCCGCAATCACCGCCCGCGCCATGAACGGCGAGATCGCCTTCGAGCCCGCTTTGCGCGAACGCGTGGCGCTCTTGAAGGGCCTGCCGATCTCGGTCGTCGACGAGGTGATCGCCAAGCGCATAACGCTGACGCCTGGCGGCATGGAACTGATCGCGACGATGAAGGCGAAGGGCTATTACACGGCGCTGGTCTCCGGCGGCTTCACCGTCTTCACCAGCCGCATCGCCGCCACCCTCGGCTTCGACGAAAACCGCGCCAACATCCTGCTCGAGGAAAACGGCCACCTCACCGGCTTCGTCGCCGAACCGATCCTCGGCAAGCAGGCAAAGGTCGATGCGCTCGAGGATATCTCGAAGAAACTCGGCATCTCCCCTGACGAGGCGATGGCCGTCGGCGACGGCGCCAACGACCTCGGCATGCTGCACCTCGCAGGTGCCGGCGTCGCCCTCCACGCCAAACCCGCCGTCGCAGCCGAAGCGAAGATCGAGATCAATCACGCCGACCTCAGTGCGCTTCTCTACATCCAGGGCTACCGCAAGACGGATTTCGTGACGGCATAAAACAGAAACCGGACCACTGGGGTCCGGCTTTCAAATATCCATGGATTGGCTAACTGACGCCCTACTCCATGGGCACCGCGACAAACCGCAGATCGCCGTTCGCCGAGGCGATCATCATCTGCGCGTTGCGTCGGCCTTCCTGCTTCAGCGACTGAACCTTGGCGACGACTGTATCCGGCGAGCGCATGAATTCCTGCGCCACTTCGACGATCACGTCGCCGGCCTTCAGCCCCTTTTCGGCCGCCAGCGAGCCCGGCTTGACCTCGGAGACGAGAACACCGTCGACGCTCTCGGCGATGCCGAAGCTCTTGCGATTATCCGCATTGAGCGCCGATAGCGACAGGCCGAGCACATCCTTCGCATCACCGACCTCGGGCGCCGGCTGCGCGGGCTTGCCCTTGCCGTCAGGCATAGGCTGGGCCTGATCGCCGTCCGGCTGATCCATGTCCTGGTTTTCCTGCGGATCCGGGTTGATCACGCCGCCGTTGCTGTCAGAGCTGTCCGCCGCCGCCTGATCGCTGTCCTCAAGACGGCCGAGCGTAACCTTGACGGTCTGCTCCTTGCCATCGCGCAGCACCACGACATCGACAGCCTTGCCGACGGGGCTTTCAGCCACCACGCGCGGCAGGTCGCGCATTTCGTTGACGGCCTTGCCATCGAATTTCAGGATGACGTCGCCGGCCTTGATCGAGCCGTCGTCGACAGGGCCGCCCTTGATGACACCAGCGACCAGCGCGCCTCTCGCGCTGGAGAGACCCAGGCTGTCAGCCACGTCGTCGGTGACCGGCTGGATGCGCACGCCGAGCCAGCCGCGACGCGTCTCGCCGAATTCACGCAACTGCTGCACGACGCCGGCCGCAAGTTCCGACGGTACCGAGAAGCCGATACCGATCGAGCCGCCGCTCGGGGAGATGATCGCCGTGTTGATGCCGATAACCTCACCCTTCATATTGAAGAGCGGGCCGCCGGAATTGCCCTTGTTGATCGCCGCGTCGGTCTGGATGAAGTTGTCGTACGGGCCGGCATTGATGTTGCGCCCGCGTCCCGAGATGATGCCGACGGTGACCGAACCGCCGAAGCCGAACGGGTTGCCGATCGCCATCACCCAGTCGCCAATGCGCATGCCGCTGGAATCGCCGAACTTGACGAACTTGAGCGGCGCCTTCGGCTCGACCTTCAGCACCGAGAGGTCGGTCTTCGTGTCCGTGCCGATCAGCTTCGCCTTGAGCTTGCTGCCGTCGGCGAAGTTCACCTCGATATCGTCGGCGCCTTCGATGACGTGATTGTTGGTGACGATGAAGCCCTGCGGATCGATGACGAAGCCGGAGCCGAGCGAGCTGACATTGTGATTGCTCCCCGGCTTGCCCTTCTGCTTGTTGAAGAAGTCGTTGAAGAACTCCTGGAAAGGCGATCCATCGGGCGCGCGCGGTGCAGGACCGGCACCCTCGTCGTCCTTGACGTTCTGCGATGTCGAGATGTTCACGACCGCGTCGAGCAGTCCTTCGGCAAGATCGGCAACCGACGCCGGACCATTGGTCGGCGGCGTGGTCTGTGCATGAACAACCCCGGCAAAGCCGACATTAGCCAGCATTGCTGCCCCAGCCAGAAGCGCGAGCGATCGTCTGAAGGTCGGGCGGATCGTGGGGGCCATCAAGCATCCTCATGTGTGTCAAAAACGCACTCTGATCATGAGCATAAGGCGTAATGATGGAGGGTGAAATCACCTTTTCGCGAAATCCCGTGCAATCTGCGTGGGCCGCCCGTGAAGCCCCGGAGCGATGGTGAAATCCCCATAAAATAAAGGGGCCGGCAAGATGCCGGCCCCGATGAAGATTCAGATGATGGCGATCAGTTCGCCGGTGTTGCCGGAACCGGAGGCAGGCTTGGCGCTGCCGACGGAACCTGGCCGGGCTGGCCGGTCGCGCTGTTGAAGTAGCGGAAGAAATCCGTGTCCGGCGAAAGCACCAGCGTCGTGTCCTGCGAGGACATGGCGGTGGTGTAGGCCGCCATCGAGCGGTAGAACTCGAAGAACGCGGGGTTCTTGTTGAACGCGTCTGCGAAGAGCCTGCTGCGCTCCGCTTCGCCTTCACCGCGCAGGATTTCGGAATCACGCTGCGCTTCGGCGGTGATTTCGACAACCTGTCTGTCGGCGATGGCGCGACGGCGCTGGCCTTCTTCGCCACCCTGCGCACGCAGCAGTTCGGCTTCGGCAAGACGCTCGGCGCGCATGCGATCATAGGTCTTCGGCGCGACTTCGCGCGTCAGGTCCGTACGGCGAATGCGCACGTCCTGGATGTTGAGGCCAAGCGCCTCGGCATCCTTGTGCAGGTCGTCACGCACTTCGAGCATCATCGCCACACGCTCTTCGGAAAGAGCGGCATCGAAATCACGCAGACCGTAGACGCGGCGCAGCGACGAATCGAGCTGCGTGCGAAGACGTGCTTCGGCGGATTCGCGGTCACCCGATACTGTTTCGCGGAAGCGGCGAACGTCGCGGATGTCGTAGATCACGAAGGCATCGACATCGAATGTCGCGCCGCCGCGAACCTGCACGCGGATGTTGTCGAGGTCGAAGCGAAGCGCCTGCTTCTCGACGATCTGGACGCGATCGGCATCCATGAAGGTGAACGGCAGCTTGAAGTAGATGCCGGGCTCGGTCTTCACCGACTGGATCTGACCGAAGCGGACGACGATCGCCTGCTCGCGCGCGTTGACCACGAAGATCGACGAGTAGAGCACCATGAGAACCACGGCGAAGACGACGAGAAAGATGGGAAGTTTATTCGACGTCATGGATCAACCTCCCTGCTGCGCCGGTTTGCCGATTTCGTTGAGCGGCAGATAGGGCACGACCCCCTGCTTCTCGTCGATGATGACCTTCTTGGAGTTCTTCAGCACCTGTTCCATGGTTTCCAGGAACAGTCGCTTGCGGGTCACTTCGGGAGCCTTTGTGTATTCGTCGTTGACGGAACTGAAGCGCTGCGCCTCACCTTCCGCTTCCTTCACGACGCGATCCTTGTATGCGGCAGCCGCTTCGCGGATCTGCGCCGCGTCACCGCGGGCCTGACCGAGCTTCTGGTTGGCATACTGGTTCGCTTCCTCGACGAGACGCTGCTTGTCCTGGTCGGCACGCTGCACTTCTTCGAAGGCATCGGCGACTTCACGCGGCGGCGCGACGTCCTGGATGGTGATCGCATTGATCGAGATACCGCTCTTGTAGCGATCCATGGTGCCCTGCACGATGGCGGCCACCTCGGTTTCGATCGGCTGACGATTGTCGCGGAACGCGTCCTGTGCAGGACGGCGGCCGACGACTTCGCGCATGGCGCTTTCGGCGACCTGCTGCAGCGTTTCGGCTGGGTTCTCGACGTTGAAGAGATAGGCCTTCGGATCCGTCACGGTGAAGAACACCGAGAACTGGACGTTGAGGATGTTCTGGTCGCCCGACAGCATCAGGCCGTTCGACGACGAAGACGACGTCGCGCCGATATTCTGCTGCTGAACCGTGACCTTGACGATTTCGACCGTTTCCATCGGCCACAGGTGGAAATGCAGGCCGGGTGCCGCCACTTCCTGCTTCGGATTACCGAAACGCAGTTCCACGCCGCGCTCGTCCGGCTGGACGATGTAAATGCACTGGAAAAGCCAGAAAGCCACGATGACGGCCGCGACGATCAAGAGAACGCCTGTGTTGAACCCGCCGGGCACGACGCCGCGCAGCCGGTCCTGACCACGACGGATCATGTCTTCCAGATCGGGCGGTCCACCCTTTCCGCCGCCGCCACCGCCGCGTGGACGGTTCGGCCCCTGCCCCCATGGTCCCTGATTATTTCCTCCACCGCCGCCGCCGCCCCAAGGGCCGCCGCCGCCATTCTGATTGCTCCAGGGCATCAAAACCTCGTTGTTCGTTACACTCTGCGATCGCTTAACCCACGGGGGCGACGGATATTCGCGTTCGAAACCGTTATAGGTATCGCCGCATCGGCTTTCAACGCAGCATGAGGAACTTGGCAATGTTTATTGGAAAATAGTTTCTTTTCGCCGCTCAGCGCCTGTCATAAACGACATAGCGGGTGGCATAACTGTCCTTCTCGCCCGCTGGCACGTCAAGGGTCTCGCCGGCACGCCAGATGGCGGCATCGATCGCGGGAAACGACGTATCGCCATCCACATCCATCTCCACATGCGTCACGCAGAGACGATCGGCGATATCGATCGCCTGGGCGTAGATCTGCCCGCCGCCGAGAATGCAGATCTCGTCCACGCCGGTTTCCACCGCCAGCCTCTCGGCCAGCGCCACCGCCTCGTCGAGCGAGCCGACGGTGCGGACATCAGCATGATCGATCACCGTCGAGCGCGAGATCACCACGTTCGGCCGCCCCGGCAGCGGGCGGCCGATCGATTCATAGGTCTTGCGGCCCATGATCACGGGTTTGCCCAACGTCAGCGCCTTGAACCGCTTCAGATCGGTGGAAAGCCGCCATGGCATGTCGCCGTCACGGCCGATGATGCCGTTGCGCGCAGCGGCGACCACGATCGTCTTGCGGATATCGGACATGAGACCCCTTAATCACACCGCGATCGGCGCCTTGATGCTGGCATCGGCCTCGTAGCCGACCAGCTCGAAATCCTCGTAGGTGAAGCCGAAAATGTCCTTCACCTCGGGATTGATCCGCATGAACGGCATCGGCTTGGGCTTGCGCGTCAGCTGCAGCCTCGCCTGCTCGAAATGGTTATGGTAGATGTGCGTGTCGCCGAGCGTATGCACGAAGTCGCCGAGCTTCAGCCCGGTCACCTGCGCGACCATCATCGTCAGCAGCGCGTAGGACGCGATGTTGAACGGCACGCCCAAAAACACGTCCGCCGAACGCTGATAGAGCTGGCACGACAGCTTGCCGTCGGCGACGTAGAACTGGAACAGGCAGTGGCATGGCGGCAGCGCCATGTTGTCGACTTCGGCGGGATTCCAGGCCGAGACGATATGGCGGCGCGAATTCGGGTTCTTGATCAGGCCGGACACCAGATTGGCGATCTGGTCGATATGCCCGCCATCGGGCGCCGGCCAGGAGCGCCACTGCGCGCCATAGACAGGACCGAGATCGCCCTTCTCGTCGGCCCATTCGTCCCAGATCGAGACACCATGCTCCTTGAGATAGGCGATATTGGTGTCGCCCTTCAGGAACCACAGAAGCTCATGGATGATCGAGCGCAGGTGCAGCTTCTTCGTCGTGAGGACGGGAAACCCCTCCTGCAGATCGAAGCGCATCTGGTAGCCGAACACCGAACGCGTGCCGGTTCCGGTCCGGTCGCCGCGGTCGGTTCCGGTTTCCATCACGTGGTTCAAGAGATCGAGATATTGCTTCATCGCCCGCCGCCGATTCCATTTTTCCCATATTTAAGCCCATCGACCGGCAAAACCAATCACGCCCCCGTGTTTTTCCCGGTGATTCCTTGAAAGACCACGATGCTTTTGTGACGATGGCTCTTCCCATGCGCTCCGGAAAACACTATATCAGCCTTGCCAGTCTTCGGATTGGCTATGGCGATAAATGAGCGGTGTAATAAGCCTATTGGACCCGGGGGCGGTACCCGGCGCCTCCACCAAAAACCGGCGGCCTTACAAAGAGATGGCCGGCTTTTGATGGGGGCGAAACAGGATCGACAAGGGTGTAAAGATCGTCTTTTTGCTCGGCATTGTACCGCCGTTATCGGGCTAAAATTGTAGTTGCAAACGACAACTATGCGGAAGCTCGTCTCGCTGCTTAATCGCGGTGTGACACTTCAAATTAAGTCCTGAAGGTTCGCACCTTAAGGCGGGGTCCGAAGGCACCTGGCAACAGAAGCCTTCACCTTCTCCCCCAAGCTCAAATCATGTATGATTTGCGAAAGCATGACTCGGCTGCGGGCTTTTCCAAGCCGCTTGAGCATGGCATATAGGCTTGGAACAGACGTACGGACGAAAGAAAGACAGGGAAAGCATGGGGCAGGATCATATCCGGTACGACATTCTGGCACAGGACGCGCTTCGCGGCGTCATCCGCAAGGTATTGTCGGAAGTCGCGGCAACCGGCCGCCTGCCGGGCGAACATCACTTTTTCATCACCTTTCTGACCGGCGCTCCCGGTGTTCGCATCTCGCAGGCCCTGAAGTCCAAGTATCCCGAGCAGATGACCATCGTCATCCAGCACCAGTTCTGGGAAATGAAGGTCACCGAATCGAGCTTCGAGATCGGCCTCTCCTTCTCCGACGTTCCGGAAAAGCTCTTCATCCCCTTCAACGCCATCCGCGGCTTCTACGATCCGTCGGTCAATTTCGAACTCGAGTTCGACGTGCCGCTCGCCGATAGCGACGAACTGCCGGAAGCCGAGATCACCGCCTACCCGGTTGCCCCCGAAAAGGCGGAGAAGACCGAAGACGCGGCGGCAAAGCCCGCCGACGGCGACGAGAAGAAAGCCGGATCGGTCGTCTCTCTCGACGCCTTCCGCAAGAAGCAGTAAGAACCAAAGGGAAGCAATCGCTTCCCTTTTTTCATATCGCCTGTTTTATATTGTAGGTGTGCCGTGAGCGCCGAAATCGTCAATCTCCGCCAGTTCAAGAAGAAGCAGGCCCGCTCCGACAAGGAGAAGCAGGCCGAGCAGAACCGGATCTCCTTCGGCCGCACCAAACAGGAAAAGCAGCTCACCAAGGCCTTGAACGACAAGGCCGAGCGCACGCACGACCAGGGCCGCATCGACAAGAACGACGACGCCGAATGACAGCGCGCGACCGCGAAAAAGACTCCGCGATCAATCCCTTGTGTGCGTTTGCGGAATCATTTTCCGAACACCACGCACAATGATCCGCAAGCACTCGATCACGCTCCATGGCCATCGCACCAGCCTGTCGCTGGAAGACGAGTTCTGGACCGAACTCACCGCCATCGCCGCCGCCCGCGCCATCCCGCTCGCCGGCCTGATCTCCGAGATCGACGACAACAGGGACGCCGACAGCAACCTCTCCTCAGCGCTGCGCCTGCACGTGCTCGCCTGGCTGAAATCGGCAGGCGCCACGCCACAGGATAACCAGCCCGACAACGGGGAAGCGGCGGATGCCGGAGCGCGTTGAAATCGTCCCCTATGACGAGACATGGCCAGCGCACTTCCGCGAAATCGCCGATGACCTGGACGCCCTGCTGGGCGATCGCGTGCTGGACATCCAGCACATCGGCAGCACCTCCATCCCGGGCATGGCCGCGAAACCGCTGATCGATATCGATGTGATAATGCCAACCGCAGCCGACGTCATCGACGCCTGCCCGCTGATGGAAGCGGCCGGCTACGAGCCACGCGGCAATCGCTACGACGCCGATATCTTCGCCTTCATGAGGCGCACTGCTACGCCCAGGCAGCGGATATACCTATGCCCCGAAGGCCACGACACGCACCACCGGCGCATCCTATTCCGCGATTATCTGAGAACCCACCCGCAAGCCGCCTCGGACTATCAGGCGCTGAAGCTCAAGTTGGCGGAAGACTTCGAATATGACGGCGACGGTTACACCGCCGCCAAGGCCGCCTTCGTCAACGATATCGTCGCCCGCGCCAGCAAGCGCTGAAACCTGAAAACAGCCGACACCGGCCGCGCAAAAGCTATTGCGGAACCTGCACGCCCGGCAAACCCGGCACCGTATTGAAGTTCAGCGAGTTCTGCGGCGGCGTGATCAGCTGCTCCTGCGCCCGGCGCGCCGCCTCGGCCGCAGCCTTGGCATCCGCTTCCGCCTTGGCCTTCGCGGCGGCTTCCGCCTGCGCCTTGGCTTCAGCTTCGGCCTTGGCGGCCGCTGCCGCCTGATCGCGCTCGGCCTGCTGGGTCGCGAGCAGCCTCAGCCGCTCCTCTTCCGCCTTGCGCTGCGCCTCGATGGCGGCAGCCTTCTCGCGCTCCTGATCGTTGAACTTGGCGAGCGACACCTCGCGGCGCAGGCGCTGCTGTTCGAGAACGTTCGACTGCAGCTTCTCGACCCGGCGGCGTTCGCGCTCGAAGGCGCGCAGCGACAGGTAGCCGGTGATATCTGTGACATCCATCACCCGGCCCGGCGATCCGAGAACGCCGGAGAAATCGAGCCGGATCGACGGGTCGGCGCCGGTCAGCGCCTCACCCATCGGATTGAGGTTGATGTCGAGCGACGCGTTGATCCGCTCCTGCGGCAGGTCGATCTGCGCATTGCCCGTCAGCGTCGCCTGGTCGGTGGCGACGGTCACGTTCTGGACCCTCAGCACCCCGTCCGTGACATTGAAAGGCACCGCCGTTGCCGGCAGCTTCGCCTCGCCGTTGTTGAGCAGCGTCTCGACGATCGGATGCACCTTGCCGGCGTTCAGCTGGTCCTGCATAGGATCGGTCGCCGACAGAAGCGGCGCCAGCATGCCGAGATTGAGCCCACGCACGCTGGTATCACCCAGCTTCATCTCGCCGGAGCCGTTGAGCGAGCTTGCGATATCCTTCATCGACTTGCCGGAAGCCTCCATCGACAGCGCCAGCCCGAACTTGCCGCTGGCCACAGGCGAACCGCCGTCCCGCTGCCACACCACGCCGCCGAGATCGGCATCTGCAAGCGCAAGCTTGGTCTGCAGGAAGCCGGTTCCATCGGCATTGGTGAACTTCACATTGGCATCAACAGTGCCGCCGTCCCAGTTGCCCTTCATGTCGTTCAGCTGCAACTCGTCACCCTTGTAGGCAACGTTGGAGGTGAAGTCGGTGATCGGGTTCGACCAGCCGAGCCAGAACTGCTTGGCGTTAAGCTTCAGGTTGACATCCATGTCCTTGAACGCGGGAATGCCGAGCGGCGCCGCGAGCAGATTGCCGTTCGCGGGATCCGTCATCGGACCGTAGACCGCCTCGCCAAGCCAGGTGGCATCGGCCTTCGTCAGGGCGAGTTCGCCCGAGGCCGTCGTCCGCTCGGCCTTGCGATCCAGCGTCATGGCGCCGGTAAATTCATTGTCGGCCGCATGGCCGGTAATGTTGCCGAAAGCGACCTTGTCGCCATCGATCGCCGCCGTCGTCGTCAGCTTGAACGGCAGGCCGGTGCCCATCTGCGGCACACCGATGCCGTTCATCACGAGATAGGGGTCGAGGTCGGCGCTCTCCAGCGACAGCGCCAGCTGCCCGTTCATGAAGCTCTGCGGCCGGATATCGACCTTGCCGGCGGCGGTAAACGAGGTGCGGTCCGTGGCAAATGTCAGGTTGGCGTCGGCCGGATCGGTCCCCTCCGCCTGCACCTTCAGCGTCATGCGGCCGTTGGCATCCGCATCGACGGGCAAGGGATCAAGTCCCGCCTGGCCAAACAGCACGGATGTCACATTGTTCTCGAGCGTCGCCTCAAGGCTCGTCGTGCCCTTGCCGGTCAGCGCCAGAAGGTCGGACATGCGGTAATCGAGGTTCACGCGGCTGCCATTGGCAACGCCGGCAAGCGTCACCGAGAGCCCGTTGTCCTGATCGCTGCCGAGCGTCACGGCACCGCGCAGCGCCGTGTTCGTGTACCACGCCGCGTTGCGCACCAGCCGGTCCATGACGGGATGCTGCGGCAGTTTCTGCTTCAGCATGGTGAAGAACGGACCGGGATCGGCCGCCTTGAAGGTGATCTCGCCCGAGCCCTTGTAGTCGAGCAGCGAGCCCTCGGCACGGCCGGTCGCCGTGAACTCGGCGCCCGCCAGGTTCTTCACCGAAAGCTTGTCCACGCCAAGCGCGCCGTCGGCGATCGTGAAGCTCGTCTCCACATCGCCCGCTTCGACGCCAAACGCCGTGAACTTGTCGGCCTTGAGCTGCGCCTTGATCCTGTGGTCGAGAACGTTGTTACCCGCATCCTGCCCAGTGAACAGGCCGGTCAGCGCCCGGAGCGCATCGAGATCGAGCGCGTCGCCGGCAAGCGCGACATCGAGCGTCGGCGCCTGGTTCGGCACCGCCTGGCGGTCGAGCCTGCCCTTCAGCGTCGCCGGACCAACCGCGATCTCGAGATCGTCGAACGTCTGCCTTTCATGCGTGAGGTTTACATTGGCCGAAAAACCGGCCTGCTGCAGCGACCGTATCGCCGGATCGACATCGCCAGACAGCCAGGAGGCAAGCCCGGTCGGCTGCTTGGAGGCGACGGTGATCGCGCCCTTGAAGGAAGGCTGGCCCTGCAGCGTCAGCTGACCGTTGCCCTCGACCAGCGTACGCCCCGGCAGCGTGCCGAAGGCATGGTCGATCGTCCAGCCGCTGCCGGCCGGTTCCAGATCGAGCTGCACGTCGCGAATGGTGGTATCACCTGCCACGATCGCCGGCAGCCTGACACTCGCCTTGCCGGGCACCTGCGGCACCGGGATTTGCGAAACGATCTGGATCAGCGCATTCAGCCGCTGCTTGGCCGAAAGGCTCGGATCGCGCGAGGTCTTGCCGCCGGAACCCTGGTTGCCGATGCGGTTGACGTCGATCTGCTGACCATCGGCGGTGAGCAGGAATTGCGGCTTCACGCCGGTATCGAGCGTCGCCTCGCCGGTCACCACATAGGGGTCTTCCACCGCGCCGATCTCGAGGCGGTATTCGGGGATGCGGATGCTCTCGTTGGTGAGCTCGAACTTGCCCTTCAGCCGCGGCGGCTGGCTTTTGTCGCTACCCTTGGCCTGGTTTTTCCCGGTGCGCTCGATCTGCGCCGACATCGTGCCCTGGTAATTGGGCTTGCGATCGACGAGCTTCAGCTCGCCATCGAGATCGACCGACACCGGATGCTTGTCCGGTTGCAGCCGGGTGCGCATCCTGAGAACGCCGTTCTCGTCCAGCTGGTTGCTGGAGATGAGGAAATTGCCGTGCTCGCCGTCGAGCGCCGCATCACCCTCGATCCGCCACGGTCCGGCCAGCGATTTCGCCGACATCTCGGCGTTGATCCCGGTCACCAGACGCGTGCGGCCCGATTGGTCGTCGATGAATTGCACGTCGCCGCCGCTGACATGCACGTTCTCAAGAACCACCGTTTTGGCGGGAATTTCCGGCTGGCTGCCACGCGTCCAGTCGAGCGTTCCGTCCTTCAAGAGCCGCAGCTTGACCTTTGGATTGACCACGCGCATGTCGAAGATCAGCGCCTCGCCCGAGAGAAACGGCGCCAGTTCCGCATCCATGGAAAACTGCTCGACCTGCACGATCGGCGAGCCGTCCTGCTCCTGGCCAACGCGCACGTCATGCATCGTCACAGACGGGAACGGTAAAAGGCGCGCATCGACCGCGCCATGAACCACGACCTTCTTGCCGATGATACGGCTGGCCTGATCCTCGAAATTCTGACGGAAGCCGGTCCAATCGATGAACATAGGCGCGAACAGCGCCACGAACAGCGCCACGACAACCACACCACCCAGTACGACGAGAAACCGGCCTACCAAGTCAATCATTCTCCATTCGGGCTACACCGCGGACACAAGGCCAAACTCGATCAGGATAGCCGATCGAGTTTTGACCCTAGATCATCAACCCGAAGCGTGTGAAGCCGCTTTCAGGCAACAAACCGCGCAATTCCTTGTTACGCCCACGCTTTCCCGGCGGCGCTCCGATTCGCTACGCTGTTCTCAATCCCTATCGGCATTCATGCCGCAAGCAAGCCAAGATCAAAACAGAGTGTTGATTTTCAGGCAGAATGGAAAATCTTGCCCGGATTGAAGATGTTATCCGGGTCGAGCGCATGCTTGACCTGGCGCATCATGTCGACAGCGCCCCCAAGCTCTTCTTCGAGAAACGCCATCTTGCCCTGGCCGATGCCGTGCTCGCCAGTGCAGGTGCCATCCATTTCAAGCGCCCGCTTGTTGAGCCGCGACACGAAGCCCTCGGCAACGGCGATCCCCTCCTCCGTCTTGTCGTCGAACAGGAGCAGCACGTGAAAGTTCCCGTCGCCGGCATGGCCGACGATCATCGCCAGCAAGCCATGCTCCTCGATATCGGCCTGCGTCTCGCCGATGCAATCGGCCAGGCGCGAGATCGGCACGCAGACATCGGTCGACAGCGCCGCCATCTCCGGCGCCAGCGCCCGCGAAGCCCAATAGGCGTCATGGCGGGCTTTCCAGAGCTTGCTGCGTTCCTCGGCGTTGACGGTCCAGGCGAACTCACCGCCGCCACACTCAGCCGCGATCTCGCCGAACTGCGCCGATTGCAGCGCGACCGTTTCGTCGGTGCCGTGAAACTCCACGAACAGCGTCGGCTTTTCGTCATAGTTCAGCTTCGAATAGGCGTTGCAGGCGCGGATCTGAAGAGCATCCAAAAGCTCGATGCGCGCGACGGGCACGCCCATCTGGATCGTCATGATCACCGCGTCGCAGGCCGCACGCACCGTCGGAAACGCACAGACGCCGCCGCCGATCTTCTGCGGGATACCCTGCAGGCGCAGCGTCACAGAGGTCAGGATGCCGAGCGTGCCCTCGGAACCGACGAAAAGCCGCGTCAGGTCATAGCCGGCAGAGGATTTGCGGGCGCGGCGCGCCGTGCGGATTTCCTCGCCATTGGCGGTAACAGCAGTGACCGAAAGAACGTTGTCCTTCATCGTGCCGTAGCGCACCGCGTTGGTACCGGATGCGCGCGTCGCCGTCATGCCGCCGATAGAGGCGTTGGCGCCCGGATCGATCGGGAAAAACAGGCCGGTATCGCGCAGATAGGTGTTGAGGTCTTCGCGGGTGACGCCCGGCTCGACGGTGCAGTCGAGGTCTTCCATGTTGACCTCGAGCACCCGGTTCATCCGGCTGAAATCGATCGAAATGCCGCCATTCGGCGCATTGACCTGCCCCTCCAGCGACGAACCGGTACCAAAGCCGATGACAGGAACCTTGTGCTCGGCGCAGACCTTGACGACCGCCTTCACATCATCGGCGCTTTCGGCAAAGAGCACGCCATCGGGCAGCTGCGAGGGAATGTAGGTGGTCGTATGCGCGTGTTGCTCGCGAAACGACTGGCCGGTCTGGAAGCGCTCGCCAAAGCTCTGTTTCAGGATGCCGAGAACGCTGGCGATACCCGCCTCGTTGCGTGTGCCGGCCTTTGCGTCTTTGAGCGCCATCTCTTTGATCTCCTTACCGTCGTTGCCCGAGGGCACGTTGGTATGAGACAAGAGATGACGCGTGTCTAGTGCAAGATCGCCGCAGCGGTACGGCCGTCATTGTGCTCAGACGAGCGGCGGGTTCAATCGCGCGAAACCCTCCTGCCGCTGATACGGAAAATAAGGATAAGGCGCGCTGACGGCACTCGCCTTGTCGAGCCGCTCGACCTGCTCTTTCGACAGCGACCAGCCGACAGCCCCGAGGTTCTGCCGCAGCTGCTCCTCGTTGCGCGCGCCGATGATCACGCTCGACACCGTCGGGCGGCCGATCAGCCAGTTGAGCGCGATCTGCGGCACGGTCTTGCCGGTCTCTTCGGCCACGATGTCGAGCGCATCGACGATATCGTAGAGCTTCTCATCGTCGACGGGAGGACCATATTCCGCCGTCTGGTGCAGCCGGCTTCCCTCGGGCAGAGGCTGCCCGCGCCTGATCTTCCCGGTCAGCCGCCCCCAGGCAAGCGGGCTCCAAACGAGCGCTCCCACACCCTGATCGGCGCCAAGCGGCATCAGCTCCCACTCATAGTCGCGGCCGGCCAGCGAGTAATAGACCTGATGCGCCACATAGCGCGAATAGCCATGTTGAGACGACACGCCGAGCGATTTCATCAGCTGCCATCCTGAAAAATTGGAGACGCCGATATAGCGGATCTTCCCGGCATCAATCAGCCGGTCCAGCGTCGACAGCACCTCCTCGATCGGCGTCGATGCGTCGAAGGCGTGCAGCTGCAGCAGGTCGATGTAGTCGGTACCAAGCCGCTTCAACGCCGCATCCGTCGCCCGCAGCAATCTCGCGCGCGACGTCCCCCAATCGCCGGGTCCGTCGCCGACAGGAAGCGCGGTCTTCGTCGAGATCAACACCTGATCGCGCCGGCCCTTGATCGCATGGCCAAGTACCTCCTCGGACGCGCCCGCCGAATAGACGTCGGCGGTATCGAACAGCGTCACCCCCGCCTCGATCGCGATATCCACCATTCGCGACGCCTCGGCACCCGTCGTATTGCCCCAGGCACCGAACAGCGGTCCCGATCCGCCGAACGTGCCCGCGCCGAAACTCAACACCGGCACCCGAAGGCCGGATGCACCAAGCTGTCTGTATTCCATGACCAGTCTCCTGTTGTTTCAGAAGAGATAGACACTCCACACGCAATGAAATAGATTGCCTTCAGGCACACAATTCATGAATTGAAGTCATCATGAGCAGACCAGACATTAACCGCTCCGGAGAGATGGAAGTCTTCGTACGCGCCGTCGAACTGGGCGGCTTTACCGCCGCCGCCCACGCCTGCCGCATGACGCCATCGGCCGTCAGCAAGCTGGTCGCGCGGCTCGAAGCCCGCCTCGGCGCCCGCCTCGTCAACCGCTCCACCCGCAAGCTGCAACTGACGCCCGAAGGCTGCGCCTTTTATGAGCGCAGCGTCACCATCCTCGCCGATATCACTGAAGCCGAGCGCTCCGCATCATCGGGAGAACTTGCGGCCGGCCCGGTCCGCATCAACACCAGCGCCTCCTTCGGCAACCACATCCTCGCGCCGCTCGTCTCGGGCTTCCTCGCGCTCCACCCCCGGATCACGCTCGACATCTCCTACACCGACAGGGTCGTCGACCTGCTCGACGACCGCGCCGATGTCGCCATCCGCGCCGGACCGCTGAAGAGCTCCACGCTGATCGCCCGCAAGCTCGGCGCGACGGACATGGTCATCGTCGCCTCGCCCGCTTACCTCGAAATACACGGCACACCCACCACCGTGTCCGATCTCGAACACCACCGCCGCATCGGCCTCTCCTATGCCCGCAGCGTCGAGGGCTGGCCCATGCGCGATGGCGGCGACGTGATCCGCTTGCCTCTTGCACCAGGCATCCAGGTCGCCGATGGCGAGGCGATGCGGCACATGGCCTTGTCGGGCGCCGGCCTCGGCCGCCTCGCCCGCTTCACCGTCCGTGCCGATATAAAGGCTGGCCGCCTGATCCCGCTTCTCGAAGACCGCAACCCCGGCGACACCGAGGAATTCCACGCCGTCTATATCGGCCAGGGCGGCCCTTTGCCGGCGCGGGTGCGCGCGCTGCTCGATTTCCTCGCCGCTAACGTCAGAATGTAAAAGCTCAAGAATTGGCAATTGACCCCCGGCCCCGCCCGCGCCTATATCCACGGCACGCCATCGGCGCCCGCCGATTTTCCAGCAAAGCCTCTGCCGCTCCCCCAGACGTCGCATCGACCCGTCGTAAGCATTGGCAAGACATGCATCGGATAAGCCGTTGAAAGACGCCAGCCGCAAACTCCGAACCGCCAGCCTGCCGCGCTGGGCATTCCTGCTCGCGCTCTCCACCATTCTTGTCGTCGGCCTGGAAATGCTCGGCCTGCCCGCCTCGCTGCTGATCGGCCCAATGGTCGCCGCGATCGTGCTGGCGGTTTCGATCGGCCAGGGGTCGCTGCGCGTCCCACGCGGACCGCTGCTGTTCGGCCAGGCGCTGGTGGGCTTCATGATGGCCCGCGCCATCACCGTCGACATCCTGCAGACGATGGCGACCGATGCCCCGCTCTTTCTTGCGATGATCTTCTCCGTCATCGCCGCCGCCGGCCTGCTCGGCTGGCTTTTGACCCGCTGGCAGGTACTCCCGGGCACGACGGCGGTCTGGGGCTCGTCGCCGGGTGCCGCATCGGCGATGGTCATCATGTCGGAAGCCTATGGCGCGGACGCCCGCCTCGTCGCCTTCATGCAATATCTGCGCGTCGTCTTCGTGGCGGTCGCGGCCTCCGTCGTCGCCCGCCTGTGGGTGGCAGCCGATGGCGGCGAGCCGCCGCCGCTCATCATGTTTCCGCCGATCGACTGGCCGGCATTGATCGAAACCGTCGTGCTCACCGCTCTGTCGGCCTATTGCGCCACGCGCTTTCGCATTCCCGGCGGCACCATCATCGTCTCGCTGTTCACGGGCTCGCTGCTGCAGGGCTTCGGCCTGTTGAAGATCGAGCTCCCCATGTGGCTCTTGGCGATCAGCTACGCCCTGATCGGCTGGAGCATCGGCCTGCGCTTTACCCGCGGCATCATCGCCCATGCCGCCCGAGCCCTGCCGCGCGTCACCGCCTCGATCCTGACGCTGATGTCGCTGTGCGGCTGCATGGCCTATGCGCTGCATGTCTTTGCCGGCGTCGATCCGCTGACCGCCTATCTCGCCACCAGCCCAGGCGGCGCCGATTCCGTCGCGATCATCGCCGCCTCCAGCAATGTCGACGTCCCCTTCGTCATGGCCATGCAGACCGGACGCCTGCTCATCATCCTCCTGACCGGCCCGATGCTCGCGCGCTTCATCGCCCGGCGCTCCGGTCTTGCGGAAAATCCTGTCTGAAGCCTTCGCGCCGCAGCCCCGCCCATTGGCCGGGTGTCATGCCATAGGCCTTCTTGAAATGCCGGTTGAAATGACTCTGGTCGGCAAAGCCGGTGGCGAACGCTGCGTCCGCCAGCGCCTCCCCGGCCCCGATCATCGCACGCGCCTGCTGCAGCCGCCGCATCAGGAGATAGCGGTGCGGGCTGGTCGCGAACGCCGCCCGAAAATGCCGCGCCAGCTGAAACCGGTCGAGGCCGGTCACGGCCTCCAGCTCGCCCGATGTGACCGGCCGCGTCGCATGCGCCTCGAGATAATCCCGCGCCAGTCTCGCGCGCTGCCAGGCAATGCTGCCGAGCGGCCGGGGCGGAGCGCCCGCATGCCGCGCCAGACCATCCGCCACGCGTGACACGAAGTCGTCGACGAAGAGCTCGTCCAGCTCCCGGTCCAGCTCACCGAGCGCCGCCAGAAGCGTGCCGGCCAGCACGGGATCGTTGAAGACAGGCTGATCGACGAAAGGCAGGCCGATACGCGCCGCTTCAAGACAATCAAAGAGCAGCGCCGGCTCCAGATAGAGCATGCGGTATTGCAGCCCGTGATCCGTCCCCGCCCCGCCATCGTGCTCCTCGTCGGGATGCAGCACGATCACCTGCCCCGGCAGGCTGAAGCGCCGCTCGCCGCGATAGGAAAAGGTCTGCACGCCCTTGATCGTCACCCCGAGCGCATAAGTATCGTGACGATGCGGCTCAAAGGCGTTTCCCGCGAACTGCGCCTCGATACGCTCGATGCCAGGAAAGGCCGGCGCGGTGACGATCCCTGGCGCAATCGCACCGGACGCAATCGCACCAGCTGCAATCGCGCGCCCGTCCGTGCCCGGCTCCGTGCACAAACGTTCAAGACCCTCAAGGGCGTGATGGCTTAAATCCTCATCCAACCGACGTCGAAACCCGCATGAAAAGAGACTGGAATGTTTGATACCAAAATTGCGATCGTGCTGCGAAACAATCTTCCATCCTGGCAGACGCTGAATGTCACGGCCTTCCTGATGAGCGGCATCACCGGCCAGAACCCCGAGATCATCGGCGACGCCTACAAGGATCGGTCGGGCAATCTCTACAATCCGCTCTCGATCCAGCCGATCATCGTTCTGGCGGTGCCCGAGGAGACCATGTCCACCATCCATCGCCGCACGCTGGAGCGCGGCATCACCGCCTCGCTCTTCATCGAGGAAATGTTTGCGACCGGCCACGACGCCGCCAACCGCGCCGTCTTTGCGGAATACGCGCCTGATGACGCCAAGGTGGTCGGCATCGCCATCCGCGCCGACAAGAAGATCGTCGACAAGATCACCAAGGGCGCTGTCATGCACCCTTGAAGCAATGCCAGGAAAAGTGTGAAGCGGTTTTCCGTCCGGAGTTGCGTAATTCAAACTACTCTAACGCAAAACGGCCGGGCATCGAGCCCGGCCGTCTTAACTCTCGATCGAGCCTGATCAGCTCTGGGTGATCGGGGCAATCTGGATTTCGACGCGGCGGTTCTGCGAGCGTCCGGCTTCCGAAGCGTTCGAGGCAACCGGCTGCGACGGGCCGAAGCCGACGGCCGACATGCGGCGCTGGTCGATGCCCTGGCCGCCGAGATAGCCGGCGACAGACTCGGCGCGGCGCTGTGACAGATCCTGGTTATGCTGCAGGCTGCCGGTCGAATCGGTGTGACCGTTGACGTCGATCAGCGTGCGGTTGAATTTGCGCAGCACGATCGCCACCGAGTTCAGCGTCGGGTAGAAGCCCGGCTTCACGGCATCCTGGTCGACGTCGAAGGTGATGTTCGACGGCATGTTCAGGATGATGTTGTCGCCGTTGCGGGTAACGGAGATGCCGGTGCCCTGGAGCTGCGCGCGCAGTTCCGATTCCTGCTGGTCCATGTAGTTGCCGATCGCGCCGCCGGCGAGAGCGCCGACACCGGCGCCGATGAGCGCCGCGTTACGTCGACCGACCGGCGAACCGCCGACAGCCAGACCCGCCAATGCGCCGACGCCGGCGCCGAGCAGCGCGCCGCCCGATGTGTTCGACATCTTCTGCTGGCCCGTATACGGATCTGTCGTCGTGCAGGCGCTGAGATAGGTCGCGGCAACGGCGAGAAGGATAAATTTCTTGATCATGGACAGGCGTATCTCCAATTCGATGGTGATGCGAGCAGTATTAAGGAATGCGGCAAGAAGATGAAGCGCGCGCCCTGAATACTGGAAAATCGATGGATTGCACAGCCTTAGAGCCGGAACTCCCGAAAAAGTCACCGGCGTCGGCGGCGCCGGTGTTGAAATCGCACAGGCTACGCGGCCTCAGAAGTTCTGAAACAGCTGCCGCACCGTATCGTAGGTGGCGTTCGCGATGTTGAGCGATTGCAGGCCCAGTTGCTCTTGCGTCTGCAGCGCCGCAAGCCGGCTCGATTGCTCCTCCATGTCGGCATCGATCAGCTTGCTCATCCCGCGCGCGAAGGCATCGCCCAAGGTCTGCGCGAAGTCGCTCTGCAGGCTGATGCGCTTTTCCAGCGCGCCGAAGGACGAGCCGATCGTCGTCATCTGCCCGAGCATCTTGTCGACGACCGAGACCATCTCCTTGACCTCCGCAGTGGTCGTGCTCGACGATATCCCGATCTCGACCTGCCCGGCCGTATTGCCGGCGCTGGCGAGCATCACATAGTTCTTCGAGGCGCCGGCTTCCGTCGCGAAATACTGCGAGGTCAGCGCGCCGTATTCGCCCGAGCCCGTGGTCCGATCGTCGATCAGATAGCGAGCGTCCTTGGATGTCGTCGATCCCACCGGCGCGATATCGACCTCATAGCTCAGCGTTCCGATTTCGACGCTGCCATCGGGATGCCTTGTGAACGACGCCGGAATCTCGCGCGGCTTGGCAGGATCATCGGCATCGTCGATCGCCACCCAATTGTCGTTGTTGAAACTGGCGGCCCCGGAAACGGCCCGCAGCTGCAGCTTCAAATTGGTGATATCGAGATTGATCTTGTCCTTGTCGACACCATCCTCGGTAGCCGCCACGAGCTTGGCCTTGATCTGGCTGACGAGATCGGTCGATTCGCCGACGGCGGTATAGGCCGTGTCCATCGTCGCGGCCGCCAGCCCCAGCGCGTCACGCACCGCCGACTGCGCCTTCTGGTCGCTTTTCAAGGTCGAGCTGATCGCCCAATAGGCGCCATTGTCCGAGGCGCGTTCGACCCGGAGGCCGGTCGAGACCTGCCTCTGGGTCGTCGTCAGTTTATTCCCGATGTCGCGCAATACATAAAGCGCGGCATCCACCGAAGTGCGCCGATAAATACTCACGGATACAGAACTCCGAACACAACAATACGCAACAGGTACAAATGAACCGGTGCCGCGAACACTCATGTCCGGGGGCGCCAAAACAGCGGCGCCGTGCAGTCTCCCGAAACGCTGGGAGACCATCGGTATCGATGCCAATGATTACGGCTTATGCTTAAAAAACATCTAAAAGTCGCAATTAATTTAGCGTATTATGCAACTATTCGGAAACTATACGAAAACGCCGCCCGCACCCGCTCCGAGGGCACAGGCGCCAGGCGGCGTTCGTTACTCGGCAGCTTCGAGCTGATCCCGCGCGGCGACGATCTTCGGCCGCTCGGCATGTTCCATCTCCTGATGCAACCGTGCCTCTTCATGCGCGTGCGGCTTGGCGAAGCGGGCGATCAGCAGATAGGCGACGGGCGTGATGAACAGCGTCACCAGCGTCGCGAAGCCAAGCCCGCCGACGATCACCCATCCGAGCGCCACGCGCGCCTCGGCACCCGCGCCGTGCGCGAAGACCAGCGGCACGCCGCCGAGGATGGTGGCGATCATCGTCATCATCACGGGACGCAGACGCAGCGCACAGGCCTTCTCGATCGACGCCCTGACCTCCTCGCCCTGATCGCGCAGCTGGTTGGCGAACTCGACGATCAGGATGCCGTTCTTGGCCATGACGCCGACAAGCAGCACGAGGCCGATCTGGCTGTAGATGTTGAGGCTGGAACCGGTGATCACAAGCGCGAAGACCGCGCAGGCAAGCCCCAGTGGCACCGTCGACATGATGATGACAGATGAGAGCATGCTCTCGAACTGCGCCGCCAGCACCAGGAAGATGATGATGATCGCAAAGCCGAAGGTCAGCGCCATGCCGTTGGCGTTTTCTTCCAGCGTCGCCGCTTCCGCAAGCGGCATCAACCGCGCACCCGAAGGCAGCAGCGGCCCGGCCAGCGTCACGGCCTCTTTCACCGCATCGCCAAGCGACACGCCATCCTTCAGGCCGGCGGTAATCGCCACCGACGCCAGCTGCTGCTCGCGATTGAGCTGCGGCGCAACTGCCCCCTCTTCCAGCGAGGCGATGACCGACATCGGCACGATCTTACCGTCGCCGGTTTTCAGGAACACGTTTTCCAGATCGGTCGGATCGTCGAGCGGCCGCGTGTTCGAGGTCAAAAGCACCGGATAGGCATCGCCCTTGACGAACACGTCGACCACCGAGCGCCCTTCCAGCAGTGACTGGATGGCGGTGGACAGGCCGGTGATGTTGATGCCGAGATCCGACGCCCTTTCACGGTCGATCGAGATCGACACCTGCGCCTGCGTCGGCTCGTTGGCTAGACGCGGCGTGTCGTATCGGCCCGTCGCGTCCAGCGCCTGCACCAGCTGCAGTGCCGATTGCGTCAGCGCATCGTAATCACTGCCGATCAGCGCCATCTGCAACCCGTTGCCGGCGCCGCGAATGCGCAGGCTGTTGGACTGGATGGCATTGCCGCGCAGCGCCGGCACCTTCAGCGCGGCGCGATTGATATCCGCGACGATCTCGCCCTGCGTACGCTCGCGCTCGCCCCAAGGCGCCAGCGTCAGCACCATGAAGCCGCTATTGGCCTGCCCGTTCTGTCCGGAGACGGAGAAGACGTTGCGGATATCGCCGCTGTCGACCAGCGGCTGCAGATACTCTTCGACCAGCTGCAGCTTGTCGCGCGTATATTCGAGGCTCGATCCCTGCGGCGTCGTCAGCCGCATCATCACCATCGCCCGGTCCTCGTTGGGCGTCAGCTCGCTCTTCACGCCGGTAAAGGCGACGACGGCGGCGGCGGCGAAGATCACCGAGAACACGATGACCACGAAGGGCGCATTCAGGCAGCGCTGCAGGCACCACTCATAGGCGCTGGAAAACCGGTCGCCGAAGCGGCCGAGCATGCCGTGATCCTCTTTCATCTCCCGGGTCAGCATCCGCGACGCCATCATCGGGCAAAGCGTCAGCGCCACCAGCGACGACAGGCCGACCGAGAAGGCAAGCACGAAGCCGAACTCGCGGAACAGGCCGCCGACCTGCCCAGGCAGGAACGACAGCGGAATGAACACGGCGGCAAGCGTCGCCGTCGTCGCGATAACAGCGAAAAACACCTCGCGCGTACCGAGCACGGCAGCCGCGCGCGGCCCCATGCCCTGCGCGCGCCGGCGCACGATGTTTTCAAGCACCACGATGGCATCGTCGACCACGAGGCCGGTCGCCAGCACGATCGCCAGCAGCGTCAGGATATTGATCGAGAAGCCGACCATGTAGATCGCCGCCAGCGTGCCGATCAGCGCCACCGGCATGCTCACCGCAGGAATGATCGTCGCCCGCCAGTCGCGCAGGAAGAGATAGATGACGGCCGTGACGATGACGGCGGCCAGCACCAGCGCCAGCACCACCTCGTGGATGGCGCCCTGGATGAACACCGCGTCATCGCTGGTGATCGCGATCCTGGTACCTTCGGGCAGCGTCTTCGACAGCTGCTCGACCGCGGCCTTGATGCCGTTGGAAATATTGAGCGTATTCGACTGCGCCTGACGGATGACGCCGAGACCGATGCCCGGCACCCCGTTCGAGCGCAACGCCGTCTGCCCGTCGCGCGGCCCGAGCGTCACGGTCGCCACGTCGCCGAGACGCACGCGGTCGAGCAACATGACGTTGGCGAAATCCTCGGGCTTCTGCAGGCTGGCGGTGGCGCGCACGACGATGTTCTGCGTCGGGCTCTTCAGCGAACCAGCAGGCACGTCGAGTGCTGCATTCGACAGCGCATTGGTGAGATCGCCGATCGTCAGCCCGCGGCTCGCGAGCTCGGACTGGTCGACATCGACCCGAAACACCTTCTCCTGGTCGCCATAGCTCTCGACATCGGCAACGCCGTCGACGGAGGCCAGCCGGTCGATCACCTCATTGTCGACGAGCAGCGTCAGGTCGTCCATGTTGAGTTTGGTGGAGGTGACGGCGAGACGCATGATCGGCTGCGAATCCGAATCCGCCTTGACGATCTGCGGCGCGTCGGCGTCGTCAGGCAGCCGGTCGGTGATCCGCCCGATCGCGTCGCGCACGTCGTTGGCGGCAACCGCCAGGTCCACCGTATCGGAGAATTCCAGCGTCACCCGGCTCTGGCCGAACTGCGAGCTCGACGAGATCGACTTCAGCCCGCTGACGCGCGCCGATGCGCCCTCGATGACCTTGGTCACTTCCTGGTCGATCGTCTGCGGCGACGCGCCGTCGAAGGTGGTGCGCACGGTCACGACCGGCCGGTCGACGTCAGGCAGCTCGCGCACCTCGATGCCGACATAGGCAGCGAGACCCGCGACGATCATCAGCGTGTTGAACACCAGGGCCAGGATCGGCCGGCGCACGAAGAGCGCCGTGAACGTCTGCTTGCCCGATGGCGTATTATTGTGGGTGCCGCTCTCGCTCATCAGGTGACGGGCTCCTTGGCGGCCAGTTCGCCCCCTTCGGAGCGCACCGGCCCGCCCTCGCGCACGCGCTGCAGGCCCTGCGTGACGATCAGGTCGCCATTATCCAGGTTGCCCTTCACCAGCACATAGTCAGGATTGCGCTGCACGATGCTGACGCGAACCTTGTGCGATTTCTGCTCGGCCACGCGCCAGACGAAGGAGCCTTGCGAATCCCACTGCACCGATTGCGGATCGACCGCTGGATACTGGTCGCCATCGAACCGCATGCCGACGCTGAACGACATGCCGGCGCGCAGCTCGTCGGCCGCATTGTTGATCCGCGCCCGCATCCGGAGCGTACGGCTCGCCGGATCAACGCGGTTGTCGATCGCCTCGACCGCGCCCGAAAACACCTGCCCCGGCCGCGCCACCGACGTTGCCTCGACCGCCTGGCCGACCTTGACCGTATTGGCGAAACGCTCCGGCACCCAGTAATCGACGAGGATTTCCGTGCGATCGTCGAGCGTCACGATCGGCGTCGTCGTCGAAACGTTGTCGCCGATATTGACAGGCATGATGCCGACGATGCCGTCGATCGGCGCCAGGATGTTGCGGCGATCGAGGCTGAGCTGCGCCGCCTGCAATTGCAGCCGCGCGTTCTGCTCGGCGATCTCCTGGTCGAACACATCCATGCGCGACACGCTGGACTTGATATTGTTGTAGAGGCTGGACTTTTCGACCGCCGATTTCAGCGCGACTTCCGCCTGCCCCTTGACGATCACCTGCTCCTCGCTGTCGAGCTTGGCGATGATCTGCCCCTGCTTGACCCGGTCGCCGGACTTCACGAGGATTTCGCGGATGAGACCGCTTGCCTGCGGCGTCACCACCACGGAGCGGATCGCATCTCCCGTGCCGATCGCGCCCAGCCGATCATTGACGACACCGGGCACGACGGCCTGAGTGACGACAAGCACCGCGCCATTGCGACCGCCACCGCCGCCATTGCCACCACCCTGGCGACGATTGCTCGCCTGTTCGCTGCTAGCGGCAGGCGCCGCGCGGCCTGTATTATCGGGATCGATCGCCTTGCCAACAAGTGCTTCAGGAACGCCGGCATTGCGCAGCGTATCGCGCGCGCCTGGCACAAAGACAGCCCATCCGGTAACGCCAGCGGCGATAACGATGAGACAGATCGTAAATTGCTTCCAAAATGACATTCACGTCTCCAAAGGGACTCGAGGTTGTCCAGGGTCGATCGAAAGAGGCGCATACGTGGCAAATCGCCGCGCAACGTTGGAATTATTGTCCGATTGCAGGTCAGCGGCAAGCAAATTGGCCGCCCATTACAGCATTGTAATGTCAACTGTTGGTGACCGGCTGATGTCGGTCATCTCGCCCTGACGTTGCCGTCCTCACAAAAGCGCGCACCCACGCGAGCAAATGTCGGCCGGGCCGGCAAATAGTGCTTTCGTTTCTGATCATTCCGATGTTCTCTGCCGTCGCGCAATGGGCCGCAAGCGCGCCCGCCGCTCCATTCATTCAAACGCGAACGCAAAGAGGATGACGAGCATGCCGAAGATCACCACCAAGGACGGAACGAAGATTTTCTACAAGGATTGGGGCACCGGCCAGCCGATCCTCTTCTCGCATGGCTGGCCGCTTTCGGGCGACGCCTGGGAAGCGCAGATGCTCTATTTCGGCCAGAACGGCTACCGTGTCATCGCCCATGACCGCCGCAGCCACGGCAAGTCCTCCCAGACCTGGGACGGTAACAACATGGACCAGTACGCCGACGATCTCGCCGAACTGATCGAGCATCTCGACCTCAAGAACCTGATCATGATCGGCCATTCCACCGGCGGCGGCGAAGTCGCCCACTATCTCGGCCGCCACGGCACCAAGCGCGTCGCCAAGGTGGTGCTGGTCGGCGCCGTTCCGCCGTTGATGCTGAAAACCGACGCCAACCCCGAAGGCCTGCCGCTCGACGTGTTCGACGGCATCCGCAAGGGCACCGCGCTCGACCGCTCGCAATTCTTCCGCGACCTCTCCATGCCCTTCTACGGCTTCAACCGCGACGGCGCCAAGGTCAACGAAGGCCTGCGCGAGACCTTCTGGCTGATGGGCATGGCCGGCGGCATCAAGGGCGAATACGATTGCATCCACGAATTCTCCGAGGTCGACTACACCGACGACCTCCGCAAGATCGACAAGCCGACGCTCTTCATCCACGGCGACGACGACCAGATCGTCCCCATCGTCGCCGCTGCCCTGAAGTCCTCGAAGATCGTAAAGGGCGCGACGTTGAAGGTCTACGAGGGCAGTGCTCACGGCCTCGCTCAGATCGAGCCGGAACGCTTCAACGCGGATGTGCTGGCGTTCATAAAGGGTTGATCCACGCTCCACCGTCGTCCTCGGGCTTGTCCCGAGGACCTGCCAAGCCCTCGTCTTGCTCGACGTGAATGGATACGAGGCGCAACCCGCGCATCACCCGCTCCTCGTCATCACCACCCCACAACACGCAACATCCCGTGGACCGGGAATGAAAGCAGAACATCTTTTCTGGTCTTTCCGATCCGAATCACTACATTACGCGCCATGAGCAACAGTTTCGACGATATGCCCTTCTTCGACGAGGAGCCGGGCGAAGCGCCGCGCAAGCAGCAGGCCCCCGCAGCTCCCGCACGAGGAGCGCCCGTTTCGGCTCCGGCATCGGGAGGTCTCGCCGCCCGTGCCATGGCTGCCCGTGGCGGCGCTCGGGAGCGGCCGGATTATCTCGATGGCCTCAATCCCGAGCAGACCGAAGCCGTCGAAACGCTGGAAGGCCCCGTGCTCGTGCTCGCCGGCGCCGGCACCGGCAAGACGCGCGTGCTGACCACGCGCATCGCCCATATCCTGAACACCAACCGCGCCTTCCCCTCTCAGATCCTGGCGGTGACCTTCACCAACAAGGCCGCCCGCGAGATGAAGGAGCGTATCGCGCATCTGGTCGGCGGCGCCGTCGAGGGCATGCCCTGGCTCGGCACCTTCCACTCGATCGGCGTCAAGCTGCTGCGCCGCCACGCCGAACTCGTCAACCTGCGCTCCGATTTCACCATTCTCGATACCGATGACGTCGTGCGCCTCGTCAAGCAGCTGATCCAGGCCGAAGGCCTCGACGACAAGCGCTGGCCGGCCAAGCAGTTCGCCGGGATGATCGACACCTGGAAGAACAAGGGGCTGGGCCCCGCCGACATTCCGGAAGGCGACGCGCGCGCCTTCGCCAACGGCAAGGGTCGCGAACTCTACTTCGCCTACCAGCAGCGCCTCTCGACGCTGAACGCCTGCGATTTCGGCGACCTCCTGATGCATCCGATCGCGATCTTCCGGAAGACGCCCGATCTGCTCAAGGAATACCACCAGCGCTTCCGCTATATCCTCGTCGACGAGTACCAGGACACCAACACCGCGCAGTACATGTGGCTGCGCCTGCTCGCCCAGCGCCCCAAGGGCGAGCCGCAGAACGTCTGCTGCGTCGGCGACGACGACCAGTCGATCTATGGCTGGCGCGGCGCGGAAGTCGACAACATCCTGCGCTTCGAGAAGGATTTCCCCGGCGCCAAGGTGATCAAGCTGGAGCGCAACTACCGCTCGACCGCCCATATTCTGGGCGCCGCCGCGCACCTGATCACGCATAATGAAGGCCGCCTCGGCAAGACGCTCTTCACCGACCGCCGCGACCCCGATGATATCAAGGTGCAGGTCCACGCCTCCTGGGATTCGGAGGAAGAAGCCCGCGCCATCGGCGACGAGATCGAACAGCTGCAGCGCAATCAGCACAAGCTGAACGACATCGCCATCCTCGTGCGCGCCTCCTTCCAGATGCGCGAGTTCGAAGATCGCTTCGTCACGCTCGGCCTCAACTACCGCGTCATCGGCGGCCCGCGCTTTTACGAGCGCCTCGAAATCCGCGATGCCATGGCCTATTTCCGCCTCGTCGCCCAGCCGGCCGACGACCTCGCATTCGAGCGCATCATCAATACCCCCAAGCGCGGCCTCGGCGACACGACCGTGCGCGCGCTGCACGATTATGCCCGCGCCCGCGACATCCCGATGCTGGCGGCAGCCGCCGACATGATCGAGACCGACGAGCTGAAACCAAAGGCGCGCAAGGCGCTGTTCGACGTGATTCAATCTTTCCGCAGATGGCAGGAAAGGCTTGAAAACACATCACATACCGAGCTCGCCGAGCAGATCCTCGAAGAGTCCGGCTACACCGACATGTGGAAGGCTGACAAGACCGCCGACGCCCCCGCCCGCCTCGACAACCTGAAGGAACTCATCCGCTCGATGGAGAGCTTCGAGTCCATGCGCGGGTTCCTCGAGCACGTCTCGCTGGTCATGGACGCCGAGCAGAACGAAAACCTCGACGCCGTCTCGATCATGACGCTGCACTCCGCCAAGGGCCTGGAATTCGAGACCGTCTTCCTGCCCGGCTGGGAAGAAGGCCTCTTCCCGCACCAGCGCTCGCTCGACGAGACCGGCCGCGCCGGGCTGGAGGAAGAGCGCCGCCTCGCCTATGTGGGGCTGACCCGCGCCAAGCGCCGCTGCCACATCTGGTTCGTCTCCAACCGCCGCATCCACGGCCTGTGGCAATCGACCATCCCCTCGCGCTTCCTCGACGAACTGCCCGAGACCCATGTCGAGGTCGCCGAGGTCGAGCAGAGCTACGGCGGTTACGGCCGCGGCGGCTACGGCCAGTCGCGCTTCGACAAGGCCGAGCCCTTCGCCAACAGCTATTCCACCCCCGGCTGGAAGCGCGCCCAGCAAAACCGCAACGACGCCACCCGCGACAATTGGGGCTCCCGCTCCGGCCATTCGGTCGAGCGTATCGGCTACGGCGAAAGCGGCCCGAAGACCCGCACCATCGACGGCGAACTCGTCGCCAAATCGATGGCGACCCAGCCCTCGAAATTCACCATCGGCGACCGCGTCTTCCACATGAAGTTCGGCAACGGCAACATCAAGATGATCGAAGGCAACAAGCTGACGATCGACTTCGACAAGGCCGGCGAAAAGCGGGTGCTGGATGGGTTTGTAGAGGCGGTTTGAACAACAGCATCAAATCATCGCGCCACCGAACGCGGATTTTATGGTTTGAAATGTCGCGTCGAAATTAGACTTTAGCTTCTCGTCTTGTTTGATTGCTGCGGTAAACGCTTCGCAGAACTGCCGCTTCTTCTCCATCTTCACATCGTAGAGATGGGGGAGAAGAGCGAGATCATCTCTATCGAACAATGACTTAATCCCGTCATCGATTATCGAACGCCTAAGATTTGCTACGGCGTTTTCTAACACTACCTCTGGGGATTTTTGCTCTAACCAGCCCTTAGACTGAGCGACTTTCCACACTTCAATTGGCGCAAAGCTCTCAAGACTGGGGTGAGGCTTAAAGCCGATAGCCACACTTTCCTTGGCCATCGCCGCCGTTGGTTGGAAAAACACCAAACGAGAATTTAGGGACTTTTCGGAGCTCATCTTATTGGCAAATGCTGCCTTAGCGGCGTCTCCAGCTCGATCGCGATCGACAATTCCGACACCGATAACCTTCTGCGATGAAACGCGGCTTTTCTGAAGGTGATGCCATGCCACAACATTATCTGCTACGGCATTCGCAGATGAATATCCATCGGCGATACTGGATACAAAACGTACATCCTCGAACGAGGAAAATTTGTCTTTAGCTAAGGTCAAAATCTGTACGTCTGTGTCACCTTCAACAAACACAACCTTCTGCGATGGATCGATCACATCCCTATCGAGCTTTTTATTTAACTCTTCAATTTTCGCTTTAAGCTCTGACACATACGACAGACTTTCCTCCACGTATGGTGAAACCACACGGAGAACGCCCATCTCATCGGAAATGTCGCCTTCCACATTTGAGAGCGTCGTGGCCCCCTCTCGTTTCTGAAAGAAAAAAGTTGCCGCTTTCTCATGTTCCTCTAGCTTAAAAAACACGGGAGAGTGGGTCGACATGAATGTTTGAAAATCGCGCTTCTTGGCTATCGTCAGAATTTGCTCGCGAAGTTCAAAGGCAGATATGAAATCAACGCTATTCTCCGGCTCCTCAAATCCCCAGACATGGAAAGTCTGATAGTGACCAGAGCGGGTGGACTTTAGATCGCAAAGGAACTTCATCAGGCTAGGAACGTGCCTCACCCGAATACCGTCTCCGCGTCGGTCAAGATCAATACCCTCCGACTCAAATTGAATGAGCCGGAATATTGAACGAAGGTTTTGTGGAAGTTTAGGAATGCTATTGCTCTGGAGCACTTCTCTAAGTTCTGCGGCGACGTCGCCAAGAATAAGCTCAACCTGATCCTGAAGCGACTTGGACGCGGACACCAAGTCCTCCTCGGAAACGTCAGAGAGAACATCATAGATATCAGAAAGCAACTCTGAAAAATACTCCTTACCCTTCAGGGCCGGAATATAATGATAATCTATGTTGTTCAGATAAGTCCAAAGCTTAGACCTTCCGTAACCGCCCGATTGCTACCGCGCGGATTTGGCTTTGATGCGAGCGACGAGCAGCTCGTTGTCAACAAAGCTGTCGAGGAAGTCGTTCCATTCTTGGGGTGAGCGGCGGGCGTCTTTGAGCATCTGCTCCAACTCGTCCATGCCGTCGTCTGTCAGTGCGGTGACGGATTCGTCGTCTCCGGTATAGACGGCGATGATGCTGCCGTAGCTCAGATTATCATCGTTGGAGACGATTGCCTGAAGAAGCTCCGGGTCCTCTTTTAGAATTTCGGCGACAAATTTAATCGTACGGACGTAGGTAACTGTTGCCATCAGGCTGCCTCGGCAGAGATTGTGACGAACGGCGACCAGTTCCACGGCAGCAGCTCGTCTAACCGATTGATCTTGTGATCGTGGATGCGATTAAGCACGTCGGCCAAGTATGCCTGTGGATCAAGACCATTCATTTTGGCCGTCTCGATGATTGTCATGGCCCGCGCCAAAGTCTCCGCCCCGGCGTCGGCTCCCGCGAACAGCCAGTTGCGTCTTCCAACGCCTATCGGACGCAGAGCCCGTTCGGCAGCATTGTTGTCGATCGCGACACGACCGTCTTCCATGAATAGGCAGAGCGAAGACCATCGGCTCAAACCGTAGCGGAAAGCTGCCGCCAGATCGCCTTTGCCGGGAATGCGCGTCAGTTGAGCTTCAGCCCAGTGACGGAATGCTTCAACCTTGGGCTTGCTCTGCATCTGACGCGCGGCAAGCCGGATCTCAGGAGGCTGGCCGTTGATGCCTCGCTCGATGTCGTAAAGCGCTCCGATACGATCGAGCGCCTCTCGCGCGATCTCGGACTTGTTCGATGTCCAGATATCGTGGAAGTCGCGTCGCCAGTGGGCCCAGCAGGCCGCCTCCTTAAAGCGAGGAAGCCCATCCGCCCCAGGTGAGTATAGCTTGCCGTATCCTTTGTAGCCGTCAGCCTGAAGGATGCCGCCTGATTGCTTAAGGTGGCGGTGGACGTGCTCTTCTTTCCAGTCCGGAGCAAAATAGTAGACTGCACCAGGCGCAGAACCGCCTGCCCATGGTCGTTGATCGCGGACATATGTCCAGATCCTGCCCTTCTTCACCCCTTTGCCCATCCCCTTGTCTCGGAGCGAGCGATCCAGCACCCGGATTGGGGTGTCGTCCGCATGAAGTAGGTCACTCGCCATGACCGCCGTTTCGATCCGTTCGATGAGAGGCTGCAGCACCTGCATGGCACGACCACACCAATCAACCATCGTGCTGTCGGGAATGTCGGCACCCATGCGGGCGAAGATCTCGTTCAGACGGTACAGTGGCAAATGGTCATCGAACTTCGACACTAGAATGTACGCCAAAAGGCCAGCGCCCGCCATGCTGCCAGGGATCGGGCGGCTGGGCGCAGGCACCTGCACCATCTTCTCGCAGCAACGGCAGGACTTCTTCAATCGGGCGACCTCGATCACCTTCATCTGCGCTGCAATCATGTCGAGGATTTCGCTTGTGTCCTCACCGACAAGACGAAGCTCACCTCCGCATTCCGGGCAGCAGGAGCCAGGATCGAGTTCCCGGCGTTCGCGAACTGCCTTGTCCGAGACGCGTGGGCGCCGGCGCATGATCTTCTCATGCGTATCCGCCAAGGCTACAATAGACGCTTCCTCATCGGGCTCATCTATCGGGGCAGTATTGCTCTCAGCGGCGGCGATCAACAGATCCTCAAGCGCCAGTTCCAACTGCTCGATTTCACGCTCGATCTTTTCGGACGACTTGCCGAAGACCTGCTTCTTCAGCTTGGCGATGCGCAGCCGCAGTGTTTGGATTAATTGGTCGTGCGCTTGCAACGTCGCCGACATCTTCGCGTTTTCCGCCTGCAACGCGATTATCATTGCCTTGAGAAAGGCTGGATCATCAGGAAGATTTGTCGTTGCGATTGACATGATCCTGACTACCACAAGTCAGGAGAAATTGCCATAAAAACGAGTGGTTTCAGAGGGATAAAATCACCCGACACGCGCCGGTGGCGCGCCCCAATCAGGACGACGCCAATCGATCCCTTCCCACAACATCGCCAGTTGAGCCGACGTCAGTCGCGCTGTGCCGTCGGACGCTGAAGGCCACGGGAACCGACCTTTCTGCAAAATCTTGTAATACAGGCAGAAGCCTTGGCCATCAAAATACAGTAGCTTCAAACGGTCGCCACGTTTGCCGCGAAAGGCAAATACCGCGCCGCCCGTCGGCTTTTGGCGCAAGACATCCTGCGCAAGCGCAGCCAGGCCTTCAATTCCTTTGCGCATGTCCGTGATCCCGCATGCAAGATAGACCCGAACGCCGGTCCCAGGCCCGATCATGCTGCTTCCACCGCCCGGATGATCTGCGTCAGGGCAGCCGTATCGAACGCACTGCCGAAGCGAAGGGTGCGGCCGCAGCTCAATCGTAGTTCCACCATCCCGGAGCACCTTTCCGGGTCATCACCAAGATCCGTCCGTACCGCTTTCACGTCGACGGGGATGAACAATGCATTCGACGACGCCGAGAGAAGCCCCTTCTTCTTCAGCTCGCTACGCCAAGCGTAAATCTGCTGCCGCGTAATATCGTGCCGATGGGCAACCTCTGTGATGGTCGCTCCACCATCCCCAACCGACATGACAATGGCGAGCTTTTCATCGTCGCGCCATCGGCGCCGCCGCTCTTGCCCAAGAATTTCAACGCGCATCGCAAATCCCCGCATAAGACACGTCGCTAACGACGTCGTTAAACACGTGTCTTAAGCCATTAAGGCCTTATGCGGCAGGCGGTGCCAATCGGGCGGTTACGACCTTCCACTAAGAGTCGGACTCGAAAAGAG
>UBQW01000067.1 GCA_900467745.1 Hyphomicrobiales bacterium
ATTATAGGCAGCACCCAGGATGCCAACTTCGGCAGGTCCATCGCCACCTCTTTGAGAAGGCCTGGGCGAAGCGGTTCATCTCGGGCATCCGATGTCATGCTGTGTGCCTCACCGGTAGGATTACGGATTGCCGTTTGCCCCTAGATCGTTATGGCTAATCCATTCACTCAGCCAATGCGTTGGTTTTGTCCGGACATCCAGATATGAGACGTTTCTTTGTTGCCCCGCGACGAGCGGCTCGAGCCTTTGCCTTGTGGTTTTTCATCAGCGCAGCGTCGATGTCGATGCTCGCAGCCTACGAGTACCAATCCGGGCTTTCCGCCCTCTCTGAGCGATCAAGAGGTATCGAAACACTCCTCGCTGAGAGACTGGCACAGCATGACGCACATCTGACGGCAATTGGAACGCTGGTGAGAATGTTTTCACGAGAATCCGCACCGTTTCTGCAGGGCCTGGCGGAGAACATTATTGCACGCTATCCGCGAATAACTGACATCGCGGTATTCGATCTCACGGCTGAAAACCCGCAGTCGTGGAACTATGGTTCCGTCGATGGTCCCATGCCGATATCTGCTCCGCCTCGAGATACTCTACCGCACCTTGCAAATGCGGGTGAGACAGAAATCCGGCCGTCTGGCGTAACAAATTCATATGACATCTACAAATTGGTTGTGCCCGGGCGGATGCTGCGGATGCGCATCAATGCAGACGCACTTTTGGATAAGCAGCAGATACCTGCACAATACGCGCTCACATTGGGACTTGGTCAATCGGTGTTGTCGTCGCTACAAAACAGCGAGTCGGCCGTGCTAAAAGCGTCCAACGACCTAACCATGCACAATCAAAGTCAGCCGCTGCGCTTGACCGTTACTCGAGGTTTCGGCCCTGCCGAACTTCTTCCACTGCAATTGGTTGTTCCCTTGTTGGCCGCGTTAGGGGCTGCGATTTGGTTGGTCACGTATTTTCGCTACGCGAACGATGAAAGACGACGGCAGGAACATCGTGCCGAATTGCTAGAGCAAGACGCCAAACTTGCTCACGCAGCTCGAGTAAACGCGCTTGGAGAGATGGCATCGGGCATTGCACATGAACTTGCCCAACCAATCGCTGCAATATTGGCTCAGAGCCAGGCTGCAAGACGAGCCTTGACGATCGCGCGCCCGGATATCGTGGAGAAGGCGTTGGAGGGAAACATCCGGGACGCCAAGCGAGCAGGTGACATTCTTGGGCGCATGCGCGCGTACATATCCGGGGCTGCTGCTCACCTAGAGGAAGTGTCGCTCTTTCTGGCTTTGAGCGATGCCGTCCGACTTATCGAAGCTGATCTTGCCCAGCGAAACATCGAACTCCTTGTTATACCCGCGAGCGAAGAGATTACCGTTACGATCGACATAATATCGTTCCAGCAGGTTGTCCTCAATCTGATCCGCAACGCGGCTGACGCGGCAGCGCCAGGGGCAGACCCCCGTATAACGGTGAGCGCTGAACGCGAGCGCAACGACGCCGTGATTAAGATCGCAGACAACGGGCCAGGAATCGATCCGTCGTTGCTGGACAGAGTATTCGAGCCGTTCTTTACAACGAAGCAGGACGGCATGGGTCTTGGCCTTCCTCTTTCGTCTAGATTAATCGAAAAGATGGACGGGTCGCTTTCAATCCGCAACGAAGGAGGCGCATGTTTCATGATACGGCTACCATCGGGAGCTTCGAATGATCTACCTCGTTGATGACGACGCTTCGGTGCGTGAGGCAATGACACTGCTTATGGCGACATACGGCAAGGAGGTCGCGGCATTTTCCGACGCTGCTCACCTGCTCTCGCACATAGAAAGAGCCAAGCCCGGCGTCTTGATCCTAGACTTGCGGATGCCCGCAGCGAGTGGCTTGCAGCTCCTAAAGAAACTCGAGGAGTTGGGCATCCGGTGGCCGGCGCTCATGATCACCGGTCACGGGGACATCGAAGCATGCCGTCGTGCGTTCAAAGCAGGCGTAATGGATTTTCTTGCAAAGCCGGTCGATGAACATGTCCTGATGGAAGCACTAGCAACGTGCGAGACAGCGCTCGACGAATTGTTGGTACGACAAGAGAACGGGCGGCTGATCCAGCAGCTTACCTCTCGTGAAGTCGAGGTGCTGGAGCTTGTGTCAAAGGGGTTTGGCAGCAAGGATATCGCGGTCGCTTTGGATGTCTCTGTGCGAACTGTCGATAGCCACAGAGCAAATATCGCGACAAAACTCGGGACACCCGCAGTAGCAGAGCAGACACGCATTTGGTTGGCCGCGCATCCGTAATTCTACCAGGCTCTGTCGGTGTCAATGCGAGTTAACGGCGCTGATTTTATCTTCCAGATTGGCAATCATCAACTCAACAAACAGGAAGGTTTGCCAAAATGAAGATTGCCCTGCTCTCGATGGCTGTTTCAGCCCTGATCGCGGCACCCGCCATCGCTCAGGATACGGTCCAACAGACCAGCTTGGGTACTGCCCTGGCGGTCGAGCTCGCGCAGGCTGCTGTCACTGCGTGCTCAAGTGACGGATACAATGTCTCGGCAGCCGTCACAGACCGGTCCGGCGTTCTTCTCGCTCTCGTGCGTGCCGAGAACGCTGGCGCACACACAGCAAACGCCTCCACGGCCAAGGCCTTTACGTCAGCCTCGTCGCGCAACCCGACAAGCGCGATCGCCGACAACGTCGCCAAGAATGCTGGAGCGGCCGGTCTGGCTGACATTCCTGGATTTCTCGTTCTGGCAGGTGGCGTTCCGATCAAGGTTGGTAAGGACACAGTTGGCGCGATAGGCATTGCGGGCGCACCTGGCGGCAATCTGGACGAAGCATGTGCAAACACGGCCCTGGAGAAAGTTGGCGCACGCCTCAAGTAACTGAAGAAGCGATCAGGCGCACCGTGGCGGCCAGCCGTGGTGCGTCTTTTGTTTTTCTTACTCAAGCTTGTTTCTGACACGCGCCCTACCAAATAAAGTGTTGGTATAGGGATTGAGCCATGGTTGAACGGGTATCACGGATTTCGTCCACTGCATCATCGCAAGCTGCGCGCGTTGACCGTAGCATTTCGCTCGCAGAGCCAGACTTGGCCTGGGCGGCAGAACGACAATCTGTGATATCCGAAGGTTTGGATCGGCATCGAGATGCCGATCCAAAAGACGGTTCTGAGCATCACTGGTCAAATTCGCACGAGGGCTCATTGTCCGACCGTCTCCCAAATCACCACTCGGCCACGGATCAGGAAAATGATCGCGCCGCCGAGCTCCACTTGTCCGGCGAAAGCGAACGAATTGGGTCTGGAAACCTGGAGGATGCCGACGTTCCGTTCGGCGATCACGTCGGTTACATTTGATCGCGAACGCCGCGCCAAATCCTGAGGAAACAGAAAAGCGGAATTAGATTCTAGTCTGCTTGTTCGGCTGCTGAGAAAGCAGGGCTGACAATAGCCTTCGTTCGATCCTTCATATGCTCCTATGTGCTTACTGCGCTGTTTCGCAGCGTCACCTTGTCAGACTGCAGACGCTGGGCAACAACATATTGGATCGCCAGACCAAAAATCAGAGTTGAGATATCGACAGCAGGCGAAAACTGATAGGCTTCTCGTAGGACCTGCAGCGAGATGCAAACGAGTGACCCCCATGCAAACACGGCAAGGCCCTGCTTCCCAAGGAGCGGCACGGCTGCCAGCTTGGCACTACCCGCCACCACACGACATACGTTGATCTGCGAAATTACGTATGACAGCGCGAGGATGTGTATCAGTCGCGGCAGTGGCAAGATGCCCTTTTCGAAACCGATCAAAAGGGCAGGATGGTCGCCCCAAGCAGTCAACTCATAGTGCTGCCCCTGGATGACGAACATTGCAAATCCAAGATAGGCGATTGCAGTTGCCATCAAGACCGGACTATAGCCGACAAGGCTCTCACCTTTTTTCATGGAGATGCCAGCGCACAGTCCGATGCAGTAGATGAGTTGCCAGGAAAACGGATTGAGGAACCAGGATCCGTCTGTCGGATAATTTGGAAGGTTGATGTTGTTCCAGCCGGCAATAGCCCAGATGGTAACCGACACCGTCAACAACAGAGCGCGGCTGCGCAAGGCGAGAGCTAGGAAAACAGGTGTTGCCGCCAACAGCAACATATAGAGCGGCAGAATATTGAAATAGCCAAGCTGATGCGTTGTCGCGAGTACACCGAGCGCGGTCGACCACGGTGCATCCAGGTAAGAGACCATATTGACGCGCTGCGAAAGAGCGGTCGTGCCGAGCAAATTATGGCCCGCCATGAGAACGATCACTGCCAGCACGGTTGTCAGCAGATGAACGCTGTAAAGCCGGCTTGCGCGACGCAGGATGCGAGCAATCGCGTGTATGCGGTCGCGGACATAGATATTGGAGTAGGCAAGCCCCGCAGACATACCCGACATCAGTACAAAGGCCTCTGCGGCGTCCGAAAAACCGAAGTTCTTTGACGTGACACCTTCCATCATGTTGCCAGGCACGTGATTGATGAAGATCATCACCAGGGCCAGGCCGCGGAAAAAATCAAGGCGCGGATCTCGGCCGGCCGTTGGAGCGGCAGGGTGCTGCATGGTTAACTTGTCCCGCTGATTGATTGCTGTTTCAGATGCACTCACGGTAGCAACCGCTTGATGAAGCCTACATGAACGGGTGGTTCACGTTCGACATTCGAGTCGCAATATGAACCGAACAGGAACCGGTCCGGCAATTGGCATCAAGGCTGCAACGCGACACAACGCAATGGCAGCCGGGTCGAACCACCTGCTGAAGCTGCACCGCAGCCGTGCTATTTTTCGCATCTTCGCAGAGACGCCGTTCATTAGACGTCCGCTCGCGCGCTGTATTCCTCGTTGTTTATGATCGGATCATTGTTCATCTGCACGCAGACCGTCGGGCAGGCGATCTTCGACCAACGAGGGACGAGCCTGGGTTTCGCCACCCTGTCAATGAAGGCTCTTGCGCCACTCTAGTTGCTGCCCCCGGAAAGCAAGGCTGGGGCTCTCACAATGGGGGTCCAGGTGTGCGCAGTGGTGCGCCATCCTCGCGCTGATTGCATTTGCAGCCGGACTTGCCAACAGCCCGAACCGGCCATCCTTATCTGAGCACGTCGAACATGACTGACTATCTCGTGCATCAGACCCTGATTGTCATTGCTGCCTACCAAATCTCGCAAGCGATGAAGAATTCGGCGACCGCGCGCCTTGCTCCTTCCTTGTTGGTGATGCGTCGAGGAGAAAAGGTCTTCGAGAACGGCTTTCTCGACGAGCGCCGCGCCCAGTATCTGGTAGCCACTGCGAGATATCTGTCACGCCCGTTCGGCAAGCCCAAATACAATTGCCACCAACACGCGCTCGATATATTCACGGGGACATATCGATTCACTATTCTTCGTATTTCACAAGGAATTGCCGTTTGCCTTTTGAGCTTTTGGTCTCCCAAGGTCGTATCGCCGACCTTAGCCCTGGCGCCATCCGCGGCGCCGAGCTTGCCGCGAATGCCCTTACCGCACTCACCGGCCTGGAACCGTCTATCATCGGCACACCTTCCGCGCCGGAGGTGGACGACTGGTCACGAAGTCTCCCGCAAGCACGACGCACGCTCGAGGCTTTTCAAGATGCAGTTGCCGCAAGCATTGGAAAAGGAAACAGACCGCTGGTGGTAGCAAACACCTGCTCTGCAAGTCTTGCGACCTTGCCTATCGCTGCCCGGCACTATCCGGATTTGACCGTTCTCTGGATCGATGCTCACGGCGATTTCAACACTCCCGCAACAACGACCAGCGGGTATCTTGGCGGCATGGTGCTGGCTGCCACCTGTGGGCTCTGGGAAAGCGGTTTCGGTGCCGGCATCGACCCCGCCAGGGTCGTCGTCGCCGGTGCGCGAGACATAGACCCGCCGGAGCAACAGGCACTGCTTGACGCCGGCGTCCGGTTTTTCGGGCCAGACGAAAGCCGGCCAAAGACGATCGACGAGGCGATCGGCGACGGACCTGTGTGGATCCACATCGATTGGGATGTCCTCGAGCCGGGTTACGTGCCAGCCGCATATGCGATCGGCGGGGGACTAACGCCGACCGCGCTACGTACTCTGTTGGCAACCATCGAATTGACCGAGTTCGAAGCCTCCAACAATGGGGCGGACAACGCGGCCGCACTGGCTCACCTCATCCACACCGTTTCTCCTCTCCTTTGACGAGCAGCATAACTACGGGCAGGCTGCAATTGCCCTCCCCGCTTCCGTGCTTGACTACCTGGGCGCGGATAGTGAAGGCCTTGCGACGACAAGTCGAAGCGAGCCCTCAAAAAACGGCTGCGTGCGAAGTCCGCCATAGCGGGCATCCCAACTCCCGTCGGCCAAGTCGCGGCTCAAATCGGCGACAAATCGCTCACCGACGCTCTTGTCGACGAAGATCCATGCGGAATTGGCAAGGCGTGCGCCAGGTTCCAAGATGCGCTCGGGCCGACCGTAATAGGCTTCACCGAACCCATCGACGCAGCCGAGTGGAACAGGGACGGTGTGGATATCGACGTCCCCGCCCAGCTCCTCAGCGATTGCGCTCATGGCCGGATAACGTCGGGCCTCCACGGCGATCATCTCCGGCGCGTAGTCGTTCAGCCAGCATCTTGTCAGTTCATTCGGATCGCAGGTGAGAACAAGCACCGGTCCACGCGTGACGCGACGCATCTCGGAAAGGCCGCAAGCCAAATCAGTCCATTGGTGAACAGTGAACGAAGCCATGCTTGCGTCGAAGGTTTTTTCAGCGAAAGGCAGCCTTTCTGCAATCGCGTCGATCGCGGGCGGAAGATGAGCCGGGCGCTGCGCGCGCATTGACGCCGAAGGCTCAACAGCCGTAACCGCGCGATCCACGGGCTCGTAGGAGCCGGCGCCCGCACCGACATTCAACACCGTGAACGCATCGCCGAGAGCGCGGCGGATATATTCCGCTATCTTAGGTTCCGGCTGGCGATAGCTTACATATCCTTTGCCGATCACGCCGTAATTCGCGTCACCTGCGCTGCCGTCTTGGTGTCTCTCACTCATCGCTTTGAACCTTCCGGTTTGAAAAAAGGGGAACACATCAGCTCCTCATGTTCATTTTTCGATGAGCAGTGTTCGATGTTTCTCATATGTGACTAGGCAGAGCGGCCTGAAAACCGATATGATCGAACACCTTATGTTCGGAAATCTCACATGAGCAGACGCATCCCTTCACTTAACGCACTTCGGGCGTTTGAAGCAGCGGGCCGTCATGGACGCATGACGCTTGCAGCAAATGAACTCAACGTGACCCATAGTGCCGTGAGCCGCCAGATAAAGCACCTGGAGGCTCTTCTCGGGGTGCCGCTGTTTGAGGGACCGAAGAATCAATTGCGGCTAACAGAGGCCGGGCACACATTGCTGACCGGGCTTGGCGTAGCCTTCGACCAGATCGATATGTCGGTGCGTGCGGTTGCCGATACGGAAGAAGGAGCGATCGACGTCTCCTGTCCGGGCACCTTCACCATGCGCTGGCTCATTCCGCGACTATACCGTTTTCAAGCGGACTACCCGAAAATCGAAGTACGTTTGACGGCATCCTCAAAGCCGGTCGATTTCGAGCGGGATGGTGTCGACGTCGCAATCCGTGTGGGGGATCCTCCTTGGTCGGTCGGAGCAGAGGTCATCCCGTTGTTTCCCGAACAGATCGGACCGGTCATAGCCGCGGGCTTTGCGAGAAATAACGTGGGGCATCTCGACATCATCCCGGAACTACACACACGAACGAGGCCGCAAGCCTGGAACGATTGGCGTTCCCGCTCTGGGCGCCATCTCCTGACAGGTCCAAAGGTGGATTACGAGCACTTTTATTTCATGCTGGAGGCAGCGCGGGCGGGACTCGGCGCTTGCGCAGCACCTTGGCCCTATGTGGTCGATGACATCCATGCCGGCCGCTTGGTGGCACCGTTCGGTTTTATCGACAGCGGGCATCACTATGTCGCCCTGAAGCGGTCTAGGCGCAATCGCAAGGCGACCCTGTTTTGCGAATGGCTTGCCGCGCAGGCAAAGGAGTTTCAGACATTGTACCCGGCTTTATCAGACAAGGCGTGAAATTTGCTCTAGAGCCGTCTTCGTCTCTCAGCACACCGAAGGCTTCGGGCGAGAATTATCCCGTACAACGAATAGTGAATTCGGTGGCATTGCAATTGTTAGCGCACCACCTAAATTGGGCCATAAAGTGGACGCATTTGGAGAAGCGCGCATGTCACGATCCTACGGCAATATCGAGGATTCAAACGTTCCCACAGCATTGACCATCGACCTTGGTGAAGCGGTTCGCTCAGCAAGGCAGGTGGCAGGCTACAGTATCGAGCAGGTCGCACTCACCTGCGGCCTGACCGAGACGGAAATTGCCAAGGTCGAAGCCGGCCATGAAGGAGATCGGCGACTTGTAAAGCGCATCGCGAAGGCGCTGGGTATCACGGCGACTGCGTTATTCCCGACGGTCGCTGCATAAGCCGACGTTATCAAACGATTCCGACCACAGCTGTGCGGTGTCGCGAAGTGTAACTACTTGCTCCGCGGCACCTGTAAACTCGCGCGGTAGCTGCCTCACAGGATTGCGCGCGGGCTTTTCGTCAACCGAATTCCCCCATTGCTGCCGACGACCACCGTCTCGCTGAAGCCGAGGCCCTGTGCCGTAGCGTAGAGATGAAAGACCATGTTCTTTTCCAGCGACCAGTCCGAGGTTGGCAAGAATACCCCGGAAAAATCGCTGGTGCGCGGCGTGCGGGTATAGAGCCCGAGCGTATACGCCGTGACGTTTTCATAGACCGGACGTAGTCCCCCATTGAGCGCGCCCTGGCGCATGATTGCGTCGACGTCGCAGGCTCGCGCCCCCGGCTTCATTGCGGCGATCTGAAGGTCCTGCAATGCGA
This sequence comes from Hyphomicrobiales bacterium, assembly GCA_900467745.1. Lineage (GTDB taxonomy): Bacteria > Pseudomonadota > Alphaproteobacteria > Rhizobiales > Rhizobiaceae > Rhizobium. Next base: position 8,935 of record UBQW01000067.1, read on the forward strand.
CCAGTCTTTCGGCCGTGACAGCCAATTCGTCTGGGGGGCGTCCCACCACGATCGGCCTCATCAGACGCGCACCGTAATTTCCGACACGCGGGATGAGTTCGACATGCAGGATGTCGCCTTCACCAATTGCCTCGGTCTTGAACACGCCGTGCAGGAATTCATGGCTGCCAGCAGCTTTCACAACTGGTCCAACCTCGCCGGTGTCTGCTCCCTCTCGCAAGAATACGCCCGAGGCGATCGCGGCCGCGTCGCGCGTCGTCATGCCCGGCGTCACCTGTCTTGCGATCTCCGCCATCGCCTTGTCGGCAATTTGTGACGCTTCGGCAAGAACGGCAATCTCTTCCCTAGACTTTACCCAGCGTAGGCTGTCACCCACGCCCTGCATTGGCACGAATGTCGCGTCTGGTAGAAGCGCCTGCAGCCGCATGAAGGTTGCGGAACTCATGCAATAGGAATTGGTGTCGAAACCGATGCGCGCCTTGCCAAAACCATGACCGAGGATGCTGGCAGCAACGGCTGCCTGTGCTTCCTCGGTATCGGCGAAGCCGACGACATCGGTGATCCAGCTCTGTTCGCGGCAGGGAGCTTCGTCCAGTGCGCGCAAGCAGAACCACCCTTCCCCGTCGCGTGGCAAGAAGGCCGCGCGATACATGGTTTCGGAGACAGTATAGCCCGTCAGCCAGGCCAGAAGCTCTCCACTGTCGGCGAGCAACAGGTCGGCGCCCGAAGACGCGATGGCGTCCCGGGCGAGAGCGATACGACGATCATATTCCGCCCGGGAGAACACTACGCCACCTCGCAAATATCGAGGATGGTCAGCATGTATACGCGGATCATGTCGAGGAAGTCGATGATGTCGACGCGCTCGTCGGGCATGGTGTTGTAACGGCCGCCGGGACCGCAGACGATGCCTTCCATGCCGAGTTCATGATAAAGATGGCCAGCATCTGTGCCATAAAAGCGGGTTGGGGTGATGGCACCAGTCGGTTGCTTTTCGCCGCGAACAGCTTCGTAGGCAGCATTGATCGACTTGACAATGGGGCTATCTGGGGAGACTTCAAAGGGCGGCATCAGCGGACGGCCTTCGATCATCTCGGGCACCAGCTTGGCCTTCAGGCCCGGGAAGCGTTCTTCAAGTGCGCGCAGTTCACGGTCGAGGTCGGCAAGCACGCCTTCTTGCTTCTGGCCGGGAGCATAGCGGCAGGAGCCCTTGAGACGGACGAAATCGGCCACCTGTGGCGGACGCCACTCTTCGAGATCGCGGCCGAGCGCGCCATGGACGACGCCAACATGGCCACGATTGATCGAACGATGCACGTCGCTCTTTGCGCCGCTGAAAGTCATGGCATTGATGCGCGGGATGATGTCGCAGGCTGCTGCGATCGCATCGACGGATTCTTCGCGCTTGGAGAGATGGCGCGTGTCGCCGGTCAGTTCGATGACATAGCTCAGTGCTGCCGCATGCATGGTAACGGCGACAAGGTCGCTCGGCTCGCTGTTGATGAAATAGTCAGCTTTCACGCCGCTGTGGATCGCCGCCAACGTCCCGACTCCACCTTGCAGCTCGCCGACCACGAAGGTGAGCGTGACGTCGCCCTTCAGCTTGACGCCGGCTTCGAGCAGCGTCTTCACCGCGCAGAAATAGGCGGCGTCACCGGCCTTCATGTTGGAGACGCCGATGCCGTAGATGAACTTGTCGTCGACGAGGCCGGCATAGGGATCGACTGTCCAGCCTTCGGTCACTGGATTGGTATCAAGATGGCCGTTGAACAACAGGCTCTTGCCCTCACCGGTGCCCTTCAATCGGCCGATCGTGTTGAAGCGGCGGCCTTCATCGAACGGCTGGAGTTCGGCTTCGACGCCGATCTTCTCAAGCTCCTTGGCCATCCAGCGGGCGAGATCCTTCTCGCCTTCGGTTTCCGAATGACTCTTGTGCTGGACCATCTTCGACAGGAAATCGAGGCAGGCCTTTTCGTCGATCCGGTCCAACAGGGACTTCGGGTCCATTGTCATGCTCCTTGATGCGGTATCACTGGTATTGTGCGGCGGCGCGCGGCACCGCCTCGATCAGGCGGCGCGTATAGTCCGCCCGGTCTGGGCTATCGATCTCATCGGCCTTCACCACCTCGATCAGGTCGCCGCGATACATGACGGCGATCCGATGGGCGATCTGGCGGATCAGGTTGAGGTCGTGGGTGATGAAGAGGTAGGCCGTGCCGCTGGCTTTCTGCAGTTCCAACAGAAGCTGCACGACGGATGCCTGGACCGACACGTCGAGTGCCGAGGTGATCTCGTCGCAGATGACGAGCTTCGGCTTCGAGGCAAAGGCCCGGGCGATCGCCACGCGCTGTTTTTCGCCGCCCGAAAGCTGATGCGGATAACGGTTGGCATGGGTGCGCGGCAGGCGCACCTGCTCCAGCATGTCGCCGATCTGCTTCTCCATATCCCTACCGTCGCCGAACAGCTTCAGCGGGCGCGAGAGGATTTCGGAAATCTTCTGGCGCGGATTGAGCGAGGCATCCGGGTGCTGGAAGATGATCTGCACGTCCTTGCGATAGGCATTGTCCATATCGCCGAGGCTTTTGATCTCGCGACCGTCGAACCAGATCTTTCCCTCGAACCGGTTGAGACCGGTCATCGCCTTGGCAAGCGTCGACTTGCCCGAACCGCTTTCGCCGACGATGCCGAGGATCTCGCCCGGATTGACGCTGAGGCTGATCGCATTGTTGCCGGTCACCCGTTCCGTCTTCTTGCCGGTCAGTGCGGCAAGAAAGGGCTTGCGGCCGAAATGCACGCTGACATTCTCGACCTTGACCAGCGGCGTGTCGGCCACGACCATGTCATCCTTGACCAGCCGATGGGCAGGATCGGGGACGGCGGCGATCAGTTCGCGGGTATAATCCTGCTGCGGGTTGGTGAAGATGTCGCGGACATTGCCCTGTTCGACGATATCACCGCGCTTGATGACGGCGACACGGCTTGCGGTGCGGGCGACCAGCGCCAGGTCATGCGAAATATAGAGCGAGGCAACGCCGGTTTCCGCCTGCAATTCGACGAAGAGATCGAGGATCTGCCGCGAGGTGATCACGTCGAGTGCCGTGGTCGGCTCATCGAAGATGATGCATTCCGGATTGCAGGCGAAGGCGGACGCGATGACGACGCGCTGCTTTTCGCCGCCGGAGACTTCATGCGGCATGCGGTGCATCATCTGCGCCGGCGTCTTCAGCCCCACATGGGCAAGCCGTTCCTCGCCTTCCTTCCACGCCTGCTTAACGGTCAGGCCGCGGTGGCGGACGAGAACTTCGGCCAGCTGCGTGCCAAGCGAAAGCGTCGGGTTGAGCGACGTGCTCGGGTCTTGGAACACCATGCTGATGCGCCGGCCTCGAATGGCTTCCATCTGCCGCTCAGAATTCTCGAGCAGATTGTCGCCACCGAGCAGAATGCGTCCGCCCGGTTCGCGGGCATTCTTCGGCAGGTAGCGCATGATCGACCATGCGAGCGATGTCTTGCCGGAGCCGCTCTCGCCGACGAGGCCGAGGATTTCGCCGCGATGGATGGCGAGGTCGATGTTTTTCAACGCATGATACGGGCCGTTGGCGGTCTCGTAATCCAGCGAGTAGTTCTCGATAGCGAGAACCGGCTTGTTTTCGGTATTGGTCATGGGTGTCACCTCAGGTCCGCGGATTGAGGGCATCGCGCAGACCGTCGCCCAGAAGGTTGAAACCGATGGCGACGATGGCGATCGCCACGCTCGGCCAGATCAGGATGCCGGCGGAAAGATGCATGTAACGGCGGGCTTCCGAGACCATCAGGCCCCACTCGGCAGCCGGCGGCTGTGCGCCAAGACCAAGGAAGGAGAGCGTCGCAAACAGCATCACGGCAAAGGAGACGCGGATGGTCATCTCGACGATGATCGGCGCAATCACGTTCGGAAGCATTTCGCGGCGGATGATGTAAGCGGAGCTTTCGCCACGGGCGATCGCCGCATTCACATAGTCCTGCTTGCGCACCGACAGCGCCACGCTTCGGGTGATGCGGGCCATGCCTGGGGCAAAGGCGATGGCAACTGCGACAAGCGCATTGACCGTGCTGGAGCCGAGAAGATTGACCACGAGGAGCGCGAAAAGCAGGCTCGGGATCGACATGACGGCATCGATCGTGCGCATGATGAATTCGTCGGCTCGGCCGCCGAGGAAGGCGGAGGCGGTGCCAATCAGAGCGCCGATCAGGGTGCCCACGATGGTGGCGAGAACTGCCATCACGACAGTGGCGCGCGCGCCGATCAACAGACGACTGAAGATGTCACGACCATACTGGTCGGTACCGAGCCAGTAGGCGGCGCTCGGTCCCTTGTATCGGGCAAGCGGCGACAGCTTTTCCGGATCGTAAGGTGCGACCATCGGGCCGAAAATGACGATGGCGAGCACCAGAACCACGAGGAAGGTGCCGATGGCGCCTTGCGGCGTCTTCAGGAGACGTTTCATGAACTCAGTCATACTGGATCCTCTTATCGAGCCAGGCATAGAGGATGTCAGCGATAAAATTGACGATCGAATAGGTGGCGGCCATGATCAGCACGCCGGCCTGGATGGCGGGCAGGTCGCGCGCCTGGATGGCGACGATCAGCTGGCGGCCGATCCCGGGAATGGCGAATATTTCCTCGACAACAATGACGCCGCCGAGAAGATAGCCGACATCGAGCGCCACGATGGTGATGGTCGGCAAAAGTGCGTTACGCAGCGCGTGACGACGCAGTACATGTCCACGCGACATGCCTTTCAGCCTTGCAGCGCGGATATAGTCTGTATGCAGCACGTCGACGAGTTCCGAGCGCACCATGCGCGAAACATGGGCAATCAGGATGATTGAAATGACGCAGACCGGTAGGACAAGATGCGAAATGCCATCGACAAAATCATCGGTCAGCGGCACGTAGCCTGTCGGCGGGAGCCATTTCATCCAGTCGGCGAAGATGAGGACTGCAAGCGTTGCGGTGACGAATTCAGGCAGCGCCACGCCTGCGTAGGAGATCAGGCTCACGACCATATCGGCGACCTTGCCGCGCCGGATGGCCGCAATGATGCCAAGCGGAATGGCAAGGATCAGCATCAGGCCGATAGACAGGAAGGCGAGCAGCAGCGAGCGCCCGAGGGCCTCGAACATGACCGGACCGACCGGCTGGCCGGTGCGCAGCGAGGTGCCGAGGTCACCTTGCAGCACATGGCCGAGCCACGTCGCATATTGCTGCCAAATCGGCTGGTCCAGACCCATGCTCTGACGCAACGCATCGAGCGCATCCTTGGTGGCGTTTTCGCCCAGCATCATGACGGCAGCGTCGGCGGGCAGGATCTGGGTAATGGCGAAGACGATGAGCGACACGACGAGAAGCGTGTAGACGATCATCACCAGCCGCTTGGCTATGTAGTTCGGAGACAGGTGCGTGTTCCTTGGTCAAGAGGGCCGGACGCCCGATTCAGGCGTCCGGCGAAGTTGACGTCATCAGCCGCGCTTCGGCGCCTTGTCGGTGAGCGAAGCGTAGTCGAGGCGGAAAACCGATGCGCGTGGATGCGCTTCGAACCCTTCGACCCAGCTGCGCTTTGCGGCCAGAACGTCAAAGAAGGAGGGGATGATCGAGGGAACATCCTCGTTCATGATTTCCTGAGCCTTGGTGTAGAGTTCGGTGCGCTTGGCCTCGTCGATCGTGCCACGGGCCTCGGCGATGAGCGCATCGAATGCCTTGTTGTTCCAGCGCGTCTCGTTCCACGACGCGTCCGACGTGTAGAGAAGCTTGAAGATGCCATCAGGCGTGGGCTGCATGTTGTAGAAGCCGACGTAGAAGCCTCCTTTCTTCCAGACCTGTTCGAGGTAGGTCGCGTGCGGCATCGTCTGCACGTTAATGGTGACGCCGGCTTCCTTCGCCATTTCCTTCAGAGCAACGGCGAGCTGCGTGCGAACCGCGGGGCGATCCGATGCGATAAGGGTTGCTTCGAGACCGTTCGGGAAGCCTGCTTCAGCAAGCAGCTTCTTGGCTTCCTCGATGTTCTTCTCGCGCTTCGCCACGTCCTTGAAAAAGCGGTAGGAAGAATTGAGCGGCGTGTCGTTGCCTTCGGTGCCGAAGCCTTCGGTCACGAAGCCCACCATTGCTTCGCGATCGACCGTCAGCGCGATCGCGCGGCGAACACGGGCGTCGTTGAACGGCGCCGTGTCGCAGCCGAAGTTGATGTTGCAGAACTGGCCGGATGGCGTACGCAGGCCGATAAGACCGTCGGTTCCGTCGATGCGCAGGAACTCGGTCGGCTGGATCGTCGAGATGACATCGATATCACCGGCGATCAGGGCCGAGGTTTCAGCCGAATTGTCCGGGAAGACCTGAACTTCGACACGATCGACATAGGGACGAGCCGGATCGTAGTACTTCTCGTTGCGTTCGACCACGACAAGACGGTCCGGCTCGTAGGATACAAGCTTGAACGGACCGGTGCCGACAGCCTTGGTGGAGAGGCTCTTCAGGTCGCCGGTGGCGATCGAGGCCGGGATGATGCGGGCATTGGTATAGGCCATGGCGACTGGCAAGTCGGCATAGGCGCCAGAGAGCTTGAACAGCACGGTCGCATCGTCGACGGCGACGATATCGGCGATCGGGCCGACATTGTTGCGGCCGGGCGAAGCCGTTGCCGGATCGAGGATGGCCTTGAAGGTGGCGACGACATCATTTGCCGTGAAGGCGGAGCCGTCGTGGAAGGTAACGCCCTTGCGCAGCTTGAATGTCCACTCGGTCAGCGCATCGTTGGCGGTCCAGCTCTCTGCGAGATCCGGCTCGATCGACATGTCGACCTTGAGGCGCGTCAGGTTGCTATAGAGCAACTCGGTGACCATGTATTCCGGGTTGACGCGCGTCAGCAGCGGATGGATGACGCTCGCCGCCTGATCGATGGAAATACGCAGCGTGCCGCCTCTGGCAGGCGTTGCCGATTGCGCCAGGCCCAGCGCCGGCGCGGCGAAAATGGCGGCCGTGCCGGCAAGGAAGAAGCGGCGTTTCATTTCCAACATGTATCAGTTCCCTCTTTTGATATGATTAGATGCGGTGTTCTGGAATGGCGTCGGCGGCGAAATCCGCCGCGAGATAGGCGAGAATGCTCTTGGCAAGCGCGATGATGTCGCCTCGCGTCGTGTGTTCTTCAGGGCTATGGATGCAGCTTTCCGGCCGACCAAGTCCACCCAGAAGCACCTCGGGGCCGAAGCCTGCTTTTTGGACGTAGCCGAAATCGGAACAGCTCGCCGCGCCCCACTTGTGAAAATCCTCGGGCTGATAGCCGAAGCCCAGCGACAGTGCCTGCTGCCAACGAGGCCAGTGCGGACCATCGGGATCGTCGGTCGGGATGAGGTGCCCCACGATGTCGATGGCTAGACCGAGATCGCTGCCTGCGACACAGTCGCGGATCGCAGTCTCGACTTCCGCTCTTGCCTCCTCGTAGCTTTCTTCCGGCGCATAGCGGCGGCTGACCAGGATCTTGATCTCAGCCGGAACCTGACCGCCGGCCGTTCCGCCATTGACCGCGGATATCGTCAACTGCGGCCGAAGCGGCCCGCTGGAATGCGGCGGCGGTGCCAGCTTCGATGTACGGCCGGCCACAACGGGCTTAAGGGCTGCCAAGGCGTTCAGCACCGGCAGCGCGCCCTCGATCGCGTTGACGCCGGAGCCTGTGCGATTGCCCTCGCCTGCATGAACAGCATGCCCGGTAATCGTCACCTGCAGATTGAATATGCCGAAGCAGCCCGCCCACACGCGCGGCGCAGCAGATCCGTTGAAATTGAGGATGTGGCCCTTGAGCATTTGCTGCTCTGCAAGATAACGAATGCCCGGGTAGAGCCCCCCTTCTTCGTCAGTGCAGAGAAGCAGCATAGGATCGTAGGCGAGCAAGGCGCCGGCTTCCTTGGCAGCGCGCAGAGCCAGAAGCGTCGCCGCAATCGTTCCCTTCATGTCGGCGGCACCGAGGCCAAAGAGGTTATCGCCCTCGACCGTCAGCGCCAGTGGATCGCGTGACCAGCCCGGAGCCACCGGAACGGTGTCGACATGGTAGTAGAGACCGCATACCGGACGGCCGGTTTCGCGGGTGGCGATGAGATTGGTCCGCTCGCCAGAGGCCGGGCCGCCGGCAACGTACCAGAGATCGCGAGGAACTGTCACTCGCTCGAACTCAAAGCCGAGTGGCGCCGCCAGCTCGGTCATCAAATCCGCAAAAGCGTCATAGCCAAGACCGGGCGGAAAGGACGTGTCGACAGCCACCATGCGCGCCAGGTCCTGCACGGCCGTGTCGACATCGCGCTCGATCACTGCCATGGCCAACGCGAAAGCGCCTTGATGCGGGACAGATTTCGGCTCAGACATGGTACGGTCCTTGGCATGCATGCGCGCGCTCGTTAGCTTGCGCTTTCATATAAACTATATAGTAATACTGCGTACATCCACTCCATGAGTCAACTCCAAAGAAGAGGCAAATAATTGCCGGAATTGCCTATTATTTCAGCAGATGCGCCACGATTGAGCGAGTTGTCCGTCCCGCTCTACGAGGTGGTCAAGCGGCAGATCACAGAGGCGATCATGCTTGGTAAACTCGCTCCGGGCTCCGTCCTGCCGAGCGAAGTGGCGCTTTCGCAAACCTATGGGGTCGCCGTCGGCACTATCAGGCGCGCATTGATGGATCTCACCAATGATGGTCTGCTCAGCCGCAGGCGCAAAACGGGCACGATCGTCACCGGCCGACAACCGCAACACAGTCTGCGCTTGTTCTTCCAGTATTTTCGGCTGCACGGACTTGATGGTTCGTTGCGGCAGTCCGTCACTCGGGTGACCGAGATCGCCCGAGGTACCGCTTCGGCGCTGGAAGCGCGAAAGCTGCAGATAGATGCCGGCTCCGACATCGTGACGTTTCACCGCGTCCGCAGCGTCGACGAGCGGCCGATCATGCATGAAACGCTTACGCTGCCGCTGGCGCGCGTACCAGATTTCCCCGACAGGCCGGAAGATATCCCCTCGCTATTTTATCTTCACCTGCTGGATGCCTACAACATCCGCATCTCGGCCATACGCGAACAGATTGGCGCGGATTTGGCGACGGAACAGGATGCACGCTGGCTTGATGTACCGCAGCCCTTCGCGTTGTTGACGATTGACGAGATCGCCTACGATCAGCTTGCGGCTCCGGTTCTGATATCCTCTCATCGCGCTACAACCGCTAACCATCGCTACGTCAACGAGGTACAATGAGGCATGGTTGCTTGAGTAGTTGATGGACGCAGCCACATCGATAACGGCTGGCGCAGACGTCAAGTGACCTTGTCACGCCGAAAAATATGAGCGATAAAATCAGCTTTATTGAGTGTGCTTGTCTTGTGAAGGCCGGTGCATGACGGCATGAGGTGGCATGCGCAAACGCGAACACCGCCCCAAGGTAAACGGATCTCTGCATTGGCTTTTTGGCACACGATGAAATGGCATACCGAAGGAATTCGGGTCGTTGCTCCGGTGAAATGGCGCCAATTCGATGGATTGGTAAGCGCCTATTGGGAAGCCGAAAGCCAGGCGGGCGCGAAGGGCTATTATCTGGCCGATGATCCGCGCATCATGGTCTTTTTCAACGACGTGTCCTCCCAGATCCATGTGTCCAACAAGAACGGTGACTTCTCTAACAATGCCCGGTCGATGACACGCGCAATCTATGTGCCTGCCGGTGTGCCAATGTGGACGACCAGTCGTTCCACGCACCGCTTCTCTCATCTGAACCTGCACATGCACAAGGATCGGTTGTTGAAGTTTTTGTCGCCTTCCCTCGGCAGTTCGGCGGCGCTATCAGCCTTGCGCCGGCCGGTCGAAATCCAGGACGTCGGGGCAATTCAAACGCTTGGCGGCCTTCTGGTCGATGAGATATCGAAACCGTCGCGACATGCCCTCTATGGCGAAAGCCTGATTGGCAGTATCGTCACGGGGCTTCTGGATCTGCCGGACGAGGCCAGCGAGAAACGCGATGGCCGTATGACTCAGGCTCAGATGAACAGGCTGACTGCACGCATGGACAGGACAAGCGACTATCGAATGACGGTCGCCGACATGGCGGCGGCCGCTGGTCTGTCGGAAAGCTGGTTCGCAACCGTTTTCAGGCAGACAACCGGCAAGACCCCGCTTCAATGGCAGCTTGCCAAACGCATCGACGTCGCACGGGCCTTGCTGGATGAAGACGTGACGGTCGCCGGTGTGGCAGCCCAGCTCGGCTTCTCCGATCAGGCACATTTCACCAAGGTCTTCCGGCAAATCGTCGGCGAAACGCCGGCTGCCTGGCGACGCGCTCGGCGAGGCTTGTAGGCAAACAGGCCCCGCCAGCACGTCGCCAGCGGGACAGTCCGAGTTTTCAGCGCTCTATCACCACGTCTGGCGCAGCGTTGCCATGATCGTGCGGCCAGGATTGTAGTAGACCGCACCACTATCCTTGCTGGCGACGTGCTTTTCGTCGAACAGGTTGCTCGCATTGAGCTGGAACGACGTATTTTCGGCAAACTTGTAGGTGAAGGCGGCATCGAATACGACCGCGCTGTCGGCTGAGATCGTATTGGTGATGTTCGTGAAGTAGGCACCGGTATAGCGCGCGCCGAGGCCAAAGGTCATGTCTCCACGAGGTCCATCGCCTTCCAGGGTATAGGTACCCCACACCGAAGCGAAATGCTTCGGAACACGCATCAATCGGTTGCCGTCGTTCAGACCGCCGGGCTCGTCGATATGGGAGGCGATATAACTGTAGCTGGCGATCAGGTTGATGTTGTCGGTCATCTCCGCCTTGGCTTCGAATTCGAAGCCGCGATGCCTGACCTTATCGACGGTTATCGGAAGATAAGTGACCTGGTCGGCGACAGTGATGTTGCCCTTTGTCAGGTCATAGACCGAAGCGGTGAACAAGGCAGGAAATGCATCCGGCTTGTATTTGACGCCGACTTCATACTGCTTGCCGGTCGTCGGATCCGCGCCCGCCGCGGGCGGAGCAGCCGACTCGGCGTAGCTCGCATAGGTCGCCCATTCATCGGTAAGCTTGTAGCTGATACCGATGCGCTTGGTGAATTCGCTATGAGTTCCCGACTTCGTGACGTTGGAAAGCTGGTCAGTCTCGTCGAGATCGAGCCAGTCATTGCGCAATCCGACGCTCACCGTCAGCCTGTTGAAGAATGTCAGATCCTGCTGCAAATAGAGCGCCGCCGTCTTCTGATCGTTGAGGGTGCTCGCGTACGGCAACATTGTGCCAGGGCCACCGGTGTAGACTGGATTTAACCAGTCGATCGAAGGCGCCCCTGTGTAGAAATTGTCGCTGTCTGATTTGAATGCGTTATATTCGCCACCAAGAAGCGTGCGGCTTTCGACCTCATTAAAATTCGCTTCGTAAACAAGGTTCGCGTCAATGATGAACTGCTCGTTATCCCTCTCGTTGCCAAAGAAGTAGCGGCCGGCCGTCGTCGAACCGTCGGTTGGTGTGCTTCCGATGTAGGCGCTGCCGAAGCCATCGTTCGACTTGCTGTAACGAGCCTTGGAACTGAAGCTCAGACCGTTATCAAACTCATGGTCAAACATCACGCTCAAGGTGTTGCGGTTCGTAGAGTTGAAATAATAGTCTGGCTCGCCGAAGAACGCGCTCCGGTCGAGATCAGTGCCAAGAGGATGGCCACCGCTACCAGGAACACCATCCTTGTCCAGGTGATCGTAGACAACCGTAAGATTTGTTGCGTCGGTAGGGCGCCAGGTTAGGCCACCCATGATGAAGTTTTCGTCGTTCTGGGAAAAATCATATTCATCGTCCGCCCGTTGCAGCTTGCCGGTCAGACGATAGGACAACGTGTCATCGGCAGTGATGTTGTCGCCGAAATCAAAACCGGTTTCCTTGTGGGAGAAAGAGCCGCCCGTCGCATAGATTTCGCCGAAGCGTTCCGACTTCGGTGTCTTGGTCACGTAGTTGACTGAGCCACCGGGTTCCGCCGCACCAAAGCTTGACGAACTGGCGCCCTTCAGTATTTCGATACGCTCGAATGCGTAGGGCTCTTCCCGCACACCTGCAAATGTTCTGCCGATCGCCAGCCCATCACGATAGGTGTAGGGCGTAAATCCGCGGATATCGAAATAATCGAAACGATCGTCCGAGCCGTAGAAGTCGGTCACGACACCGGAAGTGTACTGCACGACCTTTTCCACAGTGTCGGCATTGCGCTCCTCGATTTCCTTGGGGGTGATGACCGAAACGGAGGCTGGTGTGTCCAGGATCTCAGTCGCCAGCTTCCCGGCGCCAGTGGTCTGAGTGGCGACTATCGATTTCGAATCGTTGCTGGTATCGAGCTTGGTGCCAGTAGCCTTTCGCCCTTCCAACACGATCGGCGCCAGCGTCGTTGCAGGATCCGAGCTGGATGCGTCCTGTGCAAAGGCGACAGCGGGAGCAAGTGCTCCGATCGCTGTACATCCCAGCAGCACCGCCTTACGCCAGCGAAGACGGGTTCGTTGAGAGCGCAGACTTGTCGTTTCGATATTCATACTCGCGTTCCAGAAGCTGTTTTCACCATGGTAGGCACCCGGTGGAAAACCGAGAGTGCATGCCGGTTGCGTGGAGAACGCACGTACCGAACGGCATTGTGAATGGCATGAAGCATTCGCCAGCCGGCATGGTCTCGTCCGCGTCCCCCGCTAAAGCCACTAACTTGAGCACGTTTGTCTAGTATTGTAAGTTTTCCGTGTTTTGTAGGATACCATGGGAATCTCGCCTGCATTGCCATTCGACAAACGCATTGCCGTTGACGCTCACGCCTTAACCTGAAAGTGAGGGTCCACTTATACGTTTGGCGGAGTATGTACAATGTTTCGGTTCTGGCGTCTGACCCTCGCGGTGTTGACCTTCGTATACACACTCGCCGCCGGCGGCACATTGAACGGCGCGCTCGCCAATGATGGCGTAACCTACCCCATCACCATAAAGCATGCGCTTGGCACGACGATCATTCCCAAAAAGCCCGAGAGGATCGCGACGGTTGCCTGGGCAAACCATGAGGTGCCCCTGGCGCTTGGCGTCGTGCCCGTGGGCTTTGCGAGAGCGAACTTCGGCGATGATGACGGCGACGGACTTCTGCCTTGGGTCGCCCAAAGTCTGAAGGAGCTTCACGCTGACAAGCCTGTGCTGTTCGACGAAGGAGATGGTATCGACTTTGAGGCAGTCGCTGCCACTCATCCCGACGTCATTCTCGCCTCTTATTCCGGTCTCAGCCAGGCCGACTACGATACGCTGAGCCAAATCGCGCCTGTCGTCGCCTACCCTGACGCCGCGTGGTCCACCGACTGGCGCGAGATGATCCGCCTCAACAGTGCCGGCATGGGCATGGCGCCCGAGGGCGAGGCGTTGATCAAGAAAATCGAAGGCGAGATCACCGCCGCCGTGGCCACGCACCCGGAGATCCGCGGCAGGAAGGCCATGTTCGTCACGCATCTCAACCCGCTCGACCTCAGCACGATCAACTTCTACACGACCAACGATACGCGGGTGAAGTTCTTCAAGGATCTGGGACTTGAGAGCCCAAAGAGCGTCGTCGACGTTTCGCAACCCGGAAAGTTCTCGGGCTCGATCAGCGCTGAACGCATCGACATGTTCGACGACGTCGATCTCGTCGTGACCTATGGCAACATGAAACTGCTGTCGGCAGTCACCGCAAACCTTTTGATGTCCAAGATGCCGGCTGTCGAAAAGGGCGCGATCGTCGTTCTCGGCGCAAACAGCGTCGGGACGGCTGCAAATCCCACGCCGCTCTCGATTTCCTGGGTCTTGAAGGACTATGTTGCCCTGCTTGCCGAGGGCGTGGGAAAGTCGAAATGAAGGCGACGAGGAGAACCGTCGTGCCGGCAACAATTGCTGCCCGGTCGAATGGCGCGCGAGGTTTGTGGCTGGCAGGTCTCTTCGTGCTGCTCATGGCTTTGCTCGCCTTGTCTATTACCGTTGGCACTCGTGAGGTGCCATGGAGCGATATTGGCGCGGCGCTCTTCGGACGTGTGGACGATATCGGACAGGCTGCAGTTGCCGTTCGTATCCCACGCACTGTGCTGGCTATGCTTGCAGGCGGCGCTCTTGGCCTTGCGGGCGCAATCATGCAGGGCGTGACGCGCAACCCGTTGGCCGATCCTGGTATCCTCGGCGTGAACATGGGAGCCTCGCTCGCCGTGGTAGTGGGCGTCGCATGGTTCCACATCGCCTCAGCCGAAGCCTACGTCTGGACCGCGATATTCGGCGCCGGCTGCTCGGCCTGCTTTGTCTATACCATCGGCTCGCTGGGGCGTGGCGGAGCCACACCGCTGAAGCTGACGCTTGCCGGCGCCGCGACTTCCGTCGCCTTTGCCTCAATGGTGATCGCGGTCGTTCTGCCGCGTGCCGACATTGCCGGCGGCATACGCTCATGGCAGATCGGCGGCGTGGGTGGGGCGGCGTTCGAGCGGATCCTGCCCGTTCTGCCATTCCTATTGGTGGGATTTGCGATCAGCTTTCTTTCCGCCCGAAAGCTGAACTCGCTTGCTCTGGGTGACGATATGGCGGCTGGGCTCGGTGAACGTGTAGCAACAGCGCGCGCCATGGGCGCGCTTGGCGCGATTTTGCTATGCGGCGCAACAACGGCTATCTGCGGGCCCATTGGCTTCATAGGTCTGGTCGTTCCGCATCTTTGCAGGCTGCTGATCGGCGTCGATCACCGCTGGCTCCTGCCCTTCTGCGCCATAGGCGGGGCCTGTCTGCTCCTGGCAGCAGACATTGTGGGGCGCATCGTCGCTCGGCCGGGAGAACTCGATGTCGGTGTTGTTACGGCCCTGATTGGCGCACCGTTCTTCATTTGGATCGTCAGACGCCATAGGGTACGTGAACTGTGACCATGTCTTCGTCCGTATCGGGTTTGACGGCCACCGGCCGTCGTCGCCGCGCCCGCAGACATGCGGCCGTTGTGCTCGCGCTTCTGCTCCTCGTTGTCGCCATCTTCGCTTTCTCGCTGTGTGTTGGACAGACCGTGACGCCGCCGGGTGACGTCCTGCGTGTCCTGATCGGAGAGAACGTGCCGGGCGCGAGCTTCACGGTCGGTCAGTTGCGCTTGCCCCGCGCCGTGCTCGCCATTCTCGCTGGCTTGAGTTTTGGCCTTGGAGGCGTTGCGTTTCAGGTCATGCTGCGCAACCCCCTCGCCAGTCCCGATATCATCGGAATAAGTTCGGGCGCCGGGGCGGCAGCGGTGTTTGCAATCATCATACTGTCGATGAGAGGGCCAATCGTTTCAATTATCGCAGTGGTCGGCGGGCTTGGCGTCGCCCTCTTGGTTTACGGCCTCTCGTCGCGAAACGGCGTTGCGGGAACGCGTCTGGTCCTGGTGGGGATCGCAGTCTCCGCCATGCTGGAGAGTATCATTTCATACATCCTTTCCCAGGCGCCGGCGTGGAACCTGCAGGAAGCCATGCGGTGGTTGACTGGCAGTGTCAACGGTGTCCAGCTGGGTCAGGCTGCGCCGCTTGTCCTGTCACTTGTCGTCTTCGGCGGCCTTCTCGTAAGCCGGAGCCAGGACCTTGAGGCACTCCGCCTTGGCGATGACACCGCCGCAGCACTCGGGGTGCGCGTATCGCGAACCCGGATCATGATCATCATCGGCGCAGTCGGCGTCATCGCAACAGCGGCAGCCGTAACAGGCCCGATCGCCTTCGTAGCATTCCTTGCCGGGCCAATTGCCGCCCGCATCGTCGGCGGCAGCGGATCGCTGCTCGTACCCTCGGCGCTGATCGGCGCCCTGTTGGTTCTTGGCGGCGATTACATCGGCCAGTTTCTGCTACCCGGCCGCTATCCTGTTGGTGTTGTAACCGGAGCGCTAGGCGCACCTTATTTGATTTTCCTGATCGTCCGCGTCAACCGGACCGGAGGTTCCCTATGATGGCTCGTACTCTGACAGCCAGCAATCTTTCGGCAGGCTACGGCGAAACGGAAATCCTGCACGATCTCGACCTCGCAATTCCGCCCGGGAAGATAACCGTGATCGTCGGCGCCAATGCCTGCGGCAAGTCTACTTTGCTCCGGGCAATGTCGAGGCTTCTGTCGCCCATCGCTGGACAGGTGCTTCTTGATGGAAAATCGGTCCACAAAACACCACCGCGAGAGCTAGCGCGCTCTCTGGGGCTGCTTCCCCAGTCACCGGTGGCCCCCGAAGGCATCACGGTTGCTGACCTCGTCAGCCGCGGCCGGCATCCGCACCAGAGCCTGTTCTCACGCTGGAACAGCACGGACGACGAGGCAGTGGATGGCGCTCTTGCGGCAACAAACACCGCCGAACTCGCAGATCGGGCCGTGGACGAACTATCCGGAGGTCAGCGCCAGCGCGTGTGGATCGCCATGGCGCTGGCGCAAGCCACTGATATTCTTCTGTTGGACGAACCGACGACATTCCTCGACATAAGCCATCAGATCGAAGTCCTTGATCTCCTGACTGATCTTAATCGGGAGCGAGGCACCACCGTCGTCATGGTGCTTCACGATCTCAATCTCGCCGCGCGCTACGCTGACTATCTGGTTGCAATGAGCAGCGGTCGAGTACACGTCACGGGAGCCCCGGAGAAAGTCTTGACCGAAGAAAATGTCCGACAGGTTTTTGGCCTGGAGAGCCGCATCATTATCGACCCAACATCGGGACGCCCCATCATGCTTCCGATCGGTCGAAACCACATGGTACCGAGCGTGAGTGCCAGGGAGACGGTGAAATGAACAACACCCAGGAATTCAAGCTCTGTGGCGTCGCTATTCCCAGGGACGCCGGTCAGATGCTGAGCGAAATCTGCGAGCACTTTGTCGAACATGCGGATGTCAGGCGCACGGAGTATGGGGCGGTACTCACCAGCAAGCTTGGTTGCGCCGACATACGCATCGACGATCAGCGGCTATCCATCGAACTGACTTGCCCTTCACAACAGGCATTGCAGATGAGCCGTACGAGCATTGCCGAGCATCTATTCTATTTCGCGGGCGACGATGCGCTGGAGCTTTCCTGGTCGCAATCTGGTGCGCTTGCTCAGTTACCCAATATTCATGAGGTGACGGTTGCGTCGACCGAGGATGTCACGCCGCATATGCGCCGGGTCAAGTTCGCCTGTGCCGATGTCAGGCCGTTCATCGGCGGAGACATGCATGTTCGACTGCTTGTTCCGCCTAAAGGCCGCAACCCCGTGTGGCCGGGCCTGCGCGAGGACGGTCGTGTTGCTTGGCCGCAGGGCGAAGACGCCTTGCTGGTGCGGGTCTACACGATCCGCGAGGTCGATATCAAACGCCGCGAGCTCTGGATCGATTTTCTACAGCACCCCGCCCTTGGCGTCGAAACGCCGGGCGCAGATTTCGCTCGCGATGCCCGGCCGGGCGACAAGGTGGCCTTGCTCGGGCCCGGAGGTGGCGCACTTCCCGAGGCCAGCGAGCTTCTAATGGTCGGTGACGAGAGTGCCCTGCCCGCTATCGCGCGAATCGTTGCCGAGATGCCGGCGAGTACACGAATTCGGGCGATTATCGAAATCTCAGACAAGGCAGAGGAACAACCTCTGCCATCTCCCGCTTCACTCGATGTCCGCTGGCTGCATCGCCGCGACTATCTGTCCGATGGCAGAAATATCCTGCGAGAAGAAGCTGAAGCAGCGATCGGTTCGATGACCGATGACACCTTCGTGTGGGTTGCATGCGAGAAGGAAGACATCCGCGCGATCAAGGCGCGACTTAAAGCTCTCCAGCACGACAAGAAGAAGATGTACGTTGCCTGGTATTGGGCAGCCGGCAGCGATACTTCACGCTAATAACTCATTACCCTGGAACGCAAAACGCCCCTCAATGGATCGCATTGAGGGGCGTTTTGGTCAGATCAGAACCTCAGTAGTGGACGGACCGGCTGTCGATCGGCGTCGTCTTCGGCGGAGCAAACTTCGTCAGGTTGATACCTTCGACGGCCACACGATACTCCTCGATGCTCGGCGTGCGGCCGAGGATCGCGGAGAGAACCACCAGCGGAGTCGAAGCGAGTAGCGATTCACCCTTCTTCTCCGCGGTGTCTTCAACGACGCGGCCCTGGAAAAGACGGGTCGAGGTGGCGAGAACGGTGTCGCCCTTCTCGGCCTTTTCCTGGTTACCCATGCACAGGTTGCAGCCCGGGCGCTCGAGATAGAGGATGTTCTCGTACTCGGTGCGGTTCGATGTCTTCGGCTTGACATCGTCGAATTCGAAGCCCGAATACTTCTGGAGGATTTCCCAGTCACCTTCGGCCTTCAGCTCGTCGATGATGTTGTAGGTCGGTGCGGCGACGACGAGAGGCGCCTTGAACTCGACCTTGCCCTCATTCTTCTCGATGTTCTTCAGCATCTGGGCGACGATTTTCATGTCGCCCTTGTGCACCATGCAGGAGCCGACGAAGCCGAGGTCCACCTTCTTGGTGCCGCCATAGTAGGAGACCGGGCGGATCGTGTCGTGGGTGTAGCGGCGCGAGACGTCGGCATTGTTGACGTCGGGGTCGGCGATCATCGGCTCGTCGATGAGGTCGAGATCGACGACGACTTCGGCGAAATACTTCGCGTTATCGTCCGGCGTCAGCGCCGGCTTCTCGCCCGAGCGGATCTCGGCGATGCGGCGGTCGGCCTTGGCGATCAGGCCCTTCAACGTCTGAGCCTCGTTGTCCATGCCCTTGTCGATCATGATCTGCATGCGCGACTTGGCGATTTCCAGGCTCTCGATCAGTGTCTCGTCTTCGGAGATGCAGATGGATGCTTTGGCCTTCATCTCGGCCGTCCAGTCGGTGAAGGTGAAGGCCTGGTCGGCGAGCAGCGTGCCGATGTGGACCTCGATGATGCGGCCCTGGAAGACGTTGTCGCCATGCTGCTTGAGCATCTGCGCCTGGGTGGCGTGGACGACATCGCGGAAGTCCATGTAGGGCTGCATCGTGCCCTTGAAGGTGACCTTGACCGACTGCGGGATCGGCATGGTGGCTTCGCCGGTGGCGAGCGCCAGCGCGACAGTGCCCGAGTCGGCACCGAAGGCGACGCCCTTCGACATGCGGGTATGGCTGTCGCCGCCGATGATGATGTCCCAGTCGTCAACGGTGATGTCGTTCAGCACCTTGTGGATGACGTCAGTCATCGCATGGTAGCTGCCCTTCGGATCGCGGGCGGTGATGACGCCGAAGTTGTTCATGAAGGACATGAGCTTCGGAATGTTGGCCTGGGCCTTCTTGTCCCAGACAGATGCCGTGTGGCAGCCCGACTGATAGGCGCCATCGACCAGCGGCGAGATGACGGTAGCCGCCATCGCTTCCAGTTCCTGCGCGGTCATCAGGCCTGTCGTGTCCTGCGAGCCGACGATGTTCACTTTGACGCGCACGTCGGAGCCGGCATGCAGCACCTTGCCGGGTGTCACGCCGACTGCGTTGCGGTTGAAGATCTTTTCGACCGCCGTCAGGCCCTGGCCCTCGATGGCGATTTCCTTGTTGGGAGCGAAAACCGGGGTGGCTTCGACACCGAGCGTCTGGGCGGCGAAGGTCTGGAGCTTCTTGCCGAAGACGATGGCGTAGGACGAGCCGGCCTTCATGAACTCCATCTTCTGCGGCGTGAAGGAAGACGCGACATCGACCAGCTCGTTGCCGGCCTCGTCGCGCAGCTTCTTGTTCTTCGCGTCGATCTTCAACACAGTGCCGGTTTCGACCGAAAACTTCTGGTCAAGGATCGGGTTACCTTCGTTGTTGAGGATCGGCTTGCCGTTGTCGTCGAGCTTCTTCACCCAGTTCTTCAGGTTGAGGCCGATGCCGCCGGTGACGTCGACGGTGGTCGCGAAGATCGGCGAGATGCCGTTGGTGCCGGCGACGACTGGGGCGAAGTTGACGAAGGGAACGTAGGGGCTCGCCTGCTTGCCGGTCCACAGCGCCACGTTGTTGACGCCGGACATGCGCGAGGAACCAACGCCCATCGTGCCCTTTTCGGCGATCATCATGACCCGCTTGTCCGGGTGCTGCTGCTGCAGGGCGACGATCTCGGCCTGTGCCTCAGGCGTGATCATGCACTGGCCGTGCAGCTGGCGGTCGGAGCGCGAATGCGCCTGGTTGCCGGGAGAGAGAAGGTCGGTCGAGATATCGCCTTCGGCGGCGATGAAGGTCACGACCTTGATCTCGTCTTCGACATCAGGAAGCTTGGTGAAGAATTCGGCCTTGGCGTAGCTGTTGAGAACGTCCTTGGCGACGGCATTGCCGGCCTTGTAGGCATCGCGCAGGCGGAACATGTCGGCGTCGTAGAGGAAAACCTGGGTCTTCAGCACGTCGCCGGCCTGACAGGCAATTTCGGCATCGTTGCCGAGTGCTACGTCGAGCAAAACCTGGACCGACGGACCGCCCTTCATGTGCGACAGCAGCTCGAGGGCGAATTTCGGGGTGATTTCGGGGACGTTGGTCTCGCCGAGGATGATCTTCTTGAGGAAGGCAGCCTTGACGCCGGCGGCACTCGTCGTGCCAGGGAGCGTGTTGTAGATGAAGAATTTCAAAGCATCGGCGCGGTGCTCGCTGCCGGTATCCTCGATCAGGGCAGTGATTTCGCCGGTCAGAGCGCCGTCATCGATCGGCTTGGGGGCGAGCCCTTGAGTTTCTCTGCTTTTGATTTCGGCCAGGTATTCCAAGTACAGGTTCATCGCAATCCCAACGTCATGGTGTGTGGGGCGCCGACGCGCAGCGCCACCGAACGGCAGTGTTCATCAGCCGAGGTCTTACAGCTTTCGTGCGTGTCAACCAAGGCCATCCGTGCAGATACCGCACTTCAACAAAAAAAATATTACTTTCGGTAGACGAACACGCGATTTTGACGGCGCACCAGCAACTCTCAAAACCATGCTGTCGCAAGGACATCGACTGACGATGTGCACGCGATCGACATCCGTATTTCAAATTTTTCAGAGGGTTGGAGCGCAGTCGTTAACCGTCTTTTCAACACTGTGAACGATTGTGGCAGCGTAACTTCAACCGGGTGAACATGATGTCCACTACTCCATCACAGCATGGCCAGCCGCCCCATATGGCGGAAAATGCGCTGTTGCCGCCACGGCTTCGTTCCGCCGGCTTCCACATTGGCTTCCAATCCATTCATCCGTCGACCTTCGCGCGACTGCCGGCGGTATCGGGCTAGTCGTTCCATTTCGTGCTTAAACTTCCGGGAACGACGGAACGCGCGATATCGCGGACGACGGTTCCCGCCTATTTCATTGGGAAAATCATATGCAGGAAGACAATCGGAACCCGCAGGGCATTGCTGCTCTGGCGGAGCAGCTTGCGGTTCTCGGAAACGCCAACCGGCTCGCGATCCTGACCAATCTCGCCGAAGGCGAGATTCAGGTCAACGTGCTCGCCAAGAAACTCGGCCTCGGCCAATCGGCGCTCTCGCAACACCTCGCCATCCTGCGGGCCTGCGAATTTGTCTCGACGCGGCGCGCCTCGCAATCGGTGTTCTACTCGATACAGCCACGTTCGATCGCCGCAGCATTGGCGAGCGCCCGGGACTTGCTCATTGGCGCCGGTGGTGGTGAAGGGGAACGCGCGGTCCGACAGCGCCCGTAGGAGTGAGGTGCAGAGAGCGCGCTCCAGGCAACCTTCGGTGCGCGAAGGGCCACACGGCATTTGCCCCATCGCCTCCGGAGCAATTCGCACGCAATCCGGTTGGAGGTCTGGCCTCCGGCATCAACATCATGCCTGCAAAGCGCGGCGCACGTCACGAAATCGTCACGCGGCTCTGCCATGCGTTCCGGCTGTATTGTAGTTTCATTACCCGGGTTCCTAATGACATCCTCTCCCATAGCCGCGCGCCTTTCGCCAAACGCCTCCCCTCGCCTGATCACTCTCGCATCGACGGTGGTAAAGGCCGGCGAAACGGCCAGACGGTCGCTGCAGCGCCGGCGTATTAGCGATGTGGTGTCAAAGGGGCCGCGCGATTACCAGACGGAGATCGACGTTGCCGTCGAGCGGATCATCGTGGCGGACATGATCGCGGCATTCCCCACCTACTCGATCAAGGGCGAAGAGGATGTCGGCAACCGGGTGGTCGGAACGGATGCGCCGATCATCTACATCGACCCGATCGACGGGACGACCAACTTCGCCTGGGGTATCCCGCATTTCGGCATGACGATTGCGATTGCCGAAGGCGGACGGATCGTTGCCGGCGTGGTCTATGATCCGATGCTGGACGAGCTGTTCAGCGCCGAGCTAGACGGTGGCGCCTATCTCAACGGCGAACGTATTTCCTGCGTCGACAACGCCGATATCGAAAACGTTGTCGTTGGCGCCGGCCTGCCCGTTCCCGGCCAGGTCAAGGCCGTTTCAACGGACATCTATTTCGATGCACTGAAGAGATTGATGAGCAATACGGCCGGCGTGCGGCGGCTGGGCTCAGCAGCTTTGTCGATCGCGTACGTTGCAAGCGGCCGCCTGGACGGTTTCTTTGAAGATGGCCTGTCACCGCATGATTATGGCGCGGCTGCGCTGCTGGTAGCGGAAGCCGGTGGCACCGTTTCCGCCTTCAAGGGCGGCCCGGTGACAGAGAATGGCGACATCCTCGCCGCCAACACCGCGCTGCACCCCTGGCTCGTCAAAGGGTTTGAGGGCGCGTAAGCCCGCAACCGCGCTTCCATCCCCGGTTTGTTATTGTACGTTAGCCTCAGCGCTACCGTGACAAGCCGCAATCGTCACGACCTTGGGTATTGACCGCGCCACGCGACAACTTCAAGAGTGCCTCCCTGACGTTCAATTCAAGCTGCGGGCTGCTCAAATGTCTTCCGAGGTCAAATCCAATCGCGATGATCTTCTCGCGCGCGTGGGTGACATTTTCTATGCCAACGGCACCTACCTTGTCGGCATGGCGGAATTGATCAAGCATCTCCGAACGACGAGGGTCACCTTCTACCGGCACTTCGCAAGCAAGGAAGACATGATCGTCGCCTATTTGCAGCAACGCGATGCGGCGGTGCGCGCCCAGCTTGCGCAGGTGGTGGGCGACAGGACGGGAGCGGACGCGGCGCTCGATATCTTTTCGAACCTCGAGCAGAAGACCAGCGCGGAAAATTTTCGCGGTTGCGCCTTCTTCCTGGCAGCGATCGAAAACCCGCAATCGGCAAAAATCCAGAGCGCGGCCCGCAGCCACAAGGATTTTCTGAAGAGCTTTTTCCTCAGCCTGATGCAAAAGCCCGACGAGGCTCTCGCCGAGCAGCTCCTGCTTCTCTACGAGGGCGCACTGGCAAGTTCGGCCTTGCGGCGCGAGGCCGGAGCTGCTGCGACCGCCAGATCGATCGCAGCGCATCTCATGTCGGACGCCTGAGCACTCAGCCCGGCAGAACGTCGATCAAGCCGTCGCTTTCGTTGTAGCGGATAGCAGTGCCATAGGCCTTGCTCATCTCGCCCATGTCGGCGGCGATTTCACGCGCGAGCTCTACAGATGCGCACGCCGGCAGGCCCCGTTCCGACGGACGCGTTCTGTTGAGATCGAGATCGAGCGCCACGAGACGCACGCTTACCTCTCCATCGGCGATATCGAGCAGCGCGATGCAGGATTTCGAGAAGCGCGAATCGCCATAAAAGCCGATCGGCTCGCCTGCGGCGTTGCGCGCACGCGACATATGAAGATGCGACGGCAGCGCATCCTTCGTGAAACCGTAGGCCTCGTACATCTCCGGGGTTATCTTCTGCATGCCGGCTTCGAATTCCATCAGCAGGCTGCCGAGCGAATAGAAGATCGGCTTGCCCTTGTAGAATTCGATGCCGCGCAGCATGTGCGGCCCGTGGCCGATGACAGCCGTCGCACCTGCATCGATGGCGCGGCGGGCGAAATCCTCCAGGAACGGCGCGGGTCGCGGCGAATACCAGTTTTCCTCCGTCCCTTCATGCGCATGCAGGCTGAGCAGCACGATTTCCGCCCGGTTGGCGGCATCGCGGACGTTTTCGAGAATGGCCTTGGCATCCTTCTCGTTGGCATAATAGCGGATATGCGCATGCTCGCCGCGCTCGAACTGCAGCGATCCTTCGAAAACCGAGCCGAACGGCAGGCGATCCGGCCCCGGATCCGCCATCACCTCGACATCCATCACTTCCTTGCGCCCTCCGGCGATCCCAAGCATCTCGTCAATGCGGCGAAGCTGCTGAAACTCGGTTTCCGGGAGCACGTAGGCGCGGCCCCAGCGCAGCGGATTGAGCCCGGCGCGCGCCGGTATGCCAGTGCCCGCCGTGCTGGCGGCAAATTCGCTCGAGCGGGTGGTTCCCGTCGAGATCAGCGCGATACGGCCGTCGCTGGTGTCGAGGAAGTGTGGCAGCCGCGCCTCTTCGAGGCTCCGGCCGATGCCGCTGTGGATGATGCCGCGCGCCTCGCAGGCTTCGATCGTATCGATGACGCCTTGCGGGCCGAAATCGCCAGTGTGGTTATTGGCGAAGGAGAGCAGGTTGATGCCGATCGATGTCAACTCGTCCACCGCCTCGATGCCGACGGCGGTCATGAAGCGACGGGGCGCCGGCGCCGTGGTTCGGGCGGGGCAGATGAACTCCGCATTGACGAAGGCGGCATCGCACTCGCCGAGATATTCGAGCAGTTTTTCATCGAGGCGACCGGCGAGATTTCCGCCGGAAAACAGTGCGTCACCACCAGCAACAACACGCATGCAACATTCTCCTGATCCGCCGGAACGTGCACCGAACCGACAAAGAAACAACAACTTGACTACCGCAACATTAGGCCGGACAGCCCGGCAAATATTCCAAATTGCGGCCAGCAATTGGAAAACTGTTCCTTCGGCGAAAGCCGATTCATGCGATAAGTAGCCCACTAGAACGATCGTTCTACCTTATTGGTTAGAACGATAAACCGAATTGCGCAATGGGGCTCACATCATGTCATCAAAGACCGGCTGGACCGAAAACCGGCCGCCCGTTATCGCCTGCAATCTGGACCCCGAGCAGGCTGAGAAGCTGAGCGCCCACATAAGCGGGCCGACGGTTCTCCCCTATAGCGATACTGCATCGGCATGGGATGTGCCGAAGGACGCGGACTTCCTCTTCACCTTCTTTCGCGGCTGGGGCGCAGCACCTCGACAGAAGCCGGACGGTTGGCCCTTCAATCTGAAATGGGTGCAGATCGCCTCGGCGGGCATCGATGCATTTCCCGACTGGGTTTTCGAGGCGCCGCTGGTCACCACCGGTCGCGGCATCTCGGCCGAGGCGATCGCGGAATATATCGTCGCAACTATCTTCGGCCATGAAAAGCAGATGTTCGACGGACTGCTTGCGCGATCCGCCGACGAATGGACGAAGCGCACGCTGGGTCTCGTGTCCGGCAAATCGGTCGGCATCTACGGTTACGGCGCGATCGGCCGCCGGGCTGCTGAAAAGCTCCATGCGCTCGGCATGACGGTTTCCGCCGTCAAGCGCGAGGCGCCGCAGGAAGCCGGTAACGTCACCTTCTGCGCATCGCTCAACGAGATGATCGGCTCGGTGGATCACCTCGTTTTGGCGGTGCCGCTAACGCAGGCCACCCGGCGTTCCGTCAACGCAGAGATCTTTGCCGCCGCCAAGCCCGGGTTGCATGTCATCAATATCTGCCGTGGCGAAGTGCTCGATGACGAGGCCCTTCTTGCGGCACTCGATAGCGGCCAGGTGTCGGCCGCAACGCTCGATGTGACCGCGCCCGAGCCGCTCCCTGCAGGTCACGTCTTCTACACCCATCCGAAAATTCGACTGACGCCGCATATCTCCTGGTCGTCGGAAGACAATATAGAGCGCATCGCCGCTAAGCTGCATGGCAATCTCGACCGCTATCTAGCTGGAGAGACGCTTACCGATGTCGTCATTGCCGGGCGCGGATACTGACGTCGCAGGAGGGGAGGAATGAGTTTGCAAATTGACACGACCAATGGCCGGCGCGACAACACGCATATCCCGCTCGGAATCTTCCTGATCGCGATCGGGCTCGGCGCCTTGTGGGTCGCGCGCGACTATGACACTGGCACCTTCACCAGCATGGGACCGGGCTTCTTCCCGAAGGGCATTTCGGGCTGCATGATCCTCATGGGCATTCTCGTCGTCCTGCTTCGCGGCAAGGATCTGCCTGAGGTGGAAGGGGCCGGGCAAGAGGCGCCGACGGCAGCCGCTCGGTTGCGCATCATCGGCTTGGTCACCGCCTCCATCCTGGTGTTTGCCGCGACGCTGTCGCCGCTCGGCCTGCCGGTCGCGACCTTCTTTATGGTGACGATCGCCGGCTTCAGCCATCGCGGCTCGCAGCCGCTGACGATCCTTGCAACGGCAATCGCTCTCGCCGCATTCGCCACCGTGCTCTTTGCCTGGCTGCTCGGCCTGCAGATACCCGTCTTGCCGGAGGTCCTGCGATGATCGGCGGCGTGGATGTTTTCGGCGGTATCGCCCTTGGCCTCAGCGTTGCACTGACGCCGACCAACATATTCTTCTGCCTCGCCGGCTGCCTGATCGGCACGCTGGTGGGCGTTCTTCCGGGTCTCGGCCCGACGGCGACGATCGCCATTCTCCTGCCGCTCACCTTCGGCCTGCCGCCGGAAACCGGCCTCATCACACTCGCGGGCATCTATTACGGCGCGCAATATGGCGGCTCGACCACCTCGATCCTGCTGCGCCTGCCAGGCGAAGCCTCGTCCGTGGTAACCGCGCTCGACGGCCACGCGATGACACGCAACGGGCGCGGCGGCGCGGCACTCACCGTTGCGGCCGTCGCCTCATTTTTCGCGGGCACCGTCGCCACCTTCTTCATGGCGGCCTTCGCACCCATCCTTTCGGCCGCCGTGCTGAAATTCGGCGCGCCTGAGTATTTCATGCTGATGTTCCTTGGCCTGATCACCTCCGTGGTGCTTGCGCAGGGATCAGTGCTGCGCGCCATCGCCATGATCTTGCTCGGGCTGCTGCTCGGCCTTGCCGGCACCGATATCAATTCGGGCCAGTATCGCTACGACTTCGGCTTCATGGAGCTTTTGAACGGCGTTCCGTTCGTGCCGCTCGTTGTCGGTCTTTTCGGCGTCGCGGACATTCTGGTGACGCTCGAAAACGCGGTGCGAGACGAAAAACCGCCGACGCTCAACCCGATCAGCAGCCTGTGGCCAACCCGCGAGGAAACCAAGCGCGCGACGCCCGCCACCATTCGCGGCACGCTGATCGGCCTGTTTCTCGGCCTGCTCCCCGGCGGCGGCGCCCTGCTCTCGTCCTTTATGGCCTATACGGCGGAAAAGCGTGTTTCCAAGACACCGCAGAAGTTCGGAACCGGCATGGTCGAAGGCGTTGCGGCGCCCGAGGCCGCCAACAATTCCGGCGCGCAGACCGCCTTCCTGCCGCTGCTGACGCTGGGCATCCCTTCCAACGCCATCATGGCGCTGATGGTCGGCGCGATGATGGTTCATGGCATCGTTCCCGGCCCTCGCATCATGACTGGCCAGCCGGAGCTCTTCTGGGGCCTGATCGCCAGCATGTGGGTCGGTAACCTGATGCTGCTGGTCATCAACCTGCCGCTCGTCGGCATCTGGGTGCAGCTCCTGAAGATCCGTTATCAGTTCCTGTTCCCGACCATTCTCACCGTCAGCATCGTCGGCATCTACGGCGTCGAGTTCACGACCTTCGATGTCTACCTGACCGCCATCTTCGGCGTGCTCGGATACTTCCTCAACAAGTGGCGCTGCGAGCCGGCGCCGCTCATCCTCGCCTTCGTGCTCGGGCCGATGATGGAGGAATATTTCCGCCGTTCGATGCTGGTGGCGCGTGGCGACCTGATGATCTTCGTCAACCACCCGATCAGCCTCGCAATGCTCGTGGCCACGGTTCTGCTGCTGCTCAGCATCTGCTTCCCCTTCATCCAGAAATTCCGGCAAAAGGCGTTTGCCGAGTGACGCGCAAAGGATCTCACGACATGACCTTCAACCCGACCCGTCGCGGCTTCCTCTCCGCCGCATCTCTCCTCTCGGCAACCGCTCTTTTCGGCCTTCCGGCCTTCGCCGAGGAATTCCCGACGAAGAAAATCGACTACATCGTGCCCTATAATGCCGGAGGCATGAGCGACAACATCTCCCGCCTGCTCGGCGAGAAGCTGACGGCGCTGACTGGCCAGCAGGTGATCAACGACTACAAGCCGGGTGCCGGCGGCGCGATCGGCGCCAACTACTTCATGACCACGCCGGCAGACGGCTACACGCTGCTACAATCCACCAACAGCTTTTACGGCATCATTCCGCTGGTAACCAAGGTTCAATACAAGCCGCTCGACGATCTGATTCCGCTGGTGCTGGTTGGCGATGCGCCGATGGTGATTGCGGTCAATCCCGCCGTTGCCGCCAACACGCTCGGTGAGCTCATCGCCTACGCAAAGGCCAATCCCGGCGCGCTGGCCTACGGCACGTCGGGCAAGGGTACCGTCGGCCATCTAAGCGGTGTCTGGCTTTCCAACAAGGGCGGTATCGAGCTGCTGCACATCCCCTATAACGGCGCGCCGGCGGCACTCCAGGCCGTACTCGCCAACGAAGCACAGATCTTCATCGGCCCGGAAGCCGCCGAGCATATCGCCTCCGGCACACTGAAGGGCATCGCGGTTCTCGGCGACACCCGCTGGCAGCAACTGCCTGACCTTCCCACCACGGCTGAAGCCGGTATTAGCGGCTGGGCGCCGCGCAGCTGGCACACAGTCTCTATCCAGGCGAAGGCTCCCGACGCGGTCAAGACCCGCCTCAACAGCCTGATCAACAGCATTCTTGAGCAGCCTGACGTGCGCCAGCGCGTGACGAGCTTCGGCCTCATCCCCGGTATCGAGACCCTCGAACAGGTTCGCCAGCGCGCGAAGGACGACAACGAGCAATTCGGCATCCTGATCCGCGCCGCCGGTCTAGCACTCGCGCAGTAAATATCCGCCAACGGCGACAACAACATCCAGAGGACATCAAATGACAAAGACCATCGATTACTTCTTCGGCGTCGGCTCGCCCTGGGCCTTCATCGGCCTTGCTACCTTTGCGGAACTCGCTGCGAAGCAGAATGCCGTGATCAAGCCCTATGTCATTCCCTTGATCGAGGACAATGGCGCGATCTACTCGCGCAATCGGCCGGAAGCCCGCCGCGCCTATTGGATGAAGGACCTGAAGCGTTGGGCGGCCCTGCGCGGCAAGGTGTTGAACTTCGAAAATCGCGGAGCACTCTCCGACCCGACGTCGGCCGGCTTCATGCTGATCGCCGTGATCGAGAACGGCCAAGACTGGCTGAAGCTCGCGAGCGCGCTGCAGGAAGCCTTCTGGACCGGCGGCGAGGATATTGGCAACGCCGCCGTTCGGCGCGCGATCGCCGACGCGGCGGGCTTCGACGGCGCGGCATTGGATGAACAGGGTGCGAGCGAGGCCGTCCAATCGGTCTGGAGGGCCAATTACGAAACCGCCAAGGCAGGCGGTGTCTTCGGCCTGCCGACCTACCGCTACGAGGACGAGCTCTACTGGGGACAAGACAGCCTTCCCTTCCTCGAGCGTCACCTCAAGGGCGAAAAGCTGGTCGCCTGACCTGATACCAGGCCGGGCTTCGTAACGGGGCCCGGCTTGTCTGTTTCGAGACTATTTCTGCGGAGTTGATCATGTCTTCCACCCTTGCGTCGTCGCTCGGCGAAACACTGCTGCAGCTTTTCGGCGACCGCTTCTCGACGGCGCAGGCGCTTCGCGAACAGCACGGACGGGGCGAATCCCACCACACGCCGGCGATCCCGGATGCCGTGGTGTTTGCTGAGAGCACGGAGGAAGTGGCGCAAACCGTTCGGCTTTGCGCGGCAGTGGGCGTGCCAGTCATCGCGTTCGGGGCCGGAACGTCGCTTGAGGGTCATCTAACGGCGGTGCGCGGCGGCGTTTCGATCGATCTCTCGCGCATGGCCATGATCTCCCGCGTCAGCGCGGAGGATCTCGACTGCACGGTCGAGGCCGGCGTCACCCGCGAGCAGCTAAACACCCATCTCCGCGACATTGGACTTTTCTTCCCGATCGACCCCGGCGCCAATGCCTCGATCGGCGGCATGGCCGCGACGCGCGCGTCCGGAACCAACGCGGTGCGCTACGGCACGATGCGCGAGAACGTGCTGTCGCTGACCGTCGTGCTCCCCAATGGCCAGATAATCCGCACCGGCGGCCGGGCGCGCAAATCGTCTGCCGGCTATGACCTGACGCGGCTCTTCGTCGGCTCTGAGGGCACGCTCGGCATCGTCACGGAAGTGACGCTGCGGCTCTACGGCATTCCCGAAACCATATCCGCGGCGCTTTGCTCGTTCGAAACCGTCGAGCAGGCGGTCGCCGCCGCGATCGCGGTCGTGCAGCTCGGCATTCCCGTCGCCCGCATGGAACTCATGGACCGTGGGCTGATCCAGGCGGTGAACGCCTATTCCGGCCTGTCGCTGAAGATCGAGGACACGCTGGCTTTCGAGTTTCACGGCTCGCCCGCCAGCGTTCAAGAACAGGTCGAGATGGTCGCGGCCATCGTCGAGGACAATGGTGGCCGGGATTTTGAGTGGGCCAACGCGCCCGAGGATCGCAACCGCCTCTGGAAGGCGCGCCACAACGCGTTTTACGCCGTCGTGTCGCAGCGCCCGAACGCCAAAGGCTGGTCGTCCGATGTCTGCGTGCCGGTGTCGGAACTCAGCGGCTGCATCGTCAAGACGCGCGAACTGCTCAAGAGCTGCAGCGTGCCCGCCGCCATTCTCGGCCATGTGGGAGATGGCAACTATCACGTCGTCTTCGCGGTCGATCCGGACAACCGCTCCGAACTCGAGGAGGTCGCGACAATCAACAAAAAAATGGTCCGATACGCAATTTCCGTTGGCGGAACGTCGACCGGTGAACACGGTGTCGGCTCAGGCAAGATCGCTTATATGCGCGAGGAGCACGGCGATGCCGTCGACCTGATGGCCGTCATCAAGAGCGCCATCGATCCCCAGAACATCATGAACCCCGGAAAGATCCTTCCGCAGTAAGTTAAGCATTTTCCTCAACCGGCCGCGATGGCGAGGGCGTTTCAACATGAATGCGTTTAAACCTCACAGCTCTCACTGGGGCGCGTTTTCCGGCCGAATGGCCGATGGCCGTCTAGAGATAAAGCCTCATCCTGATGATCCGCATCCGTCGCCGCTGCTGGGCAATCTGGCAGCGATTGCCGATAGTCCGGTGCGCATCAGGCGGCCGGCAGTCCGCCGGGGCTGGCTTGAGGGCAGGCCCGGCCACGCGCAAAGGCGTGGTGCCGACGATTATGTCGAAGTCAGCTGGTCGGAGGCGGCGGATCTCGTCGCAGCGGAATTGACGCGGGTTTACGAGAGATTTGGCCCAAGGGCTGTCTTCGGCGGTTCCTACGGGTGGGCGAGCGCCGGCCGTTTCCATCATGCCCAGAGCCAGATCCATCGCTTCCTCAACGTGCTCGGCGGCTACGTGCGTTCCGTGAACACCTACAGTTCCGGTGCGGCGATGGTGATCATCCCGCACGTGCTCGGCCCCTACGACAGCTTCGATCGCAAGAGCGTCACCTGGGATGCGATCGAGCGTAGCAGCGAGCTGGTCGTCGCCTTCGGCGGCATGGCGATCAAGAACGCCGATGTGCACGGCGGCGGCATCAGCAACCATGTCGTGCTGCCGAAGCTGAAAGGAGCAAGCGCCCGCGGTGCGCGTTTCGTGCTGGTCAGCCCCTTGGCCGATGACTTTCCAGCCGAGGTGAATGCCGAGTGGATGCCTGTCGTTCCCGGCACCGACGTGGCCTTGATGCTGGGCCTCGCCCATGTGTTTGTCAGCGAAAGCCTGCACGATGCCCAATTTCTCGACCGCTATACTGTCGGATACGACCGCTTCGAAGACTATCTCCTCGGCCGCGCGGACGGCACGCCGAAGACAGCGGATTGGGCTGCGTCGATCTGTGGCCTTGGCGCTAGCGCAATCCAAGACCTCGCGCGCGCCATGGCGCGGTCCAGGACATTGATCACCGTCAGCCATTCGCTGCAACGCGCCGACTTCGGCGAGCAACCGGTGTGGATGGGGATCGTGCTTGCGGCCATGCTCGGGCAGATCGGGCTGGATGGTTGCGGCTATTCCTATTCGCTCGGCGCCCTCGGCAATATCGGCAAGAAGCTTCTCGCCGTGCCGCTGCCGACGCTCAACCAGTTCAAGAACCCGGTGCCAGATTTCATTCCCTGCGCGCGGATCGCGGACATGCTGCTCGGCCCCGGCGAAGCGTTTCACTATAACGGCCAGGCTCTTCGCTATCCCGATATCCGCCTTGTCTACTGGGCGGGCGGCAATCCGTTTCATCATCATCAGGATATCAACCGGCTGCGCGCAGCGTTCCGGCGGCCGGAGACGATCATTGTGCATGAATCGGCCTGGACCTCGACGGCCCGACATGCCGACATCGTGCTGCCGGCAACCACGACGCTCGAGCGCGACGACATCGGCGCTGCGGATCGCGACCAGCTGATGATCGCGATGAAGCGCCTGATCGAGCCGGTCGGCGAAGCCAGGGACGACTACGAGATTTTTGCCGAGATCGCCCAGCGGCTCGGCAAGTTCGAGCTTTTCACAGAAAACCGCACGAGCCGCGAATGGCTTGCCCTTCTGTTCGAGACGACGCGCCACGCGCTTGCCGCCGGCGGCCACGAGGCGCCGGATTTCGAGACATTCTGGGAGCGGGGCGAGTTGCGCCTCCCAATCAAGCCGGATGATGGCGGCCCGGCGAACGGGTTCCGGCATGATCCGGACGCCTCTCCGCTGCAGACGCCGTCGGGAAAGATCGAGATCTTCTCCGAGAGGGTCGCGCGCTTCGGCTACGACGATTGCGGCGGCCATCCGCAATGGTATCCGCCAGATTCAAGAGGAGAGGCCGGGGACGAAACCCGCTACCCCCTGCACCTGATCTGCAATCAGCCCTACCAGCGCCTGCACAGCCAGCTGGATTACGGCGCCTTCAGCCGCTCGACGAAGATCGACGGTCGCGAACCGATCAGGATCAATCCCGCCGATGCGGCCGCGCGCGGGATTTCGGACGGCGATATCGTCAGGCTGTTCAACGAGCGCGGCAGTTGCCTTGCCGCCGCCATCCTCAGCGACGACGTGCGGCCGGGCGTGATGCAGCTGGCACCGGGCGCATGGTTCGAGCCCGCCGATCCTGAAGCGGAAACCACCATGTGCATTCACGGAAACCCCAATATCCTGACGCGCGACATCGGTACGTCGGAGCTCGCGCAGGGCTCGACCGGGCAGATCACGCGGGTTGAACTTGAGCGCTTCACCGGCCCGTTACCGCCGGTGCGGATCTTCGAGCCGATGCGCTTCGTGGCGCGCGAAGACGATGCCTCAATCAGGGCCGCGCTCAACAATCGGACGTGAGGTCCGCTCTTGGAAAACGCCCTGAAACACCAATCCATACAGCATCCGAAATACCGGCAAATTAATCTACTAAGTCCATAGAAAAAGAATAACTAGTCTTTCTCCAGCGGGATGCGCTGCTAGGCTGTCCGTCATGAACTTAGAGCCGAAACGAGGGAGCTTTTAATGACCGACACAAAGACCAGAACGCACGGTCAGCGCGCGATGTGCTCCACCATGCCGACCCGATAACACCGGGCTTTCCGCCCGCGCCTATCGCCCACGCACCCTTACAAGTCGCGGCACTCAGCCGAGGCCTCGCGCCCGCGCGTCTCCGCGACCCGACGCATCACCAAGATATCACTCCATCATCTGGATCACCCATGACCGAACGTTCCTCCTTGCTTTCCCTCTCCCGACGCCGTCTGTTGATCACCACATCCGTGGCCGCAGGTGCGGCACTCGTTGCCTCGGCAACTCGTTTCGCGCAGGCCGCCGACGCTCCGCGCGAGGGTGGCGACATCACCTTTCTGATCGATTCCCTCGGCGACACCTGGATCCCGAACAACAGCGCGATCTCCAGCTTTCAGGGCCATATCTGGGGCCACGTCACCGACAAGCTGCTCTACGTCGACCAGGAGGGCAAGGTCAGCCCTTGGCTGGTGGAGCGCTGGGAGCAGAATGACAAGGCCACCGAATTCACGCTTCATCTGAAGAGCGGCGTGACCTTCTCGGACGGAGCGCCGCTCGATGCGGCAGGCGTCGTCGCCAACCTCGATATCTGGTATGCGGGCCGCAAGAACGAAGGCATCAATCCGATCGGCCTCTTCCCCAAGACCTACGATCATGCCGAGGCCGTCGATACCAGCACGGTGAAGGTCTTCTTCAAAAAGCCGACGCTCGGCTTCATACCGACGCTCGGCTATCACGGATCGATCCTGATCTCTCCCAAGAGCATCGCGCTGCCGGCAGCTGAGCAGGCCGACCTCAGCAAGACGGCCGGCAGCGGCCCGTTTGTGGTGGAAAGCTGGAAAGAGGGCGACCACGTCACGCTGGTCAAGCGCAGGGACTACAACTGGGGACCGGAAGCCGTCGGCCACACCGGCCCCGCTTTCCTCGATTCAATCACCTACAAGCTGGTGTCGGAGCCATCCCTCAGGGTCGCCTCTGTCCAATCCGGCCAGGCCGATATCGCCTACAACGCCTCTCCCCAAGAGCTGAAGTCGCTGAAGGACGAAGGTTTCACCATCGCCACGCCGCGCTATCTCGGCTTCGTCAATGGCTGGGCGGTCAACACCAAGCTGGCACCCTATGACGACGTCAAGGTTCGCCAGGCCCTGCAGGCCGGCATCAACCGCCAGGAAATCATCGACACCGTCTATACGCCGGACTGGAAGCTGGCAACGTCCTTCATCCAGAGCAACGTGCCCGGCGCAACCGACCACAGCGATCAGTTGAGCTACGACCCTGAGAAGGCCGAAAAGCTGCTCGACGAAGCCGGTTGGGCAAAAGGCGCCGACGGCATTCGCAGCAAGGACCGCAAGCCGCTGGTGCTGACCATCCACTCCAACCCCTACCTCGCCACCTCCAAGTCGGTCGACGAGCTGATCGCCCAGCAACTCGGCAAGATCGGCTGGAAGGTTGCGATCCGGGCCTATGACGTCGTGACCTTCGGCGAAAAGGTGAAGTTCGGCGGCGCAGCCGTCCCGACCTACGAGGTGACGCGCAGCTTCATCGACGCCGGCACGGTGGCCAGTATCCTGACGAACGCGAACAACGGCGAGAACTGGTTCGCGCTCGACGACCGTGACGCGAAGCTCAACGACCTGCGCGACAAGATCGCCGGCGCCGGTTCCATCGACGAGCGCAAGCCGCTCCTCGACGACCTGCAGCAATATGTTCTTGACCAGGGCTATTTCATCCCGCGCACGCAGATCGTCCAGCGCATCTACGTGCAGTCGCCCAAGCTGAAGGGCGAGGTCTACAACGGCGTCGCCTATGCCAGCTACTACACGGCCTCGCTCGTCGGCTGACGAGCGATACACCTGAAACATGTGAGGCATCGGCATGAACAATGTCTACCTAACCTACGCCGCAAAACGGCTCGGCCAGGCTGCCGTCGTCATCCTGCTGGCCTATGTGTTCACCTTCGTAGTCGTCAGCATCCTGCCTGGCGACCCGATCACCAGCGTCTTGCGCAACCCGCAAAACGGCTTCAGCGAAGAAGAAATCGCCGAGATCATCGCCGCGCAGGGGCTGGACAAACCTGTCATCGTGCAGCTGTGGAACGCGCTTTCCGGCTTCCTGACTGGCGATCTCGGTATATCGATGCGCTCCAACAGGCCGGTCGCCACCCTGATCAGCGAGGTGCTGCCCTCGACGCTCATCCTGGCAGCCGCCGGCCTTGCGGTCGCATTGGTGCTCGCCATGGCGGTCGCCTACGGCACCCGCTTCATGCCCAAGCGGCTCGGACAGGGGCTGTTGCGCGGCTTTCCGTCGCTCTTTCTCTCCGTACCAAATTTCGTCATCGGTCTGGTGCTGATCCACGTCTTCGGCTTCCAGCTCGGCCTCTTCAGGGTGATCAACCCCGACAGCGCGTGGGCGACCTTCTTTGCCGCCGTCGCACTTGGCATTCCCGTCTCCGCGCAGATCGCCGAAGTTCTGATCGCCAATCTCGACAAGGAAGCCGAGCAGGAATACGCAGCCGTTGCCCGCAGCCGGGGCATCGGTCCGATGCGCCTATTCGTCCGGCATCTCCTCAAGCCCGCCTCGCTGCCGGTCGTCACGGTCGTCGCGCTGACCATCGGCGAGTTGCTTGGCGGCTCGCTGATCACCGAGACCGTGTTCGGACGCACCGGCGTCGGCAGCCTTGTGCAGCGATCGGTGAGCACGCAGGACTTGCCGGTTCTGCAGGCGATCGTCTCGCTCGGCGCCGTCGTCTTCGTGCTCGTCAATCTGATTGCCGATCTCCTCTACCCGCTGCTCGATCCTCGCGTGAAACTCCTCGGGACCGCGAAGCGTCGCCCGACAACGGCCGATGACAGCGCGCTCGACACGACAACGGCGGTGCATCCATGAGCCTCGTATCCAACCTCTCCCTCTCGAACGCAGGCTCCGGCCGGCTCGCCGCTCTGCGCCTCCCTGCCACCGTCCTGCTGTCATTGGCGATCATCGCGATCGTTGTCGGATGGTCGATCGTGCCGCAGCTATTCACCAGCCATAGCCCTGTTGTCGGCGTTCCCGCCGACAAACTGCTGGGCCCGAGCTTCGCGCATTGGTTCGGCACGGATCATCTCGGCCGCGATGTCTATGCCCGCGTCGTCTTCGGCACCGCATCGTCGGTCTCCAGCGCGCTCGTCGCCGTCGTCATCGGCGTAGTGGCCGGCGGGTTAATCGGGCTGGTCGCCGGCTTTCTCGGCGGATGGGTCGATATCGTTTTCGCACGTCTGGTCGACGTACTGCTCTCCATTCCCAAGTTTCTGCTGGCGGTCATCGTGGTTACGGCCATCGGCTTCGAGACGATCAACGCCGCCATCGCGACCGGCGTCTCGGCTGTCGCCTTCTTCGCGCGCGTCACGCGCTCGGAGGTCATCAAGACCCGGCAGTCGACCTTCGTCGAGGCCTCGTTCCTGTCGGGCGGTTCGCGCTGGTACATCCTCTTGCGCCATGTGCTCCCGAACGCCTCGCGCTCGGTATTGCCGCTCGCCGTGCTGCAATTCGGTGAGTCGATCCTCGTCATCGCAAGCCTTGCCTTCCTTGGCTACGGCGACCCGCCGCCAGCCTCCGATTGGGGCCTGCTGATCTCGATCGGCAAGGATTATCTCAAATGGCCCTGGCTCGTTTATGCACCCGCTTTCGTCACGATCGCGACCGTCCTCTCTGTGAACAGGATCAGCCGATGGCTTCGCAAAACAGACTGAACACCGCCTTCATCACCCACCAGGATGCCGTTGTCGCGACCAGCGCGGCACCGCTCCTGGCCGTCGAAAATCTCTCGGTGTCCTATGGACGCCAGGAGGTGGTTCATGGCGTCGATTTCGAACTCGGACAAGGCAAGAGCCTCGCGCTAATTGGCGAATCCGGATCGGGCAAATCGACGATCGCGCGCGCCGTGTTGCGGCTGCTGCCGAGTGGCGGCGCGGCAAACGGGAAGATCATGTTCGGCGGCAAGGACATACTGGCGCAATCCGAGCGTCAGTTCCGGCCGCTTCGCGGACGCAAGATCGGCTTTGTGCCGCAGGATCCGGGCAACGCGCTCAATCCCGTTCGCACCATCGGCGCGCAGGCAATGGAGGCGGCGGCGCTCACCGACGAGCCCAACGCGGCGATCCGCAAGGCGCTCATCCTTGAAACCTTCGCGCAGGTCGGGCTCGACAATCCTGCGCGCGTCTACGAATCCTACCCGCACCAGCTTTCCGGCGGCATGCTGCAGCGAGTGCTGATCGGCCTCGCCGTGCTGCCCCGCCCCACGCTTCTCGTCGCCGACGAGCCGACCTCGGCGCTCGACGTCACCATCCAGAAACGGATCCTCGACCTGCTGTCGCGCCTGCAACACGAGCTCGACATCAGCCTTCTCCTCATCACCCACGACCTGGCGATAGCCGCCGAGCGCGCGGATGCGCTGGTCGTGCTGAAGAACGGCAGCGTGCAGGAAGTCGGCCGGACACCGACGGTCTTCGCCGCGCCGGCATCCGACTATGCCCGCAAGCTGCATGCCGATGTTCCGGCGCTCAACCCGAACCGCTACGCCAGACTTCGCGATCCTGGCCTCGCTCTTCTCAAGGACAGTAGCCGGGCGCCGAAGATCACCGTCGGCGGCGTGACGAAGCGGTTCACGGTCGACGGCAAGACGCTGACGGCGGTGGACGACATTTCCTTCGAGGTTGCCGCTGGAACCACGCATGCGCTGGTCGGCGAATCCGGTTCCGGCAAGACAACCACCATCCGCCTGCTGCTTGGACTGGAAGAACCCGACAGCGGCGCGATCACCGTCGCCGGCGAAACGGTGACCGGCCAAAGCCGAACCGCGTTGCGCTCCGTGTGGCGCCACCTGCAGCTCGTCTACCAGAACCCGTTCACGTCGCTCGACCCGAGCTGGAAGGTCGAACACCTCGTTCGCGAGCCGCTCGACAGGTTCAAGATCGGCACGCCTCGGGAGCGCGACCTTCGCGTTCGCGAGGCCATGGCCGATGTCGGGCTCGGCGAGCATCTGCTGGGTCGCAAGCCGGGCGCGCTGTCCGGCGGCCAGCGCCAGCGCGTGGCGATTGCCAGATCGTTGGTGCTCAGACCCGATGTCATCGTGCTCGACGAACCTACCTCCGCCCTCGATGTCAGCGTCCAGGCCGATATCGTCGAGGTGCTGCTGTTGCTGCAGGCAAAACTCGGCCTGACCTATGTGTTCGTCTCGCACGATCTGGCCCTGGTCCGCCAGCTCGCGCACTCCGTCTCGGTCATGCGCCAGGGCCGCATCGTCGAGCATGGAACGGTCGCTGAGATCTTCGGGGCGCCGAAGGATCCCTACACCGCGTCCCTGCTGGAATCGATCCCCGCGGGGATCGCCGAAGCCGCCCCCGCGCCGCGCGGCAAGCTCCGGCCAGTCAAGCGTCAGGAGCAAATCGCATGACCATCGCCGCATCCGTCGACACCGTGCCGGTGGGCTTCCGGCCGAAGCAACGACTGGGTTTCAACACCCGCGTGTCGTTCAGCGACGACACCGGCCCGGCGCAAGGCCTGAGGGATGGTATCGAACTATTCAGGCAGGCCGAGGCGCTCGGCTATCAATCGGGCTGGGCCTATCAGCGGCACTTCGACCACTATCTGTCCTCGCCGCTCCCCTTCTTCGCCGCCGCCGGCCAGCACACCAGCCGCATCACGCTCGGATCGGCGGTGATCCCGATGCGCTATCAGGACCCGATCCTGCTTGCCGAAGCTGCAGGCACCACGGATCTCCTGATCGGCGGCCGGCTGGAACTGGCAATCTCGACCGGCGCGAATGCGGCCTTCGACGCCCTGTTCGGGACCACCGACACCGATGCGCGCACGGAAGCCAAGCGCCGTCAGGCCCGGTTTCTCGCGGCGATCTCAGGTGAGGTCCTTCATACCGTGACCGAGCCCGGCCAGGGTGCCCCTGAAGGCGCCGAACTGCGGGTGACGCCGCACAGCCCGACGTTGCGCGCGCGTATCCGCCAGGGCTCGGCGAGCCTGAGCTCGGCCGTGCAGGCGGCGGAGCTCGGCATCGGCCTGATCTCGGGAACCGTGCTGCACGACCTCGACGAGGGCGAGACCTTCGGCCAGTACCAGGCCCGGATCATCGAAACCTACCGGTCGACCTGGCGCAGGCTCTGGAAAACCGAACCGCCTCCGGTCGCCGTCGCAGCCTCGATCCTTGTCGGCACGAGCGCCGCCCTCCGCGAGAAATACGCCGCCTACGATCTCGAACGGCGAACCAAAGGCATTGCCGCATCGCGCCCCAACGGCGCGCTCGCGCCGCCCACGCAATCCGCCGATCTCAGGATCTCACCGGTGTTTCAAGGCTCGCCCGACGAGGTGATCGACGCAGTATTCAACGACCCGGGCCTTGCGGCCGCCGACGAAGTGGTGCTGTTCCTGCCGCCCGCCTTCGACCTCAGCGACAACGTCAGGCTGTTGAGCGACCTTTCCCGCACGGTTGCGCCAGCGCTTGGCTGGACGCCCGGTTTCTAGCCTCAGGCAGAGCAGACATCGCGACCATGGCCTTCACTCAAAGCCGCACGGCAGCAAAATATTCTATGTTTTCTATAGAAATAGAAATACCTCTCTTCATTATCAATTCGCCACTGCGTAACGTCCAAGCACTCGCCGCCACCATCAAGGAGCTCTCATGACCGCGGAATTCATCAGCGTAAGCTTTCCAAACGCGTCGAACGACTTGAACCCGCTGCCGGATGCTCCCGTCGACCCGCTTTTTTTGGAACGCTACGCACGCGCCCTTGACGACTACGGCTTCAACTACACGCTCATTCCCTACTCCTCGTCCTCCTTCGATCCCTTCACGCTCGGCGCCACGGTGCTAGCGCATACCAAGAACATCAAGATCATCGTCGCGCTGAGGCCGAACACGGTCTACCCGACCGTGGCGGCAAAATCGCTCGCGACGCTCGACCAGCTGAGCGGCGGCCGCGTGGTCGTCCACTTCATTGCCGGCGGCAGCGACGACGAACAGGCCCGCGAAGGCGACTTCCTCAACAAGGAGGAGCGCTACGAGCGCCAGGAAGAATATATCCGCATCCTGCGCCTCGCCTGGACATCGAAGGAGCCCTTCGACTTTGACGGGAAATACTATCAGTTCAAGCAATTCCGCAGCGCCGTTCGCCCCACCAATGGTCTCATCCCGATCTCGCTCGGCGGCTCGTCGGACGCGGCCTATCGCATCGGCGGCTCGCTCTGCGATATCTTCGGGCTCTGGGGCGAGCCGCTCAAGGAAACGAAGCAACAGATCGAGCGGATCTACGCGGAAGCCGCGAAGGCCGGCCGCACGGATCGTCCGCGCATCTGGGTCACCTTTCGCCCGATCGTCGCCGAGACCGACGAACTCGCCTGGGAGAAAGCTCACAAGGTTCTCGATCAGTTGACCGCCAACCGCCAGAAAGGCCTGGCGCGCGCGCCGATCAACGCCGCACCGCCAGCCAACGTGGGCTCGCAGCGCCTGCTCGATATCGCAGCTCGCGGCGACGTGCATGACCGCGGGCTCTGGTATCCGACGGTGACCGCCACCAACGCAAGCGGCGCGACCACCGCGCTCGTGGGTTCGCCGCGCACCATCGCGGATTCGATCCTAGACTATATCGACCTCGGCGCCGACCTGATCTCCATCCGAGGCTATGACAATTTCAACGATGCGGTCGACTACGGGCGCTACATCCTGCCGCTGGTGCGCGAGGGCATCCGCGAACGGGATAACGCCAAGAAGAAGAACGCCGCATGATGCATGCAGTCCGGCCGCAGCGCCGGACCGTAGCTCTCTCTCAGCGTCCGCCTGAAAAGCATCCTCACGAGATATTGAGGATGCTCCCCGACAGCCAGAAGGCCTCAGCATGCCCTATAGCCAGATCGCCCTTGATGACACTGTTCGGCTCCTTGCGGAAGCCGCACCCGAAGCCGATCAGACAGGCCAGTTTCCCTGGACCGGCATCCGCGTTGTCCACCAAGCAGGCTTACTCGAGAGTACGGTTTCCAACCGCTACGGCGGCAAGGGCGGTACGCTGAGCGATGCTGCCCATATCCTCGCGGCCCTCGGCCGGGGCGATCCATCGGTGGCGCTGATCAGCGCCATGACAATCTTCAACCATCTCGGCCAGGCGACCAAGAGCCACTGGCCTGACGATCTCTATCGGCGCCTGCTGGCCGAGGCGAAGGAGCGTCCGCTGCTCCTCAATGCCGCGCGCGTCGAGCCGGAACTGGGCTCACCCGCCCGTGGCGGTCTTCCCGCCACCGTGGCGCGCCGCACGCCAAACGGCTGGTCGATCACCGGCCGCAAGCGTTTTGTGACGGGCGCGCATGGCCTCACCCATTTCCTCGTCTGGGCGCATACGGACGAACTTTCTGCCCGCGTCGGGACATTCGTCGTGCCGAACGGCCTGCCGGGCATCCGCGTCATCGAGAACTGGAAGAGCCTCGGCATGCGCGCGACGGGCTCGCATGACGTCGAATATGTCGATGTCGAGGTCCCCGCGGAAAACGCGCTGGAATTGGTTGACCCCTCGGTCGCCCAGCAGGACAATCGCGCGCACGCCGCGATGAACCTTGCGCTGACCGCGATCTACCTCGGCGCCGCGGAAGCCGCGCAATCGGCATTCACCCGCTTCGCCCATGAACGCATTCCCTCCAACCTCGGCCACCCGATCGCGCGGACAGAGAGGTTCGTCACGCTTTCGGGCGAAATCGACCTTCTCGTTTCCGGCGCCCGCGAGATCATCTTCAGCGCGCTCGCATCGACGGACGGTGCTGCCGAAAGACTGATCCGGGCCCGCCTGATCGCCGGCCGCCAGTTGCGTGAGGCGGTGCAGCTCGCTGTGCGCGGCCTTGGAAACCCCGGCCTTAATGCCGATCTCGGCATCGAGCGGCATTTCAGGGACGTTCAGTCGGTGCTGGTGCATGCGCCGCAGGAGGACACGTCGATCTTGATGCTGGGCCGCGCCGCCTATCAGAAATGGAACGCCGAGGAGGCCGCTCGCTTCGAGCGCTCCCCGGTCATACCGGTGCTCAAGACGGCATAGCGAGAAAGCCGCACGGCATCTCGATATCCTCTTGCACCTGAAACATCTGTATGTGCGAACCGGCCTTTCAGACCAGTCGCACCCCTCGAATAAGCGGGAAGGCCCGTGAAAGGAACTTTGATGAGCAACGATCTTATTGTCGGCTTCTCGGGCAATATCACCCGCCCCTCCAGCACCAAGCGCTTCGTTGAAAGCGTGACGGCGTCGCTCGCCGAGCGTGCGGGTCTCGATCATGTAGTGTTCGATGTCGAGGATTTCGGCCCGGCGCTGGCGACTGCACGCTCGATCGCCGACCTCGATACGAAAGCCCAGACGGCGATCCGCACGATCATCGAGGCAGACGCCCTCGTGATCGGCTCACCGACCTACAAGGGAAGCTATACCGGCCTGTTCAAGCATGTGATCGACCTGCTCGATCCGGCCGATCTGCGCGGCAAGCCGATCATTCTGACCGCAAC
Source organism: Hyphomicrobiales bacterium (assembly GCA_900467745.1). Lineage (GTDB taxonomy): Bacteria > Pseudomonadota > Alphaproteobacteria > Rhizobiales > Rhizobiaceae > Rhizobium. Next base: position 52,072 of record UBQW01000067.1, read on the forward strand.
CGGCGGCGGCGACCGGCACGCGTTGATGGTCGAGCATCAGCTCCGCCCGCTATTCGCTTTCTTCGAGGCGTTTGTGGTTCCGACCGCCGTCTATGCGTCGAGCCGGGATTTCACCGACGGCGCCCCCTCGCCCGCGATCACTGGCCGCGTTGAACAGGCGCTGATCCAAGCCACCGCGCTGGTGCGCAGCCGCTCCGCCCCCTCGGCAATCGCCGCGGAATAGTCGAGCGTTACCGCATCTGGCGATGCGTTTCTTCGAGATATCAAGGCAGAGCCAGAGGCGGGACTAGGCATGGCGGGACATAGGAAATACGTGGTCGGCATCACCGACCACATGTTCGGCACGCCTGACCTCGAGGCGAAACTGTTCGGCGACGCGGTCGAGATCGACTACTTCGCGACCACCGATGAAACGGAGTTTTCGCCGGAGCGCCTTGCCCGCCTGGACGCGCTGATGGTCTGGGGCGCGCGGCTCGGGGCCGGGAGCATCGCCCATCTGGCGCGCTGCAAGGGCGTGGTGCGCTATGGCGTCGGCTATGAGAAGATCGATCTTCCGGCGCTTTCGGCAGCCGGCATCCCGTTTGCGAACAATCCCGATTACGGCACCGAGGAAGTAGCCGACCACGCCGTCGCGATGATGCTCTCGCTGCACCGTCGGCTCTGGGAACACGATGCCCGCGCTCGCGGCTACACGTCCGGCTGGCAAGTTCACAGCCTGAAACCGCTACCGCGCTCCAACCGTGCGACAGTCGGCGTCATCGGCGTCGGGCGGATCGGCACGGCGGTCGTCAATCGCCTCAAGCCGTTCGGCTTCCGCATCCTGGGCTACGATCCCGGCCAGCCGCGCGGCCATGAAAAGGCGATCGGCTACGAGCGCTTCGACCGGATGGACGAACTCCTTGCCGAGGCCGATATCGTGACAATTCACTGCCCTGTTAACGCCGAGACGCGCGGTTTTCTGGACGCGGAGACGCTGTCGCGGCTGAAGCCTGGGGCGATCCTCGTCAACACTGCGCGCGGCGAGCTGCTCGATGATCTCGACGCGCTTGAGACCGCGCTGCGAACCCGCCATCTGGCGGCAGCTGCGATCGATACGCTGGCCGAGGAGCCGCCACAAAACCATTCGCTTCTTTCGGCCTGGCGCAACAGGGAAGATTGGCTCGCGGGGCGTCTGGTGATCACCCCGCACAACGCCTTCTACTCCGATCACGCCGCAATCGAGATGCGCCACAACGCGGCGGTGACGGTGAAGATCCTGCTGGAGCAAGGGCATCTTAGAAATCGGGTAGAGGCTTGACGCTTCTTGGTTGGGAAGAGCGCGGGCTCTATTCATCCGCCCTTCTTTGATCGGCAAGCGAGATCTCATCGATCCAGTTGTCGAGCGCGGCAGCGGCGGCATGCCCTTGGGTAACGATCTCGGGCACCAGGTCGATATCCGGCAGACTGCCCAGGCCGAGCGGGCCCATGGCAAACAACCCATGAAAGCGCTGCGGTCCCGAGGCCGCGCGGCCGCAGCGATCGACGAGAATACCAAGATCGACCTCGTCACGTTTTGCAAGGCCGGCGCGCAACACGGAGCGATAGAGCGGAGAATCAAGATCCGTTGGCCGCGACCGGCAATCGACAGCCCTGCTGGCATAAAGCACCTCAGGGCCAGCCGGTCCTGAAAAAAGCACCCCATTCGTCGCGATGCGTTCGACCTTGCCCTTGCGCAGAGTGATAGCACCATCTGCGATGGCCTGATGAAGTCGCTCAAAATGCTCAGGTGGCAGACGGTTACGATGGCTATCATATATTGCGCGCACATGGCGCTTGAAGCGGCCGCGCTCCTCCTCGCTCAGCTCTTGCCACAGATCATGAGCCCGCAGCCTGAAGCCATTCATGATGCCTTGCCAGCCAGTTCCATCGGCATTGGCAGCCTCCGCCGCTCGACGCAGGTGCCTGAAGGCACCGCGAAGCGTGCGGGGAAACGGCTCATCGGACACGATCGGCACCACGGCCGAGCGGGCATGTGATTGCGGCAGGAAACCTGAAGCCGATATCAACGTTACGTGTCCTGCCTGACCGTCTGCCAACAGGCGAAGGGCCCGATCGACCGCACGGACACCGGCGCCGATCACGACGACATTATCACCACCGGGGTCTACCTGCCCTCCCGTCGGATTCTCACGCAACCCATAGCCCGTAGCGAGAAAGACCGCATCGAAACGGGCGCTCTGCCGGTCGCCAAACGAAAGCGAAAATCCCTGTTCCACGCTATGATCCAAGCACGTCACGATCTCGGGACAGATCTGCACGACGACGTCGGTCCTATTTTGCAGCACTTCGGAGAAGCGCTGATGCACATACAGGGAAAACAGCTCCCCAGGCACGAAGGATTGATCCAGTCCCGCCCCCTCATCGTCGGCGCCATCTCCAAGCGTCTGCTCGGCCTCGAGCCATCTACTGAAGTCGTCGCGAACCACCGGATCGACGGACAGGTCGCGAACCCGGCTGTTGAGTAACGTCGTTGCCGATTGGCTTACGCCCCTGCTGAGATCAACCGTCTGTTGCGGGTCATACATGACAAGATGGAATGGCCTTTTGACCGTCCTCAGCAGCGCAATGGCCGTTAAAATGCCGGTGAAGCCGCGGCCGACGATCGCGACCTTGAACAGCGAACGTGTCTGCAGATTTCGCGTTTGTCCCGAAAAACTGGAGGGGAGCTGTGTCATGCGTCAGTTCCTTTCCTGCATTGGTCCGGCAGCACGCACCGGCAAATTTACTCGGATCGGGCTAGGGCATATCGTCTACCAAAAGCATAGAAATTATGATTGTGAAGGCAAGCTCTTTTTGAGAGGCCGCGATTGGGGCAAATGCGGCAACGGGCGCAGGGCGGTTTCCCAGTCCTTAGCGGCGCACAATCAGCGACGCCAAAGAAATGACTTTTCTCGCCTCGGATAGTTTATGGATTTAATGTTCTTTTCTTTCGCTCGCCGATCTTTCATCCATAGTGATCTCAGCCTGGGAGAGCACGAGATGGACAGAATACCTCATGCAACGGGTCGAATTAGCCAGCTGACTGCCCGACTGGCAAGCGAAGAAGAAGCGATCGCAACAGCAAACCAGTTCGCCTGCCGCTATCGGGAAATGGCGTCGGCGCCCGATAAGTGTCGGCGTCCGAGCGGCAGTGAATCCGACGCGATATCGCAATCCGGCCTGCTAGCAATTACCGTTCCTCCGGAATATGGCGGTATCGATATATCTAACGCGGTTCTCGCGAAGATCACCTCGATCCTCTCGCAAGCTGATGCGCGGATTGGCCGGATCGTGGAGAACCATTTTTACATTCTTGAGACGCTGAGAACCGACGGGACGCAGGAACAGAAGCGCTACTTCTTCGCACGTGCCCTTGCCGGTGACAGGTTCGCCAGTGTCCCGTCGGAGCGCGGTTCAAAAACGTCCGCCAATGAAGATATCAGAATTACCCGAGATGGGTTGGGCTATCGCGTCAACGGTTGCGGAGGCGAGGTCGCAAGCGCGGCGTTTGCGGATTGGATTGCTATCGTCGCGCTGAACCAAGAGGACAGGTTGACCATTTCGTTCGTCCAACATGGAACAGAAGAAACGGGCACTGCAAGCGGCGCGGCGGTTTTGGACCATGTCTACATCCATGCGGACGCCGTCGTCGCGCACTACAAGAGTTTTGAGCGGCCAACGACGTTGGGCGCATTGGGTCAGGTCCTTGAGGCTAGCGTCGATCTCGGTATCGCTCGAAGGAGCTTCTCGCAGGTCATCGAGAGCACCAAAATGCACTCCCGATCATCGGTTCATGGCGGCACCCATGAGAGTTCGGGAGACGCTCGGTCCATCACCCGCATCGGAGCGCTGGCGGTCCGGCTGGAGGCCGTAACTGCCCTGATCGAGAGCGCAGGCCTGAAGGTCGATATCGCACAGATCGAGACGACCGAGGAAAACGTGACGGCTGCCGCGCTGGCTGCGGGCGCCGCCAAAATTCTCACGTCGGAGATTGCCATAGACGCCGCTGAAGCCCTGGTCGAACTCGCCGCAGCGTCAGCCGCAGATGCCGGCCTCACTCGGCTCCGTCAGGAGACCGGCATCCGCGCACAGCTAGATCCCGCGCACAGAAGATATCACGCCGCCCTCGGCCAATATCATCTCAACGGCATCACACCGCCGATCAGCGGTTTGGGCCTATAGAGTGACGTGACGATAGACTGACATCGGGCAAGAGAATGCTCTTTGTCCTGCTATCGCGTGCCTCCTGCTCCTGAGCGCCGCACAATTGCGCGGCGCTGTGGGTTTGTGGCCCTGCATGCTGGGCAACCGACTTCAGCCGGCAATCTTGGTCATTCGGTGAAGCGCGAAATCAGCGAAGTAGTCGCCAGCGCCAAGCGACTGGAAACGCCGCATCGCGGCGCCCTGCATATGAGCGCGCCACGTTTCTTCGCTCTCCCAGCTCTCCACAAAAATGCGAACGCGTCCGTCATCGAGCGACTGGTGCAGTTCGTATCTTAGGCAGCCGTCCTCGACCAACGTCTCGGCAACAAGCTTTTCCTGGGCTTCACCAAGAAGCGCCTCCTTGCCCGCTTTGGCGGTGGTGATGGCGATAATGGTCAATGGTTCGTTGGCCATCGATCGTCCTCAGGCGATGGTGTTCACGAGGCCGCCATCGGCACGCAGCGCAGCGCCGTTCGTGGCCGATGAGCGAGGGCTGGCGAGATAGGCGACGAGGTTGGCCACCTCTTCGGCATCCACCATGCGCTGCAGGATCGAAGCGGCACGCGCGGTTGCGAAGAATTCGGCCTCGATTTGCTTGATCGGTGCAGACGGATCGCTGGCCTGGCTGCGCAGAAACGCCTCGATGCCTTCTGAACGCGTCGGCCCCGGCAGGACCGAGTTGACCGTGACGTTGCTGCCGCGCGTCAGCTGCGCCAATCCGCGCGAGATCGACAGCTGGGCAGTTTTGGTCGTTGCGTAGTGGATCATGTCTTGCGGAATGGCGAGGCCGGATTCGCTCGAGACGAAGATGATACGCCCCCAGTTGCGCTCCAGCATGCCGGGAAGATATGCCCGCGACAGACGTACACCGCTCATGACGTTGACGTCGAAGAGGTGGCTCCAATCGGCGTCGGTGATATCGCCGAAGGCCTTGCTCTCGTAGATGCCGAGATTGTTGACAAGAATATCGACCGCAGGCGCCGCCTTGGCGATGATTTGAGCACCGTCGGCACTGCTGGCATCGGCGAGCAATCCGTTCACGTCCGATTTGCCGGTTGCCCTAATGGCGGCGACCGCCGCGTCTAGCTTGGCGCCGTCGCGCCCGGTGATGATGACGCGCGCACCTTCCGCCGCGAGCCCACGGGCGATTTCAAGACCGATGCCGGCGGTGGCGCCGGTCACGAGTGCGGACTTTCCGGTAAGTTGCAGGTCCATTGCGGGCTCCATGTGTTGTGTTGGTGAACACAATCTATGACTTTGCCGCCGAATGAACTATTGCTTTGCGAGAACATGCACCTGTGAACAAGGATCATCAATGCCACGCGTCCTGATGGAGCGCTCCGGTGAAATGGAAGTGTTTGCGCGCGTTGTGCGCGATGGCGGCTTCTCCGCCGCTGCCCGCAATCTCGATCTCACTCCATCGGCGGTCAGCAAGTTGATCGCGCGTCTGGAGGCCCGGCTCGGCACGCGGCTCCTGTTGCGCACGACCCGCGCCTTGACCCTGACCGAGGAAGGCGAAGCCTATCACCATGCAGCGCTGAAAATTCTGCAGGAGCTTGACGATGCGGATCAGGAGGCCGCGGGCGGTGCGATGAGGGGGCGGCTCAGGATCAATGCGACCATTCCCTTCGGTACGATGTTCGTGGTGCCGGCCATACCGGATTTCATTGCCGGCAATCCCCATCTAATCGTCGATCTTAGCCTGACCGACAGCATCGTCGACATGGTGGCCGAACAGACCGACGTCGCCATCCGGATGGGCAATCTGCCAGACAGCGGATTGATCGCCCGCAAACTGGGACAAAGCCGACGCGTGGTCTGTGCCGCGCCAAGCTATCTCGAACGGCGCGGATATCCGGCAACGCCGGGTGATCTCGAACAGCACGACTGCCTGACATTCAATTTCCGGCGCGCGCGACCGTCATGGCCGTTTCGCGTCGCGGGACGCGAGGTCGGCCAGCCGGTAAAGGGCAGTATCGTGGTCAACAACGGCGAGACGATGAAACAGATGGTGCTCGCGGGCGCTGGCATCGCCCGCATTGGTCTGTTTCATGTGGCGGACGACATCAGGTCCGGACGCCTGGTGCCGCTGCTCGAGGAACACAATCCAGGAGACCTGGAATTGGTTCACGCGGTCTACGTGGGCGGCGGCCCGCTGCCCCACCGCGTCCGGGCCTTTATAGAGCACATGGTCGTCACCCTGGCCGGTTCGCCTCTGCTCCATGGAGAGGCGAACCGATGACCACAGCAAGGGGGGATGGCTCGTTCGACATGACATCGTAGATACAGGGCGATGCGAGGACCGCCGCGATCATGACCGCAAAGACAGCTATCTTCATTGTAATGTCTCCCTTGCCGTCCACTTAGACCAATGTCAGCTCGACGGCGATATTGCCGCGCGTTGCCTTCGAATAGGGGCATGTCTGGTGCGCATCGTCGACAATCGCGCGGGCGAGTTCGGGATCGATTCCCGGCAGGCTGATCGCCAGACGCGCTTGCAGGAAATAGGCGCCGTCGGTGGTTCCGAGATCAACCTCCGCGTTGACCGCCGTCTCGGCCGGGAGCCTGAGCTGGCGCTTGCCGGCGGCCTTGGTCATCGCGCCGATGAAGCAAGCCGACCAGCCGGCCGCAAACAGCTGCTCGGGATTCGTGCCCGGCTTGCCGCTGCCGGGAGGCGACAGGCGAATGTCGAGCTGTGCGTCGTCGCTGCGGGCAAATCCTTCGCGGCCGCCTGTGGTGTGGGTCTTGCCGGTGTAGAGAACGGTATCGATCTTGGTCATGGAACACTCCTTTGTTGCGTCGCCTTTTTTCATCGCATGGGCGACGTTGGCTGACAGGGAGTGTTTTGATGGATCCGCGTATCCGGCATGTTTCGGAAAATGCCGGAAGTGTATCAGAACGTACGCAGAGGCTTCGCAGACATTCAGCCTTACAAAAAGCGCCCGATGATCGGCGAAGCGATCGGTTTTAGCGGAGCCGGATCTCCGCCGCCAAGCCGCCGTCCGTGCGGTTGTAGAGCCGAACCGAGCCGCCGATCGTTGCGGCAAGCTGCTGGGCGATCGCCAGTCCAAGCCCTGTCCCGCCTGTGTCGCGGTTGCGCGACGTCTCGACCCGGAAGAAGGGCTGCATGGCGCTCTCAAGCATATCGTCGGGGATGCCCGGCCCGCGATCCAAAATGGTGACGACGACATCGCCCTCTCCGCTCCGCTCGACAGCGATGTCGGCGCTGCCAGCGAACTTGATGGCATTGTCGATGAAGTTCGTGAGAATTCGTCGCAGCGCATGTGGCTTCGTCGACACTGTACCTTGAACGACGCCGAGCACGGTTACGGCCTTTCCCGTATCCTGATAGTCGTAGGCAATGCTGTCGATGAAGGAAGAGAGATCAATGCGCGAACTCTTTTCGCCATTGCCATGCGAGCTTCTCGCATAGGCTATGCCGTCCTGCACCAGTCGCTCAATTTCGCGCAGGTCGTTGACGAGCTTGTCTCTCTCCGGCGTGTCGTCGGCCATATCGGCGCGCAGCCTCATGCGTGTGATGGGCGTCTGCAGGTCGTGCGAGATCGCCGCGAGGATCTGTACGCGCTCCTCCAGATAATGCCCGATACGGTCGCGCATCGCGTTGAAGGCGCGGGCAGCGTGCGCGACTTCGCTCGGCCCCCGCTCGCTCATCGGCTCGCCCTTTTGTGCCGGATCAAGCGTATCGGCGGCGGCGGCAAGCGCGCTTAGCGGGCGGATGGCCAGGCGCACGGCAAACCAGGTGCATATGACGAGAAGCGCCATCTGCGCGGCGAAGACATAGGGAAGCCATTCGGCCAGCGGCATGACGCCACGCGGCGTGACGTCAATCGTCAGCGGCGCACCATCAGACAACGTCAGATGGGCCTGGAGTCTCTTGCCGTCACCTGGGATGGATTCGACCTTGAGGGGAAACTTGCGACCCGCCGCTTCCTCTACCCGTTCCGCGATCTCGGCGCCCCGGCCGGACATGTCGGAAACGCCAGGCAAGCCGGGACCAAGAACGAGGCGATAATTGCCGCGGCTCAGGCGATCGACCCAATCGGCCCGCTCATTGGCAGGCAGACGGTCGATAACGGCGATCGAGGTCGCGAGATCGCTTTCCAGCGTGCCCAGCATGACGGCCTTGGCCGACATATAGCGTTCGGCAAACAGGATGCTGAACGACAGGCCATAGGCGATTGCCAGACCGGCAAACAGGATGAGAAAGAGCCGGGAGCGCAACGAGCCCGGCCACCAGCCGATGCGAGCGCGCGCCTCGCTCATGTCCTCGGCTCCGATATTTCAACCGGAACGGAGAAGACATAGCCTTCGGCGCGCACCGTCTTGATATAAGTCGGCTCGCGCGCATCGTCGCCCAGCCGCTGGCGCACGCGGCTCACCAGAAGATCGATCGAGCGGTCGAACAGCTCCGCATCGCGGCCCTGCGTGAGATTGAGCAGCTGGTCGCGGTTGAGGACGCGTTGAGGGTGATCGATGAAGACCCGGAGCAGCCGGTATTCGGCGCCGCTCAAGGCGATCTCTGTCCCCTCCTTGTCGAGCAGATGGCGGCCGACGGTATCGAGACGCCAGTCGCCAAAGGACAAGAGCTGACCGGCCTCGGTGATTTGGAGATTGGGCGGCAGCATGCGCGTCCGGCGCAACACCGCCTTGATGCGCGCCAGAAGCTCGCGTGCTGCGAAGGGCTTCGGCAGATAGTCGTCTGCGCCCATCTCAAGGCCGATAATCCGGTCCATTTCGTCGTCGCGCGCCGTTAGCATCAAAACCGGTATGGCCTTGTGCTTTCCGGCCCTGAGTTCGCGACACAGCACCAAACCGTCGTCACCCGGCATCATCACGTCGAGCACGATCAGATCGACGGAATTGCCTTCCAGAAAGCTGCGCATCTGGCGGCCATCGGCTGCGACGGTCGTGCGCAAGCCATTCTTCTTCAGATAGCTCGATACGAGCTCGCGAATCTCACGATCGTCGTCCACGATCAAAATATGGTCGATGTGCTCCATGTCTCGTCTTTCACACGATTCGCGGCCTTAAAGTCAGCTATTAGTTTCGCGTCGGCCACCGCGAGTAAAGGAGATTTCTCGCAGGTGGCCGATCGCTTTAGAACGAGGCGACGTCGATCACAGCCTTGGCAAACGCCTCGGGTGCTTCCTGCGGCAGATTGTGCCCGATGCCACCGGTTACGTTGCGATGCTCGTAATGGCCGGAGAACTTGGCCTTATAGGCGGACGGGTCGGGATGAGGTGCGCCATTGGCGTCACCTTCCATGGTGATAGCAGGCACGGTGATGACGGGCCCCATGGCCAGCTTCTTTTCATAGGCATCATACTTCGCTTCGCCTTCGACGATGCCGAGACGCCAGCGATAGTTATGGATGGTAATGTCGACGTGGTCGGGATTGTCGAATGCGGGAGCCGAACGGTCGAAGGTCGCGTCGTCGAACTTCCAGGTGGGGGACGCAGTTTGCCAGATCAGCCGCGCGAAATCGCGGGTATTGGCCGCATAGCCGGCGCGGCCACGCTCGGTGGCGAAATAAAACTGATACCACCAGGCAAGTTCGGCCTTGGGCGCGAGCGGCTTTTTGTTGATCTCCTGACTGCCGATCAGATAGCCGCTCACCGAAACCAGCGCCTTGCAACGCTCCGGCCAGAGGACTGCCATGATGTCGGCGGTACGCGCGCCCCAATCGTAGCCTGCCACAATCGCGCTCTCGATCTTGAGCGCATCCATCAGCGCGATCATGTCTGCTGCAAGCGCGGACTGCTGGCCGTTACGTGGCGTATCCTTGGAGAGGAATGTGGTGGTGCCGTAGCCGCGAAGGTAAGGGACGATGACGCGGTATCCAGCCTTGGCGAGGATCGGCGCGACGTCGACATAGCTGTAGATATCGTAAGGCCAGCCATGCAGGAGCAGAACGGCCGGACCGTTTGCCGGGCCGGCCTCGGCGTAGCCGATATCAAGCACACCTGCGTTGATCTGCTTCAGCGCTTCGAACGACTGGTGCCCACCAACCTTCTTTGCGGACGAGGTGGCCGCGGTCTGCGCGTTTGCCAGCGTTGTGGCGCCGAATTCGACGGCGGCGACGGTCATTGCGGCGATGCCGAAGAAGCGGCGGCGATCGAGGTTGATTAAATTGGTCATGGATCTCTCTCCTGTCCCTGCTGACTATGCTCACGATAAAGCCGGCGCCGTGTATCCCCGATGTGTCGCCAGCGGACCGTTATTGAATGCGACTGTAGCGGCGGCCCGTCTGGATACATTAAGATACAATCGCCAAGCCCTTCCGCCGCCGATTGTTTCGCTCTGTAGCTCGGCCCGCGATCGCTACAGTTAGACACACTTCTCCTAGCACTACTTTGGCAC
>UBQW01000010.1 GCA_900467745.1 Hyphomicrobiales bacterium
GCCGTCCACACATGGCGCGACTGACGGACGAACAAGCACTGTGCTTCACGCCCTGCATAAGCCAGCCAACACCATGATGACTGTCGGCACAAGGCTAGGCGAGTTGTTAGGATCGGTGGCGATAATGACACCGGCAAAGCCCGTGAAGCTGCACGGGGAACAAAGACCGGTATTCTCTTCGGCAAACGCTCAAGGTACGGGCGCGCTCCACGCGACCTGTGCACGCGAGGTTGCCTAGACGCGCGATATTGCATAGGAGGCACAGTCGTAGTGTATCAATGAACAGCGTTGAACTTTGGCGGAGAGAACACGTGACCGACAAGAGCACATCAATTCCCTATGCTCTGCTTTCATGGATACTGTGGCCAGCGCTGTTTTCAGCGGGACTGGTCGGCGCCGGCTTCGCCTTTCGGAGCACAGCGCCGCTGCTGTGGTTCAACGCGGTCTACCTGGCGATCGTCTGCTTGATCGCCCTCTTCGAGCGCGTGATTCCTTTCGAAAAGGAATGGTTGCAGCGGGACGGCCAGACATTTAACGACGTCGCGCACACGCTGCTGAGCAAGGGCGGCGTTCAGCTGGCCGCCGCGCTGGGTGCGACCGCGCCGATGGCTGTCGCGACCGTCGCCCATCCTTTGTTCATGAGCTTACCCGATGTGTGGCCCGGCAGCTTGCCGCTGGTTCTTCAGGTGGCTCTTGGATTGGCGATCGCCGAGCTCGGACTATACGTGGCCCACCGCGCAGCGCACGAGATCCTGTCGCTATGGCGCTTTCATGCCCTTCATCACAGTGTCGAGCGACTGTGGGTCGTGAATACCGGCCGGTTCCATTTCATGGACTCGCTGTTCAAGATCGCACTCAGCCAGCTTCCGCTCTATCTCCTGGGCGCGCCGCTGCCGGTGTTTTTATGGATTGGCGCCGTGACGGCCTTCATCGGCCTTCTCACCCACTGCAATATCGACGTGCGGACGGGCCCGCTCGACCTGGTCTTCAGTACGCCGGGCCTGCATCGCTGGCATCACTCGCGCGTATTGGCAGAGGGCAATACGAACTACGGCGAGAACCTGGTTTTGTGGGATCAACTGTTCGGCACCTATTTCAATCCCGACCGTCGCCCGCCAACGGATATCGGCATCAGCGGTCGTGTCGCCGACAACTTTATTGGCCAGCTGTTCCAGCCCTTTTCGAAGAAGGGCTACCGACAAATTCTTGGCCGCCGGGTACACCCCGACGGCCAAGAGATAAGAACAGGTGATGAAGGATCGCGGAACCCGTCAGGCGCCATCAGCGAGAACGATCCGCTCAGCACGGATGGCACCGCCTAGCCTGGCTTAGTCCGCCGATGCGTTCCAGCGCGAGTCGGACTGGAACAGATCGTTCAGCTTGTAGGCGACCTCAGTACGGTTGGTTGCCTTCAGCTTCTTCATGATGTTGCGAATGTGAACTTTGACGGTGCTTTCGCGCAGATTTAGTTCATAGGCGATGATCTTGTTCGCCTTGCCCTTGCGCAACGCCTGGACGACTTCGGCCTGGCGCAGCGTGAACATGCGTGACAGCTCTTTCTGGCGCGGCGCGTTGTCGACAGGAGCCGACGACGTGAAGGTCTTGCCCGCGACGATGAAGGTGCCGCCGGCGACGGCGAGCCCAATGGCTTCCACACAGACTTCGATACCCACAGAGGTGGGAATGAAGCCACGAGCACCGTGCTCGATCGCCCGGAGCGTCTGGTTGAGATCGTCGCCATCCGCAAGGATGACCAACGGCGCCGGTGCGAGTTCGGTTGCGATGCTGGCGATCTCTTCATAAAGAGCGCCATCGCTCGACGCACGGCCGGTGATGTTCAGCAGGACCGCCTTGACGCGCTGCGTTGCATCTTTCTTTCGCCGCCATTCCGCCACCGAGCCCACCGCGCAGGCCTTCATGCCAAGACCGTTCTGCGTCAACGTCGTCGCGAGGCATTCGCGCTCGAGTGTTCTGCCGTCGATAATCAGCAAGCACCGGTCCTCGCCGATAACCTTTACTTCGCCCAGTTCGCTGAGAGCTCTGGGTGCCACGGCAACGGCCTGAAGTCTGTTGACAGGCGTGCGTCCGCTTTCAAATTCCGAAGGTACGTAATTCATACTAGCCTCATACTCAATAGTGTTAGAGGTGACCATTCGCAACGAAATGCAATACTCGGGGGACATCGGCGTGTATTAAGTCAGTAAAGTAGTTTATCCGTTTTGGATCACTTATCGCGTGTGGTTTCTACTTTATTAAGAACCTACATACATCAGTAGTGACAATCAATACAAAATATTTCGTCAGCGTTAGATTAAAAATGCGCAGTATATAAATTTGTACCGCCAAAAGATGAAAACAGGAATTATTTTTTACTCCGAAGCAAAAACCTCAACCAAGAAGCGTACGGCATTTATTCTTTAGAAATACCGTTTCTTAACGATAATAATCGTTTGTGTTTTCGCCTCATGGTATAGTGCCAAAGTCCGTACTGTTCTGACATAGACGAAGCAACATCATCCCTAGTAAATACTGTAGCAACGCCTCTGTAACGGGATCACGAAACCAAGCTAATCCAATTGGTTAATCCCTCGTTTACCCTTGAGGCGCGGATGTCAGGGCGATCTTCGACGATATTGGGCGCTGTGGATAACATTACGCCTCGCCGCGCGCCGATCATCGGACGCGCAGACGCACGGCCGGGCAATTGCGCGGCTCGAACGCCTAAGTCTCGCGGTTTTTTTACTGTCGGCCTCTGAAGCGACGCTGATAGGTCGCATCATAAAGAGAGCTTTCGCGAAAATCGGTCGATGACAAGGATGGGCCGACAAAGATGATCGCCGTCCTCTCGATCGGCTGCGCGGCCACCTTGGCCTCGATATCGCCGAGCGTCCCGCGCACGATCCGCTCATCCTGCCAGCTCGCCTTTACGACGATGGCGACGGGGCATTCGGCCCCGTAGAGCGGCGAAAGATCGCTGACAACCCGGTCCAAAGCATGAATGGCGAGGTGGATGGCAAGCGTAGCGCCCGTGGCGCCAAACCGCGTCAGGGTCTCGCCATCAGGCATCGGCGACGCCCTCCCCGATACGCGGGTCAGAACCAGGCTCTGCGCGACCTCGGGGATGGTGAGTTCGCGCCCGAGCGCGGCCGCCGCTGCGGCAAAGGACGGCACGCCTGGTGTCATCGTGTAGGCAATGCCATGCTTCTCAAGGCGGCGGACCTGTTCGGCGACTGCACTCCAGACCGAGAGGTCGCCCGAATGCAGGCGCGCAACATCCTCGCCAGCATTGGCGGCACGCAGATATTCGGCCTCAATCTCATCGAGCGACATGGGGGCGGTATCGACGATCCGCGCTCCCGGCGGGCAATAGGCGAGAAGATCTGGCGAAACGATCGAACCCGCATAGAGGCAAACGCGGCATTTTCCGATGAGGTCGCGGCCGCGCACGGTGATGAGATCCGCGGCACCCGGGCCAGCGCCGATGAAATGAACGGTCATATCCTTGTCCTCAATTCTTGACCCAGTGCCACTGCGTGACGGGCATTGCCGGGCGCCAGCCCGTCATCGCGCCGATCGCACCGGCGCGGGAAATATCGATGCGGGTCAACGACCCGCCTAGGCTGGCTCGCAAAGCCAGCAATTTCGCATCCATCTCGAGCGTCACGGCATTGGCGACCAGTCGGCCGCCGCTTTTCAGCGTCGCGATCGCCTCCTCCATTACCCCATCCTCGCTTCCCCCGCCACCGACGAAGACGACGTCGGGTTCGGGCAGTGACTGCAACGCCTGTGGTGCTGCGCCTTGCACGACCGCAAGCCCCGGCACGCCAAAGGCGGCCGCATTGCGCGCAATGCGCTGCGCCCGCTCGCTAGATTGCTCGATGGCAATCGCCCGAAGCGACGGGTCACACAGCATCCACTCGATGCCGATCGAGCCGGAGCCGGCGCCGATATCCCACAGCAGTTCGCCATGGCGAGGCGCCAGCGTCGACAGCGTCAATGCCCGGATCTCGCGCTTGGTAATCTGGCCATCATGCTCGAAGAGCGCATCGTCGAGGCCGGGCGCAAAGGCCAACACGCGCGCACCCTCGCCGGCCACGATATCGATGGCGCAGACGTTCAGCGGATCGATGTCCTTAAGGTCAAATGCATCGGCTTGGCAGGTCCTGACGCGTTCACGCGCGCCGCCAAGCGCTTCCAGCACATGCAGCCGCGACCGGCCAAAACCATTGGCCACGAGCAAAGCCGCGAGCTGCGTCGGCGTCTCCTGATCCGAGGTCAGCGCGATGATGCGCCGGCCGTGATGCAGATGAGGACGTATGAGATCGAGCGAACGCCCATGCAGCGAAACGCTAGAAACTTCCTGCAATGGCCAACCCAACCGCGAAGCAGCAAGGCTGAAGGATGACGGCGCCGGTATCGTGCGCATCTCCGTGGCATCAACGCTCCGCGACAGTGTGGCGCCGACACCATAGAGAAACGGATCACCCGAGGCGAGCACGACGACAGGCGAGCCACGTCGCGCGGTGATCGCAGCCACCGAACGCTCGAACGGGCTTTCCCACGCAAGGCATTCGCCCTGAATGAGACCGGCCACCAGCGCATGATGGCGAGCGCCGCCGAAGACGACGGAGGCAGCGGCGATCAGCCGCTTGGCTTCATCGCCGAGCCCTGCTGGACCATCCTCGCCGATGCCGATAATAGTCAGCCAAGGTTGGCCGGGAGCGGAAGACATATCAGCCATGAGCAAAATCCGCATTCTGATGCTTGGCGGCACGACCGAGGCAAGCGCGCTCGCCAAGGCTTTTGCCGCTCAACCGCGCTACGATGCCCTGCTGTCTCTCGCTGGCAGGACCGAAAAACCCGCTCCGCAGTCCCTGCCCACCCGCGTCGGCGGATTTGGCGGCGCGGAGGGGCTCGCGAGCTTTCTGCGTGACGAAAAATTCGACCTGCTGATCGATGCCACGCATCCCTTTGCCGCGCGCATCTCGCAAAACGCCGCGGAAGCTGCCGCAATAAGCGGTCTTCCAGCCTTCTGCCTTCGTCGCGCGCCCTGGCAGGCCGAGGCGAGCGACCGCTGGCGGCATGCCGCGAGTGTCCAGGACGCGATCGCGCAAATCGGCAGTGCGCCGCGCCGCGTGTTTCTCGCCATCGGTCGTCAGGAAGCGCATAGGGCGGATGCCGCCCCGAAACACCACTATCTTATCCGAAGCGTCGACCCGGTCGATCTGCAACCCCAGCTTCCCCATGCACATTATCTTCTCGATCGCGGACCCTTCGATGTCGAACGCGAGGTCGCGCTGCTGCGGGAGCACCGCATCGATGTCGTCATCACCAAGAACAGCGGCGGCTCGGCCACCTATGCCAAGATCGCCGCGGCCCGCGCGCTCGGTATCGAGGTGATCATGATCGGCCGCGCAGAAGCGCCCGCCATCTCCACGGTCGCCACTGTCGACGAGGCCTTGGCGATGATCAATCACCTGCTGCCCCCGGGCTGAAGCGAGGGGTATAGATGAGATCAGCCCGGCCCTTGCGTTCGATGATCTTCGTCTCCGCCGACCCAATGATCACGCATGTCGCCATATCGGCCGTCGCGGCATCCGCGACATCGAGCGGCTGAACGGAAATACGCTCATCGGGCCGTCCAGCGGCGCGGCCGAAGATAACTGGTGTCGAGCGGGGCAGCTTTTCGCGCAGCAATTCGAACGCCTTGCCGAGCTGCCAGGGGCGCGCCTTGCTGATCGGATTATAAAGCGCGATCACAAAGCCGCCTTCGGCTGCTGCGGTCAGACGCTTTTCGATCGTCGCCCAGGGCTTCAGATTATCGGAGAGCGAGATCGCGCAAAAATCATGGCCAAGCGGGGCGCCGACACGGGCGGCGACTGCCAGCATAGCGGTGATACCCGGGAGGATAACGAGATCGACATGCCGCCACGCGTCTGGACCATTGTCGACCGCCTCGCAGACCGCAGCCGCCATGGCGAATACGCCAGGATCGCCACCCGAGACAACGCAGACGACCGCGCCCTCGGACGCGGCCCGCAACGCGGCGCTCGCGCGATCCAGTTCCTCGCGATTGTCCGAGGCTTGACGCGTCTGGTCGGCCCGCAAATTCAGGCGATCGAGATAGGGGCCGTAGCCGAAAAAGACCGTGGCCTTCGAAACGGCTGCATGCGCCTCCGGCGTCATCTGATCTGGATTCCCCGGACCGGTGCCAATAACGAAAAGCTGCCCCTTCATCGGTTGCTCTCCCATCCGGGAACGAGGACCAGCGAAAAGTAAGGCGCATCGCCTTCCGGCCGGTCGGCGAGCTTGATCATCGCCGCGTTGGCCATGGTGCCGCGCTCGACGTAGACCGCTTCGGCAAGCCTTCCCGATGCCTGCAGCGCGCGGCGGATCTTCGGTAGGTTGCGCCCCACCTTCATGATTACCGCGGCTTGCGTATCGGATAGACGGCGCTCGAGCTCCTGCTCGGCCATCGTCCCGGGCAGAACCGACAATACGTCGTCGCCCTGCACGATCGGGATGCCGGCGAGAGACCAACAGCCGGACATCGCACTGATGCCGGGGATGACCTCGGTAGGATAGCGGTTGGCGAGGCGTACATGCAGGTGCATGTAGGAGCCATAAAACAGCGGATCGCCCTCGCTGAGGACGGCCACGGTTCGGCCGGCGTCGAGATGCGCGGCGACAGCCGCCGCCGACTCCTCGTAGAAATCGGTGATCTGTCGCCGGTATTCGGCTTCGTTCTTTTCGATCTCGGTGGTCACCGGATAGTAGAGCGGCAGCATAACCGCGTCCTGCCCGATCAGGTGCTCAACGATGGCTCGGCCGTTGCCGCCCCTGCCGCGCTTGGCGAAATAGGCGATCACATCGGCTGCTTCGATTGCCTTGACGGCCTTGACGGTGAGCAGTTCCGGATCGCCGGGGCCTGTGCCGACGCCGATGAGACTACCGGCGCCGCTCATAGACCGGGCCTCGCCAGCGCGTTGACGGCCGCTGCCGTCATGGCGCTGCCACCAAGCCTTCCGCGCACGATCGCATAAGGCACGCCGTAGGAATTCTCAGCCAAAGCATCCTTGGATTCCGCAGCACCAACGAAGCCGACAGGCATGCCGATGATCGCCGCTGGCTTCGGCGCGCCATCGCGCAACAGTTCTAGCAGGTGGAAAAGCGCGGTCGGTGCATTGCCGATCGCGACGACGCTGCCGGCAAGACGGTCCTTCCAGAGATTAAGAGCGGCGGCCGAACGCGTGTTCCCGGTCTCCTTCGCCAGTTCCGCGGTGCGCGGATCGTGCAAGGTGCAGAGGACATCGTTCTTTGCGGGAAGCCTGGTGCGGGTCACGCCGTGCGCCACCATTTCGGCGTCGCAGAAGATCGGCGCGCCGGCATGGAGCGCCGCGCGCGCGGCGCTGACGAAATGCGGCGCGAACACGAAATGCTCGGCGGCTTCAACCAATCCACAGGCATGGATCATGCGCACGGCAACGTCGGCCTCCTCGGCGGAGAACCGCGACAAATCGGCCTCGCTGCGGATAATCGCGAACGACCGTTCATAGATGGCGTCACCGCTGTGGATGTAATCGTAGTCTGGCATTTCTAGTCCTGTCGCAGTGCTCGCGTAATCGTGGCCGTCCCCACCCTGTCGAGACAGGCCCTAGCAGATTCGCCAGCTTGTCTTTCACTTTTGATGAGACGGGAAAGCCTCTCTATAGCGGAATTGATGTCACTACCAGCAATCTGTGCATCAGGCGCATCCGACGCTAAGCCATCGAGGACAAGATGGTAGCTGTCTGCGGCTCCCGAGATGGTCAGAGCACGGCGTGGGTGGGCGCAGCCCTTGGCGCAGCCGGACAAATGCAGGTCGAGCGAGCCATCCAACGCCTCCGGACACCGCTCGATCAGCGTCTCCGCTAATGCCTTGGTGGCGTAGAAGCTCGACGCGCAAGCGCCTGCACCGGCACAAGTGGCGATGCGCGATGAGAGATCGTCGCTGTCGGCGGATAGACCGAAGCGCTTCGCTGATAGCCGCACTGCCGCCGCGCTCTCTTTGTTCAAGCCTGTTATGAAAAGGCCGCGATCGGGCGCCGGTCGGATGTTCGTCACATCATGGCTTTCGACGAACGTCAGAAACGCCAGAAGGTCGTTCGCGTGTATTTGCCCAAAACGCGGCTTGAGACCGATCACCGCCGTACAGTTTTCCATTGCAGGGATGCCAACCGATGGCGTCTCGCCCGCGCGCGGATGGCGCGAAATGGCGTGCATATCCGGGAAGACAGATACCAATCGCTCCGGATCGATATCGCGGCAACGTTTCTGCCAGCCGATCGAAAGCAGCAGCTTGAGGATATCACCGACCGCCTCGATCGCTTCATCGGCAGTGCCGACGGCAACCGGACGAGCGCTGGCACCATACCCAGCAATGGCGACCAGCCACTCTTCCGCCGAAAGGGCCAACAGCCTGACATCCGCCGTGACATCAGCCAAATCAAAGCGCCCACCGCCATCGACGATGATCGACAGCTTCGGCGCAAGCCCCGGCGACTGCAGATATTCGGCGAGCCGATCCCGCAGCAGCAATTCCATCGCGGCAGCATCCGCGACGTCACCGAATTCAGCACCATTCAGCGGCGCCAACTCGATCACGGGATTGGGCGACACGATGATGCCGGCCGCATCCACCGCTTCGGCGAACGGCTCGACCGTCTCCGGCCGAAGTCCTCTGATCTGGAGGCTGCCCCGCGCCGTGACCTCGAGCAAACCGTTACCATGCAGCAAGGCGGCTTGTGCCAGTTGCGCGCACTGATGAACCGTCAGGACGCCACCCTGCGGACGCAGGCGAGCGAGCAGGCCATCGCCCGTCGGCATCGGCCGCGCGAGAGTCGGACAGGCACCGCGCCGCGCATAGGCTTGCGCGGCTTCGCCTGCAATGTCCGTCTTGATGCGCTCGTCGAGTGCCATCTCGTCATTTCCTTCCGCCCGGCGCCTGCATGATCGCGACGCACGGGGCAAAGCCATTGCCAGTGTCACAGATCGTCGAAATCGCGACCCTTGCGCAGCAGGTAGATATCCATGATCCACCCGTGTCGCGCCCGCGCTTCGGCGCGCAACTTCACGATATCCGCGGCGACATCGCCAAGCCGTCCCGAACGCACGATCTCATCGTCCGTACCGAGATAGGCACCCCAGAAGATCTCGGCATCCGGATCCTCGATCTTGGAGAAGGCCAGCTCTCCATCTAGCATGACCACGGTGCTATTCGCCCGGTTCCCATGCTCGACAAGCCGGCGCCCCGTCGTGATCTCGACCGGCTTTCCTACCATGTTAATCGGAATGCGGTGGCTTGCCGCCAGCGCCTGGATGCTGGTGATCCCCGGGATGACGCTGAAGTCGAAATCAACAGTGCCGAGTTCCCTTGCCCGCTCGATAATGCGGATCACGCTATCATAAAGGCTCGGATCGCCCCAGACGAGAAAGGCGCCAGCGCCGCCGTCGGGGAGATTGTTGATCAGCCGCACAAAAATCTGCGCCAGTGCCGCATGCCAGTCATCGACGCTTTCGACATAGCTGCGGTCTGCCGTCTTGCGGTGCGGAATCGCGAACTCGACAATCCGGGTCTTCGGATTGGCGACGAAGCGCTCGCAAATCTCGCGGCGAACGGAAGCAAGCTTCTCCTTCTCCTCGCCTTTCGTCGGCAGGAAGATCATGTCGGCGGCGTTCATCTTGCCGATGGCCTGGATGGTGACGTGTTCGGGATTTCCCGTTCCGATACCGATGACATAAATGTGGCGCACGCCGGCTCTCCCGCTCAATTCTCCCTGCTTTTGACGCACATGGTTCGGCGCTGCAAGGGCATGGATCAAATGGCCAAGTCCAACAGGCGGCAACGCCCGCCGATGTGCCCAACAGCACACGTGCGCAAAACAGAAAAGCGGCCGGACTTGCGCCCGGCCGCTTCCCTATGGTGAACACCCAATCCACGATCCTGTCACAGAGTGCGGATCGGGCGTTCTGGCGCTTCCTTTGCCCCCAGAAGCGCCATAACTCGACTATTCGCGCTCGCCCGTGAAGTTGAGCAGCAACTGGAAGATGTTCACGAAGTTCAGGTAGAGCGACAGAGCGCCGAAGACGGCAAGCTTCTGGTTCGATTCCTGATCGTAATTCTCCGAATACTGCTCCTTGATGTTCTGCGTGTCGTAGGCGGTCAGGCCGACGAAGACAACGATACCGATGACCGAGATCGCAAACTGCAGAGCGCTCGATCCAAGGAAGATGTTGACCACGCTGGCGATCACCACGCCGATCAGACCCATCATCAGGAACGAGCCCATGCGGGACAGGTCACGCTTGGTCACATAGCCATAGAGGCTGGTCGAGCCGAACATCGTGGCGGCGATGAAGAAGGTGCGTGCGATGCTGGTGCCGGTGAAGACCAGGAACACCGAAGCCATCGACAGGCCCATGACGGCACAAAAGGCCCAAAAAGTCATCTGCGCGGCGCTTGCCGACATCGTCTGGATCTTGAACGAGAAGAAGAAGACGAAGGCGAGCGGCGCCAGCATGACCACCCACTTGAGCGGCGACTGGAAGATCGGCACATAAAGCGCCGGCGTCGAGCCAACGATGAACGCGACGATGCCAGTGATGACAAGACCGATGCCCATGTAGTTGTAGACGCGCAGCATGTGCTGGCGAAGACCCTCGTCGAACATGGCCTGCGAGCCAACGGCCGCACCGTAACGCTGCTGATTGATTGGGTTCATTGAGATCTCCTCGAGTGAACTAGTAAAGAGTACGGGCAAGCCTATCGGCTGCCTGATCCAGTGAGATGGAGCGATCCGCGGTCACCAGCGCATAGGCGACGTCACCGATCTGCCAATAGGCTGCCTCGGCGCCATCGAGCGCGATATGGTTGACCGACTGAACGGAGAAAACGCCCGGACGAACGGCAAACAGCGAAAGCTGCTTCTTGTCGGCCGTGATCGACATTTCGACGCTCGGGCCGAATTCGGACGGGAATATCTGTACGTCCGAGATCGTCCAGCCACCCGGAAGCTGCGGCATGACGATGCCGGTTGCAGCGCGAATTTCATCCGGTTTATAGCCTTCCGCCGGCTGCGACGAGACGGACTGGCGAACCAAGGCTGTCTTGTAGGCCTGAACGGCGTCCTCGACATAGGCGGGCGCCGGGACGGATGCAGCCACTTCAGTTGCGGTAAAGGCACCGAACGAGGTGTGCGCTACCCAGCCGGCCGCCACCATGACGCCGACGGCAGCAACGCGCTGCATGGCGTGGAAGATACGACCGTAAGAAAGTCCGCGCTCGAGACGGCGCGCAAGATCGCGCGTTTCCGCCCGGCCCGAGGCGCCTTCATGAGCGAGCGCCAGGCGCAGTTCGCCGCGCATACTCAGATCGGCCATGACTTTCGCGGCCGTTTCGGGATTCTCGGAAAGATAGGATTCCACCTGGATGCGGCGGGTCACATCGAGTTCGCCATCGACATAGGCATCGAGATCGGCGTCGATAATGGGATCAACTGCTTTCATTTCCGCCTCCTTCGATCAACCTCAAATGTGGTGCGCGCGGTGTCGCTTCCTCGATTTCGCGCAGGTGGGCGCGGGCGCGCGAAATGCGCGACATCAATGTACCAATCGGAACGCCGAGCGCTGCAGCAGCTTCATGATAGGAGAGGTCTTCAATCGCCACGAGATGGAGGGCCTCGCGCTGCTCTTCCGGCAAACGGAAGAAAGCATTGCGCACCTGCTGCAGACGCACGGCATGTTCCTGCGCGGCTGGCAAGGACTGCTCGGCCTCTACGGCGGCCTCATCGTGCCGTCGTGTCAGCGATCGCCCCTGTCGGACGCGGTCGATGTGAGCGTTATGCACAATCGAGAGCAACCACGTACGCAAGTTACCGCCACTGCGGAAGCTCTGCTTCTTCTCGTATGCCCGGACCAGGGCATCATGGACCAGATCTTCGGCGTCATCCGAGTTGCGCACCAGGGAGCGCGCGTAGCGCCGAAGCGCTGCGAGCTGACCGATGACATCGAATGGGCGTTCTTTCCGTTCCATAATTGAGTATACGAAGCCGCGCGTTGTTTTATTCCCCGCGGCCGCGATTTTTTCTGCTTTTTCATCGTCCAGCGACCGAAACGGCCGAACTCATGAAGAATATCAAATTAAAATCAATACTTTAAGCATCGATCGGAGATGCCACAAATGCACGCAAATTGTCAGGCATGCTGCTCGTCCGACAATTCCTCGAGGATGGGACAGTCCGGTCGGTCATTGCCGTGACAGGCGTGGACCAGGTGCTCAAGCGTGTGCCGGAGTTCGCTGAGCTCGCGGATCTTGCGGTCGATCTCGGTGAGCTTGGCCTGGGTCAACTCCTTCACATCGGCGCTGGCCCGGCTCTTGTCCTCGTAAAGCGCCAGCAGCTGCCGGCACTCCTCGACTGAAAAACCGAGCCCTCGCGACTTCTGCAAAAAGCGCAGTTTGTGAACATCGGCAACCGCGTAGTCGCGGTAGCCGTTGTCGTTTCTATCGGGGCGGATGAGGCCGATATCCTCGTAATATCTTATCGTCTTCGATGGCAGGCCGGACCGTGCCGATGCTTCACCGATATTCATCGCAGCCTCCTAAAGCTTGGCGGCGCGCAGCCGCAGCGCATTGCCGATGACCGAAACGGATGACAGGCTCATCGCCGCCGCCGCAATCATCGGCGAAAGCAACAGACCGAAGACGGGATAGAGAACGCCGGCGGCGAGCGGCACGCCGAGCGCGTTGTAGCCGAAGGCGAAGCCGAGGTTCTGGCGAATATTGTGCATCGTCGCCTCGGCCAGACGCCGCGCCCTGACAACGCCGTTGAGATCACCCTTGACCAGGGTGATGCCGGCGCTCTCCATCGCGACATCGGCCCCCGTGCCCATGGCGATGCCGACATCGGCCGCGGCCAGCGCCGGTGCATCGTTAACGCCGTCGCCGGCCATGGCGACCACCGCCCCCATGGCATGCAGCTCGTCGATCAGCGCCTTCTTGCCCTCGGGCAGGATGTCGGCGCGCACATCGTCGATCCCCAGGCTTCTGGCGACCGAGCGCGCCGTGCGCTCATTGTCGCCAGTCGCCATGATAATCTTGAGGCCGCTCGCATGCAGCGCCTTGATCGCGGCGGCCGTTGTCGGCTTGATACGGTCGGCGACAGCCACCAGCCCGGCGAGGCGCTGGTCGACGACGACGAACATCACGGTCTTGCCTTCGTCCCGCAATGATTGCAGCTGCTCCCCATGGGCGGCGACGTCGATGCCGAGATCGGCCATCATCGCTGCGTTGCCAAGCGCCACGGCCGCCTCGCCGATATTCCCGCGCACGCCTTTGCCCGTTGCCGCCTCAAAGCCCGTGATATCGGCCAAGGCGATCCCGCGCTCTTCCGCGCCCGACACGATAGCGGCCGCCAGCGGATGCTCCGATCCTCGCTCCAGGCTGGCGGCGAGTTGCAGCAGTTGGTCTTCTGCCACGTCACCGAGTGCCACAACATTTGTCAGCCGGGGCTTTCCTTCGGTGAGCGTGCCCGTCTTGTCGACGATCAGCGTATCGACCGTCGAAAAACGTTCCAGCGCTTCCGCATCCTTGATCAGCACGCCCTCATGGGCGCCGCGACCGGTGCCGATCATGATCGACATTGGTGTGGCAAGACCCAGCGCGCAGGGGCAGGCGATGATTAGGACGGAGACGGCGGCGAGCAGCGCGTGAACCATGCGCGGCTCGGGACCGACGAGAGCCCAGATCGCGAAAGCGGCGATCGCGGCGGCGACAACGGCCGGGACGAAGAAAGCAGAGACGCGATCGACGGCGCCCTGGATCGGCGCGCGCGAGCGCTGTGCCGTGGCGACCATGTCAACGATGCGCGACAGCGTTGTCTCCGCACCGACCTTTTCGGCCGTCATCACCAGCATGCCGTTCTTGTTGATGGTACCGCCCGTCAGCGTATCGCCAACACTCTTTTCGACGGGCATCGGTTCGCCTGTCAGCATGGATTCGTCGATCGTCGATTGCCCCTCGCTGACCGTGCCATCGACAGGAACCCGCTCGCCCGGCCGAACGCGCAGGCGATCTCCAACAACGATATCGTCGACCGGCACATCGGCCTCGCTGCCATCGCGGCCAATACGCCGCGCGGTCTTCGGCGCGAGATCGAGCAGTGCGCGAATAGCCGAGCCGGTCCGCTCGCGTGCCTTCAACTCAAGCACCTGCCCGACGAAAACCAGGGCCACGATAACGGCCGCCGCCTCGAAATAAACGGGCACGGCGCCGCCATGTCCACGGAACGTATGCGGAAAGATGCCCGGCGCCAGCGTGGCGGCCAGACTATAGATGTAAGCCGTCCCGACACCGAGGCCAATCAGCGTCCACATATTCGGGCTGCGATTGACGAGCGACGCCCAGGCGCGGCGGAAGAACGGGAGTGCTGCCCAGAGCACCACGGGCGTGGCTAGAACAAGTTCGGCCCAGGTCGCAAGCGGCTCGCCGAGCCAATCGCGCACAGGAAGGCCGATCATCGGCCCCATCGTTATGACAAGCAGCGGAACCGAGAGAATGCCGCTGATCCAGAGACGGCGGGTGAAATCGATCAGCTCGGGATTGGGGCCTTCATCCATGGGCGGGATGCCCATTGGTTCAAGCGCCATGCCGCATTTGGGGCAATCGCCGGGATGATCGCTGATCACCTCGGGATGCATCGGGCAGGTATATTGCGTCCCCTTCGGAGCAGGTTTCGGCTGCGGCTTTCTGCCATTGCGATAATCCGCCGGCGCCGCTTCGAACTTCGTCCTGCAGCCGGCCGAGCAGAAATAGTGCTTCTCGCCCTCATGCCGCAGGAAGTGCTTCGCGGTCGCACGGTCGACGCTCATGCCGCAGACCGGGTCCCTTGCTGTCAGATAATCCTGCGGCGCAGCTTCGAATTTGGTGCGGCAGCCCTCGCAGCAGAATAAATAGCGCCGCCCTTCATGCTCGAACGACGGCTTGCCGGCAGCGGGATCGACCGTCATGCCGCAGACGGGGTCGCGGACCACGACGTCATCCGCCGGATGATGATGGTGGTCGCTGTGGCCGTGGTGATGTGCGTGGGTGTTATCCATGAGTATCTCCTGTGCCTGACAAGGCAGTGGAGATACTTATCAACCTTCCAGCAACTGGAAGGTCAAGCGCAAAATGCGCTTGTTTTGACGACGGTCAAAACTGCCTCAATCGATGAACACGCCGACGCTTGCGGCGCGACCCATCGCATCGATGACGGTCAGCTTGGAATAGCCGCCGCCATCGGGCGTCCACTGGTTGGTGCGCCGCCGCGACAGGTCGGGTAACGGCTTGCCGTTGGCGAGCCATCGAAAGGGCGCTCGGCCACCCTGGAGCTTCAGCATCAACGGCGAGAGTTCGCCGCCCTTTGCCAGACCCTGGGCCCCGAGATCGACATGCGCTCCTTCAGGCGGATAGACGATCTGCGGCGCCGGCTCGCGGCCGGATGTCGCGAGCAATCCGCTGGGATTGATCGCAAACCGGCGCTGGCTGATCGGCAGCTGCGCCTGCGCGATGCGCACGGCGCCCGATGGCGGGCGCGGCAGCGGCGTCGTTGAGATGCCCGACTTGGCAAAACCCTCGAACAGGATCGGCGCGGCCGTGCCATATCCGGTCAGGCCGGGCGAGGCGCCGCTATCCGGACGACCGACCCAAACGCCGAGGACATAGCGACCGTCATAGCCCACCGACCAGGCGTCGCGGTATCCGTAGCTCGTGCCGGTCTTGTAGGCGATGCCACGCTGCGGC
Organism: Hyphomicrobiales bacterium; assembly: GCA_900467745.1. Lineage (GTDB taxonomy): Bacteria > Pseudomonadota > Alphaproteobacteria > Rhizobiales > Rhizobiaceae > Rhizobium. Next base: position 15,818 of record UBQW01000010.1, read on the forward strand.
GCACCGGCGGGCGGTATGACGCCCGAGAGGATATCGGCGACATTCCACACCGCGACCGGTTCAAGCAACGCCTCGCCTTCGATCTCTCCGGGCTGGCCGGATATGCCGTCCCCGATCCTGACCGCCTGCCCTCGATTGGCGAGCGCCGTATAAAGCTGCACCAGATCCTTGAGCGTGAGGCCGACGCCACCAAGCCCGATCGCCAGCCCCGGCGTTTCGTTGGGCGGCAGCAGCGGGCGCACTTCGGCGCGGCGGAAGCGGATGAGGAGCTTGGCCGGGTTGACGGCATCGAGCAGCTTGACTGCAGGCACGTTGAGAGAGAGTTGCAGCGCATCGCGCACTGTCACGTCTCCCTGGTAGCTCATATCGAAATTGCGCGGCCGGTAACCGAAGAAATCCGCCGGCCGATCCTCGATAATCGTCTCCTGGCTAACCAATCCCTCTTCAAAGGCGAGGCCATAGATGAACGGCTTTAGCGTGGATCCCGGCGAACGCGGGACGCGCGTCATGTCGATCCAGCCGGATCGGCTGGCGTCGAAATAATCGGCCGAGCCGACTTCGCCGACGATATCCCCAGTCTGCGCATCCGCCATCACCATCGCCAGCGACAGCTTGGGACCTAGCTTCAGCGCGGCCGCCTTGGCGACAGCCTCCAGCCCCTCCTGCACCCGCTTCTTCAGCGTGGTCCGGTACGGCGACGCATCCGGCGCCATACGCAGCGCGGCTTCGCCGACATGTGCCGCGAGCGCCGGCAGTTGCATGCGTTTTGCCGGCACAAGCGTCGCCTCGGCGCGCTCCGCCTCCCCTTCCCCGATCGCGTCTACGACCGCGACGCGCTCCAGCACGCGCTTGCGCGCCGCTTCGGCGGCCTTGAGGTTGCGATCGGGGCGGCGCTTTTCGGGAAGCTGCGGCAATGCCACGAGCAACGCTGCCTGCGCCACCGTCAGACGCTTCGGCTCCTTGCCGAAATAGGCAAGACTTGCGGCTCTGACGCCTTCCAGATTGCCGCCATATGGCGCATGCGTCAGATAGAAATCGAGGATTTCATCCTTGGACAGGCGTCGCTCGATCTGGAGCGCACGTGCGACCTGCAATAGCTTGGCCGAAAGCGATCGGCCCTGGCGCGGCTCGATCAGCCGGGCAACCTGCATCGAGAGCGTAGAGGCCCCCGAAACGATGCGGCCATTGGTGCCGAGCTGGAAGGCGGCGCGGCCGATCGCACGCATGTCGATGCCGCGATGCTCGTAAAAGCGCCGATCCTCATAGGCGACCAGCATACGCAGGAATTGCGGATCAACATCGCCAACGGTCGTCTTTAGACGCCAGCGCCCCTCCGGCGTTGCGAAGGCGCGCAGAAGCTCTCCGTCGGCATCCAGCACCTCGGCGGATTCGCGCGCCTTGTCGAGCGGCGGCGGAAATGCCTTGTCCGCCGCGTCGAGCCCGATCAGCCCGGCGCCGGCGATTGCCATCGCCGCCACAAGGCCGATCGCGATTTTCCGCCTCAGTCTCATGGCTGTGCCGCCACGACCTCCATCTTGCCGGTTGCCGTCCGCGCCGAAAGCTGCGGCCGGTACATGTCCTCTACGTTCGCCGCCGGGTGGTCGTAGACGCCGGGTGTCACGGCGCGCACGACGTATGCGACGTTGACCTCCCGGTTGTCATCGGCGCTGCGGTTGAAAGCAGCGACGAAACGATCGTTGCGGAACTCGGTATGCGCGGCCGTCACATCGCCGATCCAGTCAAAGTTGGTCAGCTGCGCGCTGTCGACCAGGCTCGGATTGTCGATCTGGAAACCGGCTGGCAAGAGATCGGTGATGACGATGCGCGACGGCCATTTGTTGCTCTCGGTGACATGCAGCACGACGACATAGCGCTCGTTCTGCTTTGCCTCCGAGACATTCGCTTCCTCGCCATCCAGCGTGTAGTAGCTGCGCTCGATGGCGAAGCCATCGCCACCAGCCGGCAGCGGCGTCACCGGTGCTGCAACGGTCGTGACAACAGCCGAAACGGCATCGCTAGTCTGGTTGGTCAGGGTTAGCGCGTGATCGGCCAGCGCCTCGCCATTCATCCGCGCCATGTAGGCACCGTTGTGGAGCGCGCCGTTGACGTCGATCTTCAGCGACTCGTCGCCGCCCTGGATCGCGCGGGCGGCGAGCAGCATCCAGGCCTGTTCCTGGGTGCTGGTGTACTTGCTGCGCTCCCACTCCTTGGCCACTGCCTTCGCCAGTTCCGGCACGATCGGCGGCACCGGCCGGCTTTCGGCGGCGAGCGCGAGGATGGCGGCGCCGTCTCTAAGCACCGAGCCATAGTCGGTGCGCGACAGGTTGACCTTGGTGACCATCGACTGGGCCGACATCTGCAGTGCGTCGACGAAGATGTTCTTCGACCGCGTCGCATCGCCGTAGAGCGCCAGCGCGGCCGCGATATGGGCCTTGGCGAGCGGTGTCGGGAAGTCGTTGATCATCGTGTCCGCATAGTAGCGCAGATCGCTGATCGCGGCCTTCTTGTTGCGCGCGAGTACATATAGCGCATAAGCGATCTGATCGCCCTGATCCTTGACATTAACGTCATAGCTCAAGGCGTTCTGCAGGTTCTCCAGCGCCTGTGCGAGCGCACGATCCGGCACATCGTATTTCTGCTCGCGGGCCCGCGTCAGGAAGTCGGTGACGTAGGAATCGAGCCAGAGATCACCGCTATCCGGTCCCCAAAGACCGAAGCTGCCGGCGGATGCCTGGTAAGACAGGACACGATAGATGGCATCCTGCACGCGCTTCTTGATATCGGCATCGCCATCGAGACCGACCTGCTCGGCAAGCTCGCTCAGATAGAGCAGCGGCAGAGCTCGGCTGGTCGTCTGCTCGGCGCAACCGAAAGGATAGCGATCGAGCGACATCAGCAAGGCCGGGATGTCGAAGGCAGCCGAGCGCGTGACGTTGACGCTGACCGATGCGCCCGGAAGAACGCTATCCGCCAAGAGCGCCTTGTCGATCGTCAGCTTCGCGCCCGGCTTCAGCGCCAGCACACGACGCTCCGTGACCGGCAATACCGCCGGCCGAACGGGGACATCGAGGCTCTGGTCGAGCGACAGGCCGGATGCATCCGAGAGGTTAATCGAAACGACGCCGTTGCCCGGCTGCAAGCCGGTCACCGCCAGCGTCACCGCCTGCTTCGCACCGGCATCCAAACGGATCGTCTGCGTGGCCTTATCGATACCGACAGCGTCATTGCCTGTGACTGCCAGCTTGTAGTCGCCTGCGGGCGCATCGGTATTGGCGATATCAAGGCGCAGTTCAGACTTGTCCCCCGGCGCCAGGAAACGTGGCAGGCTGGCGGTGACGACGACAGGATCACGAATGATCACGTCCTGCGTCGCATGGCCGACACCGGACTTGGACCAGGCGACCGCCATCAGGCGCGCCGTGCCGTTGAACTGAGGAATATCGAAGCTGACATGCGCCTTACCCTCGGCATCCAGCTTCACCGGGCCGGAGAAGAAGGCGACGAGTTTCTGCGTCGGAGGGCTTGCCTGCAGCGCGATCGCGCCGCCATCGCCGCCGGTGCGCAGTTTGCCGGTGGCGCCGAGCGAGCCGTCGATCAAGCGGCCATAAAGGTCGCGGATCTCGAGACCAAGCTGGCGCTGACCGAAGTACCATTCTTCCGGGTTCGGCGGCTCGTAGCGCGTCAGGTTGAGAATGCCGACATCGACAGCGGCAACGGTGACATAAGCGTCCTCGTTTGCGCCGGCACCCGCAACGGCGAGCGTGATCGGCAGCGGGCCGCGCGGTAGCATCTTCTCAGGTGCCTCGATCTTGACCTGCAAGGCCCGATCCTCAGGATCGACCTTCAGCCATTTCACGCCGATGGCGCGCATCGGCATGTGGCTGTCCTGGGCATCGCCCGGACGGAACAGCGTCGCGGTCACATAGGCGCCGGCGCCCCAATCGGCGGTAACGGGGATATCCACCTCGCCACCCGTCTCGCCGATCGCCGCGTTCTGCACGGCAACCAGGGTTTCGGTACCGGCGGCGATCATCAGTTCGCCTGCATAGCGCGAGGAGACCTTCAGCTTCGCGGTCTCGCCGACCTTGTAGCTATCCTTGTCGAGCGCGATCTCCAACCCATCGGGCGTTTCCGTGGATGTTGCCTGCACGAACCAGCCGGCGTCGAATTCGACGCTGGAGGTCGGGCCATCGGCGTCGGTGCTCTCGACCTCGAGGCGATAACGGCCCCACTGCACGGGCGAGGCGATCTTGGCGCCATCGATGCCGGCATCGACATTGCCGTTGCCCACCTGCTCGGCGGTATAGACCGGCTCGTATTTCCAGGCCGTGCCGTCGCGATACCATTGATAGTCGCGGTTGAGCTTGAAGAGCTTCCAGCGGAGCCCCTTCATCTCCTCCTTCGCACCATCGGCGTTGACGCCGATGACGGTGAAGTTGGCGATCGAGTTCTCGCCGAGATCGCCCGAGAATTCCGGCTTGATGCCGATCATCGGCCCCTGGTTCTGCACCGGCAGCACAAGCGAGCGCTCGATCGCGCGTCCGCCGGCTTCCTGCATTCGAATATAGACGGTCGCGTTCAGAAGCTGCGTCGTTGCGGGCAGCTCGCCGACCGTCAGATCGGTAACGCCTTCGCCCTTTTCGTCGAGGTCCGGCAATCCCTCGATCGACTGGCGCGAATCCTCGCTCGCCTCTTCATCGGCAAGGCCGAAGAAATAGCCCGGAAACGCATCCGCCTGGTGTGTCGGCTTGATGACGACATCGCCTTCCAGCGTCAGCCCGGCGGCGGGCGCGCCATAGAGATACTTGCCAGAGATATTGATCGTTGCCGGCGTGTCCGGTCCAATCACCTTCGCCTCGGTCTTCAGCTCCATGTCGGTACGATCAGGCACGAAATCGTCGACCAGGAAACTCTTGCTGGCGATCGGCGAACCCTTCGGGTCGGTATGGATGTTCATCGTCCAGGTGCCGCGCATGGCATTCTCCTGCACGGCGAAATCGACATTGTAGCCGCCGAGATTGCTGGTCTGGCTGACGATGCGGCGGTCTTCGACGCCATCAGGGCGCATGAAGATGAAGGTCAGCGGCAGATTCTCGATTGCCTTGCCATCCGTATCGCGCGCCAGCGCAGACGCGTGGACCGTTTCGCCGACGCGGTAGATGCCGCGCTCGGTGAATGTCAGCACGTCGATTGCGCCCGGCGATGCGCGCCCGGTGACGCCGCGATCGGAGAGGTCGAAACCGGCTCGTGTCATGTCGAGGAAGACGTAGTCCGACGTCGCGTTCTTCGCCGTGATCACGGCAGGCGTCAGCGCCGATGTGCCGCGGATCAAGCCGGCGGTGAAGGTGGCGCGGCCATTGTCGTCGGTCGTGGCGGTACCAAGCACCTCGTTATTCTTGGCAAGCAACTGCAGCGCGACACCAGCCATCGGCTTGGCTGATGCAAGCGAACGGGCGAAGACGTTGAGGCCGTCGGTCCCGGCATAGGTCGTCACGCCGATATCGGAGACCACGAACCACTGGGTGGCCTGCGAATTCCATTCCTGGTCCGGCCCGGTCGGCGATGTCGCGGTCAGCACATAGACGCCGGGCTTTCGCTCCGGCAGCGCCTCATCGACGGGGAAGCTGGTGACGACATCCTTGTTCAGGTCATTGGCGATGTCGATCGCACCCTGCCAGACAAGCTCGCCGCTTTCGTCCTCGATCCGCTGGGCGCTATAGCCATCGAGCTGGGTGAGGAACTGCGAGCTGGTCAGCAACGGCGCGATGCCACGATCGCCGATCCGGTAGAGCTTGAGGTTGGCCGAGACCATGTTGACCGAGACGATCGGGATGCCGCGGCGCGCCGTCGATGGCAGCACGAAGCTGTCGCCGGTGAAGCGGACGCTTGCGGTGCGGTCCTTGACGTAGATATCAAGGCTGACGGGCGCCTCCAGAACCTCGTCGACCGACGAGGGAAGACCGGTGCGGAAGGAGATCTTGTAGTTCTCGCCGTGCGTCAGGCCCTCGACGCAGATCTGCCTGTCCTTGGTTTCGAGCGCCTTCGGCGAGGCGCCATTGAGCGTCACGAAGGGGGTATAGTCGGTGGTCTTGACCAACGATTCCGAGAAGGTGACGCATGCGCGCGGGGTGGCGCTGTCGGCATCGACGGTGTGATCCGTGATACGGAAGCCCTGCGTCGACTTCAGCTGCAGGTAGGCGGCCTGGACTTCCTTTGAATTCACCAGCGCCAGGCTTGCCTTATAGGCGTTCAGCGCGGCCCGGTAGTTCGCGTTCTTCTCCAGCGCCACCGCCAGAACCGCAAGCGCATCGGCGCGGCTGGTCGTCGTCCGCGTCAGGTCGTAGCCATTGATGGCGGCGAGCACGGCCTGGGCAAAGATCTCGCTGCCATTGTTGTCGTCGGTCTTGACGAAGCTGTCGCCCGCGCGCGCCGTTTCCAGCCACAGATCCGCATTATCGGGCGTGAGCGCGAGCGCGCCCCGGAAGGATTTCAGGGCATCGACGACATTGTTGGCCGTGAGATCGATCCGCGCGTTGGCGATGAGACTGTCGGCGGATTGGCCCTGCTGGTCATCTGCGAGCTCGAGATTGGCCTTGTCGTCGCGCGCCTGTTGCAGCACATCGCCCGAGAGGAAGCCGATGCGAGGTGCTGCCCCGAGGTCCGGCTCCTGACTGCCCGCTGTCTCGACGATCTTGCCGGCGATGGCGCCCGGGAAGGCATTCATCGTCTTAAAGTCGGATTTCAGGAAGCACCAGCTAGCCTTGGGGTTATAGGTGAAGGCCTTGCACGACTTGTCGCCAATGCACGAGGCCTTGCACTGGTCGAGCGTGACATTCTGCTCGCTGCGCAGATCAAAGCCGAAATAGTCGGCATCACGCACGGTTTGTATCTGGCGCTTGCTGTCCGCGGAAAAGGCGGGTGAACCAATTAGAGCGGTCGAAAGAACAACGGTTACGGCTGTCAAGAACGCGCGTGCGAACATAGGTTCCCCCCAATATGCTGGCGCCTCATTTGGCGGCAACTCTCCCCACTCGCATCCCTGTTGTCAACTCGGATGGAGCGTCGCCCTGCAGTAAATCTCAATCATGTAACAACACGATCAAGACCGGCTGTGGATCTCTGAGAGAGCATTCGCCCCAAGAGGCCGAAATTAGAATTTTGTTAATACTAACAATATCTTAACTGAAAATAAAGCTGTCCCGCGCCGGAACATATCTGTTGCCGAGCCGTTTTCCGTCCGAGTTCTGGTGAAAATGAGTAACAGGGGGCCAAGTATGGGCACCGGCGTTGAGTACAGTTCACAGACTGAAAATAGCACCAAGCAGCGCGTCCTGATCGTCGAGGACGAGCTTTTCATAGCCCTTGATCTCGAGGAAACGATAAAAGAGATGGGCTTCGATGTCGCCGGTCTGGCGAATGGCCGCGATCCGGCGCTGCAGCTTGCACGTGACGCCGATATCGCCTTCGTCGACGTCAACCTCTCGGATGGGCCGACCGGCCCTGAAATCGGCCGCCGTCTGGTGGAGGAATTCGGGGTGACGGTGGTGTTCATGACCGGCAATCCCGAGGCCGTGGCGGACAAGCTAAACGGCGCGCTTGGTGTCGTCACCAAGCCGGCCATGCCCTCGACCGTGCAACGAACGCTGAGAAAAGCAGCGGAACTTCACCGCGGCTTGAATTAGAAAGGCCGAGTTGCCTCCGCGAAACATAGGATGAGGAGCCGATGAAGGTAACTCATCCCGGAGCACAGAGCGATCAGATAAGACCGGTCAGCAGGCCGACCCCGGCCAGCGCCGCGACACCGCCGGCGGAGCGCGTTACGAAAGGGCCTTGAGCATCACCGGCCCGTGCAATCGCAAATCCCATAGCAAGACCGATGGCGTGCAGCGTGGCCGTCGCGATCATGAAGCCGGCGGCGTAAGACATGCCTGCGGCGGCAGCCGGCATTTCGGAACCATGCGCGTGACCATGGAAAATGGCGAACAGACCAACCAGACCGGCGGCAACGGCAACAGGCGCACGAACGTTAAGCGCGATGACCGCGCCGAGAACGATCACGGAAAGCGCGATCCCGGCTTCAACGAAGGGGATCGAGATACCCATCATGCCGAGCGCTCCGCCCAGGCCCATAACGGCGACGAAGGTGGCCGGCACCATCCAGACGGCACGGCCGCCAAGCTGCCAAGCAACAACGCCGACCATGATCATGGCCAGCATATGGTCGAGCCCGGACATGGGGTGGCTAAAGCCATGCGCAAAGCCGACCGCCTGGCCGGCGCCCGGATGGGCGAATGCAAGCGATGGCGCGAGCACGAGGGCGGCAAGCGCGGCGTTGAATTTGATGCTTTTTGAAAACATGATCGTCCCCATTATTGGTATGCAGTGTTGCGCCGAAAATGACATGGAGAATCAAGCCTTCAAAGCGAAAAAACAGGGAGCACCGTTATTTGACGTAGATGGATTGCCGGCGGTCTTCGCGCCTAGCGTGGCTGCAGCGTACCGAACCAGGCGACGAGGGCCACGACCACGAGCCCCAGCACGACCTCGGTGATGACGCAGATCTTCAGCTGAAGAAGAGAGTGATCTCGAGCAAACTTCGGCACGAAGACATAGCGGTTGATGACCGCAATCAACACCATTGCCGCCACCACCGCGATCTTTGCGCTCAGCAGACGCTGATAGCTGAACGACCAATCCGACGGCACGCCCCCTAGGATAAGCAGCGTGTTCGCGGCGCCTGAGAGAAGCACGAGCGCAACTGCGACATGCCCCGCGGTCGAAAACCGCATGACCGCGACGCGCGCATCGGCCTGCAGCGTGCCGCGTCCAAGCATCGACAGGATCAAGAGGACCGGCACGAGCGCACCCAGCCATGCACCGCCGGACAAAAGATGCGCACCGTCATTGATGCGGTGGAGCACCCTAAGCCAACCGCTGTTCATCGCTGCGTGGCCGCTCAGCGTCAGGCTGAGCAGCAGGAGTGCAGCGAAGACGGCTCGTCCCATTTGCCGATACCTGTACGGAAGAAACACCGTCGCGCCAAGCAGGACCACGCCGGCGGCCTGGACCATCCAGGCCGTCCCGACATCCGTCTGGGTCAGCACGGCGCCGAGCATCTCCGGCGTCACCATATCGGACCACCCGTCGCCGATGATCGCCGTGCGGAGCGGCAGCATGGCAACGGTGGACGCGAACGCGACTGCGATTGCAGCCGCGCTCAACCACCGCAGCCGGTCGCCGACGACACGTGCCAGTTCGGGCGAAACGAGCGCGCAGAGATAGGCGGAGCTACCCCAGATCAGGATGACTGCAGCATCGAAGAGAAGACGGCAAAGAACGAGGGCCGTATCCGGCGTCACGGCTTGACCGTGAAGCCATAGCTACCATTGGTCTTGTGGCCATCCGTCGACAGGACATGCCAATCGACGACATATCCGCCGGCATCAAGGCTCCCCGAAACGGGCACCGTCAGCGTCTTTCCGTCATCCGACAGCTTGGCGTCGCCGGTCGGAACCTGCTTGTCACCGGCACCGGCAATCGTCGCGCCCGAGAAGCGGAGGTTAAGCTCCTCGGAGAAATGCAGTTCCACCGCTGTGGGGGACACCTGTACCGTGGCCTTATCGGCGGGAACACTTGACGTGAGGTGCGCATGGGCGCTCGCCTGCCCTGCGGCAACAAGAGTGGCAACGAAGGACGCGATAAGGAATTTGCTCGTTCTAGACATAGGATTGCTCACTGTAATGATTTTCTGATTGTCGATGACAGTCTAATACCTGACGACTATTGCGGCTTGGACATACCGCTCATCCCGGAATGACCATCCATCTTCATGGCGCTGGCGCCGCCTACCGCGAATTCGACAGCGACCTGCCCGGCCTTTTCGAAGGTCAGTGTCGCCCTGACCGTTTCGCCTTGCTTGAAGGGCTCGGTGACGTCCTTGAACATGACGTGGTAGCCGCCCGGCGTGAGCTCGACTGTCTGCCCCGCAGGAATAACAAGGCCGCCGGCGACGAGGCGCATGGTCATGACGCCGTTGTCGACGTTCATCTGGTGGATTTCCGACGATTTGGCACGCGTCGAGGTGATGCCGACGAGCTTGTCGTCGGCATTCCCCTTGTTGGTGATGCTGAGATAGCCGCCACCGACTTTCGCACCGGGCACCATGGCGCGGGCTTGCGGATTGGATATCTCGATGTCGCCTGCAGTGACGATCTGTGCGCCGGCAGGTGCGCCGAAAGGCCCTGCGAGAACCAGACTAGCCAGAAGGACTTTAAACTTCTTCATGATGGTTGTTCCTGCCAGAGCGACCGCTGTTTGCTGAACTCGCATGACAAATGTGTCGTGCGGCATCGGCAGCGGACAGATGAGTGGGACAGTGGGATTTCTATGCGGGATCACCGGCTACGGAAGACCGCATAGCAGCTCAAATGAGAGCGGCCATCAACGGTGGGCCCCTTGGACCGCCACCGGGGAATAAAGGCCGGTTTCCGGTAGCCTCGGCGCTAAGGCTCGGGCCAAGATAGGTGGGGATCGAAGCGCTTGGCCATGCGACGAAAACGGGAGCGGGCAACACAGTCGACGCGCTGATCCGGCAGGCCTCGCAGCCATGTTCATGAAGCTTGCCGCCGTCGTGCTCCGTATGCGTCTTGTCAACCGTGCAAATAACCGGCGCGGTTCCGTCAGGTAGGATGTATTCGGAAAGCTCATTGGAAATGAAAGCGCCATTGGCAAAGGCCGGCACCTGATGCGCGAAGCCGACGAGGGCCAGCGCAACGGCGCAGCTGATACGTACCAGCCATCGAACTATGCCTGCTTCCGCCGCTTTCAACTAAGTCCTCGCCGCTCACTGCATCGTGTTTACGCAAAATACCGGCAAACCTCAATGCGACAGTTTGAGCAATTGGCGTATCTGTATCTTTCGGCGGATCACGGGACTTGGCGCACGGAACCTGACCAGGACAATGCAGCGCGGCCGAGCCTCGTTCTGACCACGCGCGGCAGCGCTTCCGGCGGCAACAATTCGGCCAATGTCTTGAGCGAGTAGAGCCCCGTGGCGGCGGTGGCGGCGCAGCCCATCGATGCGGCCAGCCAAGTCGGCAGGAACTGGAAAGCGAGAAATATCAGGCCCGACATAGGAAGGTAGACCATGACGAGGATACGATTGATCGCCGAGTAGCGAAAGCCGGTATAGCGCCGCGCGATCCAGTAGACGAGAATACTGTGCCACACATAGAGGCCAAAGAAGGCGATACCGGCACCCATCGTTCCGAAGGCCTTGATGCAGATCCAGGCGAGACCGACATGAACGACCGTGGCCGCAACCTCGGTCCAGAAGAATATCCGCTGGGCGCCTTTTGCCAGAATGATGAAACCGATGGGCCAGGCCACGATGCGAAGCATCATCCCCAGGCAGATCCACCGCAAGAGATCCACGGCCGCATAAAAGGCGGGCGAGTAGAAGACATGCATGATCAGTGGGGCGAGCGTGAGCGTGGCAAGCAATCCGGGACCGGCAAGGAGCACGCTCACCTGCGTCTGTTCGTTGACCAGACGATTGCATTGGGCGTTGTCATTGGCGACACCCGTCAGCCGCGGATAAAAGTCCGTTCCCATCGCCTGCAGGATGAAGCCTGCATATAATCCACCCAGCGACCATGCGGCTTGATATAGCCCCGCCGCGACGATGCCTGCCTCATCCAAGACCATGATGCGGATGGCGTAGGCGCTGCCGAAGGTCAGGAAGCCGGTGACCATGAAGATGAAGCCGAGCTTGAACAGGCCGGCGGCTTCGAAGCGCAGATCCTTGAACGACAGGCGGCACGGGTTGATTTCTATCTTGCGGCTGTACCACCATGACGTGGCCAGCGTCGCCGCAGCGATGCAGACAAGCGACGCAACGATACCCTCTTCACCGTAGAAGTAGATGATGGGTATGCTGATCACCGTACTGTAGAAAGCACCCAATATGCCGAGGCGTGCAAGGCTGGCGATGTCGCGCACACCCTGAACAAGGGCCGCCTGCCCTCCCGACATGACCTGAAACACGATCACGATGGACAGCAGCCGCATCGCCGTCGCATGCTGGTCGTCGCCAAATGTCCATCTGGCGATCGGCGCGGCAAGCAGCGCCATGACAAGCGTTCCGAGCAGCCCAAGCACGACCGAGATACGCCTCAGGGCAGTCGCTGTTCTGGCAATCCGATCCGGGTCGTTGCTGCCGACGGATTCGGCAATTTGGCGGACACCGCTGGCGTTCATCCCGAAGCCCGCTATGGCATGAACGATGTCGATCGTCGCGTTGTAAAGGCCGATCAGACCCACGCCTTCAGGTCCCAGCAGGAGCGCCATCGCCTTGTTGCGAATAATCGAAAAACCGATACTCACAACGGAGGACCCGCCGATCAGAACCGTGGATTTTAGGATCTGCGTGTAGCTTTGTCGTCCAGTCGCGTTTGCATCCCTGGCCATCAAGGCACGCTACCCTCTAATGGCGCGCGTTCGGCATACCGCGCGAGCGAACCCGCGATACGGCCGTGGCTGTTGCGCGACGAGAGCCTGTTCATCGGCTTGCCTGATCCGCCCCGGGAATCGCAGAAACCTGCTCGACCGGCTTCACTGCTTGCAGGGAAGGTCGAGTTACCTTGACGACATCGCCGGGCATGAGTGCAGAAGTCTCCGATGCGGAGATTTCGTTTATCGTCCCGTTTTCCCTGCGCACGATAACGAAACCCAAGACGGGCTTCTCATCCTGCTTTACGGCTCCGCCGAGAGACGACAGACTGTCCAACACCAGTTTCTGGCTGGTCTCGCGCTTGAGCTTAAGCTGAACGAGTGCGGCTCGTTCAGACTGGAGATCTGATGCGACTTCCGTCTTTCGCTCGTCGTAAAGCGCTTGCAGATCCCTCGTCGTCTGGCTGATGCTTTGGCGGGCTCGCATAATCGCCGTGCTGATGTCCAGCCGGGTGTCTTGATAGCTTCTCAGTGCACGCTCGACCTCACCCTGCCGAGTCGCGACCACGGCGCCCTTGGCAACGAGCATCGCGGTGCTATCGACCTGCTGCTGGATGGATTTGATATTCTCGTCAGTACTTTTCGTCTTCTGTTCGAGAACGCCGATTTCTTCGTTGAGTAGATCCCGCAGCTCGGCGAACGACTTGGCTTTCCGATCAACCGCGTTCGCCCTGGCTTCGAAAATCACTTTCTCCTGATTATAGACGGCCGCGGCGAACGGATCAGCCTTGTCGGGCTGCTGCGAGAAATCGACCGAGGTCGCGCCGGCCATCTCCGCTTCCAAGCGGACAATTTTGGCGTTGCTGCGGGTGATAGCGTCGTCCAGCTCTTTCAAGCTACCGGCCAACCGCGTCACTTCGCCAGCGCCTTCAAGCGCCAGAGGCGCGCGATACTCGCCGCCGCCCAAAGCAAGCGCCTGCAATACAGTCAACCCCGAGCTAAATTTGTACTCACCGGGTTTGGATACATCCCCAACGACATACACAGGTGGATATTCAAGTATCTGGACGGTCGTTGCCGGCGCATCGACCAGTCCGATCTTTTCCTTCAAACGGTTGGCGATTTCAGCGGCCAGACCGTCGTCGTCGAGATTACCAACGGCAATGCTACCCAGCACCGGGACAGACACCGTGCCCGCATCCGAAATGGTGAAATCGCCTCCGATCGAGCCCCATTGTTCATAGACGCCCTTGGTCGGCATCCATTGAACAACGCTCAACCTGATCTTCGTATGAGGCGGAAGCGGAGCGCTAGCGGCGACGCCGGCAAACATCGCCGTTCCCAGCGCAAGCAGGGTTGGCAACCAACCCAGCCGCTTTGGATGATGACGACCTGTCGAAAAACACTTACGTTGCATGACCATGCTCGATCATTCCTCACCGTAATGCGAAAACGCTCAACATACTGCGCACCTCGCCGAGTAATTCCTTATCGCGCACCCAGCAATATCTCGCCCAGGGACGCAGGGTTCATTGAATTTCGTAGAATTAACATTCATTGTATTACTGCGAGAGATCAATATGCCCGTTCTACCAATATAGACTAGTTTCGTCTCATTCTCTTGGCGACAGAAAGAATATTTAATTCGCATCGATGACTAAATAACTGAATGAATCATAAATATATGCCGGTGACGACATAAATACGCACGACTCCGAACTATAAAATCATCAATTACAAAATTATCATGCAGTCAAATTGCCAGTAAGCGACACCCTGACCAAAGGTACTAGCAACCCGAGCGCGGCATCCACTATCGATGAACTACCCTCGGCTGGGGAACTGACCGAAAATGAACGCAAGATAAAGCACGTTCAGATTCTCAGGATCAGTCAGGCGAACTTGTAATGGGTGATATTGATTTTCGTTTCTACTTGTCGATCCTGCTAAGGCGACTGCCGCACATCATCGCTCTCACCGTCGTCACGACAGCGCTTGCACTGGCGATTGCTCTGCTGATGCCAAAGTCCTACCAGTCAACGGCAAAGATCCTCGTCGAGGCTCCACAGATTCCGACAAATCTCGTGAAGTCGACAGTCCCTACCAGCTCTCTTGAACAGCTGTTGATCCTTCAGCAGCAGATGACGACGGGCGACAATCTGGTCCAGCTCGCCGACAAGTTGGATGTCTACGGTAGCGAAAGGCAGGAGCTATCGACGGATGCAGTAATCAAGGACATGCGTTCCCGCATCACCTTTGATCAACTACCACTTGGCGACGGAGCAACGACGGTTTTCAGCATCATCTTCGAAGCTGGAACGCCGGAATTCGCGGCAAAGGCCGCCAACGAACTCGCTTCTTCGATCCTGCTGGGCAATCAACGACAGCGTACTGACCGAGCCGGCGATACGTTGCAATTTTTCAACGAAGAAGTGAAGCGGCTGGATGCCGAGCTGAATCGAATCGAGGCCGAGCTTCTTAAATTCAAGACCGATCACAGGGATACTCTTCCAGAGAGCTTGGAGTTCCGTCGGCAGCAACAGGCGAGCCAGCAGGAGCGACTGGTGGCGCTGGAACGTGAAGAAGCGGACCTCCGCGCGCGGAGAAGCTTGTTTGCGGAAAATGCCTTCACAACAGGCAATGTCGGTCCGCTTAGCACGGAGCAGCAGATGCTCTTGGATTTGAACAAGGCCCTGGCCGAACAGCTTGCGATCTTCTCCGAAGACAGCCCCAATATTATAAGCCTGCGATCGCGCATTGCGACGCTGCGCGGCAAGGGTGCGGCAAAGGCAACCGGTCAGGCCGGCAAACAGGGCGTGTCGGCTCTCGATCTACAGTTGGCGGATATCGACAAGCGTCTGGAGGCGATCGACCGCGATCGCACATCGCTGACAAAGAGCATCGCCGACATCACGAAATCCGTAAGCGAAACCCCCGCAACACAAACGGCGCTGAACGTCATCGAGCGCGATCTCGGCAATATCCAGACACAGTACAACACGGCAATTGCACGGCGGGCTGAAGCATCGCTGGGCACCCAGATCGAGGCCCGCTCGGACGGCGGACGCTTCTCCTTGTTGGAGGCGGCCAAGCCGCCAGAAACGCCGGTGAAGTCGAAGCGTCGAATAGTCATTCTTGCAGGCGCCGTTGGCGGGATCGCTCTTGGCTTAGGGCTTACGTTCCTACTCGAAATGATGAACCGCACGATCCGCAGACCATCGGAACTGAGCCAGCTCCTACAGCGTCAGCCGCTTGGCGTCATTCCGTATATCGGGTCACCGAGCGAGACGACCGGCGGCTTCTACAACAAGAGGTTTGCGGCAGCAGCCGTCTCGGCGAGCATCATCCCCGCCTTCCTCCTGATCATCCACTACTTCTATGCGCCGTTGGCGAGCGCTTTTCAAAGGCTGCTATCCGGCTTCATGAAGCCCGGTTCGATGTAACACGAAACCGCTGAGGATGGCCGGCTACATCGAACAAGAGAGTTAAGGCAAACCCAATGGAACAGACCGTGGTATCGTCATTTTCGCAAGCGCTCCAGGAGAAGAGTAACATGTCCCCAGCGCCTTCGCGGGAAATCAGCGACCTAGCCTGGGAAAAGCTTCAGCCGTTTACCCCGGATGCGAGTCTCGTTGCGAAAAACCGTATCGTGACGGTCAATCGCTCAGACACCGCGCATACCGCCTTCGACATGATGCGCACCAAGATCCTGCAGAACATGCGGGAGAACAATTGGACATCAGTGGCTATTACATCGCCAACACCCGGTTGCGGCAAGACCTTTAGCGCACTCAACCTTGCGTTCAGTCTGGCGAACCAGAAAGACTGCCGCACTGCACTGCTGGATCTCGACATGAAACGTCCCCAGGTCGGCAAGACGCTTGGAATTCGCGATGCCGCATCGATGGAATCGTTCCTGCGAGGCGAGCTACAGGCCGACGACATCTTTCGGCGCCACGGAGGCAATCTCGCCATAGCCGCCAATAAACAGGCCGTCCAGTTTTCCGCCGAACTGCTACAAAGCGCCGCGTCGACCCAGGCGCTGCAGGACATGCGTGAACGGATGCGCCCCGATGTCGTCATTTACGACCTGCCGCCGATGCTTTCGACGGACGACGTTCTGGCGTTTCTGCCGAATGTCGATTGCGTAATTCTGGTTGCTGCCGCTGAGCAGAGTACGCTCAGCGAAATCGACATTTGCGAACAGACGCTTGCCGAAAAGACAAGCGTCCTCGGCGTCGTGCTGAACAAGTGCAAGTTCAGTGCCGAAAAGTATGGCTACTGATCGAACCAGTTCGATGCCACGCATTAAAAAGCCAGCCGGCTAATTTCGCTGCAGGTTGATCTCACTGGTCACGACCTGCTTACCGGATGCGGGGTCCTTGTCGACCGTTCTGATCCTCAGTGCGTTCGCGCCGGAGTGCCGGATCGTCATGGTCGCAGCACGATCGCCGTTGACGATCCTCGACCAAGTGACCGCGAGCTCGATGGCATCGCCTCGCCTTGCGCCGTTGAGTGACGAAACCCTACCTGAGGGACCAATATAACGGCCGGAGTAGCTGCCGCCGGTAGCCGTAAGCTGCGCGGACACCGCGCGCGAAACGACCAACATACCGGTGCACTTGCCATCCATCGACAACGCTTCACCATTGGCTTTCGACTGAAAACTACAGTTTAAATTGATCGGGGATGAGGCCGTTGTGCGCTTCATCATCCCGCCGCCGGTCCAACTGCCGGCAAGCGACTTGAGAAACGGTGCCTCGTTCGCGGTTGCACCTCCAGCAGTGCAGACAATGAGCGCGCATAAGGCGAGACGATATATCCCCATGACATCCTCCCGAAGTCCAATCCGGGAGAATGCATGAAGACCATCAATGTTCCGCGTTTTTTCTGCGCCGCCTATGCGAAGGCGGGGAAGAACGCACTCATCGATCAGACGATGGAAAGGCTGAGACGCGTTTCGTTGCCGAGAACGATGTCGATCGGGCCGCGCGACGTCAGCTCGATGGCTCCGCAGAGCGTACCGGTGGTGATCAGGGCGCCCTTCTTCAGCGAGGTGTGCGGGCGCAGCTTGTCATTCGCGTAGGCCATCAGCCATACCAGCACGTCGTCCTTCGGATGGCGCGCGATGCCGTCATAGATCACCTGTTCACCATGCGTCACCTTAAGTGAGGTATTGCCGATGGTGTCGACGATGCATTTCGGAAGCGTAGGACCGAGAACATAGCCCTTGTTGCCGATGCGTTCGGCCAGATAGAGCAGGAACGACACCTGTCCGCTCTCCACAATGCTGCTGGCCAAAAGCTCTGCGCCAAGATGGCAGTCCGCGATCGCCGCGACGATCTCATCGCGTGTATAGTCACCGCTCTGGCGGACCGGAAGATCCTGGCCCAGGCGGACCGCGACTTCCGCCTCGAATTTCATGCCCGGACGCCAGGAAATCGACGCGCCTGAAACGGCCTCAAAATAAGGATGCAAGGGCGCGAGGACAGGCTCACCCGAGGGCGACATGGCGACCTTCCATGCGTGTGTCGAGATGCGCTCTTCGGCGGCAAGAAAATTCTGCGCATCCATCGCTTCGCGTAAAGTCGCGGGCAATGCGAAATCCGCCGTCGGCGCTTTTTCGCCTGCCTTTTCAAGGCCACTCAATCGCGCGGCCAGCGCCCGCGGATCGAAACCCTCGCCGGATGAAACTGTCATGTCGTACTTTCCTCACCTAGTATGAAATGCGCTTCAACTCTACCGGCATTCATAGATGGCGCAAAGAGGCGATCCGGAAAGAGTCTTATGCTAGCGCGGCGTACCAGCATCGCCGATACTCCGGCAAGTGAAAGATCTCGCGCGGAGGAAAATGCTTCTCTTTACCTGTCATCGGAGCAATTCCGGTGAGAAGTGCGGCACCTGCGCTCGTGCCCGTCGAGCCGGGAACGGCGAACACATCCCGGCCGGTGAGCGCAGCGACCACATCGAGATAGGTCTCATTCAGCGAAAACGGCCCCTCGACGACAACGGGACCGCCGGCGCCGATCAAGCCCAGGCACGCTTCGGTCATCAGCGCCAGATAGAGGCAAACCGCCGCGTAATGTTCGCCAGCGCTCGCCGCTTCGGCGTTGACCCAGCGCCGCTCCTTGCCTTGGAATGGACCGGACCCGGGCACCACATTCGGCAAGAGCATCATGCTTTTTTCGATGACATCAGGCATGGCCGCGACCGCGTCCTCGATAGACACGGGCCCGATCTTGGCCGACAGGATTTCAAATTCGCGACCGCCCATGAAGCGCGACGACGGGACCGCCCGACCGTAGGCATCGACATTGGCAAGCGTATCGCGCTTCGGATCGAGATGGTCGAGATCGCCACCCACGCCGAAGTTGACCACCCACGTGCCTGTCGAGACGACAGCAAACGGGGCTTGCCGACTGACCAAATGCGGCAGCAGCGAAGCGTTGGAATCGTGGATGCCGCAATAGACGGGAACTGGTTTTGAGAGGCCGATCTCTTCCGAGATCTCAGGGAGCACCGGGCCGAGCGCGTCGAAGGCCGAGCGGATCGGCGCCATCAGCGGTCTTATATCAAGCGTGTCGACGAGGCTGGAGTAGCTCGATTCGCGCGGGTTCCACAGATCCGTATGACAACCGAGCGATGTTACCTCGTTGGCCGCGATACCAGTCAGCCGCGCCGCCCAGTATTGGGCGTAGGTGACGATGGTGGCGACATTGGCGAACGCCGCCGGAAAGGCCGACTGTTGATAGTGCAGCTGCGCTCCGATGTTCAGGCCCATCGACTGGCGCGGCGAATAGGTTTCGTCGAATGATGGGCGCAGCGCCGTATAGGCGTCGATAATCTCGCGTGGATATTCTTGCTCATAATCGAGCACCGGCATGGCGAGCGTACCATCCGCAGCAAGCAGAGCGGCGCTGGCACCATGCGTGGTGATCGAGATCGCATCGAAACCGGGCGACCCGGCAAATTGCTTCAGCGCGTCGAGCGCAAAGGCCCACAGCGCCTCCACATCGTAATGCGGATAGAGACCGGATTTGACCACCACGTTCGGCGTCTTCACGACCGCAACCTCAGCGCCGGTGGCGCTCTCGAGCACAACGACCTTGGCATTCGTCTTGCCGATATCGAGAACCGCGACGCGGGCGTAGATCTGACTTGATGTCATGGCATATGAAAGACGGTGACGAGGTCGGTCTGGACAGGCGAATTATCCGGATTGGTGGCCATGATATCGCGCATATGCGCCCACCACCGCTTCATCACCGGGTGCTCCGGCAGGCTCGACAGGGTGTTGTCGCTGGTGCGCGTCAACACGCCGAACAGCGTGTTCGTCTCGCGGTCGAGATGGATCGAGTAATCGCTGGCGCCGGACTGGTGCAGCAGCTCGACCAGTTCCGGCCAGATTTCGTCGTGGCGCTTGATGTACTCGGCTTCCATGCCGGGATTGAGCGTCATCTTGAAGGCGTGTTTTTCCAGCGTCATTTCGGACTCATGGCTTTGATGCGGCGAGCGATGATCGGGATCGCGATGGTGATGATCAGCAGCAGGCCGATGAAGATCGACATGACGATGCCGGGAACGTTGAGCAGGCCAAGGCCGAAGGTGACGAGGCCCATGACGAAGGCGGCGATGACGACGCCACCGATCTTGCCGGAACCGCCGAGGATCGAAACGCCGCCGAGAACGACCATGGTCACAACCTCGAGCTCCCAGCCCTGCGCGATCGACGGGCGCGTCGAGCCAAGCCGCGAGGTCAGGCAGACCGAGGCGATGCCGCTCATCACGCCCGTCAGCATGAAGAGGATGAACTTCACTCTCTCGACGGGGATGCCGGAAAAGCGCGCGGCGAAATCGTTGTTGCCGATCGTGTAAACTTGGCGGCCGAAATTGGTAGCGTGCAGCAGGATGGCGAACAGGATCGCCAACACGATGAAGAGCACGAACTCGAAGGAGAAGACCCAGACGACATATCCCTGGCCAAAGAAGGCGAATTCCTCGGGATAGTTGCCGTAGGCCTGATCGCCCAGCACGATATAGGAGATACCGCGAAACAGGCTCATCGTGCCGATGGTGACGACGATGGACGGCAGTTTCATCACGGAGACGAGGAAGCCGTTGAACATCCCGCAGAGCAGGCCAACGCCGACGCCGATGGCGACAAGACCCGGCGCACCGACACCCGCCTGCGCCGCGGCCCCCATGGCGGTCGAGGCCAGCGCGATGATGGCGGCAACCGACAGGTCAATCTCGCCGGATATGACGAGCAGCGCCATGGCAAACGCGATCATCGCTTTCTCGGTAAAGTTGAAGGTCGCGTCCGAGAGGTTCCAGGCGTCGAGGAAGTAGGGCGATGCCAGCGAATTGAAGATGAAGATGACGACGGCCACGCCGAAGAGCAGTACTTCCCAGCTGGACATGATCCGCTTGAATGGCGTTCCCAGGCGATCCGGGATGACCCGTTTGTCGGTGGGCGTGGAAACGACGGTGCTCATGCTGCCACCTCTGCTGGAGTTTCCGCGGCGGCCTTGTCGCGCAAGATGATGCGGCCGCGATTGCGCTCGCGCCTTGCGTTGAAGACGACTGCGAGAATGATGACGGTGCCCGAGATCGCCATCTGCGTGAAGGGCGAGATGCCGATGACGGGAAGGGCGTTCTTGATGACGCCGAGGAAAAGCGCGCCGAGCACGGTGCCAAGCACCGATCCGACGCCGCCGGCGATCGATATGCCGCCGATGACGCAGGCAGCCACGCTATCGAGCTCGAAGCCGTTGGCGATATCGACATAGGCGACCGCATAGCGCGACACCCAGAGGTAGCTCGCAAGACCGGCAAGCGCGCCCGACAGAACGAAGGCAAGGAACTTGGTCCAGCCGACATCGATACCGGCATAGACCGCCGCTGTCGGATTGCCGCCGGCGGCATAGGTAGAGCGGCCGAACTGGGTGTATCTCAGTACGATATAGATCAGCGCGACGATGATGATCGCGGCCCAGCTCAGCACCGGCATGCCGAGAACGACGGTGCGGGGAACGTTGAGGAAGGTCGGCGTCATCTGATGCGCATTGACCCACTCGCCGCCGGAGAGCACGAATGCCATGCCGCGATAGATGGTGAGCGTTCCCAATGTGACGACGATCGGCGGGATCTCGAGTGCCCAGACGAGGAAGCCATTGATGGCGCCGAGGCAGGCGCCAATGAGGATCGCGGCGAGGATCAGGACGATCAGCGGCAGATCCGGATGCGCGGCGTTCAGCATCGCAATCGCCATGCCGGTGAAGGCGAGGTTGGCGGCAACGGACAGGTCGATCGACTTCGTCAGGATAACCGTCATCTGCGCCAGCGCCAAGATGATCAGGATCGACGTGTCGTTGAAGATGCCGGCAAGGTTTCCAGGCGTTGCAAAGCCGTCAGCGCGGCTCGAAAAGGCGGCGATCATCACCGCGATGATGATGAAGAGCAGCGTTTCGCGTTTTCTCAAGAGTCTGGACATCAGCTATCCTCAAGCGTTACCGGTCGCAGCGCGCACCAGCGTTTCCGGCGTCAGGTCCTTGCGCTCGAAAAGGCCGGCCGACAGGCCCTCCTTCATGACAAGCACCCGATCGGACATTCCGATGATCTCCGGCAGCTCCGATGAGATCATGATGATGGAGAGGCCCTCGGCGGCGAGCTCGCTGATAAAGCCGTGCACGGCCGCCTTCGAGCCGATGTCGATGCCCTTGGTCGGTTCGTCGAGAATGATGACCTTGGGCATAGTCGCCAGCCATTTGCCGATGACCACCTTCTGCTGGTTGCCGCCGGACAGAGTTCCAACTGGAACCGAGAGTGCCGCCGCGCGCAGATCGAGCCGCTCGGCATACTTGCGCGCCAGCGCGAATTCATTGGCCGCCTTCAGGAAGCCTTTGCGCGAGGTGCGCCCCAGCGATGGCAGCGTCATGTTCTGGTAGATCGGCATCGGCAACGCCAGGCCGTGGCGGCCGCGCTCTTCCGGTACATAGACGATGCCCGCCCTGATCGCATCGAGCGGCGAGTTGATGCTGATCTCCCGGCCATCAAGCGTGAGCTTACCCGACAACGGCTTGGTGATGCCGAACAGGGACTGACAGAGTTCGGAACGGCCGGCGCCGATCAGGCCGTAAATGCCGAGAATTTCGCCCTTGCGAAGCGTCAGCGAGATATCGCGGAACTCTGTCTGGTGACAGTATTTCTCGACCTGCATCACCGGTCCGCCGATCGCGACGTCGATCTTCGGGAACGCGTTCTCGACGTCGCGGCCGACCATCATGCGAACGATCTCGTCCTGCGGTGTGGCCTTCAAATTGCCGTGGCCGACGGCGCGCCCGTCACGGAAGACAGCGAAGTTGTCAGCGATCTCGTAAAGCTCGTCGAACTTGTGGCTGATGAAAAGGATGGCTTTGCCCTGCGCCTTCAGGCCTTCGACGATACGGAAGAGATCGTCGATCTCCTTGCGCGACAGGGCGGCGGTCGGCTCATCCATGATGACGATGCGGGCCTCGATCGATAGTGCGCGCGAGATGGCCACGAGGTGGCGTTGCGCGATCGAGAGGTCCTTCAGACGGATCGTCGGATCGATATTGCTTTCAAGCGAGGTGAGCAGCGCCTTGGCGCGGCTGTTCATCAACTTCCAGTCGATGGTGCGCAAACGCGTGCGTGGCGCATGGCCGAGGAAGATGTTTTCGGCAACCGTCAGCTCGTCGAAGAGCACGGTTTCCTGATGGATCGCGGTGACGCCAGCATCGATCGCTGCCTGCGCATTGGCAAACGTCGTCGGCTTACCATCGATGAGGATTTCGCCTTCGTTCGGACGGTAGATGCCGGTCAGGATCTTGACGAGCGTGGACTTGCCTGCACCGTTTTCGCCGATCAGCGCGGTTACCTTGCTTGAGTAGAGCGCGATGCTGACGTTATCGAGCGCCTTCACGCCAGGGAAAATCTGGGAGATGCCACGCATCTCGAGAATTGCGGGTACGTCGTTCGTCGCGACGCTAGCAACAGGTTGTTGAAGGGCGTTGTTCATCAGCGCTTACCAGTGTTCATTGGGAAGGGCCCGGCGGCAATACCGCCGGGTTTTGTCTGTCCGCGAAAGGCTTAGAAAACCTTCGAGAACTGATCGATGTTCGACGCATTGTAGATGAACGGATCGGCCATTGCGGCTTCGCCCTTGTCGTCCACCTTGATCTTGCCCATGCGGCCGGCTTCGATTTCGGTGCCCGGCGCTCCGGTCGCGTCACCCTTTACGAGGTGATAGGCGATCTGCGTTGCGGAGTAGCCGAGGTCGATCGGGTTCCAGATCGCGAATTCCTTCGTCGCACCCGACTTGATCGCACCGGCCATTTCGGACGGCAGGCCGAGACCCGTGACATAAACCTTGCCGACGAGACCCTTGTCTTCGACGACCTTGGAAGCGGCCAGAACGCCGACCGTCGTCGGAGCAACGATGACCTTGACGTTCGGGTTCGACTTCAGGAGGCCTTCGGCTTCGCGGTAAGACTTGTCGGAGAGGTCGTCGCCATAAACGGTGGTGACGAGGTTCAGACCGTCGAAGTCCTTCAGCTGCTTCTTCATCTGGTCAATCCAGATGTTCTGGTTCGTCGAGGTGGTGGTTGCAGACAGGATCGCGAAGTCACCCTTGCCGCCTTCGAGGTGATCCTTGACGAGCGTCAGGCACATCTTGCCGATCAGTTCGTTCGACGACGGGTTCAGCTGCAGGATACGGCCGTCCTTGTTGACACCGGAATCCCAGGAGATGACCTTGATGCCACGCTGCTTGGCCTTCTTTAGGGCCGGTACGACAGCGTCGGGGTCGTTGGCGGAGATCGCAATGGCGTCGACGCCCTGCGCGATCAGCGAGTTGATGACTTCGATCTGGCCTTCGGCCGTCGTCGAGGTCGGGCCGGTGTAGATCACTTCTACGCCGCCGAGTTCCTTGGCTGCTTCCTGTGCGCCCTTGTTGGCGGCTTCAAAGAAGCCGTTGCCGAGCGACTTGACCACGAGGCCAATCTTGACGTCCTTGGCGCTTGCTGCACCAGCCATCAATGCGACGGCAAAGGCGACGCCCACCGCCAGTGTCTTTGCGAGTTTCATGCTTTCTTCCTCCCACGTTGATTGACTTGACCACATCCTGCCGGCGCCGTTCAGGCAACCGACGAGGAATCCTCCTTTGCCTGCGAGACCACGCTCGCAACCACGAGCTTGACGCCCGCATCCTCGATCATCCGCACAGCCTCATCGGACACGCCCTCGTCCGTGATCACGGTCGTGACGCGATCGAGCCCGCATAAAATGAGGCTCGAGCGGCGATGAAACTTGCTGGAATCGACCATGACGATCAGCTCGTCAGCCTGATGCATCAACTTCTGCTCGCTCTGAATGATCTGCGCGTCCGCTTCCATGATGCCGAGCGGACCCACGCCCTGCGCACCGATGAAAAAGCGCCGCGCATAGAAATTGCGGATCGCGTCATTGTCGAAAGGCGACAGGATCAGGCTCTGCTCGCGATAGATCACACCGCCGGGAACCGTCACAGTGTTCTTCGAGTGCTTAACCAGATGTTCGGCGATCGCGAACGAATTGGTCATCACCTGCATGCGATGCGCCGCCATGAAATGCACCATCTGGAAGGTGGTCGTTCCCCCGTTTATGATGATGGCGTCACCAGGATCGCAGAGATCGACGGCCGCGCGCGCAATTGCGCGCTTTTTATCGGAATTGACAGATTCTGACACTCGGAAAGGCCTGCCGGCTAGATTGCCGAGCTGCGGCGGATGCACGGCTTCTGCCCCACCACGCACGCGCCGGATCTTTCCCTGCACGTGAAGCGCCGCGATATCGCGCCGGATCGTCGCCTCGGAAGCCTCGGTCAGCTCAGAAATATCCTGAACCGTCACGACCGACTTTTCCTGTACGGCGCTCAATATGATGCGATGGCGTTCGCGTTCGTGCATGGGTTCCTCCTGCATCGTTTATTTCGCAGTTGTGACAATGTGTCAATCACAAACGATCATATTTTTACATATTGCGTTGCAACATAATCGATTTTGATCGTTTTCGATTGACAACGCTGCTTTTGATGAGCGATACCGTCCACGCAAAGGACGCATTTCTCATTTCGCGTTCTGAAGAATTCTACATGGGAGGATGACATGGCGGCAACCGTCCGGCTTCTGGATAACCGTTGGGATGACTCGTACGCTGCAGGCCTGGATGAGCCTGGAAAGCTACTCTATCGCTCGAACCTGCTGGGTGCTGACAAGCGTATCACCAACTATGGCGGCGGCAACACGTCTGCCAAGGTCATGGAAACCGACCCGCTGACCGGCGAAAAAGTCAAGGTTCTCTGGGTCAAGGGTTCGGGCGGCGACGTCGGCACGATCAAGCTCGACGGCTTTGCCACCCTCTATCAGGACAAGCTGGATTCGCTGAAGGGCATCTACAAGGGCGTTGAAGACGAAGACCGGATGGTCAGCTTCCTTCCTCATTGCACCTACAACCTCAACAGCCGCGCCGCCTCGATCGACACGCCGCTGCATGGTTTCGTGCCCTTCACGCATGTCGACCACATGCATCCTGACGCGATCATCGCGATCGCCGCTTCGAAGAATTCCAAGGAGTTGACGCAGCAGATCTTTGGTGCTGACATCGGCTGGCTGCCGTGGCGCCGCCCGGGCTTCCAGCTCGGCCTCGACCTCGAGGCCTACGTCGAGGCGAACCCGAATTCCAAGGGTGTCGTGCTCGAAAGCCATGGTCTCTTCACCTGGGCCAACGATGCCAAGGCTTGCTACGAACTGACGCTCGACATTATCAACAAGGCGATCGTCTGGTTTGCCGAGAAGACTGAAGGCAAGACGATCTTCGGTGGCGCCGCCACTGAGAGCTTGGCCATCGAACAGCGCCGCGTCATCGCCGCCCGCCTGATGCCTGAAATCCGCGGTCGCATCGGCAAGGCGGAACGCAAGCTCGGCCACTTCGATGATCAGGACGCAGTCCTTGAATTCGTCAACTCGAAGAACTTGGCACCGCTCGGCGCGCTCGGCACCAGCTGCCCCGACCACTTCCTACGCACCAAGATCCGCCCGCTAATCATCGATTTCGACCCGGCGAAGCCGGATGTGGATGCGATCGTTGCCGGTCTTGATAAGGCGCTCGAAGACTACCGCGCCGACTACGCGCGCTACTACAACGACTGCAAGCATGACAATTCGCCCGCTATGCGCGACGCGAACCCGGTCATCTTCCTCATTCCCGGCGTCGGCATGCTGTCTTTTGCCCGCGACAAGGCAACGGCACGTATTGCCAGCGAGTTCTACGTCAACGCCATCAACGTCATGCGCGGCGCGTCGACCGTCTCCGAGTACCAGGGCCTACCTGAGCAGGAAGCCTTCGATATCGAATACTGGCTGCTCGAGGAGGCCAAGCTTCAGCGCATGCCGAAGCCGAAGAGCCTGGCTGGCAAGGTTGCCTTCGTCACTGGCGGTGCCGGCGGCATCGGCCGCGCGACGGCGGCCCGCCTGATCGGCGAAGGTGCCTGCGTGGTGCTGGCCGATATCGACCAGGAAGCGCTCGACAGCACGAAGGCCGATTTCGCCAAGCAGTTCGGCGCCGATGCCGTTCGCGGCGTCAAGCTTGATGTGACCAAGGAAGACGGCGTGATCTCGTCCTTCGCGGAAGCCTGTGTCGAATTCGGCGGCGTCGACATCCTGGTTTCGAACGCCGGCATTGCATCGTCCGCGCCGATCGAAAACACTGAGCTTTCGATGTGGAACAAGAACATCGACATCCTGGCGACCGGCTACTTCCTGGTTTCGCGCGAAGCCTTCCGCCTATTCCGCAAGCAGAACCTCGGCGGCAACGTCGTCTTCGTCGCCTCCAAGAACGGCCTAGCGTCGTCGCCGAACGCTGCTGCCTACTGCACGGCCAAGGCTGCCGAGATCCATCTCGCCCGTTGCTTGGCGCTCGAAGGCGCGGAAGCGGGCATTCGCGTCAACACCGTCAACCCGGATGCGGTTCTGCGTGGATCGAAAATCTGGAACGGCGAGTGGCGCGAGCAGCGCGCGGCATCGTCGAAAATCGAGATCAACGAGCTGGAGGAACACTACCGCAAGCGCTCCATGCTGAAGCTCAACGTCTTCCCTGAAGACATCGCCGAAGCGATCTACTTCCTGGCGTCCGATCTCTCGGCAAAGTCCACCGGCAACATCATCAATGTCGATGCCGGCAACGCGCAGAGCTTCCCGCGCTGATCGCTATCGCCGGAGGATCACCCAAACCGCATGGATGATCCCCGGCACGTAGCCGCACAGCGTCAGCAGTATATTGAGCCAGAACTGCAGGCCGATTCCGACCTGCAGGAATACACTGACAGGTGGCAGGATGATCGCGAAAAGAATGCGTATGATGTCCAAGGTCGCCTCATTACTGATTTGAGTATTTCATGCATCGAAACGCGGACAGGAGCCGGTTGGTTCGATGCCACACGGGAGGAATTCATGGCCGAAACCAAAATCGCGCAGGATGTGATTGCGCAAGAAAACGAAAAGCGCGCAGCCGCGCTCAAATCCGATTACGAAGCCTTGGGCGCCAACCTGTCGCGCCGTGGCGTGGACATTGAGGCGATCACGCGCCGCGTCTCCGAATTCTTCGTCGCCGTTCCATCCTGGGGCGTCGGCACCGGCGGCACGCGCTTTGCCCGCTTCCCCGGCACCGGCGAGCCGCGCGGGATCTTCGACAAGCTCGACGATTGCTCCGTCATCAACGAACTGACCCGCGCCACGCCGAACGTCTCGCTCCACATTCCGTGGGACAAGACCGACGTCAAGGAATTGAAGGCGAAGGGCGATCAGCTCGGCCTCGGCTTCGACGCCATGAATTCCAACACCTTTTCAGACGCGCCCGGCCAGGCCCATTCCTACAAGTACGGATCGCTCAGCCACACGGACGCGGCAACGCGCGCGCAGGCAGTCGAGCACAACATTGAATGCATCGAGATCGGCAAGGCGATCGGCTCCAAGGCGCTGACCGTCTGGGTTGGCGACGGCTCGAACTTCCCGGGCCAGAGCAACTTCACCCGCTCCTTCGAACGCTACCTCGCCTCGATGGCCGACATCTACAAGGCGCTGCCTGACGACTGGAAGCTGTTTTCCGAACACAAGATGTACGAGCCGGCCTTCTATTCGACCGTCGTGCAGGACTGGGGCACGAATTACTTGATCGCCCAGACCCTCGGGCCGAAGGCGCATTGCCTCGTCGACCTCGGCCACCATGCGCCGAACACCAACATCGAAATGATCGTCGCCCGCCTGATCCAGTTCGGCAAGCTCGGCGGCTTCCACTTCAACGACTCGAAGTACGGCGATGACGACCTCGACGCCGGTTCGATCGAGCCCTACCGTCTGTTCCTCGTCTTCAACGAGCTGGTCGAGGCCGAGCAGCGCGGCGTCAACGACTTCAACCCGGCCCACATGATCGATCAGTCGCACAATGTGACCGATCCAATCGAAAGCCTGATCAACAGCGCCAACGAAATCCGCCGCGCCTATGCGCAGGCGCTGATCGTCGACCGCAAGGCGCTGGCAGGTTTCCAGGATGAGAACGACGCGCTGATGGCAACGGAAACGCTGAAGCGCGGCTATCGCACCGATGTCGAGCCGATCCTTGCCGAAGCCCGCCGTCGCGCCGGTGGCGCGGTCGATCCGGTCGCCACCTACCGCGCCAGCGGCTATCGCAAGAAGGTTGCCGCGGAGCGCCCGGCTTCCGTGGGCGGCAGCGGCGGCATTATCTGAGGTCGAAGAATTGCTCGAGCCGCCGCGACAATCGTGGCGGCTCGATTTTTAATCAGACTGCTCCGCGCGTCTCGACATAGAGCGCATAAACCGAATGGCTGGACGCCATATAGAGGCGGTTCTTCTTCGGCCCGCCGAAGACGAGGTTGGGGCAGCGTTCCGGCAGCTTGATGAAGCCGATCGCCTTACCGTCCTTGTTGAAGATCTTCACGCCGTTGAGGTCTTCCGGCTTTGCGCCGGCAGCGCCCGAAGAGCCCCATCCGCACCACAGATTGCCGTCGACATCGACGCGGAAGCCGTCGAGGCCGCCATTGTCGTCGGCGGTGATCAACGCCTTCTTGTTGGACAGCGAGAAACCGTCCTTGCCGACATCGTAGGACCAGATGATCCGATAGGGCTGCGCGCGGCCTTCGACTATATAAAGCTTCTTCTCGTCTTCAGAGAAGGCAAGGCCGTTCGGACCCTTCAGCTCGTCGGTGACGAGGTTCAGCTTTCCATCCGGCGAGATGCGATAGACCGAATGCGGCAGCTCCGGTTCGGCCTTGTCGCCTTCCCATTCGCCGGCAATGCCGAAGGTCGGGTCGGTGAACCAGATCGAACCGTCCGACTTGCAGACGATGTCGTTCGGCGAGTTGAGTTTCTTGCCCTTGTAGTTGTCAGCCAGAACCGTGATCGAGCCGTCATACTCGGTGCGGGTGACGCGGCGGGTCAGGTGCTCGCACGACAAAAGCCGGCCCTGCATGTCGCGGGCATGGCCGTTCGAATAGTTCGAATTCGGGTTGAAGACACTCCAGGTCTCGTTTGTCTCGTCATATTTCATAACCCGGTTGTTCGGCACGTCGCTGACGAGAAGATAGCGACCATCGCCGAACCAGACCGGGCCTTCCAGCCAGCGGGCGCCGGTGGCGACCTGTTCCAAAGACGAGCTTGCAACGCGATATTTGGCAAAGCTCGGGTCGAGAACCTGAATGGCTGGATCCGGATAGATGGGCGAGGGCGTGAAGCCGATCGACTGTGCGGCTGCGACCTTCGGCAGAACGGCACCCGCCAGTGCGGCTCCAGAAATGGCCATGACATTACGGCGTGTGTAAACCACTAGGCATCCTCAATATGATTTGTCTCAAATGGGCCCCACGAAATCGCGGGTTACGATCAAAACAGTGACCGCGGGCCCATGTAGATCGACCTATCCGTGTGCCGCAATGATACTCTTGGATCGTTTTCCCAACTGGTTAACCAGCTATGACCACATCAGCGTCAGCTTCGTAAACGCCGCCAAGAAGAAGATCGAAGAAAATTAGCCAGCATAAATATAAGCTTATTCGTTCGTCTCGACATGCTTTGATCAAAAGCAACTCCACTGCCGATTCCGTTCGCTTGCCTTATCGAGGTCAGATTTCTTTAAGGATAAGCGCCTAGGTTGAAACCAAGATATCGGGATGCCCCCTCGGTGTTTTGCGCATGATGCGTTGTCCCACAGCTTCCAATGTC
The DNA here is from genome assembly GCA_900467745.1 of Hyphomicrobiales bacterium. GTDB lineage: Bacteria > Pseudomonadota > Alphaproteobacteria > Rhizobiales > Rhizobiaceae > Rhizobium. The sequence continues at coordinate 46,558 of UBQW01000010.1, forward strand.
ACTTTTTCTTGCGAACGAGTTCCGCTCCTCCGCAGGCGGCCTGATGCCATTTCACCACGATTTCCAAGGTGCCTCATGTTGAAAAACCTGAAGATAAAAACCAAATTCCTTATTGCTATCGCCATGCTGGGCCTCGTTTCCATGGCGGGCTTGCTTTACCTCACCGACAAGTTTAGCGCGGCCAACCAGCAGTACACCGGCTTCCTCCAGAACGAGAGCCAGGCAGCGACCTTCAGCGCGCGCGCGGCAGCTGGCATCTGGACGTCCACGACATGGCTTAGCCGTGCCGTCGCGCAGGAGCCCGGCACCCCTGCCTTCAACGATATCTCCAAGCGTTTCGCCACAGAGTTCGATGGCGCGCGCAAGCGACTGTCGCAAGTCTCGGAATTGGTGCCGAGCCGCAAGGGGGCAATCGACGAATTGCTTGCCGGAGCCGACGGTTTGAAATCTCTGGGCGACGAGCTTCTCGCGGCGCATGGCACCGGAAACGCCGAGCAGACCCAACAGCTTTCTGCAAAGCTTGATGACATGATCGTCGGTCTGTCGCCCAAGTTTGGCGCCAACAACAAGGCAATGGCAGACCTTCTGGAACAGGGCGGCAGCCAGCTGTCTGCCTCCGTTTCCTCCACCATCTTCTATACCCTTGTCGGCCTAACCCTTGGCGTCATTGCGGCAATCGCCATTGCCATGGTCATCGCCCAGAAGGGTGTGACGACGCCGATGGCCAAGCTTCGCGAACGCATGGAAACGCTGGCGTCCGGCGAGACCGGCGAAGAGGTTCATGGCCTCGACCGCCGTGACGAGATCGGCCAGATGGCTGCAGCTGTTGCGGTCTTCCGGACCGATGCGATCGACCGCATGCGCATCGAGCAGCAGGCCGAAGCAACCCGCTCGATGAGCGAGAGCGAGCGCCTTGAGCGCGAGGCAGACAAGGCCAACGAAGCCGCAAATCTGCATCGCGCGGTCAAGGCTCTCGGCGGCGCCCTCGGAAATCTTGCCGATGGCGATCTGAACTGCCAGATCGACACGCCGTTTACCGGTGACCTCGACACGCTTCGCCAGGATTTCAACGCCGCGGTCTCCAAGCTGCACAACGCGCTGCAGGCTGTTGGCGCCAATGCGAGCGCCATCAGCGCAGGCTCAAGCCAGATCCGCGCTTCCGCCGACGACCTTTCCAAGCGCACCGAACAACAGGCCGCTTCCGTTGAAGAAACGGCCGCCGCGCTGGAAGAGATCACGACGACAGTCAAGGATGCTGCCAGCCGCGCAAGCGACGCCAGCCAGCTGGTCGCCAAGACGCGCGAAGCCGCCGAACGCTCCGGCGAGGTCGTCCGTAACGCGGTCACCGCGATGCACCTAATCGAGCAGTCCTCGAACGAGATCAGCAACATCATCGGCGTGATCGACGACATCGCATTCCAGACCAACCTTCTCGCTCTCAACGCCGGCGTCGAAGCAGCCCGGGCGGGTGATGCCGGCAAGGGCTTTGCCGTCGTTGCCCAGGAAGTGCGCGAACTGGCACAGCGCTCGGCGCGCGCGGCCAAGGAGATCAAGGCGCTGATCACCGCCTCGGGTTCGCAGGTCGAGTCCGGCGTGGAACTGGTCGGTGAAGCCGGCAAGGCGCTGGATGCGATCGTCGCCGAAGTTCAAGAGATCAATCGCCATGTTCACGCGATCGCTGAAGCCTCGCGCGAGCAGTCGCTTGGCCTGCAGGAGATTAACACGGCCGTGAACACCATGGACGAAGGCACGCAGAAGAATGCCGCAATGGTCGAGGAAACGACCGCGGCCAGCCACAGCCTCGCGCATGAAGCCATGGCGCTGGCGCAGCTGATGTCCCAGTTCAAGCTGGACGGCGCCGTTGCCAACCAGGGGCGGCCGAGCTTCGCCAAGCCTGCGGCGACGACCGCCAGCCACGGCCCCGTCGCCTCGCCAGCACGGCAACTGGGCCAGAAGTTGACCAATGCGTTTCGCGGAAACGCCGCGCTCAAGCAAGAGCCGGAATGGTCGGAATTCTGAGCCATATTGCTTAGGAAACGGAGCCTAAGAGGCTCCGTCTTTTTATGACTGCGCAGCGTACAGCGTTGCTCGCCACAAACAAAAAAGCCGCCGCCAATGTGGCGACGGCTTTCGGGGGGCAGGGAAGCCCAAGGCGTTAGCAATAGTTGCAGACAGCAGCCGGATTGCTCTTGATCACGTCGATGAATTTCTTGACCGGATTGGCGCGCTGTTCGCGCTTCACCGCCGCAGTCTCCAGGAGCCGCTTGAAATCTTCAAGCTTCACGCCGTCGGCGCGCATCACCATGGCGATCAGGGGGTCGCGAAGGGCTTCGGATATCGTCAGGTCGTCTCTGGTCTTTCTCATGGCTCAGTCCTCCTTTCGTGGGCGGTCGCCCGTGTTCCACTTCGGCCGCGCTGCCCTCTCGGCAATTGACTTCCGCGAAAAGTGGTGTTACCGGTAAGTAACAATGCATTTGTTACCGATCGGTCACATGGATGTCAAGGACATTGTCCGCAGAAAAATCAAAAACTTCGACAGCTATTCTGCCTGCAGGCACTGATGAAAAGATCCCTCCTAGGGAACGTATCGTCTCGACCGCGGCGGAGCTGTTTCGTGAGCACGGGATCCGTGGCATCGGCGTCGATGCCATCGCCGAAGGCGCTCTCACCAACAAGATGACGCTCTATCGGCACTTCGGCTCGAAGGACGAGCTGGTGTGCGAAACGCTGCGCCGCGCCTCCGATAAGGCCGAGGCGATCTGGCGCGAGCTGGAAGCCACGCATCCCGATGATGCGCGCGCCCAGCTGCTTGCCTGGATCGAACTCAGGACCCAGAGCCTTTGCGGCGATCAGGTCGGCTGCGATCTGGCGAACGCCGCGATCGAACTCAAGGGTGAAGGCCACCCGGCCTATAGCGTCATCGAACGCCATAAGGCGGAGCAGCGCGACAGGCTTGAGGCGCTCTGTCTCGCCGCCGGCGCGCGCGAACCGCAGCTGCTGGCAGACACACTGACCCTGCTTCTGGAAGGCGCCCGCGTCACCCGTCAATCGATGGGCAAGGACAACTGTTGCGGCCACTTTTCCAAGGCGTGCAACGCCGCTATCGCGGCGTTTGCCTGAGCGCCGGTTTCTGCGCTTGGAACTTTCGTGGGGGAAACTCGTTTTCAACCAGATGTGGAAACACGGTTGAGCGGGAAGATGAACTACATTTATCTCCATCGCCTGTATGCCAAACGGGCGGAGCTTGAAGCCAAGCTTGAACTCTATGATGCGCGCGATTGCTTCGGTGACGAGGATGTCAACGACGGCACTGATCGTGAGTTGCGTTCTCGCATCGAGGAAATCTCGGCGGAAATCGATACGCTCGAACATTCTCGCGTTGGCTAGTGCCGTGAGTTATCGGCCTGCATCGAGCAGTTCGATCGTGTGATGGTCGAACGCTCCATCGTAGAAATGATCTATCACTTGATGGAAAGGTGATCCGTGATCGCTGACCGCCGCGAACAGCGTCATCGACGATCGGAGCTTATGATCATCGGGAGAGCCAAACACCTCATGCGCGGATTTTGCATTGATCGACAATACTGCGTCGACGCAGCGCACAAGGCGGGCGCCGAGGATGGGATCTGCCAGATAGGCCGAGGCTTCGCCGGCCGAGCGGATGGCATATTTCTCGGCCATTGACGACGTGCCGAGACCTGCCATCTGCGGAAAGATGAACCACATCCAGTGCGAGCGCTTGCGGCCATTCCTGAGCTCCGCAAGCGCGCGATCATAGACACCATTTTGAGCTTCGATGAAGCGATCGAGATCGTAGTCGATATCAGCGGACATGATGCCCTCCCCGACTAGAACTAGGTCACGGTCGCCGTTTCTCCAGTTTAAGCCGACAAGTCCTCAGCAGGACTTGTCCGGATAGGGGCTATGCTCCCGGCAATAATCCAGCGACGGGCCGGAATCCGAGATCGCTCCGACAGGGGCGAGATCGACAGCCGATGCCGTCGAGGTGTTCATATGCGCGACATATCCCGCCGCGCCAAGAACCAGCAGGGCTCCAACGATCAGAAACCGTTCCGATACCGATGGTCGGCTGGTTGCCTTGATGTGTTCCACGTATTCGCGCTCGCCCATACCGTCCAACTCTTCGTCCGTTGCATGATGATGGACCGTGTCGCCGCGAGGGGCGCTCCAGCTGTCTACATCTCTCATTGTCTTGCTCCTGAAATCCGCGCGAGGTGCCTACAACATCCCTCGACCCGTGGCGTCTTTCGCGCATTCCCGATATGTGGTGGCAACCGCCACGGTTGAAGCCCGGATACGCAAACTCAGTGTTCATAAAATCGAACCAATCGGTTTGATCTGGCTTCAAGGGCTTGGCACTTCGAGGAAACTCGGCTTAGGTCGGGTATTCATCCAGACCACGGACACTGACATGACGAAATCATTTGGTGCGATGTCGATCGCACAACTTTCCGTTCTCATCCAGAACGGCGCCGCCGACCCGGTGGAGGTCACCGAGACCGTGCTTGAGGACATCAAGGTGCACCCCGATCAGTCGATCTTCACCGAATTGCTGGCCGACCGCGCGCTTGAAGAGGCCAAGGCGTCCTCGGCGCGGCTGAAGGCCGGCCGGTCGCGCGGCTTGCTTGAGGGCATTCCCGTTGCCTGGAAAGACCTGTTCGATATCAAGGGGCGCGCGACGACGGCCGGCTCCAAGGTCCTGCGGGACGCCCCCGTGGCAGAAGACGATGCAGCGGTCGTAAGCGCGCTTGCGCAGGCCGGCATGGTCGCCGTCGGCTGCACCAACATGAGCGAATTCGCTTTTTCCGGCCTCGGCATAAACCCGCATTACGGCACACCGCACAATCCGCGCGGCAAGGATGAGCCACGTATTCCCGGCGGCTCCTCCTCGGGCGCCGGTGCCGTGGTGGCCGCAGGTCTCGTCCCCGTGGCGATCGGCACCGACACGGGCGGATCGGTCCGCATCCCCGCCGCCTTCAATGGCGTCGTCGGCTACAAGGCAACACGCGGGCGCTACCCCATGGGCGGGGTCTTTCCGCTGGCGCGAAGCCTGGATTCGCTCGGCCCCCTTTGCCGCACCGTTCAGGACGCAATCTGGGTCGACGCGGCCATGCGCGGCCTGACCGCCGCGCCCGCCATCACCCCGAGCTCGCTCCGCGCGCTGGATGTGGTCATTCCTGATGATGTCGTGTTCGATGGCGCCGAGGCCGGCGTCGTCGCAGCCTTCGAGCAAAGCGTGGAGTGGCTGATCGCGGAAGGTGCTTCGGTCACCCGCGTCACCATCCCGGCCTTCGACGAAATCCTCGCCCTCATGGGTAAATACGGCAGCCTGGTGACTGCGGAAGCCTTCGCGCTTCATCGCGAGCGCCTTGCCGGGCAGGAGGCCGATCAGATGGACCACCGCGTCGTGCAACGCACCCGACTTGGCCAGACGATCACGATGCCTGACTACATCGCCATTCTCGAAGCGCGCGAGCGACTGATAGCGGAGGTCGACCGCATGGTCGGCGATAGCATTATCGCCTACCCGTCAGTCGCCCATGTCGCGCCACCGATCGCCGCCCTGGAAGCAAACGACGATCTTTTCTTCGCGACCAACGGCAAGACCTTGCGCAACACCATGCTCGGCAATTTCCTCGACTGGTGCGGCGTGTCGATCCCCTGCGGGACCGGCGACGCGGATATGCCGGTCGGCCTGCTGCTTTCGGCAACCGCCGGCCGCGACGAGGCGCTGCTTGCCGCCAGCCTTTCGGCGGAAGCTGTGATCACCGGAGATTCCGTTTGAAATTCCAAGGCGTTGTTGCCTAGATAGGGTGGGAACGAGGAGGAATGCAATGATCGAGGATATCGAGAACGGACGGTTCGCAGTCTCCACATGGTCGCTGCACCGGGCGCTAGGCGCGGTCCATCCCTATAGCCCCGATCCGGCCAAGAGCGGGGCACCGCAGGAGCCTTACGGCCCCGGCAGCGTCGAACTGATCGACGTTCCGCGCCAGCTTGCCGATCGCGGCATCCACAGGCTGGAGATCTGCTCCTTCCATCTGCCGAGCCTCGACGCGGACTATCTACGGCGGCTGCGCGCAGCCCTCGATCAGTCCGGCGTCCTGCTTCAGACCTTGCTGGTCGAGGACGGCGACCCGAGCAATCCCGCAACGGCCGAGCGCGATATCCGCTGGGTCGCCGGCTGGATCGAGATCGCAACCGCGCTTGGCGCGAGAAACATGCGCGTCATCGCGGGGAAACAGCAGCCGAGCGACGAGAACCTCGCTCGCTCGTCGGGACATCTCTCGTGGCTTGCGGAGCAGGCCGAGGAGAGCGGCATCCGCGTCGTCACCGAGAACTGGTTCGACCTCCTGCCGTCGCCGCGAGAAATGAACTGGCTGCTTGACGATCTCGGCGGCAAGGTCGGCCTCAACGGCGATCTCGGCAACTGGTCGGCGCCGGACAAATATGCCGGCCTTTCGGACATCATGCGCCGCGCCGAGATTTGCCACGCCAAGGCCAATTATACCGCATCAGGCATGGATGCCGAGGACTACGGCAAGTGCCTGGAGGCATGCCGACAGGCCGGATATGCCGGTCCCTACACGCTTATCTACGATTCGCCGTTCTTCCCCGACGAATGGGACGGCATCCTTCTTCAGAAGGCCTTTATCGAACAATTCCATCAAGATGAGCAGCGCGCCACGGGCTGAGCTGCGGAAGGAGACTAGTATGCCTGGTTCAACTGCAATCAACGACTTTTCAAAACGCCTCAGGTCGGGCGAAAGCGGTGGTCTGATTTCGGCGTGGATCGGCATACCCGATCCGCTCTTCGTCAATCATCTCTCGCAGGAAGCCTTCGATGCCGTCGTGCTCGATATGCAGCACGGCGTCTGGGACATGGTGTCGGCCGCCAATGGCATCGGGCAGGGTCGATTGGCCGGCAAGCCTGTGATGGCGCGTATTCCCGTCGGCGATTTCTCGACGGCCTCGCGGCTGCTCGATGCTGGCGCGTCTGGAATTATCGCGCCGATGATCAATTCGATCGCGGATGCGCATGCCCTGGTCAAGGCGACCAAGTACCCGCCGCTCGGCGAGCGTAGCTGGGGACCGACGCTGGCGATGAACCACACCGGCCTCGCCGCCACGAACTATTTGGCGACGGCGAATATGGAGACTGTCGCGATCGCCATGATCGAGACCCGGGCAGCGCTCGATGCCGCCGATGACATTCTCGGCGTTGACGGTATCGACGGCGTCTTTATCGGCCCATCGGACCTTTCCATCGCACTATCGAACGGTGCGCATCTAGCTCCCGACACGGCTGAAATGGATGTCGTGCTGAAGGAGCTGCTCGCCCGTTGCCGCGCGTATGGCAAGTTCGCATGCATCTTCGGCAGCAACGGCGAGCGCGCCGGGCAGCTGCTGAAGATGGGCTTTGATCTCGTCATTGCCGGCGCGGACACGCAGCAGCTTCGCGCCGGCGCCGCGAACGCCATCGCCACGGCCCGCAACGGGCAGACCGGCTAGGCTATTTCTTCTGTGCCAGCCAGATGACGTGGCGCGCGCCGCCACGTTTTCCGTTAGCGCGCGAATTGACGGCCTCGACCGCAAAACCACTGTCGCGCACCCGGCGCGTGAAGCTGGCGTCGGGGCCGGATGACCAGACGGCCAGCACGCCACCGAGACGCAGGGCCTCGCGTGCGGCCTTCAGCCCGGCGAAGTCGTAGAGCCCGTCGTTCGATTGACGGGTCAGTCCATCCGGCCCATTATCGACATCAAGCAGGATGGCGTCGAATTTAGCCCGGCTCGAACGGATGAGTTCGGACACATCCCCCTGATAAATGCCAACGCGGGGATCATCAAGGCATCCCTTGAAGACTTCCGCCATCGGCCCCCGCGCCCAGCTGACGACGGCGGGTACCAGTTCGGCGACGACAACGGTCGCATCGTTGGGCACGACGGCCAGCGCCGCGCGAAGCGTGAAGCCCATGCCGAGACCGCCGATCAGGATGCTCGGGCGCGGCCGGCCCTTGAGCTTGTCATAGGAGAGCGTCGCGAGTGCTTCCTCGGAGCCGGAGAGGCGGCTGTTCATCAGCTCGTTCGATCCGAGCATGATCGAGAATTCGCTGCCGCGCTGCTTCAGGCGCAGTTCGCCAGCCTCGCCGGGAATTTGAGCGGAATCGAGCTGAATCCAGGGCAGCATGTCTTAGGCCTCGCGTTGAGACGCCCCACTAGCACAAAAGATCGCGCCAACGAAACGCAAACACGAGGCTGCACAGCAACGCTCCGTCAGGTCATTGTCCGTCGATGCACGCCGGATTGGTCGACTTGCGATTGGCAGCATTGCGTTGGTGCGGCGGGCAGCGCGTCCACTGGAGCGGGGCACTGCCTGCGGTGCTTCCCGTCTCAAGTGAATCGAGCGGAATGGAAAGGCCGCTAGACTGTTCGTCCTGCGGGCCGGTTCCGAGTGGAGGCGAGCCATCAAACCGACCGCTGCTGTCCGTGCCCATGTTCATCTGCGCGAATGCACTGCCGGCAAAGCCCATGATGACGATTGAGGTGACTGCGAGAAGCTTGCGCATGCTGGAAACTCCTTCACGTTGAATACCATGAAGAAATAGCGCGCGGCCGGTAATGTTCCAACCGCGTGCTAATACCTATTTTGCGCGAGCTCAGCGCGCGGCCCAGTTGGCGCCCCGGCGGAAAATAGTGCGCATTTCCGGCACGGAAAACTCCTTGGCCTGATGGCCGAGCGAGGAATAAAAGACGCGTCCCTTTCCGTATTTCCGCTTCCAGGCGACCGGCATCACCACGCCATCGATCCAATAGGCGTGATCGCCGGTAAAGGTCGTCGTCGCCAGCACCTCGTTGGAGGGGTCGACATGCATGTAGTACTGCTCCGACGTGTAGTCGAAATCGGCAATGCCTTCCATGACAGGGTCATCGGGGCGGGTAATGTTGACCCGGTAGTCGATGATGTTGCCGGGATGCGCGACCCACTGACCGCCAACGATGAACTGGTATTCCACGCATTCGCGGAAACTGTCGCCGGCTCCGCCATGATAGCCGGCCAGACCGACACCGCCTTCGATCGCGGCCGCAAGGTTCTTGATTTCTTCCTTCTCGATCTTCGACATGGTCACGATCGGCACGACGAGCGAAAGGTCGTGAACGGAAGGGTCGGCGAAAGCCTCGGTGGTATGCTCGACATAGACCTTGAAGCCGTCTTCCTCGAGTATGTCCTTGACGATGGCGGCGCATTCCTGCGGCTCGTGGCCGCTCCATCCGCCCCAAACGATCAGTGCTTCACGCATTAAACTTCCTCCTCAATAATTACTTGCCCAGACGTCCGTCGACGAGGGATTCCGACATCGGCGCCGGTCTTTCCGTCTGCGTGGTGATCGCCACGGTGCGGCCGGTGTCCGATGCGGTCTGGAACGCTTCCATGACCTCCAGCACGTGCAGCGCCAGGCTGCCGTTCGCGCGATGCGGCCGGCTCTGACGGATCGCATAGGCGAGATCGGCGACACCGATCGATCGGTAGTTTCCGTCGGCATAGGGCGCGGTCAGCGGCTGGCTTTCGAACGAGCCGCCCTTGCGTAGGAGCTCGACTTCACCGCCGAAGTGATTGGGATCGGGCACGATCAGCGTTCCCTCGGTTCCGTAGACCTCGAGCGGTACGTGCTTGTGACCGGCGACATCGAAGCTCATGCCGATCTGCACGACGGCGCCGTTGGCAAAGGCCATCAGGCCGGACACATGGGTCGGCACATGCACGGGGATATGCTCGCCGTTTCGCGGCTCGCTGGTGATGACGCGCTCCTTGCGCGGCGTCACCGCGAAACCCGCCACCTGCGCCACGGGCCCGAAGAGATTGACGAGATCGGTGATGTAATACGGCCCCATATCCAGCATCGGCCCGCCGCCGACTTCATAGTAGAAGGCGGGATTGGGGTGCCAGCGCTCGTGGCCGGGGCACATGAAGGTGGCCGTACCGCCCACCGGCTGGCCGATCACGCCCTGATCGATCAGCGCGCGGGCCGTCTGGTGGCCGCCGCCGAGGAAAGTATCGGGTGCCGCACCAATGCGGAGGCCCTTCGCCTTGGCCGCTTCGGCGAGCTGCTTGCCTTCAGCGAAGTTGATCCCGAGCGGCTTTTCCGAATAGGTGTGCTTGCCGGCGGCAAGCGCCTGCAGGCCGACAGCGACGTGCGCCTTCGGAATGGTCAGATTGACGATGATCTCGATCGAGGGATCGGCGAAGAGTTCGTCGACGCTTCTGGCCGGCACGTTGAACTCAGCCGCCTTTGCCTGCGCGAGCTCGCTGTTCAGATCCGCCAAACCCCTGATGTCGAGAATGGGGAAAGACGCCATGGCCTTCAGGTACGCGCCCGATATGTTGCCGCATCCGATGATGCCTATGCCGACTTTATCCATGATTTCCTCCCATAGATTTTGGTTCTGAAAGCGTCAGAGCGCCGGGCCCGTGGTGTTCCACGGCGACTCGTAGAGTTCGTAAAGGGCGACGGCCGCAGCCCCCTGTGCCCAGAAGTCGTCGCTGGAATCGTCGAAGACGAGTTCCGCGACGCCCCTGAGCGATGGTGGGATGGCCAGCGCGTAGGCATTTCGAAGGCTCTCCAGGAAAGGCTCTCCAAGCGCCAGGCTGGAGCCCACCAGGATGACGCGCGGCGGCGCGAAGATGGTCACGATATTGGCAACCGCGACGCCGACGGCCTCCCCCGCCCGGATCGCCGCGCTGATCAGCGCGTTGTCTTCTGCCTTGATCAAGGCCTGCGCATGCGCCATGCCGCGCCCGAGCCGGATCGCCTCGGCAAATCGCCCACCCGCCGGCTGCTCGCCCAGAATTTCGCTTTCGCCCGCCTGGCTCGACAGCCGCACGATGCCGCGCGGTCCCATGCCAAGCACTAGATCGCCGAGATTGTGGCTGAGGCCGCCGGCGCCGCGAAACAGCTGGTTGCCATGGAGCACGCCGAGCCCCAGCGTCTGTTCCAGCGAGATCAGGACCATGTCTTCCAAATCGCGCGCCTTGCCGAACCAGTGATGCGCCAGCGTGATGGCATGCGCGTCGCTTTCGACAATGGTCGAGGTGTTCAGCCGCGTCGTCATCTCAGCGGCGAAATCGACATTGACGTCCCGAAAGATGGGGCTGCTGCGGATATGCCCTGTTCGATGCTCGATGACACCCGGCAGGCTAAGGCAGACGGTATCGACATCCTCCAGCGACAGGCCGGCATCGACGACGCAACGCCGCACGCCATCCTCGACGAGATCGGCGATAACCGCGATCGGCTGGCGATCGATCCGGATCGGCAGGGTGAGATTCGAGAGCACGTCGCCGCGAAAATCGGTGACGACGAAGACCATGCGGCTGGCTGCGATCTTGGCACCCACGACACGCGCCGCATCCGGATTGAGCTCCAACATGACACGTGGCCGGCCGCGCGCCGCTTCGTTGCGGATATCGCCTTCGTGGCGCGGCAGGATGAGGCCATCATCCAGCAGCGAGGCGGTGATGGCCGACACCGTGGTGGTCGACAGCTGCGTGCGCTCGCTGATCTCGACGCGCGCGATCGGCCCATGTCGGCGCACCGTGTCGAGCACGTTCAGGCGATTGATCGCGCGCATCAATTCCGGGTCTGCGGTCTTCATCTATTCGTGCACGGCTCTTGTGGCGACCGCCGAAGCAGGTCGGTATTTTTGTCGGAATGCGAATTAAATAGCGTGGAGATTCAGCCCTCTGTCAAGGCTAATCTGCCAAATGCAGCCAAGGGAGTTGACATTCTGGCAAAGCTGCCGATCATTTAATCCGCATAAGGGACAAAATTGTAGAGGACGATTTTCCCTTGAGGAGGAGACCTTATGTTCAATCATCAAAGGGCGAAAGCCCTGTTCAATAGTCGCGCCTTTACCCGCTCGACCGCGACTGCGCTCGCGCTTCTGATTGCCGCCGGCACTGCCGCTGCCGACACGACAATCAAGTGGATGCATCTCGAAATCGACCCGACCTATCTCGGCGTCTGGCAGCAAATCGTCAAGAATTACGAGGCCGAGCATCCGGGCACGAAGGTGGAGATGCAGTTCCTCGAAAACGAGGCCTTCAAGGCGAAGCTGCCGACGCTTCTGCAGTCCAGCGATGCGCCTGATCTCTTCTACAGCTGGGGCGGCGGCGTCCTGAAACAGCAGCTCGCGACTGGCGCCCTGCTCGATCTCAGCGAAGCGATGAACGCCAAGGATGGCGCGTGGGTGAAAACCTACAACCCGGCCTCCGTCAAGGGCCTGAGCTATGACGGCAAGATCGGCGCGGTCCCTTATGCGGTCGGCACCGTATCCTTCTTCTACAACAAGGAATTGTTCGCGAAGGCCGGCGTCGATGCCACCACGATCAAGACCTGGGACGACTATCTGGCCGCAGTGAAGAAGATCAAGGACGCCGGCATCGTGCCGATCGCAGGCGGTGGCGGCGAGAAGTGGCCGATCCACTTCTACTGGAGCTATCTCGTTATGCGCAACGGCGGCCAGCAGGTCTTCGATGCCGCCAAGAATGGCCAGGGTGAAGGCTTCAACGATCCGGCGATGATCAAGGCCGGCGAGCAGCTCGCCGAACTCGGCAAGCTCGAGCCATTCCAGCCCGGCTACCTCGGGGCCACGTGGCCGCAGACGCTCGGCGTCTTCGGCGACGGCAAGGCGGCGATGATCCTCGGCTTCCAGAACACCGAGGCCAACCAGCGCACCAATGCCGGCGACAAGAAGGGCCTGAACCCCGACAATATCGGCCGCTTCGCCTTCCCCGCCGTTACTGGCGGCGCCGGTGCTGTCACCGACACGCTGGGCGGCCTGAACGGTTGGGCCGTCACCAAGAAGGCGCCGCCGGAAACGCTCGACTTCCTCGCCTACCTCACCAATGCCGAGAACGAGCGCACCATGGCCAAGGCCGGCATGATCATCCCGGTCGCGGTCGGCGCAGAGGATGGCGTGACCAACCCGCTGCTGCACGAATCGGCCGAACAGCTGGCACATTCCACATGGCACCAGAACTTCTTCGACCAGGATCTCGGCCCCTCGGTCGGTCGCGTCGTCAACGACGTGTCGGTCGCTATCGTCTCCGGACAGATGACGCCTACCGATGGCGCCCAGCAGATCCAGGATGCCTTCGAGCAGGATCAGTTCTGATCAAGACCATCGCGGCGCGAGGCACGCTCTCGCGCCGCAATTTGATGTCTGGAATGTGAGGTCCCCATGGCCAATGTCAGCGCCGCCACCGCAATCAGACCCGCGCGCATACCGGCCACCCAGTCCGCCCGGCGCAAACATCCGGCCGTTGCAGGCCGCCTGCCCGTGCTGCTGCTCTTCCTGCCGCCGGCGCTTCTGTTGTTCTCGATCTTCGTGATCCTGCCGATGGGCGAGGCCGCCTGGTACAGTCTTTACAAATGGGACGGCTATGGCTTGCCGACGCAATATGTCGGCATGCGCAACTTTGAACTCCTGTTCAAGAACGGCGCCTTCCTCACCGCGCTGAAGAACAACGCGATGATCATGGTGATCTCGATCGCGATCCAGATTCCGCTGGCCATCTGGTTGGCGATGATGCTGGCGCACCGCATCGCCGGCGTGGTCGTCTTCCGGCTGATCTTTTTCCTGCCCTACGTGCTCGCTGATGTCGCGGCCGGCCTGATCTGGCGCTTCGTCTACGACGGCGACTATGGGCTCTTCGCCTCGATCGCTCATCTGCTCGGCGTCGAGACACCCTATGTGCTGGCCGACAAGGATCTGGCGATGTACGCGGTACTCGGCGTGATCGTCTGGAAATACTTCGGCTTCCACATGATGCTGTTCATCGCCGGACTGCAATCGCTCGACAAGAGCGTGCTGGAGGCCGCCGAAATCGATGGTGCCAGCGGCTGGCAGCGGTTCCGCTATATCACCCTGCCGCTGCTTGGATCGACGGTGCGCCTCTCGGTCTTCTTCGCCGTCGTCGGCTCGCTGCAGCTGTTCGACCTCATCATGCCTCTGACGGGCGGCGGTCCGTTCAATGCCACGCAGACGATGGTGACCTTCCTCTTCAACTTCGGCGTGGCCCGCATGCAGGTCGGGCTCGGAAGCGCCGTCGGCGTCGTGCTTTTCCTGATCTGCGTAACGCTCGCCTTCAGCTACAAACGGATATTCATGCGCCATGACTGACGTCGTTTCATCCGACCGGCTCAATGCCGGCACCAAAGCCTATCTCTACACGTCGCTGGTCATCATATCGGCCATCGTCCTGATCCCGCTGGTCACCACAGCGCTTGGCGGCTTCAAGGATCTGGGCGACCTGCGCACCAATCCGTTCGGCCTGCCGGTGGAGTGGCATGTCGAAAATTACACCGACATCCTGTTCGGCGATCGCTATTGGCGACAGATGGTCAACTCGCTGCTCATCGCGGCGCTGACCGTTTTCCTTACCGTATCGGTATCGGCGATGGCGGCCTTCACCTTCGCGCATGTCCGCTTCTTCGGCGCAGACTTCCTGCTGAATTACTTCCTGATCGGGCTGATGTTTCCGGCCGCGACCGCCATTCTGCCGCTCTTCATCCGCATCCGCGATCTCGGGCTGCTCAACACCTACTGGGGCGTGGTGCTGCCGCAGGTGGCCTTCGGGCTCGGCATGAGCATACTCCTGTTCCGGAACTATTTTCGCAACCTTCCGGAGGAATTGTTCCAGGCGGCCGTCGTCGATGGCTGCGGCTACATGCGCTTCTTCTGGCATATCTGCCTTCCGCTTTCTCGACCGATCATTGCGACGGTCAGCATCATCTCCTTCGTCGGCAGCTGGAACAGCTACATCCTGCCACTGATCATGCTGAACTCGGAGAAGATGTACCCCTGGCCGCTCGGCATCATGGTCTATCGCGGCGAATTCGGCACCGCTTGGCAGCTGGTGCTCGCCTTCATCACGCTGACAATCATGCCGACCGTCATCGTCTTCTTCCTCGCGCAGAAGCACATCATCGCCGGCTTGACCGCAGGCGCGGTCAAGTCGTGATGATATCGCGATGACGTTCAGCCAAACACGAGACCGCCGTCGACGATCAGGTTCTGGCCGGTAACCGCCCGCGCCCAGGGGCTGGCGAAAAACAGTACGGCGTCGGCGACTTCCTCCGGCGTCGTCACACGGCGCAGCGGTGTGCTGCCAGCGATGAGGTTGAACACCGCCTCGGGCGTTCCGGCGCTGGCATCGGTGGTGCGCAGCAATCCACCTGAGACCATGTTCACGGTGATGCCATCAGGTCCGAGTTCGGCCGCGGCCGTGCGGGTCAGCGACAACAACGCACCCTTCGCCGCCGTGTAGTCATGATATGGCACGACCGGGTTCTGGAAGAGATTGGTGCCGATCGTGACAACGCGCCCGAAGCCGGCAGCGGCCATGGCCGGGCGGGTTGCCTGCATGAGGTTCAGAGCTCCCTTCACCGCCGTATCAAGCTGCTTGGTTATCTCCTCCCAGCTAAGCTCGCCGAGCTTCGGGCGTGCATCGCCGTTGAAGCTGAAATCGGCGAGCGCATTGTGCACCACAGTCGTCGGTGCCCCCAGCGTGCGCGTGACATCCGCCACCAGTTCGCGCACGGCCGCGCCGTCGCGGATATCGGCCTGAAAAGCATGCGTCCGCTCGCCGAGGCTCTTCGCCAGCGCCTCGGCTTGCTCGCGGCTGTTGCGATAGTTGATCGCCACCTTCGCGCCCTCGCGGGCAAAAGCCCTGGTGATCGCCGCGCCGAGCCCGCGCGCGGCGCCCGTTACGATCACCGTCTGCTCACTGATCGGCAATGTCATTTCGCGTCTCCTTTCGCTGTCGTCCAAAGTTCGTGAAAGTGCTGGACCGGGCCATGTCCCGAGCCAACGTCAAGTGTGCCGGCAGCAGCCACCGCGCTGGCGAGATAGCTTTTTGCGGAGGCCACCGCATCTGGCAGCGGCGCGCCCTTGGCAAGCTCGGCCGCAAGCGCGCTCGACAGCGTGCAGCCGGTGCCATGGGTGTTTGCTGTCGGGATCCTGGCGGCCTCGAACCAGGCGAGGCCGTCTTCCGTTGCCAGCACGTCGGGGCTCTGGTCGCCCTCGAGATGGCCGCCTTTGACAAGCACGGCAGCGCGTCCCAAAGCGCGCAGCGCTTCGGCCTGCTCGCCCATCTCCCGGCGGCTCTCGGCCACATCGGTGTGGAGCAACGCGGCTGCCTCAGGCAGATTGGGCGTTAGCAGAGTCGCAAGCGGCAGCAGCCGGCGCAGAAGCACATCGACCGCAGCGGGGTCGAGAAGCTTCGCCCCACCCTTGGCCACCATGACGGGATCGAGCACGATCGGGATGCCGGGATGAAGCTTGAGAACGCCGGCGACGGCATCGGCGATTTCAGCATTGGCGATCATGCCGATCTTCACGGCATCGACCCGGACATCGGCAAACACGGCCTTGATCTGATCGGCGACGAAACCTGCTGGCACGAGGTGAACGCCGGATACGCCTTGCGTATTCTGCGCTGTCAACGCGGTGAGCGCCGCCATGCCATAGACGCCGCGCGCGGCAAAGGCCTTGAGGTCCGCCTGGATGCCCGCGCCGCCCGATGGATCGGATCCGGCGATGGAGAGAACGTTGCGGATCATCGTGATCTCCCTTGAATAGCCTCTGAAAGCTCGCGGGCGGCGGCGCGAGGATCTGATGTGCCGCAGATCGCCGAGACGACGGCGATCCCGTCGGCACCGGCAGCAAAAACACCGCCGACATGCGCCAGCTTCAGCCCGCCGATCGCAACGGATGGAACCGGGCAGACAGCGACGAGACGTGCAAGGCCGTCGAAGCCGATCGGCTGTTTGTGATCCGGCTTGGTCGGCGTCGCGAAGACCGGGCCGATGCCGGCATAGTCGACCAATGCCGGATCGACAGCCCTCGCGAGCGCCTCGGTCTCCACCGACAGGCCAAGGATCATGTCGCGTCCGACCCGCTCGCGTGCGGCGCGCACGACCATATCGTCCTGGCCGACATGCAGACCATCCGCGCCGATCGCGACGGCCGCCTCGACATCATCGTTGATGACAAGCAAGGCGTCGGTCCCGGCAAGCACCTCCTTCAGAGCAAGGCCGGTCTCGATCATGCGCGCGGTGGAGGCGTGCTTGTCGCGAAGCTGCACGACCGTCGCGCCACCGGCGACGGCGCGCCTTGCGGTTTCGACCATGCCGATGTCGGCGCAGAGCTCGGGATCGAGGACGAGATAGAGCGAGAGATCGATCCTGCTCATAGCATCCGCACCCGCGCATTGTTGTCGATCGCGGCGCCGTCTATCGCCGCTAGGGCATCGAGGAACCGCCACGAAAATGACCCCGGTCCGTCAGTGACCCGCGCCGCCTCTTCGCCGGCGACGGCGAACATGGCGAGTGCCGATATCGTCGCTTCGAACGGAGCACCGGGCCTTGCGGCGGCGAAGGCACCGACGAGGCATGTCAGCGAACAACCGAGCGCCGTCACCTGCGGCATCAGCGAAGAGCCGCCCTCGATGCGGCAGGCGCGCGCGCCGTCGGTGACGAAATCGACCTCGCCGGTCACCGCCACCACGGCCTGATGCTTGTCTGCGATATGGCTGGCGGCAGCTTCCGCCTGCTCCACGGGGTCGCGGCTATCGACGCCCTGCCCCCGGCTTTCGCCACCGGCGAGCGCGATGATCTCGGACGCGTTGCCGCGAATGATGGTCGGGCGAAGCGCCAGCAGCTCCGCGACGGCCTGTCTGCGAAAGGCAGTCGCATAATGGGCGACAGGGTCGAGGACCCATGGCTTGGCGTTTTCGCCCGCCGATCTGGCAGCGGCACGCATGCCGTTCAACCAACTCGACGAGAGCGTGCCGATGTTAACAGTCAGCGCGCTGGAGATCGCCGCGAACTCGCCGGCCTCTTCCTCTGCATGCACCATGGCAGGCGAACCGCCGGCTGCGAGCAGCACGTTGGCGGCGATGTTCATCGCAACGAAATTGGTGATGCACTGAACGAGCGGCCTTTGCGCGCGCATGGCATCGAGCATCGAACCGGGAGATCTGTCGTCTTTCATCATGCCCCTTTCGGGCGGGGCACGACGCGGGGACCCTGATAGCACTGCCGAAGGGTCCGAGCGACTCCCTCCGCCAGCATTATCTGGTTCAGGTTCAAAGGGTACTTCTCAGTCTGCCGTCGGCAAACGCCCCTGTCTCTCAATGGGTCTGTTTTGTCAGAGAAGCCGACCGCTGTCACGCGCTAAAATGACAGGAGCCCAGAGCTGGCAATCGGCCTCCGATCAGGCGCCGTTCTCCTTGATCGCCTCCATCGCAACGAAGGTCGATGTGTTGGCGACGAAGGGTAGGCTGGAGATCTTTTCGCCAAGAACGAGGCGATAATTGGCGATATCGGACGTACGTATCTTCAGGAGATAATCGAATGCGCCGGCGATCATGTGGCACTCCTCCACCTCCTGCAGCTTACGGACGGCAACGTTGAAAGCGTTCAGCGCGTTCTCCCTGGTGTCGGAGAGTTTCACCTCGGTAAACGCCACATGGTTGCGGCCGAGCTTGTTGACGTCGATGATTGCGCGGAAGCCGAGAATGTAGCCATCCTCGATCAGCCGCTTGAGCCTGACCTGGCAGGGCGTGTTGGACAGACCCACGCGTTTGGCGAGGTCGGTCACAGACATCCTGCCATCGGCGACGAGCGCGTCGAGGATGCGCTGATCGAATTGGTCGATTTCCCTGACATTTCCCGCGCTCGCCACAATAATTTCCTCCAATATGAATATTGAATAGCGAACTAAAGACTAGAACGTTCTAAATCAAGTGAAATTGACTTTTTGAAATCTGCTAGCTTCGCGACATCAGCGGATCAGGAGCCCAGCATGGCAATCACCACCGACGCGGCAGCAGTCGAAGTCACAGTAGAGCAGGGCAACGGCTCTGCAAATCCCTTTGATGGATTCGCCACTCCGATCCGAGAACAGAGCGATCTGCGCCGCGCCATCACGGCTGCCTACCGGACGCCGGAGACGATCTGCGTGCCACGCCTGGTTGAAGCAGCCGCCCTCCCCGATCACGTCAGGAAAGCCGCTGCCGACACCGCCCGCAAGCTGATCGAGGCCCTGCGCGCCAAGCACAAGGGAACTGGCGTCGAAGGATTGGTGCATGAATATTCGCTCTCCAGCCAGGAGGGCATCGCGCTGATGTGCCTGGCCGAGGCGCTGCTGCGTATCCCCGACACGGCCACGCGCGACGCGCTTATCCGCGACAAGATTTCCGAGGGCGACTGGAAGGCGCATCTCGGCGGCGGCCGCTCGCTCTTCGTCAACGCCGCGACCTGGGGTCTCGTCGTGACAGGCAAGCTGACATCGACGGTCGCCGATCGCAGCCTTTCTGCGGCTCTGACCCGATTGATCGCCCGCTGCGGCGAGCCGGTGATCCGTCGCGGCGTCGACATGGCGATGCGGATGATGGGCGAGCAGTTCGTTACCGGCGAGACCATCGACGAGGCGCTGCAGCGGGCAAAGCCGCTCGAGCAGCGCGGCTTCCGCTACTCCTACGACATGCTGGGCGAAGCCGCGACCACGGGCGCGGACGCGAAACGCTACTACAAGGATTACGAGACCGCGATCCACGCCATCGGCAAGGCGTCTGATCGGCGCGGCATCTATGAAGGCCCGGGCATCTCGATCAAGCTTTCGGCGCTGCATCCGCGCTACGCACGCACGCAGAGCGCCCGCGTCATGGACGAGTTACTGCCGAGGGTTAAGGCGCTGGCGCTGATCGCCAAGTCCTACGACATCGGCCTCAACATCGACGCCGAGGAGGCCGACCGCCTCGAACTGTCGCTCGACCTTCTGGAAGCGCTCTGCCTCGACCCCGAGCTGGAAGGCTGGAACGGCATGGGCTTTGTCGTCCAGGCCTATGGCAAACGCTGCCCGTTCGTGCTTGATTTCATCATCGACCTCGCGCGCCGCGCCGGCCGTCGGATCATGGTGCGCCTCGTCAAGGGCGCCTACTGGGATGCGGAGATCAAGCGGGCGCAGGTCGATGGCCTCGCGGACTTCCCTGTTTTCACCCGCAAGATCTACACCGACGTTTCCTATGTCGCCTGCGCCAGGAAGCTTCTGGCGGCGACCGATGCCGTCTTCCCGCAATTCGCGACCCACAACGCTCAAACGCTGGCAACCATCTACCAGATGGCCGGCTCGGATTATTATGTCGGCAAATACGAGTTCCAGTGCCTGCATGGCATGGGCGAGCCGCTTTATGACGAGGTGGTCGGCCGGCAAAACCTGAACCGCCCCTGCCGCATCTACGCACCCGTCGGCACCCACGAAACGCTGCTTGCCTATCTCGTGCGTCGCCTGCTGGAGAACGGCGCCAACTCCTCCTTCGTCAACCGGATCGCCGATCCAAACGTCTCCATCGACGAACTGATCGCCGACCCGGCCGAGATCGTCTCGAAGATGCCGATCGTCGGCCAGAAGCACGACAAGATCTCGCTCCCCGGCGAACTCTACGGAAGCCGCGTCAACTCCGCCGGCCTCGATCTCTCCAGCGAAACGGTGCTCAACCGCCTGTCCCATCTGCTGGGCGAAAGCGCCACCAAGGGCTGGCGCGCGCTGCCCAGCCAAGCGACCGACATCAACGGCGCCCGCGACGTACTCAACCCCGCCGACCATAGGGACGCGGTAGGCCAGGTTCGTGAGGCAACGCCATCCGAAGTCGCAGCAGCAATGCAGGCGGCGAAGGCGGCAGCCGCATCCTGGGCCGTCGTCTCGCCCGCAGACCGTGCGGCGTTGCTCGACAGCGCGGCCGATATCATGCAGACGCGCATGGAGACGCTCCTCGGCCTCATCATCCGCGAAGCCGGAAAGTCGGTGCAAAACGCCATTGCCGAAGTGCGCGAGGCGATCGACTTCCTGCGCTACTACGCCGAACAGGCGCGCCGCACGCTGGGGCCGTCACACGCGCCGCTGGGGCCCGTCGTCTGCATCAGCCCATGGAACTTCCCGCTGGCGATCTTCAGCGGTCAGGTCGCGGCCGCCCTCGTTGCCGGCAACCCAGTTCTCGCGAAGCCCGCCGAGGAAACGCCGCTGATTGCCGCCGAGGCCGTCAGGATCCTGCATGAGGCGGGCATTCCGAAGGATGTCGTGCAGCTGGTTCCGGGCGAAGGTAGCGTCGGTGCGGCCCTTGTCGCGGCGCCGGAGACAGCAGCCGTCATGTTCACCGGCTCGACCGAAGTTGCCCGGCTGATCCAGGCCGAACTCGTCAAGCGCCTGTCGGCCGACGGTAGGCCGATCCCGCTCATCGCGGAAACCGGCGGCCAGAACGCGATGATCGTCGATTCCTCGGCGCTTGCCGAACAGGTCGTGGGCGATGTCATCGCATCGGCCTTCGACAGCGCCGGCCAGCGTTGCTCGGCGCTGCGCATTCTTTGCCTGCAGGACGACGTCGCCGACCGCACGCTGACGATACTGAAGGGCGCGCTGCGCGAACTGACGATCGCCAACACCAATCGCCTCTCCGCCGATATCGGCCCCGTCATCACGGCCGACGCGAAGGAAATCATCGAGACCCACGTAAAATCGATGCAGGCGCTTGGCCGCCAGGTGGAACGCATCGAGCTGCCGACAGAGACACAGCATGGCACCTTCGTCGCCCCGACGATCGTGGAGCTCAACAACATCGCCGAACTGAAGCGCGAAGTGTTTGGGCCGGTGCTGCATGTCATCCGCTGGCGCCGGCAGGATCTGGACCGGCTGGTCGATGAGATCAACGCCACGGGCTATGGCCTGACCTTCGGCCTGCACACGCGCCTCGACGAGACGATCGCCCGCGTGACCTCCCGCATCGCGGTCGGCAACGTTTACGTCAACCGCAACGTCATCGGCGCAGTGGTCGGCGTTCAGCCCTTCGGCGGGCGCGGGCTTTCCGGAACTGGCCCGAAGGCCGGCGGACCGCTCTATCTCGGCCGCCTGGTGAATACACCGCCGATCCCGCCTCAGCACAGCTCGGTCTATAGCGATCCGGCGCTTTCGGATTTCGCCAAGTGGCTCGACGAGCGCGAACTGCATGACGAGGCCGAGATGGCCCGCAATCTTGGCAGCCAATCGGCGCTTGGTCTGGAGAGCGAGCTCACCGGCCCCGTCGGCGAGCGCAACATCTACGCGCTGCACTCGCGCGGCACCATCTTCTGCGCACCGGTCTCGGAAGTCGGCCTGCATCGCCAGATCTCATCGGTTCTGGCAACAGGCAACAACGCATTCATCGAATGCAGTGACAGCCTTCGCAGCAGCCTGAAAGGCCTTCCATCGAGCGTCTCCCAGCGTATCCACTTCGGCAACGGCAGGAGCACGAGCGAGATTCTCTCCGGCGCGCTCATCGAAGGCGACAGCGCGCGCATTGCCTCGATGCAGCAGGAAATCGCGGCCATGTCTGGCCCGCTGCTCCTGACGCAGGCGGCCTCGACGGCGGAGCTGGAGCGCAATCCCGAAGCCTATTGCCTGAACTGGCTGCTGGAAGAGGTTTCTACCTCAATCAACACCGCTGCCGCCGGCGGCAATGCGAGCCTCATGTCGATCGGCTGATACGCAGCGGCGTTCTTCGGGACAGGGCGTCGGACAAGCAATAGCAGCACTGGCCCTCGCGACGTCGCCACCTTCAGTAGAAAGGTGGCGACCTTGGAATGACTTCTTTGTGAAATGAGCCAAGCCGAGGCAATTCGTTAACACCGCATTAACGATCTCGGCGCTAGCTGATGCGTACTAACAATTCGTATGCGCGCTATTTGGCAAGCTGGATCCGATGTCCATTCTTCAAACTCTAGCATCCAGAAGCGGGCGGCTCGTCAGCCTGGAATTCGGCTCTCGCGATGGTGGCAAGCGCCTGGTAAAGCCACGCCGCAAGGCGCCCACGCCGAGATCGCGCCTGGCGATATTGGGCACCGTGCTTGTGCTTGCCTACGGCGTCATCGGCGGCAAGCTCATCTATTACGGCGTGCACGGCGACAACTCCACCTCCGCCATCCTGCCCAAGCCTTCGTCGGTCGCATCGCGCCCCGATATCCTGGATCGCAACGGAGAGCTGCTTGCGACCGATATCCGCACCGTGTCGATGTTCGCCGAACCGATCAAGATCGTCGACGTCGATGATGCCGTCGAAAAGCTCGCCACCGTTTTTCCCGATCTCGACAAGCGCTCGACATTTCAAAAACTCTCCAACCGTCATTCGCACTTCGCTTGGCTGAAGCGCCAGCTGAGCCCCAAGCAGCAGAGCGAAGTGCTGAAGCTCGGCATTCCCGCCATCGGCTTCCGCCCCGAAGTAAAGCGCTTCTATCCGGGCGGCCGCACCGCCGCGCATATCCTCGGCTATGTCGATATCGACAATCACGGGGTCAGCGGCATGGAGAAATATCTCGACGACCAGGGCCTCTCCGCACTCGCCTCGACGGGCCTCACAATCGCCGGCAGCCTGGAACCGGTGAAGCTCTCCATCGATATCCGCGCGCAGAACGCCGTGCACGACGTGGTGGCCGATGCGATCGGCCGGTATCAGGCGCAATCGGCCGGAGCCGTTATCCTTGATATCTACACCGGCGAGGTGCTCGCCATGGCTTCCGCGCCGGACTTCGATCCGAACGATCCGCAAGCAGATGGCGACAAAGGCTGGCTCAACCGGATGTCGAATGGTACCGACGAGATGGGCTCCGTCTTCAAGACCTTCTCGATCGCAATGGCGATCGACACTGGGAAGATCAAGCTGTCCGATACGTTCGACGCCAGCACACCTCTCCATTACGGCGGCTTCACGATCCACGACGACCGCGACGTGCCACGGCGCGTGTTGTCGATCCCCGAAATCTTCCGTTACTCGTCAAACGTCGGCACCGCCAAGATGATGGATGTCGTCGGCATGGATATTCAGAAAGACTATCTGACCCGCTTCGGCCTGCTCTCGAAGATGCAAACGGAGCTCCCGGAGGTAAAAGCGCCGAGCCAGCCGAGGGTCTGGAAGAAGATCAACTCCCTCACCGCCGCCTTCGGCCACGGCGTTGCCACGACGCCGATGCAGACGGCAGTCGCCGGCGCGGCTCTTCTGGATGGCGGCGAACTGATCGAGCCGACCTTCCTGCCGCGCACGCGCGAAGAGGCTGCGAAGACCGAGCAAGCCGTCGTCAAGAAGAGCACCAGCGACACCATCCGATATCTCTTCAAGCTGAACGGCGAGCAGGGCACAGGGCGAACCGCCGATGTCCCCGGCTTCCATGTCGGCGGCAAGACCGGGACGGCCAACAAGGTTATCCACGGCGTCTATTCACACAAGCTGAGCTTCAACTCTTTCCTCGCGGGTTTCCCGATGCAAAACCCGCGATACGTGGTTTTGTCATTCGTCGATCAACCGCTGACGGGTTTGCAAAACCTCAACTTCGCCGCCCAAACCGCAGCACCGATGGTGGCCGATATCGTCAAGCGGGTCGGGCCGATACTGGGCGTTCAGCCGGATTTCGGACAGAACCTGTTGGTCGGCTACTGATCGGATGCACTACGCTCCGATCGCCAGTATGGGCGGTCGGAAGCCTCTTTGGCAGCGCCTAGACCAGATATTTCTTGAACCAGGCCACAGTCCGTTCCCAGGCGAGCTTGGCGGCGGCTTCGTCGTAGCGCGGGGTCGAGTCGTTGTGAAAGCCGTGGTTCACACCGGGATAGACATAGGCCTCGTAGACTTTCTTGTCCGCCTTGAGCGCCGCCTCATAGGCCGGCCAGCCGTCGGTGATGCCCTTGTCGAGTTCGGCGTAGTGGAGAAGCAGCGGCGCCTTGATGCGCGCGACGCTGTCGGCAGTTGGCTGACGGCCGTAAAACGGCACGGCGGCACCAAGTTCCGGATAGGCAACGGCTGCGGCATTGGCGACGCCGCCACCGTAGCAGAAGCCGGTAATGCCGACCTTGCCTGTGGTCAGGTCGCTCTTCATCAGAAACTCGATCGCGGCAAAGAAGTCGTTCATCAGCTTCTGCGGATCGACCGTCTGCTGCAGTTCGCGGCCCTTCTCATCATTCCCCGGATAGCCACCAACCGACGTCAGGCCATCGGGGGCCAGCGCAATGAAGCCGGCCTTGGCAACGCGGCGCGCAACGTCTTCGATATAGGGGTTGAGCCCCCGGTTTTCATGCACGACAACAACGCCCGGCACCTTCCCCTCGGCCTTCGCCGGGCGAACGAGATAGCCGCGCACAACTCCATTTCCGTTCGGCGAGGGATAGGTGATGTATTCGGCGATGATATCGGGGTCGGTGAACTCCACCTGCGTCGCTAAGGCATAGTTCGGGCTCATCGAGGAGAGGATCGCGGCGGCGGTCAGGCCACCGACGGCGAATTTGCTCGCTCGGTCGAGGAATTCGCGTTTGGTGATCCTGCCATGCGCATAATAATCGTAGAGTTCGAGCAGTTCCTGGGGGAAGTCCTTCGCGGTCAGCCGATTCATGATTGATCCTCCATCCATCCGTTTCGGCGGCAATACTACACGACCGTTTCCGCTCGTCAGTTCAACATTGCGCTACCAGCGGGGCTCAGCGACGCCCCAGCCGATCGAAATACAAGAGCATCGCCAGCCCGATCACGCCGGCAAGCGCGCCGATGAAGGCCGTGCCGGAGTAGCTGCTGACTGCGGTGCCGATGGCAAAGAGCAATGCGCTGAGGCCGGCGCTGATGAAGATGTTGACGGAGATGAGCGCGCTGCCCAATCCCGGACGCTCGGCGATCAGGTCCTGCAGATAGGTGATCGGGATGCTGATCAGCGCAGCCGCGCCAATGCCGCTGATCAGGGTGAGTGAGTAGACATGCCAGGGTGCTGAGGCGAAACCGAGCAGCGTGAGATAGACGACATAGATGCTCGCGCCGATCGCGAGCGCCGTCACATGGCTCATGATCCTTTGCGCCCGCCCCCAGACGATGATGAAGACGACTTCGAGGAAGGCGACAATGCCGATGAGGATGCCGAGATCGGCGACCGTCCCATGCGCCGCTCCGGTGACGATCAGCGGCAGGATGGCGCCGTTGATGTGCAGCGTCGAGCTGATGAGCGCGATGGCGATGACCCGGACAAGCACCGGTGGTGAAACGACCTCGCCCAGCGCCGCGAGATGGGAAAGATGGCGGCTCGCGGCCTTGTCGGTCCCCGCCTGGCGCGGCAGGAAGATGGCGATGAGGCCAAAGCAGACGGCGCAGCCGATGCCGGCGAACAGATAGGCCGGCAGCATGCTTGGCGACCGGGCGAGCAACACGCCAGTCAGGCCGGGAACCAGAACCCAGGAGAGCGACATCATCGCGCGCACACCGGAGTTGACCCTGGCGACGTCGTCGCGCGACATGCCGGTTGTCCTTCGGCGGACATTGCCGAAGAGCAGCGAATTCAGCGAGCCATAGACCGGCAGGAGCAGTAGAGTGCTGACCACGAAGGTCGCCTGATGCGGCAGAATGTAGATCGCACCATAGCCGAGCACGCCAAAGATTGCAGTCGCCAGCATCATGCTACGGTATTCGCCGAGCCGGTCCGCCAGATTGCCGAGCAGGATGCTGACGGTAACGTTGACAGCCGCGGCGGAAAAAATCAGCGCGGAGTAGAGTCCGTTACTCAAGCCCAGTTCGCGGATGCCGACGACGGATTGATAGGGAGAGGTGGCGGCACTCGCGACGCCGAACATAAAGAGGGCGAGCATGCTCACCCGGATGGTCGGGTCGCGGAAGACGGCGGGAAGAAAGCGGGTCATGTTCGAATTCGTGGCGGTGGCGGCTGACGCCCGTCTTGGGCGAGCGCGGCCTGGCGGGTCCGGTATAAAACCGAAACCGCCAGGCTGTCAGTTATTTTCTATCAGTCGGTCCAGCGCGCCGAGAAGCGCGCTTGCGGGATATAGCTGAAATCGCGATCGAACGGGAATGCAGGCCGCGCGCGGCGGTTGCTGGTGAGCCCCTCGATATCCTGGTTCACCACACCCTGCGTCAGCGCCATCAGGTTCGGATTGGCGATCGGAGCGAGTTCCGGTGAGAGGTAGCCGGATTTGACGACCAGGAGCCGTACGGCCTTCGGATCAAGCCCGAGCAGGGTGAAGTCGGCGATGTTGTGATACGGCCGGCGGCGGGCAGCTAGCACGACGGTGATCCCGCCAACGCGCACGACCGCCTGGCGCTCGGCGGCCACGTCCGTATCGGACAGCAGCACCACCTCCGCCTGCACCTTGGCCGGCGTGCTCGACCCATCGAGGCTGCCGCCGATGGTCAGAGCCAACGTGGCGCCCTGACCGGCGGCAAAGCAGGCCTCGACAGCGGGACGATCCGTAATCCCCGCGATCAGTGCGCCATCGAAGCCGCGCGCGATCAGCGCGTTCAGCACGTCAGCGCGGTCGCCGACGCCGCCACCCGTCGGGTTGTCGGCGGAATCGGCGAGAATGACCGGCGAGGTCTCGGCCTTCTCGGCGATATCAAGCATCTCCGCCAACGGCCCGGTGACGGGACCGAAGCGGAAATCTTCGCGTGCGTTCCAATAGGAAAGCGCGATCTCTTCCGCAGCCTTGGCCGCCGCACCCTTGCTAGTCGCGGTGATGACCGCGCAGGCGGTCGCGCGTGGTTCGTCGGCCCAGACGTAACCGACCATCAGATTGGCATCGAGAACGCCTGCACGCTGATCGAAGACCGGCAGCGCCTCATAAAGCGCCTTCGCCGGCTGGTCTTCCGTCGATGTGCGCTCGCCAGGCCAGAGAACCGGCACCGGAGCCCAGGCAACGCCGGGACGCGTGCCGCTCTTCAAGGCATCGACCAGCATCGACCACGCCCGCACCATGGTTTCACGCACATCGATATGTGGCGCGGTCCTGTAGCCGGCGAAGATGTCGAGCTGATCGATGATCTTCTGGCTGACATTGCCGTGCAGGTCATAGCTCGCAGCAACGACGACATCGGGTCCGACAACAGCGCGCGCGGCCGAAATCCAATCGCCCTCGGCGTCGTCCATGCCCTCGACATTCATCGCGCCATGCATGGCAAGATAGAGCCCATCGAGCGGCAAGGCCGCCTTCAGGAGAGCGAGAAACTCGCTCTTGAAAGCTTCGTAGGCGACGCGGGAGACCGGACCTCCAGGCACGGCGCGCGCATGAAGCAGTGGCAGATGCTCGAAGCCATCAGCCTTCAGAAAGTTGAAATACTCGGCCCCCAAAAGGTCCGCGCCCTTGAGGACGCGAAAATCCTCGACGGCCATCAGCACCGGCGAATAGGTACTGCACTCGGTATGAATTCCGCCAACAGCGATCCGCATCGTCAGCTCCTTAGAGTTTCGGGCTCAGCGGCACGATGGCCGAGAAGCGATCCCAGTTCTTCTTCGCCTTCGGTGTCCAGGCGGCCTCGGCAATGGCCGGCAGGCGCGGGAAGACGAGACGGTTGAAATAGCCGCGCGACAGGAAGTGCTCGGACCAGATGCAGGCCTGAACGCCCTTCATCCTGTCCTTCAGCTCTTCGGGGAAATCGCCTTCGGCTTCATAACCATAGGTGTGGGCCGGCGGCACCGTGCCCGCCCAGCTGGCGCCGGGTTCCTGGAAGGCCTCGGCCTGCACCATATCAAGATAATAGGCCTGGCCGGGGGTCATGACCACCTCGTAGCCTTCCCTGGCGAGCTCGATGCCAACCTGCGGGTTCTCCCAGGCCATCAGCAGCGTATCCTTGGCCGCGACGCCGCCGCCATGGGCGACCTCGTTCCAGCCCGCAAGCTTGCGCCCGCGCGCCGTCAGCATCTCCTTGACGCGCTTCAGGAAGTAGGATTGCAGCGCGAAGGTGCCCTCGATGCCTTCCTGCTCCATCAGTTTCTTGGCAAGCGGCGACGCCAGCCAGGAACCGTTCGCCACCTCGTCGCCGCCAATATGCAGATACTTCGACGGGAAGAGCTCGACCATCTCGTCAAGCACCTTTTCGAGGAAGGTGTAGGTCAGCGGAATGGCGGGGTTCAGCGCATTGTTCGGATAGCCCTGGACAGAATGATAGCTGTCCGGTGCTTCCTGTCCGTCGGTCAGCTCCGGCAGCGCCACCAGCGTCGCCGTGCTGTGGCCAGGGATATCGATCTCGGGAACGACCTCGACGCTCAACGCCAGTGCGTGGGCGACGATCTCGCGGACATCGTCCTGCGAATAGAAACCGCCGACCGGCTCCGCGCCATTGCCGAGCTGCGGCAGAAGCGGTGCGTCCGGTCCGCGCAGCACGCCAGTGGTCGTGAGCTCCGGATAGGCCTTGATCTCCAGGCGCCAGGCTTCGTCATCGGTCAGGTGCCAATGGAAGATATTGAGTTTCAGCCATGCCAGAATGTCGACAAGCCGCTTGATATCGGCTGCCGGATAGAACTGTCGCGAGACGTCGAGATGGCAGCCGCGCCAGCTATAGCGCGGCTTGTCGACGATGGTGCCCGAGATCGGGAAACGGAATGTACCGGGGCGGCTGCGCGCGCCCTCGAGCAGCTGCGCAAGCGACGTCAGGCCATACTGGCGACCGGCGGCGTCCGCATAGGCAAGCGTGATTTCGTCGGCCGAGAAGGTGAGCTTGTAGCCCTCGGCAGGAATCGCGGCATCGGCGGCGAAACGCAGCGCGCGGCCCTGCGGCGACGGCTGCAGATTGAACGGGGCATGCGCGCTTTCGAAGAGGCGACGTACCAGCGAGGTGACCGTGGACATGGCGCGCAGATCATCCGAGGAAGCGCCGGCCGCGGGATAGAGCACGACTGGAAAGCCATCGCCGGGCTTGGCGTCGATTTCGGCCGGCCACGGCTGGAGCGCGAAAGGCAGGTCGAGCTTGCCTTGCGGCAGCAGCACCGGCGGCGGCTCGCTGACGCGGCCCTCCAGGAGGAGATCGGACACGGCGACCGCGACGTGGCTGCCATCGGCAAGCGTCACGTAGGCCGACTTGGCGCCATCGGTGCAGTGCTTGGCCGGGCGGTGCAGACCGCTCACGGTAAAGGTCCAGCCTACACCCGGCGCGATGGAATGGCCTGTTGGTGGCGCGAACTCATGGAAATTGGCGTTGCGGCGCAGGAAGGTCGCGTTCTCGCAAGCCTTCTTGTCAATCACCCGTGTCAGCGACGTATAGACGATCTTGAAATCCGTAAGCGGCGCATCCGACAGATTAAAAAGGGTAAAGGTGAAGCGACCATTTGGACCGCCGTCCGGCTGCCAGCAGCTCTCCAGACGATAAGGGGCCGTGTCCATAACTGTTCCTCTCAGTATTCTTTTTTTGATCAGTAGTCAGCGGATTGGGAGAAGGTGCGGGCAAGTTCCGCTTGGCCCGCGGTAAGGCCGCAATCGACGGGCAGGCAGACACCGGTGATGCCATTGGCCTGCGCGCTTGCCAGGAAGCCGACCGCATTGGCGACGTCTTTCGGATCGACGACGCGCTGCAGCGGATACCAGCGGCGGGCTTCCTCGAAGACATTGGGATTGGCGGCGGCGCGGGCTTCCCAGGCCTGCGTGCGTACCGTGCCCGGCGCAATCGCGTTCGAGCGGATGCCGAACTTGCCGTATTCGACGGCGACCAGCTTGGTGAAATGCAAAAGGCCGGCCTTGGCGGCACTATAGGCCGGATGGCCGAAGACGTGCATGCCGTTGACGGAGGCGATGTTGACCACCGAGCCCTGCGTCACCTTCAGGAGATCGGCGACGGCGCTGAAGCAGAGGAACGGCGCTTCGAGGTTGAGCGCGCTATCTGCGCGCCAATCCTCCGGCTTCGTCGACTGCAGGCTGACGGCGCGCGCGGCACCCGCATTGTTGACCAGCGTCTTCAGCGCACCGAGCGACGCGGCGGTCTTCGCCATTTCGGCAACGCTATGCTCGCTCGTCACATCGCAGCTGACGGCGGCGAAGCGCTCAGCCGAACCCAGCGCACGCGCGGCCTTTTCGGCGGCGGCGCCGTCAATGTCGACAAGCAGGACGACGTCGTGGTCATCCGCGAGCCGGTTGGCGATGGCACGGCCGATATCGCCCGCAGCACCGGTCACGATCGCTACCGATTTTGTCATTTCAAGTCCTTTCCTGACATGAAATCCTCAGTCCCCGAGCAGCTGACGGTCATCGCCGTCACGGTGGGCAACGAGTTGTTGTTTGATGCGTCGAAGGGTGACCGCCGCCTGCGGGATGTTGTAGGCGACGAGACTGGCCAGGATGTCGACAGCGGCCAGATAGGCGATGCGCGTCGAGGTCGGCCGGAAGATGTTGTTGCCTTCGGCAAGATCGATCGGGATGACGATGTCCGCGGCCTTGGCGACGAGGCTATCGGCCTGCGTCAGGGCGATGGTCGTGACGCCGGTCTCGCGGGCGAGCGTGAAGGAGCGGACCAGTTCGGTGTTGCGACCCGAAAACGACGAGCCGACGATGACATGCGTCGACTTCGCCGCTGCCGCCAGCATCAGCTGCATGCCGTGATCGGAGCTCGCGGTCACATGTAGGCCGAAACGAAAAAGGCGGTTCTGCAGCTCGCTGGCAATCATCGA
This sequence comes from Hyphomicrobiales bacterium, assembly GCA_900467745.1. GTDB lineage: Bacteria > Pseudomonadota > Alphaproteobacteria > Rhizobiales > Rhizobiaceae > Rhizobium. The sequence goes on from UBQW01000010.1 coordinate 78,078, forward strand.
GGAATTGCCGCCCGAGCCGAAGGCATAGATCATCCCGGCCTTGGCGATCTTCTCTGCGGCCTGCTCGATGGCGGCAAGGTCAAGCGAGCGATGCAGCAGAAACAACGCATTTTGCGCCTTGGTGATGATGTCCTGGGCGACGTCACCGGGATCGCGGCTCTTCGGCTCGGGCCTGAGATAGCGCATCCCGACATAGGCCGTGCGCGCAAGCTGAACCTTGAAATCGGAAAAGCTTTCGCAGCCGACACGGCGACAGAAGCGGGTTACCGTCGGCGGCGAGACATCTGCCTTCTCCGCCAGCTCGATGATCGAGGCGTTGACGGCGAATTCAAAGTCGTTGAGCAGAATATCCGCGATACGGGTTTCCGACGGCGAAAGCCGGGCCTTCTCTTCCTGCAATGTCGAGAAAATATCCATGCCCGGCTCCCTTAGGTCTATCGCGCTATTTGTCTTTCGCTTTATACGCGACGCAATCGATTTCGACCTTGCAATCGACCATCATCGACGATTGCACACAGGCGCGTGCCGGCGGATGCTCGCCGAAATACTGTTGGTAGATGCCGTTGAAGGTCCAGAAATCGCGGGGATCGTCGAGCCACACGCCGCAGCGCACAACATGCTCAAGGCCGTAGCCGGCCTCTTCAAGGATCGCGATCACGTTCTGGATCGTCTTGTGCGTCTGCGCGACGATATTGCCGTCGATGATCTCGCCATTTTCCATGGCGACCTGGCCCGACACATAGAGCCAGCCGTCGGCTTCGACCGCACGGGCAAACGGCAGCGGCTTTCCGCCTGCGCCGGTCTGAACAGTGCCATAACGCTTGATGGACATTGACCGATCCTTGCAAATTATTTTCGTGATAAGTTGACAAGTGACCATATTAAGCGGAATTTGACCAGAGAAAAACGTCATTCATGAAAAGAATTTCAATCGGGAACACCATGCGCGATCCTTTCAAGAACCCCTTCCCCGCCTCCGACATTGCCCGGCACTCAATCTGGGAGATGCTCGTTCACCGCGATATCGACGCTTTCCTGGCCGCCGATTGGTCGATGGTCGAGCACGATTTCGTCGAGGACGGCTTCATCGGCATTGACGGTCGCAAGGAAGTGAGCCCCGACAAGTGGCGCCTCGCCTTCCCGACGCTTGCCGCCTATCGCGACGAATGGGTTCGCCAGGCCAAGGATTTTTCGACGCAATCCTTTGCAGAAGACACCCGCACCGCCATTTTCACCACGACCACGCTCGAGGATATCGAGATTGAGGGCGAGATGGCGCTGGTACGCAAGAAGTTCGACGGTGGCATCGCCAAGGCCGACGGCAACCGCGACATCATGCAGTGGCAGACCCTTTATTACTGCCGCCTGCACGAGGGGCGTTGGAAGATCTCCGGTTTCACCGGCTATCTTCCGAACCCGATGGGTTGATCAACACAAAGGCCGATACATTGCGGATTTTCACGGCGGCTCTCGCAACCGAGACCAATACCTTCTCCCCCATTTGCGTCGATCGGCGCGCTTTCGAGGCGTCGCTCTATGCGCCGCCGGGCGAACATCCCGAAACGCCGACGCTCTGCTCCGCGCCGATCACCGTCGGCCGGCGCGTTTGCGCGGAGAAGGGCTGGACGCTGATCGAGGGCACCGCGACCTGGGCGGATCCGGCCGGTCTCGTCAACCGCGCGACCTATGAAGGCCTGCGCGACGAAATCCTCGGACAACTCCGCGCGGCGATGCCGGTCGATGCCGTCGTGCTCGGCCTGCATGGCGCCATGGTCGCCGCCGGTTACGAGGATACGGAAGGCGATACGCTGACGCGCATTCGCGAAATTGTCGGGCCCAATATTCCCGTTTTCGCCGAGCTCGATCCGCACAGCCATCTGACGGCCAAGCGTTTCGCCGCCGCCAATGCCTTCGTCTATTTCAAGGAGTTCCCGCACACGGACTTTGTCGATCGTGCCGAGGATCTGTGGCGCATCGCCGTCGACACGCTGGAGGGCCGTGTAAAACCGGACATGTCCGTCTTCGATTGCCAGATGATCGACGTGTTTCCGACCTCGCGCGATCCGATGCGCTCCTTCGTCGACAAGATCATGCAGATCGAGAAGGACGACCCCGACGTTCTCTCCATCTCCGTTGTCCACGGCTTCATGGCCGGCGACGTACCTGAGATGGGCACCAAGCTGCTGGTCGTCACCAATGACCGCAAGGCCAAGGGCGATGGGCTGGCGCGCGAACTGGGCATGGAACTCTTTTCGAAACGCGGCACCTTCATGATGCCGCAGATCGACGAGAAAGAGGCTGTGTCGCAGGCGCTGGCGGCGACCGCATGGCCCGTCGTGATCGCCGATATGTGGGACAACCCCGGCGGCGGAACAGCCGGCGACGCGACAGTGGTGCTGGGCGAACTCCTGGCGCGCGGCGTCACCGATGTGGCGATCGGCACGATCTGGGACCCGATGGCCGTGCAGATATGCATGGCGGCCGGCGAAGGCGCTGAGATTCCGTTGCGCTTCGGTGCCAAGTCCGCGCCGGGCACCGGCAACCCGATCGACGGTCTGGTCAAGGTCATAAAAATCGTGCCGAATGCCGAGATGCGCTTTGGCGAAAGCTTCGCGCCCTTCGGCGATGCGGCACACATCGTGCTCGATGGAATCGATATCATTTTGAACTCGACGCGTGCTCAAAGCTTCGATCCGAGCCTGTTCTCGGTCATGGGCATCGATCCGACGCAGAAGAAGATCCTCGTCATCAAGTCGACGAACCACTTCTACGCCTCATTCTCGAAGATAGCATCCGAAATCATCTATTGCGCTGCCGGCACGCCTTATCCTAACAATCCGGCGAAGACGCCGTATCGGCGGGCGCGCAAGGATATCTGGCCCATGATCGCCGATCCCCACGGCGCTTAACATGGAGTAGCCTCAGATGCACAACAGCCCATTTGCCGTCGTCGCCAAGCCCGGCGACAGGGTCGCGGATCTCTCGACACCTCGGCCGATTATCGATGAAGACCGGATGACGGCCAATATCGCCCGCACGCAGGCCTACATGGACGCGCACGGCATCGACTTCCGTCCGCACATCAAGACGCACAAGATCCCAGCGCTGGCTGCCCAGCAGGTGGCGGCGGGCGCCAAGGGCATCAATTGCCAAAAGGTCACCGAGGCCGAAGTTTTCGCCGACGCGGGCTTCGTGGACATCCTCATCACCTTCAACATCATCGGCAGCGCGAAACTCGAGCGTCTCGCGGCGCTGAACGAGCGGATATCCGGGCTGAAGGTGGTCGCGGATAGCGCCTACACCGTCGACGGTCTGGCTACCTATTTTGCTGCGCGCAAGCCGCTTGTGGTGCTGGTCGAGTGCGATACCGGCGCTGGGCGCTGCGGCGTGCAGAAGCCCGCGCAAGCCGTGGCGCTCGCCAAGCACATCGACGCTGCAGCGGGCCTCACCTTTGGCGGGCTGCTGAATTATCCGAAGCCGGGCGCCGCCACCGAGGTCCAGGCCTTTCTTGCGCAAACGCTGAGCTTGCTTGAGGCCGAAGGCATCGCCTGCCCTATCGTCAGCAATGGCGGCTCGCCGAGCCTGTTCGATGCCCATCTGGTTCCCGCCGCCACAGAACACCGGGCCGGCACCTACATCTATAATGACCGCTCCATGGTCCGCGCCGGACATTGCACAGTGGACGACTGCGCCATGCATATTCTCGTCACTGTCGTTTCCCGCCCGACGGGGGATCGCGCCGTTATCGATGCGGGCTCGAAAGCACTGACCTCCGACCTGCTCGGCTTCACGGATTATGGCCAGGTGGTCGGCTATCCGCAGGCGTCGATCACCGGTCTCTCGGAAGAGCACGGCGTGATCGACCTCTCGAAATGCGAGGGGGCTCGGCCGCAGATCGGCGACAAGCTTCTGATCATCCCGAACCACACCTGCGTGGTCTCGAACCTCTTTGACACCATGGTCTTCCATCGCGACGGCGTCGTCACCCGCATCGAGGACGTCGCCGCTCGCGGGCTTGTCTGGTAGTCGCAGCATCGGGTTGGCGGCCGTTCACAGGCCGGTAACGCCGTTGGGTAGTCCTCCTTGAAGTTTGCCATATCCGGCGCATCTTATTGATGCGCCAGTATTCCGGCGACGTCATGGGAGATCATTCATGAGAGCTTTGATTGCATTGGGAGTCGCAGGGAGCCTGGCGTGCATTTCAGCCGCGCAGGCGCCGTCGCAATGGCAGACCTATTCCGGTGTCCGTGTCGATTCCGATCCGACCACTCTGGCCCGCTTCGATCACACCTATCCCTATTGCGAGCAGGAAGCGTTTCGCCGCGGCTCGACCGACGTGAACAGCCTGTGGCACGTGACGGCACTGCGCAATTGTATGTACCGCCACGGAATCGTCGACAGGGGCTCCTACTCGTACCCGGCCAACGCGTTATTCTACAATTTCCTCGATCGCTGATGGCGCGACTGCGCTCGCGATCAGGCGAGCGCAGTCGGGTTCAGCAGATTGAGATCGATATCGGTCAACGCCACATGGCGTTCGAACGCGATTCCAGATTCATCGAAGAGGTGGCAATCCACCGCATTGATGCCGACGAGCATCGGTTGCTCCGGTCGCACGCCGACGCTGCCTGACAGCGTGGCGCAGAAGTTCTCGCCCTCACCATTTAGCGCTGCGTAAGCGACAGTCTGCGCGCCGAGACGCTCGATGACGCTTGGCGTGATGGTGAGCGAGATATCGCCGGATGCAAGCTGGATATGCTCGGGGCGTACGCCCAGGGTCAGCGTCTGGCCGACGACGCCTTCGCGCGGCGTGACCGGCACGGTGAGCGACTGGCCCTTGTATTCTACGGTCACGCTCTTGTCGCCTACGGCGGTGCAGGTGACCGGCAGGAAGTTCATCTTCGGATTGCCGATGAACCCGGCCACGAAGATGTTGGCAGGCTTGTGGTAGAGCTCGAGCGGGGCCCCCGTCTGAGCGATCTCGCCGGCGTTGAGCACCACGATGCGGTCCGCCATCGTCATCGCCTCGACCTGGTCGTGGGTGACGTAGATCATCGTCGCCTTGAGCTGGCGGTGCAGTTTCGCAAGCTCGATGCGCATGTCGGAGCGCAGCGCGGCGTCGAGGTTGGAGAGCGGCTCGTCGAACAGGAAGATCTTCGGCTCGCGCACGATCGCGCGGCCGATCGCCACGCGCTGGCGCTGACCACCGGAGAGCATGCCCGGCTTCTGCTGCAGGCGCTGGTCGAGGTGCAGGATGCGGGCCGCGTTTTCGACCTTGGCCTTGAGCTTTTCCTCTTCCATCTTTTCGACGCGCAGCGGAAAGGCAATATTCTCGAAAACGCTCATATGCGGATAGAGCGCGTAGGACTGGAACACCATCGCGATGCCGCGCTTGACCGGCGGCAGATCGTTGACCCTCAGGCCATCGATCACGATGTCACCCGCCGACGTCGCGTCCAGGCCGGCGATCATGCGAAGCAATGTGGATTTGCCGCAGCCGGAGGGGCCGACGAACACGACGAACTCGCCATTGTTCACCTCGAGCTGAACGCTCTTCAGAACCTCGAAGTCGCCGTAAAATTTCTGAACCTTGTTGAGAAATAACTGTCCCAAAACCTGTCTCCGGTCACCGCCACGCGCGGCGCTTACTCTCGATAGCGAAGGGATCGCGGGTGTTGCGCGCCCGCGATCCCCAACAAAGGCTTACTTGAACGCTTCGATCTCGCCAGCGGCCTTCTTGATGGCGTCAGCTGGTTCGGCCTTGCCTGTCACGACGGACTGGACCATTTCGATCATGGAGTTCTGGAAACCCTTGTAATCGGTGAAGAGCGGCTCGGGACCACCATAGGCGATACCGTCGATGAACGGCTTCCAGGAAGCATCGGCCTTGATGAATTCATCGACCTTTGCCGACGGACGCAGAGGTGTAAGGCCAGCGCCGCCCTGGAGTTCGTATTCGCCCTGCGGCTCGGGAGAGGTGATGTACTTGGCGAACTCGATCGCCTTGTCCTCGACACCAGAACCCTTGAAGATCGCCAGGCTGTCGGTGATGAGCAGCGTGCCTGGGCCCTTGGCGTCCGGACCGAGCGGCAGCGTCGTCACACCCCAGTTGATCTTCGTGTCCTTGAGGCGGGCGGCAGCGCCGGAACCCGCCTGGATCATGCCGACCTTGCCGTCGAGGAAGATCGCACGAACTTCGTTCTGCTCGTAAGCGGTCGGGCCTTCTTCGGAGTAAGGCGTGATGTCCTTGTAGGCCTGCAGAGCGGCCAGAACACCGGGGCTATCCAGCGTGATCTTGCCATCGGCGTCGATGACGGTCGCGTTGTTGGTGTAAACCCAGTGCATGAACTGGTGCATAGTGTTGTCGAAGGTCTTGGCGGACAGGCCGTAGCCCGGGATGCCCGTCTTTTCCTTGATGGTCTTTGCAGCAGCGATTTCTTCAGCCCAGGTTGTCGGTGGCTTCTCGGGGTCCAGGCCGGCCTGCTTGAACAAATCCTTGTTCCAGTAGAGCGCCTTGGTGGAGAATGCGATCGGCACGCCCCACTGGTTGCCCTCGAAGGTTACCGTGTCGACGATGTGCGGGTAGTAGCCCTTCTTCTCGTCGTCGGTCATCGGAACTGGAACGATCAGGTCGTTCTGGGCGAATTCCTTGAGCGTGCGCGAGCCGACGTAAGCCATCGCGACTGGCGTGCCGGCGGCGGCGAGCGTGGTTGCCTTGTCCTGGCACTGCGCCCAGCCAACGACTTCAGGCGCAACCTTCCAGCCGGGATTCTTGCCTTCCCATTCCTTGATGTACTTCTCGTGGATCGGGTCGATCTTGTCGCCGCAATAGATCCAGCTGATTTCCTTGTCGGCAGCTTCGGCCGTCATGGCGCCAAGCGCCGTCGAGCCGAGCAAGGCCAGTGCCATAAGGCTAGTTTTGAAAGCGATGCTCACGTCAATACTCCCGTTAGTTAGCTGTTCACTTGTTATTGTTTTACCGCACCGGCAGTCAGACCGCCGACGAGATATCGTTGCAGGAAGAAGATGATGACCATCGCGGGCAGAATGCCGACGAAGGAGGCTGCCATCAGCTCGTTCCAGATAACCTCCTGCTTACCGAAGTAAGCAAAGAGCCCCACCGGCAACGGCATGTATTCGGTCTTCGAGTTGAAGGTAAGCGCGAAGATGAATTGCTGCGCGTAGGCGCCGATGAAAGTGGTGATGGCGACGACGATGATCCCCGGCATGGCAATCGGCAGGATCACGCGGCGCAACGTATAGAAGTGACTGGCTCCATCCATATAGGCGGCCTCGTTCAGCTCCTGCGGGATGCGGATCATGTAGGTCCGCAGCAGCCAGATCGCCGAAGGAATGAGGAACGCCACGCCTGGCACGATCATCGCGAAATAGGTGTTGAGCACGCCGAGCGTGCGCATCAGTCGGAAAAGCGGAATGAGCAGCACGGCGCCAGAGAACATGTTTACCGTCAGGAACGCGCCAAGCAGCAGGCCCATGCCGCGAAATTCGAACTTCGCGAAGGCGTAGGAGGCCGGGATGACGAGCGCTAGCACGATCACGGTGACGATAATCGAGATGAAGAAGGAGTTGAAGATATAGCGCCCGAAGCCCGGAACGCTGATCCACATGGTGCGATAGGCCTCGAACGAGCCGTTCTCCGGCCAAAAGCGGTACGGCGACGAGAATAGCTGGCTGAGCGGCTTCAGCGACACCAGGAAGCCTTCGACGAAGGGCGCCAGCACGAAGGTGAGGAACACCAAGACACCAAGGTAAATCAGCAGGATTTCCCACCAGCTGTAGCGATCGATCATGGCCGCGTTCTTCATGCGCGCTTCTCCGGGTTGAGCCGACGGGTGACACGGAAATAGGCAAAGCAGAATGCCGAGAGGAAGATGCAGATCAGCACCGCGCGGGCCGCACCCTCACCATATTTCTTCGAGCCGATGGCCGTCTGGTAGGTATCGATGATCATCGTCGTGGTCTGTCCGCTGGGGCCGCCCTGCGTCAGGATCCAGATGATATCGAAGGAGTTGAACGTGGCAATGAGCGATAGCATCGACATTGTGATGATCGACGGCACCATCAGCGGCAAGGTGATGCGGCGGAAGCGATAGAAACGCCCCGCGCCATCCGTCCAGGCCGCCTCGTAGAGATCCTTCGGGATCGACTGGATGGCTGCCAGGAAATAGATGGTGACCATCGGCACGCCGATCCACACGTCGGTGATGATCGTTGCCCAGAATGCCGTGTTGCCATAGGCGAGAAAGGCCACCGGGCCGTCCACGAAGCCGATGCGCTGCAGCATGCCCGAGATCATCCCGAACTGGCCGTTATACATCCAGCCCCACATGAAGATGCCGATCGCCATCGGCACCACCCATGGCGGCATGGTCAGGAGACGAAACAGTGAGCGACCGGGCACCGCGCTGTTCAGCAGCGATGCGCCGAAGGTGCCGATGATCATCTTCAGCGAGACCGAGAAGAAGGTCCAGATGAAGGTGCGGACGATCACGTCTGCGAAGGTCGCGTTGAAGATCTTCTCATAGTTCGCCCAGCCCACCCAATTGGTCACTTTTCTGAGCGACGCATCGGTAAAGGACAGAATGAACGTATCGACGAGCGGGTAAGCGACGATGACCGCAACATAGAGGACTGCCGGAAGGAGAAGGATCCAGGCGAAGATGAGGTTGCTTCTTTGAACGTTCATCCTGCCGCCCTCCTCAAGCCGCTCTGGCGTGGAGCGCCTCGTCGAACTTGTCCCATACGGGACGCAGGTCGACAACCGTCTTCTTGATGCGGGCCTCGTCCATGGAGAGTGCCAGAATACCGGCTTCAAGGGCATTCAGGGTCGAGACGGGCAGCACCGTACCGGTGCGAACGCTGTCGAGAATGTCGGCCGCCATCTGTTCGTCGGCACCATAGTGCTGCGAGAGTTCGGTGGCCGCGTATTTGTTCTCAACGACCTTCTTGCCGGTCAGCTGCTCATGCACATCGAGATAGCCGCGCACGAAGTCGCCCTCGGCCATCCCGCGCGAGCCCATGATCGCAAAGCGGCGGAACTGGTCAGGAACGTTGAGGTTGGTATGGAAGTTCATGCCCACGCCATTGGCATATTCGACGATGGCGACCTGGTAGTCGATGATATCGGCATCGCTGTCGAACACCTTGTCGGTGCCCTTCCAGCCACTCGGCTTGCGATGGAACAGCTCGAGGTCATTGATTCCTTCGCGAGCGGGATCGTTTGCCGGCGTAAAGCTCTTGCGGCCGCCGAAGCTTGCGACCCGCTCGGGCCGCGCGCCGGCGATGCCATTATAAAGGTCGAGATCGTGGCAGCACTTCTCCAGCATGAAACTGCCGGAATAACGCTCGTAGCGGCGCCAGTCGCGCATGAAGAATGCGCCGTGATAGGGTTCGATATGCTCGGACGCCTCGATCGAGACGATCTGGCCGAGATTGCCGGCAGCCTGGACCGCCTGCAGGTCGCGATAAAGCGGCGAGTAACGCAGCACGAGGCCGACCATCAGCCGCTCGTGACCGAACTTGGCCATCAGACGCGCAAGCTCGATGCTTTCGGCGATCGTAGTGACGATCGGCTTTTCGCAGAACACCTTCAGACCGGCTTCGAGGCCGATGCGGATATGCTCGAGATGGAAGAGGTTGGGCGAGCCGATCATCAGGAGATCGAGCTTTTCGTTGGCGATCAGCTCCTGCGGCGTCGCATAGGATTTGCCGACGGAAACGCCCTTTTCGACGAGACCCGGCAGGCCCGCGGGCTCGGGATCGACATAGCCGACGATCTCGAAGCTTTCATCAATCGACTTGAAGACGTAGCCCAGATAGCCGAGCCGGAAACCTAGCCCGATAATTCCCACTTTCATGCTGCTCTCGTTCCCATTTACGTAATTTATTTTCGTCAAGTTGAGACAAAAATTCGATCTCGTCAACACGAAACACGGAAAAAGTTGGAACTGTGAAATTAATTTTCATAACGCTTGTTTGACAGGCATTTTGATTTTCATCCTGGGCACAGCGAGCGCCGAACGCCCAATCTGCGGCCTGAGCCGTCCCCACCCTTGCCTTCAAAGGGCAATCAGCCGGAAGTTCCGCCTGTCTTTGAAGCACGCGCACTGTGAGCATTGACAGATTTCGTGCCGTCTCTCACAAGTTCGAGTAAACCATTCCAACATCGATTGCGAGGCGTGTCAAATGAACGATTCTACCGCTAAAATCGATGCGTTTGACATGAAGATCCTCAGCGCAATGCAGAATGACGCGACCTTGTCGCAGCGCGACCTGGCTGAAAAGATCGGCCTATCGCAAAACGCCTGCTGGCGTCGGCTACAACGGTTGCATTCCCTTGGCCTTATCAGGGGATCGCATAGCGACATCGACCTCAAGGCGCTGGGTTTCGATCTAACAGTCTTCGTCATGATCCGCACGCGCCATCATTCGAAGGAATGGAGCGAGGGTTTTCGGGCACACGTCGAACGGTTACCCGAGGTGATCGACTTCTATCGCATCGGCGGCGACTGGGATTACTTGATCAAGGTCGTAACAAAAGGCATGTCCGGCTACGACGCCTTCTACCAGAAGCTCATCACGAATTTCGATCTCGCTACGGTGACAGGCTTCTTCTCGATGGAGGCCATCATCAATAACCGCCCGGTCGATCTGACGCGACTGCGCTGACGAAAGAAGCGAGGAAGACCCCGGCTGTTATGACAAATGAAGGGGACCTCCCAGCCCCCTTCTATGTCCAGACTTTCAGGCCTTGCCTGGGCGGTTGATCGTCAGGAAGTGCCGGACGACGGGCTTCTCCGGGCCCGAGTGGTAGGCAAGCACCTTCCCTTGCAGATCGGCATCGGCGTTCGACACCCTCTTGTGCTGTCGAAGATGCTCTGCCCAGCTTTCCACCATGAACCACTCGACGATCTTCTGCGGATCCGCAGAGTCTTCCGTCACGCCCCAGCCATAGGCGCCATCGCGGCGGCGTTCGTTCGACATGTCGTTCAGCGCACGAAGGAAGGCCGAACGGTTGTGCTTTTCGACGTTGTACTCGATCAGGATGAGGACCGGTCCACGATCGTGGGCGACAGGCTCGGCGACAAGCGGTTCCGGCCAGTGGCTCGACGGAACCAGATCGGCATCGCCGGCTGGCAGCTTGACACGGTGCATGATGCCACCGGCGACGAGTAGACCGGCAGCACCAATCAACAGAGCGCCTGGCACACCGGCCGCTTCGCCAATGGCACCCCAGCCAAGGCTGCCGGCCGTCATCGCGCCGTTGAAGACGGTGAGGTAAACGGCAAGACCACGACCACGCACCCAGTTCGGAAGGACGGCCTGAGCCGCACCATTGAGCGTTGTCAGAGCGGTGATCCATGCGCCACCGAGGAAGAGCAGAGCGACGATGGCAACGGCCTTCGGCGGAGCAAGTGACAGGATAGCCATCACGACAGCCGTGGTGATCGCTGCGCCGAGCATTAGGCCATCGGCGCTCAGACGTTCACGCAACCTCGGCATAACGAGCGCTCCGGCGATCGCACCAGCGCCGACCGCGCCGAGCAGGATGCCGTAGAAGCTTGCATCACCGCCGAGAAGCTGGCGGGCGACGAGCGGCAGCAGGGCCCAGACGGCACTGGCGAAGGCGAAGAAGATCGCGGCGCGCAGCAAGACGACATGCAGCGGGCGGCTGGCGCGAGTGTAACGAAGGCCGGCCCGGAAGGCACCGAGGAAATTCTCCTGCAGAGCATCATTGGCATTCTTGGTACGCGGCCACCAGACAAGTGCTGCGATGACGATGATATAGCTCGCAACGTCTGCACCATAGGTGAGGCCCGCGCCGAACGCGGCGAGCAGAAGACCGCCTGCCGCCGGGCCGATCGAACGGGCGATGTTGATGCCGAGCGAATTCAGCGCAACCGCGCTCTTGACATCTTCGCGCTTCACGAGCTCAGGCACGATCGCCTGCCAGGTCGGCCCCATGAGTGCCGCACCGATGCCGCCGAGAAAGGTGAGACCGATCAGAGCGCTGACCGAAAGCATGCCGGTCTGGGCAAGAACCATGAGGCTGATGCTCACGGTGGCGAGCAGCAGCTGCACTGCGATCAAGAATTTGCGGCGATCGAGAATGTCAGTCAGTACGCCCGCCGGAATGGCAAGAAGGAAGATTGGCAGCGTGCCCGCCGCCTGAACCATGGCGACCGCGGCCGGCGAGGCCGAAAGATCGGTCATCAGCCAGGAGCTCGCGACATCGCGCATGAAGCTGCCGGTATTGCCGAGAACGGTGGCCGCCCAGAGGACTGCGAAGACGGGTTGGGCGAGTGGAGCGAAGCTGCCCCCGGAGGATTTTGCGGTGCTCATTTTTCAGCTCCCTTGGTGATATCGAAGATGGTGACGAGGACGAAGGCGCCTGCGAGGCCGAGATGTTCGAAGAAGGCGTTGGTCGCCATCATCCGCTCCATGCCGGCGGGCAGCTCCCAGAAACGAAGCGCGATGAAGGTCGCGAGAATAGTGAAGCCGGCGAGCGCGAGCGCGCCCAGCCAGCGCAGCTTGCCCGACACCACCATGGCCGAGGCGGTCAGCTCGAAGGCGATGACGACGACGGCGAAGACGGGTGCCGGGGAGAGGCCGAAATGCTCCATCTCGGCGATCGCACCGCCGAAATCGAAAATCTTGGTGAGCGGGCCCTGGATATAGGCGGCGCAAAGCGCAATCAACGCGGCCGTTCGCACGGCAGGCGCCGATACGATGTCGGCTAGAAGCCTGCGCTGTGTTGAAGGTGAGTGGCTGGTCATCGTTGCTCCTGCGATCTTGGCCGGTCGGTTCGAGCGGCGCTGTGTTCGTCTAATGGAGCCATATTGACGGGAACCATTGCTGCCAACAATTGCATCAATAGTTTCGATTTAATTGCGTTATCTGCAATTATTCAGCGGAGCCTTCCACTCCTGCAAAACAAGCCTGGGCAGCGGTCTCCCGCTGCCCAGGCCGATACGTCGTTCGATTATCGCGTCAGCCTCAAACTGCCCAGCAGGAGCAACCGAGTGCGCCGAAGAAGCCCTTGAGATCGGCAATCGGTAGCTTCGAGGTCCAGGCACCGGCGTGGTCGTGGCCGTGGACGCCGCAATCGCTGGCGCAACCGCAGGTCGAAATGGCCGTGCGGCGCAGCGAGCGGGCACCGGCGCCATCGGGCTCGCCCCAGGCGGCGTAGCCGCCGAACTTGCGCACCGGAGACCAGTCCGGCATGGCGGGCGGGATGTTGCTTTCGTCGTATATGGCGAAGTCACCCGAGCCGTAGACAATCTTGCCGCCGACCATCGTGAGATCGGAGGTGAGGAACGAGATCTCGTCCTCGGCGCAGGCGAAGAAGTCTTTGCTGGGGACCACGAGATCGGCGAACTGGCCCTTCTCGATGCGGCCCTTCTTGCCTTCTTCGTTGGAGAACCAGGTGACCTTCTCCGTCCACATGCGCAATGCGGTCTCGCGGTCGAGGCAATTGGCGCGCGGATAAAGCTGCATGCCACCGACCGTCTTGCCCGTGACCATCCAGGAGAGCGACACCCATGGATTATAGGAGGCGACGCGGGTGGCGTCGGTGCCGGCCGAGACATTGACGCCCTTGTCGAGCATGCGCTTGATCGGCGGCGTGGCTTCGGCAACGCCGTGGCCGTAGCGCTCGACGAAGTATTCGCCCTGATAAGCCATGCGATGCTGTGTGGCGATGCCGCCGCCGAGCGCCGCGATCCGGTCGATCGAACGCTCCGAGATGGTCTCGGCGTGGTCGAAGAACCAGTTGAGGCCCTCCAGCGGAATATCCTTGTTGACCTTCTCGAAGACATCGAGCGAACGCGAGATGGTTTCGTCATAGGTAGCATGCATGCGCCAGGGCCACCGGTTTTCGGCCAGAACCCGCACGACTTCCTCGAGTTCGCCTTCCATCTCCGGCGCCATTTCCGGGCGCGGCTGGCGGAAGTCCTCGAAGTCGGCGGCGGAGAAGACCAGCATCTCGCCGGCGCCGTTGTGGCGGAAGTAGTCGTTGCCCTGCTTGTACTTGACCGAAGACGTCCAGTTGAGAAAATCCTCTTTCTCGGCCTTCGGCCTCTGCGTGAAAAGGTTATAGGCAAGTCGAACGGTGAGTTGGTTTTCGTCGGAGAGCTTCTGGATGACCTCGTAGTCATCGGGATAGTTCTGGTTGCCGCCGCCTGCATCGATTACACCGGTAACGCCGAGACGATTGAGCTCGCGCATGAAGTGGCGGGTGGAATTGACCTGGTAATCGAAGGGCAGCTTCGGGCCCTTGGCGAGCGTCGAGTAGAGAATGCCGGCGTTCGGCTTGGCAAGCAACATGCCCGTCGGGTTGCCGTTGGCGTCGCGGGTAATCTCGCCGCCGGGCGGGTTGGGCGTATCGCGGGTGTAACCGACGGCGCGGAGCGCTGCACCGTTCAAAAGCGCGCGGTCATAGAGATGAAGCAGGAAGACGGGGGTATCCGGTGCGACCGCATTGATCTCCTCGATCGTCGGCAGGCGCTTTTCGGCGAACTGGTGTTCGGTGAAGCCGCCGACGACGCGAACCCATTGCGGGGCCGGCGTGATCGCCACCTGGCGCTTCAGCATGTCCATCGCATCAGCGAGCGAACGGACGCCGTCCCAGCGCAGTTCCATGTTGTAGTTCAGGCCGCCGCGCACGACATGGGTATGGTTGTCGATCAGGCCGGGCAGGACGCGCTTGCCCTTGAGGTCGACGATCTTGGTATCCGGGCCGGCGAGCGCCATGATCTCGGCATCGGTGCCGACTTCGAGAAAGGCGCCGTCCTTGATGGCGACGGCGCTGGCGGTTGGATTGGTGCGATCGAGCGTGGTGATCAAACCGTGGTGAAGGATGAGGTCGGCGAACATGGGAAATGCTCCTGGCTTCATTATTAAGATTGATTTCAACGCTTTGCGCCGGATTGACTAGGTGTCGGCCCCAACGCAAGCGAATCTCCTCTTGCGGTGTCAGCTATCAGACTTGTGCTGATCCTGGCGAGACACGACGACGTCATTGCGGCTCTCGCCCTTCGGCATATGGCCGAACATGTGCGGCTTGATCTGGTTGATCCAGGAGACGGCCGCCGGCTCCCTGGCGATCAGTGTCTTGGCGAAGGGGATGAGCTGCTCGCCGACCAGAATGCCGAGCAGGCCGACAAGAGCCACGATCGGTGGCGCGGGAGAGCGAACATTGAGCAGGCTGTAGACGATACCGACCAGAAGACCGGCGCCGATGGAAAGAAGGTAGAGTTTCATGGGGGCATCCTCGACTCTAGATGAAAGCCGCTTCCGCATCTGGAACATTCGATCCTGCGGAAGCGGCGGTCACGGGTGATTACTTGGCTGGGTTCGGGCCGATGCGCTTGCCGTGGCTGACGCGCTCGGCACCGCCGTGGACATGCGTGACCGCATAGTCGATGCCCATGCCGTAGGCGCCGGAATGTTCCTTCACCAGCGAGGTGACGGCGTTGTAGGTTTCCTTGCGGGCCCAGTCGCGCTGCCATTCGAGCATGACCTGCTGCCAGGTCACGGGGATGACGCCGGCCTGTACCATGCGGTCCATCGCATATTTGTGGGCGTCGACTGAGGTGCCGCCGGATGCATCGGCGACCATATAGATTTCGTAGTCGGGGACATCATGGAGGGCGGAGAGCGCGAAGGTGGTGTTGCACACTTCCGTCCAGAGGCCGGAGACGACGATCTTCTTGCGGCCGCCGGCGGCGTTCTTGGCAAGGGCATCACGAACGTTCTGGTCGTCCCACGAGTTCATCGACGTGCGTTCCAGAATGTCGTTCTCAGGGAACACGCCGAGCAGTTCCGGGAAGGTGTTGCCGGAGAAGCTTTCCGTCTCGACCGTCGTGATCGTGGTCGGGATGTTGAAGATCTTGGCAGCCTTGGCGAGACCGACGACATTGTTCTTCAGCGTCTGGCGGTCAATCGACTGGACACCGAAAGCCATCTGCGGCTGCTGGTCGATGAAGATGAGCTGGCTGTTTGCAGGGGTCAGGACTTCGAGCTTGGACATTTGATTTCTCCGTTTAGATTTTGATTGCCAATTTGGCGGTTAAGGATTGGTATGCCTCCGGCGGTCGGCTGCCTGCCTCAGGCAGCCGTTCGAAGGCGGAAATTGTTGGTGTAAGGGGTGCGCGGCAGTTTGCCGTGCGGGGTTATGCTGCGAGCGGAACGAGGTTCTCTTCGATCTGGCCGCGATAGGCTTCATACCGGGTCGGCAGCTTCAATGCTTCGCCGAGGTGGGCGGTATCTTCGTCACGGTCGAAACCGGGCTCGTTGGTCGCGATTTCGAACAGGATGCCGCCCGGCGTTCTGAAGTAGATCGCCCAGAAGTAATCGCGGTCGATAACCGGCGTCACCTGATAGCCCGTGTCCATCAGGGCCTTTCGCACTTCGAGCTGCTTTTCGCGGTTCTCGACGGCAAAGGCGATGTGATGGACAGAACCGGCACCCTGGCGGGCAAACGGCGTTTTCGGCAGCGACGCGATGTCGATGGTGTCGGCGCCATTGCCACCGGGAATGATGAACCGCGTGACATCGCCTTCGACCTCGGCTCGCTCATAGCCCATGAACTGCAGCAGTTCCGATGTGGCGGCGGTGTCGTGCAGGTCGAAGCGCGCACCGGAGAAGCCGCGGATGGCATTGTCTTGCGAGATGCCGTCGGCAAGCCATGGGGCGCGGACGTCTTCGGCGATTTCGATCAGCGCCAGCCCGTCGCCATCAGGACCGGCAAAGCGCAGGCGGTTGGCACCGAAGACCGTGTCGGTCTTCAGACCGACGACACCTTGGGCCGTCAGGCGGTCTTTCCAGAAAGCCAGCGATCCCTTCGGGATGGAGAACTGCGTCTCGCTGACTTCCCCTACGCCGGGGCGGCCGGTCATCATGTGCGGGAAGGGAAAGTAGGTCATGACCGTGCCGGGCGTGCCATTTTCATCGCCGTAGTAGAGGTGGTAGACGCTCGGGTCGTCGAAGTTGACGGTCTTCTTGACGCGGCGCAGGCCGAGCGCGTTGGTGAAGAACCGGTTGTTCTCTCGGGCATCCGACGCCATCGAAGTGACGTGGTGCAGTCCCTTGATATCCTTGATCATGGCCGTTGCCTTTCTTTGTGGGCGTTGCCGTTTCGATGACCACAGATGTAACCGGGTTGATTGCATTGCGGAATTGCAATATTCCTCTCGAATGAATTGCGATTTTTGAAATAATTGAGATGAACGACTATAAGGCCCTGAAAACCTTCCTGCTCGCCGCCGAAAAGCGCAACTTCGCCCAGGTCGCCCGCGAGCTCGACATGACACCCGCCGCCGTCACCCGTGCGATCGCGGCACTTGAGGACGATCTCGGCGTCCAGCTCTTCGTGCGCACCACACGCCAGGTGTCGCTGACCACTGACGGCGCCGTCTTCGCGGCGCAGATCCAGCCGGCGGTCGAAGCGCTCGAGAACGCCCGCAAGGACGTCAAGAACGCCCACAAATCTGACCAGGGGCGGCTGCGGATCAGCGCGCCGACCTGGCTTGGCAAGACGATCCTCACGCCGATTCTGTCGGGCTTCCGGGAGCGCTATCCGAAGATGAGCTTCGAGGTTTCGCTGTCGGACGGCTTGGTCAACATCATCGACGACGACTACGACCTCGCGATCCGCATTTCATCCGCGCCTTCGGACAAATTCACCATCTGGCGCAAGATCCGGGCGGTGCCAAGGATCCTGGTTGCGGCGCCGGGCAGCCGCTTCACGGAGATGCAGCATCCCAACGAACTGACGCCCGACGATTGCCTCGCCTACAGCGGCGAGAGCCGGCGTGAGAACTGGGCCCTGTCGGACGGCGGATCGAGCATCTCGATCGCGGCTGGACGCGCGTTCAGCGCCAACAATGGCGAAGTGCTCGCGGATATGGCGGCCGATGGGGTCGGCGTCGCCATGCTGCCGGGCTTTCACATCGCCGAGCATATACGCACCGGCCGGCTGGTTCACGTGCTGCCGGGCTGGGCGCCGCAGGAGCTTTGGCTGACGCTCTACTACCCGCCCTACCAGACGCTTCCGCCGCGTATCGCGACGTTCTCGAAGTTTTTCGAGGAGCAGCTTCCGGCGCATATGGTCATGCTCGACTAGCGGGATTGCGCGCATGGACGCCGTCGCGGGCGGTCGCGCATGAGGAGATAGGAAACACGCCGAATTCTGACGAATTCGCCGCGCCGTTTGTTGCAATACCGATGCAACAGGCTCTTTATGCGTTGGCCAAAGCCGGAACAGCGGCGAGGGCATCGTCTTACGCAACATCGCATTCGCAGCCATTCGTTTCCAGCGTCGGAGCCCCCATGACCGCAACGCAATCGCAACTCGACGAGTCGTCCGCAGCCGGTCGAAAGCGACTGCCTGTCGTTCCTGCATCGGCCTTCGGCATCGTGCTCGGCATAGCGGGCCTTTCCAACGCCTGGCGGGCAGCGGCCGGTCATTTCGCGCTTCCTGCCATTGTCGGAGATGGCATTGCGCTTCTCGCGCTTGCTGTCTGGTTCGTGCTCGTTTGTCTCTATGGATTGAAGTGGATCCTCTTCGCGGAGGAAGCGCGCAAGGAGATCGTGCATCCCGTGCAGTGCTGCTTCATCGGCCTCATCGGCGTCGCCACCATGCTTTGCGCAGCGATGGTCGCGCCGTTTTCCGGCGCGCTGGCGCTGGCATTCTATTGGATCGGCCTGCTCTGGACACTCGTCTTCGCGATATGGCGGACGGGTGCCTTGTGGCAGGGCGGACACGATCCGACCACGACGACGCCGGTCTTGTATCTCCCGACGGTTGCCGGATGCTATGTCGCGGCAATCGTCGGCGCGGCACTCGGCTATTCCGATCTGGCGCAACTGGCTTTCGGTGCGGGTTTCTTCTCGTGGCTGGCGATGGAATCCGTCATCCTGAACCGGCTCTTGAATGCAGCGGAACTGGCCGAGCCCCTGCGTCCGACGATCGGCATCCAGCTCGCACCGCCGGCAGTCGGCGCTGCCGCCTATCTGAGCGTGACGAACGGAGCGCCGGATCTGCTGGCCCATGCCATGGTGGGCTACGCCATGCTGCAGCTGCTTCTGGCGCTTCGCCTTCTTCCATGGGTCATGAAGCAACCATTCGCGGCGTCCTATTGGGCCTTTTCCTTCGGTCTGACCGCGCTCGCCACCGATCTAATCCGCATGGTCGCCCGCGGCGAACAGGGCATCCTGTCGACGCTCGCCATGCCCTTGCTCTGGCTGGTGACCGCAGCAATCGCCCTGTTGGCGGCGGGAACGATCGTGCTCCTTTTTCGAGGGAAGCTGTTCCCGCTCGCCCGAGCTCTCTAAGCGCGCAACCGCCCTCCCTCGGCATCGAAGAACAGACGCTGGCTGGACGACAGATCGAGTGCAATCACCGCGCCCGGCTCAATATCCAGCCCGGCCCTCTGCTCGACGACGAGGTTCTGCCCGTCTTCGAGCGCACAATAGATGTATCGCGTGCCGCCGAGATATTCGAAGAACTCGACGCGCGCGGCGATCGACCGATCGCCGACCTCGCCGATCACGATATGCTCCGGCCGAATGCCGATCATGAACTCCATCCCACGCTGAAGGCTCGCCGGCCGCCCCTTATCCTCGAAGCTTTTCGCCGCGATGTCGAAACGTCCGCTCCCCTGGGCGACCGCCTTCAGGAAATTCATCCGTGGCGAGCCGATGAAGCCGGCGACGAACATGTTGGACGGGTTTTCGTAGATCTCCCGTGGCGATCCCGATTGCTCGACCCTCCCGTTTCGAAGCACGACGATCTGGTCGGCCAGCGTCATCGCCTCGGTCTGGTCGTGCGTCACATAGATCATGGTGTTGCCGAGCTCGCGATGGAGCCTGGCGATCTCGATACGCATCGAGACGCGCAGCTCCGCGTCGAGGTTCGACAGCGGCTCGTCAAACAGGAAGACATCGGGCTCGCGCACGATCGCGCGGCCGATGGCCACGCGCTGCCGCTGGCCGCCGGAGAGCTGGCCCGGACGGCGATCGAGAAGATGGTCGATCTTCAGGATGCCGGCCGCCTCGTCGACGCGGCGCTTGATTTCCGCCGCGTCTGTCTTCGCCATCTTCAAGCCGAATGCCAGGTTTTCGCGCACCGACATATGCGGATAAAGCGCGTAGGACTGGAAGACCATGGCGATGCCGCGATCGGACGGGTCGAGATCGGTGACATCCCGCCCCTTGATGCTGATCTCGCCATCGGTCACCTCCTCGAGACCGGCAATCATCCTGAGCAGCGTCGATTTTCCGCAGCCGGAGGGGCCGACGAAAACGACGAAATCCCCCTCCTTGATGTCGAGATCGATGCCGTGCACGACAGGCAGGCTGCCGTAGGATTTTCGCACGTCCTTGAGCGAGACGCTCGCTGTTTCCATCGGGACCATCGGCCTACTTCCCGGTCTGGAGCCAGACCAGCATGGCGCCCGGCTCGCGATTGTCCCAGAGATGATAGGGCACGAGCGTGACGGTTGCCGGCACCTGCTCGGCCGGACGGGTGCGATAGAGCGAACCGTTCCAGCCGCTGGCATCTTCCCTGGAGACGTCGAGCTCGACCGCAACCGCGCCGTTCAGCCCTTCAATCGACTTCGTCCGGTGACCGGCGAGCTTCTGCGGAACGACGAAGGCGTTGAGATCGTGGCCGTTGTCGGTTTCCTCGACGCAGTAGATCAGTGGGCCGAGGGCGAGCGCGACGCGGCCGACGTCCTGGCGGACTTTCGGCGAGGCGTACTGCGGGCGAAGCTCCAGCGGAAGATCGAGCGCGATGACATCGCCCTTCTTCCAGGCGCGGTTGAGCCGCGCATAGCCGTCGATGACCGACGAGGCCAGATCGACCGTCTCGCCATTCACCTTCAACGAGGCGCCCTCGGCCCATTCGGGAATGCGCAGCGCGAGGCCGAATTCGGCCGTGCCGTCGACATCGACGTCGATGCGGATATCGCCATTCCATGGATAATCGGTGTGCTGCGTCAGCTTGACGTTGCCGCCCTTGAGCTTCGCCTTGACGCTGCTCTCACCATAGAGATGAACGGCGATCTCGTTGTCGGCAACCGCATACATGTAGGAGCCGACGGAGGCAATGAGGCGGGCGATGTTCGGCGGGCAGCAGGGGCAACGGTGCCAGACCCAGCGGTGGTGCTTGCCGATACTCTCGAGCGGGTTGTCGTAGAAGAAGGTCTTGCCGTCGAGCGCAAGCCCAGTCAGCGCGCCGTTATAGAGCGCCTGTTCCATGACGTCAGCGTAGCGGCGGTTCGGGCCTCGGCCAAGCATGCGGCTTGCCCAGAAGACAAGGCCGACGGAGGCGCATGTTTCGGCATAGGCGGTATCGTTCGGCAGGTCGTAATAGTCGGTGAAGCCCTCGTTGCTCGCCGCCGGGCCGATGCCGCCAGTGACATACATCTGCTTGACCGTGAGGTCGTCCCACAGCGTCTCCAGCGCATTGGTCAGCGTATCGTCATGGTATTCGGTGGCGATGTCGGCCATGCCGGAATACTGGTACATGGCACGCACGGCGTGGCCGACGACCTTCTCCTGCTCGCGCACGGGTTCATGCGCCTGGCTGTATTCGTAGGTCTTGTGCACATAGTCTTTCGGATCGCGGCCGCCGCGGATGGCTTCGGCGGTGAAGAAGTGGGGCTCTTTGCCGCGCTCGTCGATGAAGAACTTGGAGAGGTCGAGGTATTTCTGCTCGCCCGTGACGCGCGCCATCTTCACCAGCGCGAGCTCCACTTCCTGGTGGCCGCAATAGCCGGGTATCTGGCCTTCGCCATGGCCGAAGACCGTGATCATGTGGTCGGCATAGCGGCACATGATGTCGAGCAGCTTGCGCTTGCCGGTTGCCTGGTAATAGGCGACGGCGGCTTCCATGAGATGGCCGGCGCAATAGAGCTCGTGATGGTCGCGCAGGTTTGTCCAGCGCTTGCCGGGCTGCACGCGCTGGAACCAGGCATTCACATAGCCGTCCTCCTGCTGCAGCTTTTCATACATGTCGATGATGGCGTCGGCACGCGCCTCAAGCTCGGCATTCGGCTTGCGGTAGAGCGAGTAAGCGATGGTTTCGATCGACTTGCCGAGATCGGAATCCCAGAACATCTGCGTCGAGCCGGTCCACTTCTCGTCGATCGGTATGACGACGCCGGGGCACGGCTGGTTCACGTCGATCGCCTGGATCATGCCGGCTTTTTCGCAGCGATCGAGCAGGATCGCCGCCGTGGAATCGCACACCGCATCCTGCCACTTGCCCCAGAAGCCGTTGAGCTCGACATCGGGAACGGCGACCGGGCGGAACTGGCTCTTGTTTTCGGTAGTCATATCTCAAATTCTCCTTTGAATTACTTGACGGCGCCGGCCATCAGGCCGCGCATGTAGAAGCGTTGCAGAAGCAGGAAGACGAGCAGGCAGGGGATGACCATGACGACGACGCCGGCTTGCACCGCGCCCCAATCGATGGCGCCCATTCTGGAAGAGCGCACGGCGGTCATCAGCACCGGCAGCGTGAACTTCTCGTTGCTGGACAAAAGCACGAGTGCCGCGAAGAACTCGTTCCAGGCATTGAGGAAGGCGAAGATCGCGACCGTGACGACACCGGGCAGCACCAGCGGAAACAGCACGCGGGCGAGCAGGCCGAGATCGCGAGCGCCATCTATACGGGCCGCCTCCTCGATCTCCTTGGGCACCGCGTCGAACGCATTGCGCATCATGAAGACGGAGAATGGCAGCTGCAGCGTGACGTAGACGAGCGTCAACCCGAGCAGCGAATTGTTGAGCCCTAGCCGCGAGAGGATGATGAAGAGCGGCGTCAGGATCGACTGGAACGGGATCATCAAGGTCGCGATGATTAGGATGAACAGCACGTTCTTGAACGGGAACCGGTAGCGCGAGAAGCCGTAGCCAGCGAGCAGACTGATCGCCACCGTCAGCAGCACCGTCGCGACGGACACGATCAGCGAGTTGAACATGTGATGCCAGATGCCGGCACCGAACGTATCGAGCGTCCTGTAGGCATCGACGCTGAATTCGCTGATGCCGGTGAGCGGCCATGGCGGCAGAGCGGTTTCGCTTCGCGGGCGGAACGATGACATGAGCATGATCGCAAACGGCGCCAGGAAGAAGACCACGATCGCGGCACCGGCGACGTGATAGCTCGTGGCCCGCCTTGCATTGCGGCGGGCGCGAAGGGCTGTGCGACCGGTCATGGACGATCCTCCCCAACCTTGAGCAGCCAGAGCTGCACGATGCTAAGCGCCACCAGGATGACGAGCAGCGCGATGGAAAGAGCCGCGCCATAACCGAGATTGAACGACACGAAGGACTGGTTGAAGATGTAGTAGACGATCGAGATCATGCGGTTTTGCGGTCCACCTGATGTCATGATGTAGAACTGGTCGAAGGCGAGGATCGAACCGGTGACTGACAGGATGAGCGCGAGCGCCATGGTTCTGCGCATCAAGGGCAGTGTCAGGTGGCGAAAGCGCTGCCAGGCGCCGGCGCCATCGATGCGCGCGGCCTCCGTCAGCTCCGATGGAATGCCCTGCAGCCCGGTCAAGAGAATGATCATCGTGAAGCCGGCGACCTTCCACACGACCATGACGATGATTGTCAGGAAGGCGCTGTCGAAGGTCGCAAGCAGGTTGCGTCGCCCTTGGGTGAGGCCAAGCATTTCGAAGACGGGCGAGAACAGGCCGCTATCGACATTGGCGAGCCAGACCCACAGAAGCGATGCCGATGCAAGGCCGATGACGACGGGGAGGAAGATGATGGTGCGATAGCCCGACACGAAGCGGCGCGGCTTGTCGACGAAGAAGGCAAGCGGAAACGCCAGCGCGAAAATCGCGATCGTGACCACCAGCGTGTATTGTGCGGTGAAGCCAAGCGATGTCCAAAAACGCGGGTCGTTGAACATGCGCGTGTAATTGCCGATGCCGATCCAGCGCGGCGATCCCATGAGCGGCCAGCGGTGCAGGCTCATCCACACGGTGAAGAGGAGCGGCAGCACGAAGAACACGGTCACCAGGGCGATCGCGGGCGCGATATAGGCAACGCCCCGCCAGCCCCCTCTCCGCCGCCGCCTGCGCTTCGGAGAGACGGAGATGATTTCAGTCGTCATCTTTGATCTCGTTCAGTTTGTGAAATGGCGAGCGATTGCGATGTGTCGGTCGGGAGCGCCGGGCGATCCCGACCCTTGAGATCATTGCGCGCTGTCGATGATCGACTGCATGTCGGCCTGACCGTTAGCGAAGGCGCCGTCGACGTCATCGCTGAAAATGGCGGCATTGATGAACTGCGACCACGGGCTGTTCGGGCTGTTGATCAGATCGTTGAACTGCAGCGTATAGGGCGTTTTGGCGACCTTGATCGCATCGGCTGCCACGAGCAGGCGCGGATCCTGTCCCTTCAGGACCTGCTCGGCGATATCGGTGCGCGTCGGCAGGCTGCCATTTTTGGCCATGATCGTCTGTCCCTCTTCGGAATAGACGAACTGCAGGAACGTCTGGATCTGACTGACATGCGACGTGCCCTTGGTGACGACGATATTGTCGCCGCCGGCAAAGGAGGACGGCTTGCCGTCGACGCCGGGGATCATCGTCACGCCGAAGTCGAGCTCCGGATGCTGCGTGATCATCGTTCCGATGGCGAAAGCGCCAAGGCTCTGCTGGCCGATCTTGCCGCCGAGGAACTTCAGGAAGTCCACGCCGTTGTCGGTTGCGGCACTGGCAGGTACGGCGCCCGACTTGACGATCGCACGATAGTCGTCGACGGCCTTTCGCATCTGGGGAGTATCCAGTGCCGCGGTCTTTCCATCCTCAGACAGGATATCCGCGCCCGCACCCCAGACGAGGGGCGCGAAGGTGAAGATCATGCAGCCGCCACAGCCACCGCCCGAGAAATAGAAACCGTAGTCATCGCCGCCGAGCTTGCGGATTTTCTCGGCATTGGCGGTGATCTCTTCCCATGACGTCGGCGCCTTCTCGGGGTCGAGCCCGGCCTTCTTGTAGAGGCCCTTGTTCCAGGCGAAGACGGAGGTCTCGACCAAGAGCGGCAAGCCGTAGACCTTGCCTTCATAGGTACCCTGTTTGACGTGAGCGGGGGCCAGCGCGTTGAAATAGTTGAGCGACTTGGCGAAATCGGTCAAGTCTTCGAGCTGGCCGGCGGACGCAAAGGACGGAGTGTAGATCAGGTCAAGCGAGATCGCGTCGGGCGCCTGACCGCCGGCAACCGCCGTCGCATATTTCTGGACCATCTGGTCCGACGGGATTTCGGTGAGTTCGACCTTGTCGGGATTGGCCGCGTTATAGGCGTCGATGACCGCCTTGAAGGCGCCGCCGCCGCTGCCCGAACGCACCCACATGCTGACGGTTTCGGCGGATGCCGCCGAGCAAAGGCATATTGACAGCAAAGCCGTCGCTGCAAGCATTCTCTTATGCATGATTTCCTCCAAATCATGGGGCAAACGCGCCCCGCCTCCCGTTAGATTTTCCGGTCTCCGCCACAGGACTGGCGAACAACCAGCTTGCATGGAAGCTTGCGCAGTCCGGCCTCCACAGCCCGTCCTTCGGCAAGATCCAAGATCGTCAGACCGGCCGTTCGACCGAGCTCCTTCAAATTCATGTCGACCGTCGTCAGCGCCGGCCGCGTCTGGTCGGCGAAGATCTCCCAGTTGTCGAAACCGATGATCGACACATCCTCGGGCACGCGAACTCCCCGCTCGCGCAAGGCATCCACCACGCCTCTCGCGATCTGGTCGTTGCCGCAGAAGATGCCGTCCGGCGTTTCGTTGTCGCCACCCCAAAGAATGGCGACGGCCTCATGCCCCCAGGCCTCCGTCCACGTTCCGTGCATGACGAGCGCATCCGGAGCGACGGCCTGGCGAAAGGCATCGGCTCGCTCCACGGCCGAGACGAAACTGTCGGGACCGGTCACATGGACGATGCTTTTGCGGCCGACCTCGCGAAGCCTCTCGACGGCGAGCCGCGCGCCGTCGGAATCATCCGCCGTCAGGATCACGCTTCCCGGCACGCCCTCGGTGAAGGCATAAACGACGGGCACCGGCAGGCCAGCGAGATCGACCGGGAGAGACCTGTCGACCCGCTTGCCCGTCGCGATGATGCCATCCACCTGCTTGTCCAGCATGGCGTCGACATGAACCTTGGCGAGTGCTGGATCATCCTCGATCGCGCAGAGAAAGACCGAGACACCATGATCGACCAACGCCTCCGAAATCCCCGACATCAGCGGCAGGGTAAAGCGACCATAGGTATCGTTGGTGAGCAGCCCCACGGTGAAGCTTCTGTTGAATAGCAGGCTGCGGGCCAGTGCATTCGGCCGGAAGCCGACGTCGGCTGCGATCGACTTGATCTTCTCGCGTGTCTCCAGCGCCATCCGGCCGGTATCGTTCAGCGCCTTCGAGACAGTCGAAACGCTGACGCCCGCAGCCTTGGCGACGTCATGAATTGTGACACGGTTGCTCCGAGCGACCACGCAATCTCCTCCTTCTCTCGGAGGTGAGAAAAGCGTTTCTCAAATGCAAAGTCAACGTGAGAAAACGTTTTCTCATCATTTTCCTGATTTCGGCGCTCAGGCAGCGCTTGACACTTCGGGAACCACCGGCGATCTCGCGATACGATTACTCGAAGCGGACATTCTCGCGCAGGAAAATCCGCGGCCGCTGCGGCGGCGTTATGTCGTCTTCGGCAAAACGGCCGGCGTGGTGGAGCTGGATTTCGATTGCGCGCCGCGCCTCCAGAAAAGGTTCACGGTCGATGATCGCATCGACGACACCGTCATCCATCAACTCCACCCGCTCCGGCGTCACCGTATGGGTGATCACACAGACGGACTGGTCCTTGCCGATCGCCTTCAGTTCTTCGGCGAGCACAGGGTTGCCCACCGACATGTTGTAGACGCCTCGCAGCGCGGCGTGGCGGCGCAGGAGCGTGCGGAAATCCTTGCGGATGTTCTCCTGTTCGGAGCTCTGAAACGTCTCGACCACCCGGCAGTTCGGATAGTCCCGGCCCAAGATGTCGCGGAAGCCCATCGCCCGTTGCTCGTGCTCCAGCAGTTGGTGAAGGCCGACGATGACGACCACGTCGCCGCCGGTACCACCGAGAAAACGCCCCATGAGCGCGCCCGCCGTGCGCCCCTCCTGAACGGCGTTCGAGCCGACATAGCCGATCCGGCCGGTGCCCGGCAGGTCGGAGGCGACGGTCACGATGGGGAGCTTGCGCGACAGCTGATCCACCATCGCGGTCACATCAGGGTCATCGAACAGGATGACGACGAGCCCGTCGCACTCGGCCGCAGCCTTCGCCAGCGTCTTGATCGCGGCGTCGGCCTTGATCTGCTCGAAATACCAGAAGGTGACGCGGATGTTGTAGCGCTTGTATTGCTGCGCCGAACGGATGAAGCCTTCGCGCAGCTTCACGTAATAGGAATTCACATTGTTCTGCAGCACCACGCCGATGCGGAGGATGCGCGTCGGCATCATCGTGAGCGCGCGGTCGACGCCGAGCGCCCTCGCCGTCTCGATGACGAGCTGCTCGGTCTTCGGCTTGACGCCGCCACGGCCATTCAGCACACGGTCGACAGTGATGCGGCTAACGCCGGCCGCCGCCGCTACGTCATCCATGCTCGGCTTTCTCGCCACGAAACATCCTCCCTTGCTCCTCATTCGTGAGCTTAGTGAGTGATGCATTTGCGTCAGTATCGGCGTTGCGCCGTGGTGGGCGCGGACCGATATTTAGTGATGTCTGGAGAAGTGAAGGGAGGCACATCATGAGCTGGTATCAGCCTGTCGTCTTGACGACATCGAGCAGGAAGGCGTCATACGCTTCGACCATGGCGGTCGCACTTACGCGGTTTATCGTTCTCCCGAGGACGAGGTGTTCTGCACCGACGGCCTTTGCTCGCACGAGGCCATCCACCTCGCCGACGGGCTAGTCTTGGACTACGAGATCGAATGTCCCAAGCATTCGGGGGCCTTCGACTATCGCACCGGCACGCCGCGCCGGCCGCCGGCCTGCAAAAGCCTCAACACCTACCAGGCGAAGATCGAAGCGGGCGAAGTCCTGCTCGCCATCCCCGCCTGACACCCAGCGAACCGGTAGTATGGAGACAGCCATGTCCTCTATCGTTATCATCGGCGGTGGCGAATGCGGCGGACGTGCCGCGCTGCAGGTGCGCGAGCGCAATTTCGACGGCGCGCTCATGCTAGTGGGCGCGGAAGCACTCCACCCTTACGAGCGGCCGCCGCTGTCGAAGAACGGGATCCTCGAGGGCGCCGATCCGAAGTTCATCATGGATGCCGATGGCTACAAGGAACGCGGTATCGACGTTCGCCTGGGCGCCGACGCGATCGGCATCGATCGATCGAACAAGACCGTCGAACTCTCGGACGGAACGACGCTCGCCTATGACAAGCTGCTGCTTGCGACCGGCGCGAGGCCACGTCCGCTCCCCGGCATCGCCGAACGCTCCGAGCGCGTGCTGACGCTTCGCACCCATGCCGATGCATTGGCGATCAAGCGGCATCTGCATGAGGGCCGGCTTGCCATCGTCGGCGGCGGCTTCATCGGCCTCGAGCTCGCGGCCATCGCTCGCGGCCTTGGCGCCACCGTCACCCTGATCGAGGGCCTGCCACGCATCCTCTCGCGCGGCGTGCCCGAGGATATCGCCCACGCGGTCGCCTCGCGCCACGAGGCGGCGGGCGTGGAAATCCTGTGCGCGAGCCGGATCGAGACCTTCGAGATCGGTGCCGACGGCGTCTCGGAAGGCGCGTTCGGCTCGAATCCTGGCGGAGCGCCCAGGAGCAGGCGATGCTCGCGGCGGCCAATCTCATGGGTGCGGACGAGCCGATCACCGCCGTGCCGTGGTGCTGGTCGGATCAATACGAGCTGACGCTTCAATCCGGTTTGGCTTGCCTGCATCGTGCTCTTCGTGCCCGTGTTCCACGAAGCCTACTTCTTCGCGATCCACCGCGCGCTGCACATTCCAGCACTCTACAAATTCGTGCATTCGGTGCACCACAACTCGGTCAATCCGTCTCCCTGGTCATCGCTTGCCATGCACCCGGTCGAGCACCGCTCTTCTTCGGTGAAGCACTGATCCATCTGGTGATCTTCTCGCATCCGCTGGTCGCCATCTACAATCTGCATTCGCTGGCGCTCGGCGCGGTGGTCGGCCATGTCGGCTTCGACAAGATCGAGGCGGGCGACGAAGGCGGGCTCGATACCCACGCCTATGCCCACTACCTCCACCACAAGTATTTCGAGGTGAACTATGCCGACGGCCTGATCCCGTTCGACAAGCGGTTCGGCACCTGGCACGACGGCACCAAGGATGGCGACGAAGCGATGAACGCGCGCTGGCAGAAGAAGCTGCAACGCGAGAACGCTCGCAAGGAAGCGCAGGAAGGCAACAAGGCATGACCCGTGCATTGACCGTAGCCGATCTGCGCGCGCTCAAGGGCAAGCGTCAATTCCTAACCATGCATGTCGATAGCCCGGCGGAGGCAGCGGCAGCCGCCGAGGCCGGCATCGAGATGTTCACCTGCGAGGTGGACGAGCAGCTTCCCCGGATACGCAAGGCAGCCTCCACCGCCTTCATCCAGGCAGCCCATGTGCAGGGCGCCATTCATGACGAATCGAGCGCCATCCGCGAAGGCTTTCGCGCGCTCGATCTCGGCGCCAGCTGTATCTACTTCGCCGGCTCGCTGCGCTTGCTGGAAGCGATGGCCAAGGAGGGCATTCCCGTCAGCGGCCATGTCGGTCTCGTGCCGCGCTGGGCCACGTGGACGAATTTCCGCTCGATCGGCAAGACGCCTGAGGAGGCGGCATCGATGTATCGTCGCGTGAAGGACTATGAGCAGGCCGGCGCCTGGGCGGTCGAGATGGAGGTCGTGCCGGTCGCGATCGCCGAGTGGATCACGCGCTCGACGCCGCTGATCACGCTTGGAATGGGCTGCGGCGCGGTCTGCGACGCCCAATATCTGTTCTCCTGCGACGTGCTAGGTACAGGCATCAGCCGCGTGCCGCGCCATTCCAAACAATATGCCGATCTGGCGGCGGAAGAGGCGCGCCTGCAGGATCTGCGCGTGAACGCTTTCCGGACATTCGCCGAGGATGTTCGTGACCGAAAATATCCCGAGACCCGCCATGAGGTTCATGTGGATAAAGAGGTCCTGGTAGCCGCCAAGACGCTCGTTTGAGGCGGCCGGCCGGCGTGAACACCGTCAGCCTTCACAACCGATCTCACCAAAAGTTGTAGATGATATCGGCGTCAGCGTTTATCCGTCCAATCAACCCGGTTGCTAAAAAACCATAATTGCTCCACCTAGAATGTAGACAAACGCGAGCAGTCGGAATTGGATCACAGCTTGATGCGCATTAAATACGGTTTCCTCGGCATTTTCCTGGCGATTGCGCCCACGGCCCATGCACTGGACATGGGACCGGTGCCGGTTCTGGCGCCGCAAAAGCAGCAGGAGCAGGCAGCGCAGCTGAGCGCGCAGTTTCTGACGCGCTACAGCTATCGGCCGGTCGCGCTCGACGATAGCCTCTCCGTCAAGATCATGGATCGCTTCATCAAGTCGCTCGATCCGGATCGGATGATTTTCCTGCAGTCGGACATTAACACCTTCATGGCCGATAGCACCAAGATCGACGACGCCATCAAGAAAGAAGACCTCAAGCTTCCCTTTTCGATCTTTAATGTCTACGAGCAGCGCATTGTCGATCGCATGACCTATGCCCGCGATCTCCTGAAAAAGGGCTTCGATTTCACCGCGCAGGAAGACTACGCGCTGGTGCGCGACGACAAACCCTGGCCGCAATCCGAGGCCGAGAGCAACGATCTCTGGCGCAAGCGGGTGAAGGCCGATTGGCTCCGGCTGAAGCTCGGAGGCCAGACCGAAGCCACTATTCGCGACACGCTCGACAAGCGTTACAAGAACGCGCTCGAGCGCGCCTATAAGTACAAGAGCGACGACGTCTTCCAGTCCTTCATGGACGCTTATTCGACGTCGATCGATCCGCATACCGATTACTTCGGCGCCACCGCATCGGCCGATTTCGATATCTCGATGAAGCTCTCGCTGGTTGGCATCGGCGCGGTGCTGCAGGAGCGCGACGATTACACGACGATCCGCGAACTCGTTCCGGGTGGCCCGGCGCAGCTTTCCGGTAAGCTCGCGGTCGGCGACCGTATCACCGGTGTCGGCCAGGGCGCCGACGGCCCGATCAAGGAAGTGATGGGCACGCGCCTCGATGAAGTCGTGCAGTTGATCCGCGGCGAGAAGGATTCGATCGTCCGCCTGGATATCCTGCCCGCCGATGCCGGCGCCGATGGCGGTCATCGCGTCATCAGTCTCGTGCGCGACAAGATCAGCCTCGAAAAGCAGGCGGCCAAGAAGACCGTTCTCCCGGTCAAGGATGGCGACGTCACCCGCAAGATCGGCGTGATCACGCTGCCGGCCTTCTACGAAGACTTCGAAGCCCGCCGCAAGGGCGACAAGGACTACAGAAGCGCCAGCCGCGACGTCGCCAAGCTGCTGACCGAGCTCAAGCAGGACAATGTCGACGGCGTGCTGATCGACCTGCGCAACAATGGCGGCGGTTCGCTTGCCGAAGCGATCGACCTCACCGGCCTGTTCGTCGGCAAGGGCCCGGTGGTTCAGCAGCGCGGCGCCGATGGCAAGGTCGAGGTTCAAAGCGACGATCTGCCGACACCGGCTTGGACCGGCCCCGTCGGCGTTCTGATCAATCGCGGCTCAGCCTCCGCTTCCGAGATCTTCGCGGCCGCCATCCAGGACTATGGCCGTGGCGTGATCATCGGCGAGCCGAGCTTCGGCAAGGGCACGGTGCAGACCGTGGTCAACCTCGACCAGGTGGCGCGCAACGACAAACCAAAATTCGGCGAGCTGAAGCTGACGATCGCCCAGTTCTTCCGCGTCAACGGCGGCACGACGCAGCTGCGCGGCGTGACCCCCGACATCGCCCTGCCCGGCCTCTCCGACCCGAAGACCTTCGGCGAAACCAGCTACGACAACGCGCTCCCCTGGACGCAGATCAAGCCCGCCCGCTACAAGCAGGCTGGCAACCTCAAGGTCGAGCTGCCTAAACTGCAGGCCCTTCACGACAAGCGCGTGGAAAGCGACCCGGACTTCCAGCGTCTTATCGAAGACGTTGCCGAATTGAAGGCGCAGCGCGACAAGGGCGTGATCTCGCTCAACGAAGCCGACCGCCGCAAGGAGCTGACAGCGCGTGAAAATCGGCTGAAGTCTCGCGCCCAGTTGGACGATGGCGTCGACACCACCAACGACGACGGCCTGCAATCCAACGAGCGTAGCCTCACGGCCGACATCGCGCTGGAAAATGCCCGCAAGAAGGCGAAAGACGTTCTCTTAAACGAAGCCACCGCGATCCTTTCCGACGCGGCCGGCTTGCAAGCGGGCGCTCGATAGGGCTGCCATGACAGACGTCGGCGCGTCGCGATACAGTGCGCCGAAGATGAAACGTTAGCACCGGTCTCGTTTGAGGCCGGCGTTTCGATTAGTTCGTCTTGAACCAGACGCTTATCTTGCCGTCATCTCGGGAATATCTCAGCCCGAGGTAATCTCGAACGGCAATGTGACCCAAAGGGTGGAGCGTGCTGTGGGTTGCCGTGACCAGCACGACGGGGCAGCCCGCCGCTTCTGCAGCGCGGGTGCCTGCGGGCGCATCCTCGAATGCCAGACACGCACCGGGTTCGAACCCCAGCCGCTTCGCCCCCAGGAGATAGCAATCCGGATGCGGCTTGCCGCGCGCAACATCCTCGCCGCTGACGATCACCTCAGGGATCGGGATACCCGCGGCAGCAAGCCGTTTCCTTGCCAGCTCAATCGGCGCCGAGGTGACGATCGCCCACTGCTTCGGTGGCAGGCTGTTAAGTAACGGTATCGCGCCGGCGACCGGCACTATGCCCTCGACATCCTCCATCTCCTGGGCCTCGATGCGCCGTGCCTCGTCGACGGGGTCGACGCCTGTGAGGTTGAGACGCTTGAGAACGTCCACGGCCCTGATCCCGTGGATCGTACGGATCAGCGGCCCGGGTTCGATCCCGTGATCGATCGCCCATCGGCCCCAGATCCGCTCGACCACGGCGGTTGAATCAAGCAGCGTGCCGTCCATGTCGAACAGCAGTGCTGAAAAGCCTCTATTGAAAATAATGTCGTCTGGCACAAGCCCCCCTTTCAAACGACAGTCCGACCGGCGCCGCTCCCCTGCGACGCCGGTCAGCACTCAAACGCGACGTCCTCAGCCGTAGATATCGACGAGCGCCTGATAGATCGTCTCGTTGCCGGCAATGACCCGGTTACCCTTGCGCAGACCGTCATCTGCCAGAAAGTCATTGGTTTTCAGGCCGGCAGCGCGGATGACAGCGATGGCGCCGAGGCAATCCCAGGAATTGATGTGGGGCTCGATGTAGCCAAGCAGGCGACCGCTAGCGATGTAGCAGAGCGTCAGCGCGCCCGATCCGTCGCGATAGAACATGCCGCCATTCTTCAAGAAGCGCTCGAACATCGGCAGGAATTCGTCCGGCGTCACGCGCGGCGAATAGCCGACACCGACGATGCCGTCGCGAATGGTGGTGCCGGGATGCTTGCCGACCGGCGCGCCGTTGAGCGTTGCGGGGAAGTCGATGCCGCCGGCGAAAAGTTCGTTGCGCTCTGGCGCATAGACCATGCCGAACTTCAGGATGTTATCCTGGACGAAGGCGATCGAAACGCACCAGCTCGACATGCCCGAAATGAAAGGCTGAGTGCCGTCGATTGGATCGACAACCCATATGCCCTGGCCTTCCGCGAATTTGGAGAGGCCGGTCTCTTCGCCGAGAAAGGCGTCTTCGGGGAAGTGTTTCTCGAGCTGGCCCCGGATCAGCAGTTCGGTGTTGAGATCGGCTTCGCTTGCCATATCCTGCAGGCCCTTGGCCTTGATGGTGAGGCTGTCGCGGTTCTTGAAATAGCCATCGGCGAGATCGCCGGCCTGGCGGATGAGGTTGAGCGCGAACGAAAAGCGCGCGTTGATATCGGATTGAGCAGTCATGGATCTTTGTCCTTTAAGGGGGCGGGCGAAATCAGTCTTTCCAAAGCCATGCGGCGCCGCGAACCCCGCTGGAATCGCCATGCACGGCCTTGCGGATCGGCGTGTTGAATACGGTGGAGAAGGTTCGTTTCGCAAGCGCCGGCGGCAGGTCGATGTAGAGTTCCTCGACATTCGACATCCCGCCGCCCATCACCAGAATATCCGGGTCGAGTGTGTTGACGACGGTCGCCAGGCCTCTTGCGACGCGATCGACATAGCGATCCCACAAAAGCCCGCAAAGACGATCGCCATTTCGCTTCTTTTCGATGATCTCACGCGCTTTCAGCTCTTCATTCGTGTGCCGGGTGTATTCGGCCTCAAAAGCGCGCCCGGCGACCCAGGTCTCCATGCAGCCATGACGACCGCAATAGCAGGGACGGCCGGGGATTTCGGTGGTATCGGGGAACGGCAGGGGGTTATGACCCCATTCCCCGCCGCTGTTGTTGGGTCCGTGATGCGCTTTGCCGCCGACAGCGATGCCCGCGCCGGCGCCGGAGCCAAGGATAACGGCGAACACGACATTGTGCCCGACGCCGGCGCCATCCACCGCTTCTGAAGCGGCGAAACAATCGGCGTCATTTTCCACCCGGATATCGCGCTGGATGGCGTCGTGCAGGTCTTTTTCGACCGGCCGACCGAGCAGCCAGGTGGAGCTTGCGCCCTTACCCAGCCGGCTGACCGGTTCGAGCGAACCGGGAATGCCGATGCCGAGCGAGCCTTTCTGTCCTGTCTTTGCTTCTAGTGCATCGATCATCGATTTGATCATCGCGATGCAGCCGAAATAGTCGTGGCGGGGCGTATTCTCGCGCAGGCGCAGCAGCTCCTCACCCTGATGCGTCATGGCCACACCTTCGATCTTGGTGCCACCCCAGTCTATTCCTATAAG
Organism: Hyphomicrobiales bacterium; assembly: GCA_900467745.1. Lineage (GTDB taxonomy): Bacteria > Pseudomonadota > Alphaproteobacteria > Rhizobiales > Rhizobiaceae > Rhizobium. The sequence goes on from UBQW01000010.1 coordinate 113,130, forward strand.
CACGATTTTCCTCCCGGGCTCCTTGGGAAAGCCCCATTGCGTAGTGATATCGATTACGATGCGGCCGAGCTGAAGAGCACGTCGCGGTCGCGTGCGTAGTCCGCCAGAAGCGGAAGGCTGGCTGCCCCGAGCACGCGGGCGTCACTGCCGATCTTGCCTTCGACAACTTCCACCGGTGCAACGCCCTGCATTTCCAGACGCTCGAGTTTCTCCCTGGTCTTCTCGACGACGACGGATCGGACATGCGGCGGGAAGCCGCCGTCGATGACGACGTGATGGAAATCGATGACCGAGATGAACGATCCGATCGCCAGCGCGAGACTGTCCGTGGTCTGTTCGATCCAGCGGTCGAGCACTTCTCCGATATGCGCCCAGTTGTCCGATTTGTGCCAGATGACGCTCGGATCTCCGCCCTCGGCGACGATCATTCGCTCCAAGAGATAGATCGACGCGCACTGGATGAGGCGCTTGGGCTGGCCGCCCGGCGTCATCGAGGGGACGGGCGCCGAGCCGATAGAGCCTGCATAGCCGCGCCGCCCCGGATACAGCGATCCGTCAAGCACGACGCCGCCGCCGATCAGCGTGGCGAAGAAGATATAGAGGAAGTCCGGATATTTGCGGCCCTCGCCGAAGGCGAGTTCGGCGGCGCAGGCGGCGGTGGCATCGTTATAGGAATGAACAGGGAGAGCGAACATCTGTTCCAGTTCGGCTTTCAGGTCGAACTGCTTCCAGGATTCGACCACCTCATGCGGCGCGCCGACCTCTTCCTCCCAGCTCCACATTTCCGACGGAGCGGCAATGCCGATCCCGCGCATGCGGGAAAATTGCAGCCGCGTCATGTTGTCGATAATCTCGTTGACGCCTTGTTTCAGGAAGGCGAGCAGGAGGCTCGGCGTCGGATAGCGGTATGTCGTGCTGATGAAGCGGCGCACGGCGCCCGACAGGTCCATCAGCACCAGTTCGGCGGTGCGGCGCCCGAGCTTCAGGCCGATCGAGAAGGCACCTTCGGGATTGAGCGACATGGGCACGGACGGCTGGCCGACCTTGCCGCGCTGCGGCGTGCCCTTGATCAGCAGGCCCTCACCCTCAAGCTGTTTCATGATCACGGAACTTGCCTGCGTGGAAAGCCCCGTCAGCCGCGAGATCTCGACTTTCGACAGCGAACCATGCGCACGCACCAGCGACAGCACCAGCCGCTCGTTATAGAGCTTGATCCCGGTCTGATTGGTGCCGCGGCTTGGATCGCCTAAGCTTGGCTGACCTTGATCGGCCCGTTCCATTTCAAGCAAGCTCGTCCCCTCCACCAAGACACGCCCTCATTCTAGCGCAGCCATAGCAAAGCGCCGATCGCGCTGCTGGGCAAGTGCTCATCGATGTCTGCACTATCGAAAAGAAACGTACAATCGTCAATAGATAAATCATACCGGGTGATTTTTTATCGATGTGAGCTTGGAGAAGCATGCTGCTTGCGCGCCGTAAATTGCCGAAAAGCGAGCATCTTTGTTGCTGTATCTACATCATTAATAAATCATACCGGCTTATCTATTGACAGATGTTTCCTTTGGTGTTTGCTTATGAAGGTCGGCGGTGAGGAGCCAATGACACCAGACATTCACGGGTTGAGAGAGCCAACGGCCTTTTGGGCATAGGGAGGAACACATGCGAAATCTTATTGCTGGCGCGGTCTCGGGAATTGCGATTACCCTAGCCTTGAGCGCTCCGGCGCATGCGGAAGACATTACTGCGTGCCTGGTCACCAAGACGGAGGTCAATCCGTTCTTCGTAAAGATGAAGGAGGGCGCGTCCGCCAAGGCGAAGGAACTGGGCATCACGTTGCTCACCTTCGCGGGCAAGCAGGACGGCGACGCCGATACGCAGATTGCCGCGATCGAATCCTGCATCGGCAGCGGCGCCAAGGGAATTCTGTTGACGCCGAACGATTCCAGCGCCCTGGTGCCCGTCATCGCCGAGGCCCGCAAGGCCGGCTTGCTGACGATCGCGCTCGACACGCCGCTCGATCCTGCCAATGCCGCCGACGCAACCTTTGCGACCGACAACTTCAAGGCCGGCGAACTCGTTGGCAAGTGGGCCGCCGGTACCCTTGGTGACAAGAGCAAAGATGCGAAGATCGCGCTTCTCAACCTCAATGCCCAGCAGATCACCGTCGACTACATGCGCAACCAGGGCTTCCTCACCGGCTTCGGTGTCGACGTGAAGAACCCGCAGCGTATCGGCGACGAAGACGACAAGCGCATCATCGGCAATGCTGTCACAAACGCCAACGAAGATGGTGGGCGCACCGGTATGGAAAGCCTGCTGCAGGTCGATCCCGAGATCAACCTCGTCTACACGATCAACGAACCGACTGCTGCCGGCGCATTCGAGGCGATCAAGGCTGCCGGTCGCAAGGACAAAGTCACCGTGGTGTCGATCGATGGCGGATGCCCCGGCGTCCAGAACGTCAAGGCCGGCGTGATCGGCGCCACCTCGATGCAGTTCCCACTGATGATGGCGTCGATGGGCATCGAGGCGATCAAGGCCTTTGCCGACAGCGGCAAGAAGCCGGAGCCGACCCCCGGTCTCGATTTCTTCAATACCGGCGTCGAGCTGGTGACCGACCATCCGGTCGAAGGCCTGAAGTCGATGACTTCGGACGAAGCCTTGAAGAAGTGCTGGGGCTGATCCTGCCGCGCTAAGCCAACCCCTGACACGGTCCTCCCAAGGACGAAGCAGGGATGCGCGTGACGGCGCGCATCCCGATGCCACCGCCGTGCCCGCGCGCAAACGCCTTACGGCGCTCCCAGGAATAAGGGATTATCAATGACCAACACCGAAGGACAAGTGCCGCATGCCGACGGCATTGAAGCCAAGAGCGCCGGTGATGCCTACGCCAGGTTCGACGTGGACGATATCGGCATCATCGGCAAAGTGCAGCGCTTCCTGCACGCCTACCCGACCATCATCCCTCTGATCGTGCTGATCCTGTCGCTGATCGGCTTCGGCCTGTTTGCCGGAAGCAAATTCTTCTCGCCCTACAACATGTCGCTGATCGTCCAGCAGGTATCGATCATCGGTGTATTGGCGGTGGCCCAGAGCCTCGTCATCCTGACGGCCGGTATCGACCTTTCGGTTGCCGCAACCCTTGTCCTGAGCTCGGTGATCGCGGGCAATCTCGCCGTAAAGCTCGGCTGGCCGACACCTGCAGCACTCCTTGTCGCGTTTGCCGTCGGCACCGGGATCGGGCTCTTCAACGGCTTTCTCGTCACCAAGATCAAGCTGCCGCCCTTCATCGCGACGCTCGGCACCTGGAACGTCTTTTACGCGCTGAACCTTTATTTCTCGGGTGCGCAATCGATCCGCGGCAGCGAGATCGATGCCGCAGCGCCGACGCTGAAATTCTTCGGCGAGAACTTCTCCGTCTTCGGCACCGAGGTCAGCTACGGCTCCATTCTCTTCGTTATCGTCTTCCTCGTGCTCTGGTATGCCCTGACGCGAACCGCCTGGGGCCGTCATATCTATGCTGTCGGCGATGACCGGGAAGCCGCAGAACTCGCGGGCATTCGGACCGACCGGGTCCTGATCTCGGTCTATGCGGTGGCCGGCCTGATCTGCGCGCTCGCCGGCTGGTCCGCGATCGGCCGTGTCGGGGCCGTCTCCCCCACCAGCTTCTTCGAAGGCAATCTCCAGTCCATCACGGCTGTCGTCATCGGAGGCATCTCGCTGTTCGGTGGAAGAGGTTCCATCCTCGGGCCGCTGATCGGCGCACTGATCGTCGGCGTATTCCAATCGGGCCTGCGCATCGCCGGCGTCGATGTGCTCTGGCAGCTCTTTGCCATCGGCTGGCTCATTCTCATTGCGGTCGCGATCGACCAGTGGATCAGAAAGGTATCTGCATGATCGAGATGTCAAAACCCGTTCTGCAGGCCAAGGGCCTTGTCAAGAAATACGGTCGCGTCGTGGCCATCGATCATGCCGATTTCGATCTGATGCCGGGAGAGATCCTGGGGGTCATCGGTGACAACGGCGCCGGCAAGTCGAGCCTGATCAAGGCTCTGTCGGGCGCGGTGCGGCCCGATGCCGGCGAGATATTGCTTGATGGCGCGCCCATCACGTTCGGTTCGCCGATTGAGGCGAGGAAGGCCGGGATCGAGACTGTCTACCAGACGCTGGCGCTTTCTCCGGCGCTGTCGATCAGCGACAATCTCTTTCTCGGCCGCGAGATCTACAGCAACAACATCCTCGGCCGGCTCCTGCGTCAGCTGGACCGGCCAGCCATGGACCGCATTGCTCGCGAAAAACTCTCGGACCTCGGCCTGCTCACCATCCAGAATATCCAGCAAGCAGTGGAAACGCTGTCGGGTGGCCAGCGCCAGGGAGTGGCCGTTGCCCGCGCTGCCGCCTTCGGCAGCAAGGTGATCATCATGGACGAGCCGACGGCGGCGCTCGGCGTGAAGGAGTCGCGCAAGGTGCTCGACCTCATTCTCAAGGTTCGCGCGCGCGGCGTACCGATCGTCCTGATCAGCCACAACATGCCGCATGTGTTCGAGGTGGCCGATCGCATCCACATCCACCGCCTGGGCCGCCGCGCAGCGATCATCAAGCCGTCGGATTATTCGATGTCGGACGCGGTCGCGATCATGACCGGTGCGATGGCGCCACCACTGGCGGCCTGAGGCAGGCGCGTAAGGAACCCATGATGAAATTAGCATTCAACACCTTCCCCTTCAGCAGCTTTCCAACCTTTCTTCCGACCTACTCGCTGCCTAATACGATCCGCACCCTTGCCGGCATCGGCTATGATGCGGTGGAGATCGGCTGCTGCGCGCCCCACGCCTGGCCGGCGCATCTGTCCAAGACGCGCCGGGCGGAGATCCGCGCATTGGCCGACGGCGAGGGCATCGCGATCAGCAGCCTTCTGCCCGCCATCGGCGGCGGCTTTGGCTGCAATCCCTGCTCAATCCTGCATGCCGAGCGGCTGTCCACGATCGGCCACTACACCGATATCGTCGATCTCGCGCACGATCTCGGCGCCGGGATGGTGCTCTTCATCGGCGGCTGGCGGGCCGAAGAGATGTCGCGCGAACAGGCCTGGGCGCATAGCCTGGATTGCCTGCGCAAGGTGGCCGCCCATGCCGCCGAACGCGGCATCACCATCGCTATTGAGCCGACGACGGCGGATACCAATCTCATCGACACGGCCGCCGATGCACGGCGGATGATGGTCGAGGCGGAATGCGCCAATGTCGGCCTGATGTTCGACACTTGCCATATCGCCTATGAGGGCCGTCCGCTGTCGTCCTATGTGACCGACATGGGCCCCAATCTGGTTCACCTGCATGCTGCCGATACCGACCGCAAGGCGATCGGCAAGGGCAATATGGATTGGGATGACCTTCTTGGCGCGCTGGTGTCCGCGGATTACCAGGGCTACTTCACCGTGGAGACAGGCTTCGGCTCCCGCGACGTCGATCCCATCGACGTCGCTAAAACGAGCCGCTCGTTCGTTCGAGACCGGCTTGCTGCCATCGGTGCTTGAGACTATGCCGATACCACGGTTCACGTGCTCCGCGGCATCGAAGCCTTGAAGTTTGTCGCGGCGTTCACTCCGTTCGCCCGACAGCGTCCAACGCATTCTTCAGCTCATTCAGCCCATGTGGCTTGAGCAGCAGGACCGTCCTGGAACTGTCGTCCATCTCGGGCTTCTTCTCCGAACCCGTCGCAAAGACGATGCCGATCTCAGGCCAGCGCTTACGCACCTCGCGACAGAAATCGTCTCCGGACATGCCTGGAAGACCGAGATCAGTCACCAGCACATCGATCGGCTCGCTTCCAAAGAGCGGAAGTGCCTCCTCGGCGGATTCGGCCTCAAGCACCTCGTGACCGAGTTCAGCCAGCATGTCGGCGGTCGCCATCCGAATCAGCGCGTTGTCCTCGACCAGGATGACCCGGAGTGTCTTTGATACCGCCGGCGATATGGGCGCGGCTATGGCTGCGATGGACGTGTCTTTTCTGCGCTCGACGTTCTTCTGCGTTTCGTCGATGACATGCCGGATCTTGCGGGCGAGCGCCTCGCGCGTGTAAGGCTTCGACAAAAGCTGCACGCCGGGATCGAGCCGGCCACCGTGAACGATCGAGTTTTCTGTGTAGCCCGAGGTGAAGAGCACGGCGAGGCTAGGTAACCGCTCCTTCGCCTTCTTCGCCATCTCGCTGCTTTTCAGCGGTCCTGGCATGACGACATCGGTGAAGAGCATGTCGATGTGGATACCGCTTTCGATGACCGAAAGAGCGGCCGCCGCATCGCCTGCCTTCAGAACCCGGTAGCCGAGTTCCTGCAGCATTTCGACCACGGTGGTGCGCACGCCCTCATCATCCTCGGCGACGAGAATGGTCTCAGGTCCGCCTTCGACAGGAGCATGCGGATCGATGACCTGCAGGTCTTCCTGTTGTAGCGAACGCGGCAGATACATTTTCACCGTCGTTCCGTGTCCGACCTCGCTGTAAATCTTCACATGTCCGCCCGACTGGCGAACGAAACCATAGACCATGGAGAGGCCGAGACCTGTGCCCTTCCCCTCCGGCTTCGTCGAGTAGAACGGCTCGAACACCTTATCCAAGAGGTCGGGAGAGATACCCGCGCCGGTGTCGGTCACCGAGATCGACACGTACTGGCCGGGCACGACATCCTGGTGCTGCCTTGCATAGGCGTCGTCGACATAGGCGTTGCCGGCCTCGATCGTCAGATTGCCGAAGCCCTCCATCGCGTCGCGGGCATTGATCGCGAGATTAAGCAGCGCGTTTTCGATCTGCATCGGGTCGACCAGCGTGTTCCACAAGCCGCCCGAGACAACCGTCTCCACCTCGACGCCTTCGCCGATCGTGCGCCGGATCATCTCGTCCATGCCGCGGATCAACCGGCCGGCATTGACGACGCGGGGATCGAGCGCCTGTCTGCGGCCGAAGGCGAGGAGCTGGGCCGCAAGCTTGGCGCCGCGTTCCACGCCGGCCAGCGCGTTGGTGATCTTGCGCTGCGCCTTGTCGTTGCCGATAACGTCGCGCGACAGCAGTTGGAGATTGCCCGCCACCACTTGCAACAAATTGTTGAAGTCATGCGCGACGCCGCCGGTCAAATTGCCGATGGCCTCCATCTTCTGGGCCTGCTGTAGGGCAAGCTCGGTGTTGCGGAGCGCGATAGCCGCCTCGCGCTCTTCCGTCACGTCGCGGCCGACCGCATGGATTGACGCGTCATAGGGAACCGCGGTCCAGGAAATGGTGCGGTAGCTTTTATCTTTAGCCTGGTAACGATTTTCGAAGGAGAAGGTCGTCGCGCCCTCGCTGAGCTTGCCGATTTCGGTAAGTGTAGTGGCGATATCCTCGGGATGGATGAAATCGAGGAACGACCGGTTGATGAGCTCGCTTTCCTCCCAGTCGAAGACCGTCTTCCATGCCGGATTGACAGCCGTTATCTTGGCCTCGAAGTCGGCGACCAGCATGATATCTGTCGACAGCCGCCACATCCGGTCGCGATCGGCGGTGCGCTCGGCAACGCGCTGCTCGAGCGTTTCGTTCAGGGCCTCAAGCTTCGCGCGCGTCTCGCGCTGGTCCTCGATATCGGTATTGGTGCCGATCCAGCGGAAAACGCGGCCATCCTCGTCGCGCGACGGCACCGCGCGTGCGATGTGCCATCGATAGGAACCATCGGCGCGCCTCAGCCTGAGGTCGGTTTCATAGGCCTCACCCGACGACAAGGCGGACCGCCAGCGGTCAGACATGGCGGTGAAATCGTCGGGGTGGACGATCTTGGTCCAGGCGCCACCGTCGAGTTCGCCCGGTGCCGCACCGGCATATTCATAGACGCGCTCGTTGAACCAATCGAGCTGGCCATCGGGCCGCGCGGTCCAGACGTGATTGGGTATCGCCTGGGCGAGCGCGCGGAAGCGGGCCTCGCTTTCTCTCAGTTCGCGCTGCGCCTTGCGCCGGTCGGTCACGTCCTGGACGACGCCGACGAAGCGCAGTGGCTTGCCGCTGGCGTCGCGCTCGAACTCTCCCTTGCGGGCGATGACGCGCTTCTGGCCATTGTCGGCGCGGCGGATGCGGTACTCGACGTTCAAGGGCGAGGCGCCCTCCGCCCGCGTCCTGCCATTGGAGCTGATCTCGCGGTCTTCCTCGACAATCAGGCCTTCCAGCGTTTCGATGCGGACATCGCCGGCATCTTCATATCCGTAGATCTTGCAGAATTCCGGCGTGGCGTTGAGGATATTGGTTTCGAGATCGAGCGAAAAAACGCCGACGCCACCGGCCTCCTGCGCCCGGCGCAGCCGCGCTTCGGCTTCGCTAAGCGCCTGCGCCGTCAGATGCTCCTCCGTGCGGTCACGCAGAACTTTCACCAAACCGACGGGCGTTCCGTCCTCGTCGCGGATGGGGCGGATTTCTCCGTTGGCCCAAAAACGTTCGCCGGATTTGCGAAGATGCCACCGGTCGTGATGGGCGTTGCCTTGCCTCAGTGCCGCCGCCATCGCCTCGCTCGCCTTGTCGGCCGCGCGATCCTCGGGCGTGAAGAGCAGTTGCCAATGCTTGCCGGCGACCTCGTCTTCGGTCCATCCGAAGATGCGGCGTGCGCCCTCGTTCCAGCGCAGGATGATCCCATCCAGATCGAGAGCGAGAATGGCGTAGTCGATGGCCCCGTCCATGATCTGACGGCTCTGCCGCTCGGCTGCCCGAAGCCCCTCCTCCGCCGCGACGCGGTCGGTGACATCGGACCCTTGCACGAAAACGCCGACGATGCTGCCATCCGGTTCCGTTACCGGTTGATAGACGAGGTCGACATATTTGCGTTCGACCGGATCATCGGAGGAGACCTGCAGATCGACCGGCAGCGCCCGCCCCTCATAGGCGACGCCCGACGTATAGACCTGATCGAGTAGTTCGTAATAGCCCTGTCCGTGCAGCTCCGGCAGCGCATCGCGCACCGACATGCCGATAACATTACGCCCGCCGACAAGCTGGTTATAGGCCGCGTTAGTCAGCTCGAAGACATGGTGGGGGCCGTGCATCATCGCGACGAAGCCGGGCGCTTGCTCGAACATGCGCCGCAGCCGCTCCTGCTCGCCGTTGCGCCAGCGCTCGGCCGCCACCTTGGCGGTCGTCTCGACCACGATCGCGATCACCCCGCACGGACGGCCGTCCTCATCCATGACAGGCGAATAGTCGAGGTTCATGAAGACCTGTTCGGGCTTGCCTGTCCGGAAGAGCGTCAGCTCCTGATCCTGATAGGCGAGCGTCTTGCCGGCCAATCCCACCTTCATGACATTGTCGTTGAAGTCGGCGACCTCGGGCCAGCCCTCGCGCACCTTCGAGCCCAGAAGTTGCGGATGCCGGCCACCAGCAAAGACCGAATAGGCATCATTATAGATCATGACGCCGTCTTCGCCCCAGAGCGTTACGATCGGCACCGGCGACTGCAGAATGGTCGAGGTCGTGACCTTCACGGCGTTCGGCCAAAGCGAAGGTGGACCGAGAGAGGTCTTCACCCAGTTGAAGCCGCGGATAAGCCGGGCGAGCTCGCCGTCATGGGCGAGAAAATCAAATTCATCAGGTTTCATGGACGTCGACCGGTTGCTCCCGCCAGTTATGTAGCGGAAACATCGACTTGGGGAAGTGGGGCGGAGCTCAAGCCAGCGCTTTATATTAGCGGCCGAACTGGGGAGACCGGTTAGACGACCAACTCACTGGTTGCGGCGCTTGCCTTCAAGGAGGTCGAGCACGGAATTGGCGGCGTCCATGACGTTGGTTCCGGGGCCGAACACCGCCGCCACGCCATGCTCGGTCAGAAAGGCATAGTCCTGTCGGGGGATGACCCCGCCGACCACGACGATGATGTGCTCGGCGCCCTTCGTCTTCAGCGTATCGATCAGCTGCGGCGCCAGCGTCTTGTGGCCGGCGGCCAGCGACGACATGCCAACCACATGCACCTTGCTTGCAATCGCGAGATTCGCGGCTTCCTCCGGCGTTTGGAACAGCGGCCCCGCCAGGACATCGAAGCCGATATCCCCAAACGCTGAGGCGATGACTTTGGCGCCGCGATCGTGTCCATCCTGTCCGAGCTTCGCGACCATGATTTTCGGCGCTCCACCCAGTGCTTCGGAAATCGCTGTCATCCGCGTCCGCAACTGCTGCAGCTCCGGCTCATCGCTATAGGCATTGCCATAGACGTTTTTCACGACCTCGGGCTCCGCCGTGTGATCGCCGAAAACGCTGCGCATCGCATCCGAGATCTCACCGACGCTGGCGCGCGCCCGCGCCGCTTCCACCGCAGCCTCCAGCAGATTGCCCTTCCCGCTCTCAGCGACCTCGCGCAGCCGCTTCAGCGTTTCCGCCACCTTGGCTGGGTCGCGGCGACGCCGCGTCTCTTCCAGACGCTTGATCTGCGAGGCCCGCACGGCGCTGTTGTCGATATCGAGAATGTCGATCGGTTCTTCGTTTTCCAGCCGGTACTTGTTGACGCCGACGATGATCTCGTCGCCCTTGTCGACCGCCGCCTGCCGCCGCGTTGCGGCTTCCTCGATCAGCCGCTTCGGCAGCCCGTCGTTCACAGCCTTCGTCATGCCGCCGAGCGCTTCGACCTCGTCGATCAGCGCCCAGGCCTTTTCGGCAAGCTCGTTCGTCAAGCTTTCGACATAGTAGGATCCGGCCAACGGATCAACCACCTTGGTCACGCCCGTCTCGTGCTGGAGGATCAGCTGGGTGTTGCGGGCGATGCGCGACGAGAATTCGGTGGGCAGCGCGATCGCCTCGTCGAAGGAATTGGTGTGCAGCGATTGCGTGCCGCCGAGCACCGCCGACATCGCCTCGAAGGCGGTGCGAATGATGTTATTATAGGGGTCCTGCTCCTGCAGCGACACGCCCGATGTTTGGCAGTGCGTGCGCAGCATCAGCGACGACGCCTTCTTCGGCGTGAACTCTTCCATGATCCGAGTCCAAAGCAGACGCGCGGCGCGCAGCTTGGCGGCCTCCATGAAGAAGTTCATGCCGATCGCGAAGAAGAAGGACAGGCGGCCGGCGAACTCGTCGACATCGAGCCCCTTTTTGATTGCTGCCCGCACATATTCGCGCCCGTCGGCCAGCGTGAAGGCAAGCTCCTGCACCAGCGTCGCGCCTGCTTCCTGCATGTGATAGCCGGAAATCGAGATGGAGTTGAAGCGCGGCATCTCCCTGGAGGTGTACTCGATGATATCGGCGACGATCCGCATCGAGGGCTCGGGCGGGTAGATGTAGGTGTTGCGGACCATGAACTCCTTGAGGATGTCGTTCTGGATGGTGCCGGAAAGGGCTGCCCGCGACACGCCCTGCTCCTCGCCTGAAACGATGAAATTCGCAAGGATCGGGATGACCGCGCCGTTCATCGTCATCGACACCGAGACCTTCTCCAGCGGAATGCCGTCGAAGAGGATCTTCATGTCCTCGACGCTGTCGATCGCGACACCCGCCTTGCCGACATCGCCCTCGACGCGCGGATGGTCGCTATCGTAGCCGCGATGGGTGGCGAGATCGAAGGCAACGGAGACGCCCTGCTGGCCTGATGCCAGCGCCTTGCGATAAAACGCGTTGGATGCCTCGGCGGTCGAGAAGCCGGCATATTGCCGGATCGTCCAGGGCCGGCCCGCATACATGGTGGCGCGCGGACCGCGGGTGAAGGGTGCGAAGCCAGGAAGCGAGTCCGGCTGCAAGACAGCGTCCAGATCGGCCTCTGTGTAGAGCGGCTTGACGTCTATTCCCTCGGGCGTCTTCCACACGAGCGTATCCGGCGAGGCGCGAAGCTCCTTTTCGGCAAGCGCCTGCCAATCCTCGAATGTCCTCTCCCCAAGCGTCTTCTTCGTCATCTCAAGCCTCCGCATTCTTCTTTTGCGGCAGGCTAGCATTTTATCCGCGCAGGATGCGAGCGCGATCACGCGATAATGTGGTGGTTGCTTGCGACCTCAAGCGCGCGAGGTTCAATCGCGGTAGTCGAGACCGATATCGAGGATCGGCGCGCTATGCGTGATCCAGCCGACCGAGATCAGATCGACCCCCGATGCCGCGATATCGCGTGCGGTTTGAGGCGTGATGCGTCCGGAGGCCTCCGTGATCGCACGCCCGGCCACGATGCCGACTGCTTCCCGCAGCTGATGCGGGTTCATATTGTCGAGCAGGACCGCATCCACCCCGTCGTCCATGACCTCCCGGAGCTGCTCCAGCGTGTCCACTTCTATCTCGATTTTCAGCATATGCCCTGCTGCAGCCTTGGCGCGGCGCAAGGCCTCGCGAACACTGCCAGCGATGACGATGTGGTTGTCCTTGATCAGCATCGCGTCATTTAACGCGAAGCGGTGGTTCATACCGCCGCCGGCGCGAACCGCGTATTTTTCGAGCGCCCTCAGTCCCGGCGTCGTCTTGCGGGTGCAAGCAACGGCCGCACCGCTTCCGGCGACCGCTTCGACGATCGATCCCGTCACCGTTGCGATCCCTGAAAGATGGCTGAGGAAGTTGAGCGCTGTGCGCTCACCGGTCAATATCCCTCTGGACGGTCCGCTGATGGTGGCGATCACGTCACCGGGCCCGACCGGGGCTCCCTCGCGGATATGTCGGGAGACTGATATCGCGGGATCGACCAGCTCGAATGCAAGGGTGGCCGCATCCAATCCGGCGACAACGCCGGGCTGACGCGCTGCCATGACGACGGTCGATATATGGTCTTCAGGAATGACCGCAGCAGAGGTGACGTCACCGGCCATCCCCAGATCTTCGGCAAGCGCTGTTCTGACCGCAGGTTCGATGACGAGACGTGGAGGGGATGTAACGTGCATTTCATGCACTCCTTGCAAAGTTAGATGGGCTTGCGGCACGGGCGATCTCCAATGCATGCTCAAGCGTTATCCGGCTACACTGCGCAACCGGGTGCTTCAGCGGATAGTCGGTTCGCGCATGCGCCCCGCGCGATTCCGTGCGCAGACTGGCGGAAACGGCGACCAACAAAGCCACGATTGCGGGATCACCCCCGAAGTCGTTGCCTTCAGCCATCGGCAACAGCTCCCCGATCGCCTGCTGGATGCCGGCCGCGTTGCGCAGAACACCAAGGTTTCGGGAGACGATCGGGCGCACGGCCCTCGTTTCGGGCGCGCTTGGCATGGGCGGGGTTTTTCCGAGAGGAACCGCCGCCAGCTTCGATCTCATGTCGTTGGCCGCGCGCACGCCCATGACAGCGGCTTCCAGTAGCGAATTGCTGGCGAGCCTGTTGGCGCCATGCAATCCAGTCGAGGCGGCTTCACCCGCGACCCACAGACCAGGCACTGTGCTTCGCCCGGCCCGATCCGTCGCAACGCCGCCCATGTGGTAATGCGCGGCCGGGCGAACGGGGATCGGCTGCTCTGCGGGATCGATCCCAACCGAGCGGCAAGCGGCATGGATCGTCGGAAAGCGTGAGGGGAAGCGCGCGCCGATCGCGCGGCGCGCATCGAGAAAGACACGGCCGCCGCGGGCGATCTCGGCACTGATTGCACGCGCGACAACATCGCGCGGCGCAAGTTCGGCACCGGGTACATACCTCATGAAACGCTCGCCGCGCTCGTTGATCAGTTCGGCCCCCTCGCCCCTCACCGCCTCGCTGATCAGGGCCAGCGGGCGCTGATTGCCGTCGAGTGCCGTCGGATGGAACTGGACGAATTCCATATCGGCGAGCACAGCACCCGCGCGGGCCGCGAGCGCAATCCCTTGGCCGAAGTTCCCGGCCGGATTGGTCGTCGCCTCGTAGAGGCCGCCAATGCCGCCGGTGGCGAGAAGAATGCGCGGCGACGGCAAGAGCATCCCCCCACGAGAATTGGCGCAGAGCAGCCCGGAGAGAACGCCTTCAGTCGTCAGTATCCGCCGCGCCTCCACCCCTTCGATGACAGTGATTGCCGGATCGGCATGGACCGCCCCTGTGAGGGCAGCGATGATAGCGGCGCCCGACCCATCGCCGCCGGCATGCACGATGCGGCGGCGCGAATGGGCAGCCTCGAGGCCGAGCGCCAGGCTCCCATTGCCATCTTGATCGAACGAGACGCCGAGGCGCTGTAAGGCGGCAATCACGGCCGGCGCCTCTGCTATGATTTCGGCGGCCGCAGTTGCATCGCAAAGGCCATCGCCGGCACCGAGGGTATCGGCCAGATGCAGGTCCACACTGTCATCCGCACCGATGCATGCCGCAATGCCGCCTTGCGCCCATCCGCTCGAGCTCTCGGCGCCGAGATGTGCGCGGGTGACGAGCACGCAGGGTTCGGGAGAAAGCGTCAACGCCGCGATCAGTCCGGCAAGCCCGCTTCCGACAATAACCGGGCGATCCGCTAGGTTCTTGAGGATCTCGGTCATATCGCCAGCATCCTTTCGACAGCACGACGAGCCGCGACCGCGACATTGGCGTCGACGACGACTTCGTGCTGGTTTTCCTCGAGCGCGGTTCGAATGTTGCGCAAGGTGATGCGCTTCATGTGCGGGCAGAGATTGCAGGGGCGAATGAACTCGACATCGGGATGATGCACCGCGACGTTGTCGCTCATCGAGCACTCGGTCAGAAGCACGACGCGGGCGGGCTTCTTCTCTCCGACATAGTCGGACATGACCGCCGTCGAGCCTGCAAAGTCAGCTTCCGCCACGACATCAGGCGGGCATTCGGGATGGGCGAGCACGGTGACGCCGGGATGGTTCTCCCGAAGCTGGCGAACATCCTCGGCAGAGAACAGTTCATGCACTTCGCAGTGCCCGTGCCAGGCGATGATTTCAACGTTCGTTTCCTTGGCGACGTTGCGTGCCAAGTATTCGTCGGGGATCATCAGAACCCGGGCAACACCGAGCGCTTCCACGATCTGCTTGGCATTGCCCGATGTGCAGCAGATATCCGAGGCTGCCTTCACCGCCGCAGATGTGTTGACGTAGGTGATCACGGGAACACCGGGGTAAGCCTTGCGCAGCAAGGCGACGTCCTCGGGCGTGATGGAATCTGCCAGCGAACAGCCCGCCCCGGTGTCAGGGATCAGCACTGTCTTCTTCGGGTTCAGCAGCTTGGCCGTCTCGGCCATGAAATGCACACCCGCGAGCAGGATAACCTCGGCATCGACATCGATTGCCTTGCGTGCAAGCGCCAGACTGTCGCCGACGATATCCGCGACGCCGTGGAAGATTTCCGGCGTTTGATAGTTATGCGCGAGGATGACCGCGTTGCGTTTGCGCTTCAACTCCAGGATTGCCTCGACATCCTCTTCGAAGCTCATCCACTCCGCCTTAGGAATGACCCTGCTGACACGATTGTAAAGCGACGCGGCAGACACTGCGGTATTCATATCATCCTCCGTTATACTCATTTTGAGTATATTCGGGACAAATAGATATTATCACAATGAGCATATGTCAATTGCGGACGAGAGGCAGCTTTGTCCCTGACAGAGCGCGTTCTTCGACAACCGTCTGCCGGAAGCGGAAGAGCTTGGCGGGGCGGCCGCCGGTTTCGCTGGCGATGCCGCCTGTTTCCTCGACAAGCTCCTGCTGCTCGATAAGCCGGCGGAAATTCTGCTTGTGGAGGCAAAGGCCCGCCAACGCCTCGACCGTTCGCTGCAACTGCAGCAAGGTGAAAGCGCTTGGCATTAGCTCGAAGACGACCGGGCGGTATTTTATCTTCGCACGCAGCCGCGCTATGCCGGTCGCCAGGATCCTGCGATGGTCGGCAAACATTGGCCGGCCGAAATTATCGCTCACATCACCTGCTTCCGCCACCAGCCCGGCTTCGTATAGCAGCTCGTATCGCTGCAACGTCAGATCCTCGTTCCAGCCACCGTGATCGAGGCCGAAGGTGAAGTCGGCGCGCTGATGACGCTCAGCGCGACGCCTTGGATCGGCATCGGCCCAAACCCTGAGCTTCTCGATGATCGCATCCAGAACTTTGGGCCGTCCCTGGCGGTGATCCTCCCACGGTAGATATTCGTACCATCCGTGCCATGCCGGACGGCCCGCGCCGGGCGCATCCTGTTCGAGTTCCAGCCCGAGATAGCTGATCGATATCGTCCGTCCGCCGCGGATGTCGTTGTTACGATCCCGGTCGGCGAATGTGTAGAGCTGTTCAAGATAGCCGATCGGGTGGCCGGTCTGCTCCTGGATCCATTCGCGCAAGCCGCTCTGCAGCGTGCGATGTCCAAGCTCGAAAGGGCCGGACGGCAAGGCTTCGCCGGAACGCACCGTCATCACACGTGGCTCGTTGCTGGTGACGGCTGCCACAACAGCCATGAGTTCCGCGTGGGCAAGCCCGATCGTCAAGCAATTCTCCCTGAATTTAGCAACATAATTGCACGCTGGCCGCTTTACCGCCTGCCTGCAACCTTTTGCCCCAAGAGGCCTGCAACGTCGAGCATCCGGTTCGCAAAGCCGAATTCGTTGTCGTACCAGCCGAACACGCGAAGCAGCCCACCCGGCGCGATCGATGTCTCCGGACCGGAGATGATCAATGATTCCTGGCGCGCCCGCATGTCCACCGAAACCACCGGCTTCTCCGTCCACCCAAGAACACGCGACGCGGCGACGGCCTTTTGCATCTGCGCACGCGCATCGGCAAGCGACGGGGTGTCTGTCAAGGAGACCGTGAGATCGATCGCCGAAACGCTCGCCGTCGGCACCCTAATGGCGCGCGCCTCGATCGCTCCAGCGAGCGACGGCAAGACCTTGCCGAGAAGCTTGTGCGCGCTGGTGGTTGTCGGAACCATTGAGAGCGCGGCGGCGCGGCTTCTCGCGAAATCGTCACGCGGCTGGTCGACCGTGGGCTGGCTGCCCGTGTAGCAATGGACAGTGGTCATCTGGCCGCCCACCACGCCCCAGGCATCGTCGATAACCTTCAGCAAGGGAGCGAGCGCATTGGTCGTACAGGAGGCGTTGGAGACGATAAGGTGATCCCCGAGCATTTCCTCGTTGGCCCCCAGAACCACGGTCACGTCGGCGGCCTCGGCGGGCCCTGAGATCAAGACGCTTTTCGCACCGGCTTCCAGCGCACGGGAAATGAACTCGCGTGTATAGGGTTGGCCCGTGCACTCGAGAAAGACGTCGACACCGGACAGATCAAGCTCGCGGACATCGCGAACATTGTGGAAGGCAATCAGCCTGTCGCCCACCTGCAGCGCCTGTTCGCGGGCCACGACCTCTTCCGGCCAGGGGCCGAAAACACTGTCGTACTGGAAGAGGTAGGCGCAGCTTTCCGGCGCGGCGACATCGTTGATCAGGACGAGCTCGAAGTCCCCACCTTTGCTCAGCAGGATACGCAACACCGTTCGGCCGATGCGACCGAAACCATTGATGGCTATTTTCGTCTTCTGCTTTGTCATCGGCGCGAGGCTCACATTGATTCTCCTTGCTCGGTACGCCGGTCACGTCGATTTCGCAACATGACCGTGTGCTCCGCATGACGATCTGTTGCAGGCGCGCGCCGCATAGGCAACCACCACGATGTCGCAGGAGCATTCAAGCAATATGATAGCGCTAGCCCGGCCGGGCGGACGGGTTTCACGAGCAGAGATCAGAAGCGAAGCGCTAAGAGGGCACTTAAAGCGCGGCGCGACTTGCCGACGTGGCCCTTATCGCACTCAGCGTCTGCGCATCGCGACCGTAGATATCATCGTAATAATGGATGATGCCGTCAGCCGTCGGCCACGCGGTGAAATAGGAGACATAGACCGGAATTTCCTCAGGAACCGGAACGTCCTTCTTGTCACCAGCCGCAATCTCCTGATTAACCGACTCCACCGACGTTTTCAGCACGGCCGCCGCCATGGCGCGCGGGTTTTCCAGACGGACGCAGCCGTGGCTGAACATCCGGTCCTGCGAGGCAAACTTCCCACGTGCCGGCGTGTCATGCATGTAGATGGCATGCGGATTTGGAAACAGGATTTTCAACTGGCCAAGAGCATTATCGGCACCTGGCGGCTGCACGACGGCGATATTCTCCAGCGGCTGTGTCCAGTCGACCTTCGCCGAGGGCATCGGCTTGCCGTTGACGGCGACCTTGTAGCCCTCGCGGTCGAGATAGGACGGATCCTTCTTCAAGTGCGGAAGCATCTCGTTCTTAATGATCGACTGTGGGACACCCCAATCCGGATTGAACTCGACCGTCTTGATCGTCGCATCGAAGAAATTCGTCTGATGGTCCTGCTGCCCGATAACCGCTTTCATCGAGAGCGTGACATCACCGTTTTCGGTGTAGTAGGCCATGTAGGCGGGTTGATTGATGAATACATAGCGGTCCGGAAACTCCTGCGGCATCCAGCGCAGTTCTTCCATCGCCACGGTCACCTTGTTGATGTTGACCGTCGTATCGCCACCCTGGCCGGAGTTTCGCAACCAGTGCAGTTCCGCCGCAAGCTGCGCGAATTTCGGACTGCTGGGCATGAAACGATCGACGGCCGACATCAGGTCGGGGGCGGCTGCCAATCGGGCAAGCGTCGCCTGCAAATCGACTGGCTTGCGCTTGAAATCGTAATAGTTCGAAAGCTTGTTCGGATCGATGCGGCCCCGGAAATTGTCCTGGAGGAACATCAGCATCTTGTTCGACAGGGAGAGCTCGAATGTTGCCAGAGCCTTCGATTGATCGGCAGAATTTTGCCGACCCTGACCCAGCGCTTCCGCAATGGCGTAGTCGGCTGCGGTCAGCCCCCAGTCGTCCGCTTGCTTTAGGAGCGCCAGCGCCTGGCGGGCTCTAGCGTTCGGACCCTTTGCGTCTACCCAGATCAGCTTGGCTTTTGGCTGGCTATAATAGGCTTCTAGCGATGCGGCTATGTCGCTGTTCATCTGCAGAGACAGACCGCCCATCTCCCGCATGATCTTCGCGGGGTTGCCCGCGCCGCCGTCGAACAGCGTTGAAAGGACAGAATCATCGCCTGCCCGCGTGATGTGAACCAAGCGGCGGTCCGGTACGGCATAGCCTTGCGCCACGGAAGCCTGCGTTGCCGGAGCCACCGACTGCGGCTCGGCGTGCGCACCGATCCCGCTCGCCACAAGCGCCAGCATGCTCACCAGAGTTAGCTTCAGGCGTGAAGCCGACATGTCTGCCATTGAATATCCCCAACACTTAACGCGCAAAACCATGCGAGATGGCACATGTCTTCGCGATCCTTTACCACGGACTAGAAGCGGCAACATTCAGGCAGAACCTTGGCGGATGCAGATCACGAGAGGTTGAAAACGATACTTCGGGCGAGCGCCGCTTTCTGCAAAAAGCGACGTGTAGCGAAAATGTCGCACAAACTGAAGTCGCGGAGGCGGCACCCGATAATCAGAAGTCTTCCCAGGCCTTCTCCGCGACCGCCGACGCTCGGCCACCAAAGGCCGTCGCAATCTTTCGCCCGAGCGCCCGCGCGGGCGATGCAACGCCGGGGCTCGTGGGTGACGCCTCCCGCACCACGCCTGCAACGACCGCCGGGCTCTGAGCCTCTTCATCAAGATTGAAGCGCGCGAGCAACTGGTTGAGCGAAGCCGCGTCTCTGGCAAGGCTGTGGCTTGCCGCGGTCGACTGCTCCACCATCGCAGCGTTCTGCTGGGTGCCCTGGTCCATGGCATTCACGGCCGTATTGATTTCCTGCAGACCGATCGACTGCTCGCGCGCCGACTTCACGATCGCGTCCACATGGCGATTGATCTCCTGGACCTCGGCAACGATGACCTCCAGCGCCGTTCCCGTGTTTCCGACCAGCTCAACACCTGAACGGACATGATCGCCGGACATGATGATCAGCGCCTTGATCTCCTTGGCCGCCTGAGCCGATCGTTGGGCGAGTTCGCGCACTTCCTGGGCAACGACCGCGAAACCCTTGCCGGCATCGCCGGCACGGGCGGCCTCGACGCCGGCGTTGAGCGCCAACAGGTTCGTCTGGAAGGCGATCTCGTCGATGACGCCGATGATGTTGGTGATCTCGCCCGAGGAGCGTTCGATTTCCTTCATCGCCACGACGGCGTCGCGGACGACCAGTCCGGACTTTTCGGCTGCGGTGCGCGCCTGCGCAACGAGATTGCCCGCATCTTCCGCCCGCTTGGTGGCGTCCTTCACAGTGGTGGTGATCTCTTCCAGCGCTGCAGCCGTCTCCTCGACGGAAGCGGCCTGCTGTTCGGTGCGTCTCGAAAGATCGTCGGCCGCAGAACGGATTTCATTGGCGCTGGCATCGATGCCCCGCGCGTTGCGACCGACTGCGCGCAGCGCCTCGCTGAGGTTCCCGGCGGATTCGTTGAAGTTCGTCCTCAACGCATCGAGATGGGCGACGAACGGCGTGTCGATGCGATAGGCGACGTCGCCCTGCGCCAACCGCCCGAGTGCGTCACCCAGCCGATCGACGGCGAACTTGGTGTCGGCTTCGTCCCTGGCTTTTTGCGCGTCACGCGCCGCCCGTTCCTGGTCCGAGAGACTGCGATTTGCCTCCGCCTCGTTTTCAAGACGGATTCGCTCGAGGGCGTTATCGCGGAACACGGAGACGGCTCTTGCCATCTGGCCGACCTCGTCACGCCGATCCTGGCCATCGACACCGCCTTCGGCATCGCCGCGGGCAAGCGATATCATTCGTTCGCGCAATTTCGCGATCGGCGCGGTGATGCCGCGCGAAGAGACGAAGAGGGCCATGCCTGTGCTCGCCGCGAACACGATGGTTAGGACCACGAGCGAGATCAGAATGGTCGATCGTGTCTGCTCGGTCAGCCCGCTGGCTCGGGTATTGATGTTTTTCTTCATCAATGTGGTTAGGTCCCGCATATCTGCCAGCAAAGGCTTGATGAGCAGATCGGCGCGAGCCAGGGCGCTCTTCGCCTCGGCATCGCGCCCTTCCGCGCCCAGTTTCACCGCATCGTCCATTTGAGCGGTGAGGTTCTTCGACCTTGCGATGAAATCGTCGATCGCGACAGTATC
Source organism: Hyphomicrobiales bacterium (assembly GCA_900467745.1). Classification (GTDB taxonomy): domain Bacteria; phylum Pseudomonadota; class Alphaproteobacteria; order Rhizobiales; family Rhizobiaceae; genus Rhizobium. The sequence goes on from UBQW01000010.1 coordinate 134,059, forward strand.
CTCGGGGCGGCCACCCTTGGATTGCTCCAATCGGCTGATCAGGCTTGCGGTGTTCTCCTTGTAAAAATCGTTCGCGACTTTGAAGCCCGGATCCTGCACGTCGTAGGCCAGTGTCTGGTAGGCAGCATAGCCGACGGAAACCAAGCTTCTCGTGGAGGCAACAAGATCCACTTCCGCCTGATAGTCATCGGAAATGAACTCGGAGTAGGTGGAATCCACCGTTTTGAATCTGTCGGACATGAAGAGCGTGGCGCCGATGCCCACGACACAGATCGGAATAATCAGGGAAAGAACTTTGGTGCGAATAAGCGCATTTTTCAGAAACGACATATGACCTCTACGTGACAGGGATCGATGATCGACTGTCGCGAGGTCGCAATCCCTCACTCGCCAATACGGCGCCGAGCATCGGTGTCGCGTCAAAGAATGAGACCGACAATCCAATGGTTCTAGCCGCCAATCAATTCATCGATCGGATAGGTGATATCGACATGGCAGAGATCGTGGCCATCATGGCGGCTCGGGCGGATTCTACCAGTTACGAAACTCGGCCCGAGGTAAAGGATTTTTCAGTAAGTATGATCGAAAAGCAGGTCGCCTTGCGGGACACCAGTCAGCACAGTCCCCACGGGCCGACTGGTCAAGCTGTTGCATTCCAAGGCTATTTGTAAATTGGATCGACGTCGCGCCACAATCAGTCTTTGCTGGAATCAGTTTTCATAAAAATTGAAGTATATGGCGAGGAGGGCCGCATTGACGCAGATACGGCAAGTGCGGCAGTGACGGCGCGCATGTTGCGTGACAAACTCGCCGCCGATGGAATCGACCAAGGTCCTTCCCACGCTGAAATCTGAACGAGGAACAATCTTGACCCGTACCGTATATCTGAACGGCAGCTGGCTCGCCGAGGCCGACGCAAAAGTCTCCGTGTTCGACCGCGGCTTCCTGTTCGCCGACGCGATCTACGAGGTCACCGGCGTTGTCGGCGGCAAGCTGCTTGAATATGCCGGTCACGCGGCCCGCCTTCGGCGATCCACGGCCGAACTCGGGATTACCTGCCCGCTGACGGAAGAGGAGTTGCTTGCCGTTCATCGCGAGATCGTCCGCAGGAACGACCTTCAGGAGGGCCTCATCTATCTGCAGATTTCGCGCGGCGCCGCCGATCGCGACTTTGCCTTTCCAACCGATGCTACGCCGACACTGGTCCTGTTCACCCAGGCCAGGGCCGTGCTCGACAATCCGAAGGTGAAGACCGGGATTTCGGTGGCGCTGGTTCCCGATCAGCGCTGGGTTCGGCGCGACATCAAGACGGTCCAACTGCTTTATCCGTCGATGGCGAAGATGCAGGCCGCATCCGTCGGCGCCGACGACGCGTGGCTGGTTGAAGACGGCTTCGTCACCGAAGCAAGTTCAGCAACCGCACACATCATCAGCAAGGACGGGACACTGATCACGCGCGGCCTGTCGAACGCGATCCTGCATGGCATAACGCGCCTCAGCGTTCTCGACATCGCCCGCTGCGCCGGACTTGCCGTCGAGGAGCGCGCTTTCACGCCTGACGAAGCAAGGAATGCCGCCGAGGCCTTCATCACCTCGGCGACGAGTTTCGTTCTACCTGTCACCTCGATCGACGGGCAACCGATCGGCGATGGCAAGCCGGGGCCTGAAACGCTGAAGCTTCGCCAGCTTTATATCGAAAACAAACTGGCGAACGCGATCTGATCCTTCCCGTCGTCCATTTGCGGGCGAAAGCCGCTATTTCGCCGGGGTGGGCTCGCCAAGCGAGAGCATCAGGCGGTTCGCCCAGTTGAAGAAGGCGGCGCCGTGAATGACATCGGCGATCTCGAGATCGTCGAGACCCTCTTTGTGCAGCCGGTCGATCTGCTCCGCTCCGAATGCCGAGGGCGTCGCCGTCAAGGCGACCGATGCTTCGACCACGGCTTTCCAGCGACGGCTGGAAAGATCGGCATCGGTGCCTTCGTCGAGAAGCTTCTGAACCTCTTCGGTGCGCTTGGAGTGGTGCGAGGCAAAGCGGGAATGCACGGAGGCGCAGAAGATGCATCCATTGCTGCGTGATGCGGCCGTCGCCGACAGCTCACGCTCGGCGCGCGGCAAACCGGCCTCGGTGTTGTAGAAGATGTCCTTGTCCGTCTTGGTGCGGGCTTCGAGAATCTCCGGATCGCGTGCAAGCAGCATGAAATATGGGGACTTCGCCCGCGAGGCGTCGACGAGGCCGGTCCAGTGCCGTTCGGTGAGCTCTCCCTCTGCAAGCGGTTCGAGCCAGGGCGTCCAGCCGATTTCAGCCTGCGTGAAGGCAGTCGGACGATTTTCGATCTGAGGATGGATGACAATATCGGTCATGACGGCTCCTTATTCCGCGGCGGCGCGTGGAGCGCGCGCCTGCACTGCGGTGCCGAGCGCAGAAAGCGCGGCAACGACACGGATCTGGAAAGAGAGAAAGGCAACGAGCTGCGAGAGGGTGACGATGGCGGTTGTTGTCCAGCCGGCGTTAAGCAGCTTCTGCAACGCATCCGGGCTCGCTTCGCGCGGACGAAAAACAAGGAGATGCGCATGCTCCAGGGCCGCCGACAGTTTGGCGCCAAAAACGGCACGACCAAAATCCGATACGCTGTAGACCGGCCCAGGCCTGTCTTCGACCGACAACGGACCCGTCGGGTAGTGCCCATAGGGCCCCTCGGTTACAGCCTTGATAAGTTCCGTCCTCACCGCAGCCGCAAGGGACGCGCCGCCGCTCGCTTCGCTTAGACCGGCCACGTAGAACTCTGTGGCACCAGCCGCTTGGTGAAGGCCGGCGACGAAAGCCGCAAGCACAAGCCGCTCGGCGCGCGTGACGTCCGTCTCGTTCACGGGCTCGAAGAGCGCGAGATAGCTCTTCTGGGCGTTGATGCGGGTTTCCGGGCGCTGGTTGCGGATGCGATCGAGAAACGAGCCTGGCTCGATGGCCGCCAGAAGGTCGATGATGTCGGGTGACTGCGTACTCATATGGGTTCCTTTCCTGGTGGCAGCCTAAGCCGTGGCCAAGCGTCGTTCCTGTGTTTTCGCGTTCGCCGGCCTTGAAGTGTTTGGGTTCCAGCCAAGCGCGGGCGCGACTTCGCCGGCGATCAGTTCCAGCGATCGCAGGATGTACTCGTGCGGCGGATCGACGGAATGGACCTGGAAAACGAGATCGGTAACGCGCTCAAGCGCCGTGTCGGCTTTCAAGGAGGCGATCACATCCTCAGGCGTGCCAACATGGACTTCGAACGCCCGGATGAGATCTTCAGTCCTGGTGCTTGCCACCTTGTGGCCGCTGGCAATGAAACGCTCCGCGCTGCGGCGAACCCCTATTTCTGCGAAGTGAAGAGCCTGCTGGCGATCGTCGGCCACGAACAGGCTTCTTGATCCGAGGATACGCGGCGCCCTGCCCTGCGGCAGGTTTTCGAGATAGGCGTCGATGATCGGATTTTGCAGCTCCCAGAGCCGCGTGTCGGGAGCATCCGCTGAGCGCGGCTGTGTGCGCGACAGCATCAGCCCATCACCATCGCGCCCTGCCCGCTCGCCGCCGCCGACCGAAAATGTTGCCTGCCAGACCCGGTCCAGAAGATGCGGCGCGGTGGGATAGAGCCGGCTGTCACCGGCAAGCGGGCGTCCCGCCCAAGCGTCGCGGACGGTTGCCAGGCTTTTGGCATAGACAGCTGCGCGACCACTGCTCTCCAAGCCGAAAGGCAGGAAGGACGCAGGCGTTCCACCCGTTCCGAAGCCGATTTCGAGACGATTGTTCGAGAGAATGTCGAGTACGGCGGTATCTTCGGCCACACGCACCGCGCTTTCCATCGGCAGCGTGATCACGCCGGTCCCGAGCCTGATCCGCGAAGTCCGAGCCGCGAGCTCCGCCAGGAAGATCAGCGGCGACGGGAGACCGCCTTCGTCACCATCAAAATGATGCTGCGCCACCCAGGCGCTGTCGAAGCCAAGTTTCTCGGCATGAACGATCTGCTCGGCAACCAGCCGGTAGCGCGTGGCCGCATCGGCCTGATCGAGCACGCGACTGAAAAAGCCCAGGCGCTTCGGCGGGATTGCCTTCGTCATCATTTGCCTCCCGTATTCGTCAAGGTGGATGATCCCCGTGCAGGGGTGAATGTCTTGCCCGGAATTGCGGCGATGAGATCGCGCGTATAATCGCTTGCCGGGTTGCCGAAGACCTGATCGACCGGGCCGCTGTCGACCAGTTTTCCGCCGTTAAGCACCGAGACCGTGTCGGCGATCTGGCGAACGACGGCGAGGTCGTGTGAGACGAAGAGATAGGTCAGGCCGAGCTCGCGCTGAAGATCGCCGAGCAGAGCCAGAATCTGCGCCTGCACGGTCACGTCGAGAGCGCAGACGGCCTCATCAAGCACCAGGATTTTCGGCTTCAATATCAAGGCGCGGGCAATGGCGACGCGTTGCCTCTGCCCGCCTGAAAGCGCCTGTGGCCGCCTGTCCAGCACATCATCCGGAAGCCCGACCTTGGCGATGATCGCATCAACCCGCGCCATTCGCTCGCCTCGCGCCACCGGCTCGAAGTTCAAAAGCGGCTCCTCGACGATGCGCCGGATCGTCTGACGCGGATCGAGCGAGCCCAAGGGGTTCTGGTAAACGAGCTGTATCGTCTTGCGGAAGAGCCGCAACGTCTCGCCGCGCAACTCCGAGAGCGGCAGGCCATCGACGAGCACCCGACCCGACGTCGGCTTTTCGAAGGCCGAGATGATGCGGATGCTCGTCGTCTTGCCCGAGCCGGATTCGCCGACGAGGGCGTGCGTCGTGCCCCGCCGAACGGAAAACGATATGTCGTCGACCGCACAGAAGCGCCCGTCACCGCCGATGCCGAAATCCTTGACCAGGTTTTCGACGACAATGATGTCGTCGCTTCGTTGATCCAGCGGCGACGTTGTCACAATACGCGGGCGTTGGTTGAGCGATGGCGCGTCCAACAGGAGCTGGCGCGTATAGGCGCTCTTGGGGGCGGCAACCACATCCGCGGTGCGACCTTCCTCCTGGATACGACCGTTCTTAAGCACGATCAGCCGATCCGATCGGTCAACCGCCACGCCAAGATCATGCGTAACGAGAAGGATCGCGGTACCATATTCCCGGCGAAGCTCATCGATCAGATCGAGAATGTGTTTCTGCACCGTCACGTCGAGCGCGCTTGTCGGCTCGTCGGCGATGATGAGCGCAGGCTTCAACGCGATGGCGATGGCGATCAGCACGCGTTGCTTCATGCCACCGGAGAGCTCGTGTGGATATTGCTGCGCGCGCAGCCTCGGCTCGCTGAGACCGACCCGTTCCAGAAGCTCGACAGCCTGCGCATAGGCAACCGGACCCGATGCCTTGCCATGTATGGCGAGAATTTCGGCCACCTGCTTGCCGATCGTCTTGACGGGATTGAGCGAATTGCCAGGGTCCTGCGGCACAAGGCTGATGACCGCGCCGCGAATGCCGTCGAGCCGCCGTTGCGGCCAGCCGGCGATCTCCTCGCCGTTCAATCGGATGCTGCCGGCTTCAAGCCTGCCGTTGTCAGACAGGAGGCCGATGATCGCCTGCGCCGTCGAGCTCTTGCCCGAGCCGGATTCGCCGACCAGGGCGACGACCTCGCCGGGATTGACACGGAAATCTATTCCGTGAACGGCAGTCCGGCTTCCGCCGCGGACTTCATAGCTAACCGTAAGTCCTGCAACATCGAGCACTGGCGATGGCTGGAATGGGTCCCTTGGTAGATCGTTCGGTCTTATCGTCATCTGTCTCCTCCTCCGATTGCCTGGCTGATGCGGTTGACGCAAAGCACCACGAGAACAACGACGACGCCCGGCGCTGCGGTCAGCCACCACGCGGTCGCAATGTAATTGCGACCCTCGGCGATCAGGAGCCCCCATTCCGGCGTCGGTGGCGGCGCGCCGTATCCGAGGAAGCCGAGCGTCGACAATTGCAGGATTGCCGATCCCACCTGTAGCGCTGCGAAGGCGATGACAGAGGTCAGCGAATTGGGCAGGATATGGCGCCAAAGGACGCTCAGAAACCTGCCGCCGCTGCCGAAGGCCGCTTCGACATACTCGCTGCGCCGGACCGTCACGACTTCGGAGCGCACGATGCGGGCGAAGCTCGCGACCGAGGTAATGCCGACAGCGATCGCGGCGTTGAGCGTACCGAAGCCGAGAAGGATGATGATGCTGAGGGAGAGCAGCAGGACAGGGATCGACAGCAGGACATCCACCAGCCGCATGATCACGGTTTCCGTGCGGCCTCCGAGCGAACCGGCAAGCACGCCAAGCGTGGTTCCGAGAGCAAGCCCAATCGCGACGGCCGCCAGGGCTCCCGATAGCGAATGCACAGAGCCATGCACCAGGCGTGCGAAGAGATCGCGCCCAAGTGCATCCGTTCCAAGGATATGCCTCAGGCTCGGCGCTTTCAGCTGCTGGCCGGGAAGCCCCTTGATCGGATCGTAGGATGTAAACAGCAACGGAACGACGGCCCACAAGAGGACGATCACAAGCACGACGACTGCGAGCACGAGGCTGACATCGACACGCTGCCTGCGTGGCGCATTGGCCGATGCCGGATTGCCGACGCTGTCGGCATTAGCGATTTCGAGTGGGCGTTCGGCGACATCAAGGCTCGTCATCGTGCAGTCTCCGGCTTGGCTTTGAGCCGCGGATCGAGAATGGGGTAGAGAAGATCGACCAGAAGATTGACGGTGACGAAAGCAGCGGCCGACAGCACGACGATCGCCTGCAACACCGCCACGTCCTGGAAATTAACCGCCTGCTCGGTGAGGCTGCCAATGCCGTTGAGGCCGAAGACGGTTTCAGTGATCACGGCGCCGGCAAGGAGTTCACCGAACAACACGCCGCCGACGGTCAGCACGGGCAGAACCGCGTTCTTCGCGACGTGCCGCCACAGAACCCCGGCATGCGATGCTCCCTTGGCGCGCGCCACGGCAACAAAAGGCCGCGTTTTGACCTGGTCGATGTTTCGGAGAAGGATCTGTGCCAGCGGCGCGGAAATGGGAACAGCGATGGCAAGCACGGGCAATATCAAGCCTTCCCACGGTCCCGGATTGATCACAGGAACCAACCGCAGGCGGAACGAGAAAATCTGGATCAACATGATCCCGAGCCAGAAGGTCGGCACGGACACGAATAGCGAGGGCACCGACTGAATGATGCCGCGCAGCCTGCCAAAGCCCTGGATGTTGGCGAGGATGGCCAAGAGGACGGCAATCGCGACGGCAACGACGAAAGCAAAGCCGGCGAGGCGGACCGTGGGAGGCAGGTTCGTCGCAAGCTGTGCGCTGACGGCCACGCCTGCCTGCAGCGAGTAGCCGAAGTCGCCGACCAGGAACCGTCCAGCGGTGTGCAGATACTGCGTCAACACGGTGCCGTCAGCTGCGTATGCCGCGCGAATGTCGGCCAGTTGCTCGGGGCTCAGGCCATATTCCGGGTTCTGGAATTTGATCAGCACGGCATCTCCAGGCATCGCCTGCAAAAGGACGAAAGAGATCGTGAATGCGGCCCACAGCACCAGCAGTGCCTGACCTATGCGTGACGTAATGTAGCGGGCCATACCGATCCCTTCGCGTCAGGGGCGTGCCCGGCGAACGCCGGGCACATCGTTCAGTGCGCGGCAATCCAGGTGCCGTAAAAGCTCGGGCGACCGACGGCTTCGAAAGCGACGCCATTGACGTAAGGAGCGCCAGCGAAGGCTTGCGGCTCCTCGAAGATCGGGATCGCGTAAGCCTGGTCGATAACGTAGTTCTGGACATCGCCGGCGATCGCCAACCGCTTGGCGCGATCAGGCTCCGAGGACAGTTTCTCAAGCAACCCGTTCAGCTTGTCGTCGACGAAAGATTTGACCTTGTCGCTGGGCCCGCCTTTCTGGCGAAGAACGTCCCGGTTCTTCGGATAGTATTGGCTCTTGATGACGTCAGGATCGGCGCGGCCGACCATAGCAGGAGAGACCGGCGTCTTTGCGGGATCCAGGTCATCGACGGTCTTGCTGCCAGCGTCGCCCGCAAGGACATTGAGCGTCACGCCAAGCTTTGCCCATCCTTTTCGCGAACGCCGTTAGCGCCAGGTTTCCAGCCGGCTTCGTCGAGAAGTTTGGCAGCCTTGTCACCGTCATAGGCGAGCTTGGGCGACAGATCGACATAGCTTTGCGCAGTGGAGGCTATGATCGATTTCGCTTGCGGATAATTTGCCGGCTACAATGTCGAGATAATTTCGGCGCTGTTGGTCCCGTGAAGCAGTGCCTGGCGCACCCTGATATCCGAGACAAGCGGATTGTCTGGCCGGAACACGACGCTGTTGTTCACGCCGCGCGTCGAAGCGGCGTAGATCTTGTAGCCCTGGCTTTCGACCTGTTCTTCGTCATAGGCCTGAACCTGGCGGATGAAGTCCGCCTGTCCCGACAGCAGTGCGCCGATCCGCACGCTGTCTTCGCCGGTGATGATGTATTTGATGCCGTCGAGATAAGCGCGCCCCTGATGTTCGAGCTTTGTCGGGCCCCAGCCGTAATCGGTGCGTACCTTCAGGCTAAGCTCCTTGCCGAGCGTCTCGCTGTCGACGACGAAGGGACCCGAACCGACAATCTTGGTCGCATCGCCGAGCTGATCAAACGGCAGGGCAAGCGTCTTCAGCGACACAAGGCCGGATCCAATGACCGACGTACCCTGCAGGAAGCCCGGAGATGGCTTCTCGAAATAGAACTTCACCGTCAGCGGATCGATGACCTCGGAACGATCATAATTGTTGATCACTTCCGATACCGGCTGTTTCAGCTCCTTGTTGCCAAGACCGAAGGTATCGAAATTCTTGGCGACCGCGTTGGCATCGAGCGGCGAGCCGTCCGAGAAGGTCACGCCCTTGCGCAGCTTGAACGTATACTCGGTGGCGTTTTCGTTCACCGTCCAGGATTCGGCGATCCACGGTTCGATCTCGAGCGTCTTCGGGTTCTGATAGGTCAGCTTGTCGGTGATCTGGTTCAGTACCCCACCGTTCGGATAAAAGCCCCCGGCCGGTGGATAGAGGTTGGTGTGGGGCTGTTGCTCCAGATAGATCAACGTGCCACCTTCCACGGGCTTGACGGGTTCCTCGGCCCAGGCGTGTGCAGCGGTTGCCGCGATCGTGCCGGCAAGAAGAAGGCTCTTTAACGTCGTCGTGAAGCTCATCGATTTTCCCTCTGAAACAGATGAGAAACGATAATTGGATAGGCATATAGTATATAGAATTAGTATTCTATAATCGCCAAACTACGGGGAAATTCTCCGATGCGGTCAGCGCAAACCTTTGGAATTTTACCCCAACACGCCATCGGAGATCCGCTTCGCAACAGCGCGAGCCTGCGTGCGAATATCCGGAACCGCTGTGATCTCCCAGAACTGACCGGCCGTCAAAGCACCCACCGCGTAAAGCGCCGGAGCCCCCGGATTGTCGTGCAGGACGGCCGAAGCGGCGTCTACGCCGATGCCGAGGCCCAGCGTATCCGCTTTGATCAGCCCTTGGCGCATCATCTGCTGCAAGAGCGGTGAGTGCCCGATGCCTGCTCGCTCGACACCGGTGCAATTGACCAGCCAGTCGCATTCGATCGTTGCAACGTCATTGGCTGCGCGCTTACGGTAGTGCAGCATCAGCTGGTTATCGACTTGCGAAACGTCCTGAAGATAACCCGCATGGATCGAAACCTGACCGCTTGCGACCATCTCACGGAAGCGATCGTTGACATCAGGCGCCACACGGTGGCGGTGGATGTTCCACCATGGCAGCCCGTGGCGCAGAAACCGCATGCGTTCGGCTTGCGGCAGGCGCTGCCAGAGCGCCTGGGTTCTCGGCCGCAATGTGTCCATGACGCTGCGCCAATCACCGGCGCGCCAACTTTCACTGCGCAACTGACGCAAGATTTCGCTCATCCTATCGGGAAGATCCGCGGGATCGAAATCGGCGGGAGGCTTCGGCGCTCTTGCGTGCCCGTGCGGAACAAGGCCGCGGCGCGACAGCACATCGATCTTGCCTCGAAATCCTTGCGCGAACAGCGCCAGCACCTGATCGATCATGGTGAGGCCGGAACCAAGGATACAGACCCTGTCGGACGCCTCCACGCGGCGAAGCCAGGACAGGCGCCATGGGTTTTCGATTGTCCTGTCGCGCGCCTCGGCCGGAAGTCTGGAAAGATCGACCGGAAGCGGCGCGTTCCCCACGCCCAGGCAAAGCACGACATGACGCCCGACAATCTCATCACCATTATCAAGCAGAAAGCCGAGCGTCGCGCTGTAGCGCTCCACGCAACCGGTCGCCTTCGCACGGATGAAATCGACCTTGCAGCGTGGTCGCTTGTCCCGCAGCAACGCGGCGAGCGTATCGCGAACATAGAGGCCGTAATCCTGACGCGAGGCGAAATCGCCGTCTCTCAATGGGCGTTTGCGCTCCGTGAGCCAGCTGACAAACGCATCCGGCCTGTCCGGAAACAGGCTCATCCGGCCGGCCGGGACGTTCAGCCTGTGGAGATAGAGTTCGGAACGATAGGCCGTTCCGCGACCAAAACCCGGATCATCCCCCACCACGGCGATCTTCGCGGACGGAGGAAGCAGTTCGATCAGGTTGCAGACCGTGGCAATCGCCGAAAAGCCTGCCCCCACTACCACTACGTCATAGCTCATCCGCATCCCCTGCATTCAAGCAATGACGTGGTTCGCGCGTCGAGAGTTTCAAGGCCGACTTCAATAGACTTGCGCGGCGCGGCTAGTGATTCCGTCTACACCACCGCCCTACGCGCGCTGATGTATCCCCTGCTCCCATCCAGCAGCGTTTTCGTATAGGGATGCTGGACGCTGCCCTCCAGCAACTGTTCACGCGTTGCGATCTCGACGAAAACGCCGTCCTGCATGACAGCCACGCGGTTGCAGAGATGCGCGATGACAGCCATGTCGTGGCTGACGAGGATATAAGTCAGCTTCGAGCGTTCACGCAGATCCTTCAGGAGATTGAGAATTTCCGCCTGGATCGAAACATCGAGCGCCGATGTCGGCTCGTCGAGCAAGAGAATCTTCGGCTCAAGGATAAGCGCGCGAGCAATCGCCACGCGCTGCCGCTGCCCGCCCGAGAGCTGGTGCGGGAAGCGATGGCGGAAGCCGGGCGGCAGGCCGACGTCGCGCAACACCTGCTCGACACGCTCCTGCCTGCGATCCAGCCCATGGATCTCGAGAGGCTCCAGGAGCGTGCGCCCGATCGTGTGGCGCGGATGCAGGGAGCCGAAAGGATCCTGAAACACCATCTGCTGCTTGGCGAGTTGCGCGCGCGACCGCTTGGGGCCGACCACGTCGCCATCGATCGAAACCGAACCGCTCCACTCTTTGATACGCCCCGCCAGCGCGCCGAGCACCGTCGACTTGCCGCATCCGCTCTCGCCGACAAGGCCGAATGTCTCGCCCGGCGCGACCTCGAAGGCGACGCTTTTGACGACCTGCTTGAAATCATTGCCGCTGCCGAAGGACACGGCGAGATCGTTTACCGATATGATGGACATGTCACGCCTCCGCCCAGCTTGCCTGACGCTTCAGCACTTCCAGCCGATCCCTGGGATGATCGAGACTGGGCAGCGCCTCAAGCAGGCCGCGTGTGTAGGGATGGGTTGCTTCGTCGAGCCTTGAGGCTTCGATCGTTTCCACGACCCGGCCCGCATACATGATGATGACGCGGTCGCAGAAGCTCTTCACGAGGTTGAGGTCGTGAGAGATGAAGATCAGGCCGATGTTGCGTTCGGTAATCAGGTCGTCGAGGATCGACAGCACCTGCTGGCGCACGGTCACATCGAGTGCCGAGGTCGGTTCGTCGGCGATGATCAGCGAGGGCGACGAGATCAGCATCATCGAGATCATGATGCGCTGGCCCATGCCGCCCGACACCTCATGAGGGTAGAGATTGAAGACGCGCTGCGGATCGCGGATATTCACCCTTTCCAGCATGGCGAGCGTGCGCTCGCGCGCCGCCTTCTTTCCAAGGCGCTCATGCAGGATGACGGTTTCGGCAATCTGCTCTCCGACGGTCATGACGGGATTGAGCGAATACTTCGGGTCCTGCAAGATCATCGAAATCCGGCTGCCACGGATTGCGCGCATGTCCGCCTCGCTGGCGGCGAGGAGATCGACGTCCTCGAAGCGCAACTCATCGGCGACGACTTGAGCCGTGCCCGGCTGCAGGCGCATGATCGCGCGCCCGGTCGTGCTCTTGCCGGAACCGGATTCGCCGATGATGCCCACTTTCTCGCGGCCGACATCGAAGCTTACATTCTTGACGGCGTTGACCACGCCGGACAGCGTCGGAAACTGCACCGACATGTTCTTGACCGAGAGGATCGGTTTTGACTGTTCAGGCATTGCGGGGATCCATGATGTCGCGCAGTCCGTCGCCAAGCAGGTTGAAGGCGAGACTGACCAGAAGAATGGCGATGCCGGGAACCGTCGTCAGCCACCAGGCATCGAGAAGATATTGACGACCGGAGGCCGCCATGGCGCCCCATTCCGGCATCGGCGGCTGGGCACCGAGACCGAGGAAGCCAAGACCGGCAGCCGTCAGGATGACGCTCGACATGTTGAGCGTCAGGCGGATGATGATCGACGGCGCGCAGAGCGGCACGATATGGCGAAACAGAATGCGCCCCATGCCCGCGCCCTGCAACTCGGCTGCGACGACGAAATCTGCGGCACGGAACGTCAGCGTTTCGGCGCGCGCCAGACGCGCGATCGGCGGCCAGACGGTGAGCGCGATGGCGATGACGGCATTCTCGATCCCCGGACCAAGCGCTGCGGAGAAGGCAAGCGCCAGAACGAGGCTTGGGAAGGACAGGAAGATATCGGTGATGCGCATCAGGACCACATCGACCCAGCCGCCGAGATAGCCGGCGGTCGCGCCGATCGCAAAGCCGATGGGCGCCACGATGACCGTGACCAGGATGCTGATATAGAGCGTCGTACGCGCGCCATAGACGAGGCGCGAATTGACGTCCCGGCCGAATTCGTCGGTGCCGAACCAGTTGGCGGATGACGGCGGCTTTAGCGCCATGGTCAAATCCTGGAGGATCGGATCATGGTTGGCGAGCAGCGGCGCGAAGGTCGCGATCAAGACGAGCATCAGCACGACGACGAAGCCGGCGAATGCCAACGGATTGGCGATCAGGTTCAGCCACAGGACATAGGCCTTGTGGAGCCGCGCCTGACGCGTCGAGGAAAACTCCTCGTTGATCAGCCAATTGTGCAGGTCGTTGAAGTAACGTGTCGCCATGATGTCACCGGGTACGCGGATCGAGGAACCGATAGGTCAGGTCCGACAGGAGATTGATGGCAATCGAGATGATGCCGATGAGGAGCACGCTGCCAAGCACCGCGTTCATGTCAGCGAAGAACAGCGCCGACGTGAGATACTGGCCAAGGCCGGGCCACGCGAAAACCGTCTCGATCAGGACCGTTCCGTCGAGCAGGCCGCAATAGGCGAGAGCCACGATCGTCAGCAGTTGCACGCGAATGTTGCGAAACGCGTGTCGCCAGACGATCGCCCGCTGACCGAGGCCCTTGGCCTTGGCGGTCAGCACATATTCCTGACGCAGCTGCTCAAGCATGAAGCTGCGGCTCATGCGGCTTAGATAGGCCATCGCGGCATAGCCGAGGATCAGTGCGGGAGCCGCAACATGCAGCAGCGCATCCCGGAAGACTTCCCACTCGCCGGCAAGGATCGCGTCGACGAGGATGGAGTTGGTCGGCCCTTCGACCAGCCCTTCATTATAGACATCGAGGCGGCCGCTGCCTGGTATGAGGCCGAACTTTGCATAGAACACGAGGATGACGATCGTGCCCAGCCAGAAAATCGGCGTCGAGTGGCCCAGCAGGCCGACGACACGCGCAAGGTGATCGACCCAGGTGCCTTTGCGCACAGCGGAGATGATGCCGAGCGGGATGCCGAAGCCGGCGCCGATGATCGTTGCGAGCGTGGCGAGTTCAAGCGTCGCCGGGAAGACGCGGGCGAGATCGCTGGCGACGGGGTTTTTCGTCACATGCGACTGGCCGAAATCCAGGTGCGCGACATTGCCGAGATAGGTGGCGAACTGCACGTAGAGCGGCTGATCGAGCCCCATTTCCTTGTACACGCGCTCGTAGGTCTCGTGATCGGCCTGATCGCCGATCACGGCGATGACAGGATCGGCGGGAACCATGCGGCCGACAACGAAAGTGATCACGAGCAGGCCGAGCAGCGTTGTCAGGATGACGGCAAAGGATGCCGTCACCTTGCGCAGTGCGCCAAGAGCCGCCCGTGCGCCTGCCGGCGCGTTTCCAGATGTCTGTGAGATACTCACGTCATTCTCCTCGACAGGAAGGGCTTATTCGCCCTTCGAGACGGTGTCCCAACGGGTGAGCCAGGTCGAATGGCCGACATAGCCCTTGACTTCTTTTCTGACCGCCTTCGCGTCCGTGCGCTGGAAGGAGGTGATCAGGGCCGGTGAAGCATCCAGATAGGCCTTATTGATCTTGGCGTAGAGATCGGCGCGCTTCTGCTGGTCGGTCTCGTGCGCGGCCGCCGTCACCATGTCCTGGATGTCCTTCGGAACCTCCCAGGCAGAGCGCCAGGCGATCAGGCCGGAGAGTTTCGCATCGTCGGCATTGTTCGGGTTTGTCGCATAGGACGCCAGAACCGCATGCGGGTCGGGCAGGCGTTCGCCGGTGCGCGCCGAGAAGATTTCGAATTCGCGGTTGCGGAACTTGCCGATATGATCGCCGCCCTGCAGGTCGAGCTTGATGCCGGCCTTGGCTGCATTGGCTTGCAGCGACTGGGCAACTTCATACTCCGGCGTCACGGGCGTTGCGTAATAGACCTTGGAGAAGCCATCGGGATAGCCGGCTTCCGCAAGCAACTGCTTGGCCTTGTCGATATCGAGCTTGTACGGGTTCTCGGTGCTGGCACCTGGCAGACCGCCCGGAATGATCGTCTGCTGCTTGATGCCGTAGTATTTCATGACGGTGTTGGCGAGGCCGTCATAATCGATGAGATAACGGAAAGCCTCGCGGACCTTCGGCTTGGAGAGGATTTCATCCTTCTGATTGAGCGCCAGATAGTAGAAGCCGAAGCCCGGCGTCTTCTGGATATCGGCCTTGCCGCCGGCCTCGATCGCCGCCAGATCGGTGGAGGAAAGACGCGTCGCGACATCGACGTCGCCGGCTTCCAGCTGCAGTCGCTGGCCTGATGATTCCGGCATGTGACGAAGGATGACCCGGCGCATCTTCGGCGCGCCCTGCCAATAGTCCTTGAAAGCCTCGGCGATCAGGAGGTCGTTGACGCGCCAGGTGCGCAGCGAATAGGGGCCGGACCCGGCATCATTGGTCTGCAGGAATTCGCGGCCCATGTCGCCGTTCTTCTCGTTCTTGGCGAGAAGCTGGCTATCCAGGATCGAGGTCGAGAAGCTGGCGAGCGAGAAAAGGATCAGGTTCGGGTTCCAGACCTCGGGCGTCTGCAGCACGACAGTTGAATCATCCGTCGCCTTGATCAGCTCACCGACATTCTTGTCGGTGATGCCCCACTGGCGAAGATCGACCGACGGCGCCAGGCCGAGCTTCACCAGGCGGCGCAGCGACCACTCGACATCCTTGGCGGTCAGCGCGTTGCCGGAATGGAAGGTAACCCCGGAGCGGATCTTGAAGGTGAAGGTCTTGCCGTCGTCGGATACTGTCCAGCTCTCCGCAATGCCCGGCTGCGGCTTGGTAATGTCATCGGCGGCGAGCACGATCAGGCGCTCGTAAAGGTTGGCGACGATTTCCGCCGATTCCAGCTGGTTGAGCTCGTTCGGATCCAGACCGCGCATCGAGGACATGTTGGTGGCGATCACCAGCTGGTCCTTGGGCGTTGCCGCCTGCACTGTGAGCGGCATGGCAAGCGTCGACGCCACCATAGCCGATGCCATCAGAAAACTGCGTCTTTTCATCGTCCTATCTCCTCCCTGGTGCGCCGGACCTCGCCCCGAGCGCGAATTTTCATATCGACATCGATCTGAAATCTGGTATATCAGATCTCACAAAACGATTTTGCCGTCAACGGGGGAATTTTCGGGACATGCAAAAAGAGGCATCGACGCAGCCTGGCGCAGACCGCATTGAGAAGATCGACCCGCGTTTTCTGACGACATTGCGCGACCACGTGCACAAGACGCTGCGCACCGCGATCCTCTCCGGCCGCTTTGCACCGGATGAGCGCGTCAACGAGCGGCAGCTGGCCGAGCAGCTTGGTGTCAGTACGACACCAATCAAGGAAGCCCTGCGTCAGCTTGAGACCGAGGGTCTCGTCGAAACACTGCCGCGCCGCGGCGTGCTGATCCGTTTCAACGCAGGCTGGGCCGAAGAGATGATCCTGGCGCGCGCCGCACTGGAATCGATGATCGCCCACCTCGCCGCCAAGCGCATCGAGAAGACCGAAGCGGCCAAGCTAGACGACATCGTCAATCTGATGCGCAAGGCGACCCACGACGGCGTGGCAGACGACCTGATTTCGCTCAACGAGACGTTTCATGAGCAGATCCACATCGCCTCGCGATGCCAGTATCTCTCGCGGATGATCGAACGGCAGCAATTCTACGACGGCAGCATCCGCCGCGTCATCCATTCCGATCCGCTCGAGCGCGGCAAGGCGCTGGCCGAACATGCCGCGATCGCCGCCGCCATCATCTCCAGCGACAGCGATAAGGCCGAACGCGTGATGCGCGACCACGTCGTCCGCTCCGGCGAAACCTACCTCAACATCGTGTTCAAGAAGAAGGAGGACATCTGACGTGACCGAGGCAATGGAAAAGATCCGCAAGGCCCTGACGGGCATATCGGGCGTGCCCGTGACCCCCTACAAAGCGGATGGCAGCGTCGACATCGCTAAGCTCTCGGCCCTGATCACCCGCCTTGCTCATGCGCGGGTCCACAATCTTATGGCCGCCGGCAACACCGGTGAGTTCTTCACCCTCACCATGGACGAAGTGCGCGCTGTCCACGTCGCGACGATCAAGGCCGCTGGCGGTAAATCCCTGGTTAGCGCAGCTGTCGGTCGTTCGCTGACCGAAGCAAAGGCGCTTGCCCGCGATGCCATCGCAGAAGGCGCCGATGCGATCATGGGCCATCACCCGATGGACCCCTTCGCCGGCCCAAGCTACCAGGCGCGCTACTTCCTGGAGCTAGCCGACGCCAGCACTGTTCCCGTCATCGCCTATGTGCGCAGCGACACTTTCTCCGTCACCGATTTCCGCAAGCTGGCGCTGCACCCGAATATCGCCGGCATCAAGTTTGCATCCGGTAATCTCATGCTGCTCGCCGAAGTGATCCGCGCGACCAAGGATGCGCCGGCGATCTGGGTTTGCGGCCTGGCGGAAGGTTGGGCGCCGGCCTTTTACGCGATGGGCGCCCGTGGCTTCACTTCCGGCCTCGTCAATGTCTTCCCGGAACGCTCGCACGCCATCCACCAGGCGCTGGAGGCCGGTGACTACACGGCCGCACGCGCGCTCATCGACGATATCGCCGGCTTCGAGGCGCTGCGCACCAAATATCTCAACGGCGCCAATGTCACTGTCGTCAAGGAAGCGCTTGGCATGCTCGGAACCGAGGTTGGCCCCGTGCGTGTGCCCGGCGTCGAGAGCCTGACCGAAGCCGAACGCGCCGACCTGCGCGCCATCGTCGACAATGTCGCCGAAAAGAGCCGCGCGGCCTGAGGAAGATCCCATGCATATCACCGGCATCAAGACCTACATGCAGCGCGTGGACGACCGCCCTCGCCTGCTTCTCAAGATCGAAACCAGCGAAGGCATCTCCGGCTGGGGCGAATGCTACAACCACGGCCCGGACTGGGCGCTGCCGCCGCTTCTCGACTACCTCTTTCACCAGATTGAGGGCGAAGATCCGCGCCGCGTGGAATTCCTCGTCCTCAAGCTCAACCAGCAATGCCGCTTCCCGCCGGGTGCACTTGGCCTCGCGGCAATTTCGGCGATCGATCACGCGCTCTGGGATATCGCCGGCAAGGCCGTCGGCCTGCCCGTTTACATGCTGCTCGGCGGCAATGTGCGCGATCGCGTCAAGGTCTATTGCGGCGTCTATACGGCGCCGGACCCGGAAGCCGCGCGCGACCAGTCGCTCGAGCTGAACGAGAAATACGGCTACACCGCCTTCAAGCTCAGCCCCTATCGACGAGATCTTCATACTGGCCGCTGGGGCGAACTCGTCAAGGAGACGGGCGACTGGTTCGGCAAGATCCGCGAGATCACGCCATCGCATTTTGACTACGCGTTCGACGCTCATGCGAAGATTTTCGAACCCTATCAGGCCGTCCAGCTTGCAGCCGCCATCGCGCCAAACGATCCGCTTTTCTACGAAGAGCCGATCCGGCCGGAACACATCCCGGCATGGACGGAGCTGAAGTCGAAGGTGACCGTTCCGCTCGCAACCGGTGAATCGCTCTATTCGCGCTTTGAGTTCCTGTCGCTATTGTCTGCCCGTGGCGCCGATATCATCCAGCCCGATATCTGCGTAGTCGGTGGCGTCAGCGAGATGCGGCGTATCGCGGCGATCGCGGAAGCCCATTATGTGACGGTGGCGCCGCACAACCCGATGGGTCCGCTGGCAACTGCTGTAAACATCCACTTCTGCGCGGCCCAGCCGAACTTCAAGGTGCTGGAATTCAAGCCACACGTTCACGCGCCGTGGGCAGCCGATCCCTACATGCCCGTCGATGGCCACATGGAGCTTCGGCCGGATCGCCCCGGTTGGGGTCTGGAAATCGACGAGAAAGCGCTGCAGACGGAGGACTACATTCACTGGGAGCGGAAGATCACCCATAAGCCCGACGGAGCGACCGCCTACCCTTAATCTCTCGGCACGCCCACACGCGATTGACGAGGTAGACGGCGCTAATGCCGCCCACCTCGAAATACCGCCCCCTTTTTCCTGCCTTGCGCGGGATCTCTTTGAGCAAGCAGCCGCCTTATCGGCGGCATTTATTGAAATAATCAGCTCAGGCCGATCATACCGTCAAAGAAAACGGTGGCTGGATGTTAGCCGCGCCTGACAAAGCAATCTCAAAATTAAAATCGATTAGCAGTCTTTCCAAAGCGGCAGAACTGGCTGGATTAGCACTTTTCGGTACTGGACAGTTCCCGATCTCTTTGGTTCATCAACCCCCATCATAGCCGGCTACGCAGGTTTCCGGCTTAAGGTTCGATCCGCCATGAGGGATGAAGTAAAGATGACAGTGATTATCGGCAGTCCGAAGGAGCTCTTCTCTGGGGAAAGTCGGGTGGCGTTGACGCCGCCTTCGGCCGAGCAGCTGCACAAGTTGGGTTACCGCTGTCTGGTTGAGACAGGCGCCGGGGTCGGTGCCGGCTTTTCCGACGACGCCTACCGCGCCGCAGGCGTCGAGATCGCTCCATCGGCGGATGCCCTCTGGTCGTCGGCCGACGTGATCGTCAAGGTCCGCCCGCCGACTGATGCCGAGGCGCGTCTGCTGTCGACCGGCAAGACACTGATCTCCTTCTTCTATCCCGGCCAGAACGCCGCTCTGCTGGAAAAGGTGAAGGCGACCGGCGCCAATGTCATCGCCATGGACATGGTGCCGCGCATCAGCCGCGCGCAGAAGATGGACGCCCTGTCGTCGATGGCCAACATCGCCGGCTATCGCGCCGTCATCGAGGCAGGCAACAATTTCGGCCGCTTCTTCACTGGCCAGGTCACGGCCGCCGGTAAGGTGCCGCCTGCCAAGGTGCTCGTCATCGGCGCCGGCGTTGCTGGTCTTGCCGCCATCGGCACCGCGACCTCGCTCGGCGCCATCACCTATGCCTTCGACGTTCGCCCCGAAGTCGCCGAACAGATCGAATCCATGGGTGCCGAGTTCGTCTTCCTGGATTTCAAGGAGAGCCAGCAGGATGGCGCCGCCACCGGTGGCTATGCAGCCCCGTCGTCGCCGGAGTTTCGCGAAAAGCAGCTGGAGAAGTTCCGCGAGCTGGCGCCCGAGATCGATATCGTCATCACCACGGCGCTGATCCCCGGCCGCGATGCGCCAAAGCTGTGGCTATCAGACATGGTGGCGCTGATGAAGCCGGGTTCTGTTATCATCGACCTCGCGGCGGAGCGTGGCGGCAACTGTGACCTGACGGTCGCCGACCAAAAGATCGTCTCCGACAACGGCGTGATCGTCATCGGCTATACCGATTTCCCGAGCCGCATGGCCGCGCAGTCCTCCACGCTCTACGCCACCAACATCCGCCACATGATGACGGACCTGACGCCCGCCAAGGATGGCAAGCTCGTCCACAACATGGAAGACGACGTCATCCGTGGCGCAACCGTCGCCTTCGAGGGCGCGGTGACCTATCCACCACCGCCGCCGAAGATCCAGGCGATCGCCGCCCAGAAGCCAAGGGAAAAGACCAAGGAGCCGACGGCTGAGGAAAAGAAGGCCCGCGAGGCGGCCGCCTTCAAGGCGCAGACCAAGAGCCAGGGCTTCCTGCTTTTGATCGGCACCGCGCTGCTGCTCCTGGTCGGCGCTTATGCCCCGGCAAGCTTCATGAACCATTTCGTGGTCTTCATGCTCGCCTGCTTCATCGGTTTCCAGGTGATCTGGAACGTCTCGCACTCGCTGCATACGCCGCTGATGGCGGTGACCAACGCGATCTCGGGCATCGTCATTCTCGGCGCGCTGCTGCAGGTCGGTTCGGGCAACTGGCTGGTCGTCATCCTGGCCGCTCTGTCGGTTCTGGTCGCGACGATCAACATCGTGGGCGGTTTTCTTGTCACGCGGCGCATGCTCGCCATGTTCCAGAAGTCGTGATCGGGCCAGGGATATCAAGGGATTTTCAATATGACGATTGGTATCGTTTCGGCCGCCTATATCTCCGCGGCTGTGCTTTTCATCCTCTCGCTCGGCGGCCTGTCGGGCCAGGAAAGCGCCAAGCGCGCCGCTTGGTACGGCATTGTCGGCATGGCGCTCGCCATTGTCGCGACCATCTTCGGCCCTGGTGTAAGCAACTGGTTCATCATTCTCCCGATGATCCTGGCCGGCTCCATCGCAGGCTACTACGTGGCCAACCGCGTGCAGATGACCGAGATGCCGCAGCTCGTGGCGGCACTTCACTCCTTCGTCGGCCTCGCCGCCGTCTTCATCGGCTACAACGCCCACATCGAAGCATGGCGCGTTGCCGGCATGGATGAGGCGGCACGCGCTGCACTCGATGGCTTTGCCGGTATTCTCGCGCACAAGACCCCGGTCGAGCTCGCGATCATGAAGGTCGAGGTCTTCCTCGGCGTCTTCATCGGTGCGATCACCTTCACCGGCTCGGTTGTCGCCTTCGGCAAGCTGGCCGGCAAGGTCGACGGCAAGGCGAAGAAGCTGCCGGGCGGGCATTTTCTCAATGCCGCCGCCGCGATCCTGTCGCTGATCCTGCTCCTGATGTACGCCAACGATGCTGGCGTCTGGACGCTGATCCTGATGACGCTGCTCGCCTTCTTCATCGGCTACCATCTGATCATGGGCATCGGCGGCGCCGACATGCCGGTCGTGGTTTCGATGCTGAACAGCTATTCCGGCTGGGCGGCCGCCGCCATCGGCTTCACGCTCGGCAACGATCTCCTGATCGTCACCGGCGCGCTGGTCGGCTCCTCGGGCGCGATCTTATCCTACATCATGTGCAAGGCGATGAACCGCTCGTTTGTCTCCGTCATCTTGGGCGGCTTCGGCGGCACCACGGGTCCCGCGATGGAAATCGAAGGCGAGCAGATCGCCATCGATGCCGAGGGGGTCGCATCCGCGCTCAACGATGCCGACAGCGTCGTCATCGTGCCCGGCTACGGCATGGCGGTGGCGCAGGCGCAGCAGGCCGTCTCCGAACTCACCCGCAAGCTCAGGGCTGCCGGCAAGACGGTTCGCTTCGCGATCCATCCGGTCGCCGGCCGTCTGCCGGGCCATATGAACGTGCTGCTTGCCGAAGCCAAGGTGCCTTACGACATCGTGCTTGAAATGGACGAGATCAACGACGACTTCCCCGAGACCGACGTCGTCATCGTCATCGGCTCCAACGACATCGTCAATCCGGCCGCTCAGGAAGATCCGAACTCGCCGATCGCGGGCATGCCGGTTCTCGAAGTCTGGAAGGCCAAGCAGGTCTTCGTCTCCAAGCGTGGACAGGGCACCGGTTATTCCGGCATCGAAAACCCGCTCTTCTACAAGGAGAACACACGCATGTTCTACGGCGATGCGAAGAAGTCGGTGACAGAGCTCGTCTCCCAAATCCAATAGTCTATCGAAGAAGCCAGCGGGCGGCTTACTCGTCCGCTGGCAGAATAGCAGCAAGACCACAGACAATGTTACCCTGGTAACCCGTACGTGTTTCCCGGTTAGACAGGCCGCACGGAACAAAAGTTAACGCCTATCGTTGTTATCCCGAGATATATTCCGGAGGCGGCGATGGCCATGACCTTTAAAATAGTAGCACCTCTTGTTGCGACCGCTGTATTGGTCGCGTCGTCCATTGGAACGGCCCACGCCTTCAGCATGGCCGGTGCCGCCGATGGAATGCAGGCTCGCTCGCAAGGCGCCGTTGCTGCGTATACCCAGGAAGGTGCCGTCGGGGATGGAGACAATTCCGTCCTGTCACCCGCCGAAATCAGCCATATCCGCTGGTGCGCCGAGCGCTATCTCTCCTATCACGCGACCGACAACACCTACGAGAGCTCGGCCGGCAAGCGCTCGGCCTGTGTTTCCCCTTGAGGGCATATCCATATGCGCATGGCATAGTGAGCGCCTAGAAAAACTCTTAATGCGCGATAGGTATCGGGGGTCACATTACAACTGGTTGATCATGAACTGGATTTCCCGCTGGACGGCCCGCTCTCTCGCCCTGCGATTTGTCGTGGTTGGCGGCCTGGTTAGTTTGGCGGCGATGTTCATCGTCGGCTATCTGGTGTCAAAGGTCATCGAAGATGCGGTGATCCACAATTCCGGCGCAGCGACCGCCCTTTATGTCGACAGTGTCGTTGCTCCACTTCTTCCCGATATGCAGAAGGCTGCGCCGCTCGATGAGGCGAGTGCGCTGGCGCTCGATGAGACGCTTGGGCAAGGAGCGCTTGGAACGCGATTGGTGTCCTTCAAGCTGTGGCGCGGCGACGGGACAATTCTGTACTCCAACGACAAGGCGCTCGTGGGCAAACAGTTCGCCGTCAACGACAAGCTTCGCCAGGCATTCGCCGGAACGCTCGTTGCGCGCTATGAGATCGCCGACGACCCAGAAAGCACCACCGAACGTTCGCTCGGCAAGCCATTGATGGAGATTTACAACCCCGTCCTCCAACCCTGGTCGGGCCAGGCCGTCGCGGTTCTCGAATTTTACGAGACGGCCGAGGGGCTGGGTGAAAGCCTGACGCGGGCGAGGTTGTGGAGCTGGTTTGGTGTCGCAGGTCTCACTACCGTGTTCTTCGCCGTCCTGTCAGGGCTGGTTTTTCGCGGGAGCCGAACCATCGAGGACCAGCAGAGGGACCTCGCCAAACGCGTTGCGGAACTCTCTGCATTGCTTGCCGAAAACAAGGGGCTGCAGGGTAGGCTACAGCGTGCATCCCAACGCGCCGCATCGCTCAACGAGACATATCTGCGCAGCATAGGCGCCGATCTCCACGACGGGCCTGCACAACACATCGCCTATGCCTCGCTGCGGCTGGATAGCGAATTGCTGATCAGCGCAGAAACGCTGCCCGACGAGCGTGAGAAGGAGCTCACCTGGATCCGCTCGAGCCTCGCCGAGGCGATGACCGAGATCCGGGATATCTGCAAGGGACTGGTGCTTCCGGAGATCGAAAAGGCTTCGTTTGCCGAAATCGTCAACCGCGTCACCGAGGCCCACCAAATGAGAACCGACACGACCGTCAACACGGTGATCGAGCAGGACGGCTCAGAGCCGGTAGCGGCGGTCAAGATCTGTATCTACCGGTTTATTCAGGAAGCCTTGAACAACGCCCATCGCCACGCCGGCGGCATTCAGCAGGCCGTTTGGGCTACCCTTCATCGCGGGCATGTCACGATTGAGGTCAGTGATCGAGGCGAGGGCTTCGATCCGAACCATGTCAGGCCATCGAGCCTCGGGCTTGTCGGGCTCCGCGAGCGGGTCGATAGTCTTGGCGGAACGTTTGAAGTGAAGACCGGGGACAAGGGCACGATCCTGACCATGACCTTCGAACCGATGGAAACGGGAGAGTAGAGATGACGTCCATTACTGTTGGGATCGTGGATGACCATCCGCTATTTCGCGAAGGTGTGACGCGCAGCCTTTCCGAAATCAAGGACTTCCTGGTGGTGGGAGAAGGCGCAACCAGCGACGACGCGGCGATGATCGCAGCCGACAAACATCCCGATGTCATGCTGGTCGATGTGTCAATGCCGGGCGGCGGCTTGAGCGCGATAGGCGAGATATTGCAACACAGCCCATCAACGAAGGTGTTGATGCTGACCGCGTCGGAGGAGATCGACACGCTGCTGGGCGCGCTTCAGAGGGGCGCGATGGGATATGTTCTAAAGGGCGTCGGCTCCAGGGGGCTCGCAGAGGCGATCAGGACGATCCTCAAGGGAGCTCGCTATGTGTCACCAGCCATGTCCGCGAAGGTGGTGGATGTCTCGCTGGACAAGGAGCCATCCAAGAGCAGCCTGACGCCGCGCGAACGCGAGGTGATGGACCTTGTGGGCGAAGGCCTCTCCAACAAGCATATCGGCCTGCGGCTTGATCTGCAGGAAAAGACCGTCAAGCACCACATGACGCAAATCCTGACGAAATTGGGCGTTTCCAATCGAACCGAGGCAGCTCTGCGCTGGCGCGGAAAGGGTTAGGGTCTACACGCTCTAGCGAACGATCCGGTTCAGCCGCCGAACATCGTTGGCTGTCGCCTGCCTGTCAACGATGGTGCGGCCTTTCGAATCGCGCATGATGTAGCGACCGCGCCGCAGCGTTTCGGTTATGCCATTGCCGTGGCGGACATCGACACTGCCGTCTGAACGTTCCGTGGCCTTAACGCCTGAGGCTGATGATGCGGTGGGAGACGACGGCGAAGAACTGCCTGCCCTGGCAGGGTTGCCACTTGCGCCTGCACCTCCGTTGCCATTGCCGTTCCCGTTGCCACCCGCGTTACTGGAGCTGTTTCCGGCGCTGCCCGCGCCATTTCCGTTGCTTGAGCCGTTGCCGTTCCCATTACTGGAACCGTGTCCATTGTTGCCCCCATTGCCGTTTCCGCCGCCGTTGCCGTTATTGCCGTCCTTCGCATGCGCGGCATTCGTCGTCGGCGCTTGAATCGGCCCGAAGCTCAGCGTCAGTGGCATCACCGAGATAACAAGGGCGACAGTCGCCCCGCATCCCAATCTCAACAGGCAGCGCCTTGAAAGCATGATTGCGCCCCTTCCGGCCTTGTGCCCTTGTCTACGCAGATGACGGCGCATGGATCTGCGCGGCACCGATCTTTCGCGTCGTTTATTCGACCTCCGGCTGATCGGTCCGCTGCTTGTGGCGAAATTCAAACACCTGCCGCATCTGCGCCAGCCGGAGTTCAAGTGCGGTTCTATCCATCGATGGGGCAAGCTTGGCGAGCTCATCGGCCAGGATGTCCATCTCCCGGAGGAAGAACAGCAGGTCAAAGTCACGTTCGAGTTCGGCGGCCGCGTCGTTGGTATCAGGCGAACTGGTCTGCAACGACGCCCGGTCCGCCAACATGATCTCGGCGACCAAACCGCCAGCGTGCCTAGCTCGAATGTTTGTCACGATATGCTCCTGTCAGTGCTGTTGCGGTTTGGACGCGTCATTTCCCGCGCCGTCTTGTGCATTCTGTTGCCGCGCGCGGCGACTGTGCCACGCTGCAGCCTGGCGCAAGCCATCAACAACGCTCGGTACACTCGGTGGTTTGACGACGACGTGCACCCCGTCCCGGTCTTCAACAAGATCAGGATTGCCCGTCAGGTAGACGATGCCGACGTTGAAATGCTCCACCAGATGCCTTGCGATCTCCGGCCCTGTCAGCCCATCGGCGAGGCGCACGTCCAGAATGGCGATATCGGCCTCGGGAGCCAACTCCATCGCTTCGGCGGTGTTTCGGGCGATACCCGCGATTTCGAAACCTTCGGCCATCGCGATGTCTTCGACCATCAGCGCAAAAGCCGGCTCGTCCTCGACAATCAGAACACGCATGATCGCTCCTAATGTATAGTCGGTGACAAATGGCGAAGGTCGGGGTCCGGTGCGTCAAAAATTCCGAGCAGCCTCTCGAACTCAATCAGCACTAGCTGAAATTCCACATCATCCATGGCAGCGATCTGGATAAGCTCCGAAGACGCCCGCGCGATCAGCGTGTCGAGCCAGACGCATTTGTCCGCTCGGATACGGCCCAGCACGTCCTTTCTGATATCTCGCAACTCGGACAGAATGCGAGACACCAGTTCAATGCGCTCATCGTGACCCATCCACTGCAGGCCGTTTCGGGCTTGCCGAATCTCGGCTGTCATTCTCGACGGCATAACCCGCCCTCCTGTCGTATCGATGAAGCTAACCACGACGAACCAGCCGACAACACGGGCTTTGGTCCCAGATGGCTCGACTATTCTTTTGCGGCGACCGTCTGGGCTTCAGCCGGCGACGTGCACTTGATACGGGGGCCATCGTAGGGCTGATAGGTATTGTCGTCCGCGCGATAGGATTTGTAGCGATTGGCACACCACATCGCAGCGTTTGCCAATGGGTCGGCGGCAGTTGATGACGTGGACGTCATGGCGGCACCGCTCGTTTCCGATGGGGGCTGGCAGACGCGAACTTGGCCCTGGAATGAGCGATAGGTGTTCGTCTCCGGGTCAAACGACCGGTAGTGCGACGCGCACCAATTCAGATGTTCGGCCGAAATTTCGATTGCTGGCGGCGGGATATCGGCGACCACAGGTGCGGCCGCGGCCGGTCGCTTTGCGGCGACCCTCCGGCTGTCAGCCATCGCATATGTCGAAAGTGCGGGAGGCAACCGCTCATAGGTTTGAAGCGCGGGATCGACACGCGTGGGCTCTGCCGTCCAGAGATCGGCGTCCCTCAGACCGCGCAAGCCGTGCTCCGTGTTCTCCGCCATGCCGATCGAGGCCACGGATGCGGCGAGCGTAACCGTGCCCACGACCGTGGCTATTCCAAACGCAACGCTTGCGAGCCCGTTCATTGTCGTCATCCGTTGTTATTGTGTGGGGACATTCGCCTGCCGTCATATCGTCGGCGCCGGATCGATGGGTCAGGCGGCACGGCATGCGCCAAGCCGCCCAACCGAGCGCGATCAATTGATGACCTGGATCACCTTGCGGGACGAAGGTTCGATGATGACCCGCTCGTTGTTGACGATCGCGTAGCCGTATTTCGGGTTTTCGGGAATCGGCGTGACGACGACTGTTTCCGGCAAGGCATGGCCGACGACGACCTTTTCCTGCACGACAACAGGCGCTGCCGGAGCCGGCGCTTCGCGAACGTAGGTGACGACCTTTGCCGGCGGCGGATCGATGATGGTACCGACCACGGCGCCCGTGACGCCGCCAACAGCCGCACCGACGGGACCACCAACGATAGCGCCGGTAACCGCTCCGCCAGCCGCGCCATTAACGGTACCCGACTGCGCCATGGCGACGCCGGACATGAGGGTGATGGCTGCGATTGCAGTCGCTGCAAGTTTGAAAGGCATTTGCATCTCCTCTTCTTTGCGACGCTCTGTCGCTGGGAGACAAACGGCTGTAATTGCTGCAGGTTCCGGGGTCGGACCTCAGTCGGAGACACGTCAGACCTTGGTCTGATACGGCTTGAACCTGTAGTGCCGAGAACATGAAATGCAATCCGTTGGCGCCACTAAAGACCGTTGCTGAGCACCCGCTGGCATGCGGGCGCCACGCGCGCGAAGTTATCGCGCAGACAATTGATGCCGCGACCGCCACCAAGCGGCACGGAGTGACAGAGCGCCCGGAAATCTGGACCGCAGCTGCGGCGCACGACGACCAGCTCTTCTCGCGGCGTGAAAGACGCCATCGGCGTAGCAACCGCCGCCCCACCGCCGGCAGGCGGCTTGGCAGGATTGGTCACCTGGGCTGCCCCGTCTCCACCAAGCGCGCCGACCGCGGCCTGGCATGATGGCGAGAGCGTTGCGCTGTGTTGCTGCAGACAGGCAAGTGCCTGCGTTCCCCCAGGTGTTACGCCCGAGCATTGCGTCATGAAGTCAGATCGGCAGGACGATTTGACGGCATCGCGCTGCGCGGCGGTCGGCTGTTTCTGTGCAGCGGCTGCCGTCGTTGTCGGCGGTGTCACATCCGATTGCGGCGGGGCCTCGTTCGAACTCTTCTTCGGTCCTTCAAGGTTCGAGATCGCTTCGCGACACGGCTTTGACAGCGAAGCATTGTGCTGCTGAAGGCAGGTCAGGGCTTCCATACCCCCCGGCGTCACACCGGAGCATTGCGCGATGAAATCCGACCGGCAGGCGGATCGAACTGCATTGCGCTGCGCATCGGTCGGCTGCTGCGCCTGCGCGCCGGCAGCGAGGCATAGCACCGAAAGGAACCCGACAACCGAGATGTTCGTCATTGCCGGGATCAAGCTCACATCTAAACGGGCTGTGAAAAAGGCCTGCAAACTTCGCATTGCTCCCTCCCTCTCAGTAACAAATCTGTTGTGCCGCTGAAGCATCAGGCGGACCCAACCCCGAACACCGTCACGCCGATTTATTATATTAGCAGTATTTAATGTTGCTGAGAATACAGCTTCTGGTTCTCCTACGTGCCGCGCAAGTAAGCTAACGCAGAAAACCCGCCGCTCGAAGCTCGAGACCGTGAAACAGCGTCATGTAAAGTGTGCGTCCGCGAGCCCCAATATGCGGCGGGCATGCCGCAGATGGGGGGCGTCGATCATCTGGCCGTCAAGTTGAAGCACACCTTTTTCCGGGTTAGCTTCGAATGCAGCGACGATGGCCTGAGCTCTCTCGATTTCCGCTTCCGTTGGCGAGAAGGCCTCGTTGATGACGGACACCTGTGATGGATGAATTGCCATCATTCCCGTAAAGCCATCGCTGCGCGCCCGGCTTGCATAGCGTCGCAAGCCCTCAAGGTCACCGAATGCCGGGTAGACCGTCTCGATAACAGCGGCACCGGCAGCGTGACCGGCAAACAATGTCAGCGAACGCACCATTTCATAAGGATGGGTATAGCTGCCATCCTCATTCCGCGAACTTGCCGCGCCGATTGCCGCCGGAAGGTCCTCTGCCCCCCAGGTCAATCCCAGCATCAGGTGGCGAACGGCCGCATAGCTTCCGAGTTGAAAGATTGCGGCAGGCGTTTCCGTCGCGATCGGCATGATCGGCACACCGGGGGCGAGCGCCGCCAAGGCCTCGACACTTGCGCCGCCCTCGGCCTTCGGCAAGACAAGTGCGTCAGGCCGGGCATCGAGAATGATCGCGAGATCCTGTTCCAGGAGGCCACCCTCAAGCGCGTTGACCCGCACGAACAGTTTGGCCCGCCGTTCGGCCGATCGCAGGAAATTAGCGACAGCCTCTCTCGCTGCTGGCTTCTCGGCAAGCGCAACGGCATCTTCCAGATCGAGAATCAGGGCATCAGCGGAAAGCCCGAGCGCCTTCTGCATCCGATCTGGACGGTCTCCTGGCACAAAGAGCAGTGAGCGCAGCCTCATGCCGACCTCCTTTGTACCAGTGCACTACGCAGGCACCGGCAAACCACTTCGCTGCGCTGATTGATCAATTCGTGCTGGAAGGTGACGATGCCGGCCGTCGGCCTCGATCGGCTCTCCCTTAGATCGGCGATCTCGGTTTCTGCACGCATCGTATCGCCGATAAAGACCGGTTTCGGCATGACCAGCTTGTCGTAGCCCAAATTCGCGACCAGCGTCCCCATAGTCGTATCGCCGACCGAGAGCCCGACCATCAGCGCGAAAGTGAAGGTGCCGTTGACGAGTATCTGGCCGAATTCGCTTGCCTTTGCCGCTTCCGCATCGATGTGCAGCGGCTGCGGATTGTGGGTCATGGCGGAGAAGAGGAGGTTGTCTGTTTCGGTGACTGTGCGACGGATTTCGTGCACAACCCTGTCGCCGATGGTCCAGTCCTCGAAATGACGGCCAGCCATCATGGGTCTCCTTCCAGCTGCATGAGGACACTGCCTTCGACGACTTGTGCCTCGGCAAGGACCTTCATCTGCGAAACGACACCATTGAAGGGCGCGCTCAGCGTCTGCTCCATCTTCATTGCCTCGATGACGACAAGGGGTTGCCCTCTGGTCACCCGATCTCCCTTGGCGACCA
Source organism: Hyphomicrobiales bacterium (assembly GCA_900467745.1). Taxonomy (GTDB): domain Bacteria; phylum Pseudomonadota; class Alphaproteobacteria; order Rhizobiales; family Rhizobiaceae; genus Rhizobium. Next base: position 164,425 of record UBQW01000010.1, read on the forward strand.
TGAGCGCGATCACCCTGCCCGGCATCGGCGCGATAATCGCGCCGTCGGAATGGCCGGCGCTTCCGCCGGCATGGCCTGCGCGTAGCGGCCCATAAGCCCAGGCTTCGCCATCCACAAAGAGTACGCCGGCATCGGTCACGGCCGGATCGCCGCCATCGCGCAGTTCCACGCGATAGGCTGCACCGCCGATCTCGACACCGACCTCCCGCGACGGCGGTGCGTTCAACCGGAATCCGCTTGCCGCTGCCCATGCATCGCTGCCCGGTTTTGGTAGGATCGCCCGCGCGGCTGCTTGCAATACGCGCTCGCTGGGCTCGGTCGGCGGGATCAGCTCGGCTGCGTGTCTTTCGATGAAGCCGGTGTCGACCGTACCGGCGCGAAAATCGGGATGATCGAGCGTGCGCGCGAGAAAGGCGGCGTTGGTGCGCACGGGCCATATCTCGACGTCAGCTGCCGCCTGGGCCAATCGCCGCGCCGCGTCCTGTCGCGTTGCGCCGTGGCTGATCAGCTTGGCGATCATCGGATCGTAATAGGCGCTGATCTCGTTGCCCTCTTCGACACCGCTGTCGACCCTGACGCCCATAGGAAACTTGAGATGGTTCAGCCACCCGGTCGATGGAAGAAAGCCGGTGGACGGGTTCTCGGCGTAGAGCCTCGCCTCCATCGCCCATCCGTTAATGGACAGTTCATCCTGCCGCAGAGGCAGCGGCTCGCCGGATGCGACTAGGATTTGCCATTCGACCAGATCCTGACCGGTGATGGCCTCGGTCACAGGATGTTCGACCTGCAGCCGGGTATTCATCTCCATGAACCAGATACGATCGGCGCGAAGCCTGTCTGGCGCATCCGCGATGAACTCGATCGTCCCCGCGCCGACATAATCGACCGCGCGCGCCGCCTGAACCGCGGCCTGGCAGACCGCCTCTCGCGTCGACGTATCCATGCCCGGCGCCGGCGCTTCCTCAATGACCTTTTGGTGGCGACGCTGCAGCGAACAATCGCGCTCGAACAGGTGGACGACGTTTCCGTGTTTGTCGCCGAACACCTGGACCTCGATGTGACGGGGCGCCAGGATATATTTCTCCAGCAGCACCCGGTCATCGCCAAAGGCGGCAACGGCTTCACGCCGGCAGCTGGCGAGCGCGGCCGGAAATTCCGCGGTGCTACCGACCCGACGCATCCCCTTGCCACCACCACCGGCGACGGCCTTGATGAGAACAGGATAGCCGATCGCATCAGCCTCGCGCTGCAGCCGCTCGTGCGATTGGTCCTCTCCGAGATAGCCTGGCGTGACCGGGACGCCCGCCACGATCATCCGCTTCTTGGCCGCATCCTTGAGGCCCATGGCACGGATCGAAGCCGCAGGCGCGCCGACCCAGATCAGGCCGGAGGCGGTGACCAGTTCTGCGAACTCGGCATTCTCGGAGAGAAAGCCGTATCCCGGATGGATCGCCTTCGCGCCGGTCCGAATTGCGGCCTCAATGATCCCGGCCGCGTTAAGATAGCTGTCCTTGGCCGGTGCCGGCCCGATGCATACTGCCTCATCCGCCTCGCGAACGAAGGGCATGTCGCCATCGATCTCGGAGTGCACGGCGATCGTGCGGATCCCGAGCCGTTTCGTCGTTCTTATGATCCTCCTCGCGATCTCGCCGCGATTGGCGATCAGCAGGCTGTCTATCACGGTCTCTCCTCTCCCTGCCTCTAAGGCTACATGCGAAACAGGCCGAACTGGGCGCGCTCCGATATCGGTGCATTGAGCGTGGCTGCGAATGCCAGGCCGAGGACGTCGCGCGTCTGAGCGGGGTCGATGATGCCGTCGTCCCATAGGCGCGCGGTTGCGTAATAGGGGTTGCCCTCGTCCTCGTACTTCTGCCGGATGGGCGCCTTGAATGCTTCGGCCTCATCGGCGCTCCAGCTTTCCGCATCGCGATGCACGGTCGCCAGCACCGAGGCGGCTTGCTCGCCGCCCATGACGGAGATGCGCGCATTCGGCCATGTGAACAGAAAGCGCGGCTGATAGGCGCGGCCGCACATGCCGTAATTGCCCGCGCCGAAGCTGCCGCCGATCAGCACCGTTACCTTCGGCACCGATGCCGTTGCCACCGCCGTCACCAGTTTCGCGCCGTTCTTGGCGATCCCCTCGGCCTCATACTTCCCGCCGACCATGAAGCCGGAAATATTCTGAAGGAAGAGCAGCGGTATGCGCCGCTGGCAGGCAAGCTCGATGAAATGGGCGCCTTTCAACGCGCTTTCGGAGAAGAGCACTCCATTATTGGCGAGAATGGCAACGGGGATGCCGCATATCCGCGCAAAGCCACAGACCAGCGTGGTGCCGTAGAGTGCCTTGAACTCCTGCAGCTCCGATCCGTCGACGATGCGGGCGATGACCTCGCGGACGTCGTAAGGCGTGCGGACGTCTCGCGGAACGATGCCATAGAGCTCTTCTGGATCGAGCTTCGGCGGCTGTGGCTCGGCCACCTCGATATCCACCCGCTTCTGCCGATTGAGCGTGGCGACGATGTCGCGAACGATCAGAAGCGCATGCTCGTCGTTCTCGGCGACATGGTCGACGACGCCGGATTTCCGGCCGTGCGTATCGGCGCCGCCGAGTTCTTCGGCGGATATGATCTCACCCGTCGCCGCTTTCACGAGCGGCGGACCGGCGAGAAAGATCGTTCCCTGGTTGCGCACGATGACGGTTTCATCCGACATCGCCGGCACGTAAGCCCCACCCGCCGTGCAGCTGCCCATGACGCAGGCGATCTGGGCGATGCCCGCCGCAGACATTTGCGCCTGATTGTAGAAAATGCGCCCGAAATGATCGCGATCGGGAAAGACCTCGGCCTGATGCGGCAGATTGGCGCCGCCCGAATCCACCAGATAGATGCAGGGCAGCCGGTTTTCCCAGGCGATCTCCTGCGCCCGCAGATGCTTCTTCACCGTCATCGGAAAATAGGCGCCGCCCTTCACGGTCGGGTCGTGCGCCACGATCATGCATTCGACGTCCGAGACACGGCCGATGCCGGCGATCATGCCCGCGCCGGGCGCCTCGTCGTCATACATGCCATTGGCGGCAAGCTGTCCGATCTCGAGAAACGGAGAGCCGGGATCAAGCAGGCGTTGGACGCGGTCACGCGGAAGAAGCTTACCACGTTCGACGTGCCGCTCGCGATGCTTTTCGGAGCCGCCTCGGGCTGCCTGCGCCACCTTGGATCGAAGTGCCTCCACCAGAGCCAGATTGTGCGCTTGATTGGCCGCGAACGCTTGCGAGCTGGGATCGACCATCGTCTGCAGCTCCGGCATCAGCCCCTACCCTCGGCACCGATGACTTCGCGACCGATCAGCATGCGGCGCACCTCGTTGGTACCGGCGCCGATGTCGAGCAGCTTGGAATCCCGCCAGTAGCGCTCCACCGGCCAGTCTTTGGTATATCCAGCGCCGCCCAGCGCCTGGATCGCCTGCTCGGCCACTTTGACCGCACTCTCAGACGCGTAGAGAATAGCCCCCGCCGCATCATGCCGCGTCGTCTTGCCGGCATCGCAGGCTCTCGCCACCGCATAGACATAGGCGCGAGCCGAGTTCAGCGCCACGACCATGTCCGCCACCTTGGCCTGGATCAGCTGGAAACTGCCGATCGGCGCACCGAACTGCTCGCGCTCCCTGATATAAGGAAGCACCACATCCACACAGGCATGCATGATGCCGAGTTGGATGCCTGATAGGACCACGCGCTCGTAGTCGAGCCCGGACATCAGCACCTTAACGCCGCCGTTCAGCTGGCCCATGATGTTTTCTTCCGGAACGAAGCAATCATCGAAGACCAGTTCCGCCGTCGGCGAGCCCCGCATGCCGACCTTGTTGATCTTCTGACCGATCGAGAAGCCCGGAAAGCCCTTCTCAACCAGGAAGGCGGTAATGCCTTTCGAGCCACCATCGGGAACGGTCTTGGCATAAACGACCAGCGTGTCGGCGTAAGGCGCGTTGGTAATCCAGAATTTGGTGCCGTTGAGGCGGTAGCCGCCATCGACCCTATCGGCGCGGAGCCGCATCGAGACGACGTCCGAGCCGGCGCTTGCTTCCGACATGGCAAGGCTGCCCACATGCGCGCCCGATATCAGCGACGGGAGATATCGCTGCTTTTGTTCTGCCAATCCCCAGCGCGAAATCTGGTTGATGCAGAGATTAGAGTGAGCGCCATAGGACAGGCCGACCGATGCCGAGGAGCGGCTGATTTCCTCGCAGGCGATGACATGTTCGAGATAGCCGAGCCCAAGCCCGCCAGAGTCTTCGGGTACGGTTACGCCATGAAGGCCAAGTGCGCCCATCTCGGGCCAGATCTCGACCGGGAACCAGTCTTCCTCGTCTATCCTCGCGGCAAGCGGGGCAATACGATCTGTCGCAAACCGATGCGTCGTCTCACGGATCGCCTCCGCCATTTCGGATAACCCGAAATCCAACTCCAGCATGTCGCCAGTCCTCCCAGACTGCGATCATGCTACCGCGACGAATGCGATTAGTAAAATCGTATCAACGCTATGGTCTTCCGGCAGATCGCCGGGGAGCACGATGGGCTACGCCTTCTGGCGCGCCAAGATCTCAGTCGCGACCAGCGCCTGCAGGCGCCACAGGTTGCGGTCGCGGATGCCCTCGGCTTGAAGATCGACGATCGTGTTGTGCAGATACTCGGCGCAGGAGCCGCCCTCACCGCAGGCCGTCGCGATCAGCGAAGACGCTTCCGCTGCGGGCAATTGTTTTGTCAGTCCGGCCCGCTTGGTGCTGGCCCAGAATGTCAGGGCTTTTCTGACGCCGCTTTCGGTTCTCACCGGAAGCCACCGCACCATGTCCATCACTTCGCTATACTTGATCTCGCGCGCGACGAGAGCACGCAAATCCTGGCGGCGGCGATCGGCTGAAAGCTCGAAAACGATACCGTCGCACTGGCCGCCGCGCTCAAGCGCCATCATCAGCCCGGGCTGGTCGCTGGTTGCGCGCCAGCGCTGGATTTTCAATGAGAACGACCTGTGCCAGCCGTATGCGGTCGCACGCTCGCGGCTGGCTGGTTCGAACTCCGGGTTCCAGATCAGGGAACCATAGGCAAAGACCAGAAGAGGCTCACCTGCCGCTTCACGTTCGATCCTGTCGACGAGATCGTCAAGCTCAGCTTCCGAAAGCGGCGTCCAGCCCGGCTCCGGTCCATCATCACGGACATCTCGGATGGTCAGGGCAACAAGTTCGGGCGTCAGCTGCATGGTGGTATCGATCTGTATCAGGTCAAGGAAATGGAGCAACTGGCCGCGGCAGATGTCTGCCGCGGCCAGATCTTTTCGTTAGGACTGCACGAAAGCGAGCAGGTCGGCGTTCAGCACGTCGGCATTGACGGTCAGCATGCCGTGCGAGAAGCCCGGGTAGGTCTTCAGCGAACCGTTCTTCAGAAGCTTGGCCGACTTCAGTGCGGAGTCCGCGATCGGCACGATCTGGTCGTCTTCGCCGTGCAGGACAAGCGTCGGAACGGTGATCGCTTTCAAGTCTTCCGTCTGGTCCGTTTCGGAGAAGGCCTTGATGCCGTCATAGTGTGCCTTGGCGCCGCCCATCATGCCCTGGCGCCACCAATTCTGGATCACGCCTTCCTGAACCTTCGCGCCATCACGGTTGAAACCGTAGAAGGGGCCGGCTGGGACATCGCGGAAGAACTGCGCGCGGTTGGCGGCGAGCGCTGCACGGAAGCCATCGAACACTTCGATCGGCAGGCCCTCGGGGTTGTTTTCGGTCTTCAGCATCAGCGGCGGAACAGCCGACACCAGAACGGCCTTGGCGACACGGCCGGCCGGCTGGCCGAACTTGGCAACGTAGCGGGCAACTTCGCCGCCACCGGTGGAATGGCCGATGTGCACGGCATTCTTCAGGTCCAGTGCTTCGACGACGGCAAAAGCGTCAGCGGCATAGTGGTCCATATCATGACCGTCGGCAACCTGGGCCGAACGGCCGTGGCCACGGCGGTCGTGCGCAACGACGCGATAGCCCTTCGAGAGGAAGAACAGCATCTGCGCATCCCAGTCATCCGACGACAGCGGCCAGCCGTGGTGGAAGACGATCGGCTGCGCGTCCTTCGAACCCCAATCCTTGTAGAAGATTTCGACGCCGTCCTTGGTGGTGATCGTAGACATTTCAGTATTTCCTTCTTTTGTAGAGCTTGTGGATGCAGCGTTTGCCGCAAAGGTAAAGGCGGGTGAAATTGCCATGGTCGCTGCGGCTGCACCAGCGGAGAGCAGTGCGCTGCGGCGCGTCATGGAAGAAAAATTCTCGGTCACGTCATATCCTGCAATTTTGTCGTTTCAAGCGTCAGACGACGCTGTTGCTCGGCTGATGGGGAGATATTGCCGCGAAACACTCGCGCCAACAATTGCATCAATAATTTCTAGTTTATTGCCGTTTTTGCAATTATTGATGCGTCGTGTATGGAGCCCCGTCGAAGAAAAGGTAGATGGCTGCGATCTTGCCATCCCGCGCCACGATGAAGTCGGTGCCGGCATAGGCGGGCGGTTGGCCTGGTGCACCGGCCGACCATCTGAGCCGGCCGGCCTGATCTTGAAGAACCTCTGCCGGTGCGATCGGCGTATATTTGAAATCCGGGTGCATGGCGCGGATTACGCCGGCGATGCGAACGATCTCCTCCCGGCCCCGAGAGATGCCGTGCGGCTCGGTGAAGACGGCGTCTTCGTGGAGGATTTCCTCCGCGGCCTTCTGGCGGAGGACGGCATCGCCCTCCCCAAAAATCTCGTGCAGGTTCCGCTCCAACAGCGTTGCAATGTCTGCCATGACTTTTCTCCTTGAGACCGATCCTTAAATCTGAACCTGACCGCCATCGACAAACAATTCGACGCCGTTGACGAAAGAGGCTTGATCCGATGCCAGGAAGAGAACTGCCTTGGCAATTTCCTCCGGCTGTCCGATCCGACCGGCCGGGATCAGGCCGGCGAGATAGTTCTTCGTGTTTTCGGCGTTGTCGCCGTTACCGAAGAGCTCGTTCAAGCCAGCCGTCTCGGTAACGCCGGGGCTGACGGCATTGACGCGGATATGGCGATCCTTGAGATCGAGGATCCAGTTGCGTGCGAAATTGCGGACCGCCGCCTTTGTCGCCGAGTAGACGCTGAGTGCTGGCGTTCCCGAGATGCTCGTGGTCGACGAGGTCAGCACGATCGAAGCGCCATCGCGCAGCAGTGGCAGCGCCTTCTGAACCGTGAACAGCACGCCCTTCACATTCGTGTCGAAGGTCTTCTCGTAGTGCTCCTCGGTGATGGCACCGAGCGGTCCGAATTCACCGCCGCCGGCATTGGCGAAGACCACGTCGATCTGCGAGTGCTTCTGCTGGACGGCATCATAGAGGCGGTCGATATCGACAAGCTTGGCCATGTCGCCCTGAACGCCCGTTACCCGGCCGCCGATTTCCTTGACGGCTGCATCGAGCGCATCCTTGCGGCGGCCGGTGATGAAGACCGAAGCGCCTTCGTTCGAGAAGGCCTTTGCGGTGGCCAGTCCGATGCCGCTGGTACCGCCGGTGACCACGACGACCTTGTTTTCGAATGTCTTGCTCATGTCTTTGTCCTTCTCTGTGTTTGGCTCTGTGTTGGCGGCCCGTTGCCGTTGAGAAGAACATGCCATCAGAACGCTGATGCAAATAGTCGGCAAAAATGCTACCCATCGTTCCATATGGAGAACGATGATGCAGTCTGATCTGAACGACCTCGTCTATTTTGCCGAAGTGGTGGCCCATGGTGGCTTTGCCGCAGCGGGACGGGCGTTGCGCGAGCCGAAGTCGAAGCTCAGCCGTCGGGTTGCCGGGTTGGAAGCTCGCCTTGGGGTTCGCCTGATCGAGCGCTCCAGCCGACGCTTCAGGGTGACCGACGTCGGCCAGGCCTTCTACGAACGCTGCAAGGCGATGGTCGCCGAAGCGGAGCGGGCAGAAGCCCTGGTCGCGGAAGCGCAATCGGAACCGCACGGTCTTATTCGCATGAGCTGCCCAACCGGGCTGGTCGAACCTATCTCAGCTCTCGTGACCAAGTTCCTGGCCCAGTATCCGCGAGTGCGGCTTCAGCTCGTTGCCGTGGATCGCCCTGTCGATCTCATCGAAGAGCGGATCGATGTGGCGCTTCGTGTGCGCACCGCGCTGGAGGGTGACGCATCGCTGACGATGCGCTCGCTCGGGAATTCCATTCGCATCCTCGTCGCGAGCCCCCAGCTTGCCAGCCGTATCGGCAGCATCAACGACCTAGCCAACCATCCGACGCTGTCGACAACAGACGATCAGAGTGAAGTGAACTGGCTTCTTGAAACTGACGACGGCCAAAGGCAAACGGTTCGACACGAACCGAGGATCGGCTGCGCCGACTTCACCGCGGTAAGGACCGCAGCGCTCGCCGGGTTGGGGGTCGCGCTGTTGCCTGATCACACCTGCAAGCAGGCGCTGCAGGACGGAAAACTCGTGCGCGTCTTGCCGGCATGGCGGGGAATGCGGGGACTGGTACATATCGTCTTCACGACACGCCGAGGACTGCCTCCGGCGGTACGCAACTTCATCAACGCTCTTGCCGCCGGCTTTCCGAAGGACGCACTTGCGGAATAGCCGGCCACGTCGTTACGGCTAGATGATACCCCACGCCTGAAATCTTCCCCGGCCCGTCATCTCGCGAAGGCCGAGTTCCGCGAGGATGCGCCGCGCGGCCTGGGGTGTGACACCCAAGATCTTGCTCACCATGCCCGATGAGACGATCGGCTTCGCGACGACGAGTTCAACAAGCTCGGGAAGTTTTGAGGACGATCGACGGCCAACGAGTTTCCGCTCCATCATCTGCCGCGCCAACGCCAGCCGATCGTGTTCCTTCAGTCCTGTTTCCGTAGCCGCGATCAGCCCCTGGGCACTGGCCAACAATCGCGTCTCCCGGTCCCGATGCCGTCGACGATCGACGGCTATGGATTTGAGGCCGAGATTGAAGGTCACGAGATGAGCCGCGGCGGTCACGCCCTCTTCTCGCAGGATCGACGCGGCCAGCAACCGGCCAAGCCACGGGGCATGTTGCAAGACGGCGAGCTCTGTCCAAGCATCCAACGCGATCAACGCTTGCAGCACCGGCGGCAGATTGTGGTTCTGCCGCAAGACGCCCCTCCATTCATCGAGCCGCTCGTCCTCATTCCAATCGAGATCATAGGCCAACGATTCGCGCTCGCGGGCGGATGAGCGTGCCGGACCTGTTACATTTGCCAACACCGCTTCGCTTCGTGCCAGCACGGCGTCGATCTCGGCGAGCTCCGCGTCGAACGCGTTGGAGAAGGCACCGTTGTCATTTCCCTTCGTTTCCAAGGGAGGCATCGGGTCGTTTTCGGCTTCGTGGCGATCCTGAGAATAGGCATTGCCGTTCATTGGATTAGCACCGCGCAAGCTGCGCATCCCTTCGGGACTTAACGCCCAGGCGGGCGATTGCGACGCAATCTTTCTGCGCGTACGCAATACGTCGCGCGCGATGGTCAGTTCGTGGCTCGGTGCGCGAATATCTTGTCCGGCATCGTGGAGTACGAGATCCTCCAGATGAACAAGCTCACCATCGATCCATAGAGAGGCACAAGCGTCAGTGAAATGGGATCGTTCGATCCAGCCTTGTCCAACCGGCGATCGCCCGATCCGTTCATCCAGCCGCGCCAAGCCAATGCCTGCTTCTGAAACCGGTCTGAGCAGGCTCTGGATGGATAATTTGGTGGAATCGTAACGCATTGAAATCATGGTAAATGATTTCCTTAAGGAACTCCATATCGGAGTTAGCGTTCCTCACTGCGTATGGGGACGAAGCAGCATTGCGAACTCATATAGTGAGCCACTGCTACTAAAGAATCTTACACGATTCTCTCGATGTTTGCCGCGATTTTCCGCAGCCGAGCGGAGAAATCAACAGATGTAAAAGCATGTGATCATCGTGGCACAAGCCCCAGGGATCTCGGCGAAATGGACAGAGTTTCTACGACGCGAGTACCAATGGCGGATGTCGTCAGGCGGCCTAAGCGCCGTGAACCAGACTACTGCGGGTCTTCGCTCGACGCTTGCCTGGGACACTTCGGACCGTACCTATCTGATCGAGCGTGCAAGTGAGCGGGCACCGCTCTTTCTACAGGAGGCTCGCCGAACACTTTGTCGGCGAGTCGGTATTGACGAACCCAAAGCCTACGTCTTGCTTGTCTGAACCATTTCGCCGAGCACAGCGCAATTGCGTCTGGCGTAATCGAGGGCATTCATCATGGCGTCTACCAACTGAGTTCATCAGAACATGTCGGCGAGATTTCCCTTCCAGACGTCGAAACCAGGAAGCACCCAGCCAGCTTTCTTCGTCACTCAACGATATCGGGACGAGCCACGATACGAACCTCTAGCGCCCTCTCCGTCTTCTTATCGAGCAGAGCAGAGCCGAGTTCGACGCGATCGCGGCAATCGAAGCGGCCGACCGATTGATCGAACCTGCACTCGGTTCCAACTGAGTGCAACTTCAATCTACTATCCCCTCCCCCGTTTTTGGCCTGGATGAAAGCCACTCCGAGGCGCGCTCCTTACAGATAATCTACGACGTGATATCTGGCGCCCTGTTCTCACCTACTTGGCATCATCAACCGTGCGCTTAGTCTCAACTTTGCCGCTGAGCATCGACACAGCTAGAAACGGGCGCTTCTGTTTGTAGACCATCAAACTCCATTCCAAAACATTGACAGCTGTCAACATTCCTGACGCTCACTCGGTGTCCTAAGCCTGATAGCCCGGGCCGCGCACCACTCCCCACCATACCTGCCTAGATCGGCTCCTCTCAGAACAATGGCGATGAAGCGTGCTGAACATCTGCCATCCATTAAACGAACCAGGCACTCGCCCTATCCAAGCTCACGCAAATCTCAAAACCTTGACAGCTGGCAATATTCCTTTCGCCCGTCTCACGACGCCTCCTTCTCCGTTCCGCCATTTGCCCGCAGGAGAGCCATCAAAACCGGGCCGAGCGAAAACTCTTGTCTTTGCGCCCTTGCCGTCAAATCCCTGAGGTAGCCGCCCGCCGAATTGATATGCCCAGCGCGCTGGAAGATGCAGGCCATCGTCGCGGCGGCGTTCTCTGGCCCCATGATCTCACAGGCGTTTCGATAAGCGCCAGGCGTCACGCCGAGCATTGACCGAACAAGTACCGCAGCCTCCATGAGCTCTCGCCACGTCGAAACCGCACCACCTGGTCCATAGCTCGTTATCTCCGGGCAGGCCCGCAGCACCATGCTCAGCGGAAAGGTTCTTGTTGGCTTATGCTGCCCCTCAGCGCGAACCACAACATTTGCATCTTGCTCTTCGCCGCGTGGTTCAATTTCAATAATGGATTCTGTATTTGAATTCTGTATGTGGCAGCCAAATCCGATGTCATCGGTGCCCATTTTTTCGGAATTCAACTTATTTTCCAAAAGATTAAGCACGGTTTGACGAAGGGCCTCTATACTTTCGAGGCTGTTCTGAAGATCATGAAGCGACGGCGTACGCGGAATGACACCGACGAGTTCCACGTAGCGCGATTCAATGGCCTCCCAATCGCCGGAAACGTCTTCGACGATGGCGGCCGAAATCAATTTGCGCACATCGCGACGGCAGATCGACAAGGTCTCTTTCGTTCGCCGAAACAGCGCTCGCTCGGTCGCAATTCGGTCCGATAGCACGGCCAATTCCGATGAGCGGGCAAGCAAAGGCGACAAGTCAAAACCGTAGGCCTGCTCAATATCGCCCGCGCGATCCTTTCGAGCATAACGCTTTCCGTTCGCACTGTCCCTGCGCAGGATCAGTCCCGCATCAACGAGCGCTGCAAGATGACGACGCAAAGTGGTGCCCGTAATGCCGTGAGCGCGGATTGAAAGCTGCGCATTGGACGGGAACACGATCATCGCGCGGTCCGAAGCCAACTCGCTCTCGGGATAGAATGTCAGAAGTGCATTCAAAACCGCGAGTGCTCTGTCCTGAATGCCAAGCAAATTCCTGGCCTCGGATGCATCGCGGAACACTTTCCACTTATCGACGGATGATCCCGATTCGATTTTTGCCGATGCGGCCTGACGTTTCATCAACGCAAGAGTCATTGGCCGCCGCCCAAAGGGCGTCGTTATATCTCCAACATGCATTTTTTCACCTTTCAAAAGGCAAAAGAAAGCTGTCCACCAAATTAGGTGCCAAAGTGTCTTGACTGTGATTCGGGGAAATGCGATTCTCTAGTTGCTACACAGAGAGAGAGGCTTCCACGACGGCAACGTTTGGGGGCCTTTTTCTTTTGCTAGTTGTCCTTTCCTGGATCAGCTGACAGCTTTGATAGCGATCAGAGCTTTGTTTCCCGCATGGCCGCAAACCGCTCGACAAGCGCCGGCAGCTCCGCTCCAATGAATTTCAAAAAGTCCCGCTCGCGGCCATTCTCGGCCACAAGCCGGATTTCCTTCGGGGTGACCACGTACGTACCGTGACGCGTGCCATTGCTGTCGACGATCGGCGTTGGTGTCGGTCGCGGTTCAGTACTGGGCTTCAGGCTGACCAATACACGCTGGAACCTCTGGTCAGAGAACTCCGCAGGATCACCCTTGAGCGCCAGCGTCTCTCTCGCGATCTCCAGAGATCCAGGCTCACCGGAAATCAGCTTCGCCAGGTCCAGCCATCGTGGCCGGCCGATCTTGGGGGCACGGCCGATTGCTTCGATAATGTCGGCAGGCACGGCGCGATAGACGCTACGCATGCGCGCAAGCTCGGCCGCCTCGATCGACAAGGCGGCATAGATCTCGCGCGCCTTGATACCGGCATCGTCCATGCGTGATGCAAACAATGCGCGCTCGATCCACGTCAGGTCTTGCCTGCTGGCATTCTCGATGCCTTGGGCCACGACGAGATCGAGGTCGGACATATCGACTTCGACAGCCCTGACGGACTTGTTGAGCTCCTTGGCTGCACGCCAGCGCCGATGTCCGTAGACAATCTGAAAACGCCCCTGATCGGAGGGATGCTTCCGGATCTGGATAGGAACCTTCTGCCCATCGGTCTCGATCGAGCGCTTGAACGCGTCAAAGCTCGCGGCATCGTCGTCAGGGAGACGGTCAGGGTAGGGCGATGGGTCGATCAAAGACGCATCCACGTCACGCACGGTCGCTCCGCCCGATTCCACAAGTGCCTTCAGGCGATCGCGTTCCGTACGAATGTCATCGATCGCGCGATGCGCGGCGCCGATGACGCCTGCACCAACACGATTGCCCGTCGCGGGCGACGGGGCAGGGGGGGCTTCATGGCTGACGTCGGTCGTCTTGCCGCTTTCCAGTTCGGCAGAAAGAAGGCCGAAACTCGCGACAATGGATTTGCGCGGAGACTTGCTCATGGACGCCCCCAGCTCTTGTTGAGAAGCCCGACAATCGCCTCATTGACCGCGTCAACCGCTTCGCGCGCACGCTTGTGGGTGTCGCGTCCGAGTTGGCCCATTTCGAGCTCATAAATAGAGCGTTTAGCCAGGCCGGCTGCCTCCACTGCGGTGCTCTCGATGGCCGTAGGCAAAAGGACGTCGGGACCGAACAGGTGGCGCATCATCGCCACGACCTGCGACTGTGGCGCATCGTTCGGATTGTGGCGGGTCACGAGGTAGCGAATGAAGTCCTGGTCCAGCTTGGCACCGCTTTCGTTCAACACGCTGATTAGGTCACCCATCATGAGAAGGAACTGGCTCATCGAGGCGACATCCAGCATGGCCGGGTGAACGGTGATAATCATGCTCGTCGCGGCATAGATCGCGCTCAGCGTTAGAAAGCCGAGCGATGGTGGCGTATCGAGAATGACGACATCGTAGTCGTTCTCGACCTCGGCAAGGGCAAGCTTCAGGCGTTCGAAGAAGATAGCGCCCGATCCGGAGCGGTTGGCAAGAACACGAGGCGTTTCGTGCTCGTATTCCATGACCTCCAAGTTGCCTGGAATAAGATCGACACCATCGAAATAGGTCTTGCGAATGATATCGCGAATGGGCCGGCGCTCGGCTTCGTCGTATCGGAGTGCTGCATAAATGGTCTCGTTGGCACCGACATCCATCTCAGGCTGGGCGCCGAAAAGCGCCGACAGAGAAGCCTGCGGGTCCAGGTCTAGAGCCAGGACGCGGTAGCCGTGCATGGCGAGATAATGCGCAAGATGAACGCAGGTGGTGGTCTTGGCGCTGCCGCCCTTGAAGTTGGCGATCGCCAGAACCTGAAGATGCTCGCCTTTCCGCCGGCGAGGAAGAAAGCGCAGCGCATCCGCCGGTTTCTGTTCCGCAAAAAGCTCGCGCAACTCATTGATCTGGGAGAGCGTATAGACGCGGTGATTGTTCTCGAGCCTGCTGGGCACCGGACCACGCCCTTCACTCGACATCAGCTTCAATGTCGAATCAGGGATTGAAGTGAGCTTGGAGACCTCGTTGGTCAGGAACTGACGAAGCATCTTTTCAGATTTGGGCGGGTACATCCGCATACGCAGTTGCTGGAGCTGCCCGGAGAGAAGACTTGCGTGGCGCAAGATCTTGCTGCCAGCATCTTCCTTCGAAGCGACCACCGATTCCGTCCGTTGTAGTATTGCCATTTTACCCTCTTGGCGGCTCCAAGCCGATTTACCGGCCATTGCCCGCCAAATGGTAGACCACGATTCTCGAAAATCGTCCAGAACTATAGGGTTAACGAAAGCTTAAGGAGGGAGGGGCAGGGTTCACACAATCAAGGCTAACACAACGAAATCGCTCAAACTTCTCGCTGCCGAGATTTCTCACCACCGTCTTGGCTCGCCAGCGCGCGAAGCCCGAGCCGCCGACAGCCGTATCCTTGATATCTTTTAACCAGCTACCTAACGCGGGATCAACGCGGCGATCTAGGCGATCAAATCCGTGCGCGGATGATAGAAAACTGCGCCCAGTCGACGCGATGTTTCTCTTGATTGCAACCCCAGCCAGCTCAGACGCGCACACGCGATAAAGATCCGGCTGTTTGGCAAAGGGAGGGCGATTTGAGCAAGTGAAACCACTCGAACGGGTGGTAGGCCCCGCCTGAACGGGGCCCGCCATTGTCATTTCGGCAACGCAAAGGCGATGATGTAGTCACCGTAGTCCGGGGAGGACCGTGCGCCACCCGCGGTAACAACAACATACTGGCGTCCATCTTCTGGCGAAAGATAAATAAGAGGCGTCGAGCCCCCACCGACTGGAAGTGGGCTTTTCCACACGACTTCACCCGTTAACACGTCGAGAGCGCGGAGATAATAATCAGACGTGGCGGAGAAGAAGACCAATCCAGAAGCCGTCGGGACCGTGCCACCCAATGACGGCATCCCCAGCTCGATCGGGAGATGGGTTTTCATGCCGAGCGGTCCAAACTGCTCCGGCGTGCCGATGGAGCGGTGCCAGAGCATTTTCTTCGTGCGCATATCGATTGCGCCGATGGTGCCGAAAGGCGGTGTCGTGCAGGGAACGCCGAGGAAGGACTGCACCATGCCGCGCTCTGCGCCGTAGGGCGTGTTGCTGAGAGGCACGACACCGCCGACGCCGGCTTGCGTCTTGCCGGTTTCGGCAGTGCGGCGGATTTCGTCTTCACGCTTGAGAAGGCGTCCCTTCATTGCAACACGCATATCGTTGACGATCATGATGTCGTGCTGCTTGTCGATGGACTGGCCACCCCAATTGGTGGTGCCGTACCAGGACGGGTTCTGAAGATACCATTGCAATTGCGGTGGCGTGTAATCGCCCTTGTAGTAGAGTTCCTTGAACTGGATGCGGCAATTGAGCTGGTCGATGGGTGTGATACCCCACATCGAAGCTTCAGTGAGAACCGCGTCACGCATCGAAGGCATGCCCACAGAGTAAGGCTGCGTCTTGGAAAGAAACTCACCATTCACCCCTTCGGTCGGAACAGAGCGTTCCTCTACCGCAGTGAGTGGCTTTCCAGTGCGACGGTCCAGCACATAGATCTCGCCGTTCTTGCCGGCCTGGATCAGAGCAGGTATACGCCCGCCCTTGCCATCTGGCATGTCATAGAGCACTGGCTTCGACGGCATGTCGTAATCCCAGACGTCATGATGAACGAACTGGTAGCTCCACTTCTGTTCACCGGTCGTCGCATCGACCGCGACAACCGACGAGCTGACCCGCTCCGTCTCGGGCGAGCGCATTCCGCCGAAAAGATCCGGCGTGCCGTTGCCCGTAGGCAGGTAGACCATGTTTAGCGCCGCGTCATAGCTAGGTGTTGCCCAGGTGTTCGGAGTGCCGCGGGTATAATGTTCGCCTTCCGCTGGCGGGTTCGGTTGACCCGGGCGGCCGACATCCCATGCCCATGAGAACTTGCCTGTTACGGCGTCGAACGCGCGCACTACGCCGGAGGGCTCATCCGTGGACTGATTGTCCATAACCCAGCCGCCGACAATGAGATTGCCTCCGGCAAGCAGTGGCCCCGATGTCGGATTGTAGAAGCCGGGATCGACCTTGCCCATTCCTTCAGCGAGGGAAACTATACCGTTCTCGCCAAAGCCTGGAACCGGCTTGCCGGTATTCGCATCCAATGCAATGAGGCGCATGGTGCCAGTTGTCAGGTAGATGCGCTTCTTTCCAATGGCGTCAGCCGGGAGTGCCGGCACCTCAAGATAGGCCAGCGAGCGGCAGCGGCTCCAGTTGGCTGTATCCTTGACTGTCACTTCCGGGTTGTAGTGCCAGAGTTCCTCTCCGGTATCACCACGCAACGCAAATACCTGGTTGGTAGGCGTGCAGGCGTAGAGCGTATTGCCAATCTGAAGCGGCGTATTTTGATTTTCCCGGCCGTTTCCGGTGACGTCGCCGCTGCGGAAAGTCCAGGCCACCTGAAGCTTGCCGACGTTCTCGCGGGTAATCTGGTCATAGGGCGCGAACTGTTCACCCGATGGTGTACGACCAAAGCCAACCGAGTTGGTAGGCTCGGTGGACGATTTGTAGTCGGCTGCAATCTCCGGGCTGTGGTCGGGTTTTACGATCCAGATGGGGAAGAAAGCGCTGATAAAGGCAGCAGCCAACCCCACGGCAGAAATCCCTGCCAACAGATAAGATGCCTTGCGGAAGGCACCCGACGTCTTCGGGAAGCGAGGAACGACCAGCGCGATCAACAGACCGCCAACGGCGAACATTCCGAGGCGCGCGGCAAGCGGCCAAAACTTAAAGCCGACTTCCCAGAAAGACCAAAGCGCTGTGGCAAGGAAGAAGGCCGCGTAGAGATAGGCTGCCTGAACGCGCAACCTGACCAGCAGGAACGCCGTGACCAGCAAGACAATACCGGCGGCGACGTAATAAGGCGAGCCGCCAACCTTGAGGAGTTCGCTCCCACCGTAGATGAAATATGCGCCGATCGCAAAGAGTATCAGGGCAACTAGCCAAGATGCTATCCGCGTCGCCAATGAGACGCCCACGGATCGTGGTTTAAATTCAGACGTCAAGTTCTCGCTCCTGGGGCACATTTGGGAGGAAATGCCCCTGGCACACGGCACGCAAGCGACAGGGATGCATCGCTCAGTATAGCTGCGCTAAATGAGTTACCCGTCTACTGGATTGGGATGCCGTGAGAAAGGAACAAGGAAAGTGGCTGCCCCAACTGCCACTTACGCAGCTTGATTAATGGGGCATTCCGCCGCATACAAACAATAGGTTCTAAATCGTGATGAAGCTAGTCTAAACCAATGCCGCGCCTTTCCGTGCCCTTAGCCAATCTTGAAGTCTTTGCCGAAGCGGGCAGGTTGAGCTCGTTTAAGCTGGCGGCCGACAATCTGGCTTTGACGACCAGCGCTGTCAGCCAGTCGATTCGCAAGCTGGAGGATCGTCTGGATTGCCAGTTGTTTTTGAGATCCAACAATAGACTGACTCTGACGCCCGCAGGCAGGCTCTTGCTTCGACACATTGAGGATGGCTTCGATCACATTAGGCACGGCTTGAACGCGATCACTCCGGACAGTGGGCGCCCGCTATCCTTCTCCAGCCCACCGGGTATAGCCGCGCAACTGCTCGGCCCCGCTCTTGTGGATTTGATGAGCGAACAAGCGACTGACATTAGAATTACGGCAGATGAAACACCCGACTTTCAGTCTTATCGCGGCTTTGATGTCGCAATTGTCTATGGCGCGGGCGCGCGGGCAATTCCCGATATCGAACCGTTGGGTCCGGATACTTTTGTACCGGTTTGCGCCACGCATCTCGCAGAACATATCAGGACGATTGCCGACCTCAAGTCACATTTGCTTCTGGCCAATGAGACGAACGCGGTGACTTGGAAGCATTGGTTCGATTTCAACGGCTTCGATGATGCGAGCATTCGACGGCTCAGTTACAACCGGATCAGCTACATTGTCCCAACGCTTATCAAAGGCGGCGGTGTCGGTCTTGAAGCTCTCAGGCTCTTGTCGCCACAAATCGCACGGGGTGAGCTCGCAATCTGTGCCCCACCGGGCACGCAACCGGTCGTTCAAGACCTCACATTCCTGCACGTGACTGACAATGCAACTCGCCGTCCTCGCGCGTTGAACGTCGCTAAACTTATTCGTGACCGATGCAGAACTGGGGACGATGGCCTAGTTCAGAACGCAACGTTCTAGGCTGAACGAGGCGCCTACCGCGCATTACTCTCGCAATAGTGCTGTAGTCACACAATATCTGTAGGGCTGCGCCAGGGCTGAACTAGAAGCCGCTTACAAAGTTCGTCCGTGCATTGTATCTTGGCGATGCTGCTCCAACCGATCTATGCCCCTTGATAGAAGGCTTACACTGAATCGCGTTGCGAGCGAAGGTTGGTGACGACGCGCCTGTTCTGCACCTTGCAGGATCGGTTTGTGCAATCCCTGACTTCGCGGTCGTTGCCATAGCCCTTGGCCCACAGCCGATCCGATGCGACGCCTTTCTCTACTAGATAGGCCATCACCGCGTCAGCACGTTTTCGCGACAGCGAAGTCATCGCTGACCCAGATCCAGAATCGTCGGCAAAGCCCTGTAGTTTGACAAGCCATTGAGGGTTATTATTAAGCCAAACAGCCTGCTTATCCAATGTCGCCTTGGCGACGGAATCAAGCGTTGTCGAGTCCTGTGCGAAATAGGTGCGACGGCCGACATTGAGAATGAAGTCTTCTTCGCTGCCAGATGCTATATTCTCGAAGCCGGGCGCCGGATCGTTGGTTTGGCCCGTCATCTTCGTTGGCAATGGCTCTTCCACCTCGGCGAGTTCAGTCGTACTGCATGCAGCAAGCGTCGCCACGATGATTGCAACAGCAAGTATTTTCGGCAATCCGGTCAAATCAAACATCAGTGTGATTTCCTCATTCCGCCGAGAGGGGCTGTCTGGCCTGGGCAGCATTTTGCGCCTGATCGGCTATATGTGGCAGCACCTGCACGGCAGTCCCGATCGGACAGCGCTGATAAAGATCGATCGCATCTTCGTTGAACATGCGGATGCAACCGCTAGAGGCATCCCTGCCAATGCTCCCAGGCTCCAAAGTACCGTGGAAGCGATAGCCGGTATCCACGCCGTCGCGCAGCAGATACATGGCACGCGGCCCCAGCGGGTTGCTTGGTGAACCGCCATCGACGGATTCTGGAAGCTCCGGGTGCCGATTGCGCATCTCAGGGGGCGGTGTCCAGCGCGGCCAGAGCGCCTTGCGGTCGATAGTCGCTCGGCCGTACCATTTGAAGCCCTCACGGCCGACGCCGACGCCGTACCGGATCGCGGTCTTGTTCTCCATGATCAGGTAGAGAAAATGATGCGTGGTATCGACAACGACAGTGCCGATTGGCTCATCACTGAAATACTTGACGACCTGCCTATGCCACTTCTTCTCGATTTTCGCGAAATTTGTGCTTCTGAAAGCGACGCCGTTGTCTGTGCTGGTACCAGCAAAATAGGACGGAGCCGCTGCTACGACCGGCTTTTGGAGCGCAACGGCGCCGACTGAAACCAGTCCACCGAATAATAGGCTCCTGCGCGTCCACATCATCGGCTATTCCCCCGAAAGCCAAGTAGCAATCGCTCATATAAAGCAGATTTTTTCCGCTCACAAGAGCAAAAATCGCATACTTCTTCCGTATCGAGGCCTAGAACTCCCTCGCCCACGATCGTCGACGAGCATCGGCGCAACGGCTTCACGTAAGAGCAGGTCGCGAAGTGTGCCTCGGTGGTGTCTCCAGTTTATTTCCCCTCATGTGCACCCGACGGCTGACGATGGATAGACTGAACAGCCCAGCCACTGTGGGTAAACTCTGCACCCCAATGACATTAGATGTCAATTTGCGTATGCGATGGGCGATAACCCTAATCTGGACCGGTGTCACAGCGCGTACAGGCGCCTCGGGCGCGGTTCTGCGCAACAACATCGAAGGGACGAATGATGAGCGAGACTGGCGGCTATTTTCCGCGCTGGCGGTTAAAGGCGGAAGGGCGGATCCAGCCCGATGAACGGTTGCCGGCTGCGCAGACGTTGGTGCTGGGACTGCAGCACGTCGTTGCGATGTTCGGCTCGACCGTGCTTGCTCCGCTAATCATGGGCTTCGATCCCAACGTATCCATTCTGTTCTCGGGAATCTCGACGCTGATTTTCTTCATTGCCGTTGGTGGTCGAGTTCCGAGCTATCTTGGTTCATCTTTCGCCTTCATCGGTCCCGTACTTGCTGCGACCGCAGCGACAGCCGGCGCGCCAAATCCGAACATCGCGCTGGCTTTGGGCGGTATCATTGCCGCTGGTGTGCTTTATGCGCTGATCGGTGTCTTGGTTGCGTTCGCAGGTCACCGCTGGATCGAGCGGTTGATGCCACCTGTCCTAACCGGTGCGATTGTCGCGGCAATCGGACTTGTGCTGGCACCGATCGCGATATCGAGCGCGTCTGGTATCAATGCTGCTAGCCCTGATGGGAGCCAGCTCTCGCGTTGGATCGCGATCCTGACGTTCGTGGCTGTTGGCGCCATCGCGGTCTATGCACCAGGCATGTCACGCCGCCTGCCGATCCTCATCGGCGGTGCGCTCGCCTATCTCGCCTACTACGTCGTCGCCAACGTTTTGAGGCTTGGCACTCCCATCGACTTTACCGGAGTGGCTGCTGCTCCATGGTTCGGTTGGCCGCACTTCACAACACCCATCTTCTCTGCCTCCGCCGTGGCTCTAATTGTGCCCGTTGTCGTTATCCTCATCGCGGAAAACCTGGGGCACATCAAGGCAATCGGTGCCATGACCGGACGTAACCTGGACCCTTACCTCGGTCGCGCCTTCATTGGAGATGGTGTCGCTACCATGTTATCGGGTGCGTTCGGGGGCACAGGAATGACGACCTATGCGGAAAACATGGGCGTTATGGCTGTTACACGCATTTTCTCGACACTCGTGTTCCTTGTCGCCGCCGCGGTCGCGATCCTACTTGGTTTTTCGCCGAAATTCGGAGCCCTGATACAGACCATCCCCGCCCCTGTCATCGGCGGCCTCTCGATCGTCGTCTTTGGGCTTATCGCAGCGACTGCCGGCCGCATCTGGGTTGAAAACAAGGTCGATTTCGCCGAACCGCGCAATCTCATCACTGTCGGCGTTGCGCTTGTGCTGGGCGCGGGCAACTTTAAGCTGGCAGTAGCAGGATTTACGCTAGATGGCATCGGCACGGCAACGATCGGTGCGATCCTATTATATCATGGTCTCGGTTGGTCGAAAACTTCAACTACCAAGAACGCGAATCTATAGCGGCAATACATCTGCTTCGCCATCTGCGCATAGCAGATGTAAAATTGAGGCCGCCTTCATGAGAGGCGGCCTTGTTTGTTCGACGTCACCATTTATTCTACGGCTGCCATAATCTGCAACCGATAATGGGTTGCATTGGTTGCCCGGCGGTTTGGACCACGCCGCAAATGCGGGGTTTTGATGCTCGCGCGATCGCAGCTAGCTTTTCGTAACTGTTCCGATTTTCACCACGGTTACCTCCAGCGTCTGCCAACGCTAGTCGGTTTTCCCCGATATTTAAGGCAGCGCCTAGCTAAAGCGATGTTCTTTGCTCGGCATTGGTGAGGCGAACGCCGCGTCGCCGATGGTGATGGCCTTGTCGCCGTCGGTGCGAACCAGCAACGATCCCAGCGTCTCGACATCGAGATGGACGATAGAATCCGCGCCCAGCCGCTCGATGTGCCGGACGGTGCCTCGCCACTTGCCGTCGGTCGGCGAAAGCGACAGGTGCTCGGGTCGGACACCGTATATGCGACATCCCTCTGCCTTGGCGATCGCTCCCTCAAAGAGGTTCATCTTGGGGGATCCGATAAAGCCCGCGACAAAGGCTGTCTGCGGCCCGTTGTAAAGCGTCATCGGAGAGCCTACCTGCTCGATATGGCCGCCGTTCAACACGACGATCTTGTCGGCCATGGTCATGGCTTCTACTTGGTCGTGCGTGACGTAGATCATGGTCGCGCCGAGTCGCGCATGCAGTTCGGTCAGCTCCATGCGCATCTGTGATCGTAGGGAAGCGTCGAGGTTGGACAGCGGTTCGTCGAATAGAAACACCTTCGGATTTCGGATGATGGCCCTTCCGATCGCCACGCGTTGTCGTTGGCCGCCGGAAAGCGCTTTCGGTTTCCGATCGAGCAGATGCGACAGTTGCAAGATATCGGCGATTTGCTTGACCTTCTCCGCGATTTCCGCCTTGGGTCTTTTCGCGAGCGAAAGGCCGAAACCGATATTTTCAGCGACTGTAAGATGCGGGTACAAGGCATAGGATTGAAACACCATTGCAATACCGCGCTCGGAGGGTTCTGCGTCGGTCACATCCTTGTCGTCGATGACGATTTTCCCGGCGCTCGATGTTTCAAGCCCTGAGATCATTCTGAGCAACGTTGACTTTCCGCAGCCTGACGGGCCAACGAACACGCAAAACTCTCCGACGGCAATGGTGAGATCGATGCCCTTGATGACTTCGAGGCCGCCGAAGCTCTTTTTTACGCCGTCGAGAACAACACTTGTCATAAATTATCCTTTCACTGCGCCGGCAGTCATGCCCGCTACGATCTGTCGGTTAAAGAAGATGAAGACGATCAGCGGCGGTATGGTCACAAGCAGGATGTTCATGAACAGCAGATTGAACTGCGTTTGGAACTGTCCCTGGAAGTTATAGAGAGTGAGCTGCACGGTCACGTTTTCCCGGCCGGGCAGGTAGTAGAGAGGGTTGGTGAAATCGTTGAAGATCGCGATCGATTGGACGACGATGACGGTTACGGTCACCGGCTTCAATAAAGGCAGGACGACACGGAAGAAGATCTGCAACGGCTTTGCGCCGTCGATAATCGCTGCTTCGTCCAGATCGCGTGGAATTGTCGCGATGAAGCTCCGAAAGAGCAGCACGGTGAACGACAGGCCGTAGGCAACCTGGATCAGAACCATGCCGGAGAGCGTCTTGAACAGGCCAAGAGCCTGCAGCACCCAGATCGTCGGCACCACGGCAGGCGGGATCATCAAGCCGGCCAGCACAAAGGCATAGATGACCGCGTTCCATTGCGATGGCCGGCGCTGCAGGACATAGCCGACCATTGCGCCGAACAGGACGAGCAATGTGACGGCAGCCACCGTGATGATCGTCGAGTTGAGATATGCCAGCAGCAGCATATAGTTGCGGGCTTGGATCACATCTATGAAGTTCGTCCATAGATGCCACTCGCTTGGCAGGGTGAATTTTAGTGCCGCTGCATCCTGCTTGGTTTTCGCGGCCGTCAGAAAGATGAACAGGAACGGCATCACGAAGATCACGCAGCATGCGACCAACGCCGAGGCTCCGGTGTAAAACTGGCGCCGGGTCATACGTCGACCTCCTTGCGATTGAGCCAGAAGGTGAGCGGCAACACGATCGCGGCGATCAGGACGAACAGGATGACGTTCCCGGCCGTGGATAATCCATAGAAGCCGGCCTGATATTGCTTGTAGATCACGCTTGCGAGCACGTCTGAGGAAAAGCCGGGGCCGCCTTTCGTCATGGCCCAGATCAGATCGAAGCTGCGCAGGCCGCCGATCAACGAAAGGGTGATGACGGTGACCGTGGCCGGCTTGACCAGGGGGATGGTCACGCGGAAAAACATCTGCGTTCTCGTAGCGCCATCGATGCGTGCTGCCTCGTAGTAGTCGGCGCTGATGGATGCCAATCCGGCGATATAGATCACTGTCGCAAGTCCGATGCCCTTCCAGAGATCGACGAGAACGATCGAGTAGAGCGCCAGCGCCGGATCCGTCAGCCAGCCGGGACCGTGGATGCCGATGGCAGCCAGCGCGACATTGATGATGCCACGCGTCGGATGCATGAGAACGGAAAAGGTTATGCCGACGCCGATCGTCGACACCAGAACGGGAAAGAAGATTACCGTTCGGAGAAGACCCTGGGCCCAGAGTCCGGATGTCAGCAGGACAGCCAGAAGCAGGCCGAGAACCGTCTTCGCGGCCGACGTCGCCACCGCGTAGATGACGGTGTTCGTCAGTCCCTGGATCAGGAAGGGCTCGCGGAAGAACTGCTTGTAGTTCTCAAGTCCGATGAACACGGTCGTGAACAAGTCCCAACGTGTCAGGCTGAACCAGAAGGATGCGATTGTGGGGGCCAGGAACAGGACGGTGAAGATGACCGCCGCCGGCAGGATGAACCAATAGGGGTAGGGTGACTTGCGTATAACCATAGCGGCTCCTAGCAGCTTGCCCAGATATCTGCCGGGCAAGCTGCGTCTGGGAGGTTACCAGTTCGGCAGGCCGAGCTGCTTTGCCTGCTTTGCGACGTCCTGGTCGTAAAGCGCGGCTGCGTCCTTGGCGGAGCGGATACCCGTTCCGACCTCGACGGTGATCTGCTCGAGTGCCGGTCCTTTCACGGGCGACAGGAATTCCAGCGCCGGGCCGGTTCGGCCTTCCGTCTGGAAATACGGAAGCATGTCCGTGACTGCCTGCGGCACGTCCTTGGGAAGCTCGCAGCCCTTGATCAGATACGGACCCGACGGCACCGCCTTGGCCATCAGCTCGCAACCTTCCTTGGAGGCCACGAAATCGAGGAACTTCTTAGCCTCCTCGAGATGTTCGGCCTTCGCAGAAAGATAGAGTGCTGCCGGCATCCAGATCGTCAAACCGTTCTTGGCGGCATCGGTCCCGGGTTCAGCGAAAAATCCGACGTCTTGAACGTTGTCGGGAAAGTTCTGCTGGATGTTGCCGATGCCGAAGGTCAGGCTGGGATAGTGTGCTGCTTCGCCCGTCGAGACCATGCGCATGCCGTCATCGAAGGTCGCCGCGCCGAAATCCTCGTTGAAGAAGCCTGCTTTCGCCACTTCTTCCTGGTGCTCGAAGCCGCGAAGAGCCGCAGGTGTCGTGGCATACTTCACCTTGTTGGCCGTGTAGTCGTCAGCAAAGGTCGGAACCTCGGTCTGGACGTTGAAGAAATCAGCCAGGACGAAGATCTGCGATGTCCAGGTCGTGCCGTAAGTCTGGGCGATGGCGACTTTGCCGGCGGCCTTGATCTTCTCGTTGTTGGCGATGAATTCGGCCCAGGTCTTTGGCGGCTGCAGGCCGAGTTCGGCATAGATCTTCCTGTTGTAGAAGATGCCGCCACCCATCGCCGGACCAAACGGGATACCGCGGACATGACCGTCGGCACCGCTGACGACTTTCTTGAAGCTCTCAAGGATACCCGCGGCGGATTGCAGATCGGAGAGATCGGCCATTGTCTGCTCAGGCTTCAGGGCCTTGAAAAGCGAGCCGCTGTTATACTGGAAAATATCCGGCATCTCGCCGGTTGCCAGGCGGGTCTTGACGATGTTGTCGCCTTCGGAACCACCCGCGCGCTGCTCGACGTCGAAGGTCACATCGGGGTTTTTCTCGCTGTAAGCCTTTGAAACGGCATCGAACGAAGCGATCGTTTCCGGGTTTGTGTCGATCAACACGCTCAAGGTCACCTCGGCGTGGGCGACGCTACTCGCCAGAGCCAACGTAGCCGCTGCGATGATACTGCATTTGGTCATTCGCATTGTCATCTTCTCCTCCAAAGACGGGCGATTTGCCGTTACAATTAGTCGTGTCGTTCGCGCGCTTGCCGCGCTTTCTGATCAAATGTCGAACGTTATCGAGTGGCGTCCCTGTCTGATCTGGACACGCCCGTCACCCGCCACGTCGGCACCGTTCACCTTCAAGTTCTGCCTTACACGGTTTGCGCGTATGTGTGCCGACATGCCATCAGGAATTTCAAGATGGCACGTCACCTTTCCGCCCTCAACACTCCATCCGGCCTCGATGCGACCAAGCCGTGTGTCGTGCCATGCCGAAACGGGAGACAGAGTCGGAAGGATCGCGGGATCGAACTCAATTTCCTCAAATCCCGGCTTGTCCTCGAGGGGCCGGATCCCGGCCACATCCTCGAATAACCATTGGCAAACGGCACCATAGGCATAGTGGTTGTAGCTGTTCATGTCGGGGTCATAGATCGACCCGTCTTCTGCAAGCGCATCCCAGCGCTCCCAGATCGATGTCGCTCCGCGCTCCACCTGGTAAAGCCAACCGGGAACCTTGCGATTAAGGAACATCTTTTCCGCGAGGTCGAGCATGTCGAGACGGGTGAGGGCAGGCAGCAGTGCGGGCGTTCCGATAAAGCCGGTGCCGATCACGCCATCGGTCTCTTCCGCGACCCGGCGGAAATAGCCGCGACCTGCCTCTTCGTACTCAGGTGGAACGAGGCCATACAGGAAGGCGATCGCCCATGAAGTCTGATCGTTATGCGCAATGCGGCCGGACGGAGAGAAGAACTCGTTCTTGAATGCCGCGCGGATATCTTCAAGCTTGCCGTCGAGGCGCTGCGCCTCGTTCGTATTGCCGAGCACCCTTGCGATCTTCGCCGTCAGCTGCGTGGCGACGAAGTGGTAGAGCGTTGCGGCGCAATCGTCAGCAACGGTCGGGCGCGGCTTGCGATTGTCTCCGACCGGCTGCAGCCAGTCGCCGAACGTGAAGCCGTGTTCACCCCAAACCGCCGGGGGACGAATGATCGGGCCATCGGAAATACCCCAGAGGTAGTCCAGCCAACGTAGCATCGCAGGGAAGCATTCCTGCAAGGCGGCCTTGTCGCCATAGTGGAGATAGAGTTGCCAGGGGATGATGACGATCGCATCGCCCCAACCGGTCGAGCCGGCCCAATCGCCACGGTTGCTGATCGGATGCAGACGCGTCGGATCCGGCGAGAAGTGCGGTACCGCTCCGTTCTCTCTCTGATCGTGCATCACATCGCGAAGGAATTTCCGGAGGAACAGCTGGCTATCGGCAAGCCAGCACGCAGTGCCGGCAAAGACCTGGGCGTCGCCCGTCCATCCCAGACGTTCGTCGCGCTGTGGGCAGTCTGTCGGTATTTCGATGAAGTTCGATCGCTGCGACCAGATCGTATTCTCGACGAGACGGTTGACGGCGGACACACCCGTCGTGATGCCCCCTGTCGCGACCGGGACCGAGGTGATCGGGATCATCTTGATGGAGGCCAGCTTCGCGTCGCCGGTGACTGTAACGCGGGCGTAGCGGAAGCCCATGAACGTGAACAGCGGCGCGTATGTTTCGACACCGTCACCCGACAGGGTGTAGACGAGTTCGGCGCGGGCGCTGCGATAGTTGCGATTGTCGAAAAAATTGTTGGGGCCGAGGACTTCGGAATGCTCCACGCGAACGCTGGCGCCTGCCTCGCCCTGTGCCTCGATGCGGATATATGCGCCGGCATTCTGGCCGAAATCATAGACCAGCCGGCCATCCTCTTCAGACCAGCTGTCGATCGGTTCGAACGGTGCGAGCTCCACAACGGCGGCCGCCTCATGCGGAACAAGCAAGGTCTTGTCAAAGACAAGCTCTTCCACGCCGAATGCGGCTTCTGTGCTCACGCGGGCGTCGTAATCCTCGCCGTAATAGATGCCGTTCCGCGTCACGGGTGTCAGCCCGCTTTTCCAGGTGGAGTCCGTCTTCACCGCCAAGGCGCCATCGATGCTGAGCTCGGCGATGGCGGCTGTGCGCTCGCCCCAGCAGTTGAAGATCGGGTTCGACGCCCACATGAGCTGGCCGCGATACCAACCGTCTCCGAGCCAGATCTCGATGTTGTTTTCGCCTGGCTGAAGCAGGCTGGCGACATCGTAGGACTGATAGGCGATACGATCGTCATAGCAGGTCCAGCCAGGCGTAAGCAGATCCGAGCCAACGCGGCGACCGTTGATGAAGGCGCGGTAAAGCCCGAGAGCGGAGATATTCAGCAACGCTTCGCGAGGGGCGCGTTCAAGCTGGAAGCTGCGAGAGACGAAGGTGCCGGCGGTACCTTGGCCCTCATCGCACAATGGCGCCACCATGGCTGCCGTGAATTGAAGTGATGAACCAGCAGCGACCCTCGGGCCGCCTCGCAAAATATCCATGTTTCCTCCCAATCCGCTTGGCGCGGGCATATAAAACGAAGTGTGTATCGTTATATGTATATCATTCTACATTCCTGTTTGATGTGCAACAGAAAAATGCCTATACTCGCGCCACGATTGATGAGAGCGGCGGATTATGCAGATCTTTCAAAAGGATAGTGACGGACCGCAGGCGCGAGTGACGATCCGCCATGTCGCGGAAGATGCCGGCGTCTCAGTTGCCGCGGTATCGAAAGTCCTTCGCAACGCATATGGCGTCAGCGCGCCTCTGCGCACGAAGGTCGAGGCTTCGATCGAGAAGCTCAACTATCGCCCTTCCGTGGCCGCACGCGCGATGCGAGGACGGACGAACACGATCGGCGTACTTGCGATCGAACTTTCCAACCCGTTCCTGCCGGGGCTGATCGAGACGGCGAGCAACACCCTCGCCGACAGCGGCTTCAAGGCGCTCGTCGGCCTCGGGCGCTCCGCACAGCCGATCGAGGCATCGATGATCGAGTCGATGATCGACAACAGGATGGATGGCGTTCTGATCATAGCGCCTCGCATTTCCGGCAAGGTGCTCGAGCGCTACGCCAAGCAGATCCCGATCGTGGTCATCGCGCATCACGAGCCGGACGCTTTGACATACGACACGGTCAACTCCGACGATCGGAAAGGCGCCTGTCTCGCCGTCGAAGCCGCTCTTTCGAAGGGCTACCGTGACATCGCCATGCTTGGCTACGACACGGACGGGTCGCCGGCCACCATCGTCGCCATGCAGCGAGAGCTTGGTTATCTGGAGGCGATGCAGGCAGCTGGGTTGAAGGGGCAAGTGCTGCGGCTCCCGCCGGTTGATGCCGACAGGACCGTGGCTTTGAACGATTTCCTATCCGCGCCCGATCGTCCGCGAGCGGTATTCGTCTGGTCGGATCTCGATGCTGTCCCGCTTATCAACATCGCGCGGATGCGAAACATCCGTGTCCCCTCGGAACTGGCCATCATCGGCTATGATAATTCGCCGGTCTCCGCTCTTCCGCTGGTCGGGTTGACAAGTGTCGACCAGGACGTCGTTCAGCTGGCTCGAACCGCGACGCAAATGCTGCTTGAGCGCATCGACGGCAGAGGCGATGCGAGGCATGTTTTGATCGCGCCGCATGTCGAGCATCGCGATAGCGCATGAAATGACGGCAATACACGCTTCGTAGCCTTGGACTGCAACCCTCAGCTATCTTGTGCGCTCGCTTAAAACACGCTTAGCTGGCGTTAAGGGAGCACGGTTGGGGGAGTGGGATGATGGGGCATGGCACGCCCAAGGGGCTTGTGGATTGGTCCCGGCCGCTCAGGCTGCATCTTGGCGTTCTCGTCGTCGGATCGCTTCTTTGCACATCGATACCCATCATCTGGATGGCCTTCAGCCAGGGAACGAGCGCGGCAGTCACCGCGGGCGCGCAGCAGATGCGCGAAATGAGCCTGCGACTGATCGAGGGATATCGCAACACGTTGCAGGAAGGCACCGAAGCGGTGGCGCTTGCCTCGACCATGCAACAGCTCGTCTCCGTGCCGCCAGCCGATATTCGAGCGAAGGAAGATTTCTTTCTAGAAGTTCTGCGCAACGTCCCCAATGCGACAAGCGTCTATACCGGGTATCCCGATGGCTCGTACCTGCAGGTGATCGCTACCGCTCGCGATGACGTCAGGCAGACGCTGTCGGCACCGGAGGGAGCGGCTTTCGCGATCCGGACGATCGCCAACAGAGGCCAGCCAGACGCCGTGTCGACGCTGCGGTTTCTTGATAGCGACGCCCGGGTGATCGAGGAGCGCCCAGTCGAGTCCGCATCCTTCGACCCACGGCAGCGGCCCTGGTATCAGGCGGTCGTCCAGGATGGAAAGGCGGTTTCCGTCGGGCCCTACGTCGCTGGAACGCTCAAGACTCCGACATTGACGATCGCCGCGCCGATGCGCGACGACGGCAAGGTCGTGGTCGGCATCAACATCCACCTGAGAACGATCAGCCGGCTCCTGGATACCAGCCAGATCTCGCCGCGCGCTCGCGCCTACATCATCGATGACGAAAATCAGCTGGTCGCGCACTCAGCCCCCGAAATCATGGGCAGGCTCATGGACCTGTGGTCCCGAAGCGCCGGCGGCATTGGCGCAACGGCAAGCGGTTTCGATACCAGTCTGGCCACCGTGGCCAACCTGAGGCGAGATTCAGCCTTCGGCGCCGGGGGGCTCGCGCGGCTGGACCTCGACGGCGAGCGCTATCTGATCCAGGTCGCGCCGATCAGCGTGTCCGGCCTGTTTGCCGGAAGCGAGGCGGCGATCGTCGTGCCACTGGCGGATCTCGTCGAGCAGGCCAACCGATCGCTAATGCACAATCTCATTATCGCTGCTGGCTTTGTCATTGCCGGTGTGGTCGCATCGGTGCTTCTGTCGCGCATGGTCAGCCGCTCTCTCAACCAGCTTGCCGGGGAAGCACGCGAGATCGGCAACCTCGATGTTCACGAAAAGATCACCTCGCATTCCTTGATCACCGAGATCAACATGCTGGCGACTGCGCTGGCTGCAAGCCGCCGCGCCATCAGCCAATTCGCGCTCTATGTGCCCCGCGAGGTGGTTCGGCGGATCGTTGGGCCGGGCGGGCCGGCGATCGTCCAGGCGAAGCGGCAGGAATTAACCGCGCTGTTTACCGACATACGCGACTTCACGACCATATCCGAGCAACATTCCCCGGAGGATGTCGTCGAAACGCTGTCCACTTATTTCGAGCTGCTGAACAGCATTGCCGAGCGGCATGGCGGGACGGTTGTCCAATATCTCGGCGATTCCATTTTCGTCATGTGGAACGCGCCCGTTGAGACCGCAACCCATGTGGAAGAGGGCTGCCGGTGCGCACTTGCGATGAAGGCAGCCGTGGATGCGTTGAACGATGCCAATCGGAAGGATGGGCGTCCGCTGCTATTGACGCGATTTGGCCTGCACACCGGGCCGGCGGTTGTCGGCAGTTTCGGCGCGGCTTCGCGCCAGCAGTACACGGCAATGGGTGACACGATCAACGTCGCATCAAGGCTCGAAGGATTGAACAAGGAATTCAACACGGCGATCCTAGTCAGCGCGGCTGTGAGGAATGCGGTCGGCGATGGTTTCGATTTTCGACCGCTCGGCCTGGCGCAGCTCAAGGGGCGGTCGGGCAAAGTGGATGTGCTGGAACTTGTAGGGGCGCGCTCGACTGGTCCGGGCTGATGAGCTTTGGGTGGTTCACGGCTCAGCCCCGTCGGGAACGGGCGTTCCGCCGCCACCGCGTCAGCGTCGATGTCGCACAAGCCGCGACAGGACGTTGCGCTTTTTCTTCCGTGGGATCAGGTCGACGTCGCTCACGAGCCTTGCGCCGCCATCGCGTTTTTCCAACGTAATCTTGCGACTGTGAAACTCTTCCAGTTCGACCCGGTGCCCGACGCTTAGGATGGTGGCCTTTGGCAATTCGCCGATCAGCATTTCCATGAGCCGATCCTGGCTCTTTTCGTCGAGAGCCGAAGTCGCCTCATCGAGAACGATGATATCGGGATCATGCAGCAGCAGTCTGGCAAATGCCAGCCGTTGTTTCTCGCCACCGGACAGTGTCTGGTCCCACGGCGCCTCGTCTTCGATCCTCTCCTTCAGATGACCAAGGCCGACCTGCTCAAGGACACCACCAATCTCCTCGACCGTCCATGTGTCGGCGCCCGCCGGATAGGTGACGGCCCTGCGGAGTGTTCCCGATGGGATGTATGGTCGCTGCGGCAGCATGAAGAGGCGTTTGTCGGCGCGGAAATTGACAGCGCCGGCGCCCCATGGCCAGAGGCCGGCGATCGCCCGGACCAGCGTGCTCTTGCCGGATCCGGACTCACCGGCCACAAGCACCCGCTCACCGGGCTGGATCTCTACCTCGGTCTCCTTGACCACGGCCGTGCCGTCGCCCAGCGAGACAGAAAGATCGTTCAAACTGAGGATCGCATCGCCTTCGGTTTCGCCTCTTTTGATACGTCCAAGCGCATCGCTCTGTTCGGCCCGCTCCAGCCCATCGATAGACATCATCAAGGACGCGACGCGCCTTGCGCATGCATTCCAGTCGGCAAGCCTCGGGTAGTTGTCGACCAGCCATCCGAACGCGCTTTGGACGATGGTGAACGCGGACGCGGCCTGCATGACCTGGCCCAGGCTCATGCTGCCATCTAGGAATTTGGGCGCGCAGAGGAGGACGGGCACGACGGGCGCAATCAGCATCGAGCCATGCGAAACCAGGGTCGTTCGCATGTACTGACGCGCGAGCAGAGCCCACTGGTGCAGAACGTTCCCGAAGGTCTTGTCTAGGTCGTTGCGCTCTTCGTCTTCCCCGCCAAGCAGGGCGATACTTTCGCCATTCTCGCGCACACGCGTCAGCGTGTAACGGAATTCGGCCTCGACCTGGTTCTTCGCCTCCGAGACCTTGACGAAGTGGCGGCCGATATAGGCGATCGAGGTCGAAGTGATAACGGCATAGAGAACGGCCGTGACGACGAGAAAGCCGGGAATGGTGATCACGGTCCCCGCGATCGGCAACGACAATGCTCCACCGATCATCCAGAGCACCACGATAAAGGTCGAAGCGGAGACGAAGGCCGCTATGACGCCGGCGACGAAGTCGACGGGAGATTCGGTGGCGATGCGCATGTCCTCGGAAATGCGCGCCTCCGGATTCTTGTGGTCACCGCCGATGAGATTTAGCTGATAGTAGCGACCGCTGGCCAGCCACCGTCCGATGAGCGCCTTCGTCAGCCATGACCGCCAACGCCGCTGCATCTTCATGCGCATGTAGACCTGAATGGTGACGAGGGCGACACTTCCCAGCACGAGCGGCGGGAAGAGGGCGCCGAGGAAATAGACCGTCGGCGCATCGCGCTTCTCGATCGCGTCAAAAAGGCCGCGGTTCCAGACGTTTATGCCGTATTGGAAGCCGACATTCAGTCCGATGAGCGCTAGCAGGCCGATGGATAGTGGCCAGGCCAGCGTATCGCCGCGCCGTGTCCAGTAGCCACGCGCGCTGATCCAGAACCTCTTGAGCAGGTAAGCCTTGCGTGCCGCCTCGACTTCCTCGGGCGTCATGTTTTCTTCGGGTTTCGGGATGTCCGGTGGAGGGTCTATGTCAGCTACATCAGGCGTCGGCGCCTGATCGTGGACCGGGTTTACATCGTCACCCGGTCGGGTGCTGCCAGCATTGGTCGGATCAATATCATCGTCCCTCATAAGGGGCTAAACGTTCTGAAAATCAGAAAGTTTCAAGACTGAAGGACAGAGATCAGTGTCTGCCGCGTGGCTCATCGCTTTCGTCGACAATCGACGGCAGAAACGATTGCACCTCCGCCCGCTCTCTGTCGGGAAGGATTGCAATCCTGGTTTGCCAGAAGCGCTCGGCTTCTGGCGTGTCTTTGTCCCAGGCTCGGGTGGAGGCCTTGTTGTCGTCAAAAGCTGCCAACCGCCGCCCTCCGAGATGGCGATATTCGTCTGCTGTCTGCTTGGCGCGGTTGATCATCCTAGTCTCCTTTCCACAGAGCCCGATGGCTAAGCGCCCGGCACTGAGCGCTTTGCCACAGGAGAGTCTCGGATGGGTTTATTCCGAGATAGTTATTGAACGAGGTTTCCAGCAGGTTTGTTCCCGGCCGGCCTTGGCACAGATGCCCAGACGCTAAACCTGAACGGATATTATCGTATCCACAGACACCGATCCCTCGATAACGCCTCGTCTCACGTCCTGGCGCCCGTGCTCGATCTCGATCACGGTGTAAAGCTTGTCGTCCCGGAAGGCGCTGGCGTTCACCGTCGTCACGTCATCCGCCGGTGCGGTGTCGACTTCCATGAAGTCGAGCTCCTTGGATGCCGCAACGATGCGAGCGTCCCCTGCCGTGCGGGCGGCAACCACGAGACTGCCATGTCCGGGCGAATTATCCCAACGCGGATCGCTTGGCTCGGCAATGGGCTCGAGACGATAGATGTTGAGAGCTTCGCCCTGTCCGACAGCCTCGGATCCCGTGCGTGCTGCATCTTCGATTTGCGCCTGGCTTTCGACGGATTTCCCGAAGGTATTTGCGGTCGTGGCATTGTTGTCGGCGCTTTCACCGTTTCGTACGACGTTTGACATGGCTTTCTCCTTCTCGTGAATGGAAAACGAGAAGCACCCGATGTCGTTCCACGGATCAGTGCCGGCTATCCGGTCGAATGATCGTAGAGGGCGTTGCCGGTCGCGCCATCGACACCAGAGAGGCTGACCTCATATCCCCAGAGATGACGGATATGGGTGAGGGTCTCGTTGCGGCTGGTTTCTTCGAGAAGAAGGCCGTCATTGACCGTGTGCTTCAGCCGAAGCCTGCGGTCGCCGAGGAGATCGACGTCGACGACCTGGATATCGGGCTGCCTGGCGCTGACATCGTAGCTGCGGGCGAGTGCTGAGCGGATCTCCGCGTAGCCGCGTTCGTTGTGAATGGATGAAACCTCGCAGAACTTGTCGGCCGCCATGTCGGACAGCCTGAAAAGCCGGAACTTGCGGATCACGGCTGGGCTCAGATATTGCAGGATGAAGGATTCATCGCGGTGGTTCGCCCATGCGTCGCGCAAAGTCCCCATCGGATCGTTGTTGCCGGCCATGGAGGGAAACCAGTTCCGGTCCTCGTCCGTCGGATTGGTACAGATGCGTTCGATATCCTGCATCATCGCGAAGCCGAGCGCGTAGGGGTTGATGCCCGAGAAGCGGGGATCGTCGAAGCCCGGCTGGAAGACGACATTGGAATGGCTGCTCAAGAGCTCCAGCATGTTGCCTTCGCTGATCTTGCCCTGATCAAACAGCCGGTTGATGATCGTGTAGTGAACGTAGGTCGCGCACCCCTCGTTCATCACCTTGGTTTGCCGCTGCGGGTAGAAGTATTGGGCGATAATGCGCACGATCCTGAGGATCTCGCGCTGCCAGGGCTCAAGGATCAGACTGTGCTTCTCGATGAAGTAGAGAAGGTTCTCCTCCGGGAGGTTAAGCGCTTTCTTGCGTTCTGAGGCATTGCGCTCCGCCTCGTGCGGATCGCGGCTGTCGACGGAAGAAGGCAGGGTGCGCCAGAGGTCGCTATAGGTCTGCTCCTCATATTCCAATCGTTCACGCGCCCGCTCGCGCACCTTCTCGGAGGAGAGGCGGGGAGGGCGGCGGTAGCGGAAGACGCCGTTGTCCATCAGCGCATGGGCGGAATCGAGGATCGCCTCGACCGCCTCGGTGCCGTGTCGCTCCTCGCACTTGGCGATATATTTCTTGGCGAAGTCCATGTAGCCGAGAATGGCGCCGGCATCCGTCCACTGGCGAAACAGATAGTTGTTCTTGAAGAAGTGGTTGTGGCCGAAGGAGGCGTGGGCGATGACCAGCGTCTGCATGGCCATCGTGTTCTCCTCCATCAGATAGGCGATGCAGGGGTTGGAATTGATGACGATCTCGTAGGCGAGCCCCCGGTGGCCTTTGCGATAGAGGCTGTCCTCGTAAATGAAGCGCTTGCCGAAGGACCAGTGCTGATACATCAAGGGCATGCCGACCGAGGAATAGGCGTCGAGCATTTGTTCCGACGATATAATCTCCAGCTGGTTCGGATAGATATCCAGTCCCATCTCGCCGATCGCGATATCCTGGATGGCATCGTGGACGATCGATAGCGTTCCGAAATTCCAGTCGGAGCCTTCAAACAGCAGCTCGGAACTCTCCGCTCGCTTCGCCATATCGGTGTTCCCTCAGTTATGCGTACGCGCGCCGGCTTTGCGGCTGAAGAGCTTGCGAAAGACCGGGTAGATATTGCCTGGTCTTGCGATGCGGGCCATGTGGAAGTTGGGGATTTCGCCATCGACGGTTCGGTAGGCGCGCCAGAGCGATGTGCCATTGTCGGTGGCGCCGAATATTTCGGTCTCGCGCTCGTCGATGATTTCGACGTAAGCGTAATATTGGCAAAGCCGCATCAGATCGCCGCGCAGGAGTGCCGCACATCGCTCCGAATCGCCGCTGCTGTTGTCGCCATCCGACGCCTGCGCCGCGTAAATGTTCCACATGTCGGCCGGGTAGCGCGCTTCGATGATCCGCTGCATCTCCTCGAGAGCCGTGGAGACCACCGTGCCGCCGCTTTGCTTGCTGTAGAAGAAGGTCTCCTCATCGACTTCATGCGCCTCATCGGTGTGCCGGATGAAGATGATGTCGATCCGGCCGTATCTGCGCTTGAGAAAGAGGTGCAGCAGTACGAAGAAGCGCTTGGCGAGATCCTTCTCTCGCTCACCCATCGAGGCCGAGACGTCCATCAGGCAGAACATCACGGCATTGGCGTTCGGCACCGGCTGACGCTCGAAGCGGTTGAAGCGAACGTCGACGGGATCGACATAGGAAATCCGCCGCCGGCGGCGCTCAAGTGATGTAAGTTCGTCGCGCAAAGCCGTCAGTTTGCGGCGGGACTCAGTCGATAACGGTTTCTCGGTTTCGAGAGCGGCAATCTCGTCGGTAATGAGCTTCACCTGCCGCTCGCTCGGTCGTTGCAAGGCCATGCGTCGGCCAAAGCTGTTGCGCATGGTGCGGCCGATATTGATATTGGTGGGTGAACCCGAGGTGGTGAAGCCGACGCGTTGCGGCTTGAATGTCACCGTTTCCTTCAGGCTCAGCTTGACTAGATCGGGCAGTTCGAGATCTTCGAAGAAAAGATCGAGTACCTCCTCGCGCGACAGGATGAACTGAAAGTCGTCATCGCTTCCGCCGCCGCCCGCGCCATGTCCGCCACCGCCGCCCGCGCCGCCATCGGGTTTGGAAATCCGGTCGCCTGCGGAAAACTCCTTGTTTCCCGGCAGCACATGTTCCCGATTGCCCGATGTGGAAGAGGGTCGGAAACTCGGCTCGCCGGCGCCCCGCGCGGGCATCGGAACGCCATGAGCGGTGTCGACATCCGCTATCTTGTCGGATTTGATCTGATCCTTTATCGCCCGCTTCAGCTCGTCGCGGGCGCGTTTAAGGAATCGTTGCCGGTTGCCGAGGCTCTTGTCCTTCGGGTTAAGCCGGCGGTCGATGAAATTCGGCATGCGCCAATCCCTCGCTTTGGCTCCGGTTTTGGCATCGTTAACCGGCCTTGTTCACCCGCATGTACCAATCGACCAGGCGGCGGACCTGGCGTGCGGTATAGCCGCGCTCAATCATCCGCTGTACGAATTCGTCATGCTGCTTTTCAGTCGAGCTGTCCTTCTTGGAGCCGAAGCTGATGACGGGCAGCAGATCCTCGACCTGACCGAACATCCGCTTTTCGATCACCTCGCGAAGTTTTTCGTAGCTTGTCCATGCCGGATTGCGGCCGCCATTGCGCGCCCTTGCTCGCAGGGTGAACTTCACTACTTCGTTGCGGAAATCCTTGGGATTGGCGATGCCGGCGGGTTTTTCGATCTGCGAGAGTTCGCTGTCCAGAATTTCGCGGTTCAGAATCTGGCCGGTATCGGCATCCTTGAAATCCTGGTCCTCCAGCCAGGCATCCGCATAGGATATGTAGCGGTCGAAGAGGTTTTGGCCATATTCACTATAGGACTCCAGATAGGCCTTCTGGATCTCGTGACCGATGAACTCGGCATAGCGGGTGGCGATCTCCGACTTGATGAAGTCGAGGTAGCTGGCCTCCATTTCCTTAGGAAACTGCTCGCGCTTGATCGCCTGCTCGAGGATGTACATCAGGTGCACGGGATCGGCGGCGACTTCCTTGGTGTCGTAATTGAAAGTCTCCGAGAGCACCTTGAAGGCAAAGCGGGTGCTGATGCCATTCATCCCCTCGTCCACGCCGGCGACATCACGATATTCCTGCACGGACTTGGCCTTGGGGTCGGTGTCCTTCAGGTTCTCGCCGTCATAGACGCGCATCTTGGTGTAGAGCGGTGAGTTTTCGTGGCGGATCAGGCGGGTCGCGACCGTGAAGCGGCTCAGGTTTTCGAGAACCTCCGGCGCGCAGGCGCTCTTGGCGAGCTCGCTTTCGCGCAGCAGCTTCTCGTAGATCTGCCGCTCCTCGGTCACGCGCAGGCAATAGGGCACCTTGACCACGAGGATACGGTCGAGGAAGGCCTCGTTGTTGCGGTTGTTCTTGAACTGCTGCCACTCGGATTCGTTGGAGTGGGCAACCACGATGCCCTGATAGGGGAAGGCGCCGAAGTTTTCGGTGCCGTTATAGCTGCCCTCCTGTGTTGCCGTCAGCAGCGGGTGCAGCACCTTGATCGGCGCCTTGAACATTTCGACGAATTCGAGCAACCCTTGCGTCGTGCGGTTGAGGCCGCCGCTGTAGGAATAGGCATCGGGGTCGGCCTGGCTGTAGTTTTCCAGCTGCCGGATATCGACCTTGCCGACCAGCGCCGAGACGTCCTGATTGTTCTCGTCACCCGGCTCGGTCTTGGCAATCGCGATCTGACGAAGCCTTGATGGCATCAGCTTTACGACGCTGAAGCGCGAGATATCGCCGCCGATCTCGTCGAGCCGCTTGGTGGCCCAGGGGGAAATCAGTCCGGTGAGGCGGCGTCTGGCAATCCCGTACTTGTCTTCCAAAAGATCGGACATGCGCTCCGGCTGGAATAGGCCCAGCGGCGATTCGAAGACCGGGCTCACCTGTCCGTCGATCGCCAGCGTGTAGATCGGGAAGCGCTCCATCAGCTTCTTCAGCCGTTCGGCGAGAGACGACTTGCCGCCGCCTACAGGACCGAGGAGATAGAGGATCTGCTTGCGCTCTTCGAGACCTTGCGCGGCATATCTGAAATAGCCGACGATCCGCTCGATCGTGTCTTCCATTCCATAGAAATCGGCAAAGGCGTGATAAATCTTGACGGTGCGGTTGGAGAATATGCGGCCCAATCGCTCATCGGCGCTGGTGTCGATTAGTTTAGGTTCGCCAATGGCTTCCACCATGCGTTCCTGCGCGGTGGCATATAGTCGTTTGTCATCACGGCAGGCCAGGAGGTATTCCTGGAGACTTAGCTCTTCTTGCGCGGCGTTCGTATAGATCTCCGAAAACAGATCGAATACGTCGCTTTCGCTCTTCTGCATCTTTGCTCTCCCGCGGCCGGTTGAATGAGGACGGGATCGCTACGTGTCGGCTCGCGAGATAGAACGCGTCAGACTATTTTATTACAATGCGCTTACGAAGTTCGGGACAGTCTGTAGCCGATAGCCGCGATACTCGTCAGACTCACATTATGCAGCCGACGCGGCAGATCGCCAAGGGCGCAGATAGGTTTTCACTCTTTTTTGCACGATATGTGACAAATCTCGTCCATGCACAAAAAAGGGGCCGCTGAACGGCCCCTTTCTGTTGCTTGCGCTGACGTTTAGTTCGGCAGAGCATAGGCGATGACGTAGTCGCCACGAAGATCCGACTGGCGTGCGCCGCCGGCCGAGATGATGACGTACTGCTTGCCTGTCTTCGGCGACTTGTAGGTCATCGGGCCGCCTTGGCTGCCAACGGGCAGACGGGCTTTCCAGACTTCCTTGCCGGTCGCCGTGCTGAAGGCGCGCAGGTAGAAGTCCTGCGTACCGGCGATGAAGATCAGGCCGCCCTGGGTGGCGAGCGTGCCGCCGAGCGTCGGCATGCCGATCGGGATCGGCAGACCCATCTTGATACCGAGCGGGCCGGTGTCTTCGACGGTGCCGACAGGAACCTGCCAGGCGATCTTCTGCGTCTTCATGTCGATCGCCGTCAGGCTGCCGAAGGGCGGAGCCTGGCAGGGAATGCCGAGCGCCGACAGGAAGCGGTTCTTGTCGACCGCGTAGGGCGTACCCTTCATCGGCACGAGGCCCATGCCGGTGTTGACGGATTCGCCACCGCTGTTGACGGCCTTGGTCGGTGCGGCTTCCTTCATCTGGATCCACAGGCCGAGGCGCATGTCGTTGACGAAGATGTAGTTCGAGTTCGGGTCGGTCGAAAGGCCGCCCCAGTTCATGCCACCCAGCGAGCCCGGGAAGTTGAGCGCGAGGTCGGTGCCCGGAACCGTGTAGACGCCATCGTAGCGCATGCCCTTGAAGGCGATGCGGCACAGCAGCTGGTCAAACGGCGTCGCACCCC
This sequence comes from Hyphomicrobiales bacterium, assembly GCA_900467745.1. GTDB lineage: Bacteria > Pseudomonadota > Alphaproteobacteria > Rhizobiales > Rhizobiaceae > Rhizobium. The sequence continues at coordinate 204,933 of UBQW01000010.1, forward strand.
ACATGTCGCTTTCGGTCAGCGTCTTGGCGCCGATCTGCGGCATGCCGACGGAGAGCTTCTGGGTCGGAGCGTAAGGCTCGTTCGGGATGTTGCCCGGCTTCACCGGAACATCGTCGACCTTGGTCAGCGGCTGACCGGTTGCGCGATCGAGCACATAGAGTTGGCCAGCCTTGGTGCCGAACACCAGAGCAGGAACCGTCGTGCCGTCGGCCTTCGGGAAGTCGATGAACGAAGGCTGCATCGGAACGTCGAAGTCCCACAGATCGTTGTGAACGGTCTGGTAGACCCACTTCTCACGGCCGGTGGTGGCGTCGAGCGCCAGCATCGAGGCGCCGTACTTGTGGTCGAGATCCGTGCGGGTCGCGCCGTAAAGGTCGACCGACGGGCTGCCGACCGGCATGAAGACGGTGTTGGAAGCGGGATCATAGGACATCGACGCCCAGACGTTCGGAGTCGAACGCGTGTAGCTTTCGCCCGGGGGCGGCAGGAGCGTGATGTTCGGGTTGCCCGGGTCGAATGCCCAACGCAGCTGACCGGTCACGACATCGAAACCGCGCATGACGCCGCCAGGCATGTCGGTGCTGACGTTATCGGCAACGCGGCCGCCAACGACGACGGTGGTGCCGGCAAGCGTCGGCGCCGAGGTGAGCACGTAGCTTGGATCAGCCGCCTGGCCCATGCCGACCTTCAGGTCGACGCGGCCGTTGGTGCCGAAATCCGGGCAGAACGCGCCGGTGTCTGCGTCGAGCGCGATCAGCTCGGCGGTGATCGTGTTCATCAGGATGCGGCGTTCGCAAAGCGTACCGGGTGCGACGTTGACCGCGGTGACCGGCGTGGAGTTCGGTGCCGAAGGCTGTTCGGGTGCGCGCGTCGCATCGAAGTAAGCGAGGCCGCGGCAGCGCATCCAGACAGACGACTTGGCGTTGATCTCGGCCTTCCAGATTTCCTTGCCGGTATCGGCGTCAATCGAGATGACGTTGTTGTGTGGGGTGCACACAAACACACGGTCGCCGACCTGCAGCGGAGTTTCCTGGTCTTCCGCGCCGTTGGCGCCGGGGCTGATCGGCGTGTCGCCGGTGTGGTATTCCCACGCAACCTTCAGATCGTTGACGTTGTCCAGGTTGATCTGGTCGAGTGCGGCGAAGCGGCTGCCGCCCGAGGTGTTACCGTAGGCTTCCCAGTTCTTCTGTTCGCGGGCCGGATCGACCGGCGTGCGGGCCGGGCCGGCGCCAGTGGCGACAACCGGCGGATGCGGGATGAACATGCCGTAGAAGGCCGCGCCAGTGCCGATCGCGAGGATCAGAGCCAGCCCGAACGAGGCGCCGTAAGCGGGCGTGCGGCCGGCCGAGCGACGCAGCAAAGGGAAGGAGACGGCAACGACTATGGAGCCGACGGCAATCGCCAGCAGCCGCGAAATCAGCGGCCAGAACTCAAAGCCTGCGTCCCAGATGGCCCAGATGGCCGAAAGAACGAAGACGAGCCCGAAGAGCAGGGCGCCCAGCGGCCTGCGGCGGATGATGAGCAGGCCTGCGATGACCAGTCCGATGCCGGCGAGCAGGAAGTACCAGCTGCCGCCCAGCGAGACGAGCTTGCCGCCGCCGATCGCGAAAAACAGCCCGGCGAGCGTGATGATCGCGCCGAGCAATACCAGCCACAGGCGACCTAACAGCGCCGGTGGGTTCGGTGAATTATCCATTGAATAGCCTCATTGCATATCCGGCAAACGAAGATGGAAAGCCTGTAAATACGAGATGCTCGCCTTGCGCGTTCGCCGTTTGGTTAGCTGTCTTAACGACAGCAGGCGAAAAGGAGCGATTTCGAGCGCATGTGCGCTGGCGAACCATGATCTGCAAAAAGCGGCGCGTTCGGCGCCAATTCGGGAAATCTGCAAAAGTCCATCAGGCTCGTCCTACGTGGTTCGAAATGCACGCGTCAGGCACCGACGGAGGGAGACAGCACCTTAACGTCTCCAACCCTGGGCTGGGATATATCGCCAGCGGCAGCATTGTGGCAAGTGCTATTTTAGACAGATGAATAGCAGGCAAGGAGCGCGTCGCAGGCGCGACTTTGCGTCCGGAGCCGAAGCGGAATTCCGTCCGTTGGCAGCTCTCAGCAACAACGAATTTAGAACGGGTTCGTCGTGGCGCTTTCGATCTTCACCGGCTTCTTGTTCGAGAGCCGCTCGATGCAGGACGCGTAGGTCGCATGCATAGGATAGATGCGCGAGGTCGGGATGACCCAGTCGGGTTCATTGCCCTGGAACGAGACGTTGATGTCGGCCATTCCGCTGAGTGCGGCGCGAATAATGCCCTGAACGCCGCCGGCATTGGAATTTCCGGGCAGGCTCCAGACGCGCAGGCTCTTGCCGTCGGCGCCGATGGCAGGCACTTCCATGCTGTTGCTTTTGCCGGTCACCGAAACCTTGGTGGCGAGATGATCAGGAAGCGACCACGCGTCGTTCTTGATCAGCCAGGACGCATCCTTCAGGCTTTCGCGGAACTCGACGGTCTTCCCGGTCATGCTGTCCCAAACCAGCGCGCAATAGGGCTCGCCGCCATTGTGGACATAGCCGATCGACCATTGGCGGGACGATCCGATCCAATCCTCGGTGGCGTTTGCAATCAGCGGCGTGCCCGCGCTGAAGAGAGCGGCAGCAAGAGAAACTCTCGCAGAAAGAACGGCGAACGGTCTCATTTTTCCGTACCTTTGTGCAACACGGCTTGGTCTTCAGGGGGTATCCCTTGAACCGACTTTGTCGCACGAACAGGTTTCAAACCGATGAATCGCCACACTTGCCGCGGGTTCTGCGATTGCACGCCCGCGTGTCACCCAAGGACACATCTATCACGGTTTTAGCTGAAGCGCGGCGATGACTTCGTGTGCTGCGCGCTCGCCGCTTTGCAGCGCCCCATGGGCGGTCGAAAAGTCCGTGCTGTGCGTTGCTTCCCCGGCGAAGAACACGCGCTCGTCGTATGATCTCGCGAGCGTAAGGCGGGCGTCGGAGTGGCCGGGTAGAGCGTGGCTGTAGGCGCCGCCGATCGATGCCGTCCTGGTCCAGTCCGATGCGATGAGCGGGCGGAGATTGCGCCGGATATCGCTGCCGAACAGATGGGCGAGCTGATCCGTGGCGCGCGCGAATGCAGCTTCATGGCCGCGCTCCGCCACGGCGCGCGCGCCGGCACCGCCGAGAAAGCATTCGATCACGGGCTGGCCAAAGGGGCGGATATAGTAGCTGCCGGTCGATGCGTCGCGGGGATCGCCGATAAGATGCGTCTCGTCCTCAAAGGGAGCGGAGCCGATGATTTCAAGGAAGAGCTTTTCGTTGGCGCCAAGCGGCAATCGGGCTGCCGCCTCTCGCCATGCATCCAAAACCGACGGCCAGCGGATCGTGTCGCCTGCCAGAATATTGGTGGAGATGGTGACGATGACCGCGTCAGCGCGCACGATGCCGACCGATGTCTTGATCTCGACGCGACCCCCATCGAGCCCAATCGCTTCAACGGGCGTCGAAAGCCTCACCGTTGCTTCGGCCGGTATGGCGGCCCTGACGAGTGCGCCGTAGCCTGTTGCGACGCGCCAGTTGAAGTCGGTCGAGGCTTCGTTGTAAGCCGCGTAGTCCTTGCAGGAAATGTGTTCGAGTTCGTCGCCGCTGATGTAGCCGCTGAGCGCTTGCAAGTAACTCGTCCAGCCGTCCGCCGGGTCGAGCGCATCGGCGGCGATGTCGGAAAGGGGCGGGGTGGCGGAGACGCGATCCGTCCACCGTTCGAAGGCGATATGGGCCCCATCGCGCTCGGATGGAGTGAAGCCGAGATCACGAAATTGCCCGCCCCAGGCGGACGGCCGGCGATCGACCGCGATGGCGATCTCGCCGGCGATGCGGGTCCAGGGATTTCGATCGCCGGAGTGAAGCCAGCCGCAGCCGAGATCGACGACGCTGCCCGCTGCCGTTTTCGTCCAAGCACGGCCGCCCTTGCGATCGAGAGCCTCGAGCACCAGTGTTTTCAGACCGGCCTTGGCGAGCGTTCGGGCCGCACCCGTGCCGGCCGCGCCGGCGCCAATGATCACAACATCGGGCTCTTCCATCATCGACATGGCCTAGGCGACTTTCCTTGCGGTCAACTGAATACGAACGTCTCCGCCACATGCTCCATAAATGGCTTGTCGATCAATGCCGTTTTCAGGCTCTTCTCTGAAACTACGAACCATTGCGGGCGCGGCATCGAATTCCGCCGCGCCCACAATCAGCTGCTTATCCCAGATAGGACATGATCACCGAGGCAACCTGAGACGATTCACTCGTGTCCGGCGATGCTGCGGCCGAGGTCGTTGTCTCCGACGGCGTGGTGGCCGTCGTCGTGGTCGTTGTCGCGGCGGCGGCGCTTGCGCCAGAGAGCGGGCCGTTGGTCAGCGCCTGCACCTGGGCAGAGGTCATCGCGTTGATCTGAGCCGGCGTGAAGGCTTCGGCCTGGCTCACTGTCAGCGCGCCGAGCGCTCTCGTGCTCAAGCCCGAAACCGCGCTGGAGCTGAGCGCGATGATGCTCTCGGGCGAGAAGCCTGCCAAGTCATCCGGACCAAGGGCTGCGGCCTGAACCACATTGAGCGCGCCGATCTGGGTGGTCGACAGCATCCCGATCTGCGCCGTGCTCATGGCCGCGACCTGGCTATAGCTGAGCGCCGCCACCTGGCCCGTGGTCAGTGCCGCGATGTCGCTCGACGGCAGGGTCGAAAACAGCGCCGTCGTCAGCCCCTTGATCGAACCTGGCGTGATAGCCGCGAACTCCTCGGTCGATAGCGTCTGCAGCTGGCCACTCGTCAAACCTGCAAGCCCGGTCGAGCTCAGGGCCGCGATCTGGTCGGTGGAGAAGGTGCTGAACTGATCTGTGCCCAGCGCGTGAATCTGATCGCTGGTCAGGCCTGAAACCCCAGAACTTCCCAGAGCCGCGATCTCCTCGGTGGAGAGTGATGCGATGAAGTCCGTCGACAGTCCCTTCATGGCGCCAGAGCTGATCGCCGCCAACTTGGCGGGTGTCAGTGCGTCCAGGCTGGACGAAGTCAGACCCTTCAGCGCATCCGAACTGAGTGCCGCGATCTGGCTTGTGGACAGCCTTTCCATCTGGTCGACGTTGAGCGCGCCGGCCTGGGTGCTGCTCAAGCCGGCAATCCCCTTCGCGCTCAGCGCCGCCACCTGCTCGACCGACAGCACGGCGATATCGCCGGTGCTGAGCGCTGCGACTTGGGCCGAGCCCAGCGCTCCGATCTGGCTTGTCGACAGCATCTCGACCTGGCTTGTGCTTAAGGCAGCGATCTGGGCGGTGGAAAGACCGGCAATGCCGGCTGTGCTCAGCGCGCCGATCTGCTCGGCCGAAAGCGAAGCGATCGTCGCCGGTGACAGCCCGGAGATCGCAGCAGAGCTGATCGCGGCGATATCGGCCGTCGAGAAGCTGTCGAGATCATCCGTTCCGAGTGCCGCGATCTGCTTGGAGCTCAGCGCGCCCACCTGCAGGCTGGTCAGCGCTTCTGCCTGATCGACGCTGAGTGCGGCGATCTGGTCGGTGCTGAGGCCGGCGATGCCTGCGGTGCTCAGCGCCGCGATCTGGCTTGGCGAGAGCGAGGCAAGGGCTGCTGTCGAAAGGCCGGAGATGGCCGACGAGCTGATCGCGGCGATTTCGGCCGTGGTGAAACTGTCGAGATTGTCTGAAGTCAGAACCGCGACCTGCCGCGAGGAGAGGGCACCGATCTGGATGCTGGTCAGCGCTTCCATCTGGTCGCTATGCAGTGCGACGAGCTGGCCGGTCGAGAGCCCCGCTATGCCTGCCGTGCTCAACGCCGCGATCTGTTCCGGCGAAAACGCGCTGATGTCGGCTGTGTTCAGCGCCGCGATCTGCTTGGAGGTCAGCGCGCCAACCTGGGAGGTCGTCAGTGCTTCCACCTGGTTGGTGCGCAGCGCGCCGATCTGGTCGCTGGTGAGGCCTGCAATGCCGGTGGGGCTAAGGGCCGAGATCTGGTCGCCCGAAAGCGAGGCCAGCGCTGATGTCGAAATGCCTGTTATTGCGCTGGAGGTGATCGCGGCCATGTCGGCGGTGCTGAAACTGTCGAGATCATCGGTTCCGAGTGCAGCGATCTGCTTCGAGTTCAGCGCGCCTACTTGAACGCTGGTGAACGCCTCGACCTGGCGCACGCTGAGCGCACTGATCTGATCGCTGGTCAGGCCCGCGATCCCCGCCGTGCCGAAGGCGGCGATCTGGTCGATCGAAAGCGCCGCGATTCGGTCGGTGGCAAGCGCCCCGACCTGCTTAGAGGTCAGCGCGCCGATCTGCGCTGTTGTCAGCACCTCCACCTGGTTGGAGCCGAGCGCGGCCATCTGGCCGCTGGAGAGACCGGATATCCCTGCCGAGCTCATGGCGACGATCTGTGCGGTCGACAGCGCGCTGATCGCGGCGGTCGAAAGGCCAAGGATAGCGCCCGAGCCAATGGCGGCGATGTCGGCGGTGGAGAAGTGCGAGAGATCGTCCGTGCCTAGGGCGGCAATCTGCCTTGAGTTCAGGGCGCCGACCTGCAGGCTGGTCAGGGCCTCAGTCTGATCGGTGCTCAATGCCGCAATCTGGTCGCTGCTGAGACCGGGTATGCCCGCCGTGCTCAATGCGGCGACCTGGGCGGTCGTCAGTGATGCGAGGTCGTCGGTGCCAAGCGCTCCGATTTGCCGCGAGCTCAAGGCTGCGATCTGGCTCGTCGTCAGCGCGCCGATCTGGTCGCTGCTGAGCGCGCTGATGAGATCGACAGTCAGGCCGGCGATGCCAGCAGTGCTGAGCGCCGCGATCTGGCTCGTCGTCAGCGTCGCGAGGGCGGCTGCCGACAGGCCGGCGATGGCGCCGGAGTTGATCGCGGCAATGTTCTTCGCCGACAGGATGGCGATATCGTCGGTGCTGAGAGCCGCCGTCTGCTTCGAGCTCAGGGCTCCGATCTGCGCCGAGGTCAACGCTTCCACCTGATCGGTCCGCAGCGCCGCGATCTGCCCGGTCGTCATCCCCGTGATCGCTGCCGTGTTCAGCGCCGCGATCTGGCTCGCAGAGAGCGCCGCGATCGTGCCGGTCGAAAGGCCGGCGATGGCGCCGGAGCCGATGGCCGCCATATCCTTGGTCGAGAAGGTTGCAATGTCATCGGCGGTGAGGGCGGCAAGCTGCGAGGAGCTCAGGCCGCTGATCTGGCTGCTGGTCAGCGCTTCCGCCTGGGCGGTACTGAGTGCCGCAAGCTGCTGGGTGGTCAGACCTGCAATCGCATTCTTGCTCAGCGCGGCGATCTGCGCTGTGGTCAGGGCCCGGATCGTATCCGTCGACATTCCCCCCAGCGCGCTTGACGTGATCGCGGCTATATCCTTGGTGGAGAAGGTCACGACATCCTCAGGTCCGAGGACCGAGAGCTGGCTGGAATTCAGCGTTCCGACCTGGTTGGTGGTGAGCGCCTCCGCCTGTGCGGTCGAGAGCGCCGCCAGCTGCTGTGAGTTCAGTCCCGCGATGCCACCAACCGAGAGAGCGGCTATCTGCGCGGTGGAGAGTGCCGCGATGTCGTCCGTGCGCAGCGCGCCGACCTGAGAGGAGCTGAGGGCTGCCATCTGCTTGGTCGAGAGCGCCAGGATCTGCGTGTTGCTGAGGGCCGCGACCTGGCTGGTCGAAAGGCCGGAGACGCCGGACGAGCTCATGGCGGCCAGCTGCTGCGTGGTCAGTCCGGCCATGTCGCCGGTGCTCAGCCCCGCCACCTGCTTGGTGGTCATCGCGGCGATCTGGCTGGTGCTAAGCGCGTGCAGCTGCGCGGTGTTCAGCGCATCGACCTGATCGGATGTCAGGCCCGTGATCCCCGATGGCGTCAGGACGGCGATCTGGTCGGTGGAGAGAACGCTGACATGGTCGCCAAGTGCTGCGACCTGCGCCGACGTCAGCGCCTTTACCTGTGCGGTCGAAAGCTTGGCGATCTGGTCGGTGCCCAGTGCTGCGACCTGGGTGCTCGTAAGGCTGGCCAAAGCACTCGTGCTCAGCAGCGCGATCTGAGCGGTGGTCAGGCCTGCGACTGCATCGGTGCCGAGACCGGGCAGGCCCCTGTTGGTGATCGCCGCGATATCGGCGGTCGAGAAGGTCGCGATGTCCTCAGCAGAAAGCGCGGAGAACTGCAGCGATGTCAGCGCCGCCACCTGCACGGGCGACAGTGTCTCGATCTGCGACGTGCTCATCGCGCCGATCTGCAGGCTGGTGAGGCTGGCGATCGCGCTGGTGTTGAGCGCTGCGATCTGCTCGTTCGTCAGTCCTTCGATAGCGTCGCCGCTAAGGCCCGAGATGGCCTTGTTGGTGATCGCGGCGATATCGGCGGTGGAGAAGGTGGCGATATCATCGGCGCCGAGTGCGGCCATCTGCGCGGAGCTCAAGACCTTCACCTGCGCCGGCGACAAGGCTTCGACCTGTGCGGTGCTGAGAGCGCCGATCTGGTCGCTCGTCAGGCTCACGACCGCATTTGTGCTCATGGCCGCGATCTGGGCGGTTGAAAGCGTTGCGAGCACGTCCGTGCTCAGGCCCGGCAGCGCCTTGTTGGTGATCGCGGCAATATCGGCGGTCGAGAAAGTCGCGATATCGCCGGCGTCGAGCACGCCAAGCTGCAATGAGGTCAGTGACATCACCTGCAGCGGAGACAGAGCCTCTACCTGCGCCGAACCCAAGGCGTCGAGTTGATCGGTCGTCAGGCTGGCGATCGAGGTGGTGCTCAAGGCCGCGATCTGGGCGGTGGTGAGCGCCGCGACCTGATTGGTGCCCAAGGTGGAGATCTGCAGGGTCTTCAGCGCGTTGACCTGGGCGGTCGTGAGCGCGCCGATCTGCCCCGAGGAAAGGCTCGCCATGTTGAGGCCGGGGATCGCCTTGCTCGAGAGCGCGGCGATATCGGCCGTCGAGAAGGTTGCGATGCCGTCTTCGCCAAGCGCCGAGAGCTGCAGCGAGCTCAGCCATGCCACCTGCGCCGGGGTGAGCGCCTCGACCTGGCTGGTGTTCAAAACCGCAAGCTGTGTCGTCTTCAGCGCGCTGACTTGCGCGGTCGTCAGCGAAGCAATCTGGCCGGTAGAGAAAGTGGCGATGATGTCTGTGCTGAGACCCGGTATGGCCTTGCTGGTGATCGCCGCGATATCGGCCGTCGAGAAGGTCGCCATGTGATCGGCATCGATCGCTGCGAGCTGTACGGAGGTCAGCGATGCGACCTGTGCCGGTGTCAGCGCCTCGACCTGATCGGTGCTGAGTGCCGCGATCTGGCCGCTCGTCAGGCGTGGGATCGCCGTCGAGTTCAACGCCGCGATCTGGGCGGTGGACAAGGTCGGGATGATATCGGTGGTCAGGCCGTTTATGGCCCTACTGGTGATGGCGGCGATATCGTCGGTGGAGAAGGTTGCGATGTGCTCGGCGTCGAACACAGCTAGCTGAACCGAACTCAGCGCCTTTACCTGCGTCGGCGACAACGCTTCCGTCTGGTCGGTGGTCAGCGCGGCCAGCTGGTCTGTTCCGAGGTTCGCGATCTGCGCGGTGGACAGCGCCGCGATCTGCGCGGTCGAGAGCGAATCCATGTTGAGGCCGGTGAAGCCCTTGCTGGTTATCGCGGCGATATCGGCTGTCGAGAAGGCTGCGATATCGTCGGCACCGAAGGCCGCGATCTGCGCCGCGCTCAACGCCTTGACTTGCGCGGGCGTCAAGGCCTCGACCTGCTCCACGCTCAGCGCGTCGATCTGTTCGGTCGTCAGGCTGGCGATTGCGGCCGTGCTCAGCGCCGCGATCTTTGAGGTCGAAAGCCCTTCCAGCTGCCCTGTGCTGAAGCCAGCGATCTGTGCGCCGAGCGAGGTGATCTGGCTGCTCGAGAACGACGCGATCTGGTCTGCACTCAAGGCTTCGAGCTGGCTGCCGGTGAGGTTGGCGATCAGGCTCGTGGACATGGCGGCGATCTGAGCCGATGAAAGCGCGCCGAGCGCATCCGTGCTCAGTCCCGACATGGCGCGGCTGGAAATCGCGGCGATCGCGGCGGTCGAGAAGGCTTCGATATCGGCGGCGTCGAGTGCGGCGAGCTGCCCGGAACTCAGCGCCTTCACCTGTACCGACGATAGCGCCTTGAATTGTTCGTCGTTCAAGGCCCCGAGCTGCTCGGTCGTCAGGCTCGCGATCGAACCAGTGCCGAGGGCGGCAATCTGCACGGTTGACAGCGCCGCGATGGAGCCCGGGCTGAGGCCCGCGATGGCCTTGCTGCTGATGGCTGCGATATCGGCGGTCGAAAACCCAGCGATGCCGTCCTGGTTGAGAACGGCAAGCTGGTCGGAGGTAAGTGCCTTGACCTGCTGCGGCGTGAAGGCTTCTACCTGTTCGGGGCTGAGAGCTCCGATCTGTTCGGTTGTGAGGCTCGCCAGCGCGCTGGAGCTGAGCGAGGCGATATGGGCTGGCGAGAACGCTTCGATCTGGCCGATATCGAGCGAGGCGAGCTGCGCCGTCGTCAGCGTGTTCGCCTGCGCCGTCGTCAGCGCCGCGATCTGTTCGGGCGACAAGGCCGACAGGTTCAAGCCCTTCATGGCCTTGGTGTTGATCGCGGCAATATCCTCGAGCGACAGCATGGCTATGTCATCGGGTCCGAGCGCTGCCAGTTGCGTAGACGTCATTGCCGCCATCTGCGCCGGTGAAAACGCTTCGACCTGGTCGGCGCTCAATGCGCCGATCTGGCTGCTCGTCATCGACGCGACAGCGCTCGTGTTCAGGGCTGCGATCTGATCGGGAGAAAGAGCCGCGAGTGCCGCCGTCCCGAGACCCTGGATGGCCTTGGTGATGGCGGCGATATCGGCGGTCGAAAAGGTCGCGATATCCTCGGGGCTGAGTGCCGCGAGCTGCGCGGTGGACAGCGCCTTGATCTGGTTCGGGGTCAGGGCTTCCGACTGCTCGGTCGTCAAGGCGCTCAGCTGCGACGTGGTCAGGGCGGAGACCTGGACGGATGTCAGGCTCTCGATGGCATATTTGTTGAGCGCGTGCAGCTGATCGAAGGTGAAGCCGACGATGGAAGTCTTAGCGATTGCGCTGAGCTGCTGCGAGTTCATCGCCTCGACGTCCTCGACGTCGAGCGCCGCGATCTGAGAGGACGATAGGGCCTTGACCTGGGCCGTGGATAGCGACGCGATGTCGTCGGTTGTCCATGCTGCGACCGCCGCGGACGAGAGGGATCTGATCTGCGTTATCGTCAGCGTGGATGCAACCGTCGTCATGCTCATCAATCCCAAGTGTTCAAATGGCGTCAATAAAAAGCCGGGTCGAAATTCCGATAGCGAACGGCAGGCGGCTTCCGGCCCCAAGGTCTGAATGAAGAATCGGTCACCCAAGCCCGCGCAGCTATGAGCCGCAGAGTAGGTTGTGTGGCTTGTCCGAACCTGAAATTGTAGGTGGTCTCCCCCCAACGGGGGGTGCCCGCTGTCGACAAGAAGGCTAGGTCGCCGGCCTTGCCCGCAGCTGGTGTCGTGCTGCGTCTTAGCGCGGGCACTATCGGCGACTGCGAAAATGCAAGAGGTCGGTGATTTCACACATGTCCAAAATTATCACGAGATTGTCACATGCCGGAATCATGGCTCCACTACACGGCGACGCAAAGCGAATAGGATTTGCGCATGCCAAAAAGTGGACGAATGAACGTGTATGGGACGGTTCTCTCCGTACCCTGCATCTTTACCGAGAACGATAACGGCGGAACGATCCGCGGATGTCCGCGATTCCTCGCGCTCGTGGCCGGAAAACAGAGTATCCGACTGCTCGATACGATTAGCGGCAGATCCACGCCGATCGCACTTCACCGCATCGATCGACGCGGCAGAGCCCGGTTTCGCTGGCTCTGACGTCACGTTGAGACCGGGGCTTTTCTGTCTAAAGCGCGGTGCCTCCCGCAAGCGCGACCGGTCACGACAAGGATGATTTTCACCGCCTCGACCTTTCCTATGCTGCATTGCACTCTAGCTGATGTCGTATGGAACGTTTCATTCTCCACTTTCAGGAGGCAACAGCGTGGCTGCCCGCTTGGCTTGTAAGCATCGGTGTCCTTGCCGCTGCACTGGCCATGGGTTTGATGATCCATCGTCTCGCTTTTCGCTTTCTGAGCGGCGTGGTCGAAACGCGGGATTTGTTCTGGCGATCGCTGGTCTCGCGCGGCCGCCGGCCGCTTAGGCTCAGCATTCTGACCCTCACGCTGTCGCTCGGCGCCACGATCGCGCCGCTAACGACGCCGCAGGCGGAGTTCATCCGCCACATCCTGCTCTTGGGTTTCATCGCCGTCGTCGGCTGGATCACCAAGACCACGCTGCACATCTGGATGACGGTCTATCTGCGTCGCTTCAAGCTCGACGCCGAAGACAATCTGCTGGCTCGTACCCACGTCACCCAATCGCGCATCGGCGAGCGTATCGCCGCCTTCATGATCGTCGCGATCACCATCGCGGCAGGGTTGATGACCTTTCCGGCCGTGCAGCAATATGGCGTCAGCCTGCTCGCCTCGGCGGGCGTTGCCGGCATCGTGCTCGGCCTCGCCTTGCAGCCGGTATTAAAGAATGTCTTTGCCGGCATCCAGCTTGCGATCACGCAGCCTATCCGCATAGACGACGCGTTGATCGTTGAAGGCGAGTGGGGCAATGTGGAGGAGATCACGTCTACTTATGTCGTGGTCAAGCTCTGGGATTGGCGAAGGCTGATCCTGCCGCTCAGCTATTTCATCGAGAACCCTTTCCAGAACTGGACACGAGAGAGCTCCTCGCTGATCGGTACCGTCATGATCTATCTCGATTATTCGGTGCCGGTTTCCGTTATCCGCACGAAGGTCGAGGAAATAGCCGCCGCCTCCAAGCTGTGGGACAAGCGGGTGGTCGCCGTGCAGGTCACCGATTTCCGCGAAAACGTCATGGAAATCCGCATCCTCATCTCGGCCTCCAATGCGCCGAAGACCTTCGACCTGCGCTGCGAGATGCGCGAGAAGATCATCGACTTCGTGCAGCGGGAATATCCGGCAAGCTTGCCGCGCGTGAGGGCCGAGGGGGCGGCCAACCTCAATGGCGTGATGGGAGCCGAAGCGGCGGTTCGGGCCTCGGCGCAATCCTGACTGCTGGGGGCCGCGCTAGGGGTCAGACCCATTGCTTCAGCTGCATGCGGGCCGCTCTCCGCAGTCGGCTCATGGCGGGCATGTCTCCCGACAGCGCGTCGCTCAGCGCTTCATCCGTCGTGTCGGATCGAACCGAGGTTCGGGCCTGAAGGAACGCAGCGGAATCGGCGCTCCCCTTGTCGCTGGAATAGGCGCATCTGTATCCCGCACGCCGCAGCCGCGACAAAACGGCGGCGTTGTATCGGCCGAAGGGGATGGACGCGTCCGTGATCTCGAAACCGCACACCTCTTCCAGCACGCTCTTCGACGTCTTCAATTCCTCGTCGAGTTCGGCCGGGGCAAGGCTCGACCAGTCGCGGTGGGCGATGCCGTGGCTGCCGATGGGCATGCCCATGTCAACAAGCGCGCTGATATCGGCCTTGTCCAGCGATCCCGGCTCGCCGATCCGGCCGGTCAGCACGAAGAACCGCGCCGTCAGGCCACGCTTGGCGAGCGCAGGTGCTGCGATCGTGAGGTCGGAGGTGTTGCTGTCGTCGAAGGTGATCGCGAGTTCATCGCGGTCGGGGTGATCGGCGATACGATCCAGCATGTCGTTGAACCGCGCGACACTCAGCCAATAGGGGGCCTCGCCCGGTTCCAGCGGCCGTTCAGGCTCGCCGATGCCGTGAAAGTTGATGATCCGGAGCGCCGTCCTTGCCATTCTCAGCTCCGGCGGATCGCCATGAATTCGGTCGGCGATTTCAGCGGCATCAGTGCGCTCGATAGCGCCGCCCGGTGCGCCGCTCCCCGCCAGCAGCGGATCGCCTGCCCGAGTGCAATGCCCAGCCTGAAGAGCGATGTCTGCAGTGCATTGTGGTGGCGGCCGTAGTAGCGGATGCGATTGGCGGTCATCAGTGCGAAGAGACGCGCATTTCGGCCGCTGCCGCCGCTTTCATGCATGACCTGCGAGCGCGGTTCGAACACCACCTCGAAGCCGGCCTCGCGAACGCGCCGGAGATAATCGACCTCCTCGCTGTAGAGAAAGAAGGATTCGTCCCAAGCACCGATCAAGTCCCGCACCCGCGCGGATACCAGCAGCGCTGATCCCGTCGCCCATTCCACGGTGCCGCTGCGGCCGTAGCGCGCCGCGCCGCCGATGACTTCTCCGAGGCCAACGCGCATCGCAAGCGTACCTCCGAGCAGAGCATCGGCCCAGGCCGTCATAATCGACGGCTCGCGCCGGAGCGTTGGATCGACCCGACCTTCTTCGGTGTAGTTGAGCGGAACAACAACGCCGGTTGAAGTCTTTTCAGCCCGCTCAATAAGCGGTCGCGCCGCGTCGGGGTAGAGCCTGAGATCGGGATTAAGGATGAGCAGATGCGATCCCGGATGCGCCCGCGCCGCCGCCGCATTGATTGCAGCCGCATAGCCGGCATTGTAGCCCATGCGGATCACGGTCGGCGAAACCGGATGCGCTTCGGCCAGCTCCGCCGATCCGTCCTTGGATTCGTTGTCGGCGATCAGGACCTCGAAGCGGTCGATGCCGGCAAGACCCGCCGGGATCGAATCGAGCAGCGGCGGCAGCGCTCCCGCGCTGTTATAGGTGACGATAATGACGGAGAGCGCCGGCGAAGCCCCTTCCGTATCGCGCGTGATCGGACGATCTCGTTCCATGACTGCCAATTTTTCCCCCACCGTTGATTGGCCGCGAAGCCACGGGCGCTAGTGAAGCTGCTTGCGATCAATGAGGCTGCGGTCAACGAACTGCGCCAGCGATCCGACGGTTTCGAACACCTCGCCGGTGAAATCGCTATCGTCGATCTGGAAGCCGAAACGCTCTTCGAGCGCGGCCGCAAGGCTCAGCACAGCGAAGGAATCGAGCTCCGGAATGTTGCCGAGTAGCGGCGTTGCGGCGGTCTCGATCCGATCCCGGTCTTCGATGCCGAGCGTTTCGATGATGACGTCCTTGACGGCCTCGAAGGTAGACGAATTCATGATACCCCTCTTAATGTTGCCGGCTACCCGCCGGTGAAATCAAATCAGACAAGAACTTCCACCGGCATCGGATGCCCGAGGAACGCCGTCGGACTGGCGGTCAGGCCATAGGCCCCGGCCTGGAAGATGACGACGAGGTCGCCGATCTCGGCCGGCGGCAGCATCACGTTGTCGGCAAGCAGATCGAGCGGCGTGCACAGACAGCCGACGACGGAGACTGCCTCGCGCTCGCTTTCCTGCACCCGGTTGCCGATCACGACAGGATAGTTGCGGCGGATGACTTGGCCGAGATTGCCCGATGCCGCCAGCTGATGATGCATGCCGCCGTCGACCACCAGATAGGTGCGCCCGCGCGACACCTTTCGGTCGACCACGCGCGTGACGTAGACGCCGGCTTCGCCGACGATGTATCGGCCGAGCTCGATCGTTACGCGCGCATCGGGCAGCTGCGGCCGGATTTCGCCTTCGATCAGCTCCTTTAGCTTGGCGCCGACGGGCACCAGATCGAGCGGCTGATCCTTCTCGGAATAGGGAATACCGAAGCCCCCGCCGAGGTTCAGATAGCGAACGGGCCACGGCGATTGATCCGCAAGCCCCATTAGCAGCGCGACGTTGCGCGTCAGTGCTTCGCACAGGATATCGGCGTGCAGGTTCTGCGAGCCGGCGAAGACGTGAAAACCGAGGAGATCGAGATCGGTGACACGGAGCGTTTGAAGGAGATCCGGAACCTGCTCGACATCGATGCCGAACTGCTGCGGCCCGCCGCCCATGCGCATGCCGGAGCCCTTGACCTGGAAATCCGGATTGACGCGCAAGGCCACGCGCGGCCGGATGCCGAGCTTGTGGCCGATATCGGTGACGCGGGCTGCCTCGTTGGTCGATTCCATCTCGATTGTCACGCCCGCCGCAACGGCCTGCGTCAGCTCCGCCGTCGTCTTCCCGGGACCGGCGAAGCTGATGTTGTTTGCCGGTACCGGCGTGTCCAGTGCCGCCTTCATCTCGTATGCCGAGGCGACGTCGAATGCGTCGACGAGGCCGGCGAGATGCTGGACGACGGCCGCCATCGGGTTGGCCTTCACCGCGTAGCTGAGCTTGACGTCGGCGGGCAAAATCGAGCGGAGATAGCCGATGCGCGAGGTGATCAGGCCCCGGTCATAGGCGAAGAACGGCGTCGATCCGACACGCTCGGCCAAGCGATCCAGTGGTATGCCGCCCACGGCCATACAGCTTCCGACCGGCTCGAACATGGAAATGGAAGGGTGCGAACTCACGAACCTAATTGCTCCCTCAATAGAACCCGATCGAACTTTCCGTTCGGATTGGTTGGAATGGCACTCATTTCAACAACCTGCGACGGAACCATGTACTGCGGCAGGGTCCGGCGGAATGCGGTCAAAAGGGCGCTGACATCGAGCGAGCTGGCGATCGGGCTCGCGACCAGCACGATCCGCTGGCCGAGCGCGCCGTCTTCGACGCCGAGCGCGACCGCGTCCTTGGTAAGGCCGGTGGCGTAGGCCACTTCCTCGATTTCGGTGGGGCTGACGCGGTAGCCCGATGTCTTGATCATCTCGTCGCGCCGACCGACGAAGAACAGGAAGCCCTCCTCGTCGGCAACGACGGTGTCGCCCGAGAAGACGGCGAGCTCAGGCGCACGCCAGCTCGCCTCGCTCCCCGGCACCGGGCGGAAACGCTCGGCGGTGCGGGCGGGGTCGTTCCAATAGCCCATCGAGACGAGCGGGCCGCGATGGACAAGCTCGCCATGCTCGCCCGGATCGCAGCGCGAACCATCGGGCCGGACCACGAGAATCTCCGCGTTGGGGATCGCCTTGCCGATCGAATCCGGCCGGCGGTCGATCTCGGACGGGTCGAGGTAGGTTGAGCGGAACGCTTCGGTGAGGCCATACATCAGATATGGAAGGGCTTGGGGAAACAGGCTGCGCAACCGATCAAGCGTCGCCTTTGGCATGCGGCCGCCAGTGTTGGCGAAGTAGCGCAGTCGCGCAGCCGTTTCGGCAGGCCAGTCGAGTGCTGCCACCTGGATCCAGAACGGCGGTACGCCGGTGATACCAGTCACCTTGTGTTTCTCGCAGAGGCGTATGACATCGCCGGGCAGCAAATAGTTCATCAAGACGACATGCGCGCCGGAATTAAACGCGGTCGTCAGCTGGCTGAGGCCAGCGTCGAAGCTCAGCGGCAGAACCGAGAGAATGGTGTCTTCAGGACCGTTCTTCAAATAATGGCTGACGCTTTCCGCGCCGACAATCATGTTGCGATGGCTGAGAACGACGCCCTTCGGCTTTCCGGTGCTTCCCGATGTATACAGAATGGCCGCCATATCGTAATCGACGGCGACGATGGATGACGCGGTTTCCTGCTCCTGCGAAAACGACGGCGCCCAGCCATGCAGGCGGACCTTACTGATGTCGAGCCCCCGTATATCGCCCGAGGCCTGATCGACGAGCACGATATGCTCGAGGGCCGGGTGATCGGCGATGTGTTCCTGCAGCTGCAGCAGCCGATCGTGCGATGTCACGAGGACGCGGACATTGCAGTCTGCGAGGATATAGGCGACCTGCTGCGGCCGCAGCAGCGGATTGACCGGAACGGTAACGCCGCCTGCCGCCGTCGTGCCGAAGATCGAGACCACCGTCTCCGTCCGCTTTTCGAGCAACACGGCCACGCGGTCGCTTCGCTGCAGGCCGAGGCCGCGAAGGGCGTAGGCAAAGCCACAGACCCGTCTCCACAGCTCGCCGTAGCTTACGGTTTCACTCTTGTATGTGAGCGCGGGTAGGTCTGCGTATTTCTGCGCGGCCTGGAGAACGAGGTGGGACAGGTTGATCTTGATTGCTGATTGCATGTGTACCTACTCCCCTACTACCAAGGCACGCACGTGAGTTCGCTGTAGAGATAGTCAACCTGGTCGGCCCCCAGTCTGCTGCTTCGAAACATCTTAGGTCGTGGCGAGCGAAGCGCGATCGACAAGCGTGGACGGGCAACGCCGAGCCTGTTTTCCAACAGAGTCATCGGGATGCCGAAGTGGGTCAGCAGGTAGCCGTAAACTTGCTGCGCGGCGTCCTGGAAAAGCTTGGGATCGCCGACGTAGAGGATCGAGGCGAACAGCGGCAGGCGCTTGCGCCGGTCTCTCCGAAATATCACATAGCAGCGCTGCTGGCCGCGCGTGACGACAATGTGGTGTGCGGCAGGCGCATTGGCGTGGTCGCGATAGATCTCAAGATCGCGTCCGTCGAGGCTGGTCTCTATTGCCTTTCGGTCGGAGATGATGCGGATGCCGGTCCCGATACGTGGCACCGGTAAGTTGAGGATCAGTGCGGCGGCGGTATCCAGGTCGCTGAAGTTCAGGCGCCGGTTTAGGGGAACGACGTTGCCGCTCGGCGATAGGTCGGTGAAAGTATAGCCCTGCTGGCCAAGTATAGCCCGGATCAATCTCAGGCCGTGCGAGCGGTAATTTTCGTCAACGCACAAGGCGGATAGATTGCAGACATTTTCCGTGAGATCGCTGACGTGGCGCTCCGAATAGAAGGCGACCTGCGCGCCAACAACGTGCCCGTCACACATAAGCATGAAGCCGTGGTTCGGTGCCGTGGTTTGCCATGAGGGACGGATCGCGGAGGCCCATAGGGCGGGCGAGAGCCGGCTGTTCAGTTCCGCATGCAGGAAGTCCGCGACCGAGGCGATGTCGCCTGCGGTTATCGGGCATATCACGACGTTCCGTCCCGTCGCTTTCAAAACAGTGTTTGACACAGCCCGCCACTTCCTTTGCAACCACTCGAGACACTATGCTTGAAAGCATTGATGCAAGTATTACCTGTAGTGTTCATAGCCGCTCTTAAGATTGAGCGGTAGTTACACAAAAGGTCTATCGCTTATCCTGTTAGCTAACTAGAGAGTTAACGTGGCGAGATCGTATGGTCGTGGCTCAGCGTGTTCACCAGACGCGTATGGGAGGCCACCATTTCTATGACACAACACGTTCTAATCTTGGTCGAGAACCTTCCGGTTCCGTTCGATCGTCGCGTCTGGCAGGAAGCGCAGGCGCTCAACGACGCGGGTTATGAAGTCTCCGTGATCTGCCCGATGGGCAAAGGCCACAACGAGGCCTATGAGGTGATCAACGACATTCATATCTATCGTCATCCGCTGCGCGAGGCCGACACGGCCGCCGGCTATTTCAGAGAGTACGCGACGGCGCTGATAAACCAGCTCTATTTGTCGTTCCGCGTTCGCCGCCGGCAGCGCATCGATGCCATCCAGGCCTGTAATCCGCCGGACCTGATGTTTCTCGTGGCTCTGGTACACAAGATCCTGTTTGGCACCTACTTCGTGTTCGATCATCATGACCTGAGCCCCGAGCTCTATGTCAGCAAATTCGGCCGTAAGGATTTCTTCTATCGGCTGGTGCAGTTCTTCGAACGCCAGACGTTCCGCGTCGCCGATGTCAGCATCGCCACCAACGAGACGTTCCGCGATATTGCAGTGGCCCGCGGCGGAATGTCTGCCGATAAGGTGGTTGTGGTCAAAAGCTATCCCGAGGCCTCGCGCTTCAGGCTGACGGAGGCGGAACAATCGCTCGTCGTTCCCGGCAAGCACCTGATAGGCTATATCGGCATCATGGGCGCGCAGGATGGCGTGGATACGCTGGTCGAGGCCATGCACGACATTGTTCACGTGCAGAAGCGCGACGACATCAATTGCCTGATTATCGGTGACGGGCCGGAATTCGGCCGCTTGAAGGCGCTCGCCGCCGAAAGACAGCTGGGCGACCGGCTGCGCTTCACCGGCTATCTCAGCGGACCGTCGCTGCTCGCGCATCTTTCGGCGCTCAATGTCGGGATCATTCCCGATCCACCAAACGATTTCAACGACAAGCTGTCGATGAACAAGGTGTTCGAATATATGATGCTCGGCCTACCGATCGTGCAATTCAATCTGCGTCAGGCGACGAACGACGCGGGCGATGCGGCGATGGTCGTGGCGGAACATTCGCCGCGGGCGCTCGCCGAAGGCATCGTCTCGCTCGTGGACGATCGCGAGCGGCGCGAGGAAATGGGTGTGCTCGGCCGCGCCGTTGCCGAGCGCAGCTTCCGCTGGACGGCCGAGGCGCACCGCTATCTCGACGCTTACCGAACCCTGTTCGACCGCAGATTGGACGTCAATGATCAGCGTCATTATCCCGCATCTTGACCAGCCTCAGGCGCTTCGCGCCTGCCTTGTGTCACTGGCCGAGCAGGCAGGTGTGAAGCAAGCGGTCGAGATCATCGTGGTCGACAACGGGTCGCAGGTGCTGCCGGTCGAAACCTGCGCCGCCTTTGCATCCGTCACGCTGCTCTCGGAATCTATTCCGGGGCCGGGGCCGGCGCGCAATCGTGGTGTATCGCGTGCCAGCGGCGAGATACTGGCCTTCATCGATGCCGATTGCCTTGCGGGCAATGGTTGGCTTGCCGAAATCGAGCGGCAATTCTCGAGCGATCCCGAGCGCTCGATCCTGGGCGGCGATGTGCGCATCGCCTATGAGGACACCAATCATCTGACGATGCTCGAAGCCTACGAGAGCGTGTTCGCCTATCGAATGAAGGAATACATCGCCAAACAGGGCTTTACCGGAACCGGCAATCTGGCCATCCGCGCCGAGGTTTTCTCGGCGGTCGGCCGCTTCGGGGGCATCGAGGTCGCCGAGGACCGCGACTGGGGGCAGCGCGCACTCCGTCAAGGCTATCGCACGCATTATTGCCCGGGCATGGTCGTTTATCATCCCGCGCGCAAGACCTTCGCTGAGCTCGCGCAGAAATGGGACCGGCACACCGCGCATGATTTCGTGCGCATCCAGGCCAAGTCCGCCTGGCGGCTGCGCTGGGTCGCGCGCACGCTCGCCGTGGCGCTGTCGCCGGCCGCGGGCCTGGTCTCCATTATCCGCTCGGATCGCATCAAGGGTCTGCGGTCCAGAGCGCTCGCCTTCGTCGTGGTCGTCCTCATCCGTCTTTATAGGGCGGCGATCATGCTTGGCCTGACATTCGGCGGCGGTGCCGCGAAGATGAGCGGGCGCTGGAACCGCAAGACGGTGGCCTAGGCCGGGATCATTGGCCGGGCAACCCGATCTCAAAAAAAGCAGACGTCCCAACCATTGTTCGGGCGCGTCGCGGACTCCATATACCTTTTGATTAGGGCAGCCGTCTTCAGCGGCTGCCTCCACTTGTTGATTACAAAGGTATTGCCATGGCCGCTCTTTCCATCCTCGAACTTGTTCGCGTGACGGAGGAGACGGACGCCCGTGGCGCACTCGACAACGCACGCGATTTAGCCGCGCATGCGGAAGAGTGGGGCTACCGGCGCATCTGGGTTGCCGAACACCACAACATGATAGGTATCGCGAGTGCCGCGACATCGGTTGTCCTCGCCCACCTCGCTGCCGGCACGAAGACGATCCGCGTCGGGGCCGGTGGCATCATGCTGCCCAACCACCCTCCTTATGTCATCGCCGAACAGTTCGGCACTTTGGCGCGCCTGTTTCCCGATCGCATCGATCTCGGACTCGGCCGTGCGCCGGGAACCGACCAGATGACACTTCGCGCCTTACGCCGGTCGCCGGAGTCAGCCGATCAGTTCCCGCAGGATGTGCTTGAGCTGCAGGCATTTCTCGCGCCCGCCGGCCCGAACCAGCGGATACAGGCGGTTCCGGCTGCCGGCACCGACGTGCCGCTCTGGATTCTCGGCTCCAGCAATTTTGGCGCCATGCTCGCGGGCGAACTCGGCTTGCCCTATGCGTTCGCCTCCCATTTCGCGCCCGAACTTCTTCTCCAGGCGCTGCAGATCTATCGCACGCGTTTCAAGCCATCGGAGCAGCAGTCGCAGCCCTACGCCATGGTCGGCGTCAACGTGATCGCCGCCGAAACCGATGCCGTGGCACGCCGACTTGCGACGACACAGCAGATGTCCTTCACCAACACGTTTCGCGGCACGCGCGGACTGAGCCAGCCGCCGATCGACGACATCGAGACCTATTGGTCGCCGATGGAAAAGGTGCAGGCGCAGCAGATGCTCGCCCGCTCGATCATCGGCTCGCCCGAGACGGTTCGCGTCGGCTTGGAGAAGCTGATCGACGAAACCGGCACCGACGAACTGATGATCGTGTCCGACGTTTATGATCACCACGCGCGCCTGCAATCCTTCGAAATGATCGCCGAGGTCGGGCGAAAGATCTGACACTAAGCCATCCCCATAAAACGCAATCGAGACAGGTTGCGTATCGCATGAAGACGCCACCACTGGAGACAAAGCATGGCCAATTCGACTGAGTATACGCCGCCAAAGATCTGGACCTGGAACAAGGACAGCGGCGGGCGTTTCGCCAACATCAATCGACCGATCGCAGGCGCGACGCATGAGAAGGAACTGCCGATCGGGCGCCATCCTTTGCAGCTCTATTCGCTCGGCACGCCGAATGGCGTCAAGGTGACGATCATGCTCGAGGAGCTTCTCGCCGCCGGTCACAGCGGCGCCGAATATGATGCCTGGCTGATCAGGATCGGCGATGGCGACCAGTTCGGCAGCGGCTTCGTTCAGGCAAATCCGAACTCCAAGATCCCGGCTCTGGTTGATCGCAGCGGTGCCAAGCCGATCCGCGTTTTCGAATCCGGTTCAATCCTGACCTATCTTGCCGAAAAATTTCAGGCCTTCCTGCCGACGGAGCCGGCGGCGCGCGCCGAATGCTTCTCGTGGCTGTTCTGGCAGATGGGCAGCGCGCCCTATCTCGGCGGTGGCTTCGGCCACTTCTATGCCTACGCGCCGACCAAGATCGAATATGCGATTGATCGCTTCGCGATGGAAACCAAGCGCCAGCTCGACGTGCTCGATCGCCGTCTTGCCGAGAGTGAGTATCTCGGCGGTGCCGAATACACCATCGCCGACATGGCCGTGTGGCCCTGGTATGGCGGGCTGGTGAAGGGCTGGATCTACGAAGCGGCGGAGTTCCTGCAGGTTCAGGAATACAAGAATATCCAGCGCTGGGCCGATCTGATCGGCGAGCGCAAGCCTGTTCAGCGCGGGCGCATGGTCAACCGTCTCTCCGGCGAACCGTCGAGCCAGCTCTGGGAGCGTCACGACGCCAGCGACTTCGACACGAAGACGCAGGATAAGATCGGCTCTACCGATTAAGTTTCGGATTTGTCGCACCCGGTCGCCATCTCGGCGATCCGGGGTGCGACGGTTCGCCGATGTGCGAATGAGTGAGCCACCGTGGCTCAGGCGGTGGTGGCTTTCGCCTTTCGCAACGCCACATACTCCCACAGAGCGACGAGCAAAAGCGTGACGGTGCTCACCATCTGGATCGTGAAATTCTGCTGCATCGGCAGCACAACGGGGGTCCCCAGCAGGATGGCAAGGCCGGCGATGTGAGAGAGCGGCGGCTTACGCGCGGCTGTCAATTTCAGCCAGATATTTCCGATCAAGAACAGCCCCGGCCCGCCGAGAATGGCGAGCGTGGTCTTCAGGCTGCTATGCTCTTCGGGATGCGACAGGCTGAAGTCCTCACCGACGGCGGTGAGGATGATGCCGGCGACGATCGGCAAGTGCCCGTAGGTGAAAAGACCATGGGCCACGGTTTCGGGCGCCGAGGTCGTCTCCGCCTTGTCGGCCGCCTTCTGCTGGCCGTGGTGGAAATAGATCCACCACATGAAGCCTGTCGTCAGAAACGCGCTGCAGAAAACCATGACCGACAGGTTCGACTGCATGTGTTCCGCGGCAGTCCTGCCCGTCGTCAGAATGGTTTCGCCTAGGCAGAGAATGACGAAGAGAGCACAGCGCTCGGCCATATGCTCGCCCGATATGTCGAGCGTTTCGCGCGGCGACGCTCCCAGTTCAGGCACCCAGTAGCGCGCCAAAGGCGAGACGTACTCGATCAATAGTGCGACGCCCCAAAAGGCGACGCGAGCCTCAAAGCTGGCGAAACCGCCAATTATCCAGAAGACGCTGGAAGCGATCACCCAGACAGTGATGCGCACAAAGGTGAGGTAAGAGGGCCGGTCGACGCCCTTGTAGGCGTAGAGCATGAAGACCGAGCGCACGAGCTGCATGGCGCAATAGAGCGCCGCGAATGCCGTGCCCTGATGCTTGAATGCCTCGGGCAGGGCGATCGCGAGTAGGATGCCGCCGAACATAAGGGCGAAGAGTAGCAGGCGCACCGCTTCCTTGTCGGTGTCGAGCAGGTTGGTGATCCAGGTCGTGTAGACCCACAGCCACCAGATCGCTAGGATCAACAAGATCGATTCCGCGAGCGTCGTCGAACTGAAGTCCTCGACCAGCGTGTGCGACAGCTGGATCAGCGCGAATACGAAGACGAGATCGAAAAACAGCTCCGGAAAGCTGGCCTTCGTCTTCTCGGTGCTTTTACCGCGGATCAGGCTCAATGCGATCCCTCCATCGATCGAGCCCTGGCCTTAGAAAACCGCTAGATATTTCAAAAGCGAAATGATGCCGATGATGATGACGATGATCTGCACGATCTGCTTAGCTCTGGCATCGATCGGCAGGCGGGCAACAAGGTACAAGACAAGGATGATGACCAGGAAGGTTATCAGTATTCCAATCAGTATAGATGCTGCCATTTGGATCCCACTCCGTTGAAAAATCTTTTAGTCACAGAGCGTTAGATAAATCGCTCTTTCGAAAAGGAAAGGATCGGGGGCCAGAAAGTCTATCGCGGCGGTTGGAATGACTGAGCGCTCTGTCGCAGGAACCTTCAGTGTCGCCGTGAGTTCAAGGTGAAAGGGAGAAGACGATCATGCCCGCAAAATCGAAAGCGCAACAAAAGGCAGCCGGCGCAGCTTTGTCTGCCAAGCGCGGTGAAACGCCGAAGAGCAAGCTCAAGGGCGCATCCCGCGAGATGGTGGATTCCATGACGGAAAAGCAGCTTGAGGAATTCGCATCCACGAAGACCAAGGGTAAGCCGGAGCACGTGTCCAAGTAGCCCATGGTTCTCGGCGTTTTATGCCGCGACTACCACCGCTGGTAACTTAGCCGCCCCAAGTGCGCTCGAGCACATCGATCCAGTTCGCGTGGGTGATCTTGACCACGGCCTTCTCATCGAAGCCGCCGGCGCGGAACGCGTCGATCAACTGAGGTAGACCGGTCGCGTCCTTGATCGTCGCCGGGATCGTCGTTCCATCGAAATCCGAGCCCAGGGCGACGTGGTCGATGCCGATGCGATCGGCGATGTACGCGGCGTGGCGGACCAGGAGGTCGAGGCTGGTGTCGGCGTTGCGGGTGCCGTCGTCGCGCAGGAAGAGCACGCCGAAATTGATGCCCACAAGCCCGCCCGTATCGCGGATGGCGTCAAGCTGCCGATCGGTCAGGTTGCGGCTGTGCGGGCTGATGTGATGAACGTTGGAATGCGAGGCGACCAGAGGGGCGCTTGAGAGCTTGGCGATGTCCCAGAAGCCTTGCTCATTCATATGCGAGAGATCGACCATGATCTTCAACTCGTTGCAAGCGCGGATCAAATCCTTGCCAGCGTCGGTCAAGCCAGGGCCGATGTCGGGCGATGACGGGAAGCGGAACGGCACCCCGTAAGCAAAAATGTTCGGCCGGCTCCAGACTGGTCCGAGCGTGCGAAGCCCGCTCTGGTGAAGCACGTAGAGCGCATCGAGATCGGCGGCGATCGCTTCGGCACCCTCAATATGCATCACGGCCGCGAAGGCGCCGGTTTCGATCGACTGGCGGATATCGGCTGCCGTGCGGCAGACTTTCAGCCCGCCGGCGCTTTGAGCCTCGATGTCGAAGAGAATGCGGGCCATCGCGAGGGTGCGGTTCAGCGATTCCGGCTGTGCCGGCGTCAGGAAATCGCCATTGGCGTCCTTCCCCATGCTGGGCGAGGGGATGTAGATCGCGCAAAGCCCTCCGGCCAGGCCGCCGGCGCGCGCCTTGGGAAGATCGATATGCCCAGTCGCCTCTCCCTCGATAAACGCCTTGGCCGGTTGCGCGATGCCCGAATGCTGCAGCCGGAGCAACACGTCGTTGTGGCCGTCAAAAACGGGCATGAGCGAGTTTGGCATGATGGGGAGGGTCCTGTGTCTCTTTGCTTGCGGGTCTTCGTATGACAGGTCGGCGCCCCCACGCAAACCCAAACCGCGAGCCGTGCGTTGAAAATCGCGCGGCCAGCCGGCTTGTCTGTCTGATTACTGCCTAACGTAGGCGGACGAGAGCGGGCCGAGCTCGGCCAATATCTGGCGCCATCGCGCCGGCTGGGCGCCCGTGCGTGAAATCATCGCCTCGATAAGTCCGGTGGAGACGGCATCCTTCAGTCTTCCATCGCCATTGCGCATGCCGAGCTCAATCAGCTCGAACACCCGCTGCTTGTCCTCAAGCGTCGAAAAACGCTCGGCAATCAGCCAGCCCATGTCGGAGTATAACGTATGCATATCCCCGAGATCGGTTGGGGCGACATCCTCGATGACGTTCTCCAGCGTGGAGGTAACAGGGACATGCTGTGCCAGTTCAGCGGTGATCGCTTTCGTATCCATTGTCATTTCCTTGTTTTTGTGTGCAGTGATCGGTCGGCCGCACAGCGGCTTTCCGTTCAGCTCGGCCGTTGAGCGTTGTCATTCGCAACCGGCCATGTCGGTCCCGCCCCATGGCCGCGCAGCAGCCATGCGAGGCTGACCTCAAGCGTATCGGCGATCGTTTCCAGATTGCCGGCAGCGGGCGCCGCGCGGTCGTTTTCCCACGATGCCCAGATGTCGGGCGTGATGCCGAGGCTTCTCGCGGCGGCTTCAATGGAGAGTTTCACCGCGTCGCGGGCGAGCGACATGCGCCCACCCATCGTGTCGTCTTCGGCGTCGGTCGGTTGCAGGCGGTCGATATACATTCATCGCTCCTGTTCGGTCGAAAGATCGCGCCCCGCCGAAAATCGGGCCGGGCGCGATAATCCGGTCAGCCTTCGTCGCCGATCCAGCTCTTCACCTGGTCGGGATGGTCCTGGATATATTTATCCACGGCTTTGTCGTAGGACGTTTCCTGCGCGGCAAACATCGCCGCTTCGAGATCGGGGATTGACAGATTCATGCGCGACAGGAAGGCAGCAACCTTGGGGTTGTCGGACTTGAAGTCCTTGCGGGCGAGAATGTCGACATGTTCTGCTTCGCCAAGCGACTTCTTCGGGTCATCGAGATAGCGAAGCTTGTGCTTGCCGAACATCCAGTGCGGGCTCCAGGCGGTGGCTACGAACCATTTCTCGCCCCGCATCGCGCGGTCAACCGTAGTCAGCATGCCGGCCTCG
Source organism: Hyphomicrobiales bacterium (assembly GCA_900467745.1). Classification (GTDB taxonomy): domain Bacteria; phylum Pseudomonadota; class Alphaproteobacteria; order Rhizobiales; family Rhizobiaceae; genus Rhizobium. Next base: position 232,321 of record UBQW01000010.1, read on the forward strand.
CTGGAGATCTGCAGCTTGTAGCCGTCGAGCCCGTAATCCTTCACGGCCTTTTCCGAGAGACGCGTGAGGCCGGCGCCCGGATCGATGCCCTGGATGGTGCCAGAGAGCTTCTTCTGCACGTCTTCCTTCTTCAGGTCCTCGATCGAGCCGATCTGGTCGGCTGGAATGTAGTCGGGAACCACCCAGCCGAGCTTGGCGCCGTCATAGACCGTGCCGAGCGTCTCGACCTTGTCCTTGACCTTGGCATAGTAGTCGGCATGCGTCTGCGGCAGCCAGGCCATCATCATCGTGTCGAGGTCGCCGCGCGCGACACCCTGGTAGAGCGGCGCGACATCAGCCTGTACGAGCTCCACCTTCTGGTTGAGCTTCGTCTCGATCAGCTTAGCGGCAAGCTTGGTGACGAATTCGGCGTCGGACCAGGCGGCCCAACCTATCTTCACCGGCTTGGCATCTTGCGCCATGGTCGAGGTGACCGCGCCGCTGACGAGAGCGGCGGCAAGGCCGAGGGTTGCGAGTGTTTTGAACATGAGTGCTCCTTTGTGAAGGTTCGCATTTGGCAGGCGCTGCCCACCATGATGAGTTGCTAGAGATCAGGCCGTCGCCGGCTTCAGCTTTTCGCCTTCGCTCTTGCTGAACAGGCCCTGCCAGAATGCGGCGCGCGGCTTGCCAAGGCTCTGGGTGATGCGGTCGAGGATGACCGCTAGAATGACGACGGCGATGCCGCCCTCGAAACCGGTGCCGACGTCGAGGCGCTGGATGCCGGTCAGAACCGTGTTGCCGATGCCGCCTGCGCCGATCATCGAGGCGATCACGACCATCGACAGCGACAGCATGATCGTCTGGTTGATGCCCGCCATGATCGAGGGCAGGGCGTTCGGAAGCTGCACCTTGAACAGAAGCTGGGTCGCCGTGCAGCCGAAGGCATTGCCCGCCTCGATGAACTCGCCATCCACCTGGCGAATGCCGAGATTGGTCAGGCGAACTACCGGCGGCATCGAGAAGATGACCGTCGCGATCGCACCGGGGACGGCGCCGAGGCCGAAGAACATGGCGGCCGGGATCAGGTAGACGAAGGCAGGCATGGTCTGCATCAGATCGAGGACCGGACGCACGAAGGCTGCGACGGAATCCTTGCGGGCCATAGCGATGCCGAGCGGCAGGCCGATGAGCATGGCGATCAGCGTCGCAGCGATGACCAGCGACAAGGTCTCCATCATCGGACCCCAGAGCTCGATGTGGTTGACGAGCAGCAGGCCGAGCGCGGTGAACACCGCAAAGCCGATGCCGACGCGCCAGAGCGAGAGGATCACGAAGATCGCGATGCCAACCGGCATGGGGATCGCAAGCAGGGCGTTCTGGATGCCTGACGTCACGAAGCCGATCGTGGCCGCGATCAAATCAAGCACGGGTGAAAAGTTGTCGAGCACATAATTGACGGCAGCGTCGATGCCGTTTCCGATATCGAAGTTCATGATTTATCCGATGTGTTTGTGATCAGCCGGCGCGGTCGAGCGTTTCGAGCAGCGCGGATTTGCTGATGGAGCCGAGATAGCGCTTGCCGCTGTCGATGACGGGAACCGGCCAGGGGCTGGCTGCCACCTTGCCAAGAACGTTCGACAGCGGTTCGTCGGCCGGAATGGCCTCGATCTCGGGCAGGAAGGCGCCGCGATAGGGATCGGCCGTCTTCGCCCTGATCTTCTCGATCAGCGAGGTCTGGCTGATCATGCCGTGATAGGTCTTGTCGCGACCGAGGATGATTGCGTACTCGCGATCGTAGTTCTTCATCCGCTCAAGTGCTGCCGCAGCCGAAACGCCTTCGCGCTCGATGATAGTGACCTGCGACTTGCGGGCGACATCGCCTGCCTTGAAGACATGCGCGACATCGACATTGCGGAAGAAAGAGCGGACGTAGTCGTTGGCCGGCTTGGTGACGATCTCGTCCGGCGTGCCGATCTGCACGACATTGCCGTTCTGCATGATGCAGATGCGATCGCCGATCCGCATCGCCTCGTCGAGATCGTGGCTGACGAAGACGATGGTGCGGCTGTGCTCGGACTGCAGGCGAACGAGTTCGTCCTGCATTTCGGTGCGGATCAGCGGGTCGAGCGCAGAGAATGCCTCGTCCATCAGAAGAATGGTGGGTTCGCTGGCAAGTGCGCGGGCAAGACCGACGCGCTGTTTCATGCCACCGGAAAGCTGATCCGGGCGACTGTCCGCATAGCCTTCGAGGCCAACGGCCTTCAGCGCGGCCAATGCCTTCTCGCGACGCTCGGCCTCGCCGACGCCGGCAACCTCGAGGCCGAAGGCGGCGTTGCTGAGAACGGTGCGGTTGGGAAGCAGCGCGAAGGACTGGAAGACCATGCTGATATCGCGGCGGCGAAGCGCGATCAGCTCGCTGCGCGACATGTCGGTGATATCGCGGCCATCGATCTTGATTGAGCCGGATGTGGGTTCGATCAGCCGGTTGAGGAGGCGCAGTAGTGTTGATTTGCCGGAGCCCGACAGGCCCATGATGACGAAGATCTCGCCGGCGCGAATATCGAAACTGGCGTCGTTGACGCCGATCGAGCAGCCCGTTGCTGCATGGATCTCGGATTTTGACTTGCCGGCGCGCAGTAGCGCGAGGGCTTTCTTCGGGTGTTCGCCGAAAACTTTGTAGATGTTGTTGAGACTGATCTTGGTCGAAGCCGATGATGTCGGCGCGTCTGTTTCAGTTGCAGCATTCATATAATCTTGGCGCCGAGCTCGAGAGGCCAGGCATTCTCCTTTATTCGCATACGTCCACGATCTGCAGAATATCTTCTGGATCAGGATGTATTATCCGTTGTGTTGCTGAGACAAATAGACATTCTATAAGTCAAATTCGTCCGAGAAAAAATATATTATATCGAAAATATCTATCCGATATGACAAAAGGTCACGTATTCGAGCTTTGATACTGTCATTTTCGACGGACCATTGTGCTCCTTAGCTGCGTATATAGGGCGATATACAAAAATTGTCCATCTTAAAATCAATTTTTGTGACAGACACACCCGTCGCCGGCCCTGTCGAAACAGGCCACAACGCCTGCTGTACCGGCGAAGCAGCGCCACGCCGGCATGACAGGTATTTTTGAAATCAAAGGCTGAAATACGGCGGTGATGCGTCCGAAATCGTGTCCTTTATGAGGAGATTTCGCTCGGGTGGGCTAGCGACAGCATGCCCCGATAAATACCCGGATCGGAGCCCTCGATCGGGATCGCGCCGACGCTCTTGCTGTAGAAATCCATGGGCCCGGCGCCGCCGATCACGCCATAGGGATAGCCCTGCGCATGCATGTCGAGCAGCGTTTCCAGAAGCAGGGCGTGGCCGACACCCTTGCCTCGGGCCGCCTGATCGACGCCGGTGGGGCCGAAGAACCCCTTGGCTGTCGCCTCGTGGCAGGCAAACCCGATCAGTTCTCCCGCCTGAATGGCGATGAAGCAGGTGGTCGGCTGGCGTATGACAGCGGCGGTCGCCTCGGCCGCCCAACCGGCGCCGAAGCGCGGTTCGATCCACGATGTCAGCGCCGGCAGTTCCGGCACCAGCACGCGGCGGATGGTGACCCCTTGCGACGTCATGCGGCTGTCGAGTGCTGGGTCGCGCTTCAGCTCGTAGAGCTTCACAAGCATGTCCATGGTCTTGATCCTTGTATCTGTCAGCCTTTGACGGCGCCGGCGGTCAGGCCCGCCACGATCCGCCGCTGGAAGATAAGCACGACGGCGATGAGGGGGAGGGTGACGGTGATCGAGGCTGCCATGATCTGCCCGAACGGGTACTCGTAGCGGCTTGTGCCCGCGATCAGGCCGATCGCCACCGGCACGGTGCGGTTCTCGTCGGTCAGCGTGAATGTCAGCGCGAACAGGAACTCGTTCCAGGCGAGGATAAAGGCGAGAATGCCGGTGCTGGCCAGCGACGGCCCCATCAGCGGCAGCAGCACCTTCATCAGGATGCGGAAGTGCGAGCAGCCGTCGATGATGGCAGCCTCTTCCAGTTCTCGTGGGAACTCGCGGATGAAGGTGGTGAGAATCCATGTCGTGAAGGGCACCGTCGACAGGAGATAAGTGAGGATCAGCGCGCTCGGGCGATTGAAGAGCCCGAGCCAGTTGATCAGCTCGAACATGCCCGAGAGCACGACCACCTGCGGGAAGATCGAGATCATCAGGACGATCATCAGGATCGCGCGTCGCTGCGGAAACTCGATGCGGCCGAGCGCGTAGGCGGCCGACAGCCCAATGATCAGCGACAGGAAGGTCGTCGATATCGCGACATAGGCCGAGTTGAGCAGCGACCCCATGAAGACCGGGTTGTCGATCAGTTGCCGGTAGTAGGTGAAATCCAGCGCCGGCATCAGGGCCGAGCGATAGAGTGCCGCACCCTGCTTCGTCGAGGAGACGAAGGCCCAATAATATGGGAACAGCGTATAGACGAGCACGAGCAGCAGGGCGAAAATCTGCAGGCCGCGCACGACGCGCCGTCTCATTCGATAGTAGCCGGCGGGCTTGCGCAGTGCCTTTTGTGCGATTGCATTGGCCATCGATCAGGTCCCCGCCGCTTTGTCGAGGCGAAGAACCCCGATGATGATGATTGCGACAAGCGCGACGAGCAGGAAGACCCAGGTCGACGCTGCCGAGCCGACGCCGAGTTCCTGGAAGCTGATCAGCCGGTCGCGGGCATAGATCGATACGGTCATCACGTTCTCGTTGCTGGCCGCGAGGACATAGGCAAGGTCGAACATTCTGAGCGCGTCGAGAACACGGAAGAGGACGGCGACGCCGATCGCCGGGCGCAGCATCGGAAGGGTGATCGACCAGAAGCGCTTCCAGGCAGGGATGCCGTCTACTTCGGCGGCCTCGAAGATCTCCGGCGATATTAGCTGAAGACCGGCGAGGATGAGCAGCACCATGAAAGGCGTGGTCATCCACACGTCGATGAAAATGACGACGCCCATGATCAGCGAGCTGCTGGCCGTCCAGGCAATACCGTGATCGACCACGCCGAGCCCCGTGAGGATCTTGTTGATGACGCCGAACTGGTCGTTGAGCATCCATTCCCAGATCTTGGTGGCGACGACGACAGGAATGGCCCATGGCACCAGAATGGCGGCGCGCGCCAGGCCGCGGCCCGGGATCATCTCGTTGAGCAACAAGGCGATCGCAAGCCCGAGGGCGGTCTCGATTGCGACCGAGATGACGGTGAACACGAGCGTGTTCTTCACCGCAACCCACCAGCTGTGGTCGTTGATGACCTCCATGAAGTTATCGAGACCGACCATGGAGTAGACGTAGGGGTCGTCAAGATAGGCGTCGGTGAAGGAGAAGAAGAAGGTCCGGCTCAGCGGCCAGACGGCGACCAAGAGGATGACGGCGATGACGGGAACCAGAAACAGCCATGCGGCCCGGTAATCGCGGCGGGCGAGTTTGGCGCTCATGGTTGGCTCACCTGTGCCTGTCCGCCGGCTGGATGGCTGAGCAGAACGCGCTTGCCGTCGGCCGTAAAGGCGAAGACGGCGGCGTCAGCGAAATCCAGGCCGACAGGCTGACCGATGAGATCATGCGCAGGCGCCTTCGCTACGCGGATGACCCAGACGGTGTCGTCGGTGATCCGGCAATAGGCGAAATGCTCGTGGCCTAGGTCTTCGACGCGTTCCAGCGTGCAGGTGATCCGGCCTTCATTCGCGCCAACAAGCCGCAGTCCCTCAGGCCGGATGCCGATCTCGGCGATTGGGCCCGAGGGATTGTTGGCGACCATGGCGATCGAGAGATTGCCGGGGCCGACGATCGTGCCCGCATCCGCGCCTGTCTTCGGCGAGACGGCCAGGAAGTTCATCCGGGGGCTGCCGATGAAGCTTGCAACGAAGCGATTGTCAGGGGCGTGGTAGAGTTCCTGCGGCGTTCCCACCTGCTCAATGCGGCCGTGGTTCAGGACGACGATCCGGTCGGCGAGCGTCATCGCTTCCGATTGATCGTGGGTGACGTAGATCATCGTCGTCTTCAGGTCGTCATGGAGCTTGGCGATCTCCATGCGCATTTCCATTCGAAGATCGGAATCGAGGTTGGACAGCGGCTCGTCGAACAGGAAGATCTCGGGCTGGCGCACCAGCGCCCGGCCGATCGCCACGCGCTGGCGCTGGCCGCCGGAGAGTTCGCGCGGCCGGCGATCCATCAGGTGGTCGACCTTGAGCATGCGCGCAACCGATGAGACCTTCTGGCTGATGGCGTCCTTGGCCATGCCCAGCGTTTCCAGCGCGAAGCCGATGTTGCGGGCGACGCTCATATGCGGATAGAGCGCATAGGACTGGAAGACGAAGGCGACGCCGCGTCTCGAGGCCGGAACATCGGTCACGTCCTCGCCGCCGATCGTCACGACACCCTTGGATGCGGCGACAAGGCCCGCGACGATGCGCAGAAGCGTTGACTTGCCGCAGCCGGAAGGGCCGACGAAGACGACGAACTCGCCGTCGTTGATCCTGAGGTCGACGCCTTGAATGACGGTGTGCGTCCCAAAATTCTTCGAAACGGATTCAAGCGAAACCGATGCCATTTTTCACCCGGACTTGATCACGATAAAGGGCTCGCCCCCTTGCTGGTGGCGGTGTGCGATGCGCGAGACCAGGGCAGACCGATCGCCGGCCTGCCCCTGTACGTTCAGTCGAGGCTCAACGGCTTTCTTTGAGCTTTTCCAGTCGCCCGGCGAGCGAGGTCAGGCCGGACTTGATATCGCCACCACCAGACAGCATGTCGTGGACGGAGCGATAAAAGGCCTGCGACACGCGGTTGTAGCTGGTGCCGGTATAGCCCGAGGGCCGCACCGCGCTATCGGCGAAGGCTTGCTGGTTGTCCTTGAGGAAGGGGATCTTCGCCAGAACGTCGGGGTCGGTGTAGAGCGCCGGGATGGAGGGATTGACCGCATCCTGCAGCGCGCGCTTCTTCTGCATGTCGGGGCCGGTGATGAAGTTCACGAAATCTGCCGCGACGTCAGGCTTGGAGCTGTACTTGGAGACGCCATAATACATCGGGCCGAGGCATCCGCTCGACTTCTGGCCTTCCGTGCCGACGGGCAGCGGCATGACGCCGACCTTGTCGACAACGGCGCTGCCTTCCTTGTGCGACGTGCCCCAGACATAGGGCCAGTTGCGGTGGAACACAGCGTTGCCGGATTCGAAGACGGCGCGCGAAGCTTCCTCGTCGTAGTTCAGCGTACCCTCGGGGCTGATCGAGCCGATCCAGCCCTTTGCTTTTTCGATCGCTTCTGCAGCCTTCGGGTTGTCGATCGTCACCTTGCCGTCGTCGGAGATGATCGTGCCGCCGCCGTTCGATGCAACGAGCTCGATCGCGTCGCAGGTCAGGCCTTCATAGCTCTTGGCCTGCCAGGCGTAACCCCACATGTCGCCCTTGCCGTCGGCGCGCTCCTTGTCCTGGATTTCCTTGGCCGTGGCGGCCAGCTCATCCCAAGTCTTCGGCGGCTGCTTGCCGTATTTTTCGAGCAGATCCTTGCGGTAGAACATCAGTCCGACGTCCATGTAGGCAGGCATGGCGACCAGATTGCCGTCCAGCTTGGCGGCGTTAAGCGTAGAGGCGAAGTGCTTGTCCTGATCGGCCTGGGGGATGACGGTCTTCAGGTCGAGAAGGCCGTTCTTGAACATGCCAAGCCAGATGACGTCGAGGAACAGCACGTCGATATCGGTCGACTTCGCCGCGATCAGCTGCTGATAGATCGGAATGGCGTCATCGAGCAGCGCAGGCATCTTGTTGATCTTCGCTTCATTGCCCGTCTTCTCCTTCCAGGCATTGGCGACGTTGGTGCACAGCTCGAATTCCGTCGGCGCGCAAAATACGGAAATCGTCTCAGCGTGGGCCGTTCCGCTCCAGAGGGCGGCGGAGAACGCGAGGGCGGCAAGGCTCTTCTTAAGCATGGTGGGTTCCCTTGATTGTGATAGTGCACGGCATCGTCGGGGCTCTTCTGGCTCCTTGCAATCAATAGGACTGGTTATGACCAGTTATGTCAATATGGACTTTCGAGAGAATTGCGTTGAAGATGACATTGGAAGAGGCGGCCAAAGCCCAGGGAAAATCGAATTTGAAGACGCTCGAAACCGAGGACACATTGATCGCAACACGCGGCGTCATCGATCGCGACGACCCGCGGCCGCTGCACAAGCAGGTGTACGAGGCACTGCTGGCGGCAATCAGCGACGGGCGTCTGCCGCTGCGCGGCAAGCTGCCCTCCGAGCGCGAACTCGTCGATCTCTATGATGTGAGCCGGATCACCATTCGCCACGCGGTGCGTGAACTCATCCAGCAGGGCGTGGTGCATAGCCAGCCCGGCAAAGGGCTCTATGTCACGGAACGCGGCGGCGGCTTCGAGCTGCAGGTGCTGAAGAGCTTCACCAGCATCGCGCTGGCCAATGGCCGTGCGCCGGGTCACCAGCTGATCGAGGCAAGCCTCGTGCGGGCCCCGCTCGAAGTCAGCAGACCACTCTTCCTCGCCCCCGGCGCCGAGGTCGTGGTGCTATCGCGCCTGCGCCTGCTCGACAATATTCCGGCGGTGATACAGACTGACTGGATTCCGGCCGGGCGCGTGCCGGGGCTGCTCGACCTCGATTGGGGTATCGCCAACCGCTCGCTATATGAAGAGCTGCGCCAGCGCTACGGCATATTTCCGAAACGTGGCCAAACGACACTGAGTGCCCGTCTGGCGGGTGAGGACGAGGCGCGCCTGCTGCAGCTGGCGCCGCCGGCGGCAGTGCTGACGGTCGACCAGATCGCCTTCGACGACCGCAACCGCCCGGTCAACATGACGGCGCTTGTGCACCATCCGGCCCGCTATCCGCTGACGCTGCTGCAATCGGAAACCGGCGATTTCACGCAATACTGAGTGGTGGTGGGAACCGCTGAAGGCTCGCCCCTAGCCGTCCAGGGCGAAGCGGTCCTCATCGAATTCCTCTTCGGCAAATTCGTCGGTGTCGCTGTCGATCGCAGGACCGACATCTTCGAGCGTCGTCAGGCGCATGCCTGATGGCCGCGGTGCGGTCATCTCGATCTTCATACCCGGTGGCTGCAAGGCCCAAGCGACCAGCGCCTTGCCGGACATGGCGCCGACGCCTGCCGATACGACCTGCGGTTCCCGAGGAGCGACCGCGGTCATATCAGAACGCTTTGCCGCCCCGCCGGCAAGCGAGCCGCCTGCGTGGAGGGCGAAGAGCAGCTGGCCAGCCGATCCCTTGCCGGTGACGGCGGTGGCGAGCAGGACGGGAGCGGCGGGCGTGGGAACGCTTGCCGTGGTGGTTTCATCCAGCGTCGGCCTGAAGGTCGGCAGTGGCACGGTGAGGGAGGCGAGGTCGGGAACCTTGCTATCTGTGTTGTCGGCGCGCGGCGTCGGCCGGGCAAGCTGAAGCTCGAGGCCGCGTTCGGCGCGTGTCTGCGGCACCGGCAGCATCGCGGTTACGAGAGCGCGGGAGGGTGCCGGAGCGCCTTCGTCGTCATCGCTTTCCGGCGTACGGATGGTCTCGATTGCCACAGGGCGGTTGCGCTTCTTCTGGTCGGCGAGCGCCAGCTCATAGCCGGGCAAGGCTCGGCCATCGGCCGGCAGATGTAGCGTGCGGCCGCTTGGGAAGAGCCGTGCCAATTCCAGCCGCGACATGCGCGGCCAGGCGCGAACATTGCCGACATCGAGATGCACGAAAGGCGAGCCGGAGGTTGGATAATAGCCGACGCCGCCCACCTGCATCTGCATGGCAAGGCCGCGCAAGGTGGCGAGCTTCACGCCGGGAATATAGAAGTCCATCGCCTTGCCAAGCATGTGCTGACTCTTCTTGGCGACACCTGTCACCCGCGAGCGGGTGCGCAGCATGTTGTTCGTGGCCGGAGAGCGGTAGGCGGATACGACGTGAATGGGTTCCTTGGCGCCGCTGCGCTGGTACACTTCCCAAACCAGATCGAGCAGGCGTGGATCCATCTTGGTCGGCTCGTTGCGGCGCCAGTCGCGCAGGAAGCGGTTGATCTGCGCCAGGCCCTTCGGATCGAACTTGCCGTTGCGCTTGAAGACGATGGTCGCCCGCTCTCCCGTGTGGGTGAAATAGAGTTTTAGCGCGCGGTCGTCGGCGGCCGCCTGCGTTGCGCCGGCCATGGCCGCGAATATGACCAGGGCGATCATCACCATTCGGTGCGCGGCAAGCGACACAGCCAGGGCCAGCATGGTCACGGGAACGGAAAAGACTGCATGGTACACGAACACGACTTCCGTCATTGTTGATGGGGTGCGAGAGCCGGATTCTTGTGATCGGCGAGGTCGCTTTGCAGTCGATTATGGTCAACAGATCCCTAACGTATCGTTTATGAGGAATGGATTATCGGGAGAGTTGGGCCGTGCGCGGCCTCGCTGCTTCGGCCTTCAGGGACCGGGCGCGGCGCGGAAGTTGGGGAAGGCGCGCGCAGCCGGGTGGCCGTTTGTCGAGCGTCCCGCAAAGCGACATGGCCGCAAGAAAAGCGCGCGGCGGTCACAATCCTGTCGCTTCGATCCTTATCTCTTGGGACATGATTCCAGAATGGAGGAGCGAGAATTGAATAATCTATACAAGATCTTGGCAATTGCGGCGGGAACGATGGCGGCGATGGCGGCGCCGATTGCGGCGGCTCAGACGCCGGCCGCTGACCCGCTTGTCAGCCGGGCGTGGATCGAGACCAAATCGCAATCCGGTCTTCCCGGCGTGATGATGGTGTTCATGGCCGATGGCAGCCTGCTGATGGATTCCTGCTGGGAAACATATGCGCTACGCAAATGGAGCCGCAGCTCTCACGATACCGTTACCTGGGATGAGGATGGCGCCAAAATCACCGCGAAGGTGAAATCGGTGTCGCCGAGCCAGCTGACGCTCAGCGTGAAGGCCGGGAAGGATACGGTCGAGCACCGCTACAGCGTCGCCAAGGTGCCCTATGTCTGCCCTGACATGAAGCGCTGATAGCTATTGCGCCGCGAGCGGATATCCTGTCCGGGTACCGCTCGCGACATGTCTTCCGAAGTGATTACTCGACGTCGGCCGTTTGGCGCGTGTCCAGCGAACTGACCAGGATCTTGTCGATCCGTCGCCCGTCGAGGTCGATGACCTCGAAACGCCAGCCATCCTTGGTAAAGCTTTCGCCAAGCACCGGAAGGTGCTTCAGCTCCTCGAGAACGAGACCCGCGACGGTCTGGTATTCGAGATCGTCGCCAAGCTTCAGGCTCATGAATTCCGCGAACTCGTCGATCGGCGTCCAGCCCGAGACCAGATAGGAGCCGTCGTCGCGGCGCGCGATCGCCTGTTCGTCGATCGGGCCATCCTGCAGCGCGCCCATGATTGCTTCCATGATGTCGCCGGAAGAAATGACGCCTTCGAAGTGTCCGTACTCGTCGAAGACAAGCACCATGTGCACGGGCGACGTCCGGATCGCCTGGATGACGCTGATGGCGTTGGAAAGGTCGGAGACGATCGGCACGTCCTGCGTGATCGCCTTCAGGTCGGCGGTGCCCTGAACGGACATGGCGTCGTAGAAATCCTTGACGGCCAGCACGCCCAACACTTCGTCCGAGCTGCCCTTTCTGACCGGCAGGCGCGAACGCTTGGTGTTGTGCAGCTGGGCGCGGATCTCCTCCAGGCTGTCGTCCACGTCGATGATCTCGACGTCGCGTCGCGGCGTCATCAGCGCGCGCGCCGTGCGGTCGGCAAGCCGCATCACGCCTGAAATCATGGCGGATTCCTCGCTCTCGATCACGCCCGCGGATTGCGCCTCGGCGAGCACCGTCTTGATTTCCTCGTCGGAGACATTGTCGCCGCCCTTGCCGGACTGACCGAGCAGCTTCAGCACGAGTTTGCCGGAAGCATCGAGCAGCCAGACGAGCGGCAGCGCCATCTTCGACAGGACCGCCATGGCGGGCGCGACCTTTGCGGCCACCGCTTCAGGTTCCCGCAGCGCGATCTGCTTCGGCACCAGTTCGCCGACAATCAATGAAAGGTAGGTGATGGCGATGACCACGGTGCCGACGCCGACGGCATCGGCCACAGTCGGTGACATGCCTTGAAGCTGCAGCCAGGCTGTCAGGCGGCTACCGAGCGTGGCGCCCGAGAAGGCGCCGGAGAGAACGCCGACGAGCGTAATGCCGATCTGCACGGTCGACAGGAACCTGCCAGGGTTCTCGGCAAGTTTTATGGCTTGTGCGGCTCCTCTGCTTCCGTGATCGGCGAGAACTTTGAGGCGGGCGGGCCTGGAAGACACGACAGCCAATTCCGACATGGCGAGCACACCATTCAGGATGGTGAGCAAGACCACAATTCCAATTTCGAGAAACACAGGAGCCCTTGTTCGTTGACGATGATGACGCAAGATAGGTGTATTCACACCGGTTGCAAAGCGGCGGCTCCGATTTTATCGCGCGCGGAACCTGAGAATTCGCTGTCGTCATGTGTTTGGTAAATTAGCGTTTTAAGTCAGAAGAGCTTAACTTTCGTCTGTTACACAACCAGCCATACTTGTTGCGATCACGTGTATGGCCGACGAAGAGATACTTCCACCAGAGATCCTGACTTCGATATTGATGCGAATGTTCGAGTTCGCACCGATTGCCATGGCCGTGTCGACCAGCGACACCGAGACATCCAGCTATCTGAAGGTAAACGACGCCTATCTCAGGCTTACAGGCCTGAAATGGGAGGATATCAGCGGCAGAACGCTGATCGCTGAAGGTGCCGCGATCAGCAGCCCGGCGCGCGATCGGCGCCATCGCATGCTCGCCGAAGACGGCGGTTATGTGCTGGAGGAAGTCGATATCCGTCATGCCGACGGAACGATCCTGCCGACGCTGATCTCCGCGCAGCGCACCGTCATCGATGGCGTGTCCTTCGATGTCGAAGTCATCCTCGACGTCTCCGCGCGTGTTCGCCATCAGCACGAAATCGAGCTTGCGCTCCGCGCTTCGGCGCGTACCGATGCGCTGTCGGGCCTGCCCAATCGCGCCTGTTTCGACGAAGTTCTGGCCGAGCATCTGGAACGGCGCGACCAAACCGACAAGCTCCTGGCGTTGGCCTTCATCGATTTCAACGGCTTCAAGGCTGTGAACGACACGATGGGACACGCCGCCGGCGACGAGGTGCTGAGGATCATAGCCAGCCGCTTCCGCGACAGCTTCCGCGCCAACGATTTCATCGCGCGCATCGGCGGCGACGAGTTCGTCGTTCTTCTCGAGGTCGATTCCTCGCATCTGAACGACGTGGAACTCACGCTCAGGGACGCGGTGGATCGCATCTTCAAGCCGATTGCCGTCGAAGGTGTGGTTGTCGAACTGGGGGCCGCTATGGGCGTCACGCTCCTGCAGCCAGAGGATGACGCGGCTTCCTTCGTGAAGCGTGCGGATAATTATATGTATCTGGCGAAGCAGACCGGTGATCGACTGGCCATGATCTGGCTCGGGCAGCCGGGAAGCACCGAGGCGATTGCAAGGCTTGTGACCGGCACGACCGGCTAAAGCCGTCTCGCCTGCCTTTCTGATATCGAGATCAATATTCCGGCGGCAGCGGTAGCTCGGCGGCCGTGTCCTCAAGCTCGGCCTGCGCGGCCTTCATCGTTTCATCTTCGCTGGTAAAGGGGTTGCTGTCGACGGAGGGCAGCTCGCCGTTCATGTCGGACACGCGATAGAACCAATTTTCATTGGCGCCATTGATCGTCAACCGGAACCTGCCGTGGCTGGCATAGGCCCGACCGGTCGTGTCGCGCTTCCAAATGGAGTGACGATGAGTTGTCCGCGTCCTGAACAGGCGCATTGCGCATCCTTTCCGCTTTTGATCACCCGGAATACTATCACCGGTTTGTGATATAAAGCGCTGACGCCCGCAATGGTTTCACAGTTATTACGAAAACCTCAGGCGCCGGCCTCGCGGACCAGAACTTTTACAACCTGACGCCAGACGCGGCCGGCAATACTTTCGCCTTTGCCGTTCAATACAACCACGCCTCGGACGGTCTCCGACAAAGCCTTGCCGGATACCTCGGCGGTAATCGCATACTGTGCCGAAACAGGGCTGAGGCGCAGACGTTCATGGGCGTTCTGCGGGTGGACTGCGATCTCGCCATGATATTCGGATGTCAGCTGCGGAATATCGATCTCGGAGGCGCCCGCCGAGGCGATTGAGGTGAGCTGCACCGGTAGTGAAGACTGCGTGAGATCGTCAGGGATGAAGTGGCCGGTGGCGCCGACGTCGAGGCGGCCACGGTCGCCGCCGGACAAAAAGCCGCGCGCCGCCATGCCGGATGCGCCGGCGATGGTCGCGAGCTGGTCCTTCCGGCTGATCCAACGGCCGAGATGGACCTGCGGATCGATGTCGATCACGGTGCCATCGAACGGTGCGCGAACGATGAGCGATGCCTGCCGGCGCGCCAGCCCATCACGCTTGGCCTCGAGCGCGGCCAGTTGCGATTGGAGGATGCCACGATCGACGAGGTTTTGCGGATCGGCCAGCACGCGTGCCAGACGGTAGCGCGTCAGTTCGGCCTCGATCTCCGTGGTGCGAAGCTCCTGCTGCAACTCGGGGCGGACGATTGAAAACAGCACGTCGTTCTTCTTCACGACATCGCCTCGCTTGATCCCGATCGCCTCGATCTTTCCGGGCTCCATCGGGAAAAGCCGCGTGAACGCGTTGGGATAAAGCGCCGCCGGGGCCGACACGCTCTTGAAGATCGGCAGCGAGAGCAATGCGATAATCGCAAGAAGGATCGCCAGCGAAAGATAGCTGCGTCTGCTCGTGACAATGTCATGGCGCATGGTCCACCACTCCCGGAGTTCGGACAGGATCGGCCGAAGGATGAAAAAGCCGATCTCGACGGCAAACAGCATCACGCCCACGATCTTGATTGTGAAGTGATAGACGAGGAGCGCGATGCCGAAATAGAGAAACAGCCGGTAGATCGTCGTGGCGATCGCATAGAGCGTCACGATCACGTCGAGCTTCGGACCGAAGCGATCGGGCCGTTCCTCGCCGGTGTTGAACAAGAGATGGCGGATCCGCCAACGTAGATGCCGAAAGGCGCGGGGCTGCAGGTTTTCGACACCGAGGAGATCGGCGAAGATGTAATAGCCGTCGAAGCGCATGAACGGATTGAGGTTGACGATCAGGCTCAGCACCCAGCCGGTCGCCGCAAGAACGAAGGCTGCGGATCGAAATGGGCCGTCGGGGAGAAACACCCATAGAAGCAGCGCGAAGACGGCGATATGCATCTCGGTGAGCACGCCGGCCGTATCGATCTTCAGCCGATCGAAGCGCGACTTCAGCCGCCACGCATCACTGACGTCGGTGTAGAGCAGCGGCACCAGCACCATGAAGGCGATACCCATGGTGGGAACGCGGCAGCCATGGCGATGCTCGACATAGGCGTGGCCCAATTCGTGCATCGATTTGATGAAGCCAACCGAGATCACAGAGACCGCGATGCCCTCAAGCGTGAAAATATAGGGAAACGTCCCGGTGAACGCATCCCATTGGCGGGACACCAGATAGAGCCCGAGAATGGCTGCGCATATGGTGAAAGCATGGAAGGTCGGGCTGAAGAGCCCCGCAATGAAAGGCGCGGTCTTTCGGATGAAGCGGTCCGGCCTGACCAGCGGAATGCGGAAGAAGAGGTAATTGTGGATCAGCCGCATGAAGAGCGAATGGCGGCGTGTCGCGCTGGCATGAAGCGCGCGCCAGGTCGCGGAGGCTGGTTCGGTCACGAAGAAGCTCGCCTCCAGCATCCGCATCGCGGCATAGATCTCTTCCTGCTCGGGAAGCCGCCCGAACTGTGCTTGCACCGCCTGGATGAGACCGCGCAGCGAGCGGGCGAAATTCCAGAGCGTCAGCAGCTGGAACATCTCGAATGTGATGCGGAAGAAGCGATTGCGGACCGGATCGAGCACAATCCAGACCGGCTCGCCGGATAGGCTGGTACCGCCGCGCACGATCTGCAGATCCTCGCGCAAGGGCGGCAGCCGGAGATCGGGCGACGGTGATTCGCTCATAGACCCAGCCGCTGCCTGATCGCGGCAATCGGCCGCCGGAACAGATAATAGGCCAGCGGCACCTTCTCGCCGAAGATCTGCGATGTTCCGCGAATGCCGAGACGCAGGCCGCGCTCCGGCACGGCGTCAAATCCGGCATAGATGCGATAGGCCAGAACGTTGCCTTCAATCATCTGCGGATCGAAGGATGAGGACAGCGTTTTCGCCGCGACCGGATGCAGCGGATCGGCATCCAGAAAGGCGCTGACGGCAGCGCCGTTCTCGACCGCGATGGCATCAGCCACCGGCACGTCGATGCGCAGTTGGACGCGCTTGGGGTCGGCCACTTCCATCACGCGCTCGCCGATCGATACCGGCCGACCGATCCAGTCGCGCTTGTCGGTGAAGATGACCACGCCGTCGGTCTCAGCCTTGACGTTGGTTCGCGCCAGCATGTCGGACGCGTAATCGCGCTTGGCCGAGGCGACACTCAACTCGCTTCGAGTGACCGCTAGATCGCGCCGCGCTTCCGGGTCGGCGATCGCGCGCTGGCTGATCTGCATCAGCTTCGCCTGCGCCACCTTCACGTCCTGTTCAGCGACGCGCAGCTCGTTTCGAAGGGCTGTGTCGGCAAGCCTGAAGAGAGGCTGTCCCTTGACGACGGTCGCGTTCGGATTGACGAGGATCTCCTCGATCGCACCATCGAGCGGTGCCGCGACGATCTCCGGCGCCACGGGAACCACCTCGCTCGGCGCCAGCACCGTCATGTGCACCGGGATGAACATCGCGGCGATGGCCAGCACAGCGGCGGTTCCGATCAGCGGCTTGATCGGCAGACTGTGCTTCAAGCGTCTTGGTCCGCTCAGCGCCCGCCACGCGTGGGAATAGGTCTCGGCCAGTCTTTCGGCCAGCAGTAGATCCGCCTCCGGCCATGGCGTCTCTCGCGCCAGCAGCATACCCGCGAAAATATGGCCGTCGCGCAGTTGAAACGGCACCCAGGCCATAAAGGGGAAGGGATAGCTATCCTGCTCGATCTCGCCGGGTGGGCAATAGGCGGGGAGGGTGAAGGCCTTGATCTTCGCCAGCCCTGCCTCGCGCGACAGCTGCCTGATCACGCCCTCCACGAAGCGGATGCGCGGCGCGTTTCGATCCACCGCGCCGATCGAGGACACCGTCTCGACCTTGAAGACGCCCTTGCATACCGACAGCACGAAGATCTGCCTGGCCTTGGTGAGCTTCATCGTCTCGTTGGCGATGAGGAAGCGCAGTTCGCCAACGCTGTCTGCACGGCGTGCGTCAGCTTCAATCCTGAGCAACAGTTCGTAGGCGTGCTGGGCGGCGGCCGCTGCCGGTGGCTGAAGCTTGATGGGATCGCTGGCTGGCTTTTCGACACCTTGCATCTGCGTATGCCTACTCACTCGGGATTTTGAACACTGTGGGGCCGCTCATCCCCGGCAGGACGCCGGTGGCCTGGCCGGAAAAACGCCCGGTCACCTTCACCGTCTGGCTGACCGGATCGACGGTCGCGCCGATGCGGATAATATCGACCGGTAGGGTCTTGGCCGTCTCGTCGACGCTTAACGAAAATTCTTCGCCTTCCCGCAGCCAGCGCAGCCAGAGCGAAGGCACCAGCACGTCGACCAGCAGGTCGTTGCTGGCGACGATATGCATGATCGGACGGCTCGGTTCCGGCGTTTCATGCGCGTGGGAGGGCATGGCGCCGATCCGGCCGTCAAAGGGTGCCCTTATCGTGCAGCGCCCAAGCTTGCTGCGATAAGCATCGGCCTCGCCTGCGGCTTGGTTGGCCTTGGCGCGCGATATGTCGACCTCGAATTTGCCGGCCGCATTCGAGCGCGCCAGCCGTTCGTCGTTGGCAACGGCGATCTGCGCGGCCGCCAGCGCCGCTTCGGCGGATTTGAGCTGGGCCTGGATATCTCCGCATTCGAAAGTGGCGAGGATGTCGCCCTTGTTGAAGCTTTCGCCTTCCTTGAAGGGCAGTGTGGCGATGGCAAAGCCGAGGTCGCTCGATATCGAGGCTTCATCGGCGGCGCGGACGATGCCGCGCAGCCCTTCCAGCGATGCCGTGGCATCCGCCGCATCATTGCCGGCGGCGTAAGTTGCGCCACCTGCCAAGAGCTGTATCATCAGAACGGATGCCGCTATGCGCTTCATCACGGTCTCCCATGCCGGCGGTTATTTGGCCGCAACGAGGTCTGTCTTCAATTCACCGCGCTCCAGCCACATATCACGCAACTCGCCAGCCATTTCCTTCACGGGTTGGGTGGTGCCCAGCGTCTGCGGGAACGGATCTATGCCCAGGGAAGCGTAGATGTTCGCATAGGCGTTCTGCAGGTCGGCATAGGCCATATCGAGCTTCGCATCGGCCAGCAGCGCGTTCATCTCCTCACGGATCAGCATCTGTTCGCTGGTCTTCTGCGCGTCCGTCTCGGTGCGCACCTGTGTGAGGATCCGGTGTGAGACATTCGAGAGAGCGGCTGCCGTCGAATAGGAGTGCTTCAGGTGGGCGTAACGGGCGCGGCTGATATGGACCTGCGTCATCACTGCCATCGCGACCGAAAGCGACCGCGTATCCAGCATCTGTTTTTCGGCCTCGATCTTCTTGTTGACCGCCGGCAGTGTCGCGAGCTTCATCAGATTGAAGCTGACCTTGGCGCCCCACGACACCCAGTCGTTGGTGGCGATATAGTCGTTGGAATCGTAGTTCGGACCGGCGTAGAGATTGATGCCGGGCAGCAGGTCGAGCAGCGCCGCATCCACTTCGCGCTCGTTGATCCGCAGCCGGTAGGAAATCTCGCGCATCTCCGGGCGGTTGGTCGCGGCGATATCGAACATTTCCTGCGAGGTGTAGCTGATCTTCAGCTGCGTATCGCGGCGCTTGGGAACCTCGAGCGTGAATTCGGTGCCGGGCTTCACGTTCATCAGCGCGGAAAGCTGCGTCTTGGCGACCAGCAGCTCGCCTTCCAGCAGCTCCACCTCTCGCTTGACCTCGATCAGTTCGCGCTCGTAAGTCAGTGCCACCAGCGGCGACGTTTCGCCGTTGGACGAAAGATTGCGGGTGTCCTTGAGCGCGCGGGCGACGCGGCCTTCCAGCGCGCGCATGCGGCCAACGAGACGCTGGTAGCTCACCGCGCGCCAATAGGCCGTGCGGACATCCTCGATCACCTTGTTGACCATCCGCCGCTTCATTTCGTCCTGAACCAGCACTTCGTCGGTCGCCTGCTTGGCGCGCACATAGGAGAGGCCGAAATCCAGGATGTTCCAGGAGGATGTTAGGTCGGCTGTAACAATACTATCATCGCGGGTAGAGGCCTCGGTCGGGTCAGCTTCGCTGCGGCCGGCATACCCTGCGCCGGCTACAATCTTAGGCAGTGCGGAATAGCTCACCAGATCCGCCTCCCGCAATTTTAGCGCTGCCTGCATAACCTCAACCTTCGTGTCAAGATTGTATTTGAGGGCTCTTGCCATGGCTTCGTACAAGTCCACCCTGTCTGAAATGGGCTCCTGATTGGCGGTGGCAAGGGCAAGTCTCTCCTTCGCGAAGCTGGCATGCGCTTCTGGGGGCAGTGGTTTCGGGGTAACAGTGCATCCTGTCGCAATCAGACTGACGGAAACCACTAGAAAGACTGGGAGTTTCATTCCATTCATTCCTCGAACCTGTTCCGTATACGACTAAGCCGCAGGTAGCTCGTGTCTACGGATATGCAATTGCGGGGCGTAAATTCGGCAATCAGAACGCGCTTTAGCAATACGAAACTGTCGTCTGAGTACGTTCAGTCTTTGCTAACATGGTTAATCAACTCTTAACAAAACACAATTTTTCAGAGCATTAATTATTGTCGTGTGCTAAACGATGTGTCGAACGGATACGGTAGTGAGCGCCTGTCATGGTTGATTTAGTGTTGACTAATTCCTGTTGGTCAAAATTAGGAAATTGTTAATTCTCTGCTCACTACGGTTGCGGAAGCCGACATTGGGAGTCGGTTCTGAGGGATGACTAACATCGCTGACATGCCGGGCGAATAGGGCACCCGGCCAAACGAAAACGATCTGTCGTGGAGGAAACCCCATGAACGAACGCTACGTTCGCCCCGCCCCTGACCGCATCGCAAAGGTGCGGGGTAGGAATGCCAAGCCGAAATACGGCTCGATGTTGATGGAGTTGGAACAACGCATCGCATTCGACGCTGCCGGCGCGGCGACCGTGGAAAAATCCCAGGAAAAAACCCATCAGGATCAAGGGGATCACGGCTCCGCCGAGACGGCCCAGCACGATGGCGCCAGCGATGGCCATGACGCGTTGGTCGCCGCACTCGCCGAACACCAAGCCGCTTCGGCAGCACCCGAGACGTCAGCCGTTGCACAGCCGCGCCAGGTGGTGGTGATCGATTCCTCCGTGCCCGACTATCAGGCGCTGGTCAAAGACCTAGGGGACAATTTCAAGATCATCGTGGTAGACCCGAACGAGAATGGCGTTCACGAACTCGCAGAAACGCTATCGTCTATGCACGATGTCGAAGCGATCCACATCATATCGCACGGCAAGGAAGGCTTCCTGCAGCTCGGTTCCGCGTCGCTGACGGCAACCACGATGGCGACCGATTACGCCGCCGATCTGACGTCGATACGCGGCTCCTTGACCGACAATGCCGATATTCTTGTCTACGGCTGTAATTTTGCCGAGGGCGAAACGGGCACGAACGCTGTCAAAATGCTCGGCTACCTCACCGGCGCAGACGTCGCCGCCTCGACCGATCCGACGGGAAGTGCTGCCCTCGGCGGCAACTGGGATCTCGAATATCACGATGGCGATATCGCCTCCGACCTGATCGGCACGGACAAGAGCCATGCGGACTACGCCGATACGCTGAACATCGCCTCGTCGAACGGCAATGGCGCACTACTGGTCTCGGCCGGGCGGTCGATCTACAGCGTCGACGTGTTGACCGGCAAGGCGACGATGATCACGACGGTGCCGGGGAGCGTCGGCGGGATCACCATGTCAGACACGATCAACTCGCTGGCAGCCGATCAGTCAAATGGCCTGATCTACTACACCGACAGTAACGCGGTTGCAGGCAACAAGGCTCTGTTCGCCTACGATTACATCAACAACACCCATATCCTGGTCGATTCCGATCTGACCACGGGCGCTGCGACCAACATTGTCACAGGCACGACTGGCGTCGGCGGCGGCGCCGCGACATTCTTTAACGGCGGCCTCTATCTCGGTGTCGAAAACGTTTCGGGCAGCAACGACCAGATCTACCGCATCACCTTCAGCAACAACGGCCGCACCATGGCCGGCGCGACGGCATTCGGCGCGCAGATTACGGCAGCGAACGACTGGGGTGATTTCGCGATCGATGCGACCAACAACACGCTGCTTAGCATCACCACGCTTGGCATTACCCGCTACAATCTGACGAGCGGCGCGATCATCGACAGTATCGCCAATGCCACAGGCGGCACCGGTGCGCAGGGCGGCGGTGATATCAACGGCAACACTTATCTCGTCGGCACCGATATCCGCCAGATCAATCCGATAACGGGCGTCGCCATCGGATCGGCCGTGACGATCACGACCAATGGCACGACCGCGCTCACCAACATCTCCGACGCCGCGCGCTGGACGCCGCCGACGGGTACGATCGGCGATAAGATCTTCGCCGACAACGACAAGAGCGGCACCTTCAACACGGGCGATGGCGGCATCGGCGGCGTCACCGTGCAGCTTATCGACGACGTCAACGGCGATGGCTTGGTCAGCACCGGCGAACGTATCTTGGCGACGGATACGACCGACGCCAACGGCAACTATCTCTTCACCGGCGTTCTGCCCGGCCAGTACATCGTGCGCGTCACCGACGCGAACGGCGTGCTGGGTACGGCCACACTTACGACGGGAAGCACCACCCAATCGCTTGCGCTCGCCACGATCGGCGCCGCAAACCTCGCGGCCGATTTCGGCTATTATGCCCAAGCGCCAATCGTCGACCTCAATTCCGGCACGACGCCAACGCAGATCATCACCAATGGCGGCACGCCGGGCACGACAGGCTGGACGGTCGGCGGCACCGCGGGCGCACAGGCCAACGGCGGCTTTGCCTGGACGCTCAACGGCGGAACCGGCACGCTGACACAAGCGAACGTGTCAGGTTGGACTGACGGTCTTGCGCCGTCTGGTGCAGCACAGCTGACCTTCGATGTGGGTTGGAGCAACGATCTGTTGCTCGGCATCTCCAACGATAACAACACGCCGGCAACCGTGGATGTCACCATCGGCGGCGTGCTCTATGCACGCATCACCACGGGTACGCTCAACGGCACGCCGAATACCGCGACCATCACCTATTTCAACGGCGCGTCCGGCTCACCCTCCACCGTTGCCGCATCGGCTGCCGGTACCACCGCCTGGGGCCGCACCGCCGTCACCATCAACCTGCCCTCGACGGTTGTCGCCACCGGCGACCTCGTCTTCAGCTATTCCGCGGCCGGCGGGCTTCTGACACCGAGTACGGATGACATCTTCATCGACAACGTCAGCGCCTTCCGCAATGTCGATACGGTTGCCGGCGTCAATTACACGACGACCTACACCGAAAACGGCCCCGGTGTGTCGATCGGCAGCACCGCAACGGATGTGCGCGATCTCGACAGCACCAACATGCGCTCGGCGACCATCGTTCTCACCAACGCGCAGGCCGGCGACGTACTGACCGTCGGCACCTTGCCGAGCGGCATCACCGGATCGGTCGACACGTCCGTTGCCGGGCAGGTCACCGTGACGCTGACGGGCTCGGCCACCAAGGCGAGCTATGCCACGGCGATCAAGGCCATCACCTTCTCCAACACCGGCGATAATCCGAGCACGACGCCGCGTGTCATCAACGTCACCGTCAATGACGGCGGCCTGTCGTCGGCCGTCGCCACCTCCACCATCGCGGTCGTCGCCGTCAACGATGCGCCCGTCAACAACCTGCCGGCCAGTTGGACGACGAACGAAGATACCAGCCTGGCGCTGTCGGGTCTCTCGGTCACAGATCTTGACGCCGGCACCGGCTCGATGACAGTCACGCTGAGCGTCGCCTCCGGCACGATCACGGCAACGGCGGGAGGCGGCGTCGGCGTGTCGGGGTCCGGAACCGGCACTGTGGTGCTGACCGGCACGCTCGCCAATATCAACGCCTACCTCGCCTCGGCGTCCGCGCCCGTTTACGTTCCTGTCGCCGATGCCAACGGCACCGTCGTCCTGACCATGACGACCAACGACAACGGCAACACCGGCACGGGCGGCGCGCTTACCGATGTCGATACGCGCAATATCATCATCAACCCGGTCAACGATGCGCCCGTGCTCGATCTCGATGGGTCGACGACTGGAACCGGCTATTCGGTCGGTTACACGGAAAACGCCGCCGGCGTTGCGATCTCGAACACCAACAGCAGTGTCGTCGACGTCGACAATACCAACATGGCCTCGGCCTCGATCGTGATCACCAACGGCCAGGCCGGCGACCTGCTTACGGTCACCGGCAACCTTCCAGCGGGGATCACTGCCAGCTATAACGCCACCACCTTCACCCTGACGCTGTCAGGCTCGGCGACCAAGGCGAATTACGAGGCCGCGCTTCGCCAGGTGCTCTACACCTCAAGCTCCGACAACCCGACGCTCAATGGCGCAGCCGCATCGCGCAATATCAGCGTCACTGTCAATGACGGCGCGGCGAATTCTAACACCGCCGTTACCGCCGTCGCGATCACCGCCGTAAACGACGCGCCGGTCAACACGCTGCCCGTGAGCTGGACGACCAACGAAGATACCAGCGTCGCGCTGACTGGCTTGTCGATCACGGACCCGGATGCCGGGACCGGTTCGATGACCGTCCGCCTGCAGGTGCCGACAGGCGTCTTGACGGCCACGGCCGGCGGCTCCGTCACCGTCTCAGGTTCTGGCACCGGCACGCTGGTGCTGACAGGCACGCTCGCCAATCTCAACGCTTTCCTGGCATCGAGTGCGGCTCCCGTCTACGTGCCGGTGGCCGATGCCAATGGCAGCGTCACGGTGACGATGACGACCAACGACCTCGGCAATTTCGGCACCGGAGGCCCGCTCACCGATACCGATACCGCCGTTATCAACATCACGCCCGTCAACGATGCGCCGATCCTCGATCTCGATGCATCGGGCGCCGGCACCGGCTTCACAACGACCTACACCGAAAACGACCCCGGCGTTGCGATTGCCGATACGGATGGCGTGATCACCGATATCGACAGCGCCAACATGGCCTCGCTGTCTGCGGTCATCACGAACGGCCAGGCGGGCGACCTTCTGGCCGTCGCCGGCACGCTGCCTGCAGGCATCACCGCGAGCTACAATTCCACGACCTTCACCCTGACGCTCACGGGTTCGGCCCCGCGCGCAAGCTACGAGACGGCGCTGCAGCAGATCCGCTTCCTGTCGAGTTCAGAAAACCCATCCACCACCCCGCGCAGCATTAACGTCACGGTCAACGACGGCGCCGCCAATTCCAACGTCGCGGTCGCCACAGTCAATGTCATTGCCGTCAACGACGCGCCGGTAAATACGGTGCCGACGTCGGTGACGCTGAGCGAGGACGTGCAGACGGCGATCTCGGGCATTTCGGTGAGCGACGTCGACAGCGGCTCGGTCACCGTCACCCTGTCGGTCGCGAACGGCACGCTGTCGCCTTCCATCATCGCGGGAACCGTCACCGGCAACGGTACGGCCTCGGTCACCGTCTCTGGCACGCTTGCGCAGGTCAACAGCGTGCTCGCCTCGCTGCGCTACACCGGCCGCGCGGATTATAATGGCTCGGACACTCTTGTCGTCTCCACTTCCGACGGTTCGCTGACGGACACGGACAATGTCGCGATCACGGTCACGCCTGTGGCTGATATCACGCCGGATACGGTGGCGACGGCCGAAGACACGGCAATCACCTTCAACGTCATCACCGGGACTAACGGCGCCACCGCCGATACCTTCAAGGATCCCGGCCGCGCCGTCACGTCGGTCACGCAGCCACCGGCCGGGCAGGGCAGCGTCACCTTCGCCGCCGACGGGACGCTGGTCTATACACCATCCGCGAACTTCAACGGACAGACGACCTTCACCTATACGGTGACCGCGGGTGGCGTCACCGAGACGGCCACCGTCACGGTCAATGTCAGCGCCGTCAACGATGCGCCGGTCAACAGCCTGCCGGCATCCGGCTGGAGCACCAGCGAGGACACGTCCATCGCGCTATCCGGCCTGTCGATCTCCGACGTCGATGCCGGCACCGGCACGATGACGGTCACACTCGCTGTCTCCGGCGGCTCGGTTTCCGCGATCTCGGGCGCCGGTGTCACCATCTCCGGATCGGGATCGGCGTCGCTGACCTTGTCGGGCACGCTCTCGGCGATCAACGCCTATCTGGCGTCGGCCGCCGCCCCGCAGTTCAACCCGGCCGCCAATGCCAGCGGCTCGGTGACGCTGACAATGACGACCAACGATGGTGGCAATACCGGCTCCGGCGGCGCGCTTACCGATATCGACACGCGCACCATCACCATCGATCCCGTCAACGACGCACCGGTCAACACGCTGCCGGCGGGCGGCTGGTCGGTCAATGAGGATACGGCCCTTGCGCTGACCGGCCTTGCGATCTCGGATGTCGATGCCGGCAGCGGCACGATGATCGTCGTGCTCGGCGTCAATTCCGGGCAGCTGACCGCCGTTTCCGGATCGGGTGTCACGATCAGCGGCTCCGGCACCTCGTCGCTCACGCTGTCGGGCACGCTTGCCAGCATCAACGCCTATCTCGCCAGCACCGCGCGACCGGTCTACACGCCGGTGGCCGATTTCAACGGTGCGGTCACGCTGACGATGACGACCAACGACGGCGGCAACACCGGTTCGGGCGGCGCGCTGACCGACGTGGACACGGCAACGATCACCGTCATCGCCGTCAACGACGCGCCGACGCTCGACCTCGACACATCCGCAGCCGGCACCGGCTACGCCACCAGCTACACGGAAAACGCCGCTGGCGTCGCCATCGTCAACACCGGTGTTCTCGTCGCCGACGTCGACAATACCAACATGGCATCGGCGACAATCATCATTTCCAATGGACAGGCCGGCGACGTGCTGGCGGTCACCGGCACGCTGCCATCTGGCATCACCGCCAGCTACAATGCCTCGACCTACACGCTCACCTTGACCGGCTCGGCGACAAAGGCCGCCTACCAAACGGCGCTTGGCCAGATCCGCTATGCCTCGACCTCCGATGATCCGGGTGCGCTCACCCGCTCGATCAACGTCACCGTATCCGACGGCGCGGCGTCGTCGAACACGGCGGTGGCGACGGTCGCGGTCACGCCTGTCAACGACGCGCCGGTCAACACGCTGCCATCAGGCGGCTGGACAATGAACGAGGACGGTACGCTGTCGCTGACCGGCCTCTCGGTGGCCGATCTCGATATCGGCTCGGGGACTGCGACGGTGACGCTGTCGGTCGGCTCCGGCGTGCTGACGGCCGCAAGCGGCTCGGGCGTGACGGTCACCGGTTCGGGCACCGCCACGATCACGCTGTCGGGCACGCTCACGAGCATCAACGCCTATCTGGCCAGCACCGCGCGACCGAGCTACGCCCCGGTCGCCGATTTCAACGGTAGCGTGACGCTGACGATGACGAGCAGCGACGGCCAGCTGACTGACACCGATACGCAGACAATCGCAATAACCGCCGTCGCTGATATCGCCAACGATACGGCCACGACCAACGAGGACACGGCGGTGGTGATCGCCGTCGATGCCAATGACAGCTTCGAAAACGCTGGCCACACGATCACCGCGATCAATGGCTCGGCCATCGTTGCGAACGGCGTCGTCAACGTCACCAGCGGCACGGTTCGCCTCAACGCCGATGGCACGCTGACCTTCACGCCATCCGCCAACGTCAACGGCAGCACCAGCTTCACCTATACGGTCACCTCCGGCGGCGTGACCGAGACCGCGACCGTCAACGTGATCATCGTTCCGGTCAACGACGCGCCGGTGAATACCGTTCCGGGCGCCCAAACGGTCGCCGAGGATACGCCGCTGGTCGTATCGGGCGTATCGGTCGCCGATGTCGATGGCGACGTGCTGACCACGACGGTGACAGTCACCAACGGTATCGCCAACGTGACGACGGGGACCGGCGCGACGATTGCCAACAACGGCACGTCTTCGGTTCGCTTGTCCGGCACCGCCGCGCAGATCAACGCGGCTCTTGCGGGCCTCACCTACACCGCCACCGCCGACTACAACGGCGCGGCGCAGCTGACCGTCCAGACGACGGATGGCTCTTTGACCGACACCGATACGGTGGCGATAACAATCACGCCGGTCGCCGATATCGTCGCCGACAACCTGACGACCAACGAAGACACGGCCATCACCTTCAACGCCATCACCGGCACGAACGGCGCGTCGGCCGACAATTTCGAAAATGCGGGCAGGGCGATCACATCGGTCACGCAGCCCCCGGCCGGCCAAGGCACCGTCACTTTCGCCGCCGATGGCACGATCACCTACACGCCGGCAGCCAATTTCAACGGCACGACGAGCTTCACCTATACGGTCACTTCCGGCGGCGTGACGGAAACCGCGACGGTGACGATCGTGGTCAACCCGGTCAACGATGCGCCGGTCAATACCGTGCCGACGGCACAGACGACGGCGGAAGACACCTCGATCGTCTTCTCGTCCTCCGCCGGCAATGCGATCGTCGTCTCCGATGTCGATAATGGAACGCTGACGGTGACGGTCACCGTCACCAATGGCTCCTTCTCGCTGGCTGGCACATCCGGCCTGTCCTTCAGCGCCGGCGACGGCACCGCCGATCAGACGATGACCTTCACCGGCACCACGGGAGCGATCAATACGGCGCTCTCGGGCGCAAGCTATGCGCCGGTTGCCGATTACAATGGCTCGGCGCAGATCTCGGTGCAGACCTCCGACGGTTCGCTCAGCGCCACCAACACCATACCGGTGACCATCACCCCTGTCGCCGACATCGCCAATGATTCCGTGTCGACGGATGAGGACGTCCCAGCCGTCATCTCGGTCCTCGCAAACGATAGCTTCGAGAACCCGGGCCGCGCGATCACCGCCGTCAACGGCACCGCGATCACGGCAGGCGGGGCGGCGGTCACCGTTGCCAACGGTACGGTGCGGCTGAATGCCTCCAGCCAGCTGATCTTCACGCCGACGCTCGACTACAACGGCGTGACGACCTTCACCTACACCGTCACATCGGGCGGGGCGACTGAGACTGCGCAGGTCACCGTCGCCGTCGCTTCGGTCAATACGCCACCCGTCAACACGCTGCCGCCCTCTTTCACCGCGATCGAGGATACGTCTCTCGGGCTCGCCGGCCTGCAGATCAGCGATCAGGATGCAGGCTCCGGCACGATGACTGTGACACTGTCGGTCAATTCCGGAGTGCTTTCGGCACTTGGCGCTGGCGGCGTGACGGTGAGCGGCTCCGGATCGCAGGCACTAACGCTGTCCGGCACGCTGACCGACATCAACGCTTATCTAGCCGGCGCGACGCGCCCGAGCTTTACGCCTGCTGCCAATTCCACCGCCAGCGTCACGCTGACGATGACCACCAACGACAATGGCAACACCGGCGGCCCGTCGCTCGTCGATATCGATACGGCAACGATCGCGATTACATCGGTCAACGATGCGCCCGCCGGCACCGACAATACCGTCACTATCAACGAGGACAGCGTCTTCACCTTCTCGGCCGCAAGCTTCGGCTTTACCGATCCGAACGACAGCCCGGCGAACAGCCTCGCCGCCGTCGTCATCACCACGCTGCCGACCAACGGCGTGCTCTCGCTCGGCGGCACGGCGGTCACCGCGGGCCAGGTGATCTCCGCCGCCAATCTCGGCAATCTCACCTTCACGCCGGCAGCCAATGCCAATGGCACGGCGCTCGCTTCCTTCACCTTCCAGGTCCGCGACAACGGTGGCACGGCGAATGGCGGCCAGGATACCGACCAAAGCCCGAACAACTTCACGTTCAACGTCGCGGCCGTCAACGATGCGCCGGTCAACACCCTGCCGGCGAGCTTCGGGACCAATGAGGATACGGCGCTGTCGCTGGCCGGCCTGCAGGTCGCCGATGTCGATGCGGGCTCTGGTTCGATCCGGGTCACGCTCAGCGTCAATTCCGGCACGCTTGCCGCCACCGGCGGCTCCGGCGTCACTGTCAGCGGCTCCGGATCGGGCACGCTGGTGCTGACCGGCACACTTTCCAACATCAACGGCTTCCTTGCCGCAGCCGGCACCCGGCCGGTGTTTAACCCCGCCGCCAACGCCAATGGCGCGGTGACGCTGACGATGGTGACCAACGACAATGGCAACACCGGCAGCGGTGGCGCCTTGTCCGATACCGATACGGCGACGATATCAGTGGCCCCGGTCAATGACGCGCCTGTCGGTTCCGATACGGCGATCACCACCAACGAGGATACTGCCTTCTCCGGCACGCTGCCCGTCGCCACCGATGTCGATGGTGACAGCCTGACCTATGGCGCCGGATCGATCGCGCCGTCGCACGGCACCGTCGTGGTCAATCCCAACGGCACCTATATCTATACCCCATCCGCCAACTTCAACGGCACCGACAGCTTCACCTACAGCGTCAGCGACGGCACCGTCACGGTGCAATATCTGGTCAGCGTGACGGTCAATTCGGTCAACGACGCGCCCGTCGGCGTCAACGATACCGCCCAGACCAATGCCGGCGTCAGCACGAGCCTGAATGTGCTCGCCAACGACACCGATGTCGATGGCGACGTGCTGCAGGTCTCGGCCATCAACGGCGTCGCCGGCAATGTCGGTCTTGCAGTCACAGGTTCGAACGGCGGCACGTTCACGATCGGCGCCAACGGCGCGGCGGTGTTCAACCCGGGCACGGCCTTTACCGACCTTCCGGCCGGCCAGAGCCGCACCTCCAGCGTCACCTACCAGCTGTCCGACGGCCATGGCGGCTTCTCGACGGCGACCGTCACGGTGACAGTCACGGGTGTCAACGATGCGCCGATCTCGACGCCGATCGCCAACCAGACCGGCAACGACGCGCAGACGGTGACGCTCAATGTCGGCGGCAACTTCAGCGATCCCGATACCGGCGACACGCTGACCTTCACCGCGACCGGTCTTCCTCCGGGCCTGACGATCAACGCCACGACCGGTGTCATCTCCGGTACCATCAACCGCAGCGCCAGCGTCAACGGTCCCTATGCCGTCACGGTGACGGCAACCGACAGCAGCGGGGCGACAGCGAACCGCAGCTTCACCTGGGCCGTCCTCAACCCGCCGCCGGTGGCCGCCGCCGACAATCTGGCGACGACCGAGAACTCTCCGCTCACGGGCTCCGTCTTCGACAACAATGGCAACGGCGTCGATTCCGATCCCGATGGCGACCCGATTTCGGTCTCGGCGGTCGGTGGCACCGGTGCTGGTGTCGGCCAGGCCGTGGCCGGCTCGAACGGTGGTACCTTCACGATCAACGCCGACGGCACCTACGCCTTCAATCCCGGCACCGCCTTCGACGATCTCGCCGCCGGCGCGACGCGGGTCACGACCGTGATCTACACGATCACCGATGGCCAGGGCGGCTTCTCGACGGCGACGGTGACCGTAACCGTCACCGGCCTGAACGATGCCCCGGTCGCGGTGGCCGACAGCTTCACCACCAACGAGGACACATCCGTCACCTTCGACGTGCGCGCCAATGACAGCGATGTCGATGGCGGCACGCTTGCTGTCACGGCGATCAATGGCACCGCCATAGTCACGGGCGGCTCGGTGGCCGTCACCGGCGGCGTGGTCACGCTCAATGCCGATGGCCGGCTGACCTTCACGCCGACGGCCGATTACAACGGCAGGCCGACCTTCACCTACACGGTCTCCGACGGCCAGGGCGGCACGGCGAGCGCGACGGTCACCGGCACCGTCAACCCGGTGCAGGATCCGCCGGTCGCCGCCAACGACAGCTTCACCACCAACGAGGATACGGCGGTCACCTTCGATGTGCGCGCCAACGACAGCGACGTCGATGGCGACGCGCTTGCCGTGGTCCAGATCAACGGCTCGAACATCGCGTCCGGCGGCTCGGTCGCCGTCACCGGCGGCAGTGTCCGGTTGAATGCCGATGGCACGCTGACCTTTACGCCATCGGCCAACTACAACGGCAATCCGAGCTTCAGCTACACCATCTCCGACGGCCACGGCGGCACGGCGACGGCAACGGTCAACGGTACGGTCAACCCGGTTCAGGATCCGCCGGTCGCGCAGAACGACAGCTTCACGACGCCGGAGGACCAAGCCGTTACCATCGCCGTTCTTACCAATGACAGCGATCCGGATGGCGACGCGCTGACGATCACGCAGATCAATGGCACCGGCATCACGATCGGCAATTCCGTGGCGATAACCGGCGGCAGCGTCACGCTGAACGCGAACGGCACGCTGACCTTCGCGCCGACGGCGAATTTCAACGGCAGCCCGAGCTTCACCTACACCGTTTCCGACGGCAATGGCGGCACCGCGACCGCCACCGTCAGCGGCACGGTAACTCCGGTCAACGATATCCCCGTCGCTGTGGCCGATAGCTTCACGACGGCAGAGGATACGGCCGTCACCTTCGATGTGCTTGGCAATGACCGCGATGTCGATGGCGACACGCTCACCGTGACCGCCATCAATGGCGCCAACATCGCGGCCGGCGGGGTGGTAACCGTTACCGGCGGCACCGTGGGGCTGAACGCCGACGGTACGCTGACCTTCACGCCGACGGCGAATTTCAACGGCAGCCCGAGCTTCACCTACACGGTCTCGGACGGCAATGGCGGCACCGCGACCGCCACCGTCAGCGGCAGCGTGACGCCGGTGAACGACGCGCCGGTTGCCGTTAACGACAGCTTCACCACGCTTGAAGATACGGCCGTGACCTTCGACGTCCGTAGCAACGACAGCGACGTGGATGGCGATGCGCTCAATGTGACCGCGATCAACGGGACCGCGATTGCCTCCGGCGGGTCCGTTGCGATCACCGGCGGCAGCGTCAGGCTCAATGCGAACGGCACTCTGACCTTCACGCCGGCTGCCAACTACAACGGCACCCCATCCTTCACCTACACCATTTCAGACGGCAATGGCGGCACCGCGACGGCCACCGTCAATGGGACCGTCACGCCGGTCAACGACGCGCCCGTCGCCTCCGATACCACCGTCTCGGTCGATGAAGATGGGGTGATCTCAAGCACACTGCCGACGGCAACCGACGTCGACGGCGATGCGATCACCTATGCCGTCGGCAGTACCACGCCGGCCCATGGCACTGTCGTCGTCAATCCGAATGGCACCTACAGCTACACGCCATCGGCCAATTTCAACGGCACCGACCGGTTCACCTATGTCGTCAGCGACGGCAAGGGTGGCAGCAACGAGTATACGGTCACGGTCAATGTCGCGAGCGTCAACGATGTGCCGGTCGGTTCTCCGCTTCCGGCCCGGTCGGGCGCCGATGGCGCCGCCGTTACCTTCGATGTCTCCGGTTTCTTTACGGATGCCGACAACGACACGCTGACCTATTCGGCAAGCGGTCTTCCGATTGGACTGTCCATCAACGCGGCCGGTGTGGTGACCGGAACGATCGATCGCCAGGCGAGCGTCGGCGGGCCTACTGGCAATGGCATCTACACCGTGACCATCAGCGTTAATGACGGCCATGGCGGCACGGCCAGCCAGAGCTTCTCCTTCTCGGTCAGCAACCCGCCGCCGGTTGCGGTCAATGATTCGGTCACCGCGACCGAGGATACGCCACTCACCTTCAATGTGCTCGATGGTTCGGAGAGCGGCGGCGTGCCTGATAGCGATCCCGATGGTGACCCGCTGACGGTCACGGCGGCCAGCGCCGCCAACGGCACGGTGACGCTCGGCTCCGGCGGCCAGATCACCTATCAGCCGAATGCCAACTTTAACGGCACCGATACGATCACCTACACGATCTCCGACGGAAACGGCGGAACGGCGACCGCGACGGTCACCGTCACCGTGCTCGCGGTCAACGATGCGCCCGTCGGCCAGCCCATCGCCGACCGCACGAGGAACGACGGCGATACCGACAGTCTCAATATCTCCGCCTTCTTCTCGGATGCCGACGGCGATCCGCTCACCTACGCCGCGAGCGGCCTGCCCGCAGGGCTCACCATCGATCCGGCCACCGGCCTGGTCTCCGGCCGCATTGCGCCGGAAGCTTCGGGCCCGACCGGCGAGGCCGTCTATACGGTGACGGTCACAGCATCGGACGGCAAGGGCGGCACGACCTCGGTCACCTTCCACTACACCATCCTCAACCTGCCGCCGATCGCGCGCGACGATTTCGCGACCACCAACGAAGACACGCCCGTCGATATCGACGTGCTCGCCAATGACGGCGATCCGGATGGCGACAATGACGAGGTCATCCGCGTCAACAACGTGGTGCTGCAGCTGAACGGCCCGGCGGTGGCGACGACCAACGGCACGGTTCGACTGGTCGCCGGCCCAACCGATCGGCCGCTGCTACGCTTCACGCCGAACGCGAACTACAACGGCCAGGAAAGCTTCAGCTACTCGATCGACGACGGCAATGGCGGCGTCGATACCGCGACGGTGACCATCACGATCATCCCGCAGAACGACGCGCCCGAGGGGACGAACCCGATACCGGATCGCGTGCGTGCCGATGGCCAGCAGCTGATCTATCGCGTCTCTGATTTCTTCGACGATCCCGATGGCGATACGCTGAATTACACGATCACAGGCCTGCCTGCCG
This sequence comes from Hyphomicrobiales bacterium, assembly GCA_900467745.1. Taxonomy (GTDB): domain Bacteria; phylum Pseudomonadota; class Alphaproteobacteria; order Rhizobiales; family Rhizobiaceae; genus Rhizobium. The sequence continues at coordinate 266,253 of UBQW01000010.1, forward strand.
GCTTGAGCTTCGACGCGGCAACCGGCCTCATCTTCGGCACGATCGATCACAACGCCAGCCAGGGCGGCGCCTCGGGCTTCTACCAGATCACGGTCACGGCGCATGACGGGCCAAACGGGACAGGTGCGTCCGTGTCCCAGACCTTCGAGCTCCAGGTGACCAATCCGGGCCCGACCGCCGTCAACGACAATCTCGCGATCAACGAAGATCAATCCGCGACATTCAACGTCATCACCGGCGCTGGAACGGCGAGCGGCACCGCCGGCGCGGACACCGACCCGGATGGCGATACGCTGAGCCTGATTGCTGCCTCAGCCGGCCACGGGACGCTGACCTTCGCGGCGAACGGTGCGATCACCTATGTCCCGGCTGCCGATTTCAACGGTATCGACACGATCATCTACACGATCTCCGACGGGCAGGGCGGCGTCTCGACGGCGACGGTTACGATCACGATCAATGCCGTCAACGACGCGCCCGATGTCAGTGGTCCGCTTCCGGCCCAGATGGACAGCGACGGCCAGACCGTCTCCTTCGACGCCGGCGTCTATTTCTCCGATCGCGATGGCGATACGCTGAGCTATGCTGCGACCGATCTCCCGCCCGGCCTGCAGATCGACGCCGCGACCGGCGTGATCTCTGGTCCGCTTCCGAACAACGCCTCGCGTCCCGAACCGTATGTCGCGACGATCACAGTATCGGACGGACATGGCGGCACGATTTCGCGGACGATTACCTGGATCATCAGCAACTTCCCGCCCAAGGCGTTCAGCGATGTCCTCTCGGTTGGTCAAAACACCAGCGGCGGCGGCAATGCGCTGACCAATGATACGGACCCCGATGGCGACGCCCTGACCATCGATCGGATCAACGGCCAGGCGGGCAGTGTCGGCCAGCCGGTCGCCGGATCGAATGGCGGTACCTTCACCGTCAGCGCCATGGGTGGCTACACCTTCAACCCGGGCACCGATTTCGCCGATCTCGGCGCCGGCGAGACCCGCACGACGTCGGTCACCTACCGCGTGACGGATGCCGATGGCGAAAGCGATACGGCGACGATCACCGTCACCGTCACCGGCATCAACGACAATCCGACGGCAACGCCCATCCCCGCGGTGACACTCGCCGATGGCCAGTCGCTCGATGGAAAGCCGATAGATGTCAGCGATTTCTTCAGCGACGTCGACGGCGATACGCTGACCTTTACGGCATCCGGCCTGCCGGCAGGCCTATCGATGGACGCGAATGGGGTTATCACCGGCACGATCGCCGCCGACGCGTCGAAGGGTGGCCCGATCTATACGGTGGCAGTAGTGGCGAACGACGGCCAGGGCGGCACGTTCAGGACAACCTTCAATCTCACCGTTACCAATCCGGCTCCGACCGCGGTCAACGATACGGCGACCACGACCGAGGACGTGCCCCTTCTCAACATCAACGTGCTTGGAAACGATACCGATCCTGACGGCGACGTGCTGATGATCGATCCTGCTTTCCCGCCGCAGGCCGGCCACGGCACGGTGACGGTCAACAGCGATGGAACGCTGAACTATACGCCCGCAAAAGATTTCAACGGCATCGACACGGTGGTCTACCGCGTGACCGACGGTCAGGGCGGTCTCAGCACCGGCGTGCTGACCATCACGGTCGGTGCCCAGAATGACGCGCCGATCGAAACCCCGATCGCCGATATGGAGCGCAATGACGGCGATACGATCAGCTTCGACATTTCGAGCTATTTCGCCGATCCCGAGGGCGGCGTACTGACATACGACGTGCAAGGCCTGCCACCGGGCCTGACCTTCGATCCGGCGACCGGCATCATCAGCGGCCGGATCAGCGCCGGCGCATCCGGCCCGATGGGCCTCTCCAACTACCTGGTCAAGGTCATCGCGACCGACGACGGCGGCCTCACCGCCGAATCCGATTTCACCTATGTTATCCGCAACATCGCGCCCGACGCGATGAACGACACGGCAAGAACGCTGGAAGACCAGCCTGTCGATATCGACGTGCTCGCAAATGATGTCGACACCGACGGCGATGCCAGGAGCATAGTTCTCGTCAACGGCGTCAACCTGAGCGTCGATGGCGCGGCCGTTCCGATTTCCAACGGCTCGGTGCAGCTCGTGCTGGTCAACGGCGCGCAAGTACTGCGTTTCACGCCTGCGGCCAACTACGCCGGCACCGCCTCGTTCACCTACACGATCAGCGACGGCAATGGCGGCAGCGACACGGCGACGGTGACCGTCACGGTCGATCCCGTAAACGATGCGCCCGTGGCGACCCCGATCCCCGATCGCGCACAGGCAGATGGCTCAGCCGTCAGCTTCGACGTCAGGGGCTTCTTCAGCGATGTCGATGGCGATACGCTGGCGATCGCAGTTAATGGCCTGCCCCCCGGCCTGGGCTTCGATCCGGCCACCGGTCTTATCAGTGGCACGCTGGATGCCAATGCATCGGCGGGCAGCCCATACACTGTCGTGGTATCCGCCGACGATGGCCATGGCGGCCAGGTCTCGACGCAGTTCGTCTTCTCCGTCAGCAACCCGGCGCCGATCGCCGCCAATGACGCTGTCGCGACCAATGAAGATACCGCCGTTACCTTCAATCCGATCACCGGTGTCGGTACGGCCGGCGGCGGCGTGGATGTCGATCCAGACGGCGATCCGCTGACGATCGTGGCGATCGACGGCCAGCCGATTGCCATCAATGGCACGGTTGCCGTCGCGGGCGGCGTCATCCGCCTCAACGGCGACGGATCGCTGACCTTCACGCCGGCGGCCGATTTCAACGGCACTGTGCCGGTAACCTACCGCATCAGCGACGGCAATGGCGGCTTTGCGGAAGCATCGATCGTCATCACCGTCGCGGCGGTGAACGATGTCGGTGTCGTCGATCTCAACGGCGCCGGCGCGGGCGTCGACATCGCCGTCTCCTTCAACGAGGGTGATGCGCCGGTCGCGATCGCCAGCGGCGACGCAACCGTGTTCGATGTCGAGAACGGCATCACGTCGCTGAACCTCGCGCTTGGCGGCTTTGCCAATGCAGGTTCCGAGATCATCCACCTGAACGGCTCCGTCGACATCGTCTACGGTACGGCCAACACCGGCACGATCATCTTCGGCGGCACGACCTTCCGCTTTAGCTATGACGGCGCCAATGCGCTCGCCATCACCAATGCGGCTGGCGGCACGATGGGCAATGCGGCGACCAGCGCCCTGCTGCGCGCCATTCAATATGAAAACAGAAGTGACAACCCGACTACGGGGGATCGCACCGTCTCGATCACGGTGACGGACGATGGCGGCGCGACGTCGGCAGCGGCGGTCGCGACGATCTCGATCGGTGCCGTCAACGATGCGCCCGTCGCCGTCGATGACACGGCAACCACGGATGAGGACACCGCGATTGTCGGCGCCGTGCCCGGCGTGCTCGGCAACGATACAGACGCTGACGGTGACGCACTCGTCGTCTCGGCTGTAGGCAATGGCGCGCCCGGCGCTGCGGTCGCCGGCTCGACGGGCGGCAGCTTCGTGATCAACGCCGACGGCAGCTATCGCTTCGATCCCGGCGCTGATTTCCAGAGCCTCAAGGCCGGCGAAACACGGGTTACCTCGGTCACCTACGCGGTATCTGACGGCCACGGCGGCACTGCGAACGCCACGCTGTCGGTCACTGTCGTCGGCGTCAACGACGCGCCGATCGGAAGTGATGGGAGCTTCCAGACCGCCGAGGATACGGTCGCGACCGGCTTCCTGCCCACAGCAAGCGATCCCGATGGCGATGCGCTGACCTATGCCATCGCCACGCCGCCGGCCAATGGGGTGGTCACGATCAGCGCCGACGGCAGCTATCGCTACACGCCGCCAGCCAACTTCAACGGCAGCGACAGCTTCACGTATAGCGTTTCCGACGGTCGCTCGACGGTCACCTACACGATCGCCGTCACGGTCACGCCGGTCGACGACGCGCCGGTGGGTACGCCGATTGCCAACCAAGCCTATCAGGATGCGCAGACCATCAGCCTCGATGTCTCGGGCAACTTCAGCGATATCGATACGCCCAGCCTGACCTTCACCGCGACGGGCCTGCCGACAGGTCTCTCGATCTCGTCGCAGGGCTTCATCACCGGAACGGTCGACCGCGACGCGTCGCAGCTCAATAGCGGCGTTTACTCGGTCACGGTCTCCGCCAGCGACGGCACCAGCTCGGCGAACCAGACCTTCATCATCACGGTCACCAACCCCGCGCCCATCGCCCGCGACGATGCCGCCAGCACCGGCGAGAACGTTGATATCGCCGGCTCGGTCTTCGCCGACAACGGCAATGGCGCGGACAGCGATCCGGATGGCGACACGATCGTGGTCAGCGCCGTCAACAGCGTTGCCGGCAATGTCGGCGCGTCTATCGCAGGTTCTGCGGGCGGGCGGTTCGTGATCGGCACCGATGGTAGCTACACATTTGTGCCGGGCACCGACTTCGACAATCTGAAGGCCGGCGAACAACGCACGACCAGCATCACCTACACCATCTCCGACGGGCAGGGCGGCACATCGACCGCGACCTTCACGGTGACGGTATCGGGCGCCAACGATCTCCCCGTCGGCTCCGACATCGCGGTCTCGACCGCCGAGGACACGGCCCTCAGCGGCCAGCTGCCGGCGGCGACCGATGTGGATGGCGATCCGCTGACCTATGGGGTCGGCAGCCAGCCCGGGCATGGCAGCGTCACGATCGACCCGACTGGCGCCTACGTCTATACGCCGACTGCGGACTTCAACGGTGCTGACAGCTTCACCTATACGATCTCTGATGGAACCGCCGTCGTTACGCATACGGTGACCGTGACAGTCAACCCGGTCAATGATGCGCCGGTTCTGCAGGATGTCGCGGTCTCTATGAATGAAGACGGCACGGCGACGGGCCAGATCGTTGCCACCGACATCGACGATGCGCCGGCCACGCTGGTCTATGGTCTTCAGACCGCAGCCGCGAGCGGGACCGCCGTCGTCAACGCCGACGGCACCTACAGCTATATCCCCAATCCCAATTTCAACGGCACTGACAGCTTTGTCGTGGTCGTCACGGACCCCAGTGGCGCCACCGCCACGGCAACGATCACGATCACGGTCGGCGCGGTCAACGATCCGCCCGTAGCTGTCGACGATGCCGCCGCGACCACCGAAAACACCGCGATCTCAGGCAATGTGATCGTCGGCGGGCCAGGTGCCGACAGCGATCCGGATGGCGACACGCTGACCGTTGTCGGCGTCGGCGCGGCCACCGGTAATGTCGGGGTAGCAATCCCCGGCCAGGGCGGCGGCAGCTTCCTGATTGCCGCCGACGGCTCCTATACATTCGACCCCGGCACCGACTTCGACGGCCTTGCCGCAGGTGCGACAGCGACGACATCAGCGAGCTACACGATCTCCGATGGCCATGGCGGCGTGGCCACTGCGACGCTGACGGTCACCGTTACCGGCCTCAACGACGCGCCGAATGCGCCGGCCTTGCCGCCACAGGCAAGCCTTGACGGCGCAGCCATCGTGCTGCCTGTTGGTGCTCAGTTCACCGATGTCGATGGCGATCCGCTGACCTTCGATATCACCGGACTACCGCCGGGCCTCGTCTACAACGCCCAGACCGGCGAGATCACGGGCAACATCCTGCCGAACGCCTCCGGTGCGACCGGCAGCGCGGTCTACAATGTCACGATTACGGCGAGAGACGGCCTCGGCGGCGAAGCGGTTCGCAGTTTTGCCTGGACGGTGACGAACCCGGTGCCGGACGCGGTCAACGATCTCTTCACGATGAACGAAGGCGGCCAGTTGAGCGGCTCGGTTCTCGTCGCCAACGGCAATGGCCCCGACACCGATCCCGATAATGATCCGCTCACCGTTTCGCTGGTGACGAATACCGCGCATGGCGCCCTCGTGCTCAATCCCGATGGCACCTTCACCTACACGCCGACCGCCGGGTTCAACGGCACTGACAGCTTCGTCTATCGCATCGACGACGGCAATGGCGGCACCGATACGGCGACCGTCACCATCACTATCAATCCGGTCAACGACGCGCCTGTCGCCGTCAACGACAACTTCACTGTCGCCGAAGACGGCCAGGTGGTCGTTCCGGTCCTGGCCAACGACAGCGATCCCGATGGCGATACGCTGACGATAACCGAGATCAACGGTCAGCCGATCAGCGTCGGCGGCAGCGTTGCTCTCGTGTCCGGAACCGTGACGCTGAATTCCGACGGCACGCTGACATTTGCAGCAGCACCTGATTTTTCCGGCAATGCCAGCTTCACCTACACGGTTTCCGACGGAACCCTGAGCGTGCAAGGCACAGTCACCGGCACGGTGACAGGCGTCAACGACGCGCCGGTCAATGGCCTGCCGGCGACCTTCAACGGCACCGAGGATACGGCGCTGCCGCTTGCCGGCCTGTCGATCTCTGATGTCGATGCCGGATCGGGCACGATGACGGTGACGCTCTCGGTCGATGCCGGCACGCTGACGGCTGCCGCCGGCGGCAATGTGGCCGTGACCGGCAACGGTTCGGGCGCGATCACGCTCACAGGCACGCTCGGCGATATCAACGCCTACCTCGCCGGCGCATCGGCCCCGGCCTATCATCCGCTCCTGAATTCGAATGCGCCGGTGACGCTGACCATGGTCACCAGCGACGGCGGCAATAGCGGCGCCGGGGGCGTTCAGGCCGATACCGACCGGGCGACGATCATTCTCGCGCCCGTCAACGACGCCCCTGTCGCGAGCGGCTCGATGATCCAGACGCGGGAAGACGTGCCGGTGTCGGGCGTGGTGGCCGCCACCGATCCGGATGGCGACCCGCTGACTTATGCGGTCGCAACAGGCCCGCGCAACGGCACTGTCGTCATCGACGCCGCTGGGCGCTACCTCTACTCGCCCAACACCGATTTCAACGGCACCGACAGTTTCGACATCAGCGTCAGCGACGGACAGGGCGGTATCACGACCGTCACGATCGCGGTGACTGTGACTCCGGTCAACGACGCGCCCGTCGGTTCGGATGCGACGGCGACGGTGGCCGAGGACCAGACGCTGAACGGCCAGCTGCCGGTCGCGACTGACGTGGACAGCCCCAGCCTGACCTACGGACTTGGCGGGCAGGCGGCACACGGCACGGTGACGGTCAACTCCGACGGCACCTACAGCTACGTGCCGGCCGCGAACTACAATGGTCCCGACAGCTTCACCTACACCGTCTCCGACGGCCAGGCGACCTCGACCTACACGATCTCGATTACCGTGACCGCGGTCAACGACGCGCCAGTGAGCTCGGGAACCTCGATCTCCACCGAGGAGGATGAAACCGTCACCGGCCAGCTGCCCCCGGCCACCGACGCCGATGGCGACCCGATCACCTACGGGCTCACTGCGCAGGCCTCCAACGGCACCGTGGTGATCAACCCCAACGGCAGCTACAGCTATACGCCGGCGCCCGGCTATAACGGCACCGACAGCTTCACCTACACGGTCTCCGACGGCATCGATCAATCGACCTATACGGTCTCTATCACCGTGACGCCTGTCAATGACGCCCCGGTCGGATCGAACACCGCGATTACCGTCTCCGAGGACATACCCTTCGACGGCGTGTTGCCGGCCGCCAGCGATGTCGATGGGGATCCGGTTCGCTACGCCGTTGGCACCCAGCCGATGCATGGTTCGGTGACCGTCAATCCCGACGGCACTTATCGATACGTGCCGGCAGCCGACTACAACGGCGCCGACAGCTTCACCTATCAGGTGACCGATGGCCAGGCGGTCTCGACCTACACGGTCGCGATTACGGTGACCGCGGTCAACGACGCGCCGGTTGGCAGCAACGTTTCGATCGCCGTCGATGAAGACGGCTCCGCGTCTGGAACGCTGCCGCGCGCGGTCGATGGCGATGGCGACCCGCTGACCTATCTGCTGCAGAACGGTCCGAGCCACGGCGTGGCCACGGTGCAGTCCGACGGCCGCTACACCTACGTCCCCGCGGCCAATTTCTCTGGGACGGACACGTTCACCTACGCGGTGTCCGACGGCACTGTGCTGTCCGTCTACACGGTGACGGTGAACGTCGGTGCCGAAAACGATGCGCCGACGGGCTCGGATCTGGCAATCAGCATCTCCGAGGATACGAGCTTTACCGGCTCGCTTCCATCAGCCTCCGATGCGGATGGAGACACCATCGTCTACGGCCTCGGCACGCCGGCGGCCCATGGGGCCGTGACGGTCAATCCCGACGGCACCTTCAGCTACGTGCCGCAGGCAAACTATGCCGGGCCGGACCAGTTCACCTACACCTTGTTCGATGGAACCGTAACGGTGTCCTATACCGTTACAATCGACGTTCAGAATGTGAACGACGCGCCGATCGGCTCCGATACAGCCATCTCGCTTGCCGAGGATACGACCTTCTCAGGTCAGCTTCCGCCGGCCGTCGATCCTGACGCCGATCCAGTCACCTACGCTCTCGCCGGCGCGGCAAGCCACGGGACCGTCAGCATTGATGCCAACGGGACCTACAGCTACACCCCCGACAGCAATTTCAACGGCACCGACAGCTTCAGCTATTCCGTCAGCGACGGCACGGCGACCAACGTCTACCGCGTCTCGGTGACCGTCAGCGCCGTCAACGATGCGCCGATCGGATCCGACGCGTCAATCTCGGCGCAGCAGGGCACGGTCGCGACCGGCAATCTGCCGCCGGCCTATGATATCGAGGGAAGCCCGGTCACCTATGGACTGGGCGCGCAGGCCGCGCACGGCACCGTGGTGATCGGAGCAAACGGCAGCTACTCGTATCAGCCAAACAGTGGCTTCAGCGGCAGCGATCAGTTCACCTACTCGGTCTCCGACGGAACGGCGGTATCGATCTACACCGTCACCGTCTCGGTCGGCGCCGTCAACAGCGCGCCCACGGGGCAAGACGCGACGCTGACCGTTTCCGAGGAAACGCCGTTTACCGGCCAACTGCCCGTCGCGACCGATGCGGATGGCGACGCGCTGACCTACGGCCTTGCCGCCGGACCGGCGCATGGCGTCGTTACTGTTTCGGCGGACGGGCAATATTCCTTCACGCCCGATCGCAATTTCAACGGCATCGATCAGTTCAGCTACTCGGTGAGCGATGGCCGGGCGACCGTTGTCTACCGCGTGTTCGTTACGGTCACGCCCGTCAACGACGCCCCCGTCGGGTCCGATACCGCGATCTCGCTCGCCGAGGACACGACCTTCACCGGGCGGCTGCCGACGGCATCCGACGCCGATGGCGATGCCATCACCTATGGTCTGGCGGCCGCTGCCGGCCACGGGACGGTCAGCATCAATGCCGATGGAACGTACAGCTACAGGCCCAACGGCAATTTCAATGGCACCGACCAATTCAGCTATTCGGTGAGCGACGGCACGGTCACCAACATCTATCGCGTGACCGTGACCGTCACCGCCGTCAACGATGCTCCCGTCGGTTCGGATACATCGATCTCCGTGCAGGAGGGAACCGTTGCCACCGGCACCCTGCCGCCAGCCACCGATGTCGAGGGATCACCGGTCACTTATGGTCTCGGTGCTAATCCCGTCCACGGCACCGTTACCATCGATCCGAACGGCAACTACACCTACCAGCCCGACGCTGGCTTCAGCGGCGCCGATCAGTTCACCTATACGGTGTCCGACGGCACGGCGACCTCGGTTTACACCGTGACGGTTTCCATTGGCGCGGCCAATGGTGCCCCCGTCGGCAGTGATACGACGCTGACGATTGCCGAAGATACGACGTTTACCGGCACGCTTCCCGCCGCCACCGACCCCGATGGCGATCCGCTGAGCTACGCGGTTGCGGCCGGGCCTGCCCACGGCGTCGTCACGATCACCGCCGACGGCCGATATGTCTTCACGCCGAACGGCAATTTCAACGGCACGGACCAGTTCACCTATTCGGTGAGCGATGGTCGGGCGACGGTCGTCTACCGCGTGTTCGTCACGGTCACGCCCGTCAACGACGCACCTGTCGGGTCCGGCACGGCGATCGCGGTCGGGCGCGATCAGACCGTCACAGGCACCTTGCCGCCGGCCTTCGATGTCGAGGGATCGCCGATCACCTACCAGCTTGGATCGGCCGCAGCCCACGGCGTCGTCACGGTCAATCCGGATGGCAGCTACAGCTACACGCCGACAGCCGGCTATGAGGGTGGCGACAGCTTCACCTTCACGGTCTCCGACGGCGACGCGACATCGACCTACACGGTCACGATTGCCGTGGGTGCTGCCGTGCCGCCGACAGAACCTCCGCCGGAAACACCGCCCGGCGAACGTCCGCCGCTCGAAAGGGATCCGCCGGTCGTGTTCCCCATCGATGCGAACGATCCCGGCGCGCCTGATTTCGGTGACGAGACCGAGGAGATTGGTGGCGCATCGAAGGAGATCATGGACGATCTCGGCGCTATATCGGATGATATCACGGTGGATGGTCCGATCGACGCAGTCGTCAACGCCGCTCAGCCTCTGAACGGCATCGGCTCTTTGCCGCGCCACGGCGCGGTGCTGCATGCCGTGCGTCAGATCTCCGAATGGATCGAAAGCGGACGTCGTCTCGACGATATCCACATCGGCTTCTTCAAGGGAGGATCGAATATTCACATCGCCGGATCGGGTGACGATAGCACCTGGTTCACGGTCGATACGATCTTCAACGAGAACTTCCTCTACATCCTGCCCGCCTATGGCAGCCAGACCGAGAAGACGAGCTTCAGCGTGACGCTATCCGATGGGCGCGCGCTGCCGGACTGGATGACGGTGACGCATGGCGGCATGATTATCGGCCGCCCGCCCGTCGGTGCCGTATCGATCGACATCCGCGTATGGGGCACCTCGCGCGACGGTACGGTCAGCGACACGCTGCGCATCGACCTGCAGACGGGAACAGTGCTCGACCATGTCAGGGACCGGCGCGCCGAACTGGGGCCGGGGGCGTTGTTCTCCAGCCAAATGTTGGCCGAAGCGAACATAAACAGCGGGCAAGGCGACCGGCTCTGGAGCGCGCTGCGCGGTCAATGATACCGCCTGCGGCGACGCTGCGCCGTCCCCTCGAGCCTTCTAGCGCCGGCCGGATGAGCTTGCTGGCGAGGCGAGAAGCTGCCGCTGCGGATTAAAGGGACGGAAAGAAAATTGATGTAGTTGGGTTCTCTATTGTCCTGAGTTCCAGACCAGACCATCGATGAACGCAACTTGGCAGATACTGCTCGGAAACCTCGCCATCACCGCGCTAGCAATATCGCTGTGGTCGCACGCCTATTATCACACGCGTGTCTTGTCCGAACGTCGGCGCAACCAGGCGTTCGGTATCGCCATGGGTCTTGGCGCAATTTGTTCGATGATGCTGGCGGTGCCGCTGGATCAAGGCGTTTTCGTCGATCTCCGTTACACGCTGGTGGCGGTGTCGGCCCTGTTTGGCGGCCCCTTCTCCGTGCTCTTGACGATCGTGATTGCGTCGGTGTTTCGCTTTTCTGAGGGTGGAGCGGGTGCGGTCGATGGCGTGATCAGCATATGCGTCGTCGGTTTGGTCGGGCTCTGCGGCTATCTGATCGTGAGAAGGCGCAAAGGTCAGGCTGGCCGATGCAGCCGTGCTTGGGATCGCGGTATCGGCCACGCTGCTGGTGGTCATGTCCGTGCTGACGTCGCAGGCCAATGCGCGAGCCGTCGAGCTCGTCGGGTTCCCGATCACTGTTCTCAATTTCCTCAGCATCATGATCGCCGCCTTTGTCCTGATCCAGTTCGAAAGAATGGCGCATGACCGCGATATCCTGTCGGCAGCGCTGACGCAGACGCCCGACTTTCACTACGTGAAGAACCGGGAAGGCAAGTTCGTCATCGTCAACAAGAACGTTGCCGAGCACCACCACTATCCCTCGCCGGCGGCCATGGTCGGCGCGTCCGATTTCCAGCTCGCCACCCAGCGCCGCGCCGAAATGCTCTATGCCGAAGAGCAAGCCTTGATGGAGAGCGGGCAGTCGCAGCTGGACAAGATCGAATATCTGAGCGAAGGCGGCCGCGATCGCTGCTATTCGACATCGAAGGTGCCGCTACGCGACCGGACCGGTGCTGTCATCGGGCTTGCGGGCGCGACGCGCGATGTGACCGAGGAACGGAAGATCGAGCAGGAACTGCGCGAGAGCAAGGATCTGCTGTCGCTCGCCATGGCCGGGATGTCGGATGGTTTCGCGATGTTCGATCGAACAGGCACGCTTGTTTTCAGCAACACGCAATATGCGGCGTTGTTCCCGCTGTCGGGCGAGGCCCGCGTGCCCGGAACGAATATCAGGGACATCCTCAAGAAAGTCGTGGAATCGAACGAGCGACGGGATTTCCGTCAGGAGATTACCGATGCCTGGTTGTCGGAAGCAGCCGCTGCGTTGTTCTTCGACAAGGAAGAATACATCGAACTCTATGACGGGCGTTGGCTCAGCCTGCGCACCCGCGTCGCCGATAATGGCATGGCGCTTGTTGCGGTCTCAGACATCACGACGATGAAGCAGGCCGAGTTCGCGCTCAGGACAGTCGCCGAGCAGATGAAGAGCCTCGCCGAGACCGACGCCCTGACTGGGCTTCTCAACCGCCGGGCCTTCGACCACGCGATGTCGGTTGCGGTCGAGCGAAGCCGCCTGGAGCGCCGGCCGATGGCGGTGCTGATGATCGACGTCGACCGCTTCAAGGCCTACAACGACACCTACGGCCATCCAGAAGGCGACGCGTGCCTGAAGGCGATCGCCGATTGCCTGCGCCGCACGATGAACCGCCCGCAGGATGTGCTCGCGCGGTTCGGCGGCGAGGAATTCGTCGTTCTGCTGCCCGATACCGATGGGACCAAGGCGCTGGTGTTGGCGGAGCAGTTCCGCAGCACCCTGCTGGCGCGGGCGATCGCTCACTCTGGCAGCGAATACGGCGTGGTGACGGCCAGCATCGGAATTTCGGCCAAATCTAACTGGAAGCAACAGATAAGCGCTGCCGAGTTTATTCTCGAGGCCGATCAGGGCCTCTATCAGGCCAAGCGCGATGGCCGCAATCAGGCTGTCGCCTGGAACCCGCCAAGGACGAGCAGAGCGGCGCGGTAGCTGTTTCCACCGCTGCTGCGGCCTCCACTGCGCACGTTTTCAGGCAATCCGGTAAAGAAAAAGGCCGGGGCGAAACCGCACCGACCTTCCTCGACCCGTCTCGACAACGACTGCCAGTACCTCCGTGGTCAGCCGTCAGAGACGAATTATGTAAGTTGAATGTAACGCAACTTCTGGGAAGTTCAAGCGCCATTTATGGGTTCGTTTTGCGCGAAGACTACCTATTTCGGTCAGCCTGAAACGATTGCGGACAGCCGATCGAGATCGACAAGCTTGATTTCAAGCGGGACGGGATCAGTCTGGGCGACGCGAAACCATTCGGCTGCCTCGCGCACCCGTTCGCCGTGCGGCTGGGGATAGGCGCCAAGCCGGATTACCCACTCCCTGACCGTTTCACGCTCCATGCGGCCTGCCAGATAGCGTGCGTGAACGGTCTTTGCGGAGGCGACGAGGTCGGAAACGCTGTTCAAGAATTGTCCTCAAATTGATGGGTCGGTTCGATGAGGCCAGATGGTATCTGGCTAAGACCTCTTCCTTCTTCTTGACCTTCACCTTCGGTTCCACCGGCGCATCCGGCGTGGGGGCAAGCAGCTTGCGCAGCGATGAGATCTTGTCCTTGACCAGCGGGCGGAAGCGCGTCGCGCGAAATGGCATGTCGGCCGCGCCGTAGCCCTCCGGGCCATCATCGTTGCCGCGATGCAGTTCTTCCAGCTTCACGCCGAAGAAGGTGCCGTCGATATAGTGCGTGTATTCGCCGACCCAGCGCAGCGTGTAGATCTCGCCCTTGCGAATACCCTGGTCGATGCTGACATGCTTGAACGTGTCATCGATGCATACGACCTTCTGGCCGACATGAAAGTCGTAGCTCATCTCACAAACCTCAACCTCAACTTCACCCGCCGGCACCGGGAGGTGCGTCGTTCTTCATGAATTCCGGATATTGAACAACTTCCGTCTCGACCGTGTCGAACGACTTGCCCGTCGATTGGGCCAGCCGCACGCCCGGCCCGCCTGATATCAATTCTCCGTCCGCTTCGAAGATGATGCCCGAGGCTTTTAGCGCGTGCTTGATTGCGCGCAATGTGCTGCCAGCGCTTTCGGCCCCGCGCTCGATACGGTCGAGATCCGCTACGGAGATACCGGCGGCCTCGGCCAATTCGGCTTGCTGGAGGCCGAGCATTGCGCGGGCGCCACGTATCTGTGCTGACGTTATCATGATGATTTTATATAACCGGATCGATCTTTTTCTCAAGCTGGACGACGGCTCAAGTCCGGCAGCATCGCTCCCATTCGGTCAGCAACTGCATGATCTCGATGGAATCGGAAAGGCGCGGCGAGGGGCGCGGCGCCAGCTTCAGCCCCTTGCGCAGGCAGTCTTCGACGATGCGAACCTGATGGCCGAAGGCGTCGTGGTCCGACGGAACGACGATGCGCTCTATAGGCAGGCCGTATTCCTCGATCTCCAGCAGATTGTCGCCGGCAACGGGCAGCCACGGATTGGTGAGGAAGCGCAGCGAGGCGCGGTCGCCGCGCACAGTGAAGTCGAACGACATGCCATAGCAGTCCGTCGATTGCAGCGTCGCCAAAACGCCTGAGCCGAATCGGGCGGTGAGCACAGCGTCACAGATGTTGCCGTCGTGGCGCGACCGGTTGCCGTGTCCCGAGATCACGCGATCCCCGAAGGCGTCGGCGCCGAAAGCCGTTTGGATGACGTAGTGCATCAGCGAAGCCGGATAGCAGCCGAGATTATAGAGCGTTCCGCGGCCCGCGGGATTGACGACCTGCCAGATGTCCGCGGCATAGGCGCCCGAAATCGAGCGTATGGCGCCGAGACGGCCGGATCGGATGATGTTGCCAAGCTCGGCGATGACAGGATGGCTGAGATACATCAGCCCTTCGAGGAAGAAAATGTCGGCCTGCTCGACAGCGGCGGCAAGCGCATGCGCTTCTTCCATCGTCGTGGCCAGCGATTTCTCCGACAGCACCGGCTTGCCGCGAGCAGCCGCCTTGATGACGGCGTCGTGGTGCACATTGTTAGGCAGGCCAACGTAGATCACGTCGATATAGGGATCGTCGACAAGCGCATCGATGCTGGAATGCCTAACGGAGATGCCGTAGCGGTCGGCAAAGGCTGCGAGGCGCTCACGATCGCGACCGAAGACCGCGCCGATCACCGATCCGTCGCTGCCATTGATGGCCTCTGCCATTGTGTTCGAGATGAAGCTCGTTCCGAGAATTCCCCAGCGCAGCATTCCGTGTCGCCTTTCACCAGCATTTCCGCGTGACTGCTGGTTCTATAGCTGGATCGGTCGATCAGTACAGGGGCTTCGTGCTCCGACGGCCATATCGAGAGCTCCGCGCCAAGCGCATGGCGCATGGCTGCCTTGCACAAACTTGCCTACCGTTTAGGCGCGCGGGTGTGTATATACATATCCATCGAAGCGATGCATCCTCCTCCCGCAGAGCTTCGAGTTTGCAAGTGCCTCACTCCTCCTCCCAGAGGGACTTGCGCGAACAGTAGCACTCCTCCTCCCAGCTGCTGTTCATTTGTTTTAAAAAGCCTGTCGCACCTCCTCCCGCGACAGGCTTTTATATTTTCTGCTCTATCCCAAGGCCATCTCAGGACACCGACACAGGTTTCGAGCGCAAGCGGCTCGCCGTTGCCGGGTCCGCACGCCGGCAAAGCTGGGGCGGCAGACCTTTCATGATGAGTTCGGCATCGGCGACGGCCATCGTGCCGAGTTCGTAGAAGGCATCGCGGGTGCCACCGGTGCGATGCGCCGAGAGCAGCAAGCCCGGCAAACCGCGCACGGGGTCGTCGGCCGCCACAGGCTCTTCCGGAAAGACATCGGTCGCGGCGATGATGTGGCCGGATTTCACTGCCTCCAGCATCGCGGGAAAATCGACCACCGCTGCGCGGCTCATCAAGAGAAAGGCGGCGCCCGGCCTCATCAACTGGAACTCGCGACGGCCGATGAAGCCCTCGTTCTCGCTGGTCACACTGGCGAAGACGAAAACCACCTGGCTCTCGCTCAACGTCTCGTCCAGGCCCGATGGCACGCAGTCCAGCCGCTCGACGATCTCTTTGGGCAGCCATGGGTCGAACACGCGCACCGTGTTCTTGAACGGACGAACGAGATCGCGCAGCTGCCTGCCGAGATCGCCGAAGCCGATGATCCCGACCGGCGCGCCGGCGAAACGAAAGACGCCGTCGTTGCCGGCCAGCCCATATTCTTCGGTTCCCGCCCGGAAATCGCGGTCGGCCCGGGTGATGCCGCGGGCAAGATTGAGCGCCATGCCGAGTGCCGCCTCAGCCACGGGCGATGCGAAGGCCGATGCCGGGGTGATCACCCAGATGCCGCGTTCCACACAGGCCTGGTAGTCAATATTCGCCATGAAGTTGGATTCGACGTTGATGATGGCCTTTAGCTTCGGCGCCCGGTCCAACCGCTCGCGCGGCATGTCGGTCTGCCCGAAGATCAGCACCGTCTCGGGAAGCAATGCGTCGACCTGCTCAGCCGGCATCTGCCGATCTTCGCAGATCACCAGCTCGCCGAGATTTTCCAGCCGGCGGCGAACATCCGGCTTCATGATCAGATCGAGCGTTCGTGGCAAAGGGTCCACCAGAACAATATTGCGGCTCATCACATCCTCCTCCATTCCCTGAGAGCAAGACTTATCAGCAAATGCCGCTTGTAACAGGGGGCTTCGAGCCTGGCGCTGTAACACTGACGAAAGGCCGCTGCGCGGGCAGCGGCCTTTGATTTTCATGTCGGGTAGGGCCCGACAGCTCAGTCAGGCGATGTCGTGCATCTCACGCAAACGGCTCCGTCGGGCTCTTGCCCGGCTGCGTGAACCATGCGGCGCCGGTCTCGGTCATGTGGATATGATCTTCAAGACGGATCCCGTAGCGGCCGGGGAAAACGATCATCGGTTCGTTCGAGAAGCACATGCCGGGTTCAAGTGCCGTCTTATTGCCGCGAACGACATAGGGCTCTTCGTGGATTTCCAGGCCGAGACCATGGCCGGCTCTGTGAGGCAAGCCAGGCAGCGCGTAATCAGGCCCAAGCCCATGGCGAACGATGACCGCGCGGGCCGAGTCATCCAGGCTGGAGCAGGCAGCTCCGAGCTTGGCCGCGTCGAAAACGGCCTGCTGCGCCTCGCGCTCGATCGCCCAGGCGCGGGCAAAGTCCGCATCCGGCTCGTCCAGAACATAGGTGCGCGTCAGATCGGAATGATAGCCGTCGATACGGCATCCGGTGTCGACCAGAATGACATCGCCGGCTGCATAGGTCTGCTCGCCGTCGGCGCCATGCGGCAGCGAGGTCGCTTCGCCGAAGGAGACAATGCAAAAGGTCGATCCACTATCGGCGCCGAGGGCACGGTGCTGTTCGTCGATATAGCGCACGACATCCGATGCCAGGACGCCGGGTTTGATATACGTGTACGCGCGGCGGTGGACTTCAAGCGTCAGGTTCATCGCGTATTGGATGATGCCGATTTCGGCCGCGGACTTGCGTAGGCGAATATCGCGGATCAGTCGCGCGCCATCGACAAGGCGCTCCGCGCCGAGCTCCTTGGCAAGTGCGTGATAGACGAACAGCGGCAAGGCGTCATCGAGCGCCACGCGGCCTTCCGCCGAAAGCAAGCCGGCTACGGTTTCGGCGCTGTTCTCGTCTTCCTCCCAGGTCACGATTGCGCCGTCGAGCTTTG
Organism: Hyphomicrobiales bacterium; assembly: GCA_900467745.1. Classification (GTDB taxonomy): domain Bacteria; phylum Pseudomonadota; class Alphaproteobacteria; order Rhizobiales; family Rhizobiaceae; genus Rhizobium. The sequence goes on from UBQW01000010.1 coordinate 284,116, forward strand.
GCAGACTGTCGACGCGGCTGCGCTCGAAACCCGGCACGATGTAGAAGAGGTCAGCCTGCGTGATCAGCGCGCCGACCAGTCGTTCGCTCTGGTGCCAGACAAGGCCGGTGAAATAGCGCAGGCTCTCCGTCGAGCCGAGGAGCACGGCGTCCACGCCGGCGGCACCCATGCGGCTGCGCAGCGTCGAAAGCCGCTCGCGGCGCTCTGTTTCGGGAATGGGGGAGGGGCGGGGTGTGGCCGACATGGCTATTCCTCTTGATATCGATCCGCTGCTTGACGACGCACATGCGCCGCCGTGTCAGCAATCAAGTCGCAGCTTGATCGCGCGCAGCTAGTCCTGCTCCTGCCGTCAAGTCAATCGGGAGGGGGTTGCCCCGATAGGTCCTTACGGCTGGCGAGTGGCCAGAAGCTCGACCTTGCGTACGAGGTCGGCGACCGAACGGACATCCATCTTGCGCATGACGTTGCCGCGGTGAAGCTTGACGGTTATCTCGCTGATGCCGAGATCATAGGCGATCTGCTTGTTCATCAGCCCCTTGCTGACAGCCATCATCACCTCACGCTCGCGCGGCGTCAGCGTGTCGGCCAAAGTGACGACTGCGTCACCCTCCGCGCTCTCGCTACGTTGCACCGCGTCGCGCTCGATCGCCGTGGAGACAGCATCGAGCAGGTCCTGGTCGCGAAACGGCTTTACCAGAAAATCCACGGCACCGGCCTTCATCGCCCTGACGCTCATTGGAATATCGCCGAAACCCGTCATGAAGACAATCGGCAGCCTGCTTCCCAAGCGCTCCAGTTGCCCCTGGAAATCGAGGCCGCTCAGCCCTGGCAAGCGAACATCGAGCAGGATGCACCCTGGCCGCTTGAGGTCCGCCCCCGCAAGCAGGGCGGCTGGGCTGTCGAAAGCGGAAACATCGATCCGGACCGAATGAAAGAGATCGACGAGTGCTTCGCGCACGGAGATGTCGTCGTCGACGATCAGTACCATGGGAAATACTGGCTGCACCATGGTCGCTCGTCGCATGTCACTCACGGCGTTTCTCCAGAGTTGAGTCATTTCGCAGTGCCTCCCTCATCACTCCGCTTTGAATGCGGGTGGGCACTTCGCTGCACGTTGTGCCCGCATCCGCGACCGTAAGCAACATAGCCAGACATGAAGATCGGCCACACTATACTTAGGTTTGGGGTCTTGATAGCCACCACGCTCGCGATTGGCGTGGTTAGAACGTCGGTGGCGTGCAGGCGCTGATAACCTCGCAGGGGACCGGTCCGACGCATCGGAAGCGATGCGGGCGCCTGCTCTCGAAGTAGTAGGCATCACCGGGGCCAAGGATCCGGCGCTCGTCCTCGACCGTTATTTCCATGCGGCCTGAAAGCACGATGCCGCCTTCTTCGCCTTCATGGACGAGCATGACCTTTCCAGTGTCGGCGCCCGGTTGGTAGCATTCTTTCAGGATCTGTAGCTGGCGGCCGAACAGGCTCTCGCCGATCTGCCGGTAGGAAATCGGGCCCTTGCCGATCTCGACCAGCTCTTCGGCGGCGTAAAAGGCCTTGCGCGACTTCTGCGGTTCGAAGGCAAAGAACTCGGCCAATCCGATCGGGATTCCATCCAGAATGCGCTTCAGGGCGCCCACCGATGGGTTGGAGGAATTGGATTCGATGAGCGAAATGGTGGAGTTGGTGACCCCCGCCCGCTTCGCCAATTCGCGTTGCGAAAGATTGTGAAGCATGCGCAAATGGCGCAGGCGTTGGCCGATATCGACGGACATGGTGTTTCCAAGGTTTCGAGTGTTCGAAATATAACAACATTCGATTTCGAATGCCATGATTTTCAATGAGTTGGAAGCATCCAGAAAAGGGCTTGTTCAAGAATCTGAATTGGCCGATCACTTCATCATCACCATTCCGGAGAGACCTTATGGACCAGATCAGCAAAGCAAACAGCCCGTCGCTCGATAACTTCTGGATGCCGTTCACGGCCAACCGCCAGTTTAAGGCAGCCCCCCGCCTGCTCGCCTCCGCCGAGGGCATGTATTACACCGATGTCGACGGCAACAAGGTACTGGATGGGACCGCCGGTCTGTGGTGCGTGAACGCGGGCCACGCCCGCAAGAGGATTGCCGAGGCGGTCGAGCGTCAGCTGATGACCATGGATTTCGCCCCCACCTTCCAGATGGGCCATCAGATTGCTTTCGATTTCGCCGAGCGGCTGGCCAAGATTGCCCCCGGTGGCGCGAGCGCGCAGCTTGATCGGGTGTTCTTCACCGGGTCTGGTTCTGAATCCGTCGACACCGCGCTGAAGATTGCCATCGCTTATCAGCGCGCCATCGGACAGGGCACCCGCAGCCGTATCATCGGGCGCGAAAAGGGCTATCATGGTGTTGGCTTCGGCGGTATTTCCGTCGGCGGCCTCGTCAACAACCGTCGCGTCTTCCCGCAGATCCCGGCCGATCACATGCGCCATACTCTTGACGTCGAGCACAACGCCTTCAGCAAGGGCCTGCCGGCCCATGGCATCGAGCTCGCCGAGGATCTCGAGCGTCTGGTTGCCCTGCATGGCGCCGAGACCATCGCGGCCGTCATCGTCGAGCCGATGTCCGGTTCCGCTGGCGTTATCCTTCCACCGATGGGCTATCTCGAACGCTTGCGCGCGATCGCCGATAAGTACGGCATCCTGCTGATCTTCGACGAAGTCATCACCGGCTTTGGACGCCTTGGTACGCCGTTCGCGACCGATTACTTTGGCGTGGTGCCGGATCTAGTGACGACGGCTAAGGGCCTGACGAATGGCGCGATCCCGATGGGTGCTGTGTTTGCAAGCCGCAAGGTCTATGACGCGATGATGACCGGTCCGGAAAATGCCATCGAACTCTTCCACGGCTACACCTACTCCGGCCACCCGGTTGCAAGCGCCGCCGGCATCGCCACACTCGAGATTTACGAGGAAGAGGGCCTGCTCACGCGCGGCGCCGGTCTGGCGGAGACTTGGCAGGAAGCACTTCACTCACTGAAGGGCCTGCCGAATGTCGTCGACATCCGCAACCTAGGCCTGGTCGGCGCCATCGAGCTCTCGTCGCGTGAAGGTGCTGTCGGCGCCCGCGCCTATGACGTCTTCGTCGATTGCTTCAAGAAGGGTCTGCTGATCCGCGTCACCGGCGACACAATCGCGCTTTCGCCGCCGCTGATCGTCGAAAAGGATCAGATCGAGACCATTGTCTCGATCATCGGCGATGCGCTGAAGCGCGCAGCCTGATCAATATGTTTCGGGCCTCGTTTTGACGAGGCCCGAAACACAAATCGTGCCTACTGAGTGGTCACGCCAGTGACCGTCACCGGAACGCCCTTGTAGGCGGGTGTGCCAGAAATGCGGTCATAGGCGGAGAGCGCGATCAGCGCGTTCATCTCAGGATAATAGCCGGCGATCGATCCTCGTGGAATATCGTACTCGATCGCGGTCAGCCCGCGCGCGCTGCGCGACTTTCCATCCGTCGACGGTAGGGCGACGACATTGATAATGTCGCCATCCGACAATCCGCGTTTCGCGAGGTCGTCCTTATTCATGAAGATGACGTCACGGCGACCAAAAACGCCGCGATAGCGATCATCCATACCATAGATCGTCGTGTTGTACTGGTCGTGGCTGCGAAGCGTGGTCAGGACAAGCGCGTCCGGATTTTTCACCAACGGGTCCTCATGCAGGCCGCGGCCGATGAGGAAAGTAGCCTTGCCGCTTTCCGTCTTCCAGCGACGCTCAGACGCCGGTACGTCCAGCCGGAAGCCGCCGCGGACGCGCACACGCTTGTTGAATTCGAAGAAATCGGGAAAGACGATTTCGATCTTGTCGCGTATCCTGTCGTAATCTGCGACCATGCCATCCCAATCGATGCCATGGCGATCTCCGAGCGTCGCCTTGGCGATGCCGGCAACGATTGCGGGCTCGGATTTCAGCATCTCGCTCGGCGGGTTCAGGAAGCCGCGCGACGCATGCACCATCGACATGGAGTCCTCGACGGTCACCGATTGCGGGCCCGACGCTTGCGTGTCGAGATCGGTGCGGCCGAGGCAGGGTAGAATGATGGAGGTCTTGGCAATCAGCAAATGCGAGCGGTTGAGCTTGGTCGTGATGTGCGCCGCAAGGTCAAGCTTGCGCATCGCCTCGAATGTGAAGTCGGTGTCGGACATGGCGACGGCCAGATTGCCGCCGAGGCAGATCAACGCCTTGGACCTACCCTCCATGATTGCTTCGACGGATTCAATCGCATTGTGTCCCTTCATGTCGGTCGGGCGGAAGCCGAAGGCCTTCTCCATTCCGTCGATCAGCGCCTTGTTGGGAATCTCGGTAATGCCGACGGTGCGGTCGCCCTGAACGTTGGAATGGCCGCGCAGAGGGCAGATGCCGGCGCCGCGGCGCCCGATATTGCCGCGCAACATCAGTAGATTGGCGAGCTGTTGCACATTACCGGTGCCGTTGCTGTGCTGAGTGATGCCCATGCCATAGCAAACGATCACGCTCTTGGCCTTCACATAGACCTCGGCGGCACTCTTCAGAGCCTCTCGCGTGAGACCGGATACAGTGATGATGCTGTCCCAGCTGGTGTTGTCTATATCCTCGCGTAGCGCCTCGAGACCGATCGTGTGTTCGGCGACGAAGGCGCGGTCGAGCACGCCTATACCGCCGGCGGATAGATCTGCATCATCGATCTCGAATACGCACTTCATCAAGCCCTTAAGTGCCGCGAGATCGCCGCCGGTGCGCACCTGATGATAGGCCGACGCAATCCGTGTCGACGACAGCGTCGCCATTTCGACCGGATCCTGCGGCGAGGCGAATTTCTCGAGCGCGCGCTCTTTCAGCGGATTGAAGACGATGATCGGTACGCCGCGCCGTGATGCCTCGTGGAGCGTCGCCATCATGCGCGGATGGTTTGTACCCGGATTGTGACCGAAGCTGAAGATCGCATCCGTGTGGTCGAAATCCTCGAGGAGAACCGTGCCCTTGCCGACGCCGATTGATTTCGGCAGGCCGACACTGGTTGCCTCATGGCACATATTCGAGCAGTCGGGAAAATTGTTGGTGCCATAGGCGCGCACCATTAGCTGGTAAAGAAAGGCAGCCTCGTTAGACGCGCGCCCCGATGTATAGAACTCGGCCTGATGCGGATCCTCCAAGCGATTGAGTTCCGCGCCGATGCGCGCGAAGGCATCGTCCCATTCGATCACCTCATAGCGATCGGTCTCGGCATTGTAGATCATCGGGTGCGTTAGGCGGCCCTCGTCCTCGAGACTGTGGTCGTTCCATCCCCACAATTCCGAGACTGTATGCTCTGCAAAGAAGCTCGGATCGACACGCTTTGCAGTCGATTCCCAAGTGATGGCTTTGGCGCCATTTTCACAGAACTCAAAGGACGAAGTGTGCTTGGGATCCGGCCACGCGCAACCCGGACAATCGAAGCCTTCGGGCTTGTTGGCTTTCAGCAGTGTTGCGGCCCCCTGGGCAACGACCTGTTGATGGGCAAGTGTCTTGGCGACAGCACGCAGCGCGCCCCATCCGCCGGCCGGTGCGTCGTACTTCTCAATTCCCTCAGGCCGCTTCTTCGCCATATTCAAACGTCTCCACATACCGTCTAGCCAGCATAACATCTCTCGATGCCGCACTGCACTATACCGAAGCATAGGAGGTTGCCATAGCTCTGAAGGCTCAGCCTGATGCCGCAAGATGCGCTTAGTAGACTATACGAGACATGCGAGGGCACGCGAAACGTCGGCGCGACGCGTTGGCCGTGACTACGCGGACGCGAAGCCAAGGATCATGTGTGATCAAAAAAAACGGACTGGCGCAGCAACGCACCAATCCGCAATGGATAGCCTTAATTGCCGGGCGGCGGTTATCAGTCGACCAGTGCGCCGATGCGGCTCGATATGCGTCGCGAAACGTCCTTGAACGGATCACGCATCGGAACGATGGGCGAAACGCTGAGCAATAGAAGCGCCTTCAGATGCTGTCTTCCGCTTTCTTCGCCGACCACCGGGGCATAAGGCATCATACTCGGGCGGCGCCCAGCCGGATAGAGCTTCTCGAGTTCGACGAAGTTGTCGAAACTCTCGTAGTCGCTGCCACGCAGCTGGAAAGTCTCGACCGGCGTGCCAGCGGCGATTACCACGTCGTGGCTGTCGAGCAGCACGTTGTAGTATTCGATCGTTTGACTGTCATGAGGTACGGTCGATATGATCGAGCTGCCGTTGACCAGATCCTTTGCGCGGACCAGAGCGCCATCGACGTAAAGGGCGTGGCCAGCGGAGATGTAGAGATCCTGGCTCGGCATGCCGTCATCCAGCGCGCCCTTCGAGATGCGCACCGGCATGACCGTCGGATGCCAGGAGGACACGCTCTTGCGGAATGTCTGGCGGCCGATCCAGCGGATTGGCTTGGCTTCGCCAGAGATCGTTTCGACGAGATCGCCAAGGTGCAGATCCTCGATCGCGACTTCGCCTGATGGTGTCGCAATCAGGGTGCCGCGCAGGAGGCACTTCGCACCGCCGTCGCCGCCCCCGGAGTTTCCTCCGCCGGAATGGCCACCGCCACCGCCACCGTCGTGGCCCCCACCGCCACCGCCACCATGTCCGCCTCCGCGGCCGCCGCCCCAATTACGTCCCATTGCCTTTGCGGGCGAAGAGGCTATTGCCATGGTCGCAACAGCGATTCCGGCAACTCTTGCGCTCGTAGCTGCCGCTACACCGAGAAAATGTCGGCGTGCACGGTTAGAGGGTGTTTCTTCCGGGTCCATCGATGACATCATGCGCTCCGTCTTTTGGGTTACACCTGTCTATTTATGATTGCCGTTAACCATCCTACACCAACTTCATCCGCGATAAACTCAGCCGAATAGGTTCGAAGCTACTCAAATAGCAGTAGTCAATACAGCTTCCCGAAGATCGAGCGAATGTGGAGATTTGGACAATCCTTGGGCGAGATTTGTCGATTTCTCTTTAAGGAAAGGAATGCTCGCCCCTCGCAAATTGCCGTCGCTTCTCCAGTAATCTGCTACCTTGGGTACAGATTTCAGGCGCAAGCTTCTGCGCGGGGTGAAGCATGGCATGCAGGCGCTTGCCTTGCCTTGCCATTGTCCAATTGGAAGTGATGGTTTTGTAGTGCTTGTCAGCCTACCTTTGCGATCACAGGCTCGCACCGCAGGCGGCTGGCTGCAATGGCATCAACGACAGCGTCGAGTTCTCCGTCGGTCATCTGCACGAACAGTGGCAGGATTACGGTCCGGTTCTGGGCGCTGACGCTGTTTGTCAGATCACCCGAAACCCTGTGCGAGTTCTCCGCCGCGTAGGCCGGTTCGAGATGGCTGTTCATAATGCCGCGTCGCGTCGAGATACCCTGATCGAGCAGCCCCTGCATGAGCTCCAGCTGATCCAACTGATCAGGCAGCGTCATGCAATAGCTCTGCCAGTTGCTTCGTGCCCAGTCCGGCTCGACCGGAGCGCTCATACCGTCTAGCTTGCCGAGGGCCTGCGAGTAGGCGGCGGCGAGCGCGCGTCTCTTGGCGACGATCTCCGGCAGTCGTTTCAACTGCTCGCGCCCAACAGCTGCCTGCATGTCCGTCATCCGGTAGTTGAAGCCGACTTCCGGGTAGCTTTCGTAGATCACCTGCTTCGAGCCGTGGCGCACGCTATCGGTAACGCTCATGCTGTGCTGGCGCCAGAGGCGAAACTTCCGGTCATATTCCGGGTTCGCCGTTGTCAGCATGCCGCCATCGCCCGTGGTTACCACCTTGCGAGGATGGAACGAAAAGCAGGCGATATCGCCATGCGGCTTCCCGATCTTCTCCCAGCGACCCTTCCACAGGATTTCGCTGCCCGTTGCGCAGGCGGCATCCTCAATAACCGGAATGGCGTGCCGCTCGGCAACTTCGACGATGCGGCTCAGATCGCACGGCATGCCGAGCTGGTGCACACAGATAATCGCTTTGGTGCGCGGCGTGATCGCTGCTTTGATAAGCTCGGGGTCGATGTTGAATCCATCAGCCTCGATATCGATGAAGACAGGCGTTGCGTTGCAATAGCGGATCGCATTGGCGGTCGCTATGAAGGAGTGGCTGACGGTAATGACTTCGTCGCCGGCTTCGACGCCGACCGCCAGCAGAGCCAGATGCAGTGCCGTCGTGCAGTTTGAGACCGCGCAGGCGTGCGAGGCGCCGACGAAATCGGCGAATTCACGTTCGAAGGCGGCGACTTCCGGGCCTTGCGTGACCCAGCCAGAGAGGATGACACGACGGACCGCCTCGACTTCCTGCTCGTCGAGAACAGGTTTTGCAACAGGAATTTGGCTCATGCCGCTTCTCCGGTGCTCTGCATCTTCTCATGCCGCCACCAGGCGACGAGATCGCTCAGCCCTTGCTCCATGCTGATTTCGGACTTGAAGCCGAGCATGGTCTCGGCCTTGACCGTAGAGGCAAGACGACGAGGAACGGCATTGACCTTGCGCGCTGGCCCGTATTGCACATCCATCGACGCGCCCATGACCTTCATCAGCAGTTGCGCGAGGTCGCGCAGGCTGGTCTCTTCGCCGCTTGCCACGTTGAACACTTCGTCGGTGACGTCAGACTTCGCCGCAAGCAGGTTCACGCGGGCGATATCGTGCACATGCACGAAATCCATGGTGGACAGGCCGTCGCCGTGAATGATGGGCGGCTGGCCGTTGGCGATGCGCTCCATCCAGCGGATCAGAACCTCTGTATAGACGCCATGCACATCCATGCGCGGCCCGTAGACGTTGAAATAGCGAAGCGCGACGTAGCGCAGGCCATACATCTCGGCAAAGCTTCTGAGGAGACCCTCGTTGAAGGCCTTGGCGGCGCCATAGATCGTGCGGTTGTTATAGGGGTGGTGGTCCTCGGTGGTCGGGAAACTCTCGGCAAGGCCGAGCACGGAGGCGGACGATGCCGCGACAACCTTGGAAACTTTCGCTTCCACAGCCGCCTCGAGTACATCGAACGTGCCGCCGGCGAGAACGTCGAAGGCCAGACGCGGCTCTTCGGCGCATTGGGTGATGCGGATGGCCGCCTGGTGAAACACAGTGTCGATACCGGCGAATGTTTCCTTTAGGAGCTTGCGGTCGCGGATATCCCCGTCGATGATCGTGACGGGCGCTGCCTTGATCGCATCGGCCAGATTTTCCCGGCGGCCACGCCCGAAGTTGTCGATGATGACGATCTCGCGGGGTTCTTCCAGCGCAACGAGGTCCGCGATATGCGAGCCGATGAGGCCTGCGCCGCCGGTGATCAGAATTCGCTGGTTCTTCATGACTACTCCACGCTTTTTACAGTTGAGGGATCGGAGTCTTCGCGCCACCGGATGAATTTGGCCGGCACGCCGGCGACGACCGAGAACGGTTCCACATCCGCCACGACAACAGCGCCGGCGCCAACAATCGCGCCCTTGCCGACGGTAACGCCGGGCAAGATGGTGGCATTGGTGCCGATATCGGCCCAGGCGCCGATGCGTACCGGCTTGATTTCGAGATCGGTGCGGATGATTGGCACGTCAACCGGAAGTGCGGTATGGCTGGAGCCAAGAACCTTGGCGCCTGGCCCCCAGCCGACGCATTCCTCAAGAACGAGGTTGCGCGCGTCGAAATACGCCTGCGGGCCGATCCACGTATTGTCGCCGATCTTGCAGGTGCCGTCGAAACGTCCCTGGATGTAGGCTTGGGCGCCGATGAAAACGCCGTTTCCGATTTCGAAGGTTTCCGGATGCTTGAAACCGACGCCGCTACCGACCTGCAGGCCCGAGCCGCAGGAGCGCGTGAAGCTGTTCCAGATGACCTTGCGCATGAAGGCGTCGACGAAGCCATCGCCATTGGCGAAGCGCGCGTAGAGTTCCACCAGTCCCGCCAGCCCGTATGTCTGGCGCAGTTCCTTGGCGAGCTCGCTCTGATAGAGCGGATCGGACGCGTTTTCCTTTAGGCCGTGTACCGATTGGACAAGCCGGACGAGGGGGGCTGGGTCAGCTGACATAGGCGTCCTGCTCCACCGCGGCCACGACCTCTTCGAGCTGGCGCATCGTCAGCTCCGGATAGATCGGTAGCGAAAGCACTTCGCGCGCCGCCGCTTCCGAAACCGGGAAGTCACCGACCTGGTAGCCGAGATCGGCATGCGCTTCCTGCAGGTGGACCGGCACGGGATAGTGCAAGCCAGTATGGATACCTTCGTCGCGCAACGCCTGTTGCAGATGATCGCGATCAGGGGTGCGCACCGCATAGACGTGGTAGACATGGCGGCGGTCGCTTGCGGCAACCGGCGCCTGAACGCTTCTCGATCCGGCAAGCAGCGCCGAATAGCGCGCGGCGCGCGTGCGGCGGGCTTCCGTCCAGTCTTCGAGATGTCGCAGCTTGATCCTGAGGATGGCGCCCTGGATTTCGTCCATCCGGTAGTTGTAGCCCTTCATCACGTGGTGATAGCGCTTCTCCTGGCCCCAATCGCGCAGCATGCGCATCGCCTTGGCCTGCTCGTCGTCATTGGTGACGATGATGCCGCCTTCGCCGCAGGCGCCGAGGTTCTTGCCCGGGTAGAAGCTGAAGCTGCCGGAGATCCCGATGCTGCCGGCGCGCTTGCCCTTATATTCGGCGCCATGTGCCTGGCAGGCGTCCTCGATAATGGGCAGGCCATATTTGTCGGCGATCGCCTGAATTGCATCCATATCGGCCATCTGGCCATAGAGATGAACCGGCACGATCGCTTTGGTCTTGCGGGTAATCGCAGCTTCCAGCTTCGCCGGGTCCATGGTGAGCGTCACCGGCTCCACATCGACGAAAACCGGCCGTGCGCCCGTGTAGCAGATGGCGGCGGTGGTCGCGACGAAGGTCAGCGATACCGTGATAACCTCATCATCAGGCCCGACGCCGGCTGCGAGCAGTGACAGGTGCAACGCGCTGGTGCCGGTGTTGACGGCAATGGCGTGTTTCGTGCCGCAATAGCGCGCGAATTCCTCTTCGAAGCGCGCGACTTCCTCGCCGAGCACATAGTGGCCGGAAGCAAGAACGCGGAGAACCGCGGCATCGACATCGTCCTTGATCGACGCGTATTGGGCCTTCAGGTCGAGCAACGGGATCATGCTATCAGCCTTGCCTGTTCGAGTTCAATCACACGGCCGCGCTGGGCAAGCGATTGCGTCGCAGCTTCGAGGATGCGCACCACGCGTAGGCCGGCGTGGCCATCGGCGAGCGGTTGCGTCTTGTTGGTGACGCAATCGACGAACTGCTTAAGCTCGCGGCCGAGCGCTTCCGTCATGTCGAGCTGCGGCGCGTACATGTCGCCGGTGCGGTAACCGACGCGCATCTCGTAGACCTTGTCGCCGTTCGGTTCTGCATTGCCGTTCAGCGTGATGCCCTTGTCGTAGACTTTGATCTTTTCGCTAGGCTCGAGGTCGTCGTAAACGATCATCTTGTTGCTGCCGCCGATCAGTGTGCGGCGAACCTTCACCGGCGCCAGCCAGTTCACGTGGATATGCGCGATCAGCTTGCTCTCGAAAAACAGAGTCAGATAGGCGATATTCTCTGGCTCGCCGGCCACATGCCCCATGCCGGTGGCCGAAACCGCGACCGGCTTCTCCGGCAGGACATAGTCCATGATCGAAAGGTCATGCACTGCCAGATCCCAAACGACGCTGACATCGTGCTGGAAGAGGCCCAGATTGACGCGCACTGAATCGTAATAATAGACGTCGCCGAGGCCCGTTTCGATGATTTCCCGCATTTTGCGGACGGCGCCGGTGTGGATGAAGGTGTGGTCTACTGCGAGGATCAGGCTTCGGCGGGTGGCTTCTTCCACCATGCGCCGCGCCTCTTCCGAGGTCGAGGCCATCGGCTTTTCGACGAACACGTGCTTGCCGGCCATCATTGCCTGCATGGCGAGCTTGTAGTGGGCGAAAACAGGTGTGGCGATCGCAATCGCATCGACGCGGGGGTCGCGCAGGACCTCGTCGAAATCATCGGTGATCTGGACCGTCGGATAGCGCATCTGCACGGCGCCCAGCCGGTCCTTTTTCAAATCGCAGACCCACAGCAGCTGCGCGCCGGGTGTCTCCGCGAAATTTCGGACCAGATTGGGTCCCCAATAGCCATAACCGACGACGGCAATACCAATCATCGTGCCCTCCCAGATGACAGAATTTCGACTGGAGCGTCCTTGGCGCGGCCAATGATCCGCGCAGGCACGCCTGCTGCAATTGCGTAGTCAGGAACATCCTTTGTCACGACCGCGCCGGCGCCAATCTGCGCGCCCTCGCCGATTGTGATGCCTGCGACGATGGTCGCGTTGCTGCCGATCGAGGCATAGCGTTTCACAACCGTGGGGACGACAGCCCAATCGGCGTCCGACTGAAGTGAGCCATCGAGATTGACGGCGCGAGGCTGAAGATCATTCGTGAACATCACGCCATGGCCGATAAACACCCCATCCTCGATCGTCACGCCCTCGCAAACGAAGGAGTGGCTGGAGATCTTGCAGTTTACACCGATGGCGGCGTTCTTCTGGATCTCGACGAAGGTTCCGACACGTGTGCCCGAGCCGATTGAGCAGCCATAGAGATTGACTAGGTCTGGGTGATGAATGACGACGTTGTCACCCAGCGTTACGCTCGAAGCAATCATGCTCTGATGTCCTCACTCTACTCTGAACTACGTCGGCTTAACGCACAAAAAAGAGCGCCGACGGACGACTTTCGCCACTCAAGAGAAATCTTTTCGTCGGCAGAGTAAAGGAATCAAAATGCGGTATATGCCTAATCGAAAGGCGTATTTATTTTGAAATTATTGCTTCGTCATACTGAGTTGCGAAAGTAATTTCGGTGTTTATATTTGCGGCTAATAGGGTGCCTCGGTGGAGACGGTATGGTAGCCGTCTGCGTGACGCAACCAGGAGAGCGGCGACATGCTGTGCATACGAACGAAAGGATCGGGCTTTTGCTGACGAAGGTTCCGGTTGCGGCAAACGGTAAGTCCAATAGCTTGCCTAGGCGGGCTGCAGCTACACTGAAGGGGATTGGTGCTCAATTCGATCGCCGAGGAAGGCAACTCAGCCACATCATGCTGCGTGAAGGTTGGGGTACCCTAGCTACGCGCGCTCGATCAAAGCTATCCGACTGGATAAAGCCAAAAGGTTTCATCTGGCATGTTTTTCCGCAAGACGTTTTGAATGCCGACTTCACGCGACCGGCGATCTTTGCTGTTCCGGCGGTTGAAGACGGTGCGCCGATCGCGATCAATTGGATCGTTGGCCCCGCTGGTCCTGGATCGGGAGGTCACACGACAATCTTTCGCATGGTTAATTATCTGCAACGGATCGGCTACGACAATAGCGTCTATTTCTACGATCCATATGGCGGGGATCATAAGTATTACGAAAGTATTGCTCGTTCGAGCTATGGTGTTACTTGCAAGATTGGCAAGTTTGGCCCCGATATGAGGGATGCCCACGCGGTCGTGGCAACCCATTGGCCATCGGCTTACGCCATGTTTAACATTCGGACGGCTGGCAAACGCTTTTACTTCGTTCAGGATTATGAGCCGTCCTTTTACCCTATCGGCACTAACAGCGCATTGGCGGAAAGCACTTATAGAATGGGATTTCATGGCCTCACCGCGGGCCGATGGCTAACCCAGAAGTTGGCGGCGGAGTTCGGAATGGAATCAGACTGGTTTCCCTTCGGCTGTGACACAAGCCGCTATCGATTCAATCCGTCATCAAAGAGAAATGGTGTCGCGTTCTACGCGCGCGCCGGCACGCCCCGTCGCGCTGTCGAGCTTGGTCTCCTCGCGCTTGAAGTATTTGCCAAGCGTCACCCCGAGATCGAACTTCACCTTTTCGGTGAGGATCTCGGTATGCTTCCCTTCCGATACACCAACCATGGACTGGTGTCCCCCGACAAGCTGGGCGACATCTATAACCGGTGCTTCGCGGGTTTGACATTATCACTCACGAACGTATCGCTCGTTCCGCACGAGATGCTTGCATGCGGCTGCATTCCCGTAGTCAACGACGCCGATCACAATCGCATGGTGTTGGACAACGCGCATGTGCGCTACGCGTCGCTTTCCCCGCATTCTCTCGCAGAGGCGCTGGAAGCGATCGTGGCGATGCCGAATTTTCAATCGGAGGCCAAACGCGCGGCTGACAGTGTCAACTCGACATCCTGGGATCTGGCGGGAGCCGCGATCGATAAGGCCTTGCAGCGCGCGCTCAAGGGCAACGCGTAGCGTCTATTTTTCGGGGGGGAACCGTGACACTAACTGTTGACGTTGCAATTCCATGTTATCGATACGGACACTTCCTGCGGGAGTGTGTCCAAAGCGTACTCTCACAGGAAGGCATTCAGGCCCGCGTGCTTATTCTAGACGATTGCTCGCCTGATAATACCGCAGAGGTGGGACGACAACTGGCCGAGAGCGATCCACGGGTCGAGTACCGCTACCACACGGAAAACAAGGGACATATTGCAACGTATAACGAGGGCATTGATTGGGCCTCAGGTGATCTCTTTCTGCTGCTCTCGGCCGACGATTACCTCGCGCCGGGTGCTCTGTCTCGCGTCGCTCAGCTTTTTGAAGCAAACGAAGATATGAGTTTCGTGTTCGGCAATGCCAGTTTGGTTTTCGACAATGGGATGCAAGAACTAAGAGAGCCCTTCGCTGGGAAGCGTAAGAGGCAGAGCGAAATCTTTTCGTGCCTGGATTTCGTCAAAGCAATGAGCGGCCAGAACATCGTTCCGACCCCCACTGCGGTTGTCAGGACAAGTGCACAAAAGCACGTCGGCGGATATTGCCAGGCTCTGCCTCACGCTGGAGATATGGCGATGTGGCTGCGTTTAGCGGCTACCGGCCCAGTTGGTTTTATTAATGCTACGCAAGCAGTCTACCGAATGCATTCCAGCAACATGTCACGTTCGTACTCGGCTGCCAGACTGCCTGATGTTCAACAAAGACGCGCTGCGATCGATCACTTTCTGGAATACAGTGCTCCGGAGCTGAAAAATCCGCGTCTGTTCAAGACGCTTCTCTTTCAGGCCTTAGGCCGCAACTCGATTTATCAGGCGGGCGAGGCCTTCAATGAAGGTGATATCGCAACGGCAAACCGTTTATCGGATTTGGCAAAGGAACTTTATCCGGACGTTTGGCGCTCGCGCGCTTGGCTTCGCTACTTGGCAAACAGAGCGCTTGGTCCGCGTGTGTGGCAGGTTCTGCGCTCCATGCGAGGATGAAACCTAGCTCCCAGCCAAGGTGTGCCAGCTTTTCAGGTGCGGGCTCGACGGAAACTGCTATTTTGCGCCCGCCCAACGTCGTTTTGTTCCTCGGTCCTGGCATCCAACAACCAGACGCCTGCGCCGCTGAGAAAGAAAAGCCAGGCGTAGGTTGCACCCCAAAAATGCACAGTCGATCCCACGAAAACGAACGTCGCCATGCACATAAGGTAGGCGGTGCGGCATGAGCTGGCGCGCTGATCCAGGCCCTTTCTCAGCGCTATCGCAAACCAAAGCGATAACCATGACAAGCACATCAGTACGAAAGCCGGTAGGCCGTAACGCATTGCGGTTAGAAGCCAGAAATTGTCGACGCTATCGCTTGCCATCCAACTCGGTCGCTCCCAGTCACTAAGCCCGATTCCGAAAAGCTGATGATTTCCGACCGAGGCCGAACCATAATTCCATATCCAGATTCGATACCATCCCGTTTGCTGTTCGAAGGTGAAGTGCGAGATGTAGAACTGGATGGGCGTCTGATTGGAACCAAACTCAATCACCAGGTAGCCCATAAGGGCAAAACCCCACAGCAGTTTCCATCTCGCCTGAAAGCTGCCTAGCGTCTTGTCCCATGCCAAGAGTGCCAATTGAAAGAAGACGCCGGCGATCGGAGCTGAAGACATGGACATGATCGTTGTTCCAACGACGAGGCAGGCCAGAAGGCGACGAGTGGCTGCCTTGTCGCTGGAGGCAAGTGCGGTGAGTGCCAGCATGCTGCCGCAAAATACGCCAAACAAAATGGAATGGCTAAAGGGTCCCTGAACACGCCAAAGCCCCATGCGAGGCAACATTTTTGTCACGTCGACCGTGGGGAATATCGCTCCAAACGCAACCAAAAGCGGCTTCTGGCCGGTCAGCCATTCGTAAAGGGCGAAGGGAGCCAAGCATGCTAGCAGCTTGACAACGAAGACGATCATATTGCGGAAATCGTCGGGTGTACGAATGTGGCAGCGCGCCAGCAAATAGGCGCCCGCTCCGTCGATAAGCATCATTCCGCCGGACTGCGTAGCGACACCCACACCATGTGCGACGCCGAGGGCCACAGTTACCCAAACACAGTAGAAGAAGAGACCTATATCGGCGATCCTAACTGGCCCGGCTCGACCTTGCGCCAGCTTTACGACGTCAGGTAGCAGCGTGAAAATCAGGACGAGGCGATAGACGGAAACGTTAAGTGGTCCGAGCGGGATGATCCACGGGATCATAAGTCCGATTAGAAACAGCTTAACCCCAACCGCTAGATGGGTTGTTGACGAGGAGACGTCGGATCGTTGACGCGTTGCGGCGCGAGGCAGCTGCTGGCCTAGGTGGTTCTGGCCTGTGATTGCTACTCTCCGGACCTCTGATGCTAAACGCGGCTGGATACTGGCAACTTTGTATTTAGACATCGCGATATCCGGAAAGACGCTAGGAGATTACCGTTTATCCGCTTGGCTGAAAGCCATGACGAATTGAGCCGCAACTGGCCCGTTACTCATAATAATCAAAGTCCGGTGAATGCGCGACTAATCCTTCCGGTATACTTTGGCATCGTCCGAATAGACGAGGAATGATGCGCTTACCTGCGTTATTTATATAAGATAATCTTTCTTTGATTATTTTGAGTTCGGTCGGACCACCAACGCCCGTGCAATCGCGGCAAAGGAACCTCAGATGCTGCCTGGACACGACAAGCTTGACGGACAGTTCTTTATTTCGGCAGGGCCAACTGCGTGCCCGCTGGGCTGGCGGCTCCACACGCTTGATGGTCTGTGCGTGGCTGTGGCACAGGAAATGCGAGTTCTCCCGGTCGTCGACGCAAACGGCGGCCAAATCGGTTTCATGCTCGGGACACCGATCGACCTCGATAAGGGTGTAATCGTTGACCGAGAATATCATTTGGACGGCGTACTCGGTGACGTGCAATCTCTTGACGCTCTTATCGAACGGAATGTCTATCGCCTGACCGGGAGTTTCCTGTTCATCATGAGCGTTGGCGGTATCAAACGTCTTTACCTTGATGCCAACGGCAGTCTTTCCGTCGTTTATGACAGTGAACGGAAGCTGGCGGGTGCGACCGCAGCTGTTCTCTTGGACCCCGCCGCATACGCAGCGCGCTTTCGCGCGAGGCTTTACAAGGCACTAGACGTCGAAAATGCCGGTTGGTTCACAGCTGGCATGACTGCGCACGAAGGAATTTCGCGTCTGCTGTGCAACCATTATCTTGATCTTTGCACGTGGACGACGAAGCGCCATTGGCCGTTTGCTGAAATTGAGACCGCCAAGGATCCGTTGGCGGCTTGCCTTCGGATGTGTGATCGTATCAGCAGGACGACGGCGGTTCTTGCCAAGGCGGGAAAGACAACCATTGCGCTGACGGCAGGCAATGATTCACGTCTTCTTCTGGCATGCTCACGATCCATGATCGCAGATGTCTCTTTTGCGACGGTTGCCGCACCGACCGCAGACATCGATGTCGCGTGTGCCACGCGCTTGGCGCGCGAGTTTGGTCTAGAGCACGACGTTCTTCCCTACCGGGAGGCAACGCGGGCTGAGGCAGATCTGTGGCTCCTTCGAGCTGGACATTGTGTTGGTGGCAACAACGTCAAGATGCATCCGAGCGTCAAGCCTCTGGAAGGGCAATACTTCATTGGCGGCCTGGGTGGAGAAGTTGGCCGCGGTTTCCTTTGGCTGAACGCCGAAAAGGACACCGTGATTGACGCAAGAGGCCTTATAAGCAGATTGAAGCTGTCACCCACTGTCGAGGTCTTGCGAGCTGTAGAAGAGTGGCTCGCACCTGTTTCCCATCTCGACGCCTTCCTCATCCTGGATCTCGCCTATATCGAGCTGCGAATGAGCGCATGGGGTTTCTGCGATTCATACGTCAAACCGAGGCACTGTGAGATAAATCCTATGATCTCCAGGGAAAATTATACGGAGATGTTGTCTCTGCCTCCGGCGATGCGTCGCAAAGGCGACATATACTCGAAGGTAATCGCGCTTCTTTGGCGTGAGATATCCGAAATTCCGGTCAACAGATATGGAAACTACCGCGATATATTGCGGCCCGCAACGGAGGCAATAAGGAATCCAAAGCGCGCATCCAGAAAGATCAGACAGATTGTTGGCTCATGGCGGTCAAGGGTTGTCGCTACCTGATTCCAAGCTCTGCCGTCCTCTGACGTTAGTTTTTCCCCTATATCGCAACTGCCGATCTCGTCGGTGATGGAGAACCTAGTATGGCTACGATATCGACCAGCCGCTCAAATCGGACGGTAGGACGGCGGCCGGCGGCCGTGTGGATCGTTACTGCCTCCATTGCGGCGAGCCTTTCCGTTGATGTTGCAGTCGCGCATGCGGCCGAACCGCGACCTGTCGATGTCAAGACGTTCCCTGGGCCTCATAATACGGGTGTGCCGAAGGGTACCGAGCTTACACCCTACGATGGGCCGTGTGACATTACCCAGCCCAACACTGTTATTGATGCACGGATTGTCGGCTGCCCATTGGTCGTGAAAGCTCCGGGTGTCGTTATCACCAGAAGCAAGACGGGGCGCATTGACGTCGACACGCCGGGTGCATCGTTGACGATCGAGGATAGCCTTGTAGACGGTGGTAAATGGCAGGGACCGGCGATCGGCTTTTCAAACGTGACTGTGCGCCGGTCCGACGTCAGGGGCGGGCAGACAAGTGTCCAGTGCACGCCCAATTGTCTCGTCGAAGATTCATGGTTGCATGGGCAATATCTTCAGCCCGGTCAGCCGCAGCATTTGGGTGGCTTTCTTTCAAACGGCTGGGGAGACGTAACACTTCGGCACAATACAATTACCTGCGATGTTGAGGACATTGGCGACGGCGGTTGTTCGGGATCCGCCCAGATCTACGGGGATTTTTCCGAGCTCACCCGATTCACATTCGAACGAAATCTCTTCCAAGAAACCCCTGGAGGCTTTTGCACATCATTCGGATACAATCCGACAAAGCCGTTTGGTTCCAATCCGACGTTTATCGTCGTGAAGGACAACGTCTGGCAGCGCGGAAAAAACGGGAAGTGCGCAGCCTTCGGCCCGACGACTTCATTCGCCGCCGGTGGAGAGGGCAATGTCTGGACCGGTAATACTTGGGATGACGGCACAGCGTTGGAAGCGCGCTAAAACAGCGCCGATTTTCGTGCATCACACTTCCGCTCGATGAGCCAACACTATCCGGCTTGCCCTATGCCGGATAGAGTCGCCTTGTCATGCTCGTACGATCTGCAACAGTCGACGTGCAGGTAAGCCAGACGCTGGGAGAAAGGGAGCCTCAATCAAGGCTCCCGAATCGCCGTGTCCAGTCCTTTCAGCAGCGGATACAGGAAATACGAAATCACGGTCCGCTGTCCGACCATGATCTCGGCTGAAACCGCCATACCAGGAAGTAGCCGGACTGGGTCCTTGTCCGTGCCGAGGCTCTTGTCAGCTAGGAGAACACGGGCCTTGAAGAAAGGCTGGTTCGACTGCGTGGCGACGGCGTCCTGCTGGGTCGGGGTGAAAGTGTCACGACTGATCGTTCGCACAGTTCCCGACGCCGTACCGTACTTCTGGAAGGGATAGGCGTCGAATTTGATGCGCGCTTGCGTATCGGTCTCTATACGGCCGATGTCGCGTGCATTGACGGATACTTCGGCCTCAAGCGGCACGTTCAGGGGAACGAGGGTGACGATAGGTTCGGCCTCCTTGACGACCGAGCCGACTGAGCGCTGCGCCAGATCGAGCACTACGGCATCCGCGGGCGCGGTCAAGATCACCATGTTTCGCCGCAGTTCCATCTTCTTCAGCTCTTCGCCGGCCGTGTCGCGCTGGCTTCTGAGATCGACGAGCTGCTCCATCGATGCGCGGCGGAAGTCCTCGATAAAGGCCTGGCGATCGGCCTCCAGCTTCGCGTAGGCATGCTCCGCTTCATCGGCGCGACCCTTTACGGTCGACAAACTTGCCTCGACGTCAAGCCGGGCGTCGCGAGACGCAAGCAGCGTGATGAGCGACCCGCTCTCGCGGTCATAGAGGCGTTCGCGGGTGGCTTCGATCCGAGCTAGGTTCTCGCGACGATCGACAAGCACTGCTTGTTGTGCCTTGCTGGCGGCGATCGTCGCGGCCTGACCGGCGAGTTGCTGCTGGAAGTTCTGCAGTTGCGCTGTGTAGAACGCACGGCGTTGTCCGAACAGCTGTGCCTGCAAGATCTCGTTTTGCGTCGCCCCGGCGATGGACGAGTAATCGACACCGGACAGCTCCGCTTCGATACGCTTTACCTGCGCGTCGAGTGCGGCGAACTTCGCAGTCAATTGATCCACGTCCGCCTGGCTGAAGGTCGCGTCGAGCGTTGCCAGC
The DNA here is from genome assembly GCA_900467745.1 of Hyphomicrobiales bacterium. GTDB lineage: Bacteria > Pseudomonadota > Alphaproteobacteria > Rhizobiales > Rhizobiaceae > Rhizobium. Next base: position 304,758 of record UBQW01000010.1, read on the forward strand.
GTCTGGCCGCTATGTACGAGATCGCCGGCCTTCACGTCGATCGTTCGTACGATCGAGGTTTCGAGCGGCTGAACCACGATCGTTGGCTGCGTCGTCACGAGCTTTCCTGGCGCGATCACCACTTCGTCGATCGATGACACCGAAGCCCATATGATCGCCGAGACGATTAACGCGGTGATGCAGTAGAGTGTCATGCGCGCGACGCGCGGTGGAGCACGCTCCTCGAGTTCCACGGCATCGGATTGGAACTCAGCGATGACAGGAGAGAATCCCCCGCGCGAGGCTAGCTGATTGTCGTCCGGTTTGACCGGAATGGGAAGGTTTGGCTTTCCAGCGTGCGCGTTCATGCTACCTGCCTCATCTGCTGCGACCAAAGATGACGATAGGTCATGCAGCGCGTTACGAGCTGATCGTGGCGGCCGATGTCGGCGATCTTGCCGCGTTCCACCACGAGAATGGCATCGGCGTCGACAAGCGTGGAGAGCCGGTGCGAGACGATGATCACTGTCCGACCGGCCGCGATCCGGCTAAGATTCTGCCGGATGATAGCTTCGCTGTCGGGGTCGAGCGCACTCGTTGCCTCATCGAAGATCAGCAGTTTGGGATCCGTGATCAGAGCGCGCGCGATCGCTAGTCGCTGCTTCTGCCCGCCGGAAAGGTTCGCGGCGTTCTCCTCAAGCATGGTCTCGAAGCCGCGCGGCAGGCGCTCAATGAACTCCTCTGCGCCGGCGATGCGCGCGACCTCGATAATCTCCTCGATGCTGGCATCCGGCTTTGCGGCCGCGATGTTTTCGCGAACGGTGCCCTTGAACAGGAAGTTGTCCTGCAGCACTACGCCGATGCTGGTTCTCAGGTGCACGAGGTCGATCTCGCGGCTGTCGTAGCCATCGACGCGAACGAGGCCCTGCTGGCTTTGATACAATCCCTGGATCAGGCGCGTGATCGTCGTCTTGCCAGAGCCGCTCTTGCCGACGACACCGAAAACCGACCCCTCAGGAATGCTGAACGTGACATCGTCGAGCGCCGGCGCGCCATCGGGCGCGTAGCGGAAGGTGACCTTGTCGAAATCGATGCGTCCGCGAAGCTGCGGGCGGATGCCGCGACCGCGGCCGAATTGTTCCGGACGCTGATTCATAATCTCGCCGAGCATTCGAACAGAGAGCGCGACTTCCTGGTATTCGTGCACCATTGTCACGATTTGCACCAGCGGCCCGGAGACGCGGCCAGCCAGCATGTTGAACGCAACGAGTGCGCCGACCGTCATTGAGCCATTGAAGACGTCGAGGGCGCCAAGACCTATGATCGCCACGCCCATCAGCTTTTCCAGAAGACCGGTGAGCGACTGAGCGACCGTGGAGATCTTGTCGACGCGGAACCGCACGGAGATCGCCTGCGCTGAGTGGTCGTCCCACACCTTGCGCTGGCGGGGCTCCAGGGCAAGCGACTTGACGGTGCGCATGCCGTGCACGGTTTCGACCAAGAGCGCTTGTCGATCACCTTCGGCCTTGTAGAGCGCCTGCAGACGTCGCTGGAACGGGCCGACTAGCAGCATCACCACGAGCCCGACGAGAGCGGCAAAGCCGAGCACCACAAAGGTCAGCTTCACGCTGTAAAGGAGCAGGATCGGGATGAAGACAAGCAGCGAAAGCCCATCGAGAAGCGTGAGGAAAAGACGCCCGGTAAGAAATTCACGAATGCGCCCAGTCTGCTGCATATGCTTGACGATAACGCCGGCGGATGCCTGTTCGAATAGCGCGATGGGAAGATTGAGCAGGTGTCCAAATGTGCGGGTGGCAATGCGGATGTCGATCCGGTTCGTCGCGTAAAGCAGAAGATAGCGTCTGAGGAAGCTGAAAGTTGCGTCGAAGATCAGGGCGACGGCGATGCCGATCGTCAGCACCGTCAGCGTGGCGTAGCTTTGGTGCACCAGCACCTTGTCGATGACCAGCTGAAAGAACATCGGGGTGGTCAATCCGAGGCCATAAAGAACAAAGGCGGCAAGCGCGACATCACGGAAGAAGCTGCGCTGCTTGATGACTTCAGGAATGAACCAGCGGAAGCCGAACGGTTGGTCGTCGTCGCCCATGCGATGGTTGCGCTTCATCAGGACGACGGAACCGCGCCACGATTTGGTGAACTGCTCTTCGCTCAGCAAAATGAATTCAGGCCGGGCCGCTAGAGGGTCGAGGACGCGCACTTGCTTTTCATCGCTATCGATTGCGCCGGCCACTACAACCCAGTTGCCGTTCTCAAGTTCGGCAAGAATGGGATAGGCATTGCCCAGCTGGAAGAGCGATGGCCAGGTGAGCGTAAGGTTCTTGGCCTTCAGCCCGGCGTCTTTCGCCATGCGCAGAAGCTGGCGCATGGCGACAGGTTCCTCCCCTACAGCATAGTCATGCTGTAGGCGCTCAGGTGAGAGGTCGACGCCGTGGTGACGCGCGACGAGAGCAAGACAGTGGAGATTGGTGTGCAAAAACATACGCGTGGCCCACCCGGAATAGCGATAGCGTTCAGTTGAAATTCGGCGAAGCGTTCTGCGACTGAGCCGCATCCGCCGCTGGAGTCTGAATGTCGCTGATGCGGCGGACGGCGCCTGCCTCAACGAGACCGCCGAGCGCTTTCTGCATCAGATCCACCGCGTTCGCGAATGCCTCGACAGGCATAATGATGCGCTGGCGGAATTCAGGCTTCGGATTGTTGCTTGCATCACGTTCCGTTGCCGAAAGAGACATCAGGTCGATCCTGACAATCGTTCCAGTTACCGTGATTTCGGCGATGCCGTCAGAATAAAGTTCGCTGCTCATTGTATGCCCTCTGGTTTGGTTGTTTCAGAATGTGTCAAGCATGGCCGTGTTGCCACGCTGGAAAGGGATCGTGCATGCCCTGTGCCAAATGCTGATCGAAGCCGGTATCGTTGCCAACGAGGCAGTCGTCGAGCGCTGCGCAGACTACCTCCTGATCAAGACCTGCGCCGATGAAGACGAGTTCCTGGCGGCGGTCACCCCATATCTCGTTCCAGTGCTTGTCCAGTAGCTGCCGGAATTGCGGATAGCGTGGCCATTGCGCCTTTGGCACCGTCGCCCACCAATAGCCCTTAGCGGTAATCTGGCGCTGAACGCCGGCAATCGAAAGCTGGCCTATTTCCGAGGGCCGGGTCGCGAGCCAGAAATGGCCCTTTGCGCGGATCAGCCCCGGCCATTCTATCGCCAGAAAACGCTCCAGCTTCACCGGATCGAATGGCCGGCGTGCGCGGTAGACGAAACTTGAAATGCCATATTCTTCCGTCTCCGGTACATGGTCGCCCCATCCATAGAGCTCCTTGTGCCACAGCGGATGGCGCGCAGATTTCGCTTCGCTAAAGAGGCGGGTGTCGAGGATCGAGCCCAGCGGCAGGTCACCGAAATCCGTCTCGACCACGCGCGCGTCCGGGTTCAGCGACGCCACGATCTGCCGTATCATGATGCGCGTTGCCGCATCGACCTCCGAGATTTTGTTGATCACGATGACGTCGGCGAATTCGATCTGGTCGACGAGAAGGTCGATCAGTGAGCGGTTGTCCTCTGAATCGCGGACCTCGCCACGATCGCTAAGGAAATCCGTGCTGGAAAAGTCAGCCAAGAGATTGGCCGCATCGACGACTGACACCATCGTGTCCAGTCGGGCGGTATCGCAGAGCGCTGCGCCGTTTTCGTCGCGAAACGAGAAGGTGGCGGCGATGGGCAGCGGCTCGGCAATACCGGTGCCTTCGATCAGCAGGTAGTCGAAGCGACCCTCGGCGGCGAGCCGGCGGACCTCCGTCAACAGGTCGTCGCGCAGCGTGCAACAGATGCAGCCGTTGCTGAGCTCCACCAGCGTTTCGTTCGTGCGCGACAGGTTCGCGTTGCCCCGAACAAGGTCGGCGTCGATGTTGACCTCGCTCATGTCGTTGACGATGACCGCCACGCGGCGTCCCTCGCGATTGCGCAGGACATGATTGAGCAGGGTGGTTTTGCCGGCACCGAGGAAGCCCGCCAAAACCGTTACCGGAAGCCTGTTGTCGCTTGCGCCCCGTTCCATGCTCGTTCCTAAGCCGCCAGCTGCGGCCGAAAGGCCACGTCGACGTAGTAGTTGGTGCTGTTATAGGTGCTGGTCGGGAACAGCCCGGCCGTACCATAGGCATAGACGCCATTGCCGCCGCTGAGAGCGGATGACATCGCCTCGAGATTGCCGTTGGAAACGCTGTTGTCGAAGTATCCGCTGGTTGCCGAGTAGTTACCATTGGCGCTGTAGGATACGACGTAAGTCGTGTTCTCGGAGACCGCCACTTGGTTCGAAAGCGTGACGGACTGCCAACCGCTGGCGCTTTCGTTTGTGAAAGTTGCGCTTGCAAGCAGATCGCCGGTCGCTGTCCAGAGATAGCCGGTATGGGTGCCGGTGTTCGTCGCGCCCTTGTAGAAGCTGATGCCGGTGATCCAGCCTGCGGTGTCGGCCTCGAATTTCATTCCGAGATTAACAGGCGAATTGTCGTTGACCGAAACAACCGTCGGAGTTGCGTTTGCGGCAAAGACGCTTTGCGTGGGTGCCGTCGATTGCGGAGTGACGGTCACCGACACCTGCGCCGACGCCGTTCCGCCTGCTCCGTCAGAAATTGCGTAAGAGAAGCTCGCCGAACCTGAATAGCCTGCCGTCGGCGTGAACGTGATGGCGTTCGTCTGGCTGTCGAAGGTCACGGTGCCGTTCACGGCGTTGCTGACGCTGGTGACAGACAGCGTGTTGCCATCAGCATCCGTGTCATTGGCAAGCAGGGCCGCTGCCTGGATCGTAAGCGTGGCGCCCGGTGTCGTTGAAAAGCCTGTGTCGTCCACCGCGACCGGCGCGGTGTTGGCCACCGTTGGTGTGCTGCTCTGATAGACGACGTCAACCCAGTAGTTTGTCGCATTGTAGCTTGCCGTTGGGAACAGGCTTGTCGAGCCATAGGAATAGACGCCGTTACTGCCGTTTGGCACCGTCAGCCCGCCATTCGAATAGTCGGCCGTGAAATAGTTCGGCGTGGCTGCATAATATCCGTTGGAGTGGTAGCTAGCGACGTAGGTCGTGCCTGCGGTGATGGTGATCGGTGCACTGAGCGTGACCGTTTGCCACCCGCTCGCCGTCTCGTTGGTAAAGACCGCAGAGGCGAGCAAGGTGCCCGTGCTGCTCCAGAGCGAACCGACATGGGTTCCGGTATCCTGAGCGCTCTTGTAATAGCGCAGAGCGGTGATCTGCCCGCCGGCGGACGCCACGAACCTGACGCCGAGTTCGACGGAGCTCGAATCGCTGTCGGCGGCGATCGTGGGCGTCTGCGAAGATGAGAACAAGCTCGATGTCGTCGGTGGGGTGTTTGGCTGGCTGACCGTCAGGTTTACTTGCGCCGATGCCGTGCCGCCGCGCCCGTCCGAGATCGTGTAGGTGAAGCTTGCGGCGCCTACATAGCCGCTCGCTGCCGTGAAGATCACGGAATTCGTCTGGCTGTTGAAAGTAACGATGCCGTTCGCCGCCGCGCTCACGCCCGTTATCGAAAGCAAATCTCCGTCCGCGTCAGTGTCGTTTGCAAGAAGCGTGGCAGCGGCGATCGATAGGGCGGTGTTTGAATAGGCCTGGAGCCCGTTGTCGTTTGCGGCGACCGGTGCCGTATTGCTGACCGTCGACTGGTTGAAGACGACATCCACCCAGTAGTTCGATGCCTGATAGCTGGAGGTCGGGAAAAGCGAACTCGCACCGTAGCTGTAAAGGCCATTGCCACCGCTTGCGGCACTTGAAAGCCCGGTTAGAACGCCGTTGGTGTGATCGGTCGAGAAGTAATTCGTGGTCGCGACGTAGGAGCCGGTCGTATGATACGACGCAATGTAGGTGACGCCGGCGGCAATCTGGATCGCGCTGCTGAACGTCGCGGTTTGCCAGCCGCTCAGCGATTCATTGGCGAAGTTTACAGTCCCGACGAGCTGCCCGTCTGCGGTCCAGATTGATCCGGTATGAGCGCCGGTATCGCCGGCGGCCTTATAGAAGCTGATGCCGGTGATCGTGCCACTCGCGGATGAGACAAACTTCATTCCGAGTTCCACCGGCGTCGTATCGTGAATTGCCGAGCCGGTCGGTCCTTCGGCGGCCGTAAACAGCCCGACGCCTGCGGGCCCCTCTTGCACCGTCAGGCTGACATTGCCCTGGCTGGTACCATTGCGTCCGTCCGACAAAGTGTAGGTAAACGTCGCAGGGCCGGTGTAGCCAGCGGTCGGCGTGAACACCACTGTTCCGGTCTGGGTGTTCAAAGATACCGTCCCGTTCACGGCATTGCCGACTGCGGTTATCGTCAGAGCGTCGCCATTTGCATCGGTGTCGTTTGCGGTCAGAGCCGCGATCGACAGCGTCAGGGAACCGTTGCGCCCGATCGTGAAGCCGCCGTCGTCGTTGGCGACAGGGGCGGTGTTGGCGCCAGCGTCGAACACGACGTCGACCCAGTAGTTCGAGCCGCTTGGATTGAGGGTCGGGAAAACGGAGGTGGGGCTGTAAGAATAAACACCGCCTCCATCGACGGTCTTCAAGAGGCCGTTGCTATATGTCGATGCGAAGTAATTCTCTGTGACTGAGAAATAGCCGTTGCTGTGGTACGAGGCGGTATACGTCGTTCCCGCCGTGATCTGCACGGGGCTCGAAAACATCACGGTTTGCCAGCCCGAGAGAGACTCGTTCGTGGAAATACCGGTTGCGAGGAGCGTGCCATCGGCGTTCCAGAGGCTGACGACGTGTTCGCCGATGTTATAGAAGCCCTTGTAGAAGCGGATGCCCTGCACGAGACCGCCTGTGGTCGATTGGAAGCGGACACCAAGCTCGACCGGATCACGGTCGATAGCCGTTTCGGTCGTAGGCTTCGATGCAAGCGTCCAGAGACCTTGCGTCTGGGGCAACGAAACGGTCACCTGGGTGCCGGCTGATGGAGCCTCCAGATTGACACTGTCATCCACCGCGCGTGACATGATCGTGTAAGTGCCGCTTGCCTGGACGACCCAATTGTAGCTCCAGTTTTCCCGACCGGTGGCCTTGAACCAGTGCTGCCCGCCATCGGTCGAGACTTCGACACCGGCGATGATGCCGCCGCCGAAATCCATTGCGGTTCCGGTCACAGTGACGTGCTGGCCTTCGAGGAAACTGCCGCCGAGTGTCGGTGAAGTGATGGTCGAGGTCGGCTTGAGAGTATCCGTCGATTGTGTGGCGAGAACCAAGCTGGCGTCGAGCGTCGTCGGCAGGATGCCCATGTCGGCGAACATATTGACCATGGCCTGCTGGACATTCGGATCGGTCGGCGTCGCGGGACCCTCGTGATCGGCGTTCAAACCCCATGACCAGAATACAGTTCCAGCCCCGAAGACCAGCGCGCCGCTTTCGGCGCGATACATGGTCAGACTGTGCGTCGCGATCGCGCTACCAACGGTCGTTCCGTAGTCTCGCAGGTAGGTGTCTACGGATACGCTGGAGAGCGACAGATTGATCAGGCCCGCCGGCCGGAAGCCGTTCTCCACGTCGGAATCCCACTCGTAGCCGAGAAGGTTCTGCACCAAGCTGTAGGTTTCACCCGGCTGCAGGTTGGCAACGTCGGTGTTGCGCCAGAAGCGCAGTTGCGAATAGTCGTAAGGGATGGTGATCGTGTCCAGCCGGTAGCTGTCTACGGTGAACATCGTGCCCGTCAGCGAATTCTCCGGCTCCTGGCCCGGATCGGCATAGCGCGGATCACGCCAAGTGCCGGTGCCGATACTGCTCGGGTCGCTGCTGGTTCCCCATGTCTCCTTGTAGCAGACCATCGTGCGATAAGGCGTGCCGTTGCCGTCAATGCTGGTTTCCCAGCGGATCTTCCAATAGACCTCGTTTCCGCTCCAGAAGGCAAGGTTGACGCCGCTGTCGCGCGCCGCTTCCACGTTGGCGCGCTGCTCGGCCGACCAGTATTCGTCGTGGCCGACGGACAGGAATGCGTCGTGGTTCAGGAGTAGGCTGCCGCTTCGGGCTGAATCGACGCCAGAGATGTAGGAAACGTCGTAGCCGTTTTGCTCTAGCCAAGAGATTGCGGAGGCTTCGACACCGAAGATGTAATCGTGAGTGCCGCCGACCGGGCTGGTGTTGGTGATGATCGGTCGGTTGTAGCTGACCGCCGAAGCGCGGCCGATCGCTGTCAGGCCACAGCTGCAATTCGGAGGCAGATAGCCAATCATGTCGGCAGGATCGACGGGCACTTCGCCGTAGTAGAGGCTAGCGCCGCCCCAGGCGTTGTAAGCCTGCCATGTCGTGTCCGACGTCTGGAAGACGATATCGCTCGCTGAGGCGTCATCGCGCACGATAAACGGGATAATGCCGGCGTCCTCGACACCATCTTCGCGAACGAGCTTGGCGAAGTAGACGCCAGATACAGCGTCTGCTGGAATCTCCCAGCTGGCCGACACCGACCAGTTACCGCAGTCGATCAGGCCAAGCGACATGTCAACGATCGGGTGTGGTTGGATCTGAGCGGTCGTTAGAGATTTGTCGATGGACGCGACCTTGCGGGCTCCATCACCGCCGTAATAGCCCATGCGATAGATATCGATGCGGTAGTGCGTCGAATCCGTCGCGATCTTGAAATCGACGGTCTGCCCGATGTTGGAGCTGATCTCGGTAGCGAAGCCCTGAATGGTGCCATTGCCGTCTCCTTCGAGCGCCCATTCGCTACGCGCCGTGCCTTGCTTCATGTTCTCAAGAGCGATCTTGTTCGGCGTGGCCGCAACGGCCGCCGGTGCCATCAGCGCGGTTGTCGTCGCGGTCGGCTCGCTTGTGCTTTCTGCCGATGCCACAGCCGTTGATGCCGCCGTCGCAGAGGCCGTACGCAAGACCGCTAAAGCGGTGGGAGCGACAGCCTCAACTGACGAGGTGGAGGCATCGACCGATGACGAAGGAGCGCTGCTGTTTGGAAGAACTATGCTCGCGCTTGCTGTCGCGAGGCGGGCGGGCATAGGAGCCGCATCCGCCGGCAAAACCGTCCGTGGCTCGTTGGTCGACATTGTCGCCGTGGACGTGTCGATGAGCGCTGAGGTCGCCGAGTTTGTGGTCGAAGCGGCATCACTAGCGGAACTGAATGTAGCTGCGGTGGTTGTCGCAGCACCATTCGCGGATACCTGGAACGCCGTGGCCGTTGTGTTCGGTTGAGCACTTGTCGCATCTGAAGCGGTGGGCGCAGCGCCAGTACTCCAGGTTTGGGCCGCGGCATAGACTGTCGTGGCCCCGCCGAACGCACTGAGATAACTGTTATTACGACCGCGTACTTTAATCATCTGCCACACATCCCCTGACGAGTGGCCATGGTGCCATCTTTCGTTCTGCAGGAAACGACGGCAATCAGTGGTACGCAGAAAAGCGGTTTGTACTTCGTTTTGATTACTTAGCGCGAGCGTTATGTTCGGATTCTGCTCGAATATCTGCGTCGATACGTCTTTGTTGCTTTGTATCTCGCATCGACCGCCATTGAGCGATGCAAATAGCGGCCGCCAGATCGACCAAATGCACCATGCACAATTCATTGAACAGCTCAGGTCGTGAAGGGAACTGGATCCCTGATCACGGGGTTACTGCCCCATGGACCAGACGATCAAGCAACCGGATTTCCCTAACGCGGCATTGGCCTCGTCTCGACTGGTTTACACCACGGATATCGAGAGTGGCATCACGCGTAAGGCAGGAAAAAATGGTTTCCTCTACTACGCTCCCGATGGCGGCAGGATCACGGATAGCGCGGAGATTTTGCGGCTTAATACATTAGCGATTCCGCCTGCCTATGTCGACGTTCACATATCGCCCAATCCTCTCTCGCATCTGCAGGCGATCGGCATCGATGCGCGAGGGCGGAGGCAGTATCGCTATCATCCGGAATGGCATTCGGAGCGGGCACGTGCCAAGTTCGACCAGCTACTCGACTTCGGTGAGCGCCTGCCTGACATACGAGCGCGAGTAGACATCGATTTGCGAGCCCGCGCGCCGACGATGGACAAGGCACTGGCCACCGTCGTCTGGATGCTCGACAATCTCTACATCCGCATCGGGAATGCGGCATACGCTGAGGATAACGGCTCCTTCGGCCTGACGACCTTGCGCCGCCGACACGTCAAGATCGACGGCTCCAAGGTGAAGTTCCGCTTCAAGGGAAAATCCGGCAAGGAGTGGAACCTGGTGCACACGGATAGGCGCATCGCGCGCGCTGTCTGCAGCCTGCAGGAATTACCGGGACAACAATTGTTCCAGTATGTCTGCGAAGACGGGACCCGCCGGCAAATATCGTCGCAGGACGTCAACGAGTATATCCGGGATGTATCCGGCGCCGAGTTCAGCTCCCGCCAGTTTCGGACATGGGGCGCGACCTGCGCGGCCGTCACTGCCTTCACACCCCTGGAGGTTGCCGCCACCGAGGCCGCGCTCGCGCGACAAATGAACGAAGTGATCGACGCCATTGCCGCCATGCTCGTCAATACGCGCGCGGTGTGCCGCTCGTCCTACATTCATCCCGCTGTGTTCGACGAGTTCAAGGCCGGCAGATTGGGCCAGCTGTTGCGCGCGAGGCCGACACGAAGCAAGCGACTGCTGAAATGGATGGATGCGGAAGAGGCCCGTGTGCTGGGTTGGCTGAAATCCTTGCCTTGAAAGGCTGCGTCTTCGGCCGATGGAAAGCCTGATAATGGTTCGTCACTCGCGGCTTACGCTCCAGCAGACTGACCACGGCGACAGGTTACTGCCAGATGACGCGTCAAGGCCGAAGATTGCCTCTGCCCCATCCGTCATAGGGTCCATCGCAATCGTTTCCTCTCCAAGGTTCGCCCGCAGGCACAACCGGCCGCCGCTCGCCAACGACCAATCGGCGGCGACGGCCGTAAAGTCCGATCCGGCGACGATTTCGCCGCGGCGCATTCCTGCCAGAAGCGGGACGATCTTCTTGTGGCGGATCGCAAGCAGCGAGGCGTAGAAGTCGCGCATGTCGGCGCAGTGGGGATCGGTGACGGCAGACCAATCGAGCTTGGCCATCTCGAAGGTCGATGGCGCGGTCGGGTCCAGCAGATCATCCGTATCGAAGCCCGGCAGTCGCGAGAGCTCCTCGCGGCGCCCTTTTCGCACCATCTCGTTCAGCTCTTCATTGAGGTCGCAGAAATAGGGGAATGCGTCGCGCGCCCCCCATTCCTCACCCATGAACAACATCGGTATTTGCGGCGCGAGCAGATAGACCGCTGCCATCGACTTTATGACGTGAACGGGCTGCGCGGCGATGATCCGGTCGCCCATCGCCCGGTTGCCGATCTGGTCATGGTTCTGGATGAAGGAGACTAACGCCGTAGGCGGCAGTTCGCTCGTGCTCTTGCCCCGGTTTTCGCCGCGATAGGGCATGTGCTGGCCCTGAAATACAAAGCCTTCCGCGAGCGAACGCGCAAGCGCTTCGCCATTATCAGCGTAATCTGCGTAATAGCCGAAGCGCTCGCCGGTGGCGGCGATGTGCAGCGTGTGGTGGATGTCGTCGTTCCATTGTGCCGTGAACAGACCTGTTTTGCCATCGCTCATGCGCTTCAGGAGATCGCTGTCGTTTTCCTCGTTCTCGACAATCAGGTGAACATGGCGAACGCCAGCGGCGGCGCGCACGCGCCGTGCGAGTTCCAGCAGCAGATGTTCCTCGCTGTCGTCATTGATGGCGTGAACGGCATCCAGTCGCAGCCCGTCGAGCCTGAAGACGGTGATCCAGTAGATGGCGTTCTGAATGACAAATTCGCGCATCGGCCGCGCCATCGCACCATCATAATCGATGCCTTTGCCCCACGGTGTCTTGTGCCGGTCGGTGAACAGCGGCGCATAGAGGGGCAGATAATTGCCGTCGGGGCCGAAGTGATTGTAGACGACGTCAAGGAAGACCGAGATTCCGCGTTCGTGGGCAGCATCGATGAGCGCCATTAGATACTCGGGCCTGCCATAGCTGCCGTCGGGCGCATAGGGCAGCACACCGTCGTAGCCCCAGCCGTAACGTCCCGGAAAATCGGCAACAGGCATGAGCTGGATCGCCGTCACGCCTAGCCGCGCGAGATGATCGAGACGCCCGATTGCCGCGAGGAAGGTGCCCTCTTCGGTGAAGGTGCCGACGTGCAGTTCGTAGAGGACGGTTTCTTCCCACGGGCGCCCAGACCAGGTTTCGGCTTTCCAGTAGTGGTCCGTGAGATCGACGACCTCGCTGAACCCGTGCACATCGTGCGGCTGAAAGCGTGAGGCCGGATCGGGCACCTGCAGGCCTTCTGGAAGAACAAACCGGTAAAGCGCGCCTGCGCCGACGCCGGCGACCTCCACCTCGTGCCAGCCGTCGGCGAGTTGGCGCATGGGTCGGGGTTCCTGGTCTTCCAGCTTCAGGCGGACGCTGTCGAGAAGAGGCGCCCAAAGGCGGAAAACCACGCCCCTGTCGGAAATGACGGGTCCGAATTGCATATCAGTCACGCGAGGCCTTTCGACAAATGGGATTGGCTGCACTCAACGCGGGCGCGGGCGAAAAGTTCGCGACCGACGGAGTGGCGGTTTGTCACGGTTGAGTTATCCATACCGCTGAACAGGTCACTCAACTTGCAGCAAAGCGACCGGTCGCCTTCCCAGCAGCTTCGCCACGGGGATCGACGAGGCGGTGTCGATCGACCGCTCAGTCAGGAGATCACGTATCGAACCCTGTAGCCCCGCGGGCAAGATGATGGCGGTGTCGTCCCAGAATTCGGGGCCGGCAAAGAGCTTTCCAGGCTCCAGCTGCCCCATCATCATGCGCGGGGTCACCGTGATGGTGAACGTATTGCGCAGCCGCCGAGCGTATGCGATGACATGGCGGCGGCGGCTGCCCGTCACCGACAAAGGCACATAATCTCCCTCGGCAAACAGGGCAGGCAGGCGTTTGCGCAGATTGAGGCCAATCTGGATTATGCGCTGTTTGAGGGCTGGAACGGTCAGCTCCGAAATCGGGTCACGCGTTGCCAGCAGGCGGGCGAGTTCCGCCGTGTCGATCTGGCGCCGGTTGTCAGGATCGACGAGGCTGAAGTCGCAAGCTTCCGAGCCCTGATAGATATCGGGCACGCCGGGGGCCGTCAGCTTGATCAGCGTTTGCGACAGGCTGTTCAGGTAGCCTGCGGCCATCACCGGCCGGAGCGTTTCGGCGAAGTCCTCGTGGAAGGTCAGGCTGGCGGAGGCGGTGAGCGCGGCCGCATAGCTCTTGACTGCCGTCTCGTATTGTTCGTGCGGCGCATTCCAGTCCGTCACAAGCTTTGCCTCGCGCACTGCCTTCTCGGCATAGGCGACGAAACGATCTGTCAGTGCTCCGGCAGCGCCATCGCGAAACTCCTCCGGCCATATGCCGGCCAATGCCTGGTAGAGCATCCATTCGACATTGGCGTCGGGCGTCAGGCCTGCCGGCAACTCGGTCAGGTGGCCGCGGTTCATGTCACGCCAGCGTTCTACCCCTAGCCGCCATACATCAGGTTCCTCGCTCAGAACGTAAAGGCGGGCGCGGGCGTCCTCGCCGCGCTTGGTGTCGTGGGTGGAGGTGGCCGACAGGCCGTTTGGCTGCTGCTTTGCCCTTTGCTGCATCAACTCATGAAATGCATCGACGCCGCCCGCCGGCCGACCCGGCTCGCCGCCGACTTCGTTGGCGCCAAGAAGCAAGTTGTGGCGATAAAACAGTGTGTCTTCCATGGCCTTGGCCATGATCGGGCCACTCAACTGCTGGAAGCGTCGCTGGAATTCTTCTGTGCGAGGGCCGCCATCGAGGAGCATCGCTACGGCGTCCAACGCATCGCGGTCTCCGGTTTGCTGAGCGGCATCGCCAACGGCCCGCTCAATGAGCAGGCGATCGCTGTCCGACAATTTTCCGGCACGGCCATAGGTGCGATAGAAGGGAAACGCGACGAGCAGTTCCTTGATGGCGGATGCAAGCCGCTGTTCGTCCTGATCGGCCAGAAGCGAATGCGCGATCGCCACAAGCCGATTTGTCTCGCCCTCGAAGTTGCGCTCGACCATCAGCAACTTTGCCTGGCGTAGACCGATGGTGAAATCGGCCGCATCCGGCGAGAGATTGGCATAGGCATGGCGAAATTCGCGCATGCCATCGGGATCGATGAAGAGATTGCTGAGCGCCGAGATGAACTCGTATCCGGTTGTGCCTTCGATCGGCCAGTCGGCCGGCAGTGTCTCTCCATGCCCGACAATCTTCTCGGCGACGATATAAATCTCGGGGCCCACGGTCGCACGCAGGCGGTCGAGATAGGCAGAGGGATCGGCGAGCCCGTCAATGTGATCGAGCCGCAGCCCCTGCACGTGGCCGGCGCGCACCAAGTCGAGCACCAGCGCATGGCTGTCGGCAAAGACCTGCTCGTCCTCGACACGCAGCCCAACCAGTCCGGTGACTTCGAAGAAGCGCCGATAGCTGAGCGTCTTCGCGGCATCCTGCCAGAAAGTCAGCTGCCAGGATTGCTGATCGTGAACGCTCGATATCTGCGAGCGATCTTTCAGGTCGCCTGATAATGGCGCGGTGCTATCCAGGTTGAGCGGCAATCGGGTCTCGAAATAGGCGAGCGACCAATCGCCGGTTTGCGGATCGCGTTGCAACTCGAACTCGCCATCGGCGAGTGCGTCGTCGAAGCTCTTTCCGAGGATCGGCAGCGTCAGCCGCTGGTTCCAATCGATATCGAAATGATCAGCATATTTGCTGTCCGCGCCAAATTTCAGAACATCCGCCCACCAGGCGTTCTCGGTCGAGGCCGCCATGTGGTTCGGCACGATGTCGAGGATCAGGCCGAGGCGCTCGGCTTTCAGTGCGGCGCTCAGGCGCTCGAAGCCCTCGCGTCCGCCGATCGCGGGATCGATCTCGTTGCAATCGGTGACGTCGTAGCCATGCGTCGATCCCGATGTGGCAGTGAAGATCGGCGATGCATAAAGATGGCTGATGCCGAGTGATTTCAGGCAAGGGATGAAATCGATGGCAGTGTCGAAGGTCATGCCATCTCGAAATTGCAGCCTGTAGGTCGATGTCGGTATGTGCATCTGTCGCCTCTGGTGGGATCGCGACACAGCAACAGCGCCAGCGCGCCTTTTGTTCCCATGCAATTTCCTGACACGTTCGAGGCGGTTAGAATTTCAGAGTGATCAGCAACGGCCGGTGATCAGACGCGCGCTTTGCCAGCGGCGTGGAGATTACACTGGCGGCGCTGACTTTGAGGTCGTGCGATAGAAACACGTGATCGATCCGCAGCAGTGGAAAGCGGGACGGAAAAGTCGGCCTCGGGCGTTCCGCCATGTTCAGCTGAGCGTCGCGAAACTGGCCGGCCAACATCGTGTAGGCCGGCGATGACGCTCGTGCATTGAGGTCGCCGCAGATAACGCACGGTGCCGCGTGAAAATCCGGGCTCCCGATCCACTCGTCCGAGAGCAGCGTCCGCACCTGCTTTATACGGTCGACGTTGCGCAGGCCGAGATGGGTGTTCAGCACGTTGAGCTTTCGTCCACCTGCATCCACCTGTGTCCAGATCGCCCCCCGCGTCTCGCCGACCGAGGGCAGGGGGCCGGCCTTCATCAGCCGTGTCGGCAGGGCGGTCAGTATGGCATCGCCGTACTTTTCTTCCTGCACATTAAGAGCCGGGTGAAAATGGGCCTCCATCTTCAAAAGGGTTGCGATCATATGCGCCTGGTCGATGCCGCCGGTTCGCTTGCGGCCGACATCGAGCTCTTGAAGCGCGATGATGTCGGCACCCGATTGCGCGATCACGTCGGCGACCCTGCCAGGGTCGAGCAGCCGGTCAGTGCCGATGCAGCTGTGCACATTGTAGGTGAGGATTCTCAGTTCCCGGTCTTCATTTCGGTGCGAAGTGTCTGTCGATGCGCTCATCGACAGGGAACCCGATTTCATCCTGTTTCGTTCCATTACTGAAAGATCAATCGGAATGGAATCTTCATGTCGGCGAAGCGTGTCCTCATCAATGCAACCCTGGTTCTCGGACTGCTTCTCGCGGCCTATCTCCTCTATAAGGTCTTCAGTCGCTATTCGATCGATGAGATCACGCGGTCAATCGCCGCCATCCCCGTCTCACGGCTCTTGTACGGCCTGGGCTTCGCAACACTCTCGTACCTATGCCTGACGGGCTTCGATTGGATGGGGCTGCGCTATGCGGGAAAGCCGTTGAGCTATCCGAAAGCGGCGATTGCCTCCTTCACCGGTCTTTCCATCGGCCACAATCTCGGCGTCGCCGCCTTGAGCAGCGGCGCGGTTCGCTATCGCTATTATGCGCGTTGGGGCCTGAGTGCCGAGGAAGTGGCGAAGGTCATCCTGTTTTGCGGCGTCACCGTGGGCATCGGGCTGTCGGTCCTTGCGGGGCTGGCGCTCCTGATCAATCCAAGCGATGCGGCAAACTTGCTCGCCATGAGCGCCGATGGTCTGTTCATGCTGGGCCTGGCCTGCCTTGCCCTCCCAGCCGCCTATGTCCTTCTCGCCGCGACTGTTCGTGCGCCGTTGCGCCTGTGGAAGTGGAGCTTCGAGATGCCGCGTCTCCAGCTTGCGATCGGTCAGGTCGTCATCGGCACGCTGAACTTCGTCTTTGTCGCCGCTTGCCTTCACCAGATGCTGACGGCGCAGGGCGATGCCAGCTTCGTGCAGACGGCGACAGCCTTCGTGCTTGCCAACATCGCCATCCTTCTCACCCATGTGCCGGGTGGCCTCGGTGTACTCGAAGCAACCGTCAGCCATGTCCTGCCGGGTGCCGCGTCGATCGGCGCGCTCGTGGCCTTCAGAGTGATCTATTTCATCGTGCCGCTGTTGATCGGTATTCCCCTCTTTGCGATCAGCGAGGTGGTGCTGCGCAAGCGCGGCAAGATGGTATCAGAAGATCGCGGCGGCCAGCCGTCCGACGCGCAGGCGCAGCTTCTGTAGCGGCCAGTAGGGACGTCGCGGGTCGACGAGCGTGGTGCCTGTCAGCGGCGACGTCTCGCCTTTCGAGACATCGATCGCGAAGTGCCGAAGCCCGCGCTTGCCAACATTCAGCGCGTCCACCGCGCTATTGAGCGACCGCAGGCTGCGCTCGGTCTCGCGCACCGTCTCCGGCGTCGTCTCCAGATGTTCCGCCAACAGCCGATAGCGCAGCGTCGAAATTGCCAAGCGATGCGCATTGGTCGAGGCTTCGATCGCCAGATCGCATTCCGTATCCAGGCCCTCGGAGCGGTTGTTCAGGTTGGATGAGCCGATGCGAATGAAATGGTCGTCGACGATCAGCAGCTTGGAGTGGATGACCAGCTCCTTCTCGCCGCCCTGCTTGTCGGGCACCACGGCATACATGACCCGCAGCCGGTCATATTGGTCGATGCGCTTCAGCCGGCGGATCAGTCTGTCGCGGTTGTTGCCCATCGTTAGTTTTTCGAGAAAACCGTGCGAACTCTTGGTGACGAGAACGGTGATCTCCGGGCCGTCGCTCTCCTTCAATCGCTTGGCAATGGTGCGGGCGACGCCGAAAGACGCGAGATACTGGGTCTCGATGTAAATCAGCCTGCGCGCGGCCTTGATTGCATCGCGTGTCAGGCGAAAGGCTTCGTAGTGGCCGCGCTTGCCGATCAGTCCGGGCTCCGTCAGCGCGATCGCGGCGGTTGCGTCCGCAAGGTCGGCGCCGACGCTTGCCGGCCATGAGGCGCCGCCTGCTGGCGCCGGCGCCGGGCGCTCGCCCGTGGCACGCTTCCATCGCCTGCGGGCGACATCGCCGATCAGCTGGGCCGCGTGGCCGGATACCATCGACTGCAAGTCGTGCACGGGATCATAAGGCGTACCATCCGGCGATTTCCGCAGCGTGCTGGTCATCTTGTGATCCGGCTCGTCCCATCGTCTGGCGGTCAAGTCGATACCGCCGAGGAAAGCCAGATTGTCGTCGATCGAGACGAGCTTCTGGTGATGGCAGCCGCGGATCGGGTGGCGCAGATCGAAGCGCATGCTGATCTGCGGGTGGGCGGAGAATTCGCTCTCGCGGAAGAGACGCAGCGATTTACCGGAATAGATCGGCCCCATGCCCCATACCAGTATGCGGATGCGCAGATCCGGCTTCTCATCGGCGAGCGACAGGAGAAGCTCACCAAGCGTTTCGGAGCTTTGATGGGGTCTGAGCCTGATATCCGGGTTGAAGTCCCAGCCGACGATCCAGATCGTATGAACGGCCTTGCGAAGCGCCTGGTCAAGTGCCAGAAAATAGGCGGCGCCATCGATCAGGAAAGCGGCCTTCTCTACCTTGCCGACCTGCCAAGCGTTGCGTCGCTGCCGAATGATGCCGCCCGGCAAAGCGGGAAGAGACGCTTCTGTTTTGCGGGTTGCGCGTTTCAGGAACTCGGTTGCCTTAGACGCCTTCAGTCGATCGGCGATGGGTTGGAATTCTGTCATTCTGCTGTCCGGCGCCCCGCTTGGTATTTGACGTGGCCGTAACGCTTGAAGGGGTGACTTGTTCCGTCATCGTGCACGGTATTTTCCGGGGTCGTGCCGGGCTGTCGTGCGTGGCGCGAAAACGATCGTGGAACGAAAAGCCACGTCAATTGTTTACTTCACGGTAGAGGATGAGCCGAGGAGTGAAATAATGATCAGAGCTATTTTGTTGGTAACCGCAGTGGCAGGCAGTCTTGCGTCGTGCACCGCGACCGAACAAGGCACGGCGATTGGTGCGGGGACCGGCGCTGTCATCGGTGGCGTGGCAACCAACAGCTGGGGCGGCGCGGCCGTCGGTGCTGTCGCCGGTGGTGCGGTGGGTGCCTTGATCGGCCAATCGCAGGAACGTCGCGGCTACTGCGTCTATCGCGACCGCTATGGCCGCACCTACGAGGCACGTTGCCGCTAACCGGTTGATCCGGGCGGATTGGATCTTCGACGCACGTGATGCCTGCCGGCATCGCGCGCGTTGAATCTTGTGCAATTGTCGCAAACATGATGCCAGCGCCATGATGCCGACCCATTCTTTTGCTGATGAGAAAGCGTCGGCAACGCGTCTTGGGCGAGCGCATGAATTGGATAAATCGTTATATTGATGAACCGCTGCTGCACGGCGCCGCAACGGTCTTGAAACTCTGGCACGGCGGCACAGGCCAGCGACCTGATCTTCTCGAACCGGTCTGGAACCTGCTCTCCATCGCGTTTCTGCTGATCGCGGCCATGCAGTGCTTGGCAGCCGAAGCGCTGTGGCTGAGCGAGGCTGCCCTCGTCATGCTCGCGCTGCCATCCGTGCTAAAGCTCTACAAGGCGAACGCGGCATCGGCCGATTATGACGTGAAAGACTACAAGGCCCTAAGCGCCACCGCCTTGCAGAAGCGCGAGAACGAGTGGGCTCTTAGGCTCGCGGTGCTCGTCGGCGCACTGGTTCTGCCGCTCGCAAAGCCTGTCGACGATATCACGAGCGCCTATTTCATGCTCGGCGCGTGCCTCTGGTTCTCACTGACCGCGCCCGCGAGGTTTTATTTGAACGCGGCTGAGCCGCCGGCGCCGGATAAGGGCGATCGTCTTGTTCGCCCCGCACTGGGTTCGGCGGCGTAACTCCTGATACCGAACGGCTGCTGCAGGAACCTACAGCGGCCGTCATTCTTTAAGAGCTAAGCTCCACCGATCTCAGTTCTTGACCGTGTCTTCGAGGAAGAAGCGGCCAAGCGGGTTCTGGTAGAAATTCTCGATGTTCTTGCGCGAGACGTTGATGTACGGGCTGTAGTAGAGGTCGATCCAGTTGACATCTTCCTTGGCCATCTTCTGGATATCGACATACATCGCTTCGCGCTTCTTCGGATCGAGCTCCAGGCGCGCCTTGGCGACTAGGTCCTTTACCGCATCACTCTTGTAGTTGGTCATGTAATTGTTGTTGCTGTCATGGCCAAGCACGAAGGTGGTCTTCTGGTCCGGGTCGAGAATGTCGTTGGTCCAGTAGTTAACCGAAATGTCGTAGTCGCCGGCAACGGTCATGTCCCATTCCTGGCTGGCATCGACCTTCTGTAGGTTGGCGGTGATGCCTGCCTTCTGTAGCTGCTGCTGCAGGAGAACAGCGATCTGTTCGTCGACTTCATCGCCTGCGCGCACGAGGTAGTTGAGCGTCAGGCTTGGCTCGCCGGCGGCCGCCAGCATTTCCTTTGCCTTGGCCGGATCGTAGGGCCGCTGCAGGTTGTCAGCGTAATGATAGAGCGCGCCCTTCGGAATGTAGGAGTTGGCAACCGTGCCCTGACCGAAGGTGACGGCATCGACGATCGCCTTCTTGTCGATCGCCATGTCGAGCGCCTGACGCACTTCCTTCTTTCCAAGCGCGCCATGCGCATGGTTGATCAGCAGGTGGTCTTCGCGCGTCGAGGCGTCGATATCGACGTTGAGGTTCGGGTCCTTCTTCATCTCCTCGACGCGCGAGAAGGGCACGAAGATTGCCGTGTCGAGCTGGCCGGCTTGGACGTTCAGCATGCGCGTATTGTCGTCTGGAACGGAAACCCACTCGACGCCATCGAGCTTGACGCGGTCTGCTTCCCAGAAGTTGGGGTTCTTCTTCAGGATGACGCGGTCGCCGCGGCGCCATTCCTCGACGGTGAACGCGCCTGAAGCGATCGGCTTTTCAGCGTAGGCGTCTGGTCCCAGCGTTTCCATTCCCTTCTTGGAGATGACCGATGCGTTGGGCAAGGCCAGCGTCGACAGGAAGGGCGCGGAGGGGTTCTTCAGCTTTATCGTCAGCGTATGTGCGTCGGTGGCAACGGCCGTATCGATGACCTTGTAGGAATCGCCCCACAGCGAAGCGGCATCGTCGCGGATGCGGAGCAGGCTAAAGGCCGCGTCCTCGGCGGTCAGCGGCGAGCCGTCGGAAAACTTCGCGTCACGGAGCTTGAAGGTGTAGGTGAGGCCGTCGTCGGAGGTCGTCCAGCTCTCGGCTAGACCGGGCTCCAGTTTGGTGCCGGTTTTGTCGACGCGCACGAGGACGTCATAGACGTTGGAGAAGACCCAGTTGTCGATGTTCTGCGCCGTCTTGATGGGATCGAACGTCGTCGAATCCTCGCGGCGCCCGATCGTCAGCACACCGGCTGCTTCCGCATAGCTGGCGCTCAGTGTCAGGCCGGCCATGATGGCTGCGAGGCCTACGGTTTTCCATCTGTTTTTCATCTCTGTGTTCCCTTGTTGTTATCGCGAATGTTTCTTCGGTTGCGGCGGTATGAAGTAGTTCTCGCGCTCGGCGGCGGAGGCGTCGCCGAGGAGGTGCTTGTCGGGGTCGATGTCGGGAATGGCGGCGATCAGTGCCGCGGTATAGGGATGCTGCGGTCGCGCGAAGACGTCGGCCGAACGCCCCTCCTCGACGATCTCGCCGCGATACATGACCACGACGCGTTCACAGAGATTGCGGACGATGGCGAGGTCATGCGCGATGAAGAGCAGCGTCAGCTGCATCTTCGCTTTCAGCTCCTGGAACAGCTCAACGATCTGCGCCTGAATGGTGACGTCGAGAGCAGCCACGCACTCATCGGCGATGATCATCTTCGGGTCGACGGCCAGCGCGCGCGCGATACCGGCGCGCTGGCACTGACCGCCGCTCATGCTGCGCGGCTTGCGGTCGGCGAATTCTCGCTCAAGGCCGACGAGGTCGAGCAGTTCGTTTATACGTTCGGGAATGGCCGAAGAGGCGACCTTGCCCTGGACTTTCAGGACTTCCGACAGCGTCTGCCCGATCGTCATGCGCGGGTTTAGTGCATTGAACGGGTCCTGAAACACCATCGCGGCCTCGCGGCGAATTCTCGCTAAGCCCGCCGTCCTCTGCTGCGCGAGATCGATGCCGTCGAAGGTGACATGTCCTGACGACAGCGGCGTCAGGCCGAGGATGGCGCGCGCCAGCGTACTCTTGCCGCTGCCGGATTCGCCGACGATGCCGACGCTTTCACCAGGCATGACCCGCAGGCTCACACCCGCCACCGCGCAGACCGTCTTTGCACTGCCCTTGAATAGGCTGCCGCCAGTATTGAAGCGGACATGCAGGTCGTCGATTTCCAAGAGCGGCGGGACCGCATGTCTTGCCGGCTCGGTTACCGCCGGTGGTGCCGCTGCCTCCTCGGGCATCGATGGGTGGCTGGCGATCAGGCTCACCGTGTAGGGGTGCTGCGGATGCGTCAGGATCGCCCGCTTCGGTCCCTGTTCCAGAAGCTGGCCGCCGCGCAGAACGGCGATGCGATCGCAGGTCTGGGCGACGATACCGAGGTCGTGGGTAATCAGGATGATCGACAGGCCGCGCTTGTCGCGGATATCCATGAGCAGCCGCAGGATCTGCGCCTGGATGGTCACGTCGAGAGCGGTGGTCGGCTCGTCGGCAATCAGGATCTTGGGATTGCACGACAGGGCCACGCCGATCATTGCACGCTGTCGCATGCCGCCGGAAAACTCGTGCGGATAGCTGTCATATTGTCTGACCGGATCGGGAAAGCCGACCTGCTTCAGGATTTCGATCGCGGTAGCGCGCGCATCCTGAGCATTCAGCCCCTGATGATAGCGGATGCCTTCGGTGATCTGATCGCCGATCCGCATGACGGGGTCGAGATGGCTTGTCGGGTTCTGGAAGATCATGCCGATCTCGCCGCCGCGTACGGCAAGCATATCCGCATCGCTGATCCCGGTCAGATCGCGGCCCTCTAGCAGCACCTGCCCCCCATCGATCTTCAAGATGGAAGAGGGCAGCAGCCGTATCAGCGAGCGGCAGAACAGGCTCTTGCCGGAGCCGCTTTCGCCGACGAGCCCGAGGATTTCACCCTGACCGAGATCGAGCGACACGCCGTCGATCAACGTGCGAACGGTCTCGTCGCCATGGGCTTTGACCGTCAGGTCGCGAACGGAAAGAAGGGGAGCGCTCATTCGTGGACCCCGAGAATTTCGCCGAGCGCATCGCCGAGCATGCTGAAACCGAAAGCGAAGACGACGATCGACAGGCCCGGGAAGAGCGTGATCCACCACGCCGTGGTGATGAAGCTCTGGCCCTCGGCCACCATCACACCCCATTCGGCGATCGGCGGCTGAACGCCAAGTCCGAGATAGCTGACCGCGGCGCCGCTCAGGAGCACGAGCACGGCATCGGACATCGAGAACACGATCGAGCCGGCAATGGCGTTCGGCAGAAGATGGCGGAACATGATGCGGAAGCGGCTGAAACCGAGGCTGACGGCGGCCACCGTGTAGTCGCTCTTCTTCAGCACCAGCATCTGCGCGCGGATGAGCCGCGCATAAGAGACCCAGCCGACCAGTGCCATGGCGATGTAGAAGCTGCTGAGCCCCGGTCCGAGGATCGCGATGATAGACAGCATCAGCACCAGGAATGGGAAGGCCAGGATGATGTCGACAAGCCGCATGAACAGCGCATCGACAATGCCGCCGAAAAAGCCGGCGATGGTGCCGACCGTCGTGCCGATGACGAAGGGGAAGACCACGCCGATGATGGCGATCTGCAAGTCGATTCGGGTTCCCCAGATGACTCGCGAGAGGATATCGCGGCCGAAATTGTCGGTGCCGAAGGGATGCAGCAGCGACGGCGCCTGCAGGCGGACATCTGCGTTCTGGAAGATCGGATCATAGGGCGCGATCAGCGGCGCGCCGATGGCAAGGATCAGAAAGACCAGCAGGATGCCGGCGCCGACGCAAAGCGCCGGGCGCTTGCCGATGAATTTCCGCCAGCTGAAGGATGCGGGAGAAGATATGATGGCACTCATAGCGTCACCCTGGGATCGACCGTGACGGTGACGATGTCGGCGATGAAATTGATGAGAACGGTGGCGCAGGCAAACACCATGGCCACGCCCTGGACGACCATATAGTCGCGCGAGAAGATCGCCCGCACCAGCAGCTGTCCCATGCCCGGCAGGGCAAAGACGCTTTCCACGACAACGGTGCCGCCGATCAGCCAACCGATATTGACTGCCAAAAGGTTGATGGTTGGTACCAGCGAGTTCGGCAGAACGTGCTTCCAGAAGACGATGCCCTCAGGCATGCCACGCGCGCGCGCCGCCGTTGCGACATCCGATTTCAGCCCCTCGATCATCGCGGCCCGCAGGCTGCGCGTCAGGACGGTGGAAAGCGACAGTGCGATCGTCAGGCTGGGAAGCACTAGGTGAGCGAGCTTTTCACTGAGCGTGGCGCCGTATCCGGAGACGGGGAAGATGCCGAGTTGCACGCTGAAGACGATGATCAGCATCAAACCGAGCCAGAACGGCGGGAAGCCGATGCCGAAGGTGGAAATCACCCGTACCGCATGGTCTGCCGCACCGCCTCGATTGCGCGCCGCGACGGCGGCCATAGGTACGGCAATCAGCACGGAAAGGATCACGCTTGCGAGCACCAGCGCGACGGTGGGTTCGATGCGCGTTAGGATCAGCTTCAGCACGTCGATCTTGTAAAGGATGGATTTTCCCATCTCGCCATTGGCGAGATTACGCAGGAAGTAGAAATACTGCAGCCACATCGGTTCATCGAGGCCATATTGCGCCCGGATATTGGCAATCGCCGCAGGCGTTGCGCGGGTACCGAGAATGTTGCGCGCGGGGTCGCCGGGGATCAGCCGGACCAGAATGAAGGTGATGACGCTGATCCCGAAAATGACGGGCAGAAACTGCAGCGGACGCGTGAGAACAAATCTATAGCGATGCATTGTGGCGATCGCCCCTTTCCATCCGCATGATGCTTGTTGGCTTTCTATGCATCAGCTTGCCTTGTGCCGCGATAGAAAGTCCAGCAGGGCCGGGTAATACTCGCCGGGGTTCTCGTAGAAGGGCATGTGGCTGGCGTTTGCGAAGACTTTCAGCTCGGCGTTCGGCAGCGCAAGCTTCATGCGCAGCGCGCAGGCCGGCGTCAGTTCGTCATGCTCGCCGGTGGTGATCAGCGTGGGGACGGTGACGCGAGGCAGGTCTGGGATGCGGTTCCAGTCTTTGAGGTTGCCGATATAGAGAAACTCGTTCGGTCCCTGCATCGTGCCGTAGGGTCCCATGTTCCAATCGTCAAGCGAGCGGCGGACCGGGGCTGGCCATTCCGGCAGGCGACAGACGTGGCGATAGTTGAGAATGGTTACGGCAGCCTGGTATTCCGGGTGGTCGTATGTGCCCTGCGCCTCGTGCTTCTGCAACATTGCCACCGTCTCGGGACCGAGTGCTGCGCGCAGCCGTTCAAGCTCCAGAATGAGATGCGGCATGTCTGCGACGGTATCCTCGAGGATCAGCGTCTGCAGGTTCTCGGGGTAGGTGAGCGCGTAGTCGATCGCCAGCCAGCCGCCCCAGGAATGGCCGAGCATATGCACCTTGCCGAGACCGAGCGCCTTGCGCACGGTTTCCGTCTCCTCGACGTAGCGTCCGATGGTCCAGAGTGCTGCGTCATCCGGCCGGTCAGACGCACCGGTTCCCAGCTGGTCGAAGGCGACGACGCGGTAACCCTTGTCGATCAGACAGGAGTGCGCTTCACGCAGATAATCGCAGGGGAGGCCGGGTCCGCCATTCAGGCAGAGGACCGTTTCGCTGCCGCTTCCGAAGCTATAGGCGACAACGTTGAAGCCATCGACCTCGATGTCGTATCGCTGGTCCGGCTCGATTTCACGCCACATTGATGTCTCCGGCAAAAGATTCTTCTTGCTCATTAATTGGGCAAGGCTAAATTTTTATCCCAAACAGCGTTTCGCGCCAGCTATAAGAAGTGATAGGTGGCGCTTCGCTCACCGGGAGCAGGCCATGCTTGATGATATCCGCGCGATCAAAACACAATTCACCGATCACCAGACTTTAGATGGGCGTATCGATCAAGTCTTCGAGGAAATGAAGACACTCGGCTTCGAGGCGTTGATCTATGACTACACGCCGATCCCCTACGATCTGGACGGCGAGATCATGATCCCCTCGCTCTTGAAGCTGCGCAACATTTCCGACGACATGCACGACTATTGGTTCAATCGCGGTTATTTCCGGATCGATCCGGTTCAGCAGGTGGCGCTGCGCACGTCGACGCCGTTCTTCTGGAATTACGATGCCAACGCCGAAACGCTGATCAACCGCTTCATGGGCGAAAATACCGAGCCGGTGGCGCGCTATCTCAGCGAGCGAGACATGTCGACGGGCGTGACGGTGCCGATCCACATGCCGCGCGGCGACTACGCGACCGTCACCGGCATTCGCTACGGTCGCGAGAAGGGCTTCCAGAAGCAGGCTTTGCGCTATATCGCCGATTTCAACCTACTGGCCCACGTCTTCCACGAGGCGGCCTTTCCGCTGTTCGACGCGGACGCCTGCAGCGCCGGCAAGGCGCGATTGACCGAGCGGGAGCGCGAGTGCCTGCGTTACTCGGCGGAGGGGCTTTCGGCCAAGGAGATCGCCCGCATCATCGAGCGTTCGGTGCCAACTGTCGTCATGCACCTCAATGCCGCCGCCAAGAAACTCGGCGCCAAGAACCGCACGCAGGCCGTGGTTCGCGCCACGCACTACCGCCTTCTCGAAGACCGGCCATCCTATAACTTGTGATAGCTGCCACGGTTTCAGCAGCCACGCTATGGTTTTCCATCGAATGCCAAAGATGGAGCTATCAGTGACCCCCGTCACGTCGAAGGAAGACTACCTGCCGTTTCGCGATTACCGCACCTGGTATCGCATCACCGGTTCACTCGACAGCGGCAAGCTGCCGCTGGTTGTGGCCCATGGCGGGCCTGGCTGCACCCATGATTATGTCGATTCCTTCAAGGGTATTGCCGCGCTCGACCGCCGCGCCGTCATCCACTACGACCAGCTCGGAAACGGCAATTCGACGCGCCTGCCGGAAAAGGGTCCGGATTTCTGGACGCCGGCACTGTTCCTTGAGGAACTCGATGCGCTGCTTACTCATATCGGCATTGCCGATCGCTACGCTTTCCTCGGCCAGTCGTGGGGTGGCATGCTGGGTGCCGAACATGCCGTTCGCAAGCCGAAGGGCCTGAAGGCTCTGGTGATCGCCAACTCTCCGGCCAACATGCACACCTGGGTTTCCGAGGCCAATCGCCTGCGCGAGGAGTTGCCCACAGAGGTGCAGGACACGCTCTTGAAGCACGAGCAGGCAGGAACGCTGACCGATCCTGAATACATCACAGCATCAAGGGTCTTCTACGACCGCCATGTCTGCCGTGTCTCGCCATGGCCCGCCGAAGTCGCGCGGACCTTCGCGATCATGGACGAGGACAACACCGTCTACCGCAACATGAACGGCCCGACTGAATTCCACGTTATCGGCACGATGAAAGACTGGACGATCGAGGACCGGTTGAGCCGGATCGAAGCGCCGACGTTGCTGATTTCAGGCAAGTACGATGAAGCGACGCCGCTCGTCGTCAAGCCCTACCTTGATAGCGTTCCCGGCTGCGAGTGGGTGCTCTTCGAACGGTCGAGCCACATGCCGCATGTCGAGGAGAAGGAACTCTGCCTCGCCACCGTCTCGGCGTTCCTGTCGCGTCACGACTGAAGATGTGAGCTAGCGCGTTCACGACAGCTGTCGCTGCCCCTCGTGGGGCAGCGCTTTTATGACAAGGTCACGCCGGAGCCCGCGACCCCATCAATCGCAGATCGCTTCCGCCTCGATCTCGACCTCGTATTCGCCGACCAGATTGCCGGCCTCGATCAGCGTGTTGGCCGGCAAAACATCAGCGAAAGCCCGTCCATGCGCGCGAGACACCGGCTCCCACTGACTGGCATCGCGCAGATAGATGCGCGTCCTGACGACGTCTTCCATCTTGCCGCCGAGCGCCGATATCGAAGCCGCGATCTTGTCGAGTATGTAGGTCGCCTGCGCGCCGGCGTCGCCCGATGCCACGCAGCGGTTCGTGCCATGCGTCGCGGTCGTGCCGGAAACGAGGATACGGTCTCCTACCCTGACGGCGCGGCTATAGCCGGCGATCGGCTCCCAGATGCTGCCGGACGAGACCCGCGAACGGCCCGGACGACCGGGCACGGGCTGAGCCGTGTAGACGGATGGAATGGCATCCAGATGGTGGCTGAGATCGCCGGAGGCGGTGAGGAATGGCGGCTTGCGATACTCGTCGCCGCAATCGCCGGGGATGGCTCGCGTCTTGGCGAAGGCCGCGTTTAGTGCGGCGTGATCCTCTTCGTCAAGCGCGAAGGAGAAGACGTTCAGATTGTCGCCGCGATGCTCGTTTTCGCCGATGCGCGCGCCGACGATCGTGGCAGCGACCGCGTCGTGTTCCAGAACCCAGCGGCTCGCGACGTTTGAGATCGACGCGCCATGCTTGACCGCGATGGTTTGGGCGGCGCTGAGAATGCCCTGGAAGGCCTCCCAGCCGCCGGCGGTGTCGATGAAGCGCTTGTATTTCGAGCGGCTCCAATCGGTGATCGATGTCGGCTCTGGCTGGCCCAACCATTTCTCGGAGAGGAAGCCGCCGCACAGCGTCCCATAGGCGAGAAGCTTGACGCCGCTTTCGGCACAGAGCTTCGAGAGCGCACCCGCGGCTCGGCGGTCGACCAGCGAGAACGAAACCTGATTGCTGGCGATCTCGATGCCATCGGCAAGCGCCAGCGCCAGATGCCCGGTATCGAAATTGGTGAGGCCGAGCGCGCCGACCAGGCCTTCCTCACGCATGCGCTGCATCTCATGCAGGGCGTCGAGCCATCCCGGATGCTCGAAGGTCCACCAATGGAATTGCAGAAGATCGACCTTGTCGACGCCAAGCCTTGTCAGCCGCTCCTCGACGCCGCGACGCACGATATCAGATGTCATCGGTCCCGGCTCCGGGCACCACTTCGTGAAGGCGACGGGCCGCTGGCCATTCTGATAGCGCGACAGCAATCGTCCCATGATCAGTTCCGCCGAACCGTAGTGATCGGCCATGTCGAACGTGTCGAAACCGCCGCGCGCATAGGCGTGCAGCACATCGGCGCCCTTGTCGGGATCGATTACCGTGCCGTTTTTCTCGATGTCGGCCACCTGCCAGAGACCGCAGACGATGCGGCTGATGGAGAGATCCTTGGTGAGCGCTATGTGTGGGGGCGTGGTGGACATATTTCTATTCCCTGGATGTCTGTTTGCGCTTGCGGGTCAGCGAGGCCAGCGCGCTGGAAGCGCCGAGAATGCCGCGGGGGCGCAGGAGCAGGATGAGGCACAGCCCGACGCCGATCATGACGATCTGCAGCGACGCCGCACGCGCCTGCTGTTCGGCCGGTACGAAGGCGGAGACGGCGGCGGCCGAAAGCGCCCACAGACCCCAGACCAGCACCGCGCCGAGGATGGCGCCGCGATTGTTGCCGGAGCCGCCGACGATCAGCATCGCCCAGACTTGAAAGGTCAGGATCGGCAGATAGTTGTCGGGCGCGATAAAGCCGATGAAATGTCCTTGCGCGGCACCCGCCAGCCCCATGATGGCGCCGCCGATGGTGAAGGCTTGCAGGCGAAAGCGGATCGGCCGCTTGCCAAGCGCCTGTGCCGCACTCTCATCTTCGCGGATCGCGCGCAGCACGCGGCCCCAGGGACTCTTGGAGAGATGCTGGAGCGCCAGATAGAGCGCCAGCACGACTGCCACCATCAGCGAGAGATTGGAGAGAGAAAATGCCAGCGGATCAGCAGCGAGGCTGCCGAAGGGGCGGGGAATGAAGCCGATGCCGAAAGCGCCGCCGGTCAGCGGCTGCAGGTTGAGCACGCAAAGCTGCACCGTGACCGCAACGCCGAAGGTGGCGATGGCGAGATAGTCGGATCGCAGCCGAATGGTCAGCGCGCCTACCAGCCAGGCGGCGAGGCCCGCGAACAGCGCGCCGCCGAGCCAGCCGATGGCGATCGGCATGTCGAAACCGCCGAAGCGGCCGGGCGTATCCGGCGTCGTCAAAAGTGCGGATACGTAAGCGCCGATCGCGACGAAGGCGGCGATGCCGACGTTGAAGAGGCCGGTCTGGCCCCACTGCACATTGAGCCCGAGGCACATGATGGCAAAGGTGAGCGCCATCGTGAGGAAGAAGGCGACGTAAGCGATCAGATCGAGGCTCATGCCGTTCTCCCGAACAAGCCGCGCGGGCGAAAAAGCAAGACCGCCACAAGGATTACGAAGGAGACCGCCGCTCGCCACTCGGCGCCAACGATCTGCACGGCTGCCGCTTCCGACAGGCCGACGATCAATCCAGCGATCATCGCGCCAGGAACGCTGCCAATCCCGCCGAGGATCGCGGCTGCAAACAGCGGCAGCAGCAGGTCGTGTCCGAGATAGGGGCGGATTTGGACGAGGAGCCCGGTCATGATGCCGGCGATGCAGGCGAGGGCAGCGCCGACGAACCAGACGACGCGGATCACACGGCGCACGTCCACACCAGCGATGCCCGCCAGAGCGGGATTCTCGCTGACGGCGCGCATCGAGCGGCCGATATCGGTGCGGGTCATCAGCAGGTGGATGGCGACGACCGCGACCAATGACAGGCCGAGCGACAGGAGCTGGTCCGGCGTGGCGCGCAGGCCGCCGCCGATCTTCACGGCGATCTGCAGAGATTTGGTGTAATAGGCGGGCTTGGAGGTGAAGATGAATTCGAGCAGGCTGCGAAGCGCAAGCGAGGCGCCGAAGCTCGCCATGACGAGGATGATGATTGCGCCGCCGCGCGCCCGCAGGCGTCCGAACAGCACCGCATCCACGGCGAGCGCAAGCAAGCCGGTGAGCAGGATCGCGATGGCGGCTGCGAGCGGCAGCGACCAGCCGAAGGAGAATGGGCCGATCGGTTTGGTTAGCGACGTGGACAAGAACCCGAGGCCGCCGCTGACGGCGAGCGCCAGATAGGCGCCCCAGGAAAGCATCTCGCCATGCGCAAAATTGGCGAAGCGCAGGATCGAATAGGTGAGCGTGACGCCGATGGCGCCAAGGCCGATCATCGCGCCGGCGACGAGGCCGTCCATGAGAAATTGCGGGTTCATGGTGCCTCCGACGCCTGCTTGGTGGTGCCGAGATAGAGCTTGGCGATCAGCGGATCGCCGAGCAGTGAAGAGGCCTCGCCCTCGTGCCTGATCCGGCCTTCGACAAGGATGACGGCGCGGCTGGCGATCGCGAGCGCCGCCTTGACGTTCTGCTCGACGAGAATGACCGTGACGCCGCCGGCGTTGATCTCCTTCAACATCGAAAACACCTCGCCGACGATTTTCGGCGACAAGCCGGCAGAGGGTTCGTCAAGGATGAGCACGGAGGGATCGACGATCAGCGCACGAGCGACGGCCAGCATCTGCCGCTGCCCGCCCGATAGCGCGCCGGCCAAGCGCGAGGGCTTGGTGGCGAGATCGGGAAAGCGACGGTAGAGCGCGGCGATCCTGTCTGACCGCTGCTCCTTCGGCAGGACGGCTGCGGCAAGCTGCAGGTTTTCGTGGATGGTCAGCGTCGCGAAGATGTTTTCCGTCTGCGGCACAAAGGCGAGGCCTTCGGCGATCTTGCGGTGGGACGCGACGCGGGTGATCTCCCGCGCGTCGAGCAGGACGCTTCCCGAGTGTATCGGCACCACGCCGGCGATCGCCTTGACGAAGGTCGACTTCCCGGCCCCGTTCGGCCCGAGCAGGACCAACAGCTCCCCGGGCGCCACCGAGAGATCAACGCCGCGCACGATCGGCAGGTCGGGTTCGTACCCGGCGACCAGCGCGCGGGTTTCGAGCGCCGGCGCGGTCATGCCGCCGCTCCGAGGTAGGCTTCGATGACATCCGGATTTGAGGCGACGGCGGCAGGCGTGCCCTCGGCCAGCGGCTTGCCGAGCGCCATGGCGACGACGCGCGAGCAGAGCCGCGACACCATATCCATATTGTGTTCGATCAGCAGGATCGACTTGCCCTGCGCATTGAGCTCCACCACGCGCTCCATGATCGTTTCCAACAGCGCCGGGTTGACGCCCGCCGCCGGCTCGTCGAGCAGGATTGCCTGCGGATCGGCCATCAGGATGCGTGCGAGTTCGAGCAGCTTGCGCTGCCCGCCGGACAGTACCTTGGCAGGTTGTCCCTCGAGGCCCGACAAGGTGACGAACTCCAGCAGCGCGCGCGCCTTATCGGTCGCCAATCGTTCCTGCTGCCTGACATGACCGAAGCGCAGGAAGTTGGCGAACAGCCGCTCGCCGTCCTGCGCCTGCGCGCCGACGAGCACATTCTCCAGCACGGTCATCTCGAGAAACGGCTTCGGGATCTGGAAGGTGCGGCCGACGCCGCGGCCAATTCTCTGCTCCGGACTTTCCTGCGAGACCTCGCGGCCGCCGATCCAGATCTCGCCAGATGTGGGCCTGAGGCTACCGGCGATCAGATTGAACAGCGTCGTCTTGCCGGCGCCGTTCGGGCCGATGAGACCGATCAACTCGCCTTTGTTGAGCCTCAGCGACATGCCGCCAACGGCCACATTGCCCTGAAACGACTTCACCAGCCCGCGCGCGTCGATCACGGCTTTGGCGGGTTCTGCCGCTTTCGGTGGGGCGTCTGGCACTGGCAAAGGCATGGAGGAAAGAAGTCTCTTGATTTGATTGGTGATGTTTGATCAAACTTCACCCCATGGTGAAAAGCAACCGAAAAAAGTGGCGTTCCACGGGGGAGACTTGATGGGAGCCCCCTCTGCAGGAGCCCGTGCGAGGAAGCCGGCCGATGGCGGTCACGACCGTGACGAAGCGCTGTCGCCGGTCGGGCGCGAAACGTTGCAGGACCGCGTCTACGCTCAGCTGCGCAATTCGCTGATCAACGGTATGTTCGATGCCGGCGACGTGCTGCGCATCGTCGATCTGGCCGAGCGCCTGCAGACCAGCACCATGCCGGTGCGCGAGGCGCTTGGCCGTCTCGTGTCCGAACAGGCGCTGGAATCGCTGCCCAATCGCTCGGTGCGCGTGCCGCTCATCACCCGCGAACGTCTTGACGATCTCGCCCGCGCCCGCATCCTTATCGAGGGCCAGATGGTGGCGCTGGCGCTGCCCAATATGAAGGATGACGATTTTGCCGTGCTGAAGCAGATCAATATCGACTGCGATCTCGCATTCGAGCAGCATGGCAAGGACATCGGCCATGTCACCTCGGCGCTGAACCAGCAATTCCATTTCCACATCTATCATGCGGCTTGCTCGCAGGTGCTGATCCCTATCGTCGAGAGCCTGTGGCTCCAATCAGGCGCGATCATTCGCAAGGCCGCGCATATTCACGACGAACAGGGCGGACTTGCCGCCACCAATCATCATTGGGCGCTGATCGATGCGCTGGAAAAGCGCGATGCCGAGGCCGCGATGCAATCGCTTTCCAACGACATCAGCCGCTCCTTCGATCTCATCCGCGGGCGGCTGGATGCCGAACCCGACGGCAATGCATCGGGAGACCACCATGCCTGAACCCATCGACGACGGCTTCGACCTGTTTGATTTGAGGGTCGACGTGATCATCCCCGAAGGCGGCGCGGTTTACTGCGGCGCAAAGCCGGGCGATCATTTCGAGCTCAAGGGCGAGATGCTGCATCTGCCGGAGGGGCAGGGGATCTCGATCTACACGCTCTCCTCCGTGCTGCCGCTGCTCGCGGCAAAGCAACGCCCGACGGATCGCAACGACTGGATGACCACGGACGCCGACATCGCTTGCCCGGACCCGAATTGCTCGACACGGCTGAGGATCACCCGCACGGGTATCCGCCGTTTCAGCCATGCCGCCACCACGGCGGTTCCCTTGAACGACGAATAGGTCGAATACATGCAGCGCATCACCATCGCCCCCGGTTACGAAATCTCCCGCGTCATTCGCGGCGGCTGGCAGCTGGCGGGCGGCCACGGCGCGATCGATGGCGACAGCGCTGTCGAAGACATGATCGCATTCGCTGATGCGGGGATTACCACCTTCGACTGCGCCGACATCTATACCGGTGTCGAAGAGCTGATCGGCCGTTTCCGCGTCGCCTACAAGAATCTGCGCGGAGAAGAGGCGTTGTCGCGCATCCGCGTCCATACCAAGTTCGTGCCCGATCTGACGGTGCTGCCAAACATCAGCAAGGCTTATGTCGAAGGCGTCATCGATACCTCGCGCAAGCGGCTCAACCTCGATTGCCTCGATCTCGTGCAGTTCCATTGGTGGGCCTATGATATCGAGGGTTGGCTGGAGACGGCTGGGTGGCTGAAGGAGCTGCATGAGGCCGGCAAGATCGGCAAGATCAGCGGCACCAATTTCGACACCGATCATATCGAGGCGATCATCGGTTCCGGCGTGCCCTTCACCTCGCTGCAGCTGCAATATTCGCTGCTCGACCGGCGCCCGGAAAAGCGTATGGTGGCGCTTGCTCAGGAGAAGAACTTCGCGCTGCTGTGTTACGGCACCGTGGCCGGCGGCTTCCTCGGCGATCGCTGGCTCGGGCAAAAGGAGCCGGAGCATTCTCTCGAAAACCGCTCGCTGACGAAATACAAGTTGATCATAGACGATTTCGGCGGCTGGGATCTATTCCAGGCGTTGCTGTCGACGCTGCGCGGGATCGCCGACCGGCATGATACCGATATCGCCACGATCGCAAGCGCCGCCATGCTGACCAAGCCTAGTGTCGCAGCGGTTATCGTCGGCGCCCGCAACAGGGATCACCTAAAGTCCAATCTCGCCATCGCTGATATCGCGCTCAGCGAAACGGATAGAGCCGAGATCGACGCGATCCTTACGCAATCGAAGCCGCTCGACGGCGACGTTTATACGCTGGAGCGGGACAGGGAAGGCCGCCACGGCAGCATCATGAAGTACAATCTCAACAAAGGGGAACAAAAATGAGAACGACATTCCTGCTTTCCGCCATGGTCGCTGCCCTTGCTGCGTCCACGGCGCCGACGTTCGGGGCCGATTGCGACATCACTGTCGGCCTCGTCATGGAACTTACCGGCCCGGCCGGTGAATATGGCCAGGCGGGCGCGAAGTCCGTTGAGATGGCCTTCCGCGACATCAACGATGCCGGTGGCGTCAATGGCTGCAAGATCGTTGCAGACACGCGCGACAGCCAGAGCCAGGGCAACGTCGCCGTCGATCAGGCGACCCAGCTCGTCAACATCAAGAAGGTGCCGGTCATCATCGGCGGTATCATCTCGTCGGTATCGATCCCGATCCTGACATCGGTGACGGCGCCGGCCGGCGTCGTGCAGGTCTCGCCCGCATCCTCTTCGCCGACGCTGACCGAGCTTGGTCGCAGCGGCAAGACCAACGGCGTCTTCTTCCGCACCATCACGTCCGACGCGTTGCAGGGCACGGCCGCCGCGAAGTTCGCGATGGATCAGGGCTTGAAAAAGATCGCGATCATCAACGTCAACAACGACTTCGGCGTCAACATGGTCAACGAGTTTGCGACCGCCTACCAGAAGCTCGGCGGCACGATCACATCGACGACACCCTATAACGAGAAGCAGTCGAGCTACGCGTCCGAAGCCAGCGCCGCCATGGCTGGTGAGCCCGATGCGCTCTATCTCGTCAGCACCCCCGTCGATGGCGCGACCATCGCCCGCGCCTGGGTTTCCGGCGGTGGCAAGCAGACCTTCCTGCTGAATGACGGCATGAACTCCAAGGACTTCATCGAGAGCGTCGGCGCGCAGTATCTGGAGAACGCCTACGGCACCTCCTCGGGCACCAGCCCGACGGCGTCGACCGAATATTTCACCGGCAACTACGAAGCCTTCTCCGGCGGCATCTCGCCTTCGGCCCCGGCCGCCGACCGCTCTTATGACGCGGGTGCGATCGTGGCGCTGGCCATTGCCAAGGCCGGCAAGGCCGATGCGGCCGCCATCAAGGCAGCCATGCCGGAAGTTGTCGCCGAGGGCGGCACGCCCATCCATGCCGGCAAGGAAGAGTTCGCCAAGGCGCTGCAGCTCATCAAGGACGGCAAGCCGGTGAAGTATGAAGGTGTCATCGGCCCTGTCAGCTTCGACAAGTACGGCGATATCACAGGTCCGTTCCGCCTGTGGAAGATCAGCAATGGCGAGGTGACGACGGTCGGCGAATTGAGCGCCGAAGAGGTCACCAAGATCAAGACCGCGCAGTAGAAACGCCAGGCGACATGGGGGATGTGCTCCCATGTCGCACCAGTCTGGTCTGGGCGCCTATGTGCTTTGTTGGCTAAGCAGATGCATTTGGCAAACACAACGACAGGCCATCGACATATGAAAAAGCGCTCAATCCTTCCGTCGATCTGTTCGATCGCGAGCCTGCTCGGGACGACATCCGCGGCATCCGCCGAGGATGTCGAGCATGGACGGCGGGTGTTCAGGCTGTGCGTTGCCTGTCACACGGTCGATTCCGATCGCAACGGTTTCGGCCCGCATCTGAAGGGTGTCGTCGGCCGTCAAGCCGGAAGCTTGCCCGACTACCGATATTCCGAAGCGATGAAGACGGCCGGTGCCGGCGGACTTGTCTGGGACGAGGCGGCGCTCTCGGAATTTCTATCAAACCCCAAGAAGAAAGTGCCGGGAACGAAGATGAGCTTCGGCGGCCTATGGACGACGTCGGAGATCACCGACCTGATCGGCTATCTCCGAGCCAATCCCTAGACGCGCCAAATGTCGGTCCGCCACGGCTTGACGCCTCGGCGCCGGATCGCCTAAGTCACACCTGATGGTTCCCGAAGGGATGACTTCCGACGGGATTAATAGGGAACACGGTGCGGACGACCCGAATGGGGCCAAGACCGTGGCTGCCCCCGCAACTGTAAGCGGATTGCCTGATGTTCTTGTGGTGTTCGTCTCGAACGCCATGCCACTGCGAAGCTCTTCGTGGGAAGGCAGATGTCAGGTGCATATTCGCAAGCCAGGAGACCTGCCGTCAAAACAGTGTCCACCATCCCGGACGGGGTTGTCCGGAGAGGAGCATCATATGATGGTTTTTGACGTCAGCCGCTGGCGCGGCCCCGCTTTATTCCCCTCCACAAATCTCATGTCCGTGATCCAACGATAGTTTTCGCCGCCGCATGATTTCAGGCGAGCGCTCTGCTGTGTCGTCCTGCATCATCCGCGGCGGTCCCCGCGTCGAGTTTCACAGCCGCGGCCAGTCGGCTGCGGGCTTCAGTCATACATGAGGACCAATATGAACCGCATCATCCTGCGAACCGCGCTGCTTTCGATCGCGACGGCTTGCACCTTTACCACCTTTCTCCCCGCCGCCCATGCAGCGGCAACGACCTACCCGCTGACGATCACCAATTGCGGCCAGCAGGTGACATTCGACAGCGCGCCGAAGAAGACGGTGTCGATCGGCCAGGGCATGACCGAAATTCTCTACTCGCTCGGCCTTGCCGACAAGATCGTAGGCACGGCGGTCTGGGTCGGGCCGGTGCTGCCCGCCTATGCCGAGGTCAACAAGGGGATCAAGCGGCTGGCCGACAATGATCCGAGTTTCGAATCCGTCGTCGGCCAGGAGCCGGACTTGGTTGCGGCCGAGTTCGAATGGCATGTCGGCACGCAAGGCTCGGTCGGCAAGCGCGAGCAGTTCGCCGGTCTTGGCATCAAGACCTATGTCTCGCCGGCTGATTGCGTCGCTAAGGTCAACACCGATGGTGGCGACGGCGTGCGCAGTGAGCTCTTCACCATGGAGCTGATTTACCAGGAGATCGCCGAACTGGCGGAGATCTACGATATCCAGGATCGCGGCGCGGCCCTGATCGCTGACTTGAAGAAGCGCGAAGCGGATGCCGTGGCATCGCTTGGCGGGTCGGCGAAGGATCTGCCTGTCGCCTTCTGGTTTTCCAGCAAGGAAGTGCAGGGCGATGCCTTTATCGCCGGCAAGAACAGCGCTCCGGCCTATATTCTGAAAACGCTCGGCGCCCGCAACGTCGTCAGCACCGAGGAAGAGTGGCCGCTGGTCGGTTGGGAAACGATCGCGCAGGCCAACCCTGCAGTCATCGTCATCGCCACCATGGACCGCCGCCGCTACGCTGCCGACGATCCGAAGGTTAAGATCGACTTCCTTGAAAAGGACCCGGTCACCAGCCAGCTCGATGCCGTCAAGAACAGGCACTTCGTCGAGATGGATGCGCAGTCGATGAACCCGACGATCCGTACCATCGACGGCCTGGAACGCCTTGCCGCCGGCATCAAGTCCTTCGGTCTTTCCAAGTGAGGCACGCGTCGATAGCCCACCTAGGATGGAGAGCGCTGCTCGTGCTCTTCGTCCTTGCCGTCGTGGCATTGGGCTTTGTCATCAGTCTCGCCGTGTCTATCGGCGAGATCTCCATTCCTGTCGACACGACGGCCAAGGCCGTTGCGAACCGCTTGCTTGGCACCGGCTTTGAACTCAGCCGCATCCATGAAGGCATCATCTGGGATTATCGCCTGAGCCGCGCGCTTGTCGCCGCCAGCGCCGGAGCGGCTCTTGCGCTATGCGGCGTGGTGCTGCAGGCGTTGCTGCGCAATCCGCTGGCCGAGCCCTATGTACTCGGCATCTCGGCCGGCGCGTCCACCGGGGCCGTCGCCGTCATGATCCTCGGTTTCGGCTATGGCGTGTTGACGCTTTCCGCCGGCGCTTTCGTCGGCGCGGTCGCGGCGTTCCTGCTGGTGTCTTTGCTGGCGGTGGGCTCCGGCGGCGGGACGGACCGTATCATCCTCGCAGGTGTCGCCGGCTCGCAGCTCTTCAACGCGCTGACGTCCTATATCGTCACGACATCGGCAAATGCCGAGCAGGCGCGCGGCGTCATGTTCTGGCTGCTCGGCAGCCTTTCCGGCGTACGCTGGCCGGATGTTTATCTTGCCGCTCCCGTTGCAATCGCCGGCTTTCTCGTCTGCATGCTTTACGCCCGCGCGCTCGATGCCTTCACTTTCGGTACCGATGCTGCGGCGGCGCTCGGCATTCCGGTCGCTGGTATCCGGATCGTGCTGCTTGCGCTCACGGCGCTGCTTACCGCGACGATGGTCAGCATCGTCGGCTCGATCGGCTTCGTCGGGCTGGTCATTCCGCATGCGGCGCGTTTCGTGGTCGGGCCGGGGCATGGGCGCCTGTTACCGGCAACGGCGATATCCGGAGCGATCTTCATGGTGGTCGCCGATATCGTCTCGCGCGTCATCATCCCGCAGCAGGTGTTGCCGATCGGCGTGGTCACCGCGCTCTTCGGCGCGCCGGCATTCGCGCTCATTCTCTACAAGGCGAGGCGGCCCGCATGAGCATTTCCATCAGCGATGTGCACTGGGCAACGTCAGGCGTGCTTGTTGTCAAGGGCATAAGTCTCGAGGTCCCCACCGGCCAGACGCTGGGCCTAATCGGGCCGAACGGTTCGGGAAAGTCCAGCCTGCTGCGGTTGATCGGCGGGCTGCGAAAGGTGAAGAGCGGTGTCATTGCACTCGGCGATACCGGCATCGACACGCTGGCACGCCGCGACATTGCACGGCGTGTTGCCTTTGTCGAGCAGCAGGCCACGACGGAAACACAGGTGACGGTCACTGAGGTCGTCCGTCTCGGGCGCACGCCACATCGCGGTCCGTTGGCGCCGTGGAGCGCCAATGATGAAGAAGCGGTCGAGAATGCGCTGCGGCAGGTGGGCATGGTCGAGAAGGCGCGGCAGCTCTGGCATACGCTGTCGGGCGGCGAGCGGCAGCGGGTGCATATCGCCCGCGCGCTGGCGCAGACGCCGACCGAGCTTCTGCTCGACGAGCCGACCAATCACCTCGACATCCAGCATCAGCTCGAAATCCTGTCGCTGGTTGCCAAGCTGCCGGTCACGTGCATCGTTGCGCTGCATGATCTGAACCTCGCCGCCATGTTTTGCGACAGGATTGCTGTGCTTAGCCAGGGTCGGCTTGTTGCGGTCGGACCGGCGGACGAGGTATTGACCGAAGGCTTGATCGCCGATGTGTTCGGAGTGCGCGCCCATATCGAGCGCTCGCCGCATCATGGTCGGCAGCATATCCATTTTCTTGGCTGTATTTCTTGAGGTTCGATGTCCATCAGACAAACCAATTTCGATTTGAAGGAAGAGATCCGGGACTACTGGTCCAAGCGCTCGCAGACTTTCGATCTTGCCTTCGGCCACAGGATACCGCGTGGACCGGAGTTCGACGCCTGGCAGCAGCCGATGCGCGATCATCTGGGGCCGGCGTCGTTGCGTGTCCTAGAACTTGCCTGTGGAACCGGCGAGGTCACGGCGGTGATCCACGATCTCGGCCATGATGTGACCGCGCTGGATTTCTCCGAGGCCATGCTGTCAATCGCCAAGGCCAAGCATACCGGCAAGGAACGGTTGCGCTTTGTGCTGGCAGACGCTGAAAATCCGATGGAGCCGGATGGCCGCTACGATGCCATCATCTGCCGGCATCTGGTGTGGACGCTGACCGATCCCGCAAAGGCATTCGGCGAGTGGCATCGCGTGCTGAAGCCGGGTGGCACGCTATTGGTCTTCGACGGCGACTGGGCGAAGCCGACAAGGCTCGGCCGCGCCGCAGCATGGCTCATCCGCCGGATCGATCGTTTCTGCGGCGCGGATCGGCATTATGATGGCGCGATGAGCGAGCGCCATTCGGCGATCATGTCCGCGCTCCCCTTCGGCGCCGGCCTGCGGCCAGATGATCTTATTCCGCAATTGACGCAGGCTGGCTTCATAGGTTTCGAGATCGCGTCGCATGGACCGATCGCGAAGGCGCAGCGGCGCGGCGCCAATCTGCGTAACCGGCTTCGGACGCTGGTCTATCGGCGCTTCATTCTCGTGGCCAAATCCGCCGGCGTCTCGCAAGGTGAAGAGGCCTGATCTATCGCGCAAAGGCGGTGGATTTGATGCCGTCGGCGAATTTTGCAGCCTGTTGCCATCGCAGCATGTTGACGTGATCGGCTAGACGAGGTCATCTGCGCATAACGGCATGGCGCTCATGCTTGCGGTGATCGGCACGGGAGGCCGGATCACCGTCTCAAAAGGCCGAGCGCCGGCAGTCTCAAGGGAGGAATACGCCTGTCAGTCAGCCCGATTGGATCGGGTGGGCTGAGACCCTTGAACGCTAGGACTCCCACAATGGCATACAGCACGACGATCGAACGAACGCGCTTCGGCTTTCGCGATCTCAAGGACCTCCTCGCAAAAGCGACGCCGGAACGCTCCGGCGATCAGCTCGCGGGTATCGCGGCGAGCGGACCGGTCGAGCGGCTCGCAGCTCAGATGGCACTTGCCGATCTGCCACTGAAGGCTTTTCTCGCCGAAGAAGTCATTCCATCGGAGATCGACGAGGTCTCGGCGCTGATTTCAAGGCAGTTCGACGCGCAAGCTTTCGCGCCGATCAGTTCGTTCACTGTGGGCGAGTTTCGCGAGTGGTTGCTGAAGCCGGAAACGGATCAGCGGGCACTCGAGGCGATCACCTATGGCATCACGCCGGAAATGCTGGCGGCCGTCTCGAAAATCATGCGGCTGCAGGATCTGATCGCCGCCGCCGCCAAACGGCAGGTCGTCACGCGCTTTCGCAACACGCTGGGCCTGACCGGCCGCTTGTCGACCCGCAACCAGCCGAACCATCCGACCGACGACAGCCGCGGCATTGCCGCTTCGGCGATCGACGGTCTATTGATGGGCTCCGGCGACGCCGTCATCGGCGTCAATCCGGCGACTGATAGTGTTAAGGACTATGTGCGGATCGTCTCGCTGCTCGACGAAATCCGCGAGCGCCTCGCCATACCCACCCAGACATGCTGTCTCGGCCACGTTACCACAGCCATCCGTGCGGTTGAAGCGCGAGCGCCGGTTGATCTGATGTTTCAGTCGGTTGCGGGATCGCAGAAGGCCAATGACGGCTTCGGCATTGATCTCGCGCTGCTGAAGGAGGCGCAGGATGCCGGACGATCGCTGAAGCGCGGCATGCCGGGCGCCAACCTGATGTACTTCGAAACCGGGCAGGGAGCAGCACTCTCGGCCGACGCGCATTTCGGCGTCGACCAGCAGACGATGGAGACGAGAGCCTATGCCGTCGCGCGCGAGTTCGATCCGCTGCTCGTCAACACCGTGGTTGGCTTCATCGGGCCTGAATATCTCTTCAACGGGAAACAGATCATCCGCGCCGGCATCGAGGATCATTTCTGCGGCAAGCTGCTCGGCCTGCCGATGGGCGTCGACGTTTGCTACACCAACCATGCCGATGCCGATCAGGAAGACATGGATACGCTGTTGACGCTGCTCTGCGCGGCAAACGTCAATTTCGTCATAACCGTACCCGGCGCCGACGACATCATGCTGAACTACCAGTCGCTGTCCCACCACGACGCTGTCTTCTGCCGCGAGACCCTTGGGCGCCCGCCGGCGCCGGAGTTCGAGACGTGGCTTCGCGATGTCGGACTGACCAATGAAGCCGGCGCGCTGTCCGGTGCGCCTGCCATGCTGACCGATTACCTGTCGAGGGCCGTTCTTGTCTAAATCCACCGCCACCGAACTAAGAGCCGATCTCCAGCCGGCCACCGTCGATTTGTCCGAGATGACCGATGCGCGTGTCGCGCTCGGGCGCTTCGGATCCGGCGCGCCGACCAAGGCGCAGCTGGCCTTCCTGCTTGATCATGCCCGGGCCCGCGAAGCTGTATGGTCGACGGTCGACGAAGTTCGGCTGAAGAGCGACCTCATGGCGCTCGGGCTGGATGTCGTCTCGGTGGAAAGCATGGCCGAGGATCGCGGCAGCTATTTGCGCCGGCCTGATCTTGGCCGCAAGTTGTCGCGCGCTTCGGTCGAGCGGCTGCATGCTCTGCCATCTGAGGCCAAAGGCTGCGATGTCGTCATCACCATAGCCGACGGCCTCTCGTCGAGTGCGGTCGATATCAATGCGATCTCGCTCGTGCGCGAGCTTTCTAGCCTTCTGAGCCACGCCGGCTTGTCGATCGGCCCGGTTGCCGTCGCGCGGCAGGCGCGGGTGGCGCTTGCCGACGAGGTCGGCGAAATTCTCGGTGCGCGGATAACGATCGTGCTGATTGGGGAGAGGCCCGGTCTCTCCGCGGCCGACAGTCTCGGCGCCTATATCACCTACGAGCCATCCGTCGGCACGCCGGATTCCCGGCGTAACTGCGTCTCAAACATGCGCGAGGGCGGCCTGTCGATGGAGCAGGCGGCGAAGACCATCGCCGGTCTCATCGCCGACATGACGAAGACAGGTGTCAGCGGCGTCAGCCTGAAGGAAGCGCTGGTCAGGTTGCCCAGCGCTTCGTAATCGGCTTCACCGGATGCCCGCCCGTGCGCGCGGTCGCGTGTCATTGCGCTCGTGCTCGAAGATGGCGCCGGGAAGCGGCAGCTTGCCGCGAATGATGTCCGAGCCCTTCTCTCCCACCATGATCGTCGGCGCATTGGTGTTGCAGGAGGGTACGCGCGGCATGACGGACGAATCACAGACGCGCAGGCCTTCCAGCCCGTGCACCTTGAGATCGAGCCCTACGACCGCGTCGGCGCCCGTGCCCATCTTGCACGTGCCGACGGGGTGGTGATCGGTCTT
This sequence comes from Hyphomicrobiales bacterium, assembly GCA_900467745.1. GTDB lineage: Bacteria > Pseudomonadota > Alphaproteobacteria > Rhizobiales > Rhizobiaceae > Rhizobium. The sequence continues at coordinate 348,138 of UBQW01000010.1, forward strand.
GGCGTTGGCGCAGCCGTAGTCGAAAAGCTCGTCGTCGGTCATCACCTTCGGTCCCGGCAGCCGCTCGGCGAGGACGAATGGCTTCAGCGCCGCCTGCTGCATGATTTCTCGCGCGATCTTCAGGCCTTCGAGCGACATCGTCCGGTCATGCGGGTCGGACCAGTAGTTCGGATCGATCAGCGGCGCTGCCGCCGGATCCGATGATTTGAGCCTGACAGTGCCGCGCGAGCGAGGATGTAGATAGGCCGAGTTCAGCGTCACGCCGGCGTTCTTCAGCCGCTCCACGCCCGCCTCGATGCCCGAACCGAGCCCGAGGTGGAACTGGATGTCGGGGGAACGCGCATGCGGGTCCGCATACCAGAAGCCACCCGTCTCGAAGAGCGAGGACGCAACCGGGCCGGTGCGGAAGAGAATGTACTCCAGCCCCGCCCAAACGGTCCGGTGCAGTTTGGCGACGCCGTCATAAGTGTGGTCGCCGGTGCACTCGCAAATGACGAAGAGGTCGAGGTGGTCCTGCAGGTTGCCGCCGACGCCGGGGAGATCGTGGTGAACCTTGACGCCGACCGATGTCAGATGGTCGGCCGGACCGATGCCGGATTGCAGCAGGAGTTTCGGCGAGCCGATCGCGCCTGATGACACCAGCACTTCGCGCTCGGCGCGGATCACCTCGGAGCCCTTGTCCGTCACCACTTCGACGCCGACGGCCCGCGTTCCCTCGATCACGATCCTGCTCACGCGGGCGCCGGTGCGGATGGTCAGGTTCTTTCGGCCCTTGATGGGCGAGAGATAGGCGAGTGACGCGGATGAGCGGCGGCGGTTGCGCTGGGTCAGCTGGTAGAAGCCGACACCCGCCTGCTGCTTGCCGTTGAAATCGTGATTGTAGGGAATGCCGAGCTCCTGGCCGGCGCGGATATAGGCGTCGCAGATCGGTAGCGCTGAGACAGGCATTGAGACGCCGAGCGGCCCGCCATAGGCGTGGTAGTCGTCGGCGAAGCGCTGGTTGTCCTCGGCACGCTTGAAGTAAGGCAGGATCGAGCGATAGTCCCAGCCCTCGCAGCCATCCTCGCCGGCCCAGAGATCATAGTCGGCGGCATTGCCCCGGGTATAGAGCTGGGCATTGATCGAGGAGCCGCCGCCGATCACCTTTGCCTGCGTATAGCGCAGCACCCGGCCTTTCATATGTTTCTGCGGAACCGTTTCCCATCCCCAGCTGGCCACGCCCTTGGTCATCTTGGCAAAGCCGGCCGGCATGTGAAACAGCGGGTTCCAGTCACCGCCACCGGCTTCCAGAAGAAGCACACTGACATCTGGATCTTCACTCAGCCTGCTGGCGAGCACGCAGCCGGCGGGACCCGCGCCCGTTATGATGTAGTCAAAGCCCATTGGTTCTATCCTGTCACAAGCGGGGAATGGAAAGGCCGCCATCGGCGTCGATGACGGTGCCGGTCGCAAAGGCGAAGGCGCCGGAGGCAAGGGCCGAGCAAATCCGGCCGATATCGTCGGCCTCGCCCCAGCGCTTCATCGGCACAAGGCCGCCTTCGATCAGCGCGTCGTATTTCGAGGTCACGCCTGCCGTCATATCGGTGCGGATGATGCCCGGCCGGAGTTCGAAGACGGAGATGCCCGATTCTGCCAGGCGCAGCGCGAGCCCTTGAGAGAAGGCGGCAAGCCCCGCCTTGCTGATGCAATAGTCCAGGCGCTCCGGAGAGCTTGCCTCGGCCGATACCGAGGTGATGTTGATGATCGAACGCGGGTGCGGCTCGTCGCCGGAAACAAGCATCGCCTTCACCACCGCCTGGGTGAAGAACACGGTGCCGCGCAGGTTCGTGGCCATGATCGCGTCGAAATTGTCAGCCGTCAGCCCGAGGAAATCGCCCCTGACCACGGCCGCCATGCCCGCATTGTTGACCAGGCAATCGATGCGACCGAAGGCCTGCAGGATCGCGTGAACCGTTTCCTCGTGCTTTTCGACGGCCGAAATATCGGCCTGCAGGTAGATCGCGTCGGCACCGTGTTGTTTCAGCTGCGCGACGGTCTCGTCCGCGGTCTCCACGGCGCCGACGCCTGTTATCACGACATTGAAGCCTGATTTCGCCAGCGCGCCGGCAATGCCCAGCCCGATGCCGCGACGGCCGCCGGTGACCACGGCTACGGGCTTGTCGGAATGCGTCGTCATGCTCTCAAATCCTTTGATGCAATGTGGTCGGCAACGCGCAATGCCTGGCTCGCCACCGTCAAGGCCGGATTGACGGCTGCCGAAGTCGGCAGGAAGCTCGCATCGACGACGAAGAGGTTCTGGTGATCGAAGGCACGGCAGTAGATGTCGAGCGGAGCCGACGCCGGATCGCGACCGATCCTGATGGTTCCGCACTGGTGCGAGGGCGTGCGCTTGTCGAATGGCCGGCTGAGCACCAGCGGGAAGCCGATCGACTTCAGGATGTCCTTGAGCTTGGAGACCAGCGAGAGATGGGCATCCCAATTGGTGCGATGCCATTTCAAGACGATGCGCTCGCCATCGACCATCACCCGGCTTTCCGGAGTGGGAACGTCTTCGCTCATGGCGTAGAAATCGATCGCATGGCCGGTGATCCGATTGAGCAGCCATTCCGGGACATTCGGCAGCGAGCCCTTCAATACCTTGCCGGAGATGCGGCCGAGCAGCTGGACGTTGCCAAGCGGCGGTCCGCCATTGCCGTCGGACAGATAGAAATCATTGAAGGCGAAGGTCTTCTGGTAGATCGAGGTGTTGCGATATCGCGGCGAGACGCCGATCACGGCCGAGGAATTGTGGTTCATGAAGTTGCGCCCGACCTGGCCCGAGGAATTGGCGAGCCCCTCGGGAAACCGGTCACTTGCCGAGCGAAGCAATAGCACGGCGGACTGCACAGCGCCGGCACTGAGGATCACGAGCTTTGGATGAAGCGTGCGGGCTTCGCTACCCTGACGGTAGGTGACGCCTGAAATGCGTCCGTCCGCATCCGCTTCCAACTTGATGACGGGAGAGTTGGTCTGAAGGCGGACATTGTCGTGTTTCAGGGCCTGCGACAGGGCAGCTGTTTCCGCGTCCATCTTGCCGTCGTCGGAGTTCGGATGTGCGTCCCATGGGGTTGGTGCCTTCGCCAGCCACTTGTCGATATCGACACCCAAGGGGAGCGAGAAAGGGTGCAGACCCTTCGCCTTCAGCCGCGCCCTGACGTCGGCGATGGCAGGTTCTTCGCGCACCGGCGGGTAGTCATAAGGTGTCGAATGCGCCGGCTCCGTCGGGTCATCACCGAGCGCGCCGCGCACCCGGTACAGTTTCTCGGCGCGGCCATACCACGGTTCAAGTTCCTCATAGGGGAATGGCCACGCGGGTGACACGCCTTCGCGGTGATGGATCTCTTCGAAATCCTCGCGGCGGTAGCGCGAGAGCACGGCGCCGAAGAATTTCGAATTGCCCCCGACATTGTAGTAGTTGCCGGGATTGAAGCCGGTGCCATCGGCCTCGTACCAGGTTTCCTTCGGGCGGAAATGGCCGCGCTGGAAGATCGCCCGCTGGTCGCGGTTGACCGGGTGGTCGGCGATCCGTTCGCCGGCTTCGAGAATGAGAATCTCGGTGCCGGTGGGAGCGAGTCCGGCAGCGACGGTCGCGCCACCGATGCCCGAGCCGATGATGACGATATCAGGTGTTCTGTTCATATTGCTGTCCCGCCGTCAGATCACGCGATCCGCGCCTGGCTCTGCGGGTCGAAGAAGACCACCTTGTCGAGGTTGAATGCCAGTCGCGCGTTCTGGCCGGGCTGAATGCGGGCATCGGCGCGCAGCCGCGCAACGACTTCCTTGCCGCCCAGTTTCGTCACCGCGAAGGTGTCGGACCCGGCCGGTTCGACGACGTCGATCAGGCAATCGCCCTCGGCGAGTGCGCGGGCGTTGCGGTCGGCGCCATCGGGGTCGGTCAGCGCTTCCGGCCGGATGCCGAAGACAATCTGCCGGCCGGCATGCGCCTGCAACGCTTCGTGGCCCGGCGCGATCGGCAGGCGGATGGGCTCGCCGCTGGGACGGGCGAGCGAGACAGAGAGGCCCGTCGCGCCCTGTTCGATGGTGCCGGAGAGGAGGTTCATGGCCGGAGAGCCCATGAAGTCGGCGACGAACATGTTGGCGGGGTTGTTGTAGATTTCTGCCGGCGTGCCGAACTGCTGCACCTCACCGTCCTTCATCACGGCGATCTTGGTCGCCAGCGTCATCGCCTCGATCTGGTCGTGCGTGACGTAGACAATCGTCTTGCCGGTCGCCTGATGCAGTCGCTTGATTTCGATGCGCATATCGACCCGCAGCTTGGCGTCCAGGTTGGAGAGCGGCTCGTCGAACAGGAAGAGCTTGGGATCGCGCACCAGCGCGCGGCCCATGGCGACACGCTGCCGCTGGCCGCCGGAAAGCTGGCTCGGCTTGCGGTCCAACAGATGGCCGATCTGCAGCACCTTGGCCACCTTGTCGATCGCCGCCTTGCGCTCGTCCGCTGGCACACCGCGCATTTCCATGCCGAAGGAGATATTTCCTGACACCGTCATGTTCGGATAGAGCGCGTAGCTCTGGAACACCATGGCGATGTCGCGCTTGGAAGGATGCAGATCGGAAATGCTGCGGCCATCGACGCTGATGTCGCCCTCTGTGATGGCTTCCAGCCCTGCGATGGTATTGAGCAGCGTGGACTTGCCGCAGCCCGACGGGCCGACCAGCACCAGGAAACCGCCTTTTTCCAGCTCAAGATCGATGCCCTTGAGGATTTCCAGTGCGCCGAAACGCTTTCTGAGGCCTGAGATTTCGAGAAAAGCCATGGGATTATCCTTTGACCGCGCCCGCCATCAGACCGCGAACGAAGTAGCGGCCGGCGAGGATGTAGACGAGAAGCGTGGGCATGGCGGCGATCATCGCCGCGGCCATGTTGACATTGTATTCGACCACACCGGTCGAGGTGTTGACGACGTTGTTCAGCGCCACCGTCATCGGCATGGACTCGCCGGTTCCCGCATAGGCGGATGCGAACAGGAAGTCGTTCCAGATGTTGGTGAACTGGTAGATCACGGTCACGACGATGATCGGCAGCGAGTTCGGCAGCATGATGCGGCGGAAGATCTGGAAGAAGCTCGCGCCATCCACCTGCGCCGCGCGCACCAGTTCGGTCGGAAATGCCTCGTAGTAGTTGCGGAAGAACAGCGTCGTGAAGCCGAGACCGTAGACAACGTGGACGATAACCAGATTGACCGTCGGATTGCCGAAGCCGAGCGACATGCCAATATCATTGGTGAGCATGTTGCCGAAGCGGCCGAGGCTGCCGAGAATGGTCGCCATCGGCAAAAGCACCGACTGGAACGGAATGAAGCAGGCAAAGAGCATCAGGCCGAAGACCAGCGTATGGCCGGGGAAGCGCCACTTGGTGAGCACGTAGCCGTTCAGCGCGCCGAGGATGGTCGAGATCGCGACGGCGGGAACGACCATCTTGATCGAGTTCCAGAAGTAGCCCTTGATGCCGGCGCAGGTGAGGCCGACGCAGGTTTCGCCCCAGGCCTTGATCCATGGCTCGAAGGTCGGCGCCGCCGGTAGCGACAACATGTTGCCGCCCTGGATCTCGTCCATCGTCTTGAACGAGGTGACCAACATGACGAAGAGCGGCATCAGGTAGACGATCGCGAAGATCGCGAGTACGCCGTAGATGAAGATGCGGTTGAACATCCGCATGCGTGCCATGTGGGAGGCATCCGATGTGACCGTGCTCATCGTGATTTCTCCCGCAGTTCCGAATAGAGATAGGGAATGATGATGGCCGAGATGGTCATCAGCATGATCACGGCGCTGGCCGAGCCGACGGCCATCTCGTTGCGCTTGAAGGTGTATTCATACATGAAGTTGGACGGCAGCCAGGCAGAGCCGCCAGGGCCGCCCGAGGTCAGCGCGACCACGAGGTCGTAGGACTTGATCGCCATGTGCGCGAGCACGATGAAGGCCGACAGGAAGACGGGCCTCAGAAGCGGAATGATGATGCGGCGGTAGAGCTGCACCGTCGAGGCGCCGTCGATCTGCGCCGCCTTCATGATCTCGCTGTCGATGCCGCGAAGGCCCGCCAGGAACATCGCCATGACGAAGCCCGAGGCCTGCCAGACGCCGGCGATGACAACGGTGTAGATCACGAAGTCCTTGTTCTTGATCCAGTCGAAGTGAAAGCTCGTCCAGCCGAAATGGTGCAACGTCTGCTCCAGCCCGAGGCCCGGATCGAGAAACCATTTCCAGGCAACCCCGGTGACGATGAAGGAGAGCGCCATCGGATAGAGGAAGATCGGCCGCAGAATGCCTTCGCCGCGGATCTTCTGGTCGAGCAGGATGGCGAGCAGCAGCCCGAGGCACAGGCAGATCGCGATATAGAGGAAGCCGAAGATCCCCATATTGGTGATCGACGTGTACCACGACGATGGCGGATCGCTCTCGAAGGTCCAGCGCCAGAGCCGTTGATAGGCGCGAGGCCCGGTCAGCGCGTAGGACGGAAAGGTCTTTGAATTGGTGAAGGACAGATAGACCGTCCAGAGGATGAAGCCGTAGACGAAGACCAGCGTGATGGCAAAGCTCGGCGCGAGCACGATTTTCGGCAGCGCGTCCTGCAGCCAGCCGCGCAAGGAAAACGACGTTCCGCGCTGCGCTGTGACTTCTGGTTTGGTGGTAGCGATAGTGCTCATAACATTCATCCCCCTCCCAAGGGTGACGTTGGCAGTCGATATCTTCCCCGCCATCTGAGGCGGGGAAGACCATGCTTGGAGCCGATTACTTGGCGTCGTCGATTGCCTTCACGAGCTCTTCGACAGCCTGGTCGGAGGTCTTGATCTGGCCGTGAACGAACTTCGAGACGACGTCCTTGTAGGCGTTGGCAACGGCCGGAGGCGCGCCATAGCCCTGTGCCAGCGAGCCGAACAGCGTGCCGCCTTCGTTGGCTGCCTTCAGGTCGGCGATGCCCTTCTTGCCGCAGGCGTCGAAGTCGGTATCCGGCACGTCGGTACGGGCAGGGACCGAGCCCTTGACGACGTTGAACGCCGACTGGAAGCTCTTCGACAGCGTTGCTGTCGCAAGCGCCACCTGGGCGGCCTTGCGATCGTCGGGAACGTTGAACATGCCGAACATGTCGGAGTTGTAGATCACGCTGCCGTCGGTGCCCGGGAAGCGGTAGCAAAGGAAGTCGGTGTCAGGGGTCTTCTTGGCGGCGACGAATTCGCCCTTGGCCCAGTCACCCATGACCTGCACCAGCGCATCACCCTTGATGACCATGGCGGTCGCAAGGTTCCAGTCACGGCCGGAGAAGTTCGGATCGACATACTTGATCAGCGTGGCCAGGTTGTCGAACGACTTCTTCATCGTGTCGGACTTCAGCGACTCCTCGTCGAGTTCGTTGAAGGCCTTCTTGTAGAACTCCGGTCCGCCGGTCGAAAGCACGACGCTGTCGAACATAGTGGCTTCCTGCCAGTTCTGACCGCCGAGGGCGAGCGGCGTGACGCCGGCGGCCTTCGCCTTGTCGAGCAGGGCAACGAGGTCTTCGAAGGTCTTCGGCTGCGTGCCGCCGATCTTGTCCATCACGGCCTTGTTGATCCAGAGCCAGTTGACGGAGTGAACGTTGACGGGAGCTGCGACCCACTTGCCGTCATAGACGGAGAACTTCTGCAGCGCTGCCGGAACAGACTTGTCCCAGCCTTCCTTCTTCGCGGTTTCGGTGAGATCGCCCATCACACCTGCTTGCGCGTAGTCGAGAACGGTGTAGCCGAGCATCTGCGAAGCGGTCGGGTAGGTGCCTGCCGCAACCATCGCCTTCAGTGCGGTCATCGCGGCGTCACCGCCACCACCGGCGACAGGCACGTCTTTCCAAGCGTAGCCTTCCTTCGCCAGATCGCCCTTCAGCACGTTGAGCGCGGCGGCTTCGCCACCCGACGTCCACCAATGCAGCATCTGCACTTCCTTGACATCGGCAGCGCGGGCCAAACCACCCACGGCACCAACTGCCAATGCGACCACGGCGGTCGCCGTTAGAAATCTGCGCATTTGAAAACCTCCCGTTTTCAAGTTCGCGAAACGAGACCCATTCTCGTTCCGTATCCCCCGCCCTCCTCGAGCGTGGTTTCTGCAGACCGGCTCCCCGCCGGCTGTCAGTTCCTGGGCATCCACCAGTTTGTGCGGCTGCCGATATGCATGTTGAGCGTCTTCGTCTCGGTGTAATCCTCCACCGCATGGCGGCCGAGTTCGCGCCCGAGGCCGGACTGCTTGTATCCCCCGAACGGCAGCTCCGATGCGCCGTCCATGAATGTGTTCATCCAGACGGTTCCCGCACGTACTCTACGCCCGATTGTCAGGCATGTATCGAAATCCTTGCTCCAGACGCCGGCCGAGAGGCCGTAATCGATGGAATTGGCGATCTCGATCGCCTCCTCGGTGGTCTCGAAGGTGAGGACAGAGAGGACGGGCCCGAACACCTCCTCGCGCGCGACCGTCATCCCCGGCGTGACCTTAGAGAGAATGGTCGGTGCCATGAACTGGCCCATGCCCAGATCCAGCGCCCCGCCGCCATGGGCGACTTCGGCGCCGGCGCTTTTTGCCGCCGCGACGTAGCCGGCGATCTTGTCGAAGTGCTGCGGCGTGATGATCGCGCCAACTTGCGTGGTCGGATCCAGGGGGTCGCCGACCTTTACAAGCTTGGCAAGCGCCGCCACGCGCGCGACCACGTCGCTCGCGATGGATTTGTGCAGGATCAGCCGCGAGCCTGCATTGCAGCATTCGCCGGCGTTGAAATAGGCGCCGAACACAGCCGCGTCGATGAAGGCGTCTAGGTCGGCATCGGGGAACACGATCTGCGGGTTCTTGCCGCCGAGTTCCAGCGAGACCTTCTTGAGCGTTTGCGCCGCATTGGTCATCGTCAGCTTACCAACGCCGGTCGAACCGGTGAAAGAAACCATATCGACGTCGGGGTGTGCAGTCATGATCGCGCCAACTTCGGCGCCCGTGCCGGTCACGATGTTGACGACGCCATCGGGGACGCCGGCTTCCTGCAGGATTTCGCCGAGCACGATCGTCGAGCCCGAGGTCAGTTCCGACGGCTTGACCACGCAAGTGCAGCCTGCCGCAAGCGCGAAGGGCAGTTTCTGGCCGACGATCAGGAACGGGAAATTCCACGGCGTGATGATCGAGACGACACCGATCGCCTCGCGCAGCACGACACCGAGTGTGCCGTCGCCGAGCGTGTTGTAGCTTTCGCCATGCAGGTCGCGGGCAAGGGCGGCGGCATAGCGCCAGATATCGACCGATCCTGCGATCTCGCCCTTGACCTGAGAGATCGGCTTGCCGGCCTCGATCGCATCGAGATAGGCAAGCTCATCGGCCCTGGCGGCGATGAGATCGGCGGCCTTGAGCAGGATCGCGGAGCGCTCCGATGCCGTCATGCGCGGCCAAGGGCCCGTGTCGAACGCCTTGCGCGCGGCTGCAATCGCGCGCTCGGCGTCCGCCTTGGAACCAGTCTGAAAGCGGCTGACGACGACGCCGTGGCTCGGCGCGACACGCTCGATCGGTGCGGCATTGCCGGCGATCCATTTGCCGTCAATCAGCATCTTGAAGTCACGAACCGTCTGATTGGCGAGCGCCTTTGGGGTGACCAGAACCGTCATTACCATTCTCCCTTGAACTGTGCCGGGCGTTTCTCCCTGAACGCTGTCACGCCTTCCTTGAGGTCGCCGGTTTTGGCGACCAGGATCGAGCCGAGCGCTTCAACCGCCGTACCGTTGTCCTCGCCATTTGCCGATGCGACCATAAGCTTTGTGATCTCGAGTGCCGCCGGTCCGCGTGTCGCGACGCGGCGTGCGTAGTCACGTGCCGCGTCGACAGCGGTGCCGGTGGCCACGACCATGTCGACCATGCCGGACTGGCGGGCTTCCTCGGCCGTGAAGATCTCGCCGCCCAGCGCCATCCTGCGCACTATCTGCGCGCCGAACCGCTTGACGAGACGCTGCGTGCCCGACCAGCCGGGGATCATTCCAAGGCCCGTTTCCGGAAGGCCGATCTTGATCTGTTCTTCGGCGATCCTGATGTCGGCAAGGCCTGCCAACTCGAGCCCGCCGCCGAGCGCGTGGCCGTTCAGCGCGGCGATCAGGGGTACGCGAAGCGTGGCGAGACGCTCGAAGACACGATGGCCGTAGCGCACCCAGGCGTGCCCGAACTCCTGCGGCGCCATGTGCCCCCAGGCCTTGATATCGCCGCCCGCCGAGAAGGCCTTGCCTTCGCCGGTGAGGATGGCAACATGCACATCCGGATTGGCTTCCACCGCGTCGGCGGCTTCCGACAGAGCCTTCAGCATGTCGAGGTCGAGCGCATTCAGCTTCTCGGGCCGTGATACGGTCATGATAGCGAGAGAGCAGTCGATGTCGATGCGCACGGTTCCGCTAGTCATGGAAGGTGCCCTCCAGAACGCGGGCACTTTTTACCGGCAGCGACAATCCGATCGGCCCTTCGGCAAAGAGCCCGGCGTCCATCACCTTGAGTTCCTTGGCGACCAAGAGGGGGAACTCCGATTGTTCCAGAATATGCGTCTGCAGGTCGATGCCGGGTGCGATTTCGGTCAGGACGATCCCGTCGGCGATGAGCTTCATTACGCAGCGCTCGGTCACATAGGTGATGTCCTGGCCCTGCTCGATCGCCCGGCGGCCGGAGAAGGTCACGTGTTCGACCTCGTTGACCAGCTTCTTCAGCTTGCCTTCCTTCTCGATGACAAGCTTGCCATCGGCGATGCTGAGCTTGGCGCCTGCATTGAACATGCCGGAGAAGACAATCTTGCGGGCACGTGCGGTGATATCGACGAAGCCGCCGGCTCCGGCCGTCACATGCGGACGGAAGGAGAGCTTGGAGACGTTGACCGAGCCATCCCGGCCGATCTCCAGGAAGGACAACAGCGACGCGTCGAAACCGCCACCCTGGAAATAGGTGAACTGGTAGGGCGATGGCATGTAGGCATCGGCGTTCGAGGCGCAGCCAAAGGCGAAGTCGAGCAGCGGAACGCCCCCGACCGCACCTTGCTCGATCACCCAGGTGACCGCCCCGTGCTGGCCCTCTTCCATCAGGATGCGGGGCACATTCGCCGAGATGCCAAAGCCGAGATTGACGCAGCTGTTGGCCTGAAGCTCCTGCGCGACGCGACGCGCAATTACCTTCTGGATGTTGAATTCGGGCACGCGGAACGTATCGAGCGGGCGGAAGATTTCGCCTGAAATCGCAGGATCGTAGAGCGTCTGTGTCGTCTGCTTCTGTTCTGGGTCGACAATGATGTAGTCCACGAGCATACCCGGCACGCGCACGTCATGTGGCTTCAGCGAGCCCTGCTTGGTGATGCGCTTTACCTGCGCGATGACGATGCCACCATTGTTGCGCGCGGCGAGGGCTTGGTCTAGCCCGCCGAGATAGGCGCCCTCGTGCTCATAGGTCAGGTTGCCGTGCTCGTCAGCCGTCGTTGCTCTGATGATTGTGACATCGGGCGTGATGGCCGGAAAATACAGCCAGTCGTCTCCCTCGAAAGAGACGCGCTTGACCACGGGTGTTTCCTGAGCGGCGGCGTTCATCGCACAGCCCTGACGCTTCGGGTCCACGAATGTGTCCATCCCCACTTTCGTCAGAACGCCGGGTCGCTTGGCGGCCGCCTCGCGGTGCATGTCGAACATCACGCCGGAGGGGATGTTATAGGCCGGGATCTCGTTGCCGGTAATCATTTGCCAGATCAGCGGTGGTTCGGCGGTCGACGGGCCGGAGGGGTAAGAGCCACCGATGATCCGCTTCAGGAGACCCTTGCGCGCGATGTGGTCGATGCCTTTGATCCCGCTCATGTCGCCGGCGGCGATCGGGTGCAGCGTGGTGATGTCGCGCGGATGGCCTGTTGCTTCGAAGCGCTCGCCGATCGCTTTAAGCATCAGGTCGGGGCAGCCCAGGCCGCTGGACGAGGAGACCGAAACAACGGCGCCGTCGGGGATCAGGTCAGCAGCTTGCGATGGGGTGACGTGCTTGTTCATCTCTCTCAAAGTCCTGTCTTGACCGGCACCGCAGCACCCGTGCGCGCGGCTTGCGCAACCGCGAGACCCGTCGCCAGCGACCATATGCCATCCTTGGCCGTTGCCGACGGCTTTCCATTGCCGGCGACGGCGGCGTGAAATGCGGTGAGCGCGGTCTCGTATAGATTGCCGCCGGTGACTGACAGAGACCGCTCGCCGTCTGCGGTCCGCAAGGTGACGGTGCCATCTGGCCGCTGGGTCATGACATTGCGGCCGATCAGCGAGCCCTCTGTGCCGTGCACCTCCAAACCGGTCTCGGCGTATTTCGTGGTGAAGCCGTCGTGGAACTGGGCGATGATATCGTCCTCGAAGCGCATGACGCCCATGACGGCGTCCTCTAGACCTTCTTTGCCCATGCCGCCGGCCTGCGAAAACGCGATCACCTCGACGGGGTTTCGTCCGAGCACGTAGCGCAGCGTGTCCGTGTCATGGACGGTGATGTCGAGAATGACCCCGCCGCCGGCCTGCGGCTTGTCGAGCCGCCAGCCCTGCAGATGCGGCGGCAGGTAAACAGCGTGGAACACGCGTGCCGAGAGCGGCTTTCCGATCTGGCCGGCCGCGATTGCGTCACGCATCGCAGTATGGGTCGAGGCATTGCGCAGGTGGTGGTTCGTGGCGAGAACGACGCCCGCTTCATCTGCAGCCTTGGTCATCGCATGAGCATCCTCGAGAGAAAGCGCCAGTGGCTTTTCGCAGAGAATATGCTTTCCCGCGCGCGCGGCGGCAGTTGCCTGGGCGCTGTGCAGCTCGTTGGTGGTCGAAATATAGACAGCATCGATCTCGGGGTCGGAGAGGAGAGCATCGAGATCGGAGACGTGCTTGCCGATATTATTCTCGGCGGCATAGGAGCGGGCGCGCTCCGGGCTGGTGCTCATGATGGAGACGACCTCGCCGCCAGTGGCGCGAATTGCTCCAATCACCCATTCGCGCGCAATCGTACTCGCGCCGATGAGACCCCAACGAACCGTCATGCCATTTTCCTCCCAGGCTTGTTCATCGCCGCGCCGCAGCTTTCGCGCACGATCAGGCGCACCGAGCTCACGGCTGATTCCGCTTCTGGCTTTCCAGCGTTGATCTGCTTCAGCAGCATCTGTGCGGCGCGTTGGCCGATCCCCTGCGGATCGACCGAGATGGTGGTCAGTGCCGGCACCGTAGTCTTTGCCTCGATCACGTCGTCGAAGCCGACGACGGCGAAGTTCTTGCCGGGCTCGATGCGGCGCGCTCTCAGCCCGTCGCAGACGCCGAAGGCAACCGCATCATTAAAACAGACGGCGGCCGTTGGCGGATCTGGCATGGCCATAGCGCGTGCAAGCGCATCGACGCCGCCAGCGCGCGATGGCGCGGACGAGACGACAAGCTCCTCTTGGAAGCCGGTGCCGGTTTTCGACATGGCGTCGCGATAGCCACCCAGGCGCTCGTCGAAGACGGCGGTGTCCGGAAAGCCCCCGACGAATGCAATGCGGCTGTGGCCGAGCGCTGCCAGATGCTCGACGGCGGCAAAGGTGCCGGCATGATTGTCAGAGACGAGCGACGACACCTTGGCGCCGGGGATGTTGCGAACGACGAGCACGACCGGAATGCCGGCCATGACAAGCGGCTTCAAGTCGAGCGCTTCGGTGCCGCGCGCCGGCGAGATGATCAGGCCCGAGACGCCATGCTCGCGCATCGAGGCTATGACTTCGCGCTGGCGATCGATGCTCTCGCTGGTGTTTGACAGGAATTGCACGAAGCCGGCCGACTGCACGACCGTGTCGACGCCCACGGCAAGTTCGGCGAAGAAGCTATTGGTGAGGTCGTTGACGACGATGCCGATGATCTTCGATCGCGCATTCGCCTGGCGAAGGTTCGCCGCGCCGCGATTATAAACATAGCCCAGCTCCCGCATGACGGCGTTGACCTTCGTACGGGTGCTCTCATTCACCAGGGGCGAGGCTTGCAGCACCAACGAGACGGTCGACTTGGAAACGCCGGCAGCCTTCGCGATGTCGATGACGGTGACCCGTCCCTTGCCCATGAATGTCCTCCCTTAGCCAGCGCCTTTTTTCCTGTTAATAATTGGAACGTTCCAACTTTGTCAAGCGGAGTTAATTGGTCGACGCTGATGCTCCCGGTGGAATTCACCGGAAAGTATCTGTTGCGGTGCAAAATGGCGGAAAACAAATGATTTCGTCACCTGCTGGCGTGCTGGAAGCGACAGGTAGCGCGTGCTTCCCATGGGATAAAACAGGCTTGCAATTTGGAACGATCCAAATTATTGCATTGTCCACGTCTTGAGGAGGACCCCATGAGCTTGACCTTGAATCTGCCTGACGCCGATGGTGCTGTTCGCGAATATCGCCTCGTCGGAACCCCGATCGAGCGGCCGTCGAAGCCACCGGTATTCAATCGGATTGCCTATGCTGCGGCCCACGTCGTCTCCGATCCGCGCCGGGATTTCGATCCCTGGGGCAAGCCGGCGATCGACTGGGATACGACGATCGGTTTCAGGCGCCATCTCTGGAGGCTAGGCTTCAAGATCGCCGAAGCCATGGACACCTCGCAGCGCGGGATGGGGCTTGATTGGGCAGGTGCGCAGGAGCTCATTCGCCGGTCGCTGGAAGAGGCGCGCCATGTCGATGGTGCCGATCTTGCCTGCGGCGCTGGCACAGACCATCTAGCGGCCGCCGATGCGCGCTCGCTGGATGACGTCATCAAGGCCTACGAAACGCAGATCGAGTTCGTGGAAAAACACGGTGGTCGCGCCATCATGATGGCGAGCCGCGCGCTTGCCCGCGTCGCCAAATCACCTGACGATTACATCAAGGTCTACAGCCGCATTCTCTCGCAGGCGAAGGACAAGGTTGTCCTGCACTGGCTGGGTGACATGTTCGATCCGAACCTTGCCGGCTATTGGGGAAGCGTTGATTTCGAGCCAGCACTCAAATGCGCGCTTGATATCATCAATGAAAACCGGAGCAAGGTCGAAGGTATCAAGATCTCGTTGCTCGACAACGCCAAGGAAGTGCAGCTTCGCGACCGTCTTCCAGAGGCGGTAATGTGCTTCACCGGTGACGACTTCAATTACGCTGAATTGATCGAGGGTGATGGCAAACGCTACAGCCACGCGCTTCTCGGTATTTTCGACGCCGTGGCGCCGTCTGCCTCCAAGGCGCTCGCGTCGCTGGCGGCGGGTGATACCACGACCTTCCGCTCCGTGATCGAGCCAACGGTGCCGCTGTCGCGCAAGATCTTCGAGGCGCCCACGCAATACTACAAGGCAGGCGTGGTCTTCCTGGCGTGGCTGAACGGCCACCAACGCCATTTCAGCCTGCCCGCCGGCATGCAATCGGCGCGCGGCATCAATCACTATGCGGATATCTTCCGCCTAGCCGACAAGGCAAATGTGCTCGATCGGCCGGAGTTGGCGGCTGAGCGCATGAAGAACTTCGTCGGCGTCTTCGGCGTGCAATAAGCCAGGCGGAAAGCCGCCTGGCTTATGATGATCGGCATAGTCCTGTCTCAAATTAATAAAAGGACCGGCGTGTGGTGACGCCGGTCCTCCCGAACGCTAGGCCGCAGCGAAGGGAACAGCCACGAAGGTCTTGTTGCCGCCTCGCTGTACGAGGAGCAGCACGGACTTCTTCTCGGTCTTTGCTGCATCCGCCACCGCGTTCTTAGCTTCACTCGCGTCGTGAACGGTCTTATCGTTCACCGACAGGATGATGTCTCCGGTCTGTAGGCCGGCCTTCGCGGCGGGCTTGTCCGGCGACACGTTGGCGATGACCGCGCCCTCGATTTTCTGCGACAGGCCAAGCTGTGCGCGGATATCGGGGGTGAGGTCGGCAAGTGCAACGCCGATCCTCGGCCCGCTCTGAGCATGCTTTTCGGTGCCGCCTGCGCTTGCGAGCTGCTGTCCGTCATCGCCACCGCCGATCGAGACCTTCAAGTCGACGCTCTTGCCGCCGCGCCAGACCGTGACGGTCTGTTTGTCGCCAGGCGACAGATCTGCCACCAGGCGCGAGAGATCCTTCGGCGATGTCACGCTGTCGCTTCCGACGTTGGTGACGACGTCGCCAGCCTTGAGACCAGCCTTGGCAGCGGGTGAGCCTTCCGAGACGTCGGCGACGAGCGCGCCTTGCGGCTTGGCTAGACCGATCGCATCGGCGACATCCTGTGTGACGCCCTGGATCTGAACGCCGAGATAGCCGTGCTCGATGGAGCCGTTCTTCTGCAGCTTGGCGACGATCGTCTTGGCTTCATCCGATGGGATCGCGAAGCCGACACCGACGCTGCCGCCGTTCGGCGAATAGATGGCGGTGTTGATGCCGACGACATGACCGTCGCGATCAACGAGCGGACCGCCCGAATTGCCGTGGTTGATCGGCGCATCGATCTGGATGAAGTCGTCATATGGGCCGCTGTGCAGATCGCGGCCGCGTGCCGAGACGATGCCGGCCGTCACGGTCGTGCCGATGCCGAAGGGGTTGCCGATCGCCAGAATCTGGTCGCCGAGCTTCAGCTTGCCGGAATCGCCCCAGGCGATGGTCGGCAGGGCCTTCGGGGCCTCGATCTTGACCACGGCCAAATCGGCCTTAGCGTCGGCGCCGATCAGCTTGCCGGGCAGTTCCGTGCCGTCGTCGAGCGTTACCTTGATATCGGTGGCGTTGGCGATGACGTGGTTGTTGGTGACGATGTAGCCGTCCGGGCTGACGATGAAGCCGGAGCCGAGGGCCTGCGCATGCTCACCCGATTGCGGTGCCTGATGCGGCACTGGAATCCCCTGCTGCTCGAAGAACTGCTTGAACTGCTGCTGCATCTCGGAATTGTCGGTGCTGTCATCGGCGCCCGATGCCTTCATCGTCGTCACGATGGTCACCACGGCCGGCTTGTCGGCATCGACGACATCGGCAAAAGAACCGCTGCCGTTGGGGGAGGTGGCGACCGACGCCGGCGACGCTACGGCCGGTGACGTTTCGAACGCATAAGGAAGCGAGGCCGCGCCAACGATGATTGCCGCACCGAGAAGGGCTGCTGACCGGCGGCGATTGAGGATGTTTGACATGATGTCTGTCCTTTATATGTGTTGCTCGATCGCGTGATGGCTTTCACCAGTAGTAGACGCGTGAGATACATATCTGCCGACCAGGATGTATTTTCAAATTAAATATAGATTAGGTAATTGTTACGTTTTCGTCATTTATTACAAGAGTTTAATGATGTGACGCCTAGTATATGTCGCGCGCGCGAATGCGACGACTATCGCAGGCCGAATGCTCTTCTCCGGCCGGTCTATGGGTGGTTTTAAGGGGGGATTTCGACCGCGATCGGCCATGCTTTGTCCTCGGACAAGCTGCCGATCGCGGAAGAGCCTTGGGAGGCATTGCGTGGTCCGCCGCAGGGCTGGGACGCGGGGCTTCCCTAGCGCGGCACCATCGGCGCGTCGATACACACTAAAGTGACCCAAGCCGCGAATTTTGTTATGAACGAAACTCATCATCGTCATTTTGCGCGCTGGCTTGTGCTCTGTTATGGGTATTCGGGCAGAAAACGAAACTGAAGCGAAAGCACTCGCACTATGTTCCTTAGCGACCGTCAAACCGAAATCGTCGATATGGCCAAGTCGAAAGGCCGGATATTCGTCGAGGATCTGGCAGCACATTTCTCCGTGACGCCGCAAACCATTCGCAAGGATCTCAACGACATCTGCGATGCCCAGATTTTGACCCGAGTGCATGGTGGCGCGGTCTTCCCGAGCGGTACGGAGAACGTCAAATACGAAGCGCGACGTCAGATCGCCTCGAGCGAAAAGCAGGCCATCGGCCTGGCTGCCGCCAGCCTCATTCCCAACAACGCGTCGTTGTTCATCAATATCGGCACGACAACCGAGGCCGTCGGTGAAGCCCTCATCAATCATCACGAGCTCATGGTGATCACCAACAACATCAACGTCGCCAACCGGCTGAGGTTGCTGCCGGCCATCGAGGTTGTGATTGCCGGTGGCGTGGTGCGCAGCGCCGATGGCGGCATCGTCGGCGAGGCGGCGGTCGATTTCATCCGGCAGTTCAAGGTTGATTACGCCGTGATCGGCGCCTCCGCGCTCGATGAGGATGGTGCGCTTCTCGATTACGATTTCCGCGAGGTGAAGGTGGCACAGGCGATCATCGCAAATGCCCGCCATGTCATCCTGGTCGCCGATTCCACCAAGTTTGAGCGCACGGCGCCGGTCAGGATTGCCCAGCTCTCCCAGGTGCACACCTTTATTACCGATCGTTGCCCGGTTCCATCCGTGCGGCAGTTCTGTCTTGAGAACGATGTCCGGCTGATTGAGACCAGCACGCAAAGCCAGCCGCAGACTGAGCTGGCGTGACACGCTTTCCAGTGTTCCCACCAAGGATGATTGTTGCCCATGAGCCTAGAGACCGTCCGTGCATTTCTCAGCGCATCCGCTCCCGATATCGAGATCGTCGAAACCGAAATGAGTTCTGCGACCGTCGCGCAGGCGGCCGAGGCGCATGGGGTCGATCCGGCGCAGATCGCCAAGACGATCTGCCTGCGTCTCGATGACGCGCCGATCCTGGTCGTCGCGGGCGGTCTGGCGCGGCTGGACAATCGCAAGTTCAAGGATACGTTCGGCACCAAGGCGCGGCTGCTGAATGCCGAAGAGGTCGTCGCGGCGACCAGTCACCCTGTTGGCGGGGTTTGTCCGTTCGGGCTTCCGTCGCCGCTGCGCATTTATTGCGACGTTTCCCTCAAGCAATTTGAAGAGGTGGTGCCTGCCGCGGGATCGACGAATTCGGCTGTCCGGATCGCCACGGATCGCCTGGCGGAGTTGACCAAGGCGACCTGGGTCGACGTTTGCCAATAGGCAGATACACGAACAATTGAACCAGATTCAACGCAAAGCTTAAAACGCAGAAAAAGAAACCTATATAAGAAGGCGAAACTCAACTGTTGCCATATGGGAGACTTTAGATGCCTCGTGCCGTTTCACGTTTTGCCAAGGTTGCGGCGATCGCCGCCCTGACAGGCGTTACCGTATTTGCGTCCATCGGCGATGCGGATGCGCGGCGGGCAGGAAGCTCCGGTTTCGGTAGCCGCGGTACACGCACGTTCCAGGCGCCGCCTGTCACCCGCACCGCGCCGGCCCCTGCCGCTCCGATGGATCGTTCGATGAGCCAGCGCCCTGAAACCAACGCGCCTGGCGCCGCGACGCAGCCGGCCTTCGGTGGTGCTCAGCAGCGTGGTGGCCTGTTTGGCGGCTTCGGCCGGTCGATGATCGGCGGCCTGGTTGCTGGAGGCTTGCTCGGCATGCTGCTTGGTCACGGGTTCGGCGGCGGCTTTGGCTTCCTCGGCATGCTCTTGCAGTTCGCTCTGATCGCCGGCGCCGTCATGCTCGCCGTCCGTTTCTTCGCCAATCGCGGTCAGCAGCCGGCCTATGGCTCGGCGCGTTCGAGCGGCGTCAGCCCGATGGCATCGAACGGCAACTCGTCTTTCCGCATTCCGAGCATCGGCTCCGGTGCAGCCGGCTTTGGCCTCGGCGGCTCGAATGCCGCTCCGCAACAGCCGCGCAACGATCAGCCGAGCGACGAAATCGGGATTAAGTCTGACGACCTTGACCGGTTCGAACGGCTCCTGACCGAGGTTCAGACGGCCTACGGTGCCGAGGACTACGGCACGCTGCGCAAGCTGACCACGCCGGAAGCCATGTCCTATCTCGCCGAGGAACTGGGCGAAAACGCTTCCAACGGCGTTCGCAACCAGGTCAGCGACGTCAAGCTGCTGCAGGGCGATGTCGCCGAAGCCTGGCGTGAAGACGGTTCCGATTACGCAACGCTTGCCATGCGCTATCAGTCCATCGATGCTGTCGTCGAGCGTGATGGGGGTCGGGTGGTCAGCGGCGACACGCGCTCGCCGACTGAGAGCACCGAGGTCTGGACCTTCGTGCGCAAATCCGGCACTGACTGGAAGCTTGCGGCAATCCAGGGCACCGAACAGCGCGCTGCCTGATATCCATGTCGTTAACGTCCTGCTTCAGCCCTCCTGAGCTGCGGCAGGCACGACCCAAAGCGGTCGATCTTCGCGACGCGGCGCGGCAATTGTTGGAGCGGCTTCCTCTTCTGTGAGGAGGCCCTCTTCGTTTTCGCTGACGTCGACTTCATACGCATAGTCGTAAAGCATCTCGCAGGCGCGTTCGCTGGCCTTGATCTTGGCCTCCGTCTCGCTGATCGCAGAGGCGATGGCCTTGACGCGGGCGCGTAGCATCGAGCCGAGGATGTCGGTCGAAGGTCGCTTTTCTAGGCGTTCCAGATGATGCTCGATACGCGCGGCGTGGCGCTCGAGTTCGCGCTTTGAAAAGCGCGCCTTGCGCATGTCCTCTGAGAGATCGTCGCGCATGCGCGCGAGCGGATCGAAGGTGCCGGGCTCGCGCTCATCCAGCGTCAACTCATTGACGAGTTTCTCGATGACGATCAGCGCCTGCAGATCGACGGGATCGGCGAGTTCGACGTCATAGCCGGTATCGTCGAACACCTTGCGGCGAACGGGATCCAGCAGCAGTTCATAGGCCTTTTGCACCCGCCCGAATGCGTTGGGATCGCCACCGGAATCCGGATGCGTCGACTTCGCGCGCCTACGGTAGGCAGATTTGATCTGGTCATCGCTCGCGTCCCTGCGGACACCGAGAATCTCGTATGGATTGGTCACTGTCCCTCCGCTGCTGTCGGACATCGTCGTGACACCCGTGAAGGGCATTCGTCTATCAATGCCGTTCTTCTACCATCACTGGGGCAGAGTTTGGACAAAAGAATACATAAGTTTGCGTGAACGCCCGGATTGGCTGAAGGCATCCACCGTCTGTCCACAGTTTGATTGGACGCACCTGCTTGCCACATCGTTTTCCGCTCGGAAATCAGATCCATAGGAAAATCGGATGCCGAAGGAATGCTTAATCGATATAATGCCGGCGCTTGCGTTGACGCTGTCAGTCAAATCGAGTTCTATCCGCCACCTTCTTGCACTAGCTCTGCTGGTGGAGAGCTTCGGAGGACGGTTTCGTGCGTATTATCAAATCGATAGCGGATCTTAGGGCGTGCCTGAGGATCGATCGACGTGAGGGCAAAAAGATCGGTCTGGTGCCGACCATGGGCTTTCTGCATGTCGGTCACATGGAACTCGTCTCGCGCGCCAAGGCTGAAAACGACGTGACCGTGGTGTCGATTTTCGTCAATCCGCTGCAGTTCGGCGCCAACGAGGATCTTGCGCGTTATCCGCGCGATCTCGAGCGGGATTCTGCGCTTCTAAAGAATGCCGGCGTCGACTTTCTGTTCGCGCCCGAGGTGACGGACATGTATCCGCACCCGATGCTGACGGTTGTCGATGTGCCGGAGATTGGCCGGCAGTTGGAGGGCGAGGTTCGCCCAGGTCATTTTGCCGGTGTCGCGACTGTCGTCACCAAGCTCTTCAATATCGTCCAGCCGCATGCCGCCTATTTCGGCGAGAAGGATTACCAGCAGGTCGTGGTGATCAAGCGGATGGTCGAGGATCTCGCGCAACCCGTCAATGTGGTCGCAGTGCCGACGGTGCGCGAGGCCGATGGCCTGGCCTGCTCCTCCCGAAATGTCTACCTGAGCGAGACGGAGCGCGCCGCTGCCGTCATCGTGCCGCGGACGCTCGACGAAGCGGCCCGGCTCTACGCCGGAGGCTGTAATGACCCCGCGCAATTGGAAGCCGCTTTGAACCGCTTTGTCGCATCCGAACCCCTCGCAAGCGCTGAGGTCGTCGCCGTCAGGCATCCCGAAACACTCGAACCGCTGACCTCGCTGCAATCGGCGCCGGCACTCGTGGCACTTTTCGTGCGCATCGGCAGCACGCGGCTGCTCGATAATCGCGTCATTGGCCTGACAGCGCAGTCGAGGACCGCCTGATGAGCGCGCTGGGCAAGCAAAAGCGACTGACCACGGCCTCGATCCGCTCGATGAAGGGAGGAGATCGCGTCGTTTGCCTCACCGCCTACACGACGCCGATCGCGCGCCTTCTGGATCCGCATTGCGATCTGCTTTTGGTCGGCGATTCCCTGGGCATGGTGCTTTATGGCATGGAGACGACGGTCGGCGTCACGCTCGACATGATGATCGCTCACGGCCGCGCGGTCATGCGCGGCACGTCGCACGCGTGCGTCATCGTCGATTTGCCGTTCGGCAGCTACCAGGAATCCAAGGAGCAAGCCTACCGCAATGCCGTCCGCATCCTGCAGGAAACAGGCTGCGACGGGGTCAAACTCGAGGGTGGCGAGGAGATGGCCGAGACAATCGCCTTCATGACATCGCGCGGCGTGCCCGTCTTCGCTCATATCGGGTTGATGCCCCAGCTGGTCAACACGGCTGGCGGCTTCCGGTCGCTGGGGCACTCGGAGCAGGAGGTGACGAAGATCCGCCGCGATGCGGCGGCGGTGGCCGATGCGGGCGCCTTTGCCGTCGTCATAGAGGGAACAGTCGAACCGCTGGCGCGCGAGATCACGGCATCTCTTTCCATTCCCACCATCGGCATCGGCGCGTCTGTCGCCTGCGATGGCCAGGTGCTGGTGTCGGATGATATGTTGGGCTTGTTCAGCGATTTCAAGCCGCGCTTTGTCAAGCGCTTTGCCGAGCTCGGTCCGCTCGTGTCGCAGGCGGTGGAGACCTATGCCGAAGACGTCCGCGCCGGCCGCTTTCCGGGCGTGGAACACACCTTCCAGCCACGTAAGTGAACGCGTGCGCCTTTTGCACGCTTGAGCGATCTTTCGTCGCGGGCCTTCCGCGGAAATTGCATCTTTGCGGAAGTGCGCTACAGTCAGCATGCTTCATGTGCAAGTCGCTTCCTGATGATGTCAAAGGTCGTGTTCTGGTGAAGCAATGACGGTGTGATGTCGATCCCGGTGCGTTCGCAGCGATTATAAGACTTTTTAGGAGTGAATTCATTGCTGTAGCCTTAGGCCATCCGCCGACAGGTCCTCAGCGCCAATAAGGCCTACTCAGCTTGCGTCAGTTTTGGAATTCGGGGGAACTCCTAGGATGCACATCAAGACGTTCAGCCTGCTTCTTCTATGCCTCTCGTTCACCTCCTGCCAAAGAGAAGGCGGCGAGCCCGCCGAACTGACCATTCCAGTGCATGCGGAGCCGGTCGCGTTTCAGGATTTCCGCTACAGCATCAAGCTCACCGGCGCGATCGCCGCCCATGTTGAATCCAATCTCTCGTTTCGCGTCAGCGGCAAGGTCACCGAGTGGACCGCCGATGTCGGCGCGCACGTGACCGCCGGGCAGGTGATCGCGCGGGTCGATCCGCAGCAGCAGAAGGCCGATGTTGAGGCCGCGCAGGCCGCGCTCGTCGCAGCGCAGGCCGATGTCGAGCAGGCGACCTCGGAGTTCGAGCGGCGCAAGACGCTGCTTGCCAGCGGTTCGATCTCTAAGGAATCCTACGATCAGGCAGCAACCGCCCTCGATACGTCGAAAGGTTCGCTCGACAACGCCAAGGCGCAGCTCGGCACGACCAAGGATGCGCTTGGCTATACAGAGCTGAAGACGGATGCCGATGGCATTATCACCGCCCGCAATGTCGAAGTCGGCCAAGTGATGCAGGCTGCGCAGACGGCGTTCACCCTGGCGCAGGACGGGCCGCGCGACGCGGTGTTTTACATCTACGAGACGCTGCTGCAGTCAAAACCCGATGCGCCGAGGGTCGAAATCGCGCTCGTCAGCGACCCTAATGTCACTGCCTTCGGCAAGGTCAGCGAGATCTCGCCGACGATCGACACCTCCACCGGCACCGTGCGCGTCAAGATCACGCTCGAAGAGACGCCACCGAGGATGACGCTGGGGGCACCGGTAACGGGCTTCGCGCAATCGGCGCCGACGAAGATGATCATCCTGCCCTGGACCGCATTGTTTGCCATTGACGGCAAACCGGCGGTCTGGATCATCGATCCGAAGGATGAAACCGTCAGCCTGAAGCCGGTCAAGGTCGCGACCTACGAGACCGGCCGCGTGATCATATCGGGCGGGCTCGATGCCGGCGAAATGGTCGTAACCGATGGGGGCAAGATGCTGCGACCGGGTCAGAAGGTGACGGTCGAAGGAGGGCAGAGCTGATGCGGCGGTCTTCTATCCCGAAGCTTCTTGTCATCCCCATGATCATAGCGCTCAGCGCATGCAGCGAAGAGGAGAGCGCGCCCCCGATAAGGCCGGTCCTGTCTAGCATCGTCGAGCTATCGGACTTGCCGACCCCGAGCTTTGCCGGAACGGTCGCGCCGAAGACGGAGACACCGCTCGGTTTTCGCGTCGGTGGGCTGATGGTGGCACGCGACGTCAACACGGGCGATGTCGTGACGAAGGGCGAGCTACTGGCCTCCCTTGAGCCGACTTCGCTGGAGCTTGCGGTCAGATCGGCACAGGCGCAGCTAGCCAATGCGCAGGCGCAGCTCGCCAATGCGAGATCCACCGAAGAACGTGCCCGCGCCACCTTCCAGGGCGGAACGGCGACTAAGTCCAGCCTCGAGAGCAGCGTTCAGGCGACCCAGACCGCGCAGTCGGCCGTGGTGCAGGCACAGACCACGCTCGACAAGTCGAACGAGGATCTCTCCTACGCGCAGCTTCTCGCGACCTTCGACGGGGTCGTGACCGCCACCTCCGTCGAAGTCGGGCAGGTGGTATCGGCTGGCGAATCCGTGCTGACGGTCGCCATGCCCGGCGAACGCGATGCGGTCATTGACATTCCCGAGGGCGAACTGATCCCCGCGATAGGGGATGCCTATTCCATCCTGCTTCAGATCAATCCATCGATCACGTCGGCAGGTGTGGTGCGCGAGGTGGCGCCGGCAGCAGATGCCGCCACACGCACCCGCCGCGTTAAGATAGCGCTGCAGAACCCGCCGGATGCCTTCAGGATAGGAACAACAATCACGGCTATCCGGCAGGCCCGCGATATCAAAAAGCTCTTCGTGCCGGCTTCGGCAGTCCTCAATCAGGACGGCAAGACCCTGGTCTGGATTGTTGATGAGAAAGCCGAAACCGTTCGATCCCAGGAGGTGAAGCTGCGTGACAAGACGTCGGCGCATCCGGAGGTCGTCTCGGGTCTGGAGCCGGGGACACGCGTCGTCATCGCCGGCGTTCATAGCTTGAAAGAGGGGCAGAAGATCAAGGTCGAGGGTGGTGCGCGCTCATGAACAAGTTCAACCTCTCCGACTGGGCGCTCGAACACAGGTCGATGATCTGGTACTTCATGATCGTCTTCGCACTGCTCGGGATTTTCTCCTACATGAACCTCGGGCGCGAGGAAGATCCGAACTTCACCATCAAGACGATGACGATCTCCACGCAGTGGCCCGGCGCTTCCGCCGAGGAGACCACGAGGCAGGTCACCGAACGCATCGAGCGCAAGCTCGAGGAATTGGATTCGCTCGACTATACCAATTCGCTGACGATTGCGGGCCAGACGACGGTGTTTGTTTATCTGAAAGATTCCACCAAAGCACGCGATGTGCCTGGGATCTGGGTGAACGTTCGTAACATGATCAGCGATATCGAAGGGCAATTTCCCTCGGGCGTGCAAGCACCTACCTTCAACGATCGCTTCGGCGACGTTTTCGGTAACATCTACGCCTTCACCGCTGACGGATACACGCAGCGCCAGCTGCGTGACTATGTTGAGAGCGTGCGCCGTAGTATCCTGACTGTCCCCAATGTTGGGAAGGTTGATCTCGTCGGGGCGCAGGACGAGGTAATCTTCCTCGAATTCTCGACCCGCCAACTCGCAGCGCTCGGCATCAGCCAGGCTGATGTCCTCAACACGTTGCAATCGCAGAACGCGATCACGCCATCGGGCGTGCTGCAGGCACAAGGCGAGCGTGTCAGCCTGCGTGTCAGCGGCCAGTTCACCTCGGAAGACAGTCTGCGCAGCGTCAATCTGCAGGTCAACAACCGCTTCTTCCGGCTGAGCGACATCGCGACCATCACGCGCGGCTATACGGATCCGCCCACGGCTCTCTTTCGCGTTAACGGCATGCCGGCGATTGCACTGGCCATCGGCATGAAGCAGGGCGCCAATCTGCTTGAGTTCGGCAAGGCGCTGCAGACCGAGTTGCGCAAGGTGCATGCGACGCTGCCGATCGGCATTGAGCCACATCTCGTCGCCGACCAGCCTGTTATCGTCGAAGAGGCGGTGTCGGGGTTCACGCGAGCGCTGGCGGAAGCGATCGTAATCGTGCTCTTGGTGAGCTTCGTCAGTCTCGGCTGGCGTGCCGGGCTGGTGGTCGCCTTCGCGATCCCACTGACCTTGGCAATCACCTTCGTCTTCATGGAATATGACGGCATCTCGCTGCAGCGCATCTCGCTTGGCGCACTGATCATCGCGCTTGGCTTGCTTGTCGATGACGCGATGATTGCCGTGGAAATGATGGTCGCGCGGCTTGAAGCCGGCGATCCGATCACCAAGGCCGCGACCTACGTATACTCGCATACGGCCTTTCCGATGTTGACGGGAACCTTGGTCACCGTCTCGAGCTTCATGCCTGTCGGGCTCAACAACAGCGCGGCCGGCGAGTTCACCTTCTCGCTTTTTGTTGTCATCGCGGTGTCGCTGGTTGTGTCGTGGATCGTGGCGGTGGTGTTCGCGCCCTTGCTTGGGGTGACCATCCTGCCCAAGACGATGAAGCGGCACGAGGAGAAGAGCGGATGGTTTGCCAACGGCTTCGCGAAGATCCTCGATGTCTGCATGCGCTTCCGCTGGATTACCATCGCGGCGACGGTCATCGCGTTTGCCTGCGCGGTCTACGGCATGCGCTTCGTCCAGGAGCAGTTCTTTCCGTCGTCCGACCGACTGGAACTGATTGTCGACTTTTCACTACCCAATAACGCCTCGATCAACGAAACCGATCAGCAGATGGCGAAGTTCGAGAAGGAGAAGCTGCAAGGCAATCCCGATATCGAGCGCTGGTCCACCTATGTGGGGCAGGGCGCGCAACGCTTTGTGCTCTCTTTCGACGTGCAGCCGCCGAGCCCGTCTTTTGGTCAGGTGGTGATCATTACCAAGAGCCTTGAAGTACGCGACAAGCTGCGCGTGGATCTTCAGGAGTATCTTACCAAGACCTTCGTCGGCACCGACGCCTATGTGAAGCTGCTCGACATCGGTCCGCCGGTCGGCCGCCCAGTCGCCTATCGTCTCAGCGGTCCTGATATCGAAGGGGTTCGCCAGCGCGCGCTGGAACTCGGCGCGGTCATGAGCCAGAATCGGTCGCTCGGCGATGTAGTTTACGACTGGAACGAGCCGCAGCGTGTCGTCAAGGTCGATGTTCTCCAGGACAAGGCGCGTCAACTCGGCGTCACCTCGGAGGATATAGCGTCGGCACTGAATGGTATTGTCGGCGGCGCGTCAGTAACGCAGGTGCGCGACGATATCTATCTGATCACTGTTCTCGCGCGCGCCCAGGCATCCGAGCGGCGGTCGATCGAGACGTTGCGCGACCTGCAGCTACGCACCAGCAACGGCAACTCTGTTCCCTTGGCGGCGATCGCGAATTTCCGCTACGAGACCGAGCCGCCGAGGATCTGGCGCCGCGACCGCCTGCCGACCGTCACGATCAAGGCCGCCGTTATCGACAACAAGCAGCCGGCGACGGTTGTCGACCAGTTGGCCAAGCCTATCGATGCCTACACCGCCCAACTGCCAACAGGTTTTACTGTCGAGGTGGGCGGCAGCGTGGAACAGAGCGCCAAGAGCCAGGCGCCGATCGCCGCCGTGGTGCCGATGATGCTGTTTACGATGGCGACCATCCTGATGATCCAGTTGCAAAGCTTCTCGCGGCTGTTTCTGGTCTTCGCGGTCGCGCCTTTGGCCCTGATCGGCGTTGTGATCGCGCTATTGTCGAGCGGCGCTCCGATGGGCTTCGTGGCGATCCTTGGCATCCTAGCCTTGATCGGCATCCTGATCCGAAACTCGGTAATTCTTGTTGTGCAGGTGGAGGAACTCAGGCGCGAGGGGCATCATCCATGGGATGCGGTGCGAGAGGCGACGCAGCATCGAATGCGGCCGATCCTGCTGACGGCGGCGGCGGCGAGCCTTGCGCTGATCCCGATTTCACGCGAGGTGTTCTGGGGGCCGATGGCCTATGCCATGATGGGCGGCATCATCGTCGGCACGGTGCTGACGCTGCTCTTCCTGCCTGCGCTATATCTTGCGTGGTTCCGGATCAAGCGGCCGGAAGGCGAGCATGCAATGGAAGGGGAAGTGACTGGAGGCGCAGGTTGATCAGGTCCGCAGCCAGTCTGCGATGCCGCGCGCGGCCGCACGACCGGTCGCGAAGCACGCGGTGAGCAGGTAGCCGCCCGTTGGGGCTTCCCAATCGATCATCTCACCGGCGACGAAAAGGCCGGGGCACTGCTTCAGCATGTAATGCTCGTCGATCCCATCCCATACGATGCCGCCCGCCGACGAAATGGCTTCGGCGATCGGGCGCGGGGCGACGACGGATATAGGCAGCGCCTTGATCAGCCGCGCTAGCCGCGCAGGGTCGCGCAGGTCGGCATCATCGCCGCATTCGCGAACGAGGTTAGCCTTGACGCCATCAAGGCCGGCGCCTTTGCGCAGTCGGTTGGCGAGGCTCGTCTTGGCGTCCTGCCTGGCGAGATCGCGCTCGATTCGCTCCAGCGTCCGCCCGGGCATCAGGTCGACGATGAGTTCGGCAGGATGTCCAGATGTCAGTGCGTCTCGCAATGCCGCGGCATGGGCGTAAACTAGGCTTCCCTCTATGCCGTGTTGGGTAACGACGAACTCTCCCTGCGTCGATCCCGCTGGAGAGGTTGCCACCACGGATTTGACCGCAGCGCCGGCGAAGCGCTCGCGAAACACGGCGCTCCAGTCGACATCGAAGCCGCAATTGGCTGGTTGGAAATCGTGAACCGTAACGGCCTCATTTCGCAACCAATCGACCCAGCGACCGTCCGAGCCAAGCCGCGGCCAGCTCTGGCCGCCAAGGGCGAGCAGGGCGGCATCGGGCCGCACAACGCGGTCGCCTTCGGTCGTCTCGAACAGATAGCCGCCGTTAGAAAAGCCCTGCCATCGATGGCGCGTGCGGATTGTCACCCCCTGCGCGTCCAGCCGCCTGATCCACGCGCGCAAGAGAGGCGATGCCTTCATCGCCATGGGAAAGACACGTCCGGAGGTTCCCACAAAAGTCTCGGTCTCCAGATTGGCGGCCCATTGCCTGATGTCGTCAGGGCGAAAGGCGTCGAGCGCATCGCGCAACCGACCGTTCGCGCTGCCGAAGCGCGTCGCAAAGCGCAGATAGTCTTCGGAATGAGTGATGTTGAGGCCGGATTTTCCGGCGAGCAGGAATTTTCGGGCGACGGTCGGCATGGCGTCGTAGACCGTGACCCTATGCCCGGCTGAAGACAGGATTTCCGCCGCCATAAGCCCCGCCGGTCCGCCGCCGATGATGGCTACCTCTTTGTCCGACATATATTCGCCCGCAATTGAACTCGCAGGCCCGTCATGACGCGTGCGCTTAATATACGCAACCCCGCGAAGGCGGAGCGGCGTGCAATCACGTTACACGCCGATGCGAACAGGGCGCACCAAACCTCGCCGACAAAAAGCTGTCAGTCGACGAAACGCGGGGTAAAGCGCGGCTTGGCCGAGGCTTCTTCCTCTTTCATGGCGTCTTCGTGGTACCAGCAGCTGTCGTAAACGCAGGGTTCCAGATCTTTTTCCAGATCCACCTTCTGGTGAAGCGGCGATGAAGCGAAGCGCTTCGTGGGGAAAGCGTAGATCGTTGCCGACTCGTGATGCACACCAGTAACCATGTCATGCCTCCAAATTGAGTCCGCCCTAAAGCGTTAAGGGAAACAATAACACAGCTGCACAGAGAATGCGCTATTTGATTGAAAAAAGTGCAACAAATGTTTGAATCGTGTGCAATTGCAATTTGAACAGCTTTATATCAGAAATTTGCTGAATACATAAAATATGCATCTGCATAATAAATGCGCAAAATGGGTATTATGCGGAAAAAACTGACGACGCTGCCGTTCATCTTTTTCCAGCGAGACGTTCGATCGATAGGCGGCGTAAACGCTTGAGTCCACTGGCACTTCAGGGCCCGTACCGATTGCCGGGCGCCTGCCTGAACGGCACTGCATCGGCCCCTTTCCGCGTGGTCTTTTCGCCTCTCGTCGCGAACTGGCACGCTACATGCATACTCTTTGGCATCCCTCCACGGGCAAGGCGGCTTCGGCCGCTGCGTCCCTGGGACCTGCTGACACCTTTGTTTTGAGAGACTCGCAAATGACCAAGTATAAGCTCGAGTACATCTGGCTCGATGGATACACCCCGGTACCGAACCTTCGTGGCAAGACGCAGGTCAAGGAATTTGCAGAATTCCCGACGCTCGAGCAGCTGCCGCTCTGGGGCTTCGATGGCTCCTCCACGATGCAGGCTGAAGGCCGCAGCTCCGATTGCGTGCTGAAGCCCGTCGCCGTTTATCCGGACCCGGCCCGTACCAACGGCGTCCTCGTCATGTGCGAAGTCATGATGCCTGATGGCGTTACCCCGCATGCTTCCAACAGCCGCGCAACAATCCTCGACGACGAAGATGCATGGTTCGGCTTCGAGCAGGAATACTTCTTCTACGAAAACGGCCGTCCGCTCGGCTTCCCGGAGCAGGGCTACCCGGCTCCGCAGGGTCCTTATTATTGCGGCGTCGGCTCCAGCAATGTTGGCCCGGTTGCGCGCGAAATCGTTGAAGAGCACCTCGACCTCTGCCTCGCTGCCGGCATCAACCACGAAGGCATCAACGCTGAAGTGGCCAAGGGCCAGTGGGAATTCCAGATTTTCGGCAAGGGCTCCAAGAAGGCCGCTGACCAGATCTGGATGGCTCGCTACCTGCTGCAGCGCCTGACTGAAAAGTACGGCATCGACATCGAGTATCACTGCAAGCCGCTCGGCGACACCGACTGGAACGGTTCGGGCATGCACTGCAACTTCTCGACCAAGTTCATGCGCGAAGTTGGCGGCAAGGCCTACTTCGAAGCTCTGATGGCGCAGTTCGAAAAGAACCTCGATGCCCACATCGCCGTTTACGGCCCGGACAACGACAAGCGTCTGACCGGCAAGCACGAAACTGCTCCGTGGAACAAGTTCTCCTACGGCGTTGCGGATCGTGGCGCTTCGATCCGCGTTCCGCACTCCTTCGTCAAGAACGACTACAAGGGTTATCTGGAAGATCGCCGCCCGAACTCGCAGGGTTGCCCTTACCAGATCGCTTCCCAGGTTCTGAAGACGATCTCGGAAGTTCCGACGGCTGGTTTCGCTTCGGCTGCCGCCTAAGCCAAATCCTGATTGATTGTGATGGCGCTGGTCGAAAGGCCGGCGCCATTTCTTTTGGATCACGGTTGATGTGCCTCGCATTGGCACGGTGATCGACCATCGTTGCGATTTCTTCCCGCGGATCCCGATTTTTCTAAACCCTGTTTGTGATCGGCATCGTCTAACGGTTGAAAAACTCAACCGAGCAGCCGCATTCCTTTTGCGTTACAGTCTCTTTTCACTATACTTGTGTTGGATCATCCAAACGCGAGTTACCCTTGGTGTCAGTGGCTAAGCACAGCCTCCTGCTTCGCTTGCTCGGAAAGCCCGCGCTTTTCGCCAATAACGGCGAAATCGTGCTTCCGGAAAAAGCCTATCCGCTCCTGGCTTTCGTGGCTGCGTCGTCGCAGTTCTCAATGGAGCGTGAGACATTGCGGGGCATGCTCTGGCAGTCCGACGTGTCGAAACAGCGCGCCGGCAGCCTTCGACAGCTGCTCGCCCGCATCGATCGCAGCGTGCCGGAAGGGCTTCCCCGCCTGATCACCGCCACCAACACGCATGTTACACTCAATGCCGAGTACTGGGCCACCGATGTCCTGCTGCTCAGGGATGCAACGCATCCGCTGGCGCGGAGCGATTGGGCCTTGCTTGCGGGCGAATTGCTCGAAGGTTTTCGCGCGCCGACGATGGAAGCGGACGAGTGGGTCACGATCGAGCGCCGTCGCATCGCCGAATGCCGCGATGCTCATCTGATGACGCTGCTCGATTCGCCCGACAAGCTGACGCTTGCCGATACCGTTTTGCTGGCCGGGCTGCTTGTGGCCACGGATCCGGCGAACGAGGCGGCCTGCCGCGCGCTGATGAAGGCGCATGCGACGGCAGGCGATCTTGGCTCGGCGCGGCAAGTCTACTTCCGCTGCCGCAACGAATTGAAAGCCGATTACGGCGCCGACCCGGATGCGATGACCCAGGCGCTCGCGCTGGAGTTAGGCATCATCCCGCCGGCCGCCCCTGCCGTAGCCGAAGCAGCCCCTGTCCGGCCCGCGACCGCCGATCCGCTCGGCCAGCCGCGCGTGCTCATCCTTCCGCCGGAAACAATGCTGTCGGAACCGCTTCTGCAGCGTGTCGGCCGCGCGCTGCTCGAGGACGTCACGATCGGTCTCAGCCAGCAGCGCGGCTTCAAGGTGATTGCTGCGCATACCAGCGTCGAGATCCTGAACCGCAGCCTCGCCAGCGGCGAACTGCAGCCGATGCCGCCGGAATTGCGTTTCGATTACACCGTCTACGTGACGATCCACGGCCGTGAGGACGAGATCTACGCGACCTGCCGACTGACCAAGACCTCGACCGCCGAAGTGCTTTGGGCGATCGACTTGCCGCTTGCCATGCAGAAGGTCAACCAGTCCTTCGGCCAATTGGCGCGGCGCATTGTCATGACGCTCGCCGATACGATCGAGCGGCGCGAATTGACGGATATGATGCACGATGTCTCGCCCTCGGCCTATCGGCTCTATCTCGAGGGCAAGCGGCTGGTTTCGAAGACCGATCTGCAGCACCTCCGGCAGGCACGCAAATGGTTCAAGTCGGCACTATCGAGACATGACCGCTTCTCCTCCGCCCATGCCGGCATGGCTCGCGTGTTGGGCATGGAATGGCTCGTTCGCGGCATGAAGGACACCGCACTTCTGGAAGAGGCCGATCGCTCGGCATGGCAGGCTCGCGACAGCGATCCGAACAGCGGAAGAGCCATGCGCGAGCTAGGCTTCGTGGCGCTCTATCGCCGCCGCTTTGCCGATAGCCTCGATTTCTTCGCCGAAGCGCAGATGCTCAATCCGAATGACGCGGATATTCTGGCCGACCACGCCGATGCGCTTTTGCATGACGGGCAGAGCGACCGCGCGCTAGAGCTCAGCCACGCCGCGCTGAAGCTCAATCCGCTGCCGCCGGATTACTACTACTGGAACCTGGGCGGCATTCATTTCGTCCAGGAGAATTACGCCAAGGCGATCGAGGTGCTCGACCGCGTCAAGGACCGGCCGGCGACCTCGCGTCTGCTCGCCGCAGCGCACGCCAAGAACGGCGACAAGGCCACCGCAGCGCATTATGCCTCGGTTGTCCTCGAGAATTTTCCGGATTTTCGCACGGAAGATGTCTGGCGTTTCGTACCAGATCGCAACCCTGACGATACTCGCCAGCTGATAGACGGACTCAGGATGGCCGGTCTGTCCTGAAGTGCGACACATGGCGGTTTATGCCGTTAATTAGCGAAATTTCCAGTCACACCGGAATAACGCCGGCCGGTCACAGTCTCTCCTGTCCGCAGCAAATGCTGCCACCAAAAGGAGAAAACCATGACCAACGCAATCAAGTCCACCGTTCGCCTCTCCGCTGCTGCCCAGGCCGTTCTGAAGCAGAGCGCCGTTCAGCTCGACACCAACGCGACCGCGAACATCGTTCACGCTCTGAAGTTCCGTTGAGGTTTTTGCGAATGTCTGTTCAGGCAGCACTCACGTATCTGGCTGGGGATCTAAGCCTTTCCGCGGCGGGCGTCAGCGCCTACCACGACCGCTCCCTGACGCCTGGACAGACATTCGCGGCGATCAAGCCGCACTTTGCCGAGCTTGGAATAACGCGCGTCGGCTTGTTGACGGCGCTCGATCTTCTTGAAATTCCGGTCGCCTTCGCGACCCGCCCCAACAGCTACACGCTGTCCGTCTTTCAGGGCAAGGGCATCGACGAGGACGCCGCGATGACCTCGGCTGCCATGGAAGCGGTCGAAACCCGCGTGGCCGAGATGCAACCGGATGATCTGGTGATCGCCACGCTCGCCGGCATGAAGGCTGAGCGCGCGCCGATGATCGATCTCGATTCCGTTGCGCGCTGCGTGCCGTCGGATATCGATACGGGCCCGCTCGCCTGGAGCGAGGGCCTCGACATCATGAACGACACGCCGGTTTTCGTGCCGTGGTCGCTCGTTGGCCTCGACCATCGTGGCACGCGCCCTTCCGGCTTCGAGCAGTCCAGCGACGGCTTGGCATCGGGCAATCGCCCTGCCGAAGCCGTACTTCACGGCCTGTGCGAACTGGTCGAGCGTGACGCATGGGCGCTGACGCAACTGCGGCCCTTCGATGAACTGCGCGGCTCGCGCATCGATCCGGCTGGCTTCGGCGATCCCGTCATCGACATCATCACCGACCGCATCGCCCGCGCCGGCATGCGGCTCCTGCTGCTTGATATGACGACCGATATCGGCGTGCCGAGCTTTCTCGCTGTCATCGTTCCCGGCGACCTCGGCGACCGCGTCGATGCGCGCTGGACGAATGTCTGCGGCGGCTGCGGTTGTCATCCCGATCCTGTTCGCGCGGCGCTGCGCGCCATCACCGAGGCAGCGCAGAGCCGGCTGACGGCGATTGCCGGCAGCCGTGACGACTTCTCGCCGCGCGTCTACCAGCGCCTCGATGGCGACGGACCGATGCAGCAACTTATCGAACTCTGCGACGAGACGCCGGTCGCACCGCGCTTTGCCGAGCCTGCCAAGCGTAGCATCCAGCAGACCATTCGCCACATTCTGGATCGGCTGCGTGCGCGGGGTATTGAGCAGGTCGTGACCGTGCCGATCCCGCATCCGCGCCTTCCGGTCTCCGTTGTCCGCGTCATCGTGCCCGGCCTCGAGGTCGATGTCAGCGGAGAATTCATTCAACTTGGCTTGCGCGCGATCGGCGCCATGCAGGGAGCCCAGGCATGAGAGTAATTTTCGCAGGACCAAGCTTCGGCCGGGATCTCGACAAGCTTCAGGCCGAGCATCTGTCGATCGAGTTTCGCGGGCCAGCCGCCCGAGGCGATATCCTGCAAGCGGTGCGTGACGGCGCGCGTGCCATCGGCATCGTCGATGGCTATTTCGGCGAGATGCCGTCCGTCTGGCACAAGGAAATCCTCTTCGCGCTCGAGCAGAACGTCGTCGTCGCAGGCGGCGCCAGCATGGGCGCGCTCAGAGCCGCTGAATGCTCGGCGTTCGGCATGGTCGGCATCGGCTCGATCTATGACGACTACGCCGATGGCCGGCTCATCGACGATGAGGCGGTGGCGCTAGTTCACGCGCCGGCGGAGCTGGGCTGGCTGCCGCTCTCCGTTCCGTGGGTCGATTATCAGCCGACCATCGACGCGCTGAACAGGCAGGGCCTGCTGTTGTCGGGCGAATACAAGAAGCTTCTTCTGGCGGGCCGCGCGCTGCATTTTTCCGAGCGCACCTATCCGAAGGCGGTGGAACGCTGCGCTTTCGACAACACCGTGCGCGCCAAGGAGATCGTGAAATTGATTCGCGCGAACAAGATCGAGCGCAAGCGCGCCGATGCCGATATGGTTCTGGATTACCTCGAGAGCGTGAAATTCACCGCTGGAAAGCGCAACTGGGGCTTCGCGGCAACGTCACACTGGGAGATGCTGCATGCGGAAATCAGCACCCCGGTAACGCCTGTAACGCTCTAATAACGCCACGCCTGAATGATGGAAGCACTGGAGCCCCAAAGTGGTGTTTGGGGCGTCTCAGAGAGGCGGAGCGGACGAGATGAACATTCAGACGATGGACGAGGGAAGCGGAAGCGAATACGCGAGGATTTTCCGCTTGCTGTCGGCCGCGAAAGACGAAGCGCAGAAGCTCAAGTTGAACAACCTGACGCATCTGACGAACATGGCTCTGCTTCAGGTCGTCATCGATTGGGATGGAATCGACCCGGAGCGTGAGCTGGACGTGAATCTGGAAAAGCTGATCGGTACCAAGACGAAAGTGGCAATGAAAGACGCGCGAGAAAACCTCGTCGTACTGGAGCGCCACTAATCGTTGATGGGACCCGCCGAAGCCGCTTTATTCGGCGGCTTCGCTTTCGATCTGCTCCATGCCGGCAATTGCCTGCACCAGCTTGACGATCTTCTTGCGAACCTGCTCGTTCTTGATCGACAGGAAGGCAGCGTTCAGGAGTACACCGTCGCGCGATACGACGAATTCGTCGCTCGGGGTCGGATTGTCATTGGCGTTGGCCGAAATATCTTCGAAGAAGGAGCGGACGTCGACATCGAGCGCACCGGCGATTTCGACCAGCATGCTTGCCGAAACGCGGTTCGAGCCCTTCTCGTATTTCTGAATCTGCTGGAACGTGACGCCGACGCGGTCACCCAGTTCGGTCTGCGAAACCTTGCGCATCAGGCGCTTGATGCGGATCGTCTTGCCTACGTGAACGTCGACGGTATGCGGAGCTTCTTTCATGGCCTTATCCTTCTAACGCCAGTTGCGGCGTGCTTATTATTCCCTGCGGCAACCTTACCAAGATATTTGAACGGATCAATTGTGCCGCTCACTTTTATTCCCGCCAACTCATGTGCCTGAAGACCCTGACTTTCAACTGAAAAAAGCCTGTAGTTCAGCAAATTTGTGCGACGTCGAATGCAATCATAAGTAAGTATTCCGGTTTGTTTTGACCAAGCGAGGCTTATATACATCTTCCGGTAGATAAATCGCCGGAATTTGAGACTTGCATCGAAGGCCTTGATATCCGCCTGGAACGGTCTTTTTAGGGCGTTTCCGGGTAGTAACAAAACGGTGTACGCGGCGGATTGAAGATTGGATTAGTACCTTCTGAACTTATTGTTGTGGTCTGCGCTTGTTCGCGCCGGCCACCGAAAGTCCCTGCTGGGCAGTGCTTTTGACGTAAGGTGCTGGACGGAAACATGAATCCGGCTGTCGTTTTCTCGTCGATTTCGGCCTTGGGGTTCGATGACCGTCATCTGCCGAGACGAAAGAATTATCTGAAGCGAATTTCGGATGTCGCCGTCGATCAATTCTTCGTTAGCGCACTACCGAGAGTGGATTATTTGTGTATCGGATCGATCCACCGAACGTCTGCCGGCAGTTCAACCGGTTCAATATCAAGATTGACCACCACGGGCTCCTGTCCGGACCGCACGAGGACGCATTCGAGCGTCTCGTTTTGGCTCGCATTGATCTCCTGGTGCGGCACGTAGGGCGGCACGAAAATGAAGTCTCCGGGTCCGGCCTCGGCAGTAAATTCAAGATTGTCGCCCCAGCGCATGCGGGCCTTGCCCTTCACCACATAGATGATGCTTTCGAGGTCACCATGATGGTGCGCGCCGGTCTTCGCGTTGGCGTGGATCGTGACCGTACCGGCCCAAATCTTCTCAGCGCCGGCGCGGGCATTGTTGATCGCCGTTGCTCGGTTCATGCCTGGGGTCTGCGCGGTGTTCGGATCGAGCGCATTACCCGGGATGACCTTCACGCCGTGTTCGCGCCAGTCGATGGGTTGATGCGGATAACCCGCGTCGTGGGAGCCGTCATCGTTGTTCAAGTATGGTCTCCTTTTCTTGTCCGGTCCCTTTGTTACCCGCAAGGCTGCGCCGTTCAGCCTGGTCGCGTGGACAGCGCGTCGAGTTTGCGACGCAGCCGGCGGCGTACGTCGTCGTCCTGCTGCTCCATGGCGCCAAGCATGTCACGGACGGTGCCGCGCAGACCGTGTATCTGGTCAACGAGATCCATGATCAAGTCGACGCCGGCCTCGTTGACGCCCATATCGCGGGTGAGGTCGAGGATCAGCCGCGCGCGCGCGACATCGTCGTCGCGGAACTCACGATCGCCATCATGCGCTTCGGGGATCAGCCACCCCTGCTCAATCCATACGTCCACCACGGTCACGTCGATCTTCAGGGTTCGGCGGAATTCAAGATCATTCATGGCTACTCCTCCATGCCTTTTCTCGGATTCTGCGGATTGGCCGGCGTCCACTCGCTCATGAATTCGGCAAGCTTCGGGTCCGGCTCATCCGGCAAGACGACTTTCAGCGACACATAGATATCGCCGGCCCCGCCGCCGCGCTTCGGCGCGCCCTTGCCCTTCAGGCGCAAGACCTTGCCGCTGCTGGAATTCGCGGGCAGCGTCAGATTGACCGCGCCCGATGGCGTTGGCACACGCACCTTGCCGCCGAGCACCGCCTCAGGAAGCGATATCGGCAGATCGATGCGGATGTCATCGCCATCGCGAACATAAACCTTGTGCGGACGAACGCGGATCTCCACCAAAGCGTCACCTGGCGGACCGCCGCCGATCCCCGGCTCACCCTTTCCCTTCAGGCGCAGCGTCTGGCCGTCGCGGGTTCCCGCCGGGATCTGCAAGTCGAGTGCCGGGCCATCGGGAAGGCGTATCTGTGTCTTGGTGCCGTTGATGGCGTCGAGAAAATCGACTTCCATCGAGTATTGCCGGTTTTGCCCCTGCGAACGGAACTGCCCGCCGCTGCGTCCGCGTCCGGAGAAGAAGCTTGAGAATATATCGTCGCTGTCGCCGAAATCGGCAAAGCCGGCATTGTTCTGATAGCGGCTGCCGGCACCGGCCTGCGAGGCGTAGTCGCGATAATAGTTGCGCTGCGCTTGCTCGGCGCCGGTCATGTCGATCTCGCCTTTGTCGAAGCGCTTGCGCTTGTCCTCATCGCCGACGATCTCGTAGGCGGCAGAGATTTCCTTGAAACGGTCCTCTGCCTTTTTGTCGCCAGGGTTGAGGTCTGGGTGCAGTTTCTTGGCGAGTTTGCGGAACGCGCTCTGGATCTCTTTTTGCGTAGCGTCCTTTTTGACGCCCAGAAGCTCGTACGGATCTCGGCTCATACATGTCTCCGTTCAGCCGGCGCAGATCGCCGGCATTCTTCGCATGTATATATAGGTTGCAAAATCGCGTGGGACGAGAGGCGCGATGTCGCTTCTGTTCTCGCGACCGCCGTCGAGGCGAGCGTGTTCAGACGCCGGCGATCTTGCGGAGATCGTCGATGGCGCCGGGTCCCGCCGCGAGCACCTTGGCACCCTTGGTCAATCCCTCTCCATTGGTCGGGAAGGGATGGAACCAGCCGCCGGCTTCTTGGACGAGGCAATATCCGGCCAGGCAGTCCCAGGCATGCATATAGGGCTCGTAAT
Source organism: Hyphomicrobiales bacterium (assembly GCA_900467745.1). Lineage (GTDB taxonomy): Bacteria > Pseudomonadota > Alphaproteobacteria > Rhizobiales > Rhizobiaceae > Rhizobium. The sequence continues at coordinate 387,497 of UBQW01000010.1, forward strand.
ATCCGACGAGGCGGCCCGCGGCGACATAGGCGAGCATGAGCGCGCCGGAACCGTTGCGAATAAAATTGCCGCCCGCTTCCAGCAGTTCCTCGACCATCTTGGCGACCGTGGCGGGCGAAACATGGCTGTTCGCGCCGATGCCGGTCACCGCGTTGCGGATATTGCGTTCGGGGCTGAGCTCAAGCTTCTTGCCGTTCAAGGTGGCGCCCATGCCGAGTGCTGCGGCGTAGAGTTCATCATGGCAAGGCGAGGCGATGACGCCGACGACGGGCACGTCGTCATGCAGCAGGCCGATCGAGACGCACCAGTTCGGCATGCCGCTGACGAAGGGACTTGTGCCGTCGATCGGATCAATCACCCAGGTGAAGCCCGACGTGCCTGATGTCAAGCCATACTCCTCGCCGAGAACGCCATCTCCGGGATAGGCGTCCGCGAACCGTGCGCGGATCAGGTTCTCGACCTCACGGTCAGCGATCGACACCACGTCCTGCGGGTCGCGTTTCGTCTCAATCACCAGAGTGTCGCGGCGCTTGAAATAATCGAGCGCCACGGCGCCTGCCTCGTGGGCAACAGCCGCGGCTAGGGCCAGACGTGCTTCGAGCCCTGGAATAACGCGCAATGTCATCGCAACATGTCCTTTATTGGAAACGATGGCTGGATACAGCCGCTGAAAGTCGCGCTTGCAAGCGCGTGCAAAGCGAACACATCGCCGTGTGTGATGTCAATATTCGTCATGAAAACTTCATATTGGCTAGGGTCGTTACGGATTGCACGCAAGTGCAACTCGATGCAAAGGTGCGTGCAACAAAAGGATTGCTATGCCGTCTAAATTATTCGTCAGCGCGCAAGAAGTTGCCGAGAGGGCAGGGGTGTCACGTTCCGCCGTATCGCGAACCTTCACGCCCGGAGCCAGCGTCTCCGCTGACACCCGCAGGCGGGTGCTGGAAGCAGCTGAGGCACTCGGCTATCACGTCAATCATCTCGCCCGCGGCCTGATGCGCAATGAGAGCGGCATCGTGTGCCTGATCGTTTCCGATGTCGCGACGCCGTATCGCTCGGCGCTGTTGCGGGAACTGACAATCCAGTTGCAGAACGCCGGCAAGGTCGCGATGTTTGTCAACACTGATCGCTCGGACGGCAGCGTCGACCGCGCGCTGCAGCAGGCGATCCGCTACCGGGCCGATGCGTCGATCATCCTCTCCGGACTGCCGGATAAGTCGATCACCCAGCTTTGCCTCCGCAGCGGCCAGCGCCTGGTGCTGATCAACCGCGATGACGACCAGCCCGGTCCGTTGAAGATCAACCTCGACGACTACGAGTCCGGCGGCAGGATCGCGACCGCATTCGTGCGCGCGGGGTGCAAGACCCTCGCTTTCGCGAACTCCGAAGCTGGGACGCCAAGCTTGATGGGTCGCGAGCGCGGCTTTATCGCTGCCGCCACAAAGCTCGGCCTCGAGGTCGTCGTCGAGCGCTATGGATCGACGGGATACGAGGCGGGTCGGGTGCTTGCGCAGCGTATGTTGACGCGCGCCGAGCGGCCTGATGGCGTGTTCTGCGCCACCGATTTGCTCGCCTGCGGTTTCATGGATGCCGCGCGTCACCAGTTCGGTCTGTCGATCCCGGATCAGCTGTGCGTTGCCGGCTTTGACGATATTGAGCAGGCGTCGTGGTCTTCCTTCAATCTCACGACCTTCGCGCAGCCGGTTATGGCGATCGCCACGCAGGCGGTAAAGTGGCTTGCTACCGGTGGCAATGAGGACGAGCCGGAAGAGGCTCATTCGGTTCGCTTGAAAGCCGAACTCATCTGGCGCGGGTCCATCCGCAAGGGCTGATCGAAGTCGCACGGCCACTGCGCCCTAAAATATGGGGGGCTTTTATAGCGCGGGATTGCGTTAGATCACCGCTTGCTTTAAACTTGACTTTATTAAGAAGGTATAGTGCGCGCCCCATCCATGACATTTCAGCCCCGCATGCAGAACAAGATCGAAGGTTTCTCCGTCGTCGGCGGCCTTCACAGGCGATCCTGGAACGGCATCGTTGCGGATGTTTGGGATGTGGAGTGCGCGCCCTATGCCGGCGGTTACTATGTGTCCAATGATCCCAGGCTTTTTATCCTTCTCGACATGAATGGCGCCGGCCGTTCGACGATGAAGCTGAGTTCAAAGGGTGCGGGTGCCGCGGAAGAGGACGAGAACCAGCCGATTTCCTATGTGCCTGCGGGAATGGAGCTCTGGGCCAATCTGAAGAACGTGCAATTTCTTCGTCACCTGGATCTGCATTTCGACGCCGAGATGGTCGCGCGCCGTTTGATGGAGGAGCTCGATCCCGATCGGCTGACGAGCCCGCGCTTACTGTTTTCCGACGAGCGCGTGCTGACGCTGTCGCGCATGATCGCGGCCGAATGCATGAATCCGGCGCCGTTGCACGATCTCTATGGCGACGGTCTGGCGCTAGCGCTGATCATCGACGTGATGAAGCTTGGGAAAAGCGAGGTGCGCAAGCGCAGCAAGCTCGCTTCATGGCAATTGCGCAAGGCAACGGATTTCATCACCGAGAACTGCATGCGCAATATTCGGCTGGAAGAGCTTGCGACGCTCGCCGGGCTCTCGCAATCCCACTTCAGCCATGCCTTCAAGGCATCCACCGGCATGGCGCCGCATCAGTGGCAGATGAATGCGCGGCTGGAGCGGGCGAAAGAGCTCCTGCTGAACGGCGACCAGCCGCTCATGGTCATCGCAGCCGAGACCGGTTTTTCGGACCAGGCGCATTTCACGCGCGTTTTCCGCAAGAATATCGGAACGCCGCCCGCCACCTGGAAAAAGGCCCACGTTGCTTGAACGACACACTAAGTGAGCGTTTGGCCGCTCCGCGAAAAAATGCCCAAAAACATTCAATTCGTCCGGGATCGCGACAAGCTGGGCCGTTAAAATTGAGTTAATCACTCATCTTATTCGTGATGTTGGCCGGACCGTTGGGATGACGGTGGCGTGAGTAGGGTGACGACAAATATGGGTGCGAGAGCAGACCGAGTGATCTTCAAGACAAAGCTTCTGGCGGGTGTCGCCATCTTCGGCGCAAGCGCCACATTCGCGGTCGCGCAGGATGCGACCGAGCTGAAGCCGGTCGTCATACAGGGCGCCGGCAATTCGGCGGCGGACGGCGCCAGCGAGGCAACCGGCCCCGTGGAGGGCTATGTGGCCAAGAAGACCACGGCAGGTTCGAAAACGAATACGCCAATCAACGAAATACCGCAGTCCGTCTCGGTCGTCGGCCGCCAGGAGCTCGATGATCGGGCTGTTGTCAACAAGGTCGATGAGGCCCTGCGTTACACGGCGGGCGTCGCCACGCAGACCTTCGGCACCGATCCTGATACTGACTGGTTCTACATCCGTGGTTTCGATGCCGGACAGAGCGGTGTCTATCTCGATGGCCTCAACCTGTTTTCCTATGGTTTTGGCAACTTCCAGATTGATCCCTTCATGCTGGAGCGCGTTGACGTCCTGAAGGGTCCGGCTTCGGTTCTCTATGGTGGCGCCAATGCCGGCGGCATCATCGATATGATCAGAAAGCAGCCGACCGACGATCCGCTCTATTACACCGAAATCGGCATCAACTCGAATGGCAACGCCTTCACCGGCTTCGATGTTTCCGACAAGGTCGGGTCGAGCGACACGATGACCTATCGCCTGACCGGCAAGATCGCCGGCGGTGACGGCTATACCGATTACACCCATGATCTGCGCGGCTTCGTCATGCCGCAGCTGACCATCTCGCCGGATGATACAACGAGCCTGACCGTCTGGGCCTATGCCGGTGGTCTTGATCAGGTTCACACGGGCAATGGCTTCCTGCCCTACGAAGGTACGGTCGTCGACCGGCCCGGCGTCGGCAAGATCTCGCGCCGCTTCTTCCCCGGTGATCCGGATATCGATACCGGCCGCTACGATCAGCAGATGATCGGCTACGAGTTCGAGCACGAGTTCGAGGGCGGCTGGAAATACTCGTCGAATGCCCGTTACGGCCATCTCGATAAGTATGAGCGCCTTGTCTATCCTTATCTGTGGTCCGGTCCGACAGACCTTCAGCTCCTTAACTTCGAGGGCGACACCTCCGTCGATACGCTGGCCTGGGATAACCGCATCGAAAACACCTTCGATCTCGGCGGCACCGAGCACAAGGTCATGCTGGGCGTCGACTACCGCCTGTACCGCATCGACAACGTGCAGAACAACAAGTTCGGCTCCGGCTCGCTCAGCGTGACGAACCCCGTTTACGGCCTCCCGCAATTGCCGATGGACCCGCTCTACAGCGAGCAGGTGACCATGAACCAGATCGGCTTTTACGCGCAGGATCAGATCCATTTCGGCGATGGCTGGCTGGCAACGCTCAACGGCCGCTACGACCACGTCAACACCGATTTCAAGGATCGGCTGGCGTCTTCTAACAGCTTCGAGGATTCAGATGGCGCCTGGAGCGGCCGCGCGGGACTCGCTTACGAGTTCGACAACGGCCTGACGCCCTACGTAAGCGCCGCGACCTTCTTCAACCCGATGGTTGGCCGTGGCGGCCACGGACCGCTGAAGCCGGAAGAGGGCGAACAGTATGAAGCCGGCATCAAGTATGAGCCGACCTTTATGGATGCGTCCTTCACCGCCTCCGTCTTCCATATCAACAAGCGCAACAACTCTGTCTCGATCCCGGTCGCTCCGTGGACGGACCAGCTCGGCGAAGTGGAATCGAAGGGCTTCGAGCTCGAAGCCAAGGTCAACATCGACGACAACTGGAAGCTGCTCGGCGCCTTCGCAGCGACCGATGTCACCGTTACCCAGAACGACCCGAACCCCAGCCTGATCGGCAAGACGCCTTATGTCGTTCCCGACTACACGGCTTCCATGTGGGTCGATTACACCGTCACGAACGGCCCGCTCGAAGGCCTCAGCCTCGGCGCCGGCGTTCGCCACAAGGGCCGCTCCTGGGCGGATGAAGCCAACACGCTTCGCGTTCCGGAATCGACCGTGTTCGACGCAGCAATCCGCTACGAAAAGGAAAACTGGACGGCATCGCTTAACGTCGCCAACCTGTTCGACAAGGAATATGTCGAGGCTTGCCGCACCAACGGCGCCTGCGGCTACGGCGATGCCCGGACCTTCACCTTCAAGCTTGCCAAGAAGTGGTAAGCTGACCGTACCTGTGAAAACGGCTGGAGGGCGATCTTTTTCGCTCTCCAGCCGTTTTCGTTTCAATGCGACTTGCGGGTGGCTTGATCAGCCAGCCAGCGTGAAATAGATCCAGGCCGCGACAAAGGCTGCGATCACCACGGCGATCGAGATCAGCTTGCGCAGCCATGGGCGTGGCGGCTTCGGGGTCTTTTGTGGCGCGGGTTTGCGGAACTGGATGACGTTATCGCTCATCTCGCCTGTTTCCTCGTTCTAACGGACGACATCATGCTCCCATAGCAGCGTCAACTTAAATGAAAAAGCCGGTGATCGCGTCGGCTGTCTTTTTTCTGCTTATGGCAACCGAAGTGCAACTCCAACGGCCGTCGTTCCATCTTCTGCATTTAGCGGTTTTCCGGCGCGCGTCAGCGCCAAAATATTATGCCTGCTGGCGCGCTTGTTCTCGCCCTAGCGCCATGGACAGGGTCATTCCCGTCCCCTATGAAACAAGAGCATTTCTGGTTCATTTGGTGGCTTTATGACTTATCAGTTCACGTCCGGCCATTGGCCCATCGGCGGCGGCGAGACCGGAGAACTTGTTCGCCGTTTCGATTGGGCGGCAACCTCGCTTGGCCCGATCAGCGAGTGGCCGCAGAACCTGAGAATCAAGGTCAATTCGATCGTCAATTCGCCCATCCCGCAGGTGCTGATGTGGGGCGATGATCATGTCATGATCTACAACGACGGCTACGTGGAAATTGCCGGCAATTATCATCCGCGCGCGCTCGGCGCGACGGTCCCCGGGATATGGCCGGAGATCTGGGACTGGAACAGCAAGATTCTCGAGGCCGGCTTCCGCGGTGAGGTCCAGTCATACCGCGACCAGAAGATGGTTCTGCATCGCCACGGCCTCCCTGAGGAAGTCGTTTTCGACCTGTTCTACACGCCGATCTATGATGACGACGGCAAGGTGAACGGCGTTCTCTGCACGGTGCTCGAAAATACCGACAAGGTGAAGGCGGTGGCCGAGCTTGCGGAAAGCCGCGAGGAGCTGAAACGGCTGACGGATGCGCTCCCCATCCTCGTCGGTTTCATCGATCGCAGCCATATCTACCGCTTCGCCAACCAGGGCTACGTGGAATGGTTCGGCCTCGACGCAGCCGATGTGGTCGGCAAGCATGTGGCTGAGGTGATTGGCCAGACCAGCTACCAGACACGCCTTCCCCTGGTCGAGCAGGCGATGGCCGGCGACCGCATCATCACCGATACATCCATCACCCGGCCGGATGGAACGGATCGCAATGTCGAGATACGCTATGTGCCCCGGCGGGCTTCAGGCGGCGATGTCGAAGGCATCTATGTGGTGATGATCGATATTGAGGATCGCAAGCGGTCCGAAGTAGCCTTGCAGCGGAGCAACGGCCGTTTCCGCGCGGCGGTGAATGCCGTCCACGGTGTGATCTGGACGAACGCCGCCGACGGCCGCATGCTCGGTGAGCAGCCGGCATGGTCGGCGCTGACTGGGCAGCCGTTCGAGAGCTACCAGGGTTACGGCTGGGCGGACGCCGTGCACCCGGATGACCAGGACGGCTCGGTCGAAAGCTGGAAGGCGGCGGTCGCGGCAAAGGCCACCTATGTTCATGAGCACAGGGTCCGGCGCGCCGATGGCGTCTACCGAACGTTCGCCATTCGCGCCGTGCCGATCTTCGATGTTTCGGGCGAGATCGAGGAATGGGTCGGTGTTCACACCGATATCACCGAACAGCGCGAGGCAGAGGCCAGCCTTCAGGAGCACGCCACAAGCCTCGAGCGCCAGGTTCGCCACCGCGTGAGAGCCGAAGAGCAGCTGCGGCAGCTGAACGAAAGCCTTGAGGCGCGAGTTGAAGCCGAAATCGCCGAGCGCCATCAAACCGAGCGCGCGTTGCAACAAGCGCAGAAAATGGAAGCGATTGGCCAGCTGACGGGCGGCGTGGCGCACGACTTCAACAATCTTCTTCAGGTGGTCTCGGGTAACCTGCAGCTCCTGTCCAAGGATCTGACGGGCAATGAGCGGGCGGAGCGGCGCTTGGCCAATGCGCTTGCAGGCGTCAACCGCGGTGCGAAGCTCGCAAGCCAGCTGCTCGCCTTCGGTCGCAGGCAGGCGCTCGAACCTCGGGTTATCAATATCGCCCGCTTCATCGGCGGAATGGACGATCTGCTGCGGCGTTCGTTGGGCGAAGCGGTCGAGATAGAGGTCATTACCAGTGGCGGGCTGTGGAACACCTATGCCGATCCCACGCAGGTGGAAAACGCGCTGCTCAACCTCGCGATCAATGCGCGCGACGCTATGAACGGTTCCGGCAAGTTGACGATAGAGATGGGCAACGCGGCGCTCGACCAGGAATATGCGCGCAGCCATCAGGAGGTGATGCCGGGTCAGTATGTGATGCTCGCTGTCACCGACACCGGCACGGGTATGGCGCCTGAAATCTTGAACAAGGTGTTCGAGCCGTTCTTCTCGACCAAGCCAGAAGGCAAGGGAACTGGGCTCGGGCTGTCCATGGTCTATGGCTTCGTCAAGCAGTCGGGCGGACATGTGAAGATCTACAGCGAGGTAGATCAGGGAACGACGGTGCGCATCTATCTGCCGCGTTCCGTTGCCGACGAGGACCGCGAGGTGACAGTGCATGGCGGGCCTGTGGTGGGCGGCACGGAAACGGTGCTTGTCGTCGAAGATGATGAGGAAGTCCGCGCGATCGTCGTCGAGACGCTGTCCGATCTCGGCTACAGCGTATTGACTGCGAAGGACGCGCAGGCCGGACTGAATGTGATCGAAAGTGGCATGCAAATCGACGTGATCTTCACCGACGTCGTCATGCCCGGGCCGCTGAAGAGCAGTGAGATGGCGCGCCGCGCGAAGGAGCGGCTGCCCGGTGTGGCAGTGCTCTTTACGTCAGGCTATACGGAAAACTCGATCGTTCACGGCGGAAGGCTCGACCCGGGTGTCGAGTTGCTATCGAAGCCCTATACGCGGGAGGCGTTGGCGCGCCGGCTCCGCCATGTGATCGCCAACCAGAAGCAGATCAGCCAGGCCTCCTCGCCGCGCAGCGCGGCACCGATCGACAAGCCTGTGGCTGCGGTGGTCCCACGAATTCTGCTTGTCGAGGACGATTTCCTGATCCGCTCCAACACAGCTGAAATGCTGCTCGAACTGGGGCACCAGGTGACGGAAGCGGCAGATGGCGCGGAGGCGCTCGAGTTCTTGCAGGGAAACGAGATCGACGTACTGGTCGCGGACATCGGACTACCTGATGTTAGCGGCGTCGATCTGGCTGCGGCCGTACGCCGTCTGTATCCAGACGTCGCCATTGTATTCGCTACGGGAGAACACAGTCTACCGACGGGCGCTCCGTCGAAGGCTCTCCTCCTGCGCAAACCCTATTCCGAGATGGAATTGAAATCGGCCGTTGAGCGCGCTTGGGCAATCAAGCGCTAAATGCTGTCCGGTCCCATTTGGGCGGTGGATGGGTGATAATGCTGGGCCCTCGATCGGCATTCGATATCACAGCCTGGCTTCGCAGAAGCGAGGCGCAAAAACCTGGCTGGGCGCAAGCTCAATGGCCGAGAACTGACTGAAGGACGGAATACAATGTCGATTGCCACGGAAATTTCGGCGGTGCCCGAGGAAAAGCGTACCCAGCGACTGAAGGCTGCGACGCATGCAGCGCACGAACGACTGGACAAGCGCATCATGCAGGCTAATCCCTTCACAGATCGCGAGAGCTACGGCCGGTTCGTCACCATGCAGTACCTGTTTCACCGGGATCTCGATGCCCTATTCTTCAATCAAGAGCTCGGCGCTTTGCTGCCAGATCTCTCCGGTCGCCGTCGTTTGACGTTCATAGAGCAGGACCTTGCCGATCTCGGGATCGCAGTCCCGCAGTCGATGTGCACTCCGACATTCACCAAGGGGGACAAGGTCGCACTCGGCGATTCCCTTGGATGGCTATACGTGATCGAAGGGTCCAATCTTGGTGCTGCATTCCTTTTGAAATATGCGGCCAAGCTCGGTCTCGACGAGACGATGGGCGCGCGCCATCTTGCAGGTGCGCCTGAAGGGCGTGGCCTGCATTGGCGAACGTTTACCGCAGCGCTCGACAGCGTGGAACTGAGCGATGGAGAGGAGCGGGCCGTCATCGATGGAGCGGACGCTGCCTTCGCGCGCGTCTATGATTTCGCTGAGCTTGCCTTCTCGGAGCGTTGAAATGGGCGAGTTCTAACAATCTCACGTGAACCGACGACGCAGTCGGCTCAGCTGATCACCATAAAATTGGCACAGCTTGCATCGACGCTTCCGATGCGGATTCGGTGTTCGGTCGTCGCGGCAAGCGGTCGGAAAATTACTCGCTTGGCGGCCTTCGCGCGCCGCAGCAATTCTTCGCCGGCAAACAACAGCCCGTCCTTCTCTGTCATTTCGTAGGCAACATGGCCGTTATGCCCGTCATCGGCAATGGTGATCGTCCCCAATCCTGAACGCATTATGTGAGTCTCCCTCGCATTGCGCATATCGTGCATTGGGGAGATAAAAAACTCAACGCTTGGAAAGGGTTGTCCACCTTTTGAAGAATGGTTGGCGGACAAAGAAAAAGCCTCGCGAAGGGCGAGGCTGAAGTTTCGGCCGCATCGGGGAAAACGAATGCGACCAAAGTGCTCTTAGCCTATTGCCTGCGTCGTCAACAGGCCAGAATCTGTCGGTTTGGTACGCATGGCAAGAATATCTCGGCCGGCGCAGCGCTTGACGGCACTAAGATGTATAGACAAAATTCCCGCTGATAACTGGGGCGCCATCCGATTGCCGCCCGACTTTGAGAATACGGAGTGCCGGCATGCGAAAGCGATTGAACCACGACGCAATGGCTGCGATTGGTTTCATCGAGCCGTGGAGCGTGAAGGCCGGCGGCGCCACGGGTGGTTTTCTGTCCTGCGCCGATCCGAACGCAAGCGTCAGGATCGTCACGCTTGATCGCGACGAGGTGGTAGCAGTCGAATGGGAGATCGCACGGCATTCGACCACGCTCTCCATCCGGGAGTACGAACTCGGCTCCTGGGCCGAGATCCCGGCTACGGCTCTTCGGTCTGATGTCTATGAACTATCCCTCGAAATCCTCTTCACCAGGAACGAGACATCGAAGCCGGTTATCGCGATCGGTTCCCTGCTTCTCAGCCTGGAGCCGGATGGCCGTCTGGTTGCCGTGATTGATGGTCAGAGCCATACCGTTGCTGAAGTCCGCAACGAGCGATGGTATCAGCTCGACGTATCCGTTTCGCCGGGCGCGATCGGTTACAGGGTCAGGCGTGCTGACCAGCATGTCGTAGCGGAACGGACGATCTCGCGGGTCGCGGCGGATATCACTGGGCCGATCTGTATTGGCGGTGTCGCGGATCGCTCGCGACAGACCTTGAACGGCAGGCTCGGCCGCATCCGGTTAATCAGCGCCAGCCACGAGACGGAATGGCGCTTTCCCACGCGCGGGCCGATGGGCGATATTCGGCCTGTCCAGCAAGGTGATCCTGCGATCATCCTCCACAATGCGCCGACCTTTGCCGTCGCCTCGCCGCGCTTTTCCGGTGAAATCCATGATCCCCGTCTGGATCCCGATCATTTCGATTCCATCCACCTGCACGACGATGATTTCGGCGGTTTCGACTGGGCGGCGGATCTGACTGTTCACATCCCCGAGGATGCCCGATCCGGTGTCTATGCGCTTGAGATAAGGACCGATCGCGGCGTGGAGAGGCTACCATTCTTCGTTCGCCCGACAGAGCCTCAATCGAACGTGGCGGTGCTGCTGCCGACGGCGACCTATCTCGCTTACGCCGACGAACAACTGCCGCCGCATCGCTACCCATGGCATGGCAGCGACCGCGCCCACCTGTTCGCGATCGACAACAATTTCCTCAGCCTATACGACACCCACAGCGACCTCAGCGGCGTCAGCCTGACCTCGAGCCGGCGCCCGCGCGCGACGTTGAGGGACGACTATCACTACCCTCTGTCGAAATCGCCGCATCTTCTCTCTGTCGATCTGCAGCTGCTGAAATTCTACGGGCGCCATGGCATCGCGGTCGATGTGCTGACCGATCGCGATCTTCACGACGAAGGCTTGGAGAGCCTGTCGGCCTACAGCCTGGTGCTGACAGGCAGTCATCCGGAATACTGGTCGTCCGCGATGATGAGCGGGTTGGATCGCTATCTCGCGGCCGGCGGAAGCCTCGGTTATCTCGGTGGTAACGGCTTTTATTGGGTGGTCGCCTTTGACGGCGACAACATGGAACTGCGGCGCGGCAAGAACGATATCTGGAGTGGCCGGCCGGGCGAAATGCACCTCTCGATGACGGGCGAGCCGGGCGGAAACTGGGAAGATCGCGGCAACCGTCATCCCCAGGCGCTTGTTGGCGTCACCTATGTGATCATGAGCTTTGGTCCATCGCGACCGTACCGCCGGCTGGAAGGGAGTTACGGCGGCGAACATGCATGGCTGTTCGACGGTGTCGGCGAGGCCTTCGGCGATAGTGGCACGGTACTCGGCGGCGCGGCGGGATACGAGGTGGATGCGGTGCTGCGTTCGGAGGAAACCCCAGCCAACCTGGTTCGGCTGGCGGTCGCGGATGGTTTCGACGACAGCTTTCAGGTGCGTCCCGATCTTTGGCTTGCCGATGGCGAAGCGGAGCGGGCCGCGATGCGGCGATCGGATATGACGATTTACCGTCACGATGCCGGCGGATTGGTTTTTTCCGCCAGCTCCGTTGCGTGGATCGGCGCGCTGCCGGCGGCGGGAAAAGATAATGATGTCGGCCGCATTATGCTCAATCTCGTCGGCCGGTTCACAGACTAGAGCGCATCATCCTGCTGCGAACCCGCGCGGATCGCCGCCAACACTTCCTTCTGAATGGAGATGAAGTCCGAGGTCGAGATCATGTCCTGATGTCGCGGGCGCGCCAGGCCGACGTGGAAGGTTGCGTTGATCCGGCCGGGATTGATGCTCATCGAAATAATGCGGTCCGAAAGGTAGACGGCCTCTTCGACGTCATGGGTGACAAACAGCACGGTCAGGCGGTGCTCTTCCCAGATCTGCGTCAGCAATTCCTGCATCTGATGGCGCGTTAGCGCATCCAGCGCCCCGAAGGGCTCGTCCATCAGCAGCATCTTTGGCCTGTAGGACAGCGCTCGTGCGATGGCGACGCGCTGCTTCATGCCGCCGGATAGCTGCGAGGGGAAGGCATCGGCGAAACGGTCGAGCTTGACCAGATTGATATGGTGCCGCGCGACTTCCCTGCGTTCGGCAGCCGACAGGCCCGCCGCCTGAAGGGCGAACTCGACATTCTGCTGCGCGGTCAGCCAGGGCAGCAGCGTGTAGGACTGGAAGACAACGCCGCGATCGAGGCCGGGTCCGACGATCGGCGCGCCATCGGTCAGGAGCACTCCGTCATTGAACTTCTGCAGGCCGGCGACGATCGACAGAAGCGTGCTCTTGCCGCAGCCGGAAGCGCCGACCAGCGACACGAACTCGTTGTCCGCCAGTTCCAGATCGATGTTGCTGAGGGCGTGAACGCTTCGCTTGCCCGATCCGTACCACTTGTTGAGCGCTTGGATCTTTAGTTTCGGTTCAGTCATATCAATGTCTCGACGTATAACGGAAGAAAACACGCTCGAGAGCTTTCATGCTCTGATCGGTGATCAGGCCAAGTATGCCAAGAAGCAGGATGTAGCCGATGATCGTCTGCGTCTGGAAATAGCGCTGGGACACAACGATGCGGTAGCCAAGCCCCGAGGTGGCCGCGACAAGCTCGGCCAGAACGAGCCACGTCCAGGCCCAACCCATGCTGATCCGGAGAGTGTCCCAGATCCCCGGCAGCGACGACGGAAGTACGATGCGCCAGAGGATCTTCGGTTCCGAAAGACCAAGCGTTCGTCCAAGCCCAACGAAGTCGGGCGGGACGCGCTTGACGCTGTCCATCACCATCAGCACTTGCTGGAAGAACGTGCCGATCCAGATGATGACGAATTTCTGGATGTCGCTGGTTCCGGCCCACAGGATCGTCAGTGGCACGAAAGCGACGACAGGCATGTAGCGCACGAAGTCAATAAACGGTTCGATCGCCGCTTCCCAGGTGCGGTAGCAGCCGATCATGATGCCGATCGGGATCGCCATCAGCGATGCCAGCGCGAAGCCAACGAGCATTCTATAGATGCTGATGCCGGCATCGTTCAGCAACGTCCCGTCAAGCGTCAGTTCCACCATTTTGGTCCAGACAGCGCCCGGGCTCGGAAGGAAGATGGGCTTGACCCAGCCGGTCGCGGTTGCTGACCACCAAAAGGCAAACAGCAGTGCGAAGACGCACACTGCGATTAGGAGGAACGTTTTTGCGCCAAGCGGATCACCGATGCGAAATGCACTGGGCGGTCGTCCGACACCCGCGCGCGACTGCGCGCGGGTGTCGGTGCTGGCAGACGAGGATTGTGATGCCGACATGGATGATCCGTCTTGAATAGCGCGTTACTTGTTGGCAGCGTCGACGAAGGACGAGTCGATCATCTGTTCCGCGGTCACGTCCTGGGTCAGGATCTTCGCAAGCTTCGCGGCCTTGAGCACATCGACGAAGGTCTTGGTCTTGAATTCGCCGGCGAAGGCCTTGGACGCTTCGGCGGTCGTGTAATACTGCACGCCGTCGAATGCAGTCGCGAGGTCTTCAGGCGATGCGCCTACGGCCTTGGCGATGATCGCGCGATCTTCGGCCGTGTTGGCCTTGTAGTCGGCAAGTGCTGCGTCCCAGGCCTTCAGCATGGCAAGAACCTGGCCCGGCTTGGACTTCAGAACGTCTTCGCGAACAACCAGAACGTCAGACACGAGGCCCGGATCCTTGCCGGCTTCGAAGAGAAGCTTGACAGCCTTGTCCTGCGCACGTGCGGTCGAGATGTAGGGTTCGTAGGTCACGGCAACCGGGACCTGGCCGGCGATCAGAGCGGAACCGGCATCGGCCGCCGGCATAGGAACACGGGTGATGTCGTCGATGGTTAAGCCGTTGGCGGCCAGCGCGTAATTGAGCAGGATGTCGCTGGTCGTACCTTCTTCATAAGCGACGCTCTTGCCCTTCAGGTCGGCGACGCTGTTGATGTCGCTGCCTGCGAGGATGGCGTCGGCCGTGAGGCTGAAGTCGAGGAGCGAGACGATTTTCACCGGCAGGCCGGCGGCGACCATGCCCATCGCGGTGTGGGTCGCGATATTAGCTGCGTCCAGCTGGCCGCTGGCGAGCGCTGCGTTCAGGTCCTTGTCTTCCGTGAAGTTGACCAGTTCAACTTCCTCCAGACCGGACTTCTTGAACAGATCCCTGCTGGCGGCGACGTGCCACTGGCCGTAGCCGAGCCAGGGCTCGATGCCGAGCTTGAAGGTGCCGGCTTCCGGCTTGGCGGGAATGTCGGCTGCCGAAGCCGGGACGGCCTGCGTAAGAGCGCCGATAACGCCGGCGACGATGGCCAGGCGCGACATGTGAGACTTGATCGATGCGTATGTCATGGTAACCCCTCTTTTCTACGATGATGTGTTCGCTAGGCTCGAAGCCGAGACGTCATTCGTGCGTTTTGTATGTTCAGCCTATATTTTGGGCGATCGGCTGAGCAGCATTATGTATAGTCATTTCTTTGCCCGAACTTGTAAATCTGAATCTGCGCGATACCGCCAATTGGCGCCGCGCAAAGTCAGAAAACCTCTACCCCTCTATGAATGCGCCTGTCGATTTCGGCAATCGCCGATGTCGCGTTTTGGCGAATTCGTGATGGTGCAAAACGCTCATCTTACGCATGCTCCGGATTGATCGCGTCGAGGAAGCGGGTCACGATATCGGCGCCCGCTGTCGGCTCACTGCCCACCATGACCGCCGTTGAAAAGCCGATCAGTGAGGACGTCGGATTATGCGTGGCCGCGCCGGCGCGAAGGTTCATCACCAGCGTCGGGCAGAGGAACAGCCCGAGCCGGATCACCGTCCTCCAATCCGCTGGAAGCAGTGCGCGGCTCTTCAGTTCCGCAAGCAGCGGCTTCCACAGCGCCGTTGACTTGACGTCGAGAAGGGCCTGACGGACCGGGCTCGGCTGCCAGTCGAAATTGGCATGCAGCGTGCCATTTTCGTAGCGCGCCCGGGCTTCGGATTTCTGCTCGGCAAGGGCAGGCTCGTAGAGCCAGAGCGGGTGTGCGAAGATGTTATGGAAGGTGGTTTTGACCTCGGCAAGGAGCGTCGGAATATGCTCGCCGGCGAAAGCGGGGTCGAAGAAGGCGAGCGACGCACCATCCTCGCTCTTGCGGTACCAGACGTTTGCGTTGTGAGCGTCGCCATGGGCGGTGACGCCGCCGGCATCGGCGAGGCGAAGTGGCGCAAGGCGGCTGTGCGCATCGTCAAACAGTTCGCCGACCGTCTTTTCATAGGCAATCCCGTTGATGACGAAGCGCGCCGCTGCGAATTCGCTCCAATCGAGCGAAACGCCAGGGAAGGCGAAGTGCTTGCCGATGTAAAAGCTCTCGTAGCGCCCGCCCGGGAATGTCGCGCCAGGTTCGCTGACGAGGCGGGCGGAAAACAGCCGGTGCACGGGCTCCTCGGCCACCTGCGCCGGCGTCACCGGGTGCAGCGTCTCCAGATAGACCTTCAGCACGGCCTCGCTGAGCTCGCGCTCTGCATCCACCGCCTCCACGGCTGCGGCCGCATCCGGCTCAAGATCGATCGCGCGCAGCACGTCGGAGAAACGCGGGTCGAAGCGACGTTTGTATACGAGGATCTGTTCACCCGGCAGGGTCGACATCATCACCGGCTGATCGACGGGAAGGCCCGCGCGCGTCAGGATATCGGCGCGGTAATACTCGCCGCCCATCTTCTCCTCGCCTTCCTCCTGGTGGAATTTGAAGAAGTATTTCTCCTCGCCGCTTTCGAAGAAGCCGTTCAACGAGTTCAGGCTATACTGGTCGAAATTGATCGCGAGATTCTGTGCATCGAGCTCGAACAGATCGAAAAGCAACTCGGCGAGAAGTGTCTCGGCCACGCCATCGCGCTTCTTGGCGTGATCGCGGATAATGGCGGTTCGGCTGTTGGTCTGGCTCATGGAATGCGCTTCTCGAATAAATAGGGTGTTGATCCGTGTTGTCAGGCAGGCTTGTGGGTCGGGCGATACCGGCTGCCGAGGGAGTAGCGGCTGCCGACATGAGTGAAGGTGTTGACGGTCGCAACCGTGGCGCCGGTCCAGGTCTTGCGGTGCAGGACGAGGCAGCTGTCGCGCTCGGGCATGTGCAGCAGACGCGCCTGCTCCGCGCCGGCAGGCACCGCGCTGATCAAGTGTTCGACCTCGGTCAGCGGCGTGCAGCGCTGCAGATATTCCAGCGTCGCGATCGAGGTGAAGTCCTGATCGAGATAATGCGGGACGAGAGCGGGGTTTACATACCGCTCCTCCAGTTGCACCGGACTGTCATTTTCGAAATGCACGACGAGTGAGTGATCGACGGGTTTGACGCGATCGAATTCGAATGCGCGGACAATGGCAGGCGCGGGATGTTCGACGCGCTCGAGCAGGATGACGCCGGCGCGATGCTTTCCGCCGCGATCACGGATCTCGTTGATGATGTTGCTGACTTCGATCAGCGTCGACTGCGCCTTGGGCGGCGCGACGAAGGTGCCGACGCCCTGGACCCTGCGAAGATGGCCTTCCGAGGTGAGTTCGCGCAGCGCACGGTGGACGGTCATTCGGGAGACGCCCAGCGAATTCACGAGATCGTTTTCGGAGGGCAGCCGGGCATTCTGCGCCCACTTGCCGCTGCCGATGTTCGCGAGCACGAAGTCCTTGACCTTCTCGTAGAGCGGCGATGCCGAATCCGAAAGTGCACTCAATGACAAACTCTCCAGTTCGTTCTCGTGAACGGCTATCGCGTGGCGAACCTCAATCCGCGATCTCGACGATGGTCTTCAATTTCTGGCTCTGGCCTTTGAGCAGCCGCTGATTAGCATTCGGGACATCGTCGAGCGACGCCAAGACCTCGCTGATTTCGATGAGCGCTGGCTCCAACTCGGCCAGCAGGGCGATCGCTTCCGGCAGCTCGGATGCGAAAGCATGGCAGCCGACCAACGATATTTCCCGTTCGACCAGGATATTCGGATCGAGATCCAGTTTACCATGGCTGATGCCGACAAGCGCCAAGCCGCCGCCGCCGGCAAGCAGATCGAGGCCGGCGGCAATCGCATCAACGTTGCCTGTCGCATCGATGGCATAGCGCAGCCGTTCGCCAATCAGCGCGGTGTCGATCGCAGCCTTGTCCAGCGCGACCGCCGTCCCGCTGCAGATGCGCGCGACCAGCGCCGCGCGCTCGGCATTGGTGTCGGCGAACAGAAGCTTGCCCTTATGGAGCTTCGACAACAGCAGCCCGCTCAAGCCGCCGATCGTGCCACAGCCGATAACGAGAACCGCTTCATCCTGTGCTGCGTTGAGGCGTTTGACAGCATGCAGCGCAACCGCGAGCGGCTCCGCCATCGCCGCGACCTTCGGTGCCAACGTTGGCTCATGCTTGAAGAGCAGCTTTGCCGGCAGCTGAACATGCTCGGCAAAACCGCCGTCGCATGCCTCTCCGACGAAGCCCAGCGTTTCGCATATATTGGTGCGTCCCGACATGCAGGCCGGGCAGGTGCCGCAGTAGACGCGCGAGTCTGCCGCCACGTAATCGCCAACCTTGAGATGCTCGACGCCTTCGCCGACATCGCTCACCCGGCCGCAGAACTCGTGACCTGCCGTCGAGGGGCGCCTGCTGATCCACTGGCCGGTGCGGAAGTTGTGCAGGTCGGAGCCGCATATGCCAGCGGCGCGAACCTCCACATTGACGAAGCCACTGGGTGGGGCCGATGGCGGGTCGATCGCTTCGACCCGCAAATCCCCAGCATCGTGGAGGCGCAAAGCTTTCAAGGGCTCAGCCTTTCGTCTTCAGGTAAGCGTCGCGCACGTCGGAGACGGCATTGGCGTGCGAGGAGAAGCCTTCGTACAGCGCAAGCTTGTGAGCATGCGCTGCGAATTCGGGATAAGCAGGTGCTGTGACGTAGCCTATCGAGCTGCGCTTGACGAAGTCAGTGACCGACAGCGGGCCATAGGTGCGCGCCCACCGACTGGTTGGGAGCACTGCGTTCGGGCCCAGGCAGAAATTGCCGATGCTGACAGGCGTGTGCGGTCCGAGTAGAATCTCGGCGGCTTCGGTGATGTGGCCGAGATGCGCGAAGGCGTCGGTCGAGAGAATTTCGAGGTGCTCAGGCGCGTAGGCGTTGACGAAGGCATAGCTCTCCTCGATCGAGGAGGTCAGCACGACGCCGCCGCATTTTCCTGTCAGCACGGTTTTGGAGAAGCCGACGCGCTGTTCCGTCATCCGGCCCCAATGCTCCGGAAGGGCCGCGATGGCTTCTTCCGCAACACGGCGGCTGTGGGTGACGAGATAGGCGGACGAATCCGGGCCATGCTCGGCTTCGATCAAGAGGTCGAGTGCTGCAAGGCCGCCATGCACAGTGTCATCGGCAAAAATCATCGCCTCGGAGGGGCCTGCCGGCAGGCCTGTGTCGATCACGCCTGACAGGAGACGCTTCGCGGCGACGACCCACGGGCTGCCCGGTCCGACGATCTTCAACGCCGGCTTGATCGTCTCCGTGCCGTAGGCGACGGCGGCGACGGCCTGGGCTCCGCCAACCTTGTAGACTGTGTTGACGCCCGCAAGACGGGCCGCAACCAGCGTCGCGGCGTCCACGCTTCCATCCGGCGCCGGCGGGGTGACGATTGCAAGGTTCGGCACGCCGGCAACCACGGCCGGAACCGAGGTCATCATCGTGACCGAGGGGAAGGAGCCCTTTCCGCGCGGCACGTAGAGCGCGACGGACTGGATCGGCGTGAAGCGGTCGCCGGCGAAGGCGCCCGGGCGAATTTCCTTCAGCCACATGGCCTCGGGCTTTTGCTCCTCGTGGAAGGTGCGGATGTTGGATATGCCGAACTTGATCGCCTCGATGACGTCGTCCTCGACAAGCTTGAAGGCGGCATCGAACTCGGCCTCGGTCACCTGGATCGAGCTCTCCGACACGTCCGCCTTGTCAAGCTCGCGGCCGAAGCGGGAAACAGCCCGGTCGCCTTCCGTGCGAACCGCCTCGAGGATCGGGCCCACCTTCTCGATAAAGCCGGAGATATCGGTCTCCGACCGGCGAAGCAGGGACGATTTTTCGTCTGAAGAAAGCTTCGAATATTCGTAAAAGGAGACTTCAGTCATTGTGCACGTAACCTTGTTGGCGTCTTGGGCAAGCGCCGGCGAAAACCCAGCAATGGGCACAGCTTCGCCGCCGATGTCCGTTCGATCGGCTGTCTACTCAAACCAGTGGCTCAGGTCGAAGATTGATGTTCCGCTTTATCTATTTTGACCGAATGAAACATGTATATACATGCCATGTCAACGCACTTTGCACCGAGAATTGTGCGCCGCACCTTGCGGGCGGTCATGTGTCAGATGGAGGCGAGGAAACCGCCGTCGACGGGGAGGCAATGGCCGGTGATATAGCCCGCCGCGTCGCTGGCGAGAAACACGACGGCGCCCCCGAGATCAGCCGCCTCGCCAAAGCGGCGCTGCGGGATCCTTGTCAGCATGCGCGCCTGCCAGTCATCGTCCTCATAGAAGCCGTCGGTCATCGCTGTCCTGAAATAGCCGGGCGCGATCGCGTTCACGCGAATACCGGCCTCGGCCCATTCGGCGGCGAGCGCACGCGTCATCCCGAGCAGACCGGATTTGGATGAGCCGTAGGGAACGGCGGTCGGAATGCCGACAAAGGAGGTCAGGGAGCAGAGATTGATGATGCTGCCGCTGGTCTCCTGCTTGGACATGCGCTTCGCCGCCGCCTGCGACCAGAAGAATGCGCCCTTGAGATTGGTTCCGACAATCCGGTCCCACAGCGCTTCGTCCACATCGAGCGAAGGCGCGACCTGCTCGATGCCGGCATTGTTGACGAGGATGTCGATCCTGCCGGTAAGCGCGCATGCCTGTTCCAGCGCTGCGTCGATCGAGGCGAGATCGCCGACATCTTGTGCGATAGCGATGCAGCGCACACCCCGGCCTTCGACCTTGGTCTTCGTGTCCTGCAGCGACGCCAGCACTCTCGCCGTGATGCAGAGGTCGGCGCCCGCGTCCGCCAGCGCAAGGGCGATCGCCTGGCCAAGGCCGCGGCTGGCGCCGGTGACGACGGCGACCCGCCCCTTCAGATTGAATGGATGTCCGGACATGTGATCCCTCCGATGTTGCGCCGAGGAAAGCATCTTTCCGCGATCATATCTATACATATAACGGTCGTGGCTGATCGCGCAGCCGTCACTGGCCTTCGTCGGGAATGTTCAGCAGATGTCCGCAGGCCTTGCAATGCACGGCGTCGGCATCATGGCGCTGCAGGCCGCATTGCAGGCACGGGAAGTTCACCTTGTAGGGACGCACGACCGCCTGCGCGAGGCGGACGAAGAGCGAGATGCCGACGATCATAGTCACGATCGATGTCAGCTTTCCCATGACGCCGGGCAAGGTGATGTCGCCGAAGCCCGTCGTCGTGACCGTCGCCACGGTGAAATACAAGGCATCCACGAAGCCCTCCCATCCGCCTTGGCGGTAGAAGAATGTGGTGTAGACGAAGCCGGTGACGATGAAGAGGAAGACCACGAGGTTGACGCAGGCGCGTACGACATCCAGCAGATGCGCACAGCCAAGGCGCCGCAATCCCTCTTTCAGGAATGGGCTGTTGCCGATCGCCCAGATCCGCATGGCCCGCAGGAAGGTGAAGTTGAACAGCAGGTCCGGAAGCAGCAGCGTCGCCAGGATGAAAAGATCGATCCAGCTCATCGGTCGTTTCACGAAAGCCCTCAGGCTTCCGGCAACGATCGCCTGGGCGATCAGTTCGATCGTCACCCACACGGCGATCATATAGTCGATGATGAGATAGGACGGCCCGGTCCTCAGATAGGGCCCGAACAGGAAGAAGGCCAGGATGGCGAGATCGACGAAGGCAAGCAGACCCTGCAGCTGAAGCGAACGGATATCCCTTCCGCGTTGCAGCCAGTTCAGTTGCTTTCGGAGTGTCTTGACGGTGCCGCCTGCATCGTTTGAATCGGTACGCGCGTTGCTCATGCGCCAGAACTATCAATCGCTTTCAGCTTTTCAACCGCGAAGCTGGGCGGAAATGAAATCGGAGCAGCGACATCCAGCAACTGCAACGTGTCATTTGCCTTGATCCTGCCACGCTGGCGACATTTGGGTGTTACATGCGCGTAGTATCCCTCCTTGCAACAAAGGAGTGTGCCATGCAGGACATGACAATGTCGGAAGTGTTGAGAGATCCGATGATCCGCCAGATGCTGCGGGCCGATCGGATCAGCCTCGGCGTTTTCGCCGAATTGCTCGAAACGGCGGCCATAAAGCGCGCGCATGCCTTTGCCGCAAACAGAACGGCCGCGTTTTGCGCCGGCATGCGTGCCGAACAAGCTGAAACACAGGTCAAGACGGCGTCTTGAGCGACTGTCTGCCAACGCTCGGTTTCGGGCGTTGAAAGCTATTTCATCGCATAATCGAAAGTTTAGAACCCGTCCTCGCCCCGCGAGGACGGGTTTACCGATCCGTAACCCCACGGGCCACGGTGTTTGGGACCGCTGTCCGTTTGATGGCATTGCTTCATGTTGCCATGCAACTGAAAGTACGTTGCTTGGTTAGCTGGTAAGGTTACCAGCCACGCGATGGGGGACAATACCTGCCTTAAAAGCAATACTGCTGCAAAAGCCTTGCATCCAAGCCTTGAAACGACGAATGCAAGTCTTGTTCGTTTTGTCGCAGTCTAGATGCGGCGCTGCGTGACCTTGTCGAAGAAATGCACGTTCGGCGATTTCAGCGAGAGCTTGACGACCTGGCCCGGTGTCAGGTCGGCGCGTTCGCGCATGACCCAGGTGATCTCCTTGCCTTCGACCTCAAGCGCGACATGGGTTTCAGATCCTGTCGGTTCCACCACGCTGACGGTCGCCGGAACGCCGTCGTCTTGCGCGAACGCCAGGTCCTCAGGGCGAATGCCGACGATGACGTCGCGGCCATCGGTGTTTGCAGCGCCCTGCGAGAGCTCGACCTGTTGGCCCGATGGCAGTACCAGTCGCGGTGTGTCGCCACCGGTCAGTTTGCCTTCGATGAAGTTCATCGCCGGCGAGCCCATGAAACCCGCGACGAAGACATTCTGCGGCCGGTCGTAGAGCTCGAGCGGCGTGCCGATCTGCTCGACCTTGCCGCCCTGCAGCACGACGATCTTGTCGGCCATGGTCATGGCTTCGATCTGGTCGTGCGTCACGTAGACGATCGTGGTCTTCAGGCGCTGGTGCAGGGCCTTGATTTCCGCGCGCATTTTGACGCGCAGCTTGGCGTCGAGGTTGGAGAGCGGCTCGTCGAAGAGAAACACCTTGGGATCGCGCACGATGGCGCGGCCCATGGCGACGCGCTGGCGCTGGCCGCCGGAGAGCTGCGCCGGCTTGCGGCTAAGCAGCGGCTGGAGGCCGAGGATTCCGGCGGCCTCGCCGACCTTTTTGTCGATCTCCGCCTTCTTCGCGCCGGCCAGTTCCAGCGCGAAGCCCATGTTCTGGGCCACCGTCATCTGTGGATAGAGCGCGTAGTTCTGGAATACCATCGCGATATCGCGATCCTTGGGCTGCAGATTGTTGACGACGCGGCCGCCGATCGAAATCTCGCCTCCGGTGATCTCCTCCAGCCCAGCGATCATTCTGAGCAGGGTCGATTTTCCGCATCCGGACGGGCCAACGAGAATGACGAACTCGCCATCGGCAATGTCGACGTCCACGCCGTGAATGATGTCCACGGCACCGTAGGATTTCTTGACGTTTCTAATGGCCAATCCGGACATAGAATTCCTCCCTGTGAGACCTGCTCAACGCTCGCTGCGCACGCGAAGTGCCAGATATGGCTTGCCCGGCAGCTCGACACCGAAAGCGGCATCGGCCTTGCCGCCGCGCACGATCGCGCCGTGGCGTGTCGGGTGCGGAATCGGCGCTTCCACCTTCTTGGCGGGCGTGATCGTCATTTTCCACGTGTCGATGATGTCGACCTCATAGTTGTCGCCATCTTTCGGGAAGCCCGAGGACCAGACGACGGGCTGATGCTCGCCGAGATAGATGTAGCGCAGGTCGGTGCTGCCATCGCGCACGCCGGAAACGCGGGTCCACGGCCATTCGCCGACAGCGCCCATGGGATCAAGGCCGTGTGTCACGTCCTGCTCCAAGAGGTTACGGAAGAAGCTAATGCGCTTCCAGGCTTCGCCGCGCAGCTCGCCGCCCTTGGCCCACCAGATCAGATCATCAGGGTGCGAATAGGTCTCGCCATGTCCGGCATAGCCGCCGCGCGTCACGGTGATCCAGAAGCGGTGCACCAGTTCCTGCGCCGTCAGGTTGCCCCAGCACTGCACGATGTTGCCTTCATATTCCGGCTCGTCATTGACGACGGGCTTGCCATAGGCGTCGCGCCAGGTCTGCGTCAGCTTGACGTCGGGGTTCTGAATGCAGGTATGCGTAACCCATGGCTTGCGGTGATCGAAGTTCATCGACACCTCGCCGTTGTGGATCGACTTCAGGTGCTGGTAGGGATCGTTCTCTTCCAGGATGTGGAAATAGCCGTCCCACTGCTCGACCGGCTTGGTGTCGAGCAGGAAGTCGTATTCATTGGCGAGCGCCCACCAGACGTTACGATAGGCGGCAAGGCGTGCCGCGAGATATGCGACATAACGGAAGTCCTGCTCGGCCGACATGTCCGCGTAACCCCAGCGATCGTAGGGGTGGAACATGATGATGTCGGCTTCGATGCCGAGTTCGCAGAGAGCCGCGACCTGCTGTTCGAAATGGCGGAACATGACGGGGTTCGGACGATCGAAATCTTCCTTGCCGTCGGCGCCGGTCTCAAAAGAGGGATAGAGCGGCTCGTTGGTGTTATAGGGGTAGTCCTTGGGGAATACGCCCATGCGGATCTTGTTGAAGCCTGCGGTCTTCAGCGTCTCAAGCGTCTGTGCCTGCATCTCAAGCGGCTGATGCGTCCAGGCGTAGCAGGTCGTGCCGAAGGAGAGGAACGGCTTGCCGTCGGCGTAGGCAAAGTGGAACTTGTTACGCACGCGAACCGGGCCATGGTTGCCCGCAGACGGTGCGATCGCGACGAATGCGCCGGTCTTGCCGTTGAGCTCGGCGGTCTGCGAACGCGTCTTAAACGACCATTCGCCTTCGACATCGGGCATGAAGCGTACGCGATAGACGCCATCGCCGTCATAGAAACCCGGCACGCGGACTTCGCGGCTCTTGTGGGTGAAGACAGCGTCGAGGCTCACGTCGAGCGAGGGATTGCCGCCGGACGGGCCGTTGAAGGCCGCTTCGAACACACCCCATTTTTCGACTGTTGCTGTGGACATGAAAGATCTCCTCGAAAGACTTTAAATTTCGGTCGCTCAGCCTTTGACCGCACCAGAGGTGAGGCCTGAGACGAAGTACCGTTGGAAAATGAGATAGACGAGCGTTGCGGGCAGGACCGTCATGACGATCGCGGCGTTCAACTGGCCGTAATCGCTGGAGAACTGGCCCTGGAAGGACATCAGGCCGAGCGGCAGCGTCCACATGTGTTGGTCCTGAAGAAGCACCAGCGCCATCGCGAATTCGTTCCAGGTGGAGACGAAGTCGAGGATGAGGAGCGCAGCCAGAACCGGCAGGCAGACCGGCAGGAAGATGCGCCGGAAGATGGTGAAGTGAGTGGCGCCATCAATCAGCGCGGCCTCGGACAGCTCCTTCGGCAGGCCCTTGAAGAAGCCGTGCAGGATGAAAACCTGGTAGGGAACGCCGAAGGCGATGTAGGGCAGGATGACGCCGGGATAAGTGTCGATCAGGCCGAACGAATTGACCAACGTGAAGAGCGGCGCCAGCATGACCTGGAATGGGATCATGGTTCCGAAGACGACGATGAGCAGCAGGAGCTTGCTTACTTTCATCTTGATCTTCGCCAGTGCGTAGGCCGCCATCGCCGACATGGCGAGGCCAAGCGGCACCTTGAAGACGGTGATGATCACGCTGTTCATGAACGACTCGGCGAAGTTGCCGCGGCTCCATGCACTGGCATAGTTCTCGAAGGCGAATTCGACCGGCGGCATGAACGCGCCGGTGCTGGTGACGGCAGCCTTCGTCTTCAGCGAGGTGAAGACGATGAAGACGAAGGGCGCGAACCACACCAGGGCAACGATGATGAGGGCGATCCACAGGCCGATCAGAACGGGATCGCGGCTCGGTCTGTAGGTTGCGATCGCGCTTTCCGAAGCAGAGAGAGAGCCGGTTGATGTCATGGTCATTGCTCGGACTCCTCATGCTTTTGCGTCCAGCGCAGATAGGGCACCACGATCGCGATGGTGATCATGAGCAGCACGACGGAGATGGCAGCACCCCTGCCGAAATCGAAGATCTGCATCGCCTGCGTGAAGGCCCAGAGCGCCAGCATCTGCGTGGATTGCGCCGGTCCGCCGCCGGTGAGGCCGTAGACGATATCGAATGCCTTCAGCGACGAGATGATCGAGAGAACGAGCACGATGGTCATCGTGGTGCGCAGGGCCGGAAAGGTCACATGCTTGAAGATTGCCCAGCGACCGGCGCCATCGATGCGGGCGGCTTCGACCAGCGTCTGCGACACGTTCTGAAGGCCGGCGAGGAACAGCACCATCGAGAAGCCGACGGACTGCCAGAGATAGGCGACGAAGACCGAGTAGAGCGCGATGTTGCGGTCGCCTAGCCAGTCCTTGATCCACATCTGCAAACCCATATTGGTCATGAGCTGGCTGAACAGGCCGAAGAAGGGGTCGTACATCCACTTCCACATCGTTGCGACGGCGATCGGCGCGATGATGACGGGGAGATAGAAGATGGCGCGAAACGTGTTGCGGCCGAAGATCTTCTGATTGAGCGTCAGCGCCAGCAACAGGCCGACCATCGGCGGGAAGGCCACCGACATGATGGTCCAGATGACCGTGTTCTTGAAGGCGACCCAGAATACCGGATCGCGCGTGAAAATGTACTGGTAGTTCGCCAGGCCGACGAAGGGGCGTTGCGGATCTAGTCCGTTCCACTTCTGGAAGCTGAGGACCACGACGTTTAGCATCGGGTAAAGCGCGAAGACCGCGTAGATCGCCATGGCAGGCGCGAGCAACAGGAGCGCCTGGAAGCGCGGGTCGTGTGTTCGATTTTTCAATGACATGGGTATCTGCTCCGCGCGACGTGTGTCTGGCGAGTGGCATTGGATTGAGCGGTGGTCGGTCCCAGCAAGGTGCGGGACCGACCGATGTCCTGGGAGGACTTAGGTGCGACCGGCGATGAACGTCTGCAGCTGCTTCGCTGCATCGGCAGGTGCCGTGTTGCCGGCTGCGACGTCGTTGATCACGCGGAAATATTCCGTCGTGACGTCAAGCGGGAAGGCCTGGTCGCCGTTCATGTAGACCTTGCCGTAGGTCTTGAAGACATCAAGCCATTCGGCTTCCAGCGGCTTCTGGTTCGCGTACTGGACGTTCTTGTTGACCGATGTCGAGCTGATCTGGCCGACGAGATCCTGCTGCACCTTGGTCGACAGGAAGTAGTCGAGGAACTTCGCGGCGAGATCCGGATGCGGGCTCTTGGTGCTGATGTAGTTATACTCGGCAAATCCGTAGAGGCGCTGCGTGTTGGTCGGGAACGGGAACATGCCGTAGTCGTCCAGATTGGCGCCGCTGGTTTCCAGCTGGCTGACCAGCCAGTCGCCTTCCAGCATCATCGCCGCGCGCCCTGCCGTGAACAGACTGTAGGACTGCTTGTTGTCGATGCCCATGAAAGGCTGCAGCGTATAATCCTTCGTCCACTTGGCGAACTCGGTGAAGGCATCGGTGGCGCAAGGCTCGGTAGACCAATCAGCCTTCATGGCCTTCAGCGCGTCGTGCTTTTCGGCGCCGCACTTCGTTTCCAAGATGACGTCCATCAGGCGCATGACGTGCCAGTTGACCGATCCGCCGAAGGTGAAGGCGGGAATGCCGGCAGCTTTCAGCTTTTCCGCGTCGGCCAGAAACTCTTCATAGGTCTTCGGCTCTTCGGTGATGCCGGCCTGCTGGAACAGCTTCTTGTTGTAATAGACGGCTTCGCCCTTGAAGGTGAAGGGAACGCCATGCTTGCCACCGGGATAGAGGTCGGCGAATGCGGCTGCAGCCGGAAGCAGCTCATCGTTCCACTTGTATTCGGTGTAATATTTGTCGAGCGGTGCCGAAAGGCCGGCCTTCACATATTCGCCGCCCAGGCCAAGGCCTGCCCAGCTGAAGTAGATGTCGGGGCCCTTGTTCGAGCCGGCCGCGACACGCAGCGCGGTCTTGTGCTCATCGATGGCGCGCTGAACGATTTCAACCTTGGTGCCGGGATTTGCAGCTTCGAAGTCGGTTGCGACCTTCTTGAGCGCGACGTTGGCAGCGTTGTTGTCGAAGTTCAGCGTCCAGAGCGTCAGGTCTTCCGCTTTCAGGCTCGTCGCGGTGATCGCGAGCACGGATAGCGTGGCCATGAGTGTAGTCTTGATCGTCATTAAACCCTCCCTTGTGCGGTCCTCTCCGCTAATGTTCACAGTCTCGAAAATTTCGACTGAAGTCAAGACTTATTTCGAATATGAACAAAGTCGGTTGCATATATGCTAAAATTCGGGCTTTAATTTTCGAAGCAGCAGATTTTACGCGTGAGATAGGCGCTATTAATTTCTGTTCAGAAATATCTTGCGGCCGAGCGGCGAGTCAGCGCTATTTCATGGGGAGGAGCTGTGAATGGTTGGCATAAGGGAACTTTTCGAGGATCAAACCGCGCCGGCGGGGCGCATCGTGCGCGCGATTGCGGCGATCGGATCCGCGACCGCGACACAACTGGTGAAGTCGACAGGGTTGGCGCGGTCGACCGTGTCCACGCTACTCACCGAGCTGAAAGATAGCGGCGTCGTTCTCGACGTTGATACGAAGAGCAACGGTTTTGGGCGGCCATCACAGCTTTTGTCTCTGAATCCGGCGGCGGGTCGGTGCGCCGGCGTGCTCCTTGGGCTTGGCGAAATCCGCATCGCGATCTGCGACCTCGCCCACACCGTACTGTCGGATATCTGGTTCGCGATGGACACGGACTATACGCCTGAGGACGCCGCGCGATGTGTGCGGGCGAGCCTTGAAGAGCAATGTGCTCTCCTTGGTGTGGAAATGTCCGAACTGCTGGGCGTGGGGTTGGCGATTTCCGCGCCGGTTTCATATGACGGTGAAATCCTCAACGGCTCCATCTTGCCGACATGGTGCGGCACCAATATCGCCGATGTGTTCTTCGAGCAGCTCGGTTGCCCAATCCATGTCGAAAACGAGAGCCATTGCGGCGCTCTAGCGGAAATGACCTGGGGAGCGGCGGTTGGGGAAACCAACTTCGTCCTCTTCAAGTTCGACCTCGGCATCGGTGGCGCCATCGTCATCGACGGCACGGTGCAGCGCGGCGCCCATGGCTATGCCGCCGAGTTCGGCCACATGTCGCTCGATCCGCGCGGACCGCTGTGTCGCTGCGGCAATCGCGGCTGTCTCGAGACCTTCGCTGGCGGCTTCCAGCTGCTGAGATATGCCGAGCAATCCTTGCGTGAGCCCGTCAGCATCGAACAGTTTGTCGAACGCGCGCGCAATGGCGATCCAGGATATGCGCGACTTGTCGATGACGCGGCCGAGATGGCGGGCTGGGGAATGGGGATTGCCTTCACCATCCTCAATCCCCCCTTGTTCATCATCGCAGGCAAGCTGGCCGAGGTTGGCGAGAGTTTTATCGGTGGACTCGAGCGAAGTTTCGCCCGCCACTCCGTCGCGCCGCCCGCGCACTCGCCGCAAAAGCGCAAGCCTCGCTTCGTCGTCGGCACGTTTCGGGGCAACGACGACACGGTCATGGGCGCAGTGGCGCTCGTGTTGCGGCAACACGGACGCATCACCAACGAAGCGTCGCCTGTATCCTGAGTGCCGAATCGGCAGTTTGGAGGAGGCCTATTCCGACGTCAGGGCGTTTCGGATGCTCGATATGACCATGGTGGCGGACGCCGCTCCGGGGTCTATATGGCCGAGAGATCGCTCGCCGAGCCGCGCGGAGCGCCCCTTGCTGGCAACCATATCCTTGGTCGCATCGCGTCCCTGTTCGGCCGCTTCCAGTGCCTGTGAAAAGCATTGTCGCAAACCGTCTCCGCGTGCCCTGGCCTCCTCGCAGGCCGCTGCGGCCGGTGCCCAGGCATCCACCATCGTCTTTTCGCCGATCTCGGCCTTGCCGCGGTCTTGGATGCCCCTGGCAAGGGCGGCGAAGACATCGAGCAGATCATCGTCGCCAAGTGTCGCCTTGCCTTTCACTGCTGTGCCAGCCCGCATGAAGGCGGTTGCGTAAAGCGGGCCGGAGGAGGCACCGACAGCATTCAGGAACGCCTTGGCAGCCGTGTTGAACAGCGTCGTCGGATTTGTATCGGCAGGGTCAAGTGCGTCGGTGGCTTTGGCTGCAGCGGTAAAACCGAGCTCCATTGCGATCCCGTGATCAGCGTCGCCAATGACGCCGTCCAGCTGGCACAGATTGTCCCGCTCTGCGGTCATCACGTCGGCGATATCCTGGAAGAGGCGCTGAAGGTCCTTCGTCGTCATCTCACCCATCAGATCGCCTTCCCGCTCCGAAACATTGCGCAATCGCATGGATGATCGATTAGCGCCTGCAATTCGTCATCGAGCGCCATGAGCGTGATTGATGCACCAGCCATTTCGAGAGAGGTGCAATAGTTGCCGACGAGCGAGGTGTGAATGACAAGACCAGCCTCGTCCAGCCGCGCCTTCACCCGGCGCATTATGATGTAGAGTTCCATCAGCGGCGTGGAGCCGAGCGAGTTGATCAGGACGGCCAAGCGGGTTCCCGGCGCGATAGTTGCATCCTTCAAGATCGCATCGAGCAGTTCGTCGGTGACAGCGTCGGCCGGCCTCAGCGTTTCGCGCGAGACGCCGGGCTCACCATGGATGCCCATGCCGACTTCCATCTCATCGCCGCCGATCTCGAAATTGGGCCGCAACGTCTGCGGCAGCGAGCAGGGGGATAGGGCGACACCCATGGTAAAAGTGTGGTCGTTGGCCTTGCGCGCTACACGCTCGACCTCGTCAAACGAGTACATGAGATCACAGGCAGCACCGGCCGCCTTGAAGACGAAGACGTTGCCCGCGACGCCACGGCGCTTTTCTCGCTGGTCGCGCGGTGCGGAGGCGACGTCGTCGGTAGTCACCACGGTGCGTACGTCGATATCGTCCATGGCAAGCATTTCCGCCGCCATGTCGAAGTTCATCACGTCGCCCGCGTAGTTTCCGTACATGAAGAGAATGCCTGCGCCGTGATCAACCGCCTTTGCGCATTCGATGATCGGATCGGGCGGAGGCGAGGCAAAAACGTTGCCGACAGCCGCAGCATCCGCCAGCCCCTTGCCAACGAAACCGAGGAAGCTCGGTTCATGGCCGGAGCCGCCGCCAATCACCAGCCCCACCTTGCCATCGCGCGGGCCGCGCTTCGCAACGATCGATCGCGGCGATCCGTCGATGGCGTAGAGATGGTCAGGATGCGCCGCGAGGATGCCCTCGAGCATTTCATCGACCGCCGCGCCGCCGTCATTGATAAGCTTTTTGGTCTTCACGCTGGTCCTCCCGATTGACGCGTCTGGAAGGCTATAGCTACGCCTTCCAGACGCAAGATCAATCCGAAAGCGCGACGGAGGTCGTCTGATATGGGGAAAGAGTGAACACGCCGCCCATCAACGCGTCGGAGAGCCGGAGCGATCCCAGATCAACCTCCTGGTCTCGGCCGGTGATGTTGACGATCCAGAGTGTTGCGCGCGTCGCCGCCTTCGTCGCGAACGCCAGAACGCGCGAGGGGTTGGAAGACAGGCACTCCCTCCACTCGGTGCCGGCGAGACCGGCGAGCGTCTTGACCGCGTTGAAGAGCGGGCGGCGTCCATCGGCGGTGAAGGGCTCATCCTGTCCGGCAAGGAGGCCGAAACTTCCGGTCACAGCCGAGAGCGTCAGGCATTCCAGCTCGGCGTCCAGCACCTTTGCCAGATAGGCCATCGCAAAGGCTTGCGCGAAAAGAGCGTTGTGACGCGGATCGGTGTTGGCCATCGGTATCCGGCCGCCCTTCGGGTTGTCCATCGTTCGGCTTCCGTAAGGATTCTGCCGCATGGGGATTGTCGATGGGCCGATGCGATAAGGCTTGTCGCCATAGATGGCGCGGACCGATCGCGTGATGAAGGGCAGGGCCTCCAATGTCTGCATGACGCTAAGGTCATCGGCGGCATGGACGATCGGGTTGGTGCAATGGCTGATGAAGGAAAGCGGAGCGGAAGGCACACGCTTGCGGTTGAGCTCGGTGAAATAGCTGAGCATGCCGCCGCCGATGCGGATACCGGGGAATGCCGCATGCGCGGCTTCGTAGACATCTTCGAGCGGTGGGCATTCCGGCCACTTGCTGCCCGGCGGTGTGGATTGGCGGTCGACCGATGGCGAGATGATGATCGCGTCCGGCTTGAAGCCGGCATCGCGCATCTGAGTTGCGATCAGCGTCGTTTCTTCAAGGAGCAGTTGCTTGCACGGCAGCGCGATCTCGAGCGTTGATGTGCCGGGATGAAGCCCGGCCACCTCGGCGAAGCGCTTGAAGGCTTCCGCACCATGTCCGGCCGCAGGGTCGAAATGAAAGAGCAGTTCCTGTGGCTTGATCTCGCCAAGCACGGCGCTCGCCGTGACTACGGCGCCCGCTTCTTCCGGCGTTACGATCATGCCGATTGCTGGCATGCGCCCGCGACGCTCGCCGAGCGTCAGTGTCGTCAGCGACGAATGGCCATTTGTCGTCGCAGCCAATGGCTTCTGGCGCTTGTCGGCAATATCGAGGACGATGCGCTGCTTGACCGTTTCACCGGCCGGTATCTGGTAGGGCCAGGGCAAAGCGAGCGGGCGCACATAGGTCTTGTAGGAGGCATCCGACCAGTTGCGCTGGTCTTCCATCTCGAAGACATCGCCTTCCATGCCGCACCGCGCCGTCACGTTGGTCATGACGGTATGGGTGATTGCGTTCATGTTCATGAACGGCTGCCATGGCTCGATCTGGTCAGGGAACCGGGTCTCGACGCGCTGTCCATCGGCTTGCTCGACGGTGACGGGCGCGCCGGCAACGCCGACGATCGGGTGAAGAATGCAGAAACCGCAGCGGTTCGTCTCAAAGCCTGTGCCGGAGATCGCATCGGCCTCAAAAACCAGGGGCGAGCCGGCTTGCGCCGAGATGCGCACGCCGATCGACAGCTCGGTCGCATTCGTTCCCTTGCAAAAGGCGGTGTAGCCGACCGAAAAGGCATCGTCTCCCTGCTCAATGGTCAGGTCGGCGATCTCGGGCGCGTAGGTGCCCCAGTCGCGATCGCGCACGAGGTAGGAGACGGCGCGCAGTACCTCCACACCGTCATAGGCGATCGTACGCAGATTGCCGTCGCTGAGATCAGCGGTCAGCCTGCCCGCGGTGAGGCGGACCGGCTTCTGCTCGAGCGCATGCGTTCCGTAGATACGGAAGCTCTCCGATGGCGTGCTCATTGCAGCATCGCCTTGACATCGACCGTCTGGCCGCTGGCTGCGCTGTCATAGGCGGCCTCGACGAGCGCGAAGGTCTTGAGGTTGTCGGCGCCCGAGGTCGAGGTTTCGCCGCCGGAGGCTAGGCGCTCGGCCCAGTGCTGCTGGATGGCGTAGACGCTTTCCTGGATATTGTGCCAGGGGCGCGATGCCCAAGAGAGCAGCGTCGGCGACACGTCCGAGATCTCGGTGCCGTTCTTGCCTGTTACTTCGAGCTTGTAGCCCTGCGACAGGCGGATGCTGCCTTCGGTGCCGTCGAGTTCGATCAGCGTCTCGGGGAAGGGCTCGGTGGAGAGCTTGGAGGCATAGCTGACATCGACGACCGAGGTCGCGCCGCCTTCGTGGTCGAGCAGGATGGTGGCGACGTCCTCGCCCTTGATCTTGGGGTTGACCCGTTTCGTGCGGGCGCTGAGCGCTGCCACGTCGCCCAGGATATAGCGGGCGATATCGAGCGTATGGATGCCGAGATCTTCGATGATGAAGCGCTCGCCTTCCGCGAGATAGGGCTGACCCGAAAAGACGTCGTAGCCCGAACGGAACGAGAAGCGGCCCCAGAAAGGCTGGCCGATCGCGCCGGATTCCAGAACCTTCTTCACGGCCTGGATCGGCGTCTGCCAACGGAAGTTTTCGTGTACCATCAGGGGCAGCCCGGCATCGGCGCAAACCTTGACCATGGCCTTGGCGTCGTCGAGCGTCTTTGCGAATGGCTTCTGGCAGATCGCCGGCACATTGTGTGCGGCAGCCATCGCGACCAAAGCGCGGTGGCTCTGGACGGTGGTGGCGATGTCGACGAAATCGAAGCCGCCATCGGCGAACATCTGGGCCGCATCGCTATAGCGCCTGTCGATGCCGAACTGGTCGCCGACGATTTTCAGCCGCTCGGGGTCGCGATCGCAGATCGCCACGATCGAAGTCCCGGCAACGTCCTGCCACGCATGCATCTGGTTGACCGCGAAAAAGCCGCAGCCGATGAGTGCGCCATTCAAATCCGTCATTGCTTATCCTGCCTTTGCCATTTGCATGAGAGTCACGCGCTGTTGCAGACGGCGCTGCGCCTGATCCACCACAACCGCGATAATAATCACCAGCCCCTTGATGACCATCTGCCAGAAGGACGATACGCCCATCATGACCAATCCGTCGGAAAGGATACCGATGACGAAGGCGCCGATGATCGTGCCGCCGATCGTGCCGCGTCCCCCCGACATCGAGGTGCCTCCGAGGACCGCCGCGGCGATCGCGTTGAGCTCGAAGCTTTCGCCGGTGGCCGGATGCGAGGCCATCAGTTCGGACGAGATGATGAGGCCGACGATCGCCGCGCACAGGCCCGAGAACATGTAGACGAAGATCTTCACCACATCGACCCGGATGCCGGACATGCGCGCTGCACGCTCGTTGCCGCCGACGGCGAAGATATGCCGGCCGATCGGCGTCGAGCGCGCCACGTAGGCGGCAATGAGGGCGAGCACGATCAGAATCCAGATCGAGACTGGCAGGCCCAGCATGCGGCCGGCGCCGAAGACGTCGAAGCCCGTCGTCATGTATTCCGGCTTGCCCACGAGATTAGGGAAGGTCTGACCGTCGGAGGAGAGCAGCGCGAGGCCGCGTGCGATATAAAGCGTGCCGAGCGTCGCGATGAACGGCGCGACGTTGAGCTTGGTGATCAACAAGCCGTTGATCAGGCCGATCGCCAGGCCGACGGCCAGCGTAATCAGCACGATCTCATAGATGTTGAAGAAGATCGTGTAGCCCATCGGCAGTTCCACGCCGTTGAGGATCAAGGCGCCGGCGACCATGCCGCACAGGCCGACGATCGAGCCGACCGAAAGGTCGATGCCGCCGGTGATAATGACGAAGGTCATGCCCATGGCGAGGAACGCGTTGAGCGCGACGTGCTTCGACATCAAGATCATGTTGGCCGTGGATGTGAAATTCGGCGCGAAGATCGCGAAGAAGATGATCACGGCAAAAAGGGCGATGAAGGTTCTGAGCTTCATCAGCGTGAGGAGAATGGAGCCGCTCGACCGCTTGGCCCCGAATGTGGAAGAGGTGTCCGCCGTCATGACGCGAGCTTTCCTTGGTGTCCGTGACCTTTGGCAGATGCCGCGATGATAGCCTCTTCCGTTGCTTCGCTTCTGTCGAAGACGGCGACCAGCTTGCCGTTGCTGAGAACGGCGATGCGGTCGGAAAGGGCCATGACCTCTTCAAGGTCTGAGGTTGAAAACAAAATTGCAAGGCCCTTGGCGGCCAGTCTGCGCATGGTGCGGAACACGTCCGCCTTAGCGCCGACATCGATGCCGCGGCTGGGCTCGTCCATCAGGAGAACCTTCGGGTTGGTCATCAGTGCCTTACCGATAACCACTTTCTGCTGGTTGCCGCCGGACATCGAGGTGACTTCGAATTCCGGGTTTGGCGCTTTTATGGAAAGATCGCGGATCATGTCGTTGATGCCCTGCCTTTCGGCGCCTGCCTTGATATGAAAGATCCGCGTGAAGTGATCGAGGCTGGCGAGCGTCAGATTGCTGGCGATGGAGAGCACCTGCACCAGCCCTTCGCGCTGACGATCCTCGGGGATGAGGGCAAGCCCCTTCCTGATCCGCCCCGTCGTATCCTGCGCGCGTACTTCCTGACCGTCGATGAAGATCTTGCCGGTTGAGTGCTTGTGGCGGCCGATTACGCATTCGAAGAACTCGCTGCGTCCCGCGCCCATCAGGCCGTAGATACCGAGGATCTCGCCCGCGCGGACCGAAAGCGAGACGTGATCGACGGCCAGACCGCCGGTCCTGCGCGGCAGGCTGATCTCCTCGGCGCGAAAGGCTTCCGGTCCGAGCTCATGGTCGGCTGCCTTGGCGAAATCCTTGGCATCCGAGCCGATCATCGAGCGGACGATCCACTTGGTGTCGATGTCGCGGACCATCGCATGGCCGGTGATCTGGCCATCTCGTAGCACGGTGATGTAATCGCCGATCCGCATCAGCTCTTCCAGCCGGTGCGAGATATAGACGATGGCGACACCCTGCGCCTTCAGTTCGGCGATGACCTTGAACAGGATTTCGACCTCGGCCGCCGATAGCGCCGATGTCGGCTCGTCCATGATCAGGATGCGGGCGTTGAGCGACATCGCCTTGGCGATTTCGACAAGCTGCTGCTGGCCGATCGGCAGGTCCTCGACCATGGTTTCGGCATTGATGCCGGCATCCAGGCGCTTCAGAAAGGCGTTTGCCTTTTCGATCTGCGCCTTGTGATCGATGCCGCGAATGCCGCGGGTGATCTCGCGGGTGGCGAAGATATTTTCGGCCACCGTCATGTTGGCGAAGAGGTTGAGCTCCTGGAAGATCATGCCAATACCGTGCGCCTGGGCGTCGGCAGGGCTGTCGAAGGAGACCGTTTCGCCATCGAGGACGATGCGTCCAAGCGTTGGCCGCTCGACGCCGGCGATGATCTTCATCAGCGTCGACTTTCCAGCGCCGTTCTCGCCGACCAGCACGTTGACCGCGCCGCGCCGGAGCTCGAGGTCGGCGCGCTTGACGGCCACGATGCCGGAATAAACCTTGGACACCTCTTCGAGGCGCAGGATAACGTCGTGTTCGATCGTTTCGCTCATCACTACGGCCCTACCGTCAGTTGGGCCGGGGTCACCAGTGGCAACTGGCCGGATGACGGCAGCGAGAAGGCGCCGGTGACCGTGACGGTCTTGCCAGTCAGGCCGTCGCGCGGCAGGGGCCCCAGAAGCGCGGCATTGATCTTCTCGTTGAACGCCTTGCCGAACTGGGCCCACTCGATCTGGTTCTTGAATTCGTTGAAATTGACGAACTCAAGCGTATCGCGCAGCGCCGTTCCGCGCACCGCGGGGCCAATCTGCACCTTGGCGTCGGCCTTTCCATCGCCATCGGCGTCCAGATCGATCGTGGCGGCGCGCGACGCGGTATCGGCGGCGACAACCTTACCGCTCAGCTTGACCGCATAGGTCCAGGGCGCACTCGCCTGCTTGCGGGGATTGCCGTATTTCTCGCCGGCCTGATCCGGGCTGGAGGCAGCAAGCGCCACGACGTCCTTCAATTCGCCGGCCCGCTTTTGCAGATAAGGAATTGCCTGCGACTGCCAGATGGCCTCGACCTTTGCCGCGGGATCGAAGGCGCTCTTTGCGGTTTCCGCAGCCTTTTCTTCCGCCGTCGGCGTTTTGATGATTTTGCAGCCCGGCAGTGCCATCGCAAGCAATGCGATCACAACCGCGCTTCTGACCCTCGCCATCCACGAAACTCCAATCTTATGGAATAGGATAAGAAACGAAGAGCGCGGATGATCGCGCTCTTCTCCAGTGGTCTCAAGCTGTCGTTACTTGGCGATCGCGAAGGTTTCGAGCTTGGAGGCGTTGTCGGCGTTGATGAGAATGCAATCCATCAACTGCTTCTCTTCCTTGGGAAGAGTCTTGTTCTTGATGTAGGCGTCGGCCTGTTCGACAGCCATCTGCGCCTGTGCGTAGGCAGGCTGCAGAACGGTGGCCTTGATGCCGCCGGACTTGATGGAGTCGCGGACGTCGTTGGAGCCATCGAAGCCGACGACGATCACGTCCTTGCGGCCGGCGGCTTGGAGAGCGGCGATCGCGCCCATGGCCATCGTGTCGTTGCCGGAGATGACGCCCTGGATATCCGGGTTCGCCTGCAGGATGGTTTCCATCTTGGCGTAGGCTTCCGTCTGGCTCCAGTTGGCCGACTGCTTGGCGACCGACTTCAGATCCGGATAGTCGTCGATGACGTCATGGTAGCCCTGCGAGCGGATGCCGGCATTGGTGTCGGATTCCTTGCCGACGAGCTCGACATAATTGCCCTTCTCGCCCATCAGCTTGACGAATTCCTGCGCGCCCAGCTGGGCGCCCTGGTAGTTGTTGGAAACGATCTGCGCGGCGGCAACGCCCGTGGCGTTGATTTCGCGGTCGATGAGGAAGGACGGAATGCCCGCGTCCTTGGCCTTCTTGACGGCGGCAACGGTCGCATCAGCGCCGGCGTTGTCGAGAATGATGGCCTTCGCACCGCGACCGATGGCGGTGTCGATCATCTGGGATTGCTTGTTGGCGTCGTCGTCATGGGTCATGACGAGCGCTTCATAGCCCAGTTCCTTCGCCTTGGCTTCAGCACCTACGGCTTCAGCCTTGAAGAACGGGTTGTCGTGTGCGGGGGTTATGATGGCGATCAGGTCCGCGGAAAAAGCGGGCATGGCAACGCCAAATGCGAGCGCGCTGGCAAAGGCAGCGACGGTCAGTCTACGTGTCAGTCTCATTGGTTTCCTCCCAAAAGAAGCCCTGTTCCCAGCAGGGCGGTGAAAGGGGAGGGGTTGCCCCCTCCCGGGATCGGTATCAGGTGATACGCTTGATGCTGTCAGCGATCTCCTGCGGTTCGAACACGCGCTTCCAATCGTCCTTCATCAGGGCGGGAATGCCGAATTCGATAGCCTTGTTGCAAGCGTCCGAGAACACGCCCTGGACTTCGCCGAAGATGACGGCGCCGAGTACGTTCAGGTGGCCGAGCAGGAAGTCGCGGGCAGCTTCTTCCGGAACGCCGCGTGCGACGCACTCATCCATGGCCTGCTTCATGACGACGAGCAGCGAAGCGGCAACGGTCTCGGAGAGACCCGGCTCCAGCATCGCCATCTGCTCGACGGTGACGCGGTGCGAGCGCATGACCGGTGCCCAGATCGTCTTGGCGATTTCTTCGCCGACGGCGTAGGCTTCTTCCGGACCCTGCATGAGAGCCGAAACGATGTGCTGCTTAGCGAAGAGGCCGCCGAAGTGGTCCTTCTTGGCCTGCATGTCGGTTTCGTCGTTGAAGATCGGCGGATGGCACGGATGCGTGACGAAGTACGTCAGATCAGGACGCTCCGGGAAGTGGCCAGCGAATGGCGCGGCAGCGTCAAGCGCAACAACCATGGTGCCAGCCTTGAGCTTGTCGTTGATGCCGGCGGCAACCTTGCCGATATGCGTGTCCGGAACGGCCAGGATGACGACGTCGACGCCGTCAAGCGCTGCGTCTACGTCCACGGTCGAAAGGCCGAGGTCGTCCTTCAGGCGTGCCTTGCCGACATCGCTGATTTCGACGTGGCGAACGTCGTAGCGCGAACCCTTGAGGTTCTTTGCAAGCCGGTAGCCCATTTTGCCGCCGGCGCCGAACAGAGCAATGGAAGTCATGTTTCCTCACTTCGTGTTTTGCTGGAATTGTTAACGTTGCTGGTATGATGAGTCAATCACCACCCCAGAATAAGTATTACTTAACCGCGTCGAGCCTGTTGATGGCGTCGACGTTGCCTGCCGAAGCGCCCTTCGGGTCGAATTCGGAGGCGAGCCAGGTGTCGACGATCGACTTGGCAAGTTCCGGACCGATCACGCGTGCGCCCATGGTGATGATCTGTGCATTGTTGGACTTCGCGGCGCGCTCGGCCGAGTAGGTGTCGTGCGTCAGCGCGGCGCGGATGCCCGGAACCTTGTTGGCCGAGATCGAAACGCCAATGCCGGTGCCGCAGATGAGAATACCGCGCTCATGCTGGCCGTCGACGATGGTCTGCGCGAGGTTCTGCGACAGGTCGGCGTAAAAGCCGGCCTGGCTGAGATCGTGCACTTCGAGGCCCGCCTTGGTGGCGAGGTGGGCGGCGATCACGTCAAGCAATGGCTTGCCGGCGCTATCCGCTCCGATGGCGATTTTCATGGTCCGTGTCCTTTCAATCATTCGGGGGCTGGATGAATGGAATTGGTGGCTGCGATCAGATGACCGCGGCAACGCGCTTCAGAATGTCGAGATAGCCTTCGACGGCCCAGGCAGAGCGGCCGATGAAAAGGCCGTCGATGTGCGGTTGCGTAATCAGCTCCTCGCAATTGCCTGGATTGACGCTGCCGCCGTAGAGAACCGGAACCGCCCGACCGAGCACCTTGGCAGCCACATCGGCGATGCGCGCGTGGCGTTCGTCGGCATAGTCGGCGGTGGCCGGAATGCCGTTGACGCCAATCGCCCATACCGGTTCGTAGGCAAGAAGAATTTCCGCGTCCTTGCCTGATGTGGTCACGCGCGCCAGCGCGCCCTCAACCTGCCGCTTCAGCACCGCGTCGGCATCACCAGCGTTGCGCTCGGCAAGCGTCTCACCGATGCAGATCAGCGGGATCAGGCCGTGCTTGACGGCGCTTTCGACCTTCAGGCCGACGGTTTCGTCAGTCTCGCCGAAGTGCTCGCGACGCTCGGAGTGGCCGAGCTCGACGATGTCGAGGTTGCAATCCTTCAGCATCGGAGCCGAGATTTCGCCGGTCCAGGCGCCGGCGGCGTCCCAATGCATGTTCTGCGCGCCGACCTTCACCGAGCTGTCGGCGAGAGCGTTCTTGACCTCGCGCACCGCCGTGAAGGGCGGGATGACGAAGCGCTGGATGTCCGCGTGGCGATCGCCATCGGCGACTGCCAGCTTTTCGGCAAAGGACAGAGCCTCGCCAAGCGTCTTGTTCATCTTGAAGCTAGTGCCAACCCAGTAGCGCATGTTCAAGCCCTCCGTCCGTCGCGGATCTGTGCGAAATAGCCGTCGGTTCCGACCTGGCCGCCCTTGAGCGCGATCTGCAGTCCGTTGGTCGGCGCGTAGTTGCCGTGCGCGGTGCAGAGTGGCGAGCCGGGGGTCTGCGGCAGTGGCAGCAAGGTCGTCAGAGCGTCCACACGCAGTTCCTGCAGCGCGTGGCTCGACGTGTCGCCGCCGGCAATGACCGCGCGGGGCAGCTTTTCGGTTTCGATCAACCGGCGCAGGATCGTGCCGAGAGCTGAGCCGAGGCGATGGCGGGATCCGGGAATACGATCGATATCGGTTCCCTTGTCTGACGATGAGCCGAGCGCCGTGTGCAGGATGACGCTGCGGCCTTCCTTCAGGCGCTGGACGCCCTCAGTGACAGCCGTTTCGATGGCGCGGTCACCGCTTTCGCCGACGAGATCGAGCGGATCGACGGCTATGCCGTCAAAGCCGTTTTCCGTTGCGTTGCGGATCTGCCGTTCGGTGGTTGGCGAGACGCTTCCGGACACGACGGCAAGACGATCGACCTTGCCGGGCTCGGCGAAGGTTGTCGGTTCGCCAAGCAGCCCTTCGGCCTTCCATGCCTGCAGCAATGCGTATTCGACGCCTGACGAGCCGGCTGTGAACAGGCCGCCGTCGCGCTTGGCCCGCCAGACCTGACGGCCGGCGAGAGCCTGCGACTGGGCGCTGTCCACGTCGATCAGCAGGATGCCATCGAGGTCCGCGATCGTCTTGTCGATGCGCTGGTCGGCATCGGGCGCCGCGGTGGTGACGAGATCGGCGAGCGCTACGGGCAGTGCCGTCTGTTTTGCCAGATGCAGCGTCAGGTCGGCTTCGGCCATCGGCGTCACCGGATGACGGCTCATGACGGGATGGCGATCGATACGATAGTAGCGATCCTGGTAGGCGGCGAAGAGATTGCCGAAAGCGGTGAAGCGCTTCAGCTGCGGTGCTCCGACGACCACAGGCACGACCGGCTGGCCATAGAGTGCCTTGCCGATTTCGATCGCCTTGCCGATGTTGCCGATTGCGGGGCTGGAATCGAAGGTCGAGCAGACCTTGTAATGGCAGATGTCGGCATCGAGCGCCTTCAGCCATTCAAAGATCGCCGGCAGATGCTTTTCCATCCACTCCGGCGTTTCGCTGCGGCTGGTGCCGGCAATGCCGAAGGCGCGGTAATCGGCGAAACGCTTTGCCGTCTCGGTGCTGGGGATGCCGAGGAAGAGCACGGTCGGCACGCCGTTGGAGGCGAGCGCTTCCATGACGTCGGCGGAACCGGTGAAATCGTCACCGTAATAGGTAAGCAGAGGTTTGGTCATGGTCTCAAGCTGCCTTGCCGTCGCCGAACTTCGCGATCGAGGCCGCGAGTTCCGGGTGATCCTTGGCGTATTCGTCGAGCGGGATGTCGGCGACCGCCGCCTGCCAGGCCTGCTGCACGGCGCGTACGCCGGCCGCCGGGCCACCAGGATGGCTGACGATCCCGCCGCCGCATAGATAGAGCAGGTCGGTAGTGCGGCCGGTGCGGTTATATGTGTCCGGCGCCTGGCCACCCCACTGACCGGAGCCAGCGACTGGCAGCGGGCAGTCGGCCTTGCTGAACAGCGGCGTGCTGACGGCCTTGAAGGATTCGACGAAGCTCTCGTCCGGCTCCCAATACTTGATGCGGATGCCGTTGATCTGGAACTGGTCAACACCGAGCAGGCGCCAGAACTGCTGGTAGACCTTGAAGTCGAGACCGGCGCCCGGATCGCGGGTCAGGATGTCCCAACCGTTGCGATGGGCATGCAGCACGAGGCC
The DNA here is from genome assembly GCA_900467745.1 of Hyphomicrobiales bacterium. Lineage (GTDB taxonomy): Bacteria > Pseudomonadota > Alphaproteobacteria > Rhizobiales > Rhizobiaceae > Rhizobium. The sequence goes on from UBQW01000010.1 coordinate 429,727, forward strand.
CGAACGTTTGCGCAGGAAGCTCATGCCGCCGAAGCCGATCGAATTGATGTTGACGACGGCGCAGTTGCCGCCGGCCTTAAGGACGAGATCGTGATTGCGCATCATCTCGTCTGGATCGGCATGAGAGATGCCGAAGGCGTACATGACCTTCTTGCCGGTCTTCTGCTCGTGATCGAGGATCTTTGGCATGATGGCCGCGACGCGCTCCTTGAGCGGCGAATAGGCCGGGCTCATCAGCTTTTCGTCGTCCTTGATGAAATCGACGCCGGACTCGATGAGTTCGCCGACAAGTTCCGCCGTCTCATGCGGGCGCAGGCCGAGCGCCGGTTTGACGATCGTGCCGATGATCGGCCGACCTTCGACGCCGGTCAGCCGGCGGCTGCCGGGCAGGCCGAATTGCGGGCCGGGGTGGGCGGTGGCGAAGGCCTCAGGCAGCTTCATGTCGACAATGCGGATGCCGCTCATGCCCTTGATCGAGAATACGCCGCCGATGGCAATGGTCATCAAGGCGGAGAGATCCGTACCGATCGCGTCCATCGGGAAGGCGATATCGGCATCGGCGCGGTGGATGGGGCCGCTGCCGGGTGCAACTTCCGGCCAGGTCGGGTATTCCGCATCGGGCAGGTGGCGAATGGCGATAACACGTGCCGCGACGCGTGCCTTCAGCTCTTCCGTTTCGCCGGGAACAGGGACGAACGTGCCGGTCGACTGATCGCTGGCGATCTTGGCGGCCATGGCCTCGACGCTGCCGGTCGTTTCGATGCGGTAGGTAACTGTGATCATCATGAGGTTTCGTTGCTCCTCCTGCCTAGGCCGAAAGTTTGCCATGGCGTCAACTCATGAACTGGTATAATGAGTATTCCAATTTCTGCAACGAAAATTTTTTGAAAGAGCACATACCGATTTCCGACGACGGCCTTTCGTGCCGGGACGCTAGCATGCATAAAGGAGGGATATTGTGAGCCAGCGAGACACCATGAACCAGCCAATCGAACAGATCGTGCGTCGCAAACTATCCGATGAGGTTTTCGATCGGCTGGAGAGGATGATCACCTCGGGCGAGCTTCGCCCCGGTGACGAAATGCCTTCGGAGCGGGTGCTGATGGAGCGCTTCGGGGTTGGAAGGCCGGCTATCCGCGAGGCGATGCAGTCGCTGGCCAATATGGGCCTGGTCAACATCTCGCACGGAGAGCGCGCCAAAGTTCTGCAGTTGACCGCAAGATCGATTTTCCGCCAGGTGGACCTGACGGCGAAGATCATGCTCGCGCAATCGGCCGACTCGCTCGATCATCTCAAGAGCTCACGCATCTTTTTCGAGCGCGGGATGGCGCGCGAGGCGGCGGTCAAGGCCACGCCTGCCGATATCACCGATCTTCGCGATATCATCGAGGAGCAGCGTCGCTCGCTCGGCAACGCGGAAGACTTCATCGCCGCCGATATGCAGTTCCATACGCGGATCGCGCAAATCTCGGGTAACCCGATCTTCGTTGCCGTCAGCGAGGCGATGCTGGCATGGCTGAAGGCCTATCACACAGACATGCTGATCTGGACCGGCAAGGAGAAGTTCACGCTGGTGGAGCATGAGCAGATACTCGACTGTCTCGCTGCCAACGATGCGAATGGTGCGGAAGCGGCGATCTTGAAACACCTTGAGCGCTCTAGCGCGCTCTATACCAACCGCGACTGACGTCGCTTCCATCGGCGAATACGAAAACAGCGACCTGCCTGCCAGGCGGTCGCTGTTTTCGTTTTGAGATGCGAAAGGCCCGACCATTGCTGCCGAGACCTTTTTGAGTGCTGAAATCAGATCTCCTTGATCAGCTGCTCGGCAATACGCACGCTGAGCGCCGCACCCGTCAGTGTCGGGTTCATGCAAGAGGCCGACGGCATGACGCTGGTGCCGGCGATGAACATGTTCGAGTGGTCATGGGTGCGGCAATCGCGGTCGACGACTGAGTCCTTCGGATCGTCGCCCATGCGGGTCGTGCCCATGACGTGCTGGCGGTTTTGCCACTTCACGTCGGTCGACAGGACCTCGGCGTCGAGCAGCTGGGCAATCTTGTTCAAATCTTCCAGGCCACGATCGCGGCCGGCATTCCAGTAGTCGGTGACCGAGTAATAAAGCACCGGAACCGGGATGCCGAGCGCATCGAACTTGGTCTTCGACGGCGTGACGCGGTTTTCGGCCAGCGGCAGCGGCTCGAAATCGATCGCCCAGTTCAGCGAGCGGGCCGAGTACTTGCGGATCTGCTCGTCGAGCTTGGAGCCCATGATGCCCTTTTTGATGAAGCCTTCGGTCATCTGGGCTGTCGGTACCGTATTGCGCACCTTGATCTTGTAGCTCGGGTAATCCTTGCGGAAGGCGCCGTCACGCTGGTTGAGATAGACCAGCAGTTCGGTCGGGCCTTCGCCCGGCCACATGTCCTCCTTGGTCAGCATGTTCATGCTGATACCGGTGTGGTCCATGAGGTTGCGGCCGACCTGATCCGACGAATTGGCGATGCCGTTCGGATACTTGTCCGAAGTCGAGATGAGCAGCAGCTTGGCGGACTCGATGCCGTAGGCGGCAAGCACGAAATAGCGCGCCGTCAGCCGGTGCTCGGAATTGTCGGGCTTCTTGTACCAGACCGCAGTGATCTTGCCGTCGTCGCCCGCTTCCACCTTGTAGACTGGCGAGTTGTCGAGCAGCTTGGCGCCATGGCGTTCGGCTTCGTCGATGTGCATCGAGCCGTCATACTTGGCGCCGATCGGACAGACCGGATTGCAGTTGTTGTTACCGGCGCAGACCGGGCGGTTGCCGTAAGGGCGCGAGGCGCGGCCATGCGGCTCGAGTACCGGGTTGAAGCCGCCGACCGAGAGCTTTTCAGCCAGCGTCGCGAACATGTAGCTGGAATTCAGCTGCTTCATCGGGAAGGGCATGGAACGCGGCGGCATCGGACCACCGCCCTGGCCGCTTTCGTCCTGGCCGTCCATGCCTGTGACGCCGAGCTCCAGCTCGGCCTTGTTGTAGTAGTCTTCTAGATCGTCATAGCCGATCGGCCAGTCGCGGCCGCGACCGTAAAGCGACTGGATCTTGAAGTCGTTCGGAATCATGCGCCAGAGGGCCGAACCGAAGTGCCAGGTCGTGCCGCCGACAACGCGCAGGTAGGAGGTGTTGTATTTAACCGGGCCTTCATACTGCAGATAGTCGCCATAGGTGGATGGCGCCCAGGGCATGCTGGGGAAGGGGGATCCGGCGCCCTGCAGCTTGGCGTTCGCCAGCGAGAGCTTGACCGGAGCGTTGCGGAAGGTCTCAACGATCTCGCGGCGATCGACACGCGGACCGGCTTCGAGAATGATCACCTTCTTGCCGGCTTTGGCGAGCTGTGCGGCGACGATGCCGCCCATGACACCCGATCCGATGACGATCAGGTCCGCATCATATGCGTCGTTTGCCATTGTCTATATCCTGTCAGATCTTGCTGCCGGGCTTCGGTCCCCAGGCGTTCGGGCCGGGACCGTAGGTCGGAATGGGAAGGAGGCCCTTGGTCGGGCGGTACATGAGCGATTTCTCGTAGGTGATGAGTTCCGCGTCCTCTGGGTCGCCGACCACGCCGAGATACCAGGCGGAGACGATCTTCGCGGAAGTCTTCATCTCGCGCTCGGCGGGCTTTGTCGCGAGAAAGCTATCCATGTCCTTGGCGCCGGACTGGCTCACGGCCTGCTGCAGGGCGGCGATGTCTGCTTTCAGCGTCTTGCTGCGCTTGGAGAGTGCTGCAAGGAAGCGTGCGCCGAGCACGGGGTCGAGTTCGTAGCCGGTCAGGAATTCGGAAAGCTTGGTGAAGCCCTGGACGTCATCGTCGGCCGCGAACGCCGAAACTGGTGCTGCAAAGGAGGAGAGGGCGGCCAGTCCCCCGACGGCCACGGTGGCGCGCAGGAGGTCTCGGCGGTGGAGGGGCCGGCTCATGAGAGAGCCCGCATTGTTCGGGTCGATTGGCATCGCTGATATCCTCGATGAGGTAGTCAGAACTGGGAAAAAGGGTGAAATGGTCAGGCGTGGGCCGGCTGCCGCCTGCGGCGAGCAACGAGTAGCGCGATGACGAGTGCAGCGAGGATCAACGCCACGGCAAACGCCGGAACGATGAACGGTGCAACCGCTGCCAATACCGGCTTTTCTCCACCCTCGCGGACACGCAGGACATCTGCTGCGGTGACGGTCACCTTGCCGTTGCCGAAATGGCTCAGCACATAGTTGCTGACATCGGCGACGTCCTTGTCGGAGAGGCGATCGGTGTAAGACGCGTTCTCGCCGAAGGCCGGCATGAATGTCGGTACGCCGTCGATCGTGCGCGACAGGCCGAACAGGATCGTTGCGATCAGGTTGTCCGGGTTATTGCCGCCGGTTGCGGTATTGTGAAAGAGCGACGGATAGTGGTCGTTGCCCTCGCCATCGACCTGATGGCAGGCGGCGCAGGAGCCGCTGAAGATATGGAAGCCCTTCTCGGTCACGGCCTGGCCAGGCAGGCCACGTAGATCGAGTTCGGCTGTCGAGGCCTTGCCGACATCATAGCGCGGCGTGGCTTCGCCAGTGGTGATCGGCTTCGTATCCTTCAGATAAACGACGAGCGACTTGAGGTCCGCCTCGGTTAAGTGCTGCATGCTGTGCTCGATGGCTTCCGCCATCGGGCCGGCTGCCTGCGCCTTGCCGACGACATGGCCGGTGCGCAGATACTGCACGAGTTCCTCGTCGGACCAGCCGCCGATGCCATCAACCTTGTCGGAGGTGATGTTCGGTGCGAACCAAGACCCGATGGACGCGCCCGAAAGCGCCCGGCTTCCGCTTTCCGACATAAGGAGATTGCGTGGCGTGTGGCAGGTGCTGCAGTGCTCGAGAGCCTCGGCCAGATAGGCGCCACGGTTCCACTCGGCGGACTTGGATGCATCCGGGTGGAAGCGATCCTTGTCGAGGAAGAGCAGGTTCCACACCGACATAGAGGCGCGGATGCTGAACGGGAATGGCAGCGCCGTCTTCTCCGGCGCGTGATCAATCGGCTTCACGTCCTGCATAAAGTAGGCGTAGAGCGCGGAGATGTCCTCGTCGGAGAGCTTGGCGTAGGCCGTGTAAGGCATCGCCGGATAGAGATGGCTGCCATCCTTGGCGACACCGTTGCGAACGGCGTGAGCGAAGTCTTCCTCGCTGTATGTGCCGATGCCGTCGGTCTTGGATGGCGTGATGTTGGTCGAGAAAATCTTGCCAAGCGGCGATTCGATCGCATAGCCGCCGGCAAAGGGCTGCCCGGAGTTGGGCGCGGTATGGCACGCGGCGCAATCGGCCGCGGTCGCTAGGTAGCGGCCCTTGGTGACCAGGTCGGTTGGCGTCGCCGTCTGATCTTGCGCGGAGGCTGCGCCAGTGATGGACACCAGCGCGGACAGACAGAGTGCGATCGATCGCAGGCGTTTAAAGTGAGGCCGAGAGATGGCGGTATGCAAATGCATTATCGACGTGCTTTCATCAAGCATGAATAAACGACAACAGGCTTTGCATCACCTCCCACGAGCGTAGCCGATCCACGTCGCCGCGAGGACATATGTGAAAAACGTCGATTCAAGCCAATGTAAGAAAAGCAAATCACTGAACTTGCTTTGCTAAATCGCTCTAAATGAGGATATGGCTTTATGCGTCGACGTGTCACGCTCGCGACTTGGCAATCGTCATAACCGCGCTATGCTGCGTTTGAAAATCAATTTGTCATACAAACAGTTTTCACAGAAAATGAAAGCGGAACCGTGAAATTCGACCTGATTGACTTACGCATATTCCTGGCTGCGGTCGACGGCGGTAGTCTGACAGCCGCCGCTCGTCAGAACAATGTCGTCGTGGCGGCCGTAAGTGCGCGCCTGAGGCGTCTTGAGGAGGCGTTCGATCTCGAGCTCTTCGAACGTACTGGACGGGGGATCAAGCCGACCTTGGCGGGCGAAATGCTGGCAAGTCATGCCCGTCAGATACTGGACGACGCTCGCCGGATCGAGGCCGACCTCGACGCTTTCGCCGATGGCCGCAGCGGTCATGTCAGGTTGCTGTCAAACACCAATATGCTTGCAGAGCATTTGCCGCAGGCGCTTGGCGCCTTTCTTGCAACAAGCCCGGATATCAGTGTCAGCGTCGAGGACAAACCGAGCCTCGAGGCGGTGAACCTACTGAAGCAGGGCCAGGCAGATATCGCGATTGTTGCCTCCTCGGCCGATATGACCGGGCTCGAGCGGTTTCGTTTCGTTCCCGACCGTCTGGTGCTGATCGCGCCGCGCGATCTCGACGTGCCGTTCGATGCCGTCGCGTTTGCGCGCATCCTGGATTTCAAGCTAGTTGGCCAGCAAGGCAATCCGGCCTTGATGCAGTTTCTAGGGCGTCAAGCGAACGAGCTCGGACGCACACCGCATTTCCGGCTGTTGATTGCAGGATTTGAAGCGACGTGCCGGGTTGTCGAACAGGGAGCTGGTGTGTCGATCATTCCAGAGAGTGCTGCACGACGCTACGCACACTTCATGAATCTCAAGGTCGTGCCAATCTCGGAGCCTTGGGCGGATCGCGAACTATATGTTTGCGTCAGAAACGAAATGCAGCTTCCAGGCTATGCGAGGATGTTACTGGCGCATCTGAAACACTACGTGCAAACGTTTGATGATGGCCGTTGAAAGTTGCCGTCATATCTTCGAAGCTATGCCAGATTCAGTGGAGCGTCAGCGTCTCTGGGCGATGTGGGTCGCGGAATCGGAATTGCTCGATCAGTGTCATGGCTTGCTGCAGCAGGAACTCGGCTGCCTTGAGATCGGTGTTCGCAAGGCCATGCACGCTGCCGCGAATTGTCGAAGCAAGGTCACCTGAGCTCGCGGCAAAACTTGCGTTGCCTTCGATTAATGCCTCCTTGGCACTTGTCTCCAGCGCATCGGCAACAGCGGCCAATATGTCCCGCCGTTCGCGGACACTCATCTGCACAATCGTCTTGGATCCCTTCATGATGGACGACCCTCCCTTCTGAAAGGCGTGCGGTTACTGCAGCCAATAATGCTTGATGTAGGCGCAATCGTCGGTTCATCAATGTGCCACCGTTTCTCCTTGCACGCGTTGGCTCCGACTGGGCAACCCAGCTGCGGTCCCTGCTTCCTCATCGGTTCTTCCATGCGTACTCATGAGCCGCAGATATAAGTCCATGCGGAGATCATGGTCTAATGCGGTCGCGGGTTCGGTGGTACTTTTAGGGTGCAGGAATATCTGGAATGCCCGGACAGTGAGAATGAAGCTCATCGTTTGCCGGAGGCACTCTGTTTAATACCGACGTGAGACGGCGAGCGCCGTCCTGAAGGAGCGTAACATGGAAAAGCGGATACTTGGAAAAAGCGGACTGGAAGTCTCTGCCCTCGGCTTTGGCTGCATGGGCCTGAACTTCAGCTATGGCCATGCGCTGAGCACCCAGGAGAGCGTGACATTGGTGCGCCAGGCCGTCGAGCGCGGCGTGACGTTTTTCGACACCGCCGAGGTCTATGGACCTTATACGAATGAAGAGATCGTCGGCGAGGCGCTCCAGCCGATGCGTGACCGGGTGGTGATCGCCACGAAGTTCGGCTTCAATATCGTTGATGGCAAAATGGCCGGCGTCAACAGCCGCCCCGAGCAGATCCGCAAGGCGGCCGAAGGTTCGCTGAAGCGCCTCGGGGTCGATGTCATCGACCTGCTCTACCAGCACCGCGTTGACCCCAACGTGCCGATCGAGGACGTCGCCGGCACGGTCAAGGATCTGATCGCGGAAGGCAAGGTGAAGCATTTCGGCATGTCCGAGCCGGGCGCACAGACGGTCCGCCGCGCCCATGCGGTGCAGCCGGTCGCCGCGCTGCAGAACGAATATTCGCTGTGGACGCGCGGGCCGGAGACCAACGGCATTCTCGAAGCCTGCGAGGAGCTTGGCATCGCGCTGGTTGCCTACAGCCCGCTCGGCAAGGGCTTTCTCACCGGCGCGATGAACAAGGACACGAAGATCGGCGAAGGCGATTTCCGCAAGATGCTGCCGCGCTTCACGCCGGAGGCGATGGAGAAGAACCAGGCGCTGATCGATCTCATGAAGCGCATCGCCGAGGACAAGAAGGCTACGCCGGCGCAGATCGCACTGGCCTGGCTGCTGGCCCGGAAACCCTGGATCGTGCCGATCCCCGGCACGACGAAGCTGCATCGCCTTGAGGAAAACCTCGGCGCGGCCGAGGTGGCACTGAGCGCCGACGATCTCGCGCAGATCGAGACGGCTGCCGCCGCAATCCAGGTCGAGGGCGAGCGTTATCCGGAGCAGTTGATGAAGACGACCGGTCTTTAAGATACGAGCCCGGAATTGGAACTTGGAAACGGCGTGCCTCGGGTGCGCCGTTTCCAAGTTGGCTGACGCTCGCGGCTAGATCCGCTCGGCGAGAAAGTCGATCAAGGCCCGGATCCGGCTCGCGAGATGCGGGTGGCCGGGATAGACGGCGTGGATATGCTCGATATCCTCGGGATTGAACGCTTCTAACACCGGCACCAGACGACCTTCGTCGATATGCTCCTGCACGTGAAATGCGCCCACCCGGATCAGCCCAACGCCCGCGAGGCAGAGACTGCGAATGGTCGGCCCGTTATTCACTTCGACATTACCGTGGACCGCTTTCAGGAAGGTCTGCCCTGTTGCGGGGTCCCGAAACGGCCACTCTTCCCAGGTTTGCCGGAAGTTGAACGTCATGCAGTTGTGCCGGTCGAGATCGGCGGGCTTTTCGGGATTGCCCATGCGCTCGAAATAGCTCGGTGCCGCCACGACCACGCGCCGGCTGTCCATCAGCTTGCGGGCCTTCATCGAGGTGTCGCGAAGATTGCCTGAGCGGATCGCGACATCGGCGCGTTCCTCGACGATGTCGATGATCCCGTCGGTCAGTGAAAGGTCGAGCTGGACGTTCGGATAGCGGGTCAGAAATTCCGGGATCAACGGCACCACATGACGAACGCCGAAGGCGACCGAGGCGCTCACCCGCAGACGTCCGCGCGGTGCTGCCTCGCCGCCTGTCGAAACGATCTGCTCGGCTTCCTTGATATCCTCGAGAATGCGCTGCGCGCGCTCGAGATAGACCTCGCCTTCCTGCGTCAGTTGCAGGCTGCGCGTGGTTCTGACGATAAGGCGGGTCTTCAAGCGTTCTTCCAGCCTGCTCACAAGCTTGCTGACCGCCGAAGGCGACATGCGCAGCAGGCGTCCGGCCGCCGAAAAGCTCTGCAGCTTCGCTGTATGCACGAAGACCTCCATCTCGCCGACGGTATTATCCACTGCTCACTCCTGTGAATTCAATTCATAACTATTGAGGCAATGTAGCTGCTTATCGAGATAATGTCAGTGGTCCATATTGCCGCCATCCCAAATCGCCGCTTGTCCGGCATCGTCACTGGATGGATTAACAATGCCCCTTGCCCTGTTTGCCTTAACCGTCGCGGCCTACGCGATCGGCACGACGGAATTCGTCATCGTTGGGCTCCTGCCCACCGTCGCCAATGATCTCAACATCGATCTGCCGCTCGCTGGCCTGATCGTCAGCGTTTACGCGCTCGGCGTTACCTTCGGTGCGCCTGTTCTGACCGCGCTCACCGGTCGCCTCGATCGCAAGCTGCTGCTTCTCGGCCTTATGGCGCTGTTCATTCTCGGCAATACAATGGCAGCGCTCAGCCCAGGCTACGCGCCTCTGCTTGTCGCCCGCGTTCTCTCTGCCTTCGCGCACGGCGTCTTCTTCTCCGTCGGCTCGACCATCGCCGCCGATCTCGTTCCCGAGAATAAGCGCGCCTCGGCGATTGCCATGATGTTCATGGGTTTGACGGTCGCGATCGTGACAGGCGTTCCGCTCGGCACGCTCATCGGTCAGACCTTCGGCTGGCGCGCGACATTTGCGGCTGTCGCCGGTCTCGGCGTCATTGCCTTCGCGGGTCTATGGATCCTTCTGCCGGCAAACCTCAAGAAGGCGCCGGCGGCAACGATCGGCGAGCAGGTCAAGGTTCTCGGCAGCGGCCGTCTGCTGATCGTCTTCGCCATGACTGCTCTGGGCTACGGCGGTACCTTCGTCACCTTCACCTTCCTGGCCTCTATCCTCGAGCAGGTCACCGGTTTCCAGGCCTCGGCCGTCAGTCTGATCCTGGTGCTCTACGGCATCGCGATCGCCATCGGCAATATCGCCGGCGGACGCCTCGCCAACCGTGATCCGATCAAGGCTCTTGCCTGGCTCTTCACCGCGCAGGCCATCGTTCTCGCCATCTTCAGCTTCACCGCCGTGTCGCCTTGGCTGACGATCCCGACGCTGGCCGCCCTTGGTTTCCTGTCTTTCGCAAATGTGCCTGGCCTGCAGATTTACGTCGTGAAGCTTGCCGGCGTGGTCCGTCCGGCAGCGGTCGATGTCGCCTCGGCCTTGAACATCGCCGCCTTCAATCTCGGCATCGCGGCGGGCGCCTGGGTCGGCGGCCTCGTGGTTGCCTCTTCGCTCGGCCTTGGGGCCACGCCGTGGGTCGGCGCCATCTTCGTCGTCGGCGCCCTCATTCTCACGCTCTGGAGCGGCTCGCTCGACCGCCGCGCGCTTGCTTCAACCAATACCGTCGCTTCCGCGGCCTGATACTATCGAAAGGAAAATCCTCATGAAACTCGTCAACGCCAATGGCGCTTCCATCCCCGCGCTCGGATTCGGCACGTTCCGCATGGAAGCCGCCGATACCGAACGGATGGTCTCCAATGTGCTGAAGACCGGCTACCGCCACGTCGACACCGCGCAGATCTATGGCAACGAAGCTGCCGTAGGCCAAGGGATCGTCTCGTCGGGTGTCGCCCGCGCTGATATCTTTCTCACCACCAAGGTCTGGGTTGCGAACTACGAGCGCAGCGCCTTCCTGGCCTCCGTCGATGAAAGTCTGTCGAAGCTGAAGACCGACTATGTCGACCTCCTGCTGCTGCATTGGCCGAACACCGTCGTCAGCCTGGAAGAGCAGATCGCCTCGTTGAATGACGTCGCCAAGGCAGGCAAGGCGCGCCACATCGGCGTCTCCAATTTCAATACGACGCTGATGAGGGATGCCGCGCGTCTCAGCGAACGGCCGCTTGCCAACAACCAGGTCGAGTATCATCCGTATCTCGATCAGCGTCCGGTCATCGAGGCCGCGCGCGAGGTGGGCTTGTCGCTTACCGCCTATTACGCGATGGCCGATGGCAAGGTTTTGAGCGACCATGTTCTAGCCGACATCGCCTCAGCGCATGGCCGCTCGATCGCGCAGATCGTGCTTCGCTGGATCGTGCAGCAGGGCTTCGTTACGCTGTCGAAGACCGTGTCGGAAGCGCGCGCTGCAGAGAACGCCGCGATCTTCGATTTCGCTCTGAGCGATGAAGACATGGCGCGCATCCACGCGCTTGCTCAGGCCGACGGCCGCATCGTCAGCCCCGACGGTCTGGCGCCTGAATGGGACCCGGCAGCCTAATCTGGCCGCTTTGCCCGCCCGATCTCGCGATTGTGATGGCCTTGCGACATTGGGCGGGCAGCCATGCTGAAAACGCTATTGCAGTGCAGCATGAGTGGGCCTAGGTGAACCCTTGTAAGACAAACCAGCATGAATGGAGACACACATGTCTTGGCACGCCCCTAAGTTCATCGAAGTCAGCTGCGGTATGGAAATCAACCGTTACGCTCCTGCCGACGGCAACGAACCGATCCTCTTCTAAGGCCGGCTAAATCCAATTTGATTTGTAATGTTTGAGGTCCGCGCGTGACAGATTCATCTGGCTTTCGCGGTCTGGTTCTTGGGGCCGCCGCGGGCGGCGGCCTTCCGCAATGGAATTGCGGTTGCCAGAATTGCCGCCTTGCGCGCGATCCGGCATCCGGTGTCAGGCCACAATGGCAATCATCGCTCGCCGTCAGTCTCGATGGCCACAGCTGGGCGGTTTTAAACGCTTCTCCCGATATCAGGCAGCAGATCATCGACAATAGCGCGCTGCATCCCAAGGCGCTGCGCGACAGTCCGATCAAGAGCGTGCTGATCACAAACGGCGATATCGACCATCTGGCCGGCCTGTTGATTCTGCGCGAGAAGCAGCCGCTGGACATCTTCGTGACGACGGCGATTGCCGGGATCATCGACGACAACCCCGTCTTCCGCGCCCTTGATCCCGCCTTTGTGAAACGTCACACGATAACGCTCAAGCAGCCGTTTTCGCTACTCCCGGGCATTGAGGCCCGGTTGTTCGCTGTCCCCGGCAAGGTGCCGCTGTTCATGGAAAACGGCGAACCCGAGCTGAAGCTGGAAGGCGAGCAGACTGTCGGCGTCGAGCTGATCGCAAAGGGCAAGCGCGTCTATTACATTCCAGGCTGCGCCCACATCAGCGATGGCCTCATCGAGCGGATCGACGGCGCCGACGCCTTGTTCTTCGATGGCACCGTGTTCACCGACGATGAGATGATCACGCTCGGCGTCGGCCAGAAGACCGGGCAGCGCATGGGCCATATGGCGATCAGCGGCTCCGATGGCAGCTTAGCGGCCCTGTCGAAGCTCGATATCGCCAAGAAAATATACGTCCACATCAACAACACCAATCCGATCTGGCGGGCCGGGCCCGAGCGCGACATGCTCGAGGCGAGCGGCTTCCAGATTGGCCATGACGGCATGGAGATCGACTTTGACTGAAGCACCTGACCGGCAGGCATTCGAAGCGCGCCTGATGGCGATCGGCGCGGATCGTTATCACGACAAGCACCCGTTCCACAAAATGCTGCATGGCGGCCAGTGCACCATGACGCAGGTCCGCGCCTGGGTGATCAACCGCTATTGCTACCAGAGCCATATCCCCATGAAGGACGCCGCCTTCATGTCGCGTCTCACGGATGCCGACATGCGCCGCGCCTGGCGCTCCCGCATCGAGGATCACGATGGTGGGCTCACCGAAGGTGGCGGCATCCGGCGCTGGCTAAAGCTCGCTGAAGCCGTCGGCCTCGATCCTGACTATGTGGCTTCCGGTCGCGGCATCCTGCCCGCCACGCGCTTTGCCGTCGAAGCCTATGTTCACTTCGTGCGCGAAAAGCCGCTGCTTGAGGCCGTCGCTTCATCGTTGACGGAGCTTTTCGCTCCGAAGATCCATGCCGATCGTATCGCTGGGCTGTTGCAGCATTACGCCTTCGCTGACGATCAGGCGCTCTCCTATTTCCGTCAGCGGCTGAACGAGGCGCCCGTCGATGTCGCTTTCGGCCTCGCCTATGTGCTCGACAACGCGAACACGCTGGAGAAGCAGGACGCGGCGGCAGCGGCGTTGACGTTCAAGACCGAGGTGTTGTGGGCGCAGCTCGATGCGCTACATTTCGCCTATGTTACGCCGGGCCTGATCCCACCGGGTGGCTGGGACGGTCGCGAGGGCGTGATCGGCGAGCTCGAGGAGATCGCGTGATGAGTGAAGACACGGTCGCGATAACCGGCAGCATGGTCGTCAAGCTGGCCCGTGGCGTGCGTTTGCGCCACGATCCGGTGCGCGCGCAGACCGTTCTGCTTGCACCTGAACTGGCGATGGCGGTGGATGAGATCGCCGTGAAAATCATCGAAGCGCTCGATGGCGAGCGCAATCTTGACACGATTGCCGACGACTTCGCCGCCGAATTCCAGGCGCCGCGCGAGCAGATCGCGACCGATGTCCTGGCATTCATCCGCGAGCTCGCCAATCGTCGCATGCTGCAGGTGTTGTGATGGGCGTCGAGGCAAGGGTCGTCAAGCAAACGGTTGCTCCGCTATCTTCAGTAGCGCCGCCGCCGATGGCACTGCTCGCAGAGCTAACGCATCGCTGTCCGCTTGCCTGCCCCTATTGCTCCAATCCGCTGGAACTCACGGGCATCAAGGAAGAACTGTCGACCGAAGAGTGGATCCGGGTCTTCCAGCAGGCTGCCGAAATGGGCGTCCTGCATCTGCATCTCTCTGGCGGGGAGCCGGCCTCGCGGCGCGATCTGGTCGAGCTGACGGCAGCGGGTGCAGCCGCCGGTCTCTATACCAATATCATCACATCGGGTGTCGGCCTGACCGAGAAGCGCCTGCTCGAGCTCGCCGATGCTGGTCTCGACCACGTGCAACTCTCGCTGCAGGGAACGAACCCCGCGAGCGCCGATCGCGTCGGCGGCTATAAGGGCGGCTACGATCGCAAGATGGCCGTCGCCGCCTGGGTCAAGGCAAGCGGCATACCGCTCACGGTCAATGCCGTCTGCCACAAACAGAACATGGATCAGTTGGACGACATGCTCGATCTCGCGGTGAAGCTCGGCGCCCGGCGTATCGAGATCGCCACCGTGCAGTTTCACGGCTGGGCCGAAAGAAACCGCGCCGCACTGATGCCGACGCGAGAGCAAGTCGAGCGGGCAAACAAGACCGTCATCGAGGCCCGCAAGCGGCTGGAAGGCCTTCTCGTCATCGACTATGTGCCGGCCGACCACCACTCGTCCTATCCCAAGGCATGCATGGGTGGCTGGGGACGGATCGGCCTGAATGTTACGCCGTCTGGCCGGGCTCTCCCCTGCCACGCAGCGGAGACGATCCCCTCGCTGACCTTCGATAATGTTCGCGAGAAGTCGCTGTCCGATATCTGGTATCACGGCTCCGCCTTCAACGCTTATCGCGGCGAAGATTGGATGCCGGAGCTTTGCCGAAGCTGCGACCGCAAGGCGATCGACTTCGGCGGCTGCCGCTGCCAGGCAATGGCGCTTGCCGGCGATGCCAGCGCAACCGACCCCGTCTGCATTCGCTCGCCGCTGCGCGACGCACTGACATTGCAGGCCGACAAGGATGCGGCGGCTATCCCTGGCGAGTTCGTCTATCGCGGTCGATAGAGGGTTGACCTCAAGCTTTGCGAAATCACACGCCGTCGGAAAACCGGCGGCGCGGATCGCGACTGCCCGCTGGAATACGGGCGGTTTGCCGTCCCACAACTCTGTGATGTCATACATCCTACGTTAACAATTGTGTCACGAAAGTGTCATTCCGTCTGACTATAAGCGGCTAAATTTCTTTCTGTTGATAGTCATGATAACCAATTTTTCTGCACAACCAGCCGCCGTGTCGGTGTCGGGTCTCAGCCTGCATTTTGGCTCAAACACGGTACTTAACAACGTCGATCTCTCGCTTGAGAAGGGCAAGGTTCTCGCGCTGCTCGGCCCGTCCGGTTGCGGCAAGACCACGCTTCTGCGCCTGGTGGCCGGCCTCTTGGCGCCGAACAAGGGCAGCGTAAAGATTAACGGAAGCGTGGTGGCCGATGCCGCTGGCGGCCTGTTCGTGCCGCCGGAAAAGCGCGGCCTCGGCATGGTGTTTCAGGACTATGCGCTCTGGCCGCATCTGAGTGTCGCGGACAATATCGCCTTCCCGCTGGAGATGCGCGGTGTCAGTCGCAAGGATTGTAAGCGGCGTGTCGCGGCAGCTCTTGAACGGGTCGGCCTCGGCGGTTTCGGCGCCCGGCGCATCAGCGACATGTCGGGCGGGCAGCAGCAGCGCGTTGCAATCGCCCGCGCCATCGTCGCGGAGCCGGCACTCGTCCTTTTCGACGAGCCCATGTCGAACCTCGACCGCGAGCTTCGCGAGACCATGGTGCGCGAAATCGGCGCGCTGATGGCGGATCTCGGCCTTACCGCAATCTATGTGACCCATGATCAGAGCGAGGCGTTCTCACTGGCCGATCAGGTTGCCGTGATGCGCGGTGGCGTCATCGAGCAGATGGCGTCGCCCGAGACACTGGTGAGCGCGCCGGCGACGCCTGAAGTCGCTGAGTTCCTGCGCTTAGGCTGCGTTGTTCCTGTTTTTCGCGAGGAGAGCGGCCTTCGTCTCAACCAAACCGGTATCGTCCTCAAGGATGACAATGCCCCCGCTGGCGCGACCCATGTCTTGCTGCCGTCTCAGGCCGTTCGCCTGACATCGGGGGAGGGATTGCCCGCCGAGGTCGTCCACTCGCAGTTTCGTGGCGATGGCTATCTGACCACGGTTACGCTGGGCGCGCGGCCGGCTGCAAGCGAACTCACATTCCTGGCGCGCCAGCGCGCTGTCACAGGTGAGGTGGTCAACCTCGCCATCGATAGCGCGAACATGCGCTGGTTCACGCGTAACTGAAGCATATCAAACGCTTATGGAGGCACATATGAGCAGATCATTTCTTGGTGCGGGCTTCGCCCTCATCGCCGGCATACTCGCTGCAGGCGTCGCCCACGCCGACATCACCGTCTACTCTGCCGGCCCGGGTAGCCTGATCGAGAAGCTTGCTGCAGGCTACACCAAGCAAACCGGCCACAAGGTCGAGGTGTTCCAGGCGACGACGGGCAAGATCATGGCGCGCATTGAAGCCGAAGCAGCCAATCCGGTTGTCGACGTGCTGATTTCGGCATCTTGGGATACGGCGACCGACTTTACCAAGCGCGGCTGGCTGGTTTCCTACACGAGCCCGAACGCTGCCAAGGTTCCTGACTTCCTCAAGTCCGAGACGGCAGTTGCCCAAGGCGTTTCCGCGCTCGGTATCGCCTGGAACCCCGCAAGCAATACGCCTAAGCCGACCGAATGGGCCGACCTCGCAAAGCCGGAATACAAGGATCTCGTCAACCTGCCGGATCCCGCGCAGTCGGGTGCAAGCTTCGAACTGGTGGCTGCGCTTGCCGGTAGCCAGGGCTGGGACCTCTTTTCCAAGCTGAATGCCAACGGCGCCGTTGTCGCCGGCGCCAATGCCGAAGCGCTGAACCCGGTTCTGCAGGGTGCCAAGGCAGCCGTATTCGGCGCGGTCGATTACATCTCGCTCGCCGGCAAGGCAAAGGGCGAAACGATCGACGTCATCTTCCCGGCTTCGGGTACCGTCGTCGCGCCGCGCCCAGCAATGATCCTTAACTGGTCGAAGCATCAGGATGAAGCCAAGCAGTTCATCGACTACATGCTGTCCGACGAAGGCCAGAAGTTGGTCGCCGCCACCTACCTGATGCCCGCCCGCAGCGACATCCCGGCCAACCGTCCGCTGGTTGCCGATCTCAAGGTACTCCAGATCGATGCCGCTGCCGTTTACGGCAAGCGCGACGAGACGCTGAAGGAGTTTGGCAAGATCTTCGCCGCCGGCAACTGAGATTGAAGAAGAATTGAGACTGAAGAGCATGAAAGCGAACGGCGCAGCCGGCACCGGGCCGATAGTATGGGTGGCGACATCGGGTTTGATTATCGTCGTGGCCGTGCCGTTCGTCTTCATTGTCCTCCAGGCGATTTTCCCTGAACTGGGGCGGAGTTCTCTTGCCGCCCCGTTCCTGCACCTTCCCGAGATGCTTTCCGATCCCAAGCTTTTGCGAATGGGGGGCAATTCGGTCATTCTCGGCATCTGCGTCATGATGGGAGCCGCGTTGCTGGCCGTGCCGCTTGCGGTTTTCCGCGCCTTGTTCAAGGTGCCCTTTGCGATCTTTTGGGACGTGGCGCTGCTCGTTCCCTTCATGATCCCGCCCTATATCGCGACGCTCGGCTGGATCATGACATTGCAGCCGCGCGGCTATCTGCAGCAACTGACCGGCTTTCACCTCGCCCCCTTTCTGTTTTCCCTGGCGGGGATGACGACGGTGATGGCGCTCAACACATTTCCGCTGGTCTACTTCGCGGTCTCGCGCACGATTGAAGCTGTCGGAGCGCGTTATGCCGACGTGGGCCGCGTGTTCGGCGCCTCTTCCTGGCGCGCCTTCTGGCGCATTACGCTGCCGCTTTCGACGCCGGGGCTGGCCGCCAGCCTGCTCCTCGTCTTCGCGGCGGCGATCGAGGAATATGGTACGCCGGCAGCGCTTGGGCGGCGATCCGGCTTCGACGTTCTGGTAACTGAGATCGATCTGCGCATTTCAGACTGGCCCATCGATCTTGCGGGCGCCGCCGTCTTCTCGCTGATGCTGGTGATACTGTCGCTTGCCGCCTTCATGGCGCAACGGTGGATCCTCGCCCGCCGCTCCTATGTGACCACGGGCGGCAAGCCGCAAGCCAAGGATAAGCGCCCGCTCGGAATTCTGAACATTCCGGTTCTCATCCTTTTCGGTCTCGTGACGCTGCTTGCCACCGTGATCCCGCTTCTGGCCATCCTGGCGACCGCGCTATCGAATACTATCTCCGGCGGTCTGGCCGTCAGCAATCTCGGCCTCTCCAATTTTGCCGCGATCGCCGATAACAGCGCCGGTGCCTTGCGGGCGCTTGGCAACAGCTTCGCGCTCGGATTGGGCACGGCGCTGCTCACCGGTATCCTCGGCGCCGTCTCGGCCTATGCGGTGGCAAAAACCCGGTTCCGCGGCCGAATGATGCTGGATTTTCTAACAGCCTTGCCGAACGCCTTACCCGGCGTGGTCGTCGCGGTGGGCCTTATTTTGGCGTGGAACCAGCCGGTGTTACCGATCACGCCCTACAATACACCGCTTATACTGCTTCTTGCCTACTGCTGCATACTGCTCCCGCAGCCGATGCGTTACACCACCGCGGCGCTGCATCAAATCGGCGACAATCTCGAAGCCGCCGCGCGCGTCTGCGGCGCTGGCGCCTTCACGGCGTTTCGCCGCATCTTGCTGCCGCTGATCGCGCCGAGCCTGGTCACGGCTATGCTGCTTGTGTTCGCTGTCGCCACCCGCGAGCTCGTCGCGTCGATCCTGGTCGCGCCTGTCGGTATGCAGACGATTTCGGTATTTATCTGGCGGCAGTTCGAGCAGGGGTCGATCGGTCTCGGCATGGCGATGGCCTTCGTCACCGTCGTGCTGACCACGCTGATCCCGCTGGTTCTGCTGTCGCTTCTAAGGCGCAGCGGGCTTGTGGCGGAGTAACTGGGCATTGTGCCTGGTCCTTTGGTGCGCGAGATTTTTTCCACAGCCTTCGTGAGATGCGCCGGCATCAATCGGCTTCGCTTGCTGTTTATTCTTGCCGATCGGTGCAATTTCCCCATTGCTCTTACGGGTATATCAACTCGATTCGTTCGCTTTGTCGGCGGAACGGGGGCGATGGCAAAGATCAGGGACAATGGCAGAACAGTTCGACATGTTCTCGGGCGGCGCAAGCCAGTCCTCCGGACAGACCCCGCGCAAGGGAGCGCTGAAGAGCCATGCTGCTGGCGAAATCAGCGAGCAGACGATGGTCGATCGCCTCGTCGAAACGGGTCGTTACCGGATTTTAAAGAAGCTTGAGCCGCGCACCGTGGCCGCGATGCCGCGCGCCGGCTTTCCGCTCCGTGGCGTCATCCTCGACACTGAAACCACAGGTCTCAGTCACCGCAAGGATGAGATCATCGAGATTGGCGTCATCGCGTTCAGCTTCGACCACGATGGCAATATCGGCGACGTCACGGGCGTTTACGGCGGCATGCAACAGCCAACGGTGACGATACCGCCCGAGATCACCAAGCTGACGGGTATCACCGACACGATGGTCGCAGGCCAGGAGATCGATCTTGCGGCGTTGAAGGCCCTGATTGAGCCGGCCGACCTGATCATCGCCCATAATGCCGGCTTCGACCGGCCGTTCTGTGAGGCCTTCTCGCAGATTTTCGCCGGCAAGGCTTGGGCCTGCTCCAACGCCGAAATCGACTGGTCGGCCCGCGGCTTCGAAGGGACGAAGCTTGGCTACCTTGTCGGACAGGCGGGTTACTTCCACGATGGCCACCGCGCGGTCGACGACTGCTTCGCGTTGCTCGAGGTGCTTGGCCAGAGTGCGAGCCCCGGCACAGCGTTTTCGGAGCTCTATGCGGCCAGCCAGCATGCGCGCGTGCGCATCTATGCCGAAAATAGTCCTTTCGACATGAAGGATCATTTGAAAGCTCGCGGTTACCGCTGGTCGGACGGAAGCGACGGCCGTCCCAAGTCGTGGTGGGTCGAGGTCGATGAGAACGCCTTCGAGGATGAGCTCTCCTTTCTCCGGTTGGATATCTACCGCTGGCCGGACGCCGATCCGCCAACCCGTCGCCTGACGGCCTTCGATCGTTTCAGAGCGTAACTCCCCCAATATTCCAGGGCGGTGGACTTCTGCATTTCGTGCATGGCGGTGTGATCCACTGTCGCTTTCCCGCACAATAAACAACGCCGCTTTAGCGGCATCAAATGTCACCTGAGTCGATCACGGTTGCAGACGTCAACCGTACCTCAAGAACGTGGATCATCCAGAATACAGCATGCAGCTTGAGCAACTGCCGCAGATCTTACCTAACCGTCGAACCCGGCCGAACGAGCAGTCGCGAACTGGACGACCGGGGCGTTGACCGCAGCGGCATCCGTGCTTTTGCTCGTGCTTCCGCAGTCTTCTAGGCCCTCAGTAGAGCATTCGAAGTCACAACGCTCGCTCCTAGCAGGCGTTTGTTCGTTTCGCGCCGGGCGCCAGCCTCCAGCGCGGGCCGGCGCGCTAGGCGATGCCGTCCTCATAACCTTGCCAAAGCCGCAGGTCGTTGACGGTTGACATGATTGGCAGGGGTCGTTGCCTTGAACGAAGGAGAGCAGATATCGGTGACGGCCGGTATTGTTCGTTGATCGCCAAAAGGAGGGACCTTGCACCGCAAGTTTGGACATTCGCCCTGTCTAAACGGGATCGGCAGCCCAATCTCATTCCTATCCGCCGAACAGCTGATATCTCATGGGTCTCGCAGGTCAATCGGGCAAATCCAGCGCTACGTGGGGTAACGAAATTCCTGCGCGTTCGTCCGGTCGCCTCGCACCCGCTGGACAACTGGCGGGCGCGTCCGGAGGAGCCAACCAAACTGACAGTAACACGCTTGACTCCTGCGTTGATACGTATCAATAATCAATCGATACGTACCAATGATGGAATTTGTGGTGGCTGGCCGTAGGATCACACAGAAGGAAGTGGCGGAGCAGGCCGGCGTAGCGCAGGCAACCGTATCGCTTGTTTTGAATGGAGGCAGGGACAAGGTTGCACCTGAAACCGCTGACCGCATCGAGGCTGCGATCGCCCAGCTGGGCTACCAGCCCAACCGCTTTGCCCAGGCACTGCGCACAAGCCGGTCTCATGTCATCGCATGCGTTGTCCCGGATCTGACGAATCCGTTTTATCCCTCGCTTGTCGTCGCCGTTCAGAAGGTAGTTCGCAATGCCGGCTATGAGGTCATCACGATTGATACGGAAGGTGAAATCGCAAATGAACGCCAAGTGGTCGCGGCCGCATTGCAGGGGCGCTACGACGGCGTCGTAGGGGTGTTCTTCAATCTGTCAGCGCGTGATCTCGCGCCCCTCGGAAAGAATGGCGTGCCGGTCGTGCGCATCGAAGTGCGACGCAAATCGGGCGGTTCGCTTCCGATAGACGATCTGTTTATCGACAATCAGGCGGCCGCGCGTGCTGTTACCACGCATCTTCTAGGTATTGGTCATCGCGACATCGCCATGGTCGCCGCCCGCGGTGGCCCGCAAAGCGTTCGCCTACAGGGCTATCTAGACGCTATGGCATCGAGCCACGCAGAGCCGATCGTGCTTGAGGCGACGCATTTTACTGTGGAAGCAGGCAGCGAGATGGCCGATCGCATCGTCGCGAGCCGCCGGCGGGTCACCGCCGTCATTGCCGCCAATGACCTGATGGCGATTGGCGTTATTAAGAGCCTGCTGCGAAACGGATTGTCGGTCCCCAAGGATATCTCCGTCGCTGGCTTCGACGATATCATGGCCTCGGCACTCGTCACTCCGGGTCTCACAACGGTGGCGCAATTTCAGGATCGCCTCGGCGCGCGCGCTGCCGAAAAACTTCTCTCGCGCCTGATTTCCCGCGAAACCGAGCCGGCCCAGCCCGAGGAGATGCCGTTTGAACTCGTCATCCGAGCATCGGTCGCTCCACCGCCGGACGTAAAGAATTAATCCATCGAACAAGGGAGGAATGAACATGACCAAGATGAAGACGAAACTGCTTGCCGCTGCCGCCATCGTCATCGGCGCCGCCCAGATCGCCGCCGCCCAGGATCGGGTGACTTGGTGGTACGAGCAGGCAACCCCCGATCAGCAGAAGCTGATCAAGGAGAACATCGTCGAGCCTTTCGACAAGGCCAATCCAGAGCAGAGCCTGAAGATCGATTACCGCGGCACCGAACTCGACAAGCAGCTGCGCGTTGCCATGCTGTCCGGCAATGGTCCCGATGTCGTCTACACGGCGGGCCCGAGCTACGTCGCGCCGATGGCCCAGTCGGGCCAGCTCATGCCGCTCGACGATTATGCCGCCAAGTACAAGTGGCAGGATCGCATCCTGCCGGTTTTCCTGAAAATGGGTGAGTATAACGGCAAGCTTTACGCGCTGCCGAAGACTTACGAGACCGTCGGTCTTTTCTACAACAAGACCTTGTTTGAAAAGCATGGTTGGCAGGCGCCCAAAACGCTCGACGAGATGGAAACGCTCGCCGATGCCATGTTGAAGGAAGGCATCACGCCTTTCGCCGCCGGCAATGCCGATTGGCGTGGCGCCAATGAATGGTTCGTGACGCTGGCGCTCAATTCCGTCGCCGGCCCCGACAATCTCAACAAGGCGCTGCGTGGCGAAATGCCCTGGACGGCCGAGCCTTTCGTCAAGTCGATCGATCGCCTGAACTCCTGGTGGCAGAAGGGCTATTTCGGCAAGAACTACTTCTCGCTGACCAGCAGCGAGCAGGCGGCTGACGCGATGGCCTCCGGAAAAGCCGGCATGATGCCGACCGGTACATGGCAGTTCCAGAACGTTGCGACCTACGGCAAGAAGGCTGGCTCCGAGGCGGGCTTCGTCGGCTTCCCGAGCGTGTCCGGCGATCCGATCTTCCCGCTCGGGATCGGCTCGACCTTCTCGATCGCGACCAAGGCGAAGAACCCCGAAGGTGCCGCCACGGTGATCAACTACGTCTTCTCGCCGGAAGTCTACGGCACGATGAACTCCGCCTGGCAGGGCGAATGGAATATCCCGCTCAAGGATATATCGAGCGTCAAGATGGCGAGTGAAGTCACGCCGCTGTTTACCGAGACGATGAAGAACCTCTCCGCCTCGGTTGCCGACGGGAAATACGGCTACACCACCTGGACCTTCCTGCCGCCAGCGACCGACAGCTACATCATCAATGGCATCGAGGAAGTCTGGCTGAAGAAGATCTCGCCGACGGACTATCTGACCAAGCTCGACGAGTCCTTCCAGAAGGAATCCAAGGCCGGAAAGGCGCCTGCCGTCCCGGCTCGCTGATCAGGACTTTGTGAGGCGCGCTCAGCGCGCGCCTCCCGCCCGACTTCCACCGGTGCCGGTGGCAGGGCAGGCCGGACCATGCCCGAAAAGGTAATACCATGCACAGACTCTATGTTCTGCCGACCCTCATCATAAACATCGTCATCATCGCCATTCCGGCGCTGCTGACGGTGGCCCTTGCCTTCTTCGAATGGGACGGCATCAGCACACCTGTTTTCGTCGGGTTGGACAATTTCGCGGCGCTGTGGGGCGACAGCGTGTTCTGGACGGCGCTTACCAACAACATCATCTGGACGATCATCTTCCTGACGGTGCCGATCGGCATGGGTCTGCTGGCGGCCACAATGCTTTTGGTCGCCCGTCGTGGCTCCAACACGTTCCAGGTCATCTACTTCCTCCCTGTTATCATCGCCACGGCCATTACCGGTCGTGTCTGGCAGGGCATGATCTACTCGCCGGTGACGGGTGTTACGGGCCTTCTCCAGCGGTTGGGTATCGAAATTGCCAACCCACTGACAGAGACGTCGAGCGCGCTTTACGGCATTGCCGTCGTCGATCTGTGGCACTGGTGGGGTTTCCTGTGCGTCATCTTCTTTGCCGCCCTTCGCCAGGTGCCGGCCGAGCAGATCGAGGCGGCCCGCATCGAGGGCGCGACCTTCTTCCAGATGATCCGCTACGTGCTGCTTCCGGGCATCATGCCGACCATCACGCTGATGATGATCATGACCGTCATCTGGTCGTTCCTCGTCTTCGACTTCGTCTACATCCTCACGCAGGGCGGCCCCGCCTATTCCTCGGAAGTGCTGTCGACGCTTGCCTATCGTTCGGCCTTCTACGATCTCGCCGTCGGCAAGGCGGCCGCTGTTTCCGTCGTCATCAGCCTCTTCGGGCTGGCTGCCACTGTCCTCTATATCCGCGCGCAAGCATCGGAGTTCGAACAATGAACATGACCGAGAGCCGCATCACACTGACGCTCGTCTATGCGACGCTGTCGTTGCTGCTGATCATCACGCTGTTTCCCATCGTGCTGATGGTGCTGAATTCGCTGAAGGCGTCCGCCGAAATCGTGCAAAATCCGCTCGCCTGGCCGTCGGAATTGCGCTGGGACAACTTTACTCGCGCATGGTCGGACGCCAATTTCGGCCGCACACTCCTCAATTCGGCGGTGCTGACCGGCATGACGATCATCCTCGTCTGCACGACGGGTTCGCTGACGGCCTACGTTCTTGCCCGCCGCAAGATCAAGACGTGGAAGATCCTCACCTTCTATCTCCTGGCAAGCACCACGGCGCCGATCCAGCTCTTCCTCTTTCCCCTCTACTTCGGCTTCGCGCGCTTCGGGCTGATCAACAATCCGATAGCCGTGTCCTTCATCTACACGGCGGTCTACTCGCCCTTCGCCATCATGCTTCTGCGCACCTATTTTCTCGCTGTTCCCAAGGAGCTTGAGGAAGCCGCTTTGATCGACGGGGCGACGCACTGGCAGGTTTTCCGGCGCGTCTTCCTGCCGATCGTCTCGCCGGGCATCCTCACCGTCGCGTTGATCATCGGGCTTTACTCGTGGAACGAGTTCCTGATCGCAACCACCTTCCTGCAGGATCAGGACAGGCTGACGGCCGTCGTTTCCTTCTTCCTGCTGTCCGGCCAGTACTCGTCCGACTGGGGCGAGATCATGGCGGCGGCCCTCATCATTATTCTACCCATCGTAATTCTCTTCATCCTGCTGCAGCGCCATTTCATCGAAGGAATGGCCGGCGGTTCGGTGAAGGGCTGACAAGGAGCTTCTGATGTCCATACCTGCAGACTACAACAACCGTGTCTACGCCGGCGTTCTCGGCAAGCTGATCGGCGTCTATCTCGGCCGCCCATTCGAAAACTGGCGCTACAAGGATATTCTCCAGAAGCTCGGACCGATCACCTACTACGTCCACGAACGGCTGGGCGATCCGCTTGTCGTCACTGACGACGACATCGGCGGCACCTTCGCCTTCCCGCGCGCGCTCGACGACTACGGCATTTCGCCCGACCTTTCCGCCGAGGATATCGGTAAGGCTTGGCTCAACTACATAATCGAGGAACGCTCGATCCTCTGGTGGGGCGGAGCCGGAAACTCTACCGAACACACGGCCTGGCTCAACCTGAAACGCGGTATTTCCGCACCCGCCTCCGGTTCGATCGAAACCAATGGCGCAACGGTCGCTGAGCAGATCGGCGCGCAGATCTTCATCGACGGCTGGGCGCTCGTGTCTCCCGGCAAGCCGGCGCAGGCTGCAAAGCTCGCGCGTGCGGCTGGTTCCGTCAGCCACGACGGTGAAGCGGTCCATGCCGCAGTGCTCTGGGCCGCAATGGAAGCGGAGGCTTTCGTCAGCAAGGATGTTAATCATCTGCTGGACACCGGCCTGTCCTATATTCCGGCGGACAGCCTGATCGCTAAGCTTGTCGCTGATATCCGCCACTGGACATCCGGTAACGAGGATTGGGAGGAAACCCGCCAAAGGATCGAAGATAACTACGGCTACGACAAATATCCGGGCAATTGCCATGTCGTTCCGAACCATGCGTTGATGATCATGGCGCTCCTACATGCACCGCATGATTTCCAGCGCGGCCAGATGATCGTCAACACGTCCGGCTGGGATACGGATTGCAATGCCGGCAATCTCGGTTGCCTGCACGGCATCATGCTTGGTCTCGAGGGACTGGACGCCGGCCCGGATTGGCGCGGCCCGGTTGCCGACCGGCTCTACATGTCGACGGCCGACGGTGGTCGCTCGATCGCCGATGCCGTCGATGTTGCTCTCTGGCTTGCCAATCTCGGCCGCAAGCTTGCTGGTCAGGCCCACGAACCGGCGCCTAAGGACGGTGCCAAGTTCCACTTCTCACTGCCGGGGTCTGTTCAAGGCTTCCGTGCGCAAGCGGCCGATAGCGCGCTCGCCGATCTCAAGGTGAGCGGCACCGGCAATGGTCTGGCGATCGATTTTTCCGCGCTTGCTCCGGGCCGCGAGGCGGCAACCACCACGCCCGTGTTTACCCCGGCCGAAGTAACGAAGATGCGCACCTATGATCTGATGGCCAGCCCGCGTATTCATGCCGGCCAGGTGCTCAAGGCGCGCGTCAGCGCTGATGCAGGCAACAAGGGTATCGTCGAAGCCAAACTGCGCATTCGTCACTATGACGGGACGGACAACCTCGTCGCCATCGACATGCCAAATGGCGAATTGTTGGCAGCCGGCGCATCTGCCTCGCTCTCATGGACTGTGCCGGAGACCGGATACCAGCCGATCGCCGAGGTCGGCTTGGTGCTGAAGACGGCCGACGGCAGGGCAAACGGTCGTGTCGTCATCGACAGCCTGACCTGGGACGGCTGCCCGGCGGTGACATTTCGCCGGCCCGAGGGTGCCGGTGATTTCTGGCGGCGTGCCTGGGTGAGCAATGTGCATTTTTTCTCCAAGCACTTCCCGCAGGATTTCCGCATCAGCCAGAACCGCGGCGACGGCATGATCATGCAGGGCACGCGTGACTGGACGGATTACGCGATCGACGCCGATCTCATGCTCCATCTCGGCGATTACGGCGGTCTGGTCTTCCGTTCGCAGGGTCAGCGCCGGTATTATGCCGCGCTGGTCACTCGCGCCGGCGAGTTGCAAATCGTCAGGTGCAAGGACGAGGATCGCAAGGTGCTTGCCTCCGTCGCACTCGACGTGGAATTCGAGAAGGCATTTACGCTGAAGGTGTCGGCGAAGGGCGGGCATTTCGAAGCGCGCATTGGCGACACCACCGTCGAAGCCGACGATACGGCTTTTCAGGGCGGTTCGGCCGGTCTCATCATCCATGAGGGTGCATTGTCGGCCACGCGCATCGCAATTGGCGCGGCGTGAGGGGTGACAATATGGCCAGCGTAACAATCGATAAGGTCGTCAAGCGCTATGGAAGCGCTGAGGTCATTCACGGCATTGAGGCAAATTTCAATGAGGGCGAGTTCGTCGTCCTCGTAGGCCCGTCGGGCTGCGGGAAGTCAACGCTTTTGCGAATGATCGCGGGTCTGGAAGAGATCTCCGGTGGTGAAATATCGATCGGCGGCAAGGTGGTGAACAACCTGCCCCCGAAGAGCCGCGACATCTCGATGGTCTTCCAGAATTATGCGCTTTATCCGCATATGACTGTCGAGGAGAATATGGCATTTTCCCTGACGCTGGCCGGCGCCAGCAAGGAAGAGAAGCACAAAAAGGTACGTGAGGCGGCGGAAATCCTGGGCCTGGTTCCGCTCCTCCAGCGCAAGCCGAAGGCCCTATCGGGTGGCCAGCGTCAGCGTGTGGCCATGGGGCGCTCGATCGTGCGCAAGCCACAAGTCTTCCTGTTTGACGAGCCGCTTTCCAATCTTGACGCCAAGCTGCGCGTGCAAATGCGAGGCGAGATCAAGTCGCTACATCGCCGTCTTGGAACGACCATGATCTATGTTACCCACGATCAGATTGAGGCAATGACCATGGCCGACCGCATCGTCGTCATGCAGGCGGGCAAGATCGAGCAGGTTGGCTCGCCACTTGAGCTTTATGATCGCCCCGCAAATTCTTTTGTGGCGCAATTTATCGGCTCTCCTGCGATGAACCTGTTTCCGGCCGTCGCCCGATCCGGCGAGTTTGTTCTGCAAACCGGGAAGGGGACCGGATTGAAGGTTCCTGGAGGCGTACGCGATGGGCAGTCGATATTGATTGGCAAGCGTCCCGAAGAAATCGCACTTGTTAGCGCTGGTGTTGGCGAGCTGGAAGCCATCGTCGAGAATATCGAGCCGACGGGAGCGGAGACTTTCGTCGAGGCACGTCTTGGGGAGCAACTGGTTTCCATTGTATTGCGCGAACGGCCCCAGTTCGACGTCGCCAGCCGACAGCGTCTTTCACTTTCTCAGGGAAATCTGCATCTTTTCGACCAGGAGACGGGACGACGGATTATGTCCCCATAGCGCGCCGAACCGCTTGGCGCGTGACAGGCGTGGTGGCTAGCCAGCTCGGCGTCACTGCTCGTTGCTGGAGCAAAGAGCTATTTTGCCGTCGTCCAGATTGACGAAGGTTACACCGCCACTCTCAAGCGCGATTTTCAATTGTGCAGCCGTTGCGCGGTGAACATCGTGGCGCCCGCCTTCGTAGTCGCGAACCGTGCTTCGCGACACGCCCGCCCGTGCTGACAGTTCAGCCTGTGTCCAGTCCACGAGCCCGCGTGCCGCTCTACATAGGGCCGGCGACAAAATCTTATGGTCGTAAGCTTGACCCATCTTCGACTATCGCCCATATTGGTTGATATAGATCATATAGGCTAATTTAAAAGTGATTTCTAGGTCGTTGCTGAATATGCGATGCCTCTAATCACAATTCGAAAAGGACAGACGCATTGGGATAACAGCCGGACCCTTCATGCTCGTTGCCCTGCTGCTTCTTCCGTTCGTGGGTAGCATTCTGTCGGTCTTTTTCCTGAGAACGGTATCACGTCGCCTGCCTTCCAGCCTTGCTGGTATTGTCGTCTTCCTCGCCCTTCTGCTTAGCGCCAGTCTCTACCCGCAGGTCTCTGACGGGGGTGTCATTCGCTTCAACGCGGAGTGGTTGCCGCAGCTCGGTCTTGATCTAACTCTGCGCATGGATGCCTTTGCATGGATTTTCACCATGCTGATCACCTCCATCGGTTTTCTGGTCATCCTCTACGCCCGCTATTACATGTCGGAAGACGATCCGGTCCCGCGATTCTTCTCGTTCCTGCTTGCGTTCATGGGAGCGATGGTCGGCATTGTCATTTCAGGTAATGTCATCCTGCTGTCGGTATTCTGGGAACTGACAAGCATCTTCTCGTTCCTGTTGATCAGCTACTGGCACAACAATGCTGCCGCCCGAGACGGCGCTCGAATGGCCCTTACGATCACTGGGATCGGGGGCTTCTGCCTGTTGATCGGCCTGATTTTGCTTGGCAAGATCGTCGGCAGCTACGATCTGGACAAGATCCTGAACTCAGGTGACCTGATCCGAAATCACAGCCTTTATGTGCCCGCGCTGATTTTCATTCTGCTTGGAGCTTTGACGAAAAGCGCTCAGTTTCCATTCCACTTCTGGCTGCCCAATGCCATGTCGGCGCCGACGCCCGTGTCGGCATTCCTGCATTCGGCAACGATGGTGAAGGCGGGCGTCTTCCTGCTCGTGCGCTTCTGGCCAGTCTTGTCTGGAACCTACGAGTGGTTCTGGATCCTCGGCGCCGCGGGAATGATCACTTTGCTGCTTGGCGCATACTTCGCCATATTTCAGCGCGATCTGAAAGGGCTCCTTGCCTATTCGACGATCAGCCACCTTGGATTGATCACGACGCTGCTCAGCCTCGGAAGCCCATTGGCAACGGTGGCTGCGATTTTTCACATGCTCAATCACGCGACGTTCAAGGCGTCGCTGTTCATGGCGGCGGGCATCATCGACCACGAGACCGGGACGCGCGATATGCGCAAGCTTAGCGGCTTGTACAGGTTCATGCCGATCACGGCCACCCTTGCCGTCGTCGCCAGCGCCGCTATGGCCGGCGTACCACTGCTGAACGGATTCCTTTCGAAGGAAATGTTCTTCGCGGAAGCGGTCGAGACGCACGCCGATTCCATCCTTGATAGAATTCTGCCCTATGTGGCGACGCTTGCTGGTGCCTTCAGCGTTGCCTATTCGCTGCGTTTCATCCACACCGTTTTCTTCGGCCCCGCGCCGACCGACCTGCCGATCGCGCATCCGCACGAACCGCCACGCTGGATGCGCTTTCCGATCGAATTTCTCGTCGTGCTGTGCCTGGTGGTCGGTATCGTGCCGGCACTATCAATTGGACCATTCCTCCACAGCGCGGTGATCAGTGTTTTAAGAGACGACACGCCTGAGTACAGCCTTTCGCTGTGGCACGGGATCAATCTCCCGCTGATCATGAGCGTCATAGCACTGATCGCCGGAACCGCGATCTACTGGGCGTTGAAAGGTCATCTGTCACGTTGCGACGACGGTCCACCCTTTATCCGGCGGCTGAAGGGGCAGCGCATCTTCGAACGTATCCTCGTGGAAGTCTCCTGGCGCTGGGCGCGCGTTGCCGAGCGGCGGCTTGGGACACGCAAGCTGCAGCCGCAGTTGCGGTGGCTGGTGGTTGCTGGACTGCTTGCGGGTGCCCTGCCGCTCTATCTCCGCGGCTTCGAACATCGTCCTTTTGCCTATTCCGGCGTCGATCCTGTCTTCACCGCGCTCTGGTTGATCGGGGTGTGTCTGGCGATCGGTACCGCCTACACGGCCAAATACCATCGACTGGCCGCGCTGGTCATGCTCGGCGGCGTCGGCCTGATCGTGTGCATCACCTTCGTATGGCTTTCGGCACCTGATCTTGCGATCACCCAATTGCTGGTCGAGATCGTTACCACCGTTCTCATTCTGTTGGGGCTGCGGTGGCTGCCGAAACGATCTGAAGACATTCGCGAGTCCATGACGATCCGCGCCCGGTTCCGGCGCTTCCGCGACTTCGCGCTCGCCGTCCTCTGCGGCGTCTCCATGTCGGCCATCGCCTATGCCGTGATGACGATGCCGGTACCTGACGCGATCGCCAACTATTTCCTCGAGCATGCCTATTCGCTCGGCGGCGGACGAAACGTCGTCAATGTTATTCTCGTGGACTTCCGCGGATTCGACACGCTGGGCGAAATCGCGGTGCTAGGGGTCGTCTCGCTGACTGTCTACGGCTTGCTGCGTCGTTTCCGCCCGGCTGAAGACAGCATGGGAATGCCGGAGCAGCAGCAGGTGCAAAACCGCTTCGACGAGGAGCGGCCGGAGCGCTCGGCTGGCGACACGGTGCGCGACTATTTGCTCGTACCATCGGTCATCATGCAGTGGATGTTCCCAGTCATCATCACCTTCTCCGTCTACCTCTTCATGCGCGGGCATGACCTGCCGGGCGGCGGGTTCTCGGCGGGATTGACGCTCTCGATCGCCTTTCTCCTGCAATATCTCGCCGGCGGTACGCGCTGGGCCGAGGACCGCGTCCGCATTCTGCCGCTGCGGTGGATGGGCGCGGGATTGTTGACGGCGGTGCTGACGGGCGCCGGTGCCTGGTTGCTCGGCTATCCGTTCCTGACCTCGCATTCGCGCTATCTCGAACTTCCCCTGATCGGCAAGGTGCCGGCGGCGACGGCACTGCTCTTCGATCTCGGCGTCTTTTCGCTCGTTGTCGGATCGACCGTGCTGATCCTTGTCGCCCTTGCCCACCAATCGTTGCGGATCAACCGCCTGCGCACGATCGACGCGGCCAAATCGGAGGAGCGGTGATGGAACTGGTTCTGTCGATCGCCATCGGCATCATGACGAGCTGCGGGGTCTGGCTTATCCTGCGCCCGCGCACCTATCAGGTAATCATCGGGCTCTCGCTCCTCTCCTATGCCGTCAACCTCTTCATCTTCGGCGTCGGCGGCGTGAAGGCCAACGTTCCGCCGATCCTGGGAAGCGACGATCCGTCCATTCTCGCCGATCCGGTACCACAGGCCCTCGTGCTGACCGCCATCGTCATCGGCTTTGCGACCACGGCGCTGTTTCTCGTGGTCCTCCTGGCGTCGCGCGGGCTGACGGGCAGCGACCATGTCGATGGAAGGAACGAGCCGAAATGAGCGGTTGGTCCCATCACCTCATCGTAGCGCCCATCCTCATTCCGCTGATCGCCAGTGCCCTATTGCTGTTCATCGACGAGCGGCGCCGCGTCGCCAAGGCGATGGTCAGCCTCGCCTCCGCGATCTTGCTCACCGTGATCGCTTTCATCCTATTCAGGATCGAAAGCGGCCCGAATGGGTTCGAGGGCGTCTATCTCGTTGGCAACTGGTCGGCACCCTTCGGCATCGTGCTCGTTCTCGACGGGCTATCGGCCATGATGCTGCTTTTGACCGCACTGCTTGCCGTGTCGGCACTCGTCTTCTCGCTGGCGCGCTGGCATGCGGTGGGCGCGCATTTTCACAGCATGTTCCAGCTGCTCCTCATGGGGGTCAACGGGGCCTTCCTCACGGGCGACCTGTTCAACCTCTTCGTCTTCTTCGAGGTCATGCTGGCTGCCTCCTACGGTCTTCTGCTGCATGGCTCAGGCCCGCTGCGCGTCAAGGCTGGCATGCATTACATCGCGGTCAACCTCGTGGCCGCGCTGCTGTTCCTGATTGGCGTCAGCCTCATCTACGGAACGGCGGGGACGCTCAACATGGCCGACCTTGCCGCCCGCATCCCCGAGATCGAGCCCGACCGGCGCATGTTGATGGAGGCCGGCGCCGGCATATTGGGTGTCGTCTTCCTTATCAAGGCTGGCATGTGGCCGCTTTGCTTCTGGCTCCCCACCGCCTATAGCGCCGCATCTGCACCGGTGGCCGGTATCTTCGCGATCATGAGCAAGCTTGGGATCTATGTGATCCTGCGGCTGACGATGCTGCTGTTCGGTGAGGGCCCCTCGGCCGGGTTCGGCGCGCCGGTTCTGCTTTATGGCGGCATGGCCACGTTGATCTTCGGCATCGTCGGCGTGCTTGCGTCGCAGGCGCTGGGACGGCTTGCGGGCTTTTCCGTATTGGTCTCCTCGGGGACACTGCTGATGGTGCTTGGTATCAACGACGGCGCGGTCTCTTCCGGCGCGCTGCTCTATCTCGTCAGCTCAACATTGACGATCAGCGCCTTCTTCATGCTCATCGAACTCGTCGAACGCGGCCAGGATGCGGGCGCAAACGTGCTTGCCGTAACTATGGAGGCTTATGGCGAGGCCGACGAAGAGCCCGAAAACGAGGAAGAAGGCGTCACCATGCCGGGGACCATGGCTGTTCTCGGCATTTGTTTCGCGGCCTGCGGCATCTTGCTCTCCGGCCTTCCCCCGCTCTCGGGCTTCGTCGCCAAATTCGCCATGCTCTCTGCGATGATGGGCACCGGCTCCATCGGCGTGCCGCCCACTGCGGCGATCTGGGCTTTGGTCGTTCTCGTTATTCTCTCCGGCATAGCCGCGCTGATTTCCATGACGCGCGTCGGCATCCGCACCTTCTGGAGCTCGATCGAAGGAACTGTGCCCCGCGTGCTGGTGATCGAGATCGTGCCGGTGATGTTCCTCTTGGCGCTGACGCTCGCGCTCACCGTGCAGGCCGGGCCGGCGATGCAATACATGGACACGACGATCCGCACGCTGAGCAAGCCGTCGATCTATATCGACGCGGTCAACAACGCGCTGCCGATCAAGGGCGTCAAAGCTGGAACGGAGGGCGAGTGATGCTTCCCTATCCCATTCTTGCGACGTGCCTGCTCATCATGTGGTTGCTGCTAAACGGCTTCACCCTCGGCCATTTCATCCTGGGCCTCGTCGTTGCGGTCTTCGCGGGCTGGGCGATGGCCTCTCTCAAGTCGGAACCGGTACGGCTGAAGAAATGGTATCTCCTGCCGAAGCTCTTCGGTTTGGTGTTCGGTGATATCGTCAAGTCGAACATCGACGTCGCGTGGATCATTTTGCGCAGCGGGAAACGACGGCACAACCCCGGCTTTATCACCATACACTTGGAACTCCGCAGCCAGTTCGCGCTTGCCGTGCTTGCCGTCATCTTGACTAGCACGCCAGGATCCGCATGGCTGGAATATGATTCCAACGATCACACGGTCTTGCTGCACGTTCTCGACATACAGAACGAAGCCGTATGGCGCGATACGATCAAGAACCGATACGAGGCGCTGTTGCTGGAGATATTCGCATGAGTGCAATCATCCTCTTCACGGCCGTGTCGGTCGCCCAGGTCATGCTCGTTGCGGCCATGGCCATCGTTTCGGTCCGCATGTTCGTCGGCCCCCGCGCGCAAGACCGTATCATCGGCCTCGACACGTTTTACATCAATGCCATGCTGCTTTTGGTAACCTTCGGCGTCGGAACGGGGAGGGTGGTCTATTTCGAAGCCGCATTGGTCATAGGAATGATAGGCTTCGTAGCAACCGTGGCACTGGCGAAGTTCCTGATGCGCGGGGAGGTGATCGAATGATGCACGCTGCCATGGATCTGCCGGTCTGGGTGGCGTCGCTTGTCGCCTTCTTCCTCGTTCTCGGAGCGCTGCTGGCTCTGATCGGTGCGATCGGATTTCTCCGTCTACCAAGTTTCTACCAACGTATCCACGCGCCGACACTCGGAACCAGCTGGGGGATTGGCGGGGTTATGCTCGGCTCGATGATCTTCTTTTCCGCTGTGTCCTCTCGCTTTGCGGTCCACGAGATTTTGATCGGCGTGTTCGTGACCGTGACGACACCGGTAACTCTGATGATGCTGGCACGTGCTGCCTTGCACAGAGACCGGGCAGAGGGAAATCGAGAAGCGCCGCCAAAGCACGCCAAGGAGTGAGATACGAACGCGTAAGCGCCAAATTGGTGCTGAAGTCTTCCGCGCAATACCGGTATCGCTTATCCTGCGGCCCGCACGCTTAACGAAGAACGGGCGGGATTTCTGACACGTTCGGCTCAAAGTTTCCGTGCTCGATCAGCTCGAACATTCTGGCAAGCATTGCCGGTACGTCCTGGCGAACCATCTCGATGTTGTCGCCGAGTAGGGCGACGAGGGGATCATAGTCGAAGCATCCGAGTGCGAACTCCTGCTCGCTGACAGGTCCGGCGAGCCGCACCCAGCGGAGCACGCCTTCAAGTGTAATTGTCGAGTTGACGAACATGCCTTTGGAAAAGGGCAAGCCGCTGGTAGCGCGCTCCATTAGCGCGCTCTGCGCCTTTTCGGGGGCGTAACCACAGGCGATGACCCTGTCGTCATCAAGGTGGATTTCGTGATCCGCATGTGCTTGGCGAAATCCCCTTAGACGTTCCATCGTGTTGTGATCGCCGCCGCGACCGCCGACGAACATCAGTGGTTCCATTGAGCCAAATCGGTGTTGGCAACTGACGAGTATTCTTCGCGTCAGCTCTCGAGCGCCTGCGAAGTTGTCGGAAATGATGGAGGGTGCAAGTTTGCCGGGCAGATCGAGGTTGATCGTCCGCACGCCTGCAGCGGCACATAGTTCGGTGACCCTGTCGGGGTCCGTAGCACCTGTCGCAATCACGCAATCCACCTGGTAGGAGAGCATCGCTCGAGCGGCCTCAATCTCAAGCGCAGGGTCGCGTCGCGTGCATGTGATAAGCGGAAAGAAGCCCTTGTCGCGAGCCATGGTCTCGAAGAGTTCCACGATCGAACCGAAGTATCGGTTATCGTACTTGGGGACGATCATGCCGATGATGTGCGACTTTTCACGGCGCAGCAGACTTGCCTGCATGTTGAGCGCGTAACCCTGCTCCTCGGCTATTCGCGTTATCTTCTCGGCAAGCTGCTTGCTGATACGGCGCTTCTTCCAGTTCCCGTTCAAGACAGCACTGACCGCGCTCGCGGAGGTGCCGGCGAGTTCCGCAAGGTCGTAGATCGTGGTTCGCTTCTGCTGCCTGTCCAATTTCAAAATTCTCATCTCCTGTGTCGGGCGCTAACTTGACATCAAACGAGAGAAGTGGCAAATCTTGCTTCATCGATTGAGCAAATGCGCTCAATCGATGATACGTGCCAGCTAGGAGGCTGGCACCGGGAGGTGATTTCGCAGCTATTGGTGGTCCTCTTTGCCGTGCGGCTCGTCGAGCCGCGGCTTGGGGGCACTGGCGCATCGCGCGTCAGGTCAATGTTGCGGCAATGGCCGAACCTTGCTGTTGGTCAATTAAGGAGGAGAACATGACCTATCGCAAACTTTCCCTGATGTCGGCGACCATGCTGGTGGCGCTCGGCGGAGCAGCACTCGCCCAGGAAGCGTCGACGGTGGCGTTTCTGATGCCTGATCAGGCGTCGACGCGCTATGAGCAGCACGATTTTCCGGGCTTCAAGGCCGAGATGGAAAAGCTGTGTGCCAAGTGCACCGTCGTCTACCAGAACGCCAATGGCGACGCATCGCTGCAGCAGCAACAGTTCAACTCGGTGATTGCGCAGGGTGCCAAGGTCGTGGTCCTCGATCCGGTCGATTCCGCCGCAGCCGCGGGCCTCGTTGAGCTCGCCCAGTCACAGGACGTCAAGGTCATCGCCTATGACCGTCCGATCCCGGACAAGCCTGCTGATTTCTACGTTTCCTTCGACAATGAAGGTATCGGCTACGCGATTGCCAAGTCGCTGGTCGAGCATTTGAAAAAGGCAGGAGTGCCAGACGGAGCCGGTGTGCTCGAGATCAACGGTTCGCCGACCGATGCGGCCGCCGGCCTCATTCGCGACGGCATCCATCGCGGCCTGAAGGAATCCAAATACAAGACGCTTGCCGAATTCGATACGCCGGAATGGGCGCCGCCGAAGGCTCAGGAGTGGGCGGCCGGCCAGATCACGCGCTTCGGCGCCGATATCAAGGGCGTGGTTGCCGCCAATGATGGCACCGGCGGCGGCGCAATCGCGGCGTTCAAGGCAGCCGGCGTCAACCCTGTTCCGCCGGTCACCGGCAACGACGCGACGATCGCAGCCCTGCAGCTCATTATTTCGGGCGACCAGTACAACACGATCTCCAAGCCTTCCGAGATCGTAGCGGCCGCAGCCGCACAGGTGGCTGTCCAGCTCATCAAGGGCGAGAAGCCGGAAGCCAAGACGACGCTCTACAACACGCCGTCGCAGCTCTTCATCCCGGCCGTCGTCACCGCCGAGAACATCAAGGCGGAGATCTTCGACAAGAAGATCCAGACGGCTGAGCAGATCTGCACCGGCGAATATGCCGAAGGCTGCAAGAAGCTCGGCATCGGCAACTAAGAGCCAATCAGCCATTCCGGCTGCACTGCGTGCGGCCGGTTTCTCAAGGACGCACAAAGGCCTTTAGCTATGAGCACCACAGCAAGCAATGTACCGGAGCGCGGACAGCCCATCCTGCGACTGCGAAATGTGTCGAAGAACTTCGGTGCCGTCTCGGCGCTGACCGATATCGAACTGGACGTCAAGGCGGGCGAAGTCGTGGCCCTGGTGGGAGACAATGGCGCCGGCAAGTCAACCCTGGTAAAGGTCCTGGCTGGCGTGCACCAGCCTTCTTCCGGTTCGATCGAGTTCTGCGGCCAGAGTGTCTCGCTCGACAGCCCCGGCAAGGCGCTGGAGCTCGGTATTGCAACCGTGTTTCAGGATCTGGCGCTCTGCGAGAACCTCGACGTCGTGGCCAACCTATTCCTCGGGCATGAGCTCTCGCCCTGGGCGCTCGACGAGGTGGCGATGGAAGTCCGCGCCTGGACGCTGCTTCGGGAGCTGGCCGCGCGCATCCCGTCCGTCAGGGAGCCGATCGCCTCGCTGTCGGGCGGCCAGCGCCAGACGGTGGCAATTGCCAGATCACTCCTCCTCAACCCGAAAATCATCATGCTCGACGAGCCGACGGCTGCACTCGGCGTCGCGCAGACCGCCGAAGTTCTCAATCTCATCGAGCGTGTCCGTGACCGCGGGTTGGGCGTCATCATCATCAGCCACAACATGGAAGACGTACGCGCCGTGGCCGATCGCATCGTCGTATTGCGGTTGGGCCGGAACAACGGCGTCTTCACGCCTGATGCATCCAACCAGGAACTTGTCGCCTCGATCACGGGCGCCACGGAAAACTCAGTCTCGCGCCGTATCGAGCGCAAGACAGGCACGGCGCAGGAAAACAGTGGGAGACCGGCATGAGCCAGAAACCATCCAATACAACAGTCGCACCCGTCACAACGCTCGATCGCAGCGACGAACGCGTCCGCCATGACGACAGCATGATGGCGATGGTCCGGGCCTTTATCGATCGGGTTAAATCCGGCGACTTGGGCATGCTTCCGGTCGCTGTCGGGCTGATCGTCATCTCCACGGTCTTCTCGCTCCTCAATCCGGTGTTTCTCGCACCCAACAATCTCGTTAACCTGCTCTTTGACTGCGCCACCGTCGGCATCATCTCGCTCGGCATCGTTTGTGTGCTGATGCTTGGCGAGATCGACCTTTCCGTAGGTTCGATGAGCGGCTTGTCATCCGCCATCCTAGGTGTGCTCTGGGTGAACAACGGTGTCCCCTTCGTCGTTGCGATCATAGCTGCCATTGCCGCTGGCGCGCTCATCGGAACCGTTTACGCCGTACTCTACAATCGGCTTGGAATGCCAAGCTTCGTGGCGACGCTTGCCGGCCTTCTGGCGCTGCTCGGTATGCAGCTTTATATCTTGGGCCCGAGCGGCAGCATTAACCTTCCCTATGCATCCCCGCTCGTCCGCTTCGGCCAGATCCTGGTCATGCCCGATTGGCTGTCCTACCTCCTGGCTCTGCTTCCGGGTGCAGTGATCATCGCCAAGGGTCTGCGGACGCGTCAGCAGCGCGCGGCGGTCAATCTATCCTCGCAGCCTTTTGCCGCTACCGCTATCAAGGCCGTTGTGCTGACCGCAGCACTCGAGTTCGCGGTCTATTATCTCAACCTCGGCCGAGGCATTCCGTGGATGTTCGGTCTATTCGTCGCCATCGCGGTGATCCTGAATTATGGTTTGACGCGCACCCAATGGGGACGCTCGATGTTCGCCGTCGGCGGAAACCGTGAAGCTGCGCGTCGTGCCGGCATCAATGTTCGCCGCATCTATCTGAGCGCCTTCGTGCTTTGCTCAACGCTTGCGACCATCGGCGGCATTTTGTCAGCCTCGCGTCTTGCGTCGTCGAGCCAGCAGGCCGGCACGGGTGACGTCAACCTCAACGCCATCGCCGCTGCCGTGATCGGCGGGACGAGCCTCTTCGGCGGTCGCGGTAGCGCCTATTCCGCACTGCTCGGGATCATCGTCATCCAAGCGATTTCCAACGGCTTGACACTACTCAACCTCAGCTCTTCGTTGCGCTACATGATCACAGGCGGCGTTCTCGCCATTGCCGTCATCGTCGATTCGCTCGCCCGCCGTTCCCGCGTCAGCCACGGACGCGCTTGATCTAAATTTAAGGAGTAAATTCATGACCGACCTCATGAAAGGCAAAGTCGCCGCCATAACCGGTTCGGCGTCGGGCATTGGGCTCGAATGCGCCCGCACATTACACGCCGAAGGCGCGACCGTCGTCCTCATCGATCGCGCCAAGGACAAGCTGGATGAAATCTGCGAGGCGTTCGGCGAGCGCGCATTCCCGCTTGTCGTCGATCTTCTCGACGGCAAGCAACTCTCGGGCATCCTTCCCAGAATTCTGGAGGTCGCCGGCAGACTCGACATCTTCCACGCTAATGCCGGCGCCTACATAGGCGGGCAGGTCGCCGACGGCGATCCCGATGCCTGGGACAGGATGCTCAATCTGAACATCAACGCAGCTTTCCGCTCCGTTCACGCCGTGCTGCCGCACATGATCGCTCAGAAGTCGGGCGACATCCTGTTCACCAGCTCGATCGCAGGTGTTGTCCCGGTTGTCTGGGAGCCAATCTACACCGCCTCGAAATTCGCCGTACAGGCATTCGTACATTCGACACGTCGTCAGGTGGCGCAGCACGGTGTGCGGGTCGGAGCTGTCTTGCCGGGTCCTGTCGTCACCGCGTTACTCGATGATTGGCCGAAGGCGAAGATGGAAGAAGCGCTCGCCAATGGCAGCCTGATGCAGCCCAAGGAAGTTGCCGATTGCGTACTCTTCATGCTGTCGCGGCCGCGCAACGTCACCATTCGTGACCTCGTGATCCTTCCCAATAGTGTCGACCTCTAACGAAAGTGATTCCCGCGCAATGCGCGGGCATCAGCCATTTATGCTAGAAAGATGAGAGACAATGAGCGAAGAAGTCCAAACACCGCGCTACGTGATCGGCGTTGATGTCGGCACCGGAAGCGCTCGCGCCGGGGTGTTCGATCTCGGCGGACGAATGCTGGCCAGCGCCAAGCGTGACATCTCGCTTTACCGTGAAGCCGGCTCAATCGTCGAACAGTCGAGTAACGAGATCTGGCAGGCAGTCTGCGAAGCCGTGCGTCAGTCCGTTCGCGATGCCGGGGTGGCGGCGAAAAATGTCGTAGGATTGGGCTTCGACGCCACCTGCTCGCTCGTCGTCCTCGGTGACCAGGGAAAGCCCTTGCCGGTTGGCCCATCGGAAGATCCGCAGCGAAATATTATAGTCTGGATGGACCACAGAGCGGTTGCCCAGGCGGATCGGATCAATGCGCTCGGCCACGAGGTCCTGCGCTACGTCGGCGGCCGCATTTCTCCAGAGATGGAGACGCCCAAGCTGCTCTGGTTGAAGGAGTGCCGCCCCGAGGTGTTCGAGGCGGCATGGCAGTTCTTCGACCTTGCCGATTTCCTGACTTGGCGGGCCACAGGCGACCTTTCGCGATCCACCTGCACCGTGACCTGCAAGTGGACCTATCTCGCGCACGAGAAGCGCTGGGATCCGACATATTTCGAAGAGATCGGCCTCGGCGCGCTCGCGGATGAAGGCTTTGCCCGCATCGGCCAGGCGACCGTCGAGCCGGGCTCGGCACTCGGCGGCGGCCTGACGCCGGCGGCGGCAGCGGAACTCGGGCTGCTACCGGGGACGGCGGTCGCTGCTGGACTGATCGATGCTCATGCCGGCGGGATCGGGACGGTTGGCTTCGGCGACGGGCCGACGGCGAACCTTGGCTATGTCTTCGGTACCTCATCGTGCACGATGACATCGACCGTCGAACCGGCCTTCGTGCAGGGCGTATGGGGGCCTTATTATTCGGCGATGGTTCCCGGGCTTTGGCTCAACGAAGGCGGTCAGAGCGCTGCCGGCGCAGCAATAGAACAGCTGATTTCATTTCATCCCGCTGCCGCGCAGGCGTTGCAGAGTGCAAAAGAAAAAGGCCAGTCGCTTCCCGTGATGCTTGCCGAAATTGCTGCCAGCAAGGCTGGAACCGACGCAACCTCGCTCGTTCAGGGCCTTCATGTTGTCCCTGAGTTCTTGGGTAACCGCGCACCGCTTGCCGATCCACACGCTCGCGGGCTGATAGCGGGCATGGACATGGAGCGCGATATCGACAGCCTCGTTCGACTGTATGTAGCAGGGCTCTATGGCATCGGCTATGGCCTCAGGCAGATCATCGACGCCCAGGCGCAGGCGGGCGTCGAGATCAGTTCCGTCGTGATCAGCGGCGGGGCTGGCCAGCAAAGCTTTGTTCGTCAGCTCTTGGCGGATGCATGCGGTAAGCCCATTGTCGCAACGATTGCCGACGAACCGGTGTTGTTAGGCGCAGCGATCCTGGGCGCGGTCGCCAGTGGCTGTTATCTCGATGTTCGAGAGGCGATGGTTATGCTGACCAAGGTCGATGAAACGTTCATGCCGTCGGCAGGGCGAACCGCTGAAAGCCATCTGAGACGGTATGATGCTTTCAAGGCGCTACAGCAGTTGGGCCAGAAAGTGCGTGGTTGTTGATGACACGTCGAGGAACACGTGAATGCTTGTATGGTCGGCTTGCATCTGGGTGCCAAACTCCGGCGTTTCACGGGCCGTCCTCTGCGCCTTTACCGGATCTCGTGCGCCGAACATCACCTCGAAGCGGCTGAACGGCAGGTTCCAGGTGTTGATCGCTTGTGGTCCTGACTATGCCGTCGAGGCAGCGATGCCGGAATGAGTGAGTCCACTCGGACAAGCATGTTCGTGAACACACGGCATCTCTGTTTTATTCCATGCGAAAAATGCATAGCTGCACTGCACAATAGTGCCTAGAAAATGAACAGATATCGGATATATTCAATTTCAACGAAGCGATGCACCTCCTCCCGCAAAGCTTCGTGGTTCGGGCGCCCCACTCCTCCTCCCAGGGTCGCCTGAGGGAACAACAGCACTCCTCCTCCCAGCTGTTGTTCGGTTCTTTTCGAAAGCCTGCCGCACCTCCTCCCGCGGCAGGCTTTTTCGATTCTGGGCCGCAGCTTTTTGACGTGAAGTTGACGCTCGATGAGATGAAGCGTTGACACTGTGGTCACACCCGGACCGCTGTATCCGCGGCCGGAACTGTGCGATGAACCATGAATTCGTCAATCACGCTTTCACGGTGCTACATCATGAAGAAAATCGGTTTCCTCTCGTTCGGACACTGGACACCGTCGCCGCAATCGGGAACCCGCTCGGCGGGCGACGCGCTTCTCCAGTCCATCGATCTTGCGGTTGCTGTCGAAGAGCTTGGGGCCGACGGCGCTTATTTCCGCGCTCACCACTTTGCCCGCCAGCTCGCATCGCCGTTCCCCCTGCTTGCCGCGGTTGGTGCCAAGACCAGCCGTATCGAGATCGGGACCGGCGTCATCGACATGCGCTACGAAAACCCGCTCTACATGGCAGAGGACGCCGGCGCCGCCGATCTGATCTCAGGAGGGCGCTTGCAGCTCGGCATTAGCCGTGGCTCGCCGGAGCAAGTGGTCGATGGTTGGCGCTACTTTGGCTATCAGCCGCCCGAGGGCGGGTCTGATGCCGATATCGGTCGGCGTCATGCAGAAGTTCTGCTCGATGTTCTGCGCGGCGAAGGTTTCGCCCAGCCGAACCCGCGTCCAATGTTTCCCAATCCTCCTGGACTGTTGCGCGTCGAGCCGCATTCCGAGGGACTGCGGGAACGCATCTGGTGGGGCTCCGGCTCGAATGCGACCGCCGTCTGGGCGGCCAAGCTTGGAATGAACCTGCAGAGCTCGACGCTGAAGGACGATGAGACCGGCGAGCCGTTCCATGTGCAGCAGGCAGCGCAGATCCGCGCCTATCGCGAAGCATGGAAGGAAGCCGGTCACACTCGCACGCCGCGCGTATCGGTGAGCCGCAGCATCTTCGCGCTGGTGGACGATCGCGACCGGGCCTATTTCGGCGGCAGCGGTCAGGGCGACGACAAGATCGGCTTTATCGACGAGAAGACGCGGGCGATCTTCGGTCGCAGCTATGCCGCCGAGCCCGATGCCCTCGTGAAGCAACTGGCCAAGGATGAGGCAATCGCCGAGGCCGACACCCTGTTGCTCACCGTGCCCAATCAGCTCGGCGTCGATTACAACGCTCATGTGGTCGAGCAAATCTTGAAGCACGTCGCACCCGCCCTGGGCTGGCGCTGAACCGCTTCGCCAACGGCTACCCGCTAACAGAGATGCCGGACCTCCAGGCGATCCGGCATTTTTCTTCGCGTCAGTAAGGCCCGATCACTCGGCGGCCGCCGGCGGAGTGGCACCACCGCCAAGTTGCAGCAGCGGAACCTTTGGCGAGAAGAAGCGCGGCTTGTGGAACTTGCGCGGTGCTTGGCGCCTATTCAACGTATAGGGCTCGGTGTCGCCGACCAGAACCGCGGGCCGTGCGAACATGCGCTGCATCAGCCCCTGGACGGCGAGCACAGGGTAGGCGCGGGCAGGCATCACCTCCGGCATCTCGCTGAACATGCGCTGCACCATCTTGCGCCTGATATCCTCGGCGCCCTTCTTGATTTCGTAATCGTCGCGCCGGTCCCTGATGGCGACGATCGAGAGCGACAGGCCCGAATTCGCGCGATCCATGCTGGTGACCTGCCCGGCGACGTCGAAATTGTCGAAGGGTGCGAAGATCAGGATATCGCCAAGGCGCATCTGGCTGAGCGCGCTCTCCTCGCGCATCGTGATCTTGGCCGTCTCGATCGAGATCGTATCGATCATGCAGGGAGCGGCCTTGCCGCCGCTGGCGACCTGTCCTTCGCGGGCAAGTGCAAGCTCAAGCTTTTCAAGGGGCGGGCGGGGGAGCTCGATGCAGACGAGCATCGACACGAAGGCGTAGACCATGACGACCATGCCCCAGGCGACGCTGAAGCCGTCGAGATCGTTGTAAGTGCTGAGCAATGGCCCGTTGAGCATGCCGACGAAGGTCAGCACAATGATGGCGAAGAACGTCGCGGCGATCGGGTAAAGCACCTCCACACGCCCGCGATCTTCACCCTTGGCGGTAACCTTGAATGGCCGGCCGAAGGGGTGGAAGA
This sequence comes from Hyphomicrobiales bacterium, assembly GCA_900467745.1. Taxonomy (GTDB): domain Bacteria; phylum Pseudomonadota; class Alphaproteobacteria; order Rhizobiales; family Rhizobiaceae; genus Rhizobium. The sequence continues at coordinate 473,794 of UBQW01000010.1, forward strand.
GGGCGTGGATGAGGGCGATGGTGATCGGAATGGCCGAGACCATCTGCGAAACCTCGGTGAAAAGCGGCAGGCTCCGCCGCCCGGAAACCCAGGAATGGAATGTCCACATGCCGGCGACCATCGGCAGCGCATAGAGGAAGAACGCCTCCGGCTCCATCAGAATGGCAGGCAGGCCGAGGAAGTAGAAGAGAAGTGGGGCGGCCATAAGGAGCAGGATAAAGGGCCGGCAGAACCAGAAGAGCAGGCCGTGGAAATAGTGCAGCCGCTGCATCAAGGTGTAGCCGCGTCCCAGAAACGGGCCATCCTTCAGGAGCGCCACCTGGATGGTGCCCAGGCACCAGCGGCAGCGCTGTGTGATATATCCCGAGAGGCTCTCGGCCGAAAGGCCGACGCTCAGGCGTTCATTGAGCCAGCGGGTTTTCAGGCCCTTCTGCATCAGGCGATAGGTGAGGTGGATATCTTCAGTCACCGTCTCCTGCGGCATGCCACCGATCATATCGAGCGCATCACGGCGGACGATACAGGACGTTCCCACGCAAAAGGCTGCGCCCCATCCGTCCTTGGAGGGCTGCATGACGTCGAAGAAGATGCGCTGATCGTCGACCCATGCCTTCGAGGCTAGCAGATTATGCTGGACCGGATCGGCATTGTAATAGAACTGCGGCGTTTGGATGAGGCCGATTTCGGTGTCGATGAACTGGCCCACCGTTCGTTTCAGGATGCCGCGCTGCGGCGCGAAGTCGGCATCTAGAATGAGGATGAAGGGGGCGTTGGTGTCCTCGGCGGAACGTCGTACCGCATTGTTGATGTTGCCGCCCTTGGCGCCGACGTTGTCGTAGCGGCGTAGATAGCGCACGCCGATCTCGTTGCAGTAATCCTCAAGCCAATCGCGGCGTCCGTCATCCAGGACCCAGACGGTGAAATTGCTGTAGTCGATCGCCTTGGCGGCGAGGATCGTGCGCTCCAGAATGGACAGTTCTTCGTTGTATGTGCAGATGAAGATATCGACGGCCGGGTGGCGCGAATGTTGCGCGATCAGCGCTTCGCTGGCGTCGGCGGCGCCACTGTGGTCGGTCCGCTTGAAGAAGAAGACGATCGAAAGCACCGTGTAGAAGATGACGACCACTTCGAAGCCGAGATAGAAGCGCGGCCAGATCGCGTAGGGGCTCCACTCGAAGTCCGGCAATGTCTTGGTGATGCGGAAATACAGATAGTTCAGGAGCATGACGACCAGGATCGTGCCGAAAATGACGCGGTCCTTGCCGCGATTGGCGTCCAGCAGCCAGGCGCAGCCCACGATCAGCGCGATCGCCAGCAGTGAGAACAGTATTGAATCCGACAAGGTGACTACTTCGGGGGACATGGACCATCCTTGCTGCTGGCCTTCATCTGGCCTTTCAGGCCGACGAAGGGGTTGATATCGAGAGCGGCAAGAACGGCCCAGCCGGTCGCGCCGATATGCGGCAGTCGGTAGTACTTGAAGTCGCCGGGCGCCGAGTTCGGCCCGACCTGCAGGCCTGTCGTTAGTTGCTCGTTTTCCGTGGCGTAGACGAGGCCGCCGGGCTCGCGCTGCTTGGCGATGGTGGCAAAAAGCGGTTCGGCCTTTTCGGGTTGGCCGGTCTCGCGAAGCACGAGCGCGGCCTGCGCCGTGCCTTCCAGCCAGACGCCATCGCGGTCGTTGTTGAAGTCGTAGCCGCCCTCCACCCCGTGGTTCAGGTCAGTCCATTCCATCACGCGATCGGCCCTGGATTTGAATTCCGGAACCGCGATCAGCGGCCAGAGTTCGGCGTCGAGGCCCGACATGCCCACGTTCGGAGCGTTGCTGTCGGGCACGCTGCCGATATAAAAGCGGCCTTCCGGCTCGTTCCACATGGTCTTGAGAAACTGCAGTGCGCTGTCGCCCTGGTGCGTCCAGTCGCCACCCGCATCTAGCCGGGCGAGCCAGCTGTCGGCGGCGTAGACGTCGAGATTATGCTCCGTCGACTTCCAGGTCATCCGCTCCGGCGTCGGCTCATGGCCGAAAAAGCCGCCGAAATAGCCGTCATTCTTCGGATCGGCCGTGCTGCGGTGGATCCAATCCATGATTTTGCGGGCGGAGTCGAGATAGGCCTGCTGGTCGGTTTCCTCATAGGCCATCAGCAGGGCGAGCGCGCCCCAGGCTGTGCTGCCGGTCGCAGTTCCGACCTGATAGCCGTCCTCGATCCAGGAATTGCTCGCCGTGCTCCAATAGCCTGGAAGCAACATGCCTTCCTTGCCCGGAATGACCGTGCCGGAGCGATAGGCGTTGCGCAGGCGACCGTCGTGATAGTGGCGGTCGGTTTCAAGCGCGACCACCAGCGCATCGGCAACGCGGCGGGCTTCGGCTGTACGCTGGCAGCCGTAAAGCGCCATCATCGCAAGCGCATTGTCGTAGGTGAAGCCGGTATTCTCCAGCGACGGATGCAGCGCCGAACCGCCATTGGCCGGCTCGAAACTGCGAAAGACGAATGGCTGCTCGGGCTCGCCCGTCATCTTGGCGGCCAGCGCGTCGCACATCGAGCAGGCGAGCTGCGTCTTCGCCTCATCATCGGCACGCGCCGCGTCGATTGCCGCTGCAAACAGCATGGCAGCCAGGAGTGATGCGATCAACCCGCGCCAAACCTCACCCATTGACGAGTTCATGCCCTTCATTTTCGCCCCTCGCAATACGCGGATAAACGTTCAGCTTGGCTCTTCAGGGTGTCGCAGTCTTGTCGGCCGGCGGTTGCGGACCGGTGCCCTTGTCCAGCGATGTGGATGCGGACAGAACAATCGCCGGCGATGTCAGCCCGGCAACGACAGCCATCGAGTACCGCGCGATACGCGAGGTGATGGTCTCGCCGAGAGAGACGATGACATCCTCGCCGACGTGGCATCCGAAAAACTTGTCGTTGTTCTGCTGGGCAACACTGCCGTCCTGGGCGGTCGGCTCGTCGATCTTGACCAGAACATAGACCTCATGGCCCTCGGCCTCGGGGAATTTCGCGAAATAGCGGTTTTCTGGGCCGGAGTTAAAGTACCGGACGATCTTGTAGATGTGCCCGCTGCGCTTCACGCCAAGGCTGCGGAAGTTGACCATCGCGGGCGTGCCGATCTCGAGCGCGGTCACGTCACGGCTTCGGTAGACGGCCGCGGCGAAGGCCTCGGTGCAGTCGAGCGACTTGGCGACCGGCTGGCCCTGCATGACGAAATCGCCGAAGGATGCGTCGACGCTGACGATCTGGCCGTGGCGCTCGGCGGTGACCTCGGCCGCACCGGTCTTGCCAAGGCGTCCTTCCTCGCGCGAGATCAGGTTCTCGACCTGCTGCTTGCGCTCCGTCATTTGGTTGATTTCGATATTGTCCTCGGCGATGTCGCCGGCGAGCTTCGTGCGTTGCATCTCGAGCGTCAGCAGGTTCGCGGCAACAGTGCCGCCGGTATAGATATCGCGGCCGACAAGCGACTGGACAATCTCGTTGCGGCGTAGCTCGCCCTTGGCGGAATCAAGCTCGGCCTGGGCTGCATTGCGCTTCTGGCGCTGTGGCTCAAGACTACTGTCGGAAATCAGCCCCTTTTTAAGGAGCGTCTGCTGGCGCTGCAGCAGCGCGTCCTGCTCGTTGAGGCGGGCCTGATAGGTTTGGACGTTGAATTCAGAATTGACGATCACTGCCGAGAGTTCACTCAGAACGCCCGCCTTGACGCTGTCGATCTGCGTCTTGACCTTGTTAAGTTGCTCGGTGCGCTCGGCCGCTACGCTGGTCGTGTTGTTGAGCTTTTCGGTCAGATCGAGCTTTTCCAGCCTGAGTCCCGTCAGAGATGTCTGATCTTGGTTGGGGTTTGAGACCGTTGCCATGACGTCGCCGAGATTGACGACCTGGCCAACCTGCAGTGAGATCTTATCTACCCTGCCGTAGATGGGAGAAGCGATCAGCTGCACCGGTGCGTTGATCACCGCCCGTGTCGAGACGATGAAGAATTGGTTGGGAACCATCGCCATCGCGATGATAAAAATCAGCATAAATGCAAACGCATAACCTAGGATACGCGATACAGATAGTATCTTACGGTCCTTGGGGTCGATACTGTTATTTGCGGCCTTCATTTTTCAATCCTGACATCATCATGCTGCAGGTGAAGTGAAGGGCGTTTCCAGGGTGGTGTTTTTTATTTGCAATGTCTTTTATATGAGGAAGAATATTCGAGCAAATAAAATTCATCTACTTAAAGTGATGTATTGCGTGGCATCTCCATTTTTATTTAGTTGATGTTGCATTATTGCCAGCAGCACCTAATTGCCGTGTTTACTATTCGTCGAATCTGGCTATTTGTTTGTGACACTTCTATATCTTTTTGGTGTCAGTCATCGGTAGAGTTTTCTACACTTGCCCGCACAATGGCATCCAAGACGCGGTGGGCTGCCTCGATGTCGGCATCATCGACGTTGCGAAGCACTCTGTTGCGCAATGACGCGATGACGCGTTCGACGCGTTCTGCCAGTTGCTGTCCGTCGGGGGTCAACCAAATTGTTTTGGCACGCCTGTCGTCCGGGTCGTCTTTGCGTTCGATATGACCACCGGCGGTGAGTTCATCCAGCAGGCGGACCAGCGATTGGCTGGCGAGGCCGAGGCTTTCGGCAAGCTGAACCTGGCGGACACCGCCGCCCGACCGGCTGACCAGAAGGAGCAGATTGGCGCGCGACGCCGAAATTCCGTCCTCTGCCAGCGCCTTCTCCGCCATGCGCTTCCAGATGCTTCCCGCCTGTAGCATGCTGGAGGTGACCGCTGCTCTGCGGCTCAAGGGTTTCGTCTGCCTTGTCATCCTCTGCGTCCGTCCCTTGCTGTTTCTCGTTGAAAGAGCGCTAAAGGCGCTCGCTCGCGCAGTAAAGCATATTGTTTTATTTTAAGTCGTATGCGAATAGTACGTAAACGATCGAAATTACGAGCTGTAGCGCTCACCTCCGGTTTCCCATGGCAAGCAAGAAGCTCACCTGGCTCCCCGATACGTGGGACATGGTTTTCTCGATTAAGACATTCATTGCAGCCATGCTGGCGCTGTTCATTGCCTTGTGCTTTGACCTCCCCAATCCCTATTGGGCTGTGACTACCGTCTACATCGTTGCCCATCCGCTATCAGGCGCAAGCACCTCGAAGGCGGTCTATCGCCTGGTCGGCACAGCGGCGGGTGGGGCGATGAGCATCATTCTCGTGCCAAATCTCGTGAATGCGCCGGAATTGCTGACATTGGCGATCGCGCTTTGGGTCGCGGTTTGCCTCGCGATCAGCCTGCTCGACCGCACACCGCGCAGCTATGGTTTCATGCTGGCAGGTTACACGGCCGCGCTCACCAGCTTTCCGCTGGTCGACAACCCGTCGGCAGTGTTTACCTATACCACCTCGCGCGTCATAGAAATCTCTGTCGCAATCATCTGCGCGGCAGTCATCAACCGAGTTGTTTTTCCACGTCATGCCGGTCCGGTACTGACGGCGCGCATCGATGCTTGGTTGAGCGATGCATCTGTTCTGATTGCGGCTGCACTCGACAGACGCCCGGAGGATCCCACACTGATGCGCACATCCGGCCGTCTTGCGGCCGAGGCCGCCGATATCAGAACGTTCACGACCCACGTGTCCTACGACACGTCAAGCCACAGTCAACTCGTCGGCGCTTCACGCGAGTTGCAGCGTCACATGATCACGCTCCTGCCCGTGGTGTCCGGCCTCGTGGATGTGGATGGCGCGCTAACAAGGACGGGGTACGAACACACACACGCCGTCAAGAAGCTCATTGCTGGTGCCGAGGCGTGGATGCGGACAAAAGAGCCGATGTCGGAGGAGTGCTACAGCGAGATGCTGGCGCCGCTTCAGGCGCTTGAGGCTGAAGCGATGTGCTCAAGCGGGTGGCAGGATCTGCTGGTGCTGGATTTCTCAGCCCGGCTGCGCGACCTGCTGGAGATCTGGAACGAATGCGTGGGCTTGCGGCTGCATATTGCCTCGGGATCACGGCCTGCCTGGAAGGGGCAGTCGTTCGGCTTCAAGCAGAAAAGCGCGCGCCCGATTCACAGAGACTATGGCATAGCGCTTTTCTCCGGTTTCTCGGCCGCGCTGGCCATCGTGCTGGGCACGGTCTTCTGGATCATGACAGGCTGGAGCAGCGGCGCCGGTGCACCTGTGATCGCAGGCATTCTCATCTGCTTCTTTGCCGCGATGGACAATCCGACGCCGATTATTCGCAAGTTCATGATCTTCAGCATGGTCGCGATTGTTCTCAGCTTCGTGTTTGTATTCGCGGTAATGCCCGTTCTCAGCGGATTCTCCTCGCTCGTGCTGGCGCTGAGCTTTCTCTTTCTGCCGCTTGGCGTGCTGATCGCGCGCCCATCGACCTTCCTGCTCGGAATGGCTTTGTCCGCCAACATACCGACGATGCTGACACTGCAATCGAGGCCTAGTTTCGATCTCGCCTCCTTCCTGAATGCCAATCTCTCGACGGTCCTCGGAACGCTGATGGCGATCGGTATTGCGGCCGTGGTTAGGTCAGTTGGCGCGGAGTGGAGCGCGCGTAGGCTCTTCAAGGCCGCATGGGCTGATATAGCCGCTGTGGCGCGCAAGTCGCAGAAGCGCGACCCCCAGGCCATGCTATATACGATGCTGGATCGTCTTTCGCTGATGGTACCGCGTCTTGCCTCGTTGGCGCAGGATTCCGCTGTCACCCAGGCGGACATGCTGAAGGATATGCGGGTTGGAACAAGCGTCGTCGATCTGCAGGCATGCAAGGGGCCGCTTCTCGCAGACCAGCGTGCAGCCGTAGACGAGGTTCTCGATGCTGTTGCGTATTTCTACGCGGAAAGACGGCGCACGCTCGAGACGCAGCCGGACCAGTCGCTGCTGCAGTTGGTCGATGCCGCGATCGATACGGTTCGTGGCCCTGTCAGGTCGTCGGCGGTGCGCAAGATCCTGATGGCGCTAGTCGGTCTTCGGCACAATCTGTTTCCCAATGCTCGCCAGTTGCAGGACAGCGAGCCGCTAGCGTTGCGGGAGGCGGCAGAATAGCGGCGATTACCGGAAAAATGACCATGTATCTTGCATTGCGCCACGCTGTCGTGAAAGGGATACTGCGCCCTCTATAAACCGGAAGATGTCTGTGAAACCCGGCCGCGTCACCGCCCTCACTTTGCGTGCAGGATATTTTATCCTTGGCATACTGATGCTGGTCCTCGCCTTTATCGGGGCGTTGCTGCCGCTAATGCCGACGACCATCTTCCTGATCCTAGCCGTCTGGTGCTTCACCCGCTCGTCGCCCCGTCTCGAAACCTGGGTCATGAACCATCCGACGTTTGGCCCCACGCTGCGGGCGTGGCGCGACCAGGGCGCGATATCGATGCGTGCCAAGGCCATGGCGCTCACCGGCATGGCTGGGGGCTATGTGGTGTTCTACCTCGCGGCAAGACCGGGCATATGGCTCGCACTTTTTGTCGGCTTGCTGATCGGGGGATGTGCATTTTATGTCGGGTCGCGGCCGCTGCCATCCGCATCGGCGCCCTCCGACGCCGATCATGGCGGCCCACCGCAAAAGTCTTCGGATTGAACCAGCCCGGCTGCCATCAGTGCGGTCTGCCGACGCTGGCATACATGCCGGTCGTGCGAAACTCCGTGGGATTGGTGCCGTAGACCCGACGGAACACTTTGGAGAAATAGTTGGCGTCCTCAAAGCCGGAGCGGATCGCCACTTCCTTGACCGGCATGTGGGCAGTCTTCGTCAACAGCTTGACCGCCCGTTTCAAGCGCTTCTGCAGCACATATTCGGCCGGCGGGAGGCCTTCGTTGGCGGCGAACATGCGAGAAAAATGCGCGCGGCTGAGGCCTGCCACCCTGGCGAGGTCCTCCACCGGTAGCGGCTTTTCAAGATTGTCGGTAATGTAGTCGATGACGTGCTGCATGGTCCGGTACTCTTCGCTGAATACGGGATGCGAGCCGAACACGTCGTCATAAAGGGCCATCGCCGCCTCATAGGCAATTGACGACGCCAAGCCAGGCGTTTCGCCGCCAGTGATTAGCCGTAGGCTGCAATCGGCAAGATGTTCGATCGTCCGCGGCTGCAGTTTCAAGATCGGACCGGTGACCGCGAGGATAGATCGGTGAATGCGCAGTGCTTCCTCGCCGTTCATCGAGATCCAGAAGAACTCCCAGCGATCGCCGTCCTCCAGCCAGTAGCGATGATTGTGTGGCACCAGCACCAGCAAAGTCTCGCCCTCCTTCACCCGCAGTTCGCGATTCTCGTAGCGTAGATTGCCAGCACCGCTAATCGTGTGCTGCAACACGGTAAAAGGCGTCTGCCCGCGCTTGCGTCCATCCCAGTCATAGGTGGCATTCTCGCGCACTTCGTAACCGGTGCTTGTTGGCATGGTATGCAGGGATTGTCGGCCGCGCGGCAGGGAAACCGTTCGCATGGACGGCCCACGATCGATCAAATCCTGCAGCACAAAATTACCCATGAAAGCATAATCCTTCTCTGGCGGCCTTGAAGATTTTACGCATAATCCGCCCCAAGAGAGAGAACACCGCCGGGCTCATGGAGCGGCGGGGAGGAGAATAAGCCGGATTTCTGGCCTTTTTCGTCGTCGGACGCAAGCCCGCGGCTTATTCTTCTTCCTGCTGTCCAAATCCGGCATCTTAATCGCATCGAGGCTAGGATCATGAGTTTCAAAATCGCTATCATCGGCGCAGGCAGCGTCGGCTTCACGAAAAAGCTGTTCACCGACATTCTGTGCGTTCCAGAATTTCGGGATATCGAGTTCGCGCTCACGGACATGAGCGAGCACAATCTGCAGATGATCAAGCAGATCCTCGATACGATTGTTGCATCGAACAAACTGCCGACCAAGGTGACGGCGACGACCAACCGCCGTGAAGCGCTGACCGGCGCTCGCTACATCATCAGCTGTGTGCGCGTCGGTGGTCTGGAAGCTTATGCCGACGATATCAGAATTCCGCTGAAATACGGCATCGACCAGTGCGTCGGTGACACGATCTGCGCCGGCGGCATTCTCTACGGTCAGCGCAACATTCCAGTCATCCTCGACTTCTGCAAGGATATTCGCGAAGTCGCCGAGCCCGGCGCCAAGTTCCTTAATTACGCGAACCCGATGGCGATGAACACCTGGGCCGCGATCGAATACGGCAAGGTCGATACCGTTGGTCTCTGCCACGGCGTCCAGCACGGCGCCGAACAGATCGCAGAAGTGCTTGGCGCGAAGTCGGTCTCCGAGCTCGACTATATCTGCTCGGGCATCAACCACCAGACCTGGTTCGTCGATCTGAAGCTCAACGGCCGCAAGATCGGCAAGGAAGAGCTGGTTGCCGCCTTCGAGGCGCATCCTGTGTTCTCGCAGCAGGAAAAGCTGCGCATCGACGTCCTAAAGCGCTTCGGCGTTTATTCGACGGAGAGCAACGGTCACCTGTCGGAATACCTGCCCTGGTACCGCAAGCGGCCTGACGAAATCACCAAATGGATCGACATGTCCGACTGGATCCATGGCGAAACCGGCGGCTATCTTCGCCACTCCACCGAAACCCGCAACTGGTTCGAGACGGAGTTCCCGCAGTTCCTCGCTTCGGCCGAAAAGCCGATCGATCCGGCCAAGCGCTCCAACGAGCACGCCAGCCACATTCTCGAGGCGCTGGAGACCGGCCGTGTCTATCGCGGTCACTTCAACCTCAAGAACAACGGCGTGATCACCAACCTGCCTTCTGATGCGATCATCGAATCGCCCGGCTTCGTCGATCGCTTCGGCATCAACATGGTCTCCGGCATCACCATTCCGGAAGCCTGTGCTGCGACTTGCGTGGCGTCGATCAACGTCCAGCGCATGTCGGTTCATGCCGCCATCAGCGGCGACATCGATCTCCTGAAGCTCGCCGTCCTGCACGACCCGCTGGTCGGCGCGGTGGCGACGCCGGAAGAGGTATGGCAGATGGTCGATGAAATGGTTGTCGCCCAGGCGCGCTGGTTGCCGCAATATGCGGATGCAGTCCCGGCCGCCAAGGAACGTCTGGCGAAATCGACGGTAAAGACCCGTGAATGGGCAGGTGCCGCACGCCGCAACGTCCGCTCGATCGACGAGCTCCGCGCCGAGAAGGCGGCGCTCAAGCAGGCCGTGTAAGTTTCCCGGAGGACGGGTGGCGATGGCGTCCCAAGGAGGGGACGCCATCGCCACAAGCCCGTTTCCGGATCGTTGAGGAGAACCGGGGCAGCCGACAAGCGTCCCGATACAAAAGGGAGAGACGATGAGACATTACCGCAACCTTGGCATTCTGGCCGGACTGGCGCTGAGCGTCTCGGTCCAGGCTTTGAGCGCCTACGCCTCCGAGCCGACGACACCGCCCGTTCCGCCGCAGTTTCCGGCGGAAGGCAAGATCAATTATGTATCGAGAGATTCCATCGAGGAGTTCAAGGCGCTTCCCTCGTATAACGAGCCGGATTGGGTGAAGAAGAACTTTGTCGATACCGGCAAGCTTCCCCCGGTCAAGGACCGTCTCCCCAAGGAGCCGCTGGTCTTCAAGACCGAGAACATGGTCGATGGCATCGGCGTCTATGGCGACACGCTGCGCCACGTCATCGGCGGCCGGCCGGAAGGCTGGAATTACGGCGCCGGCCAGACTCAAGGCTGGGGCGGCATCGATATCGGCCTTTCCGAGTGCCTGACGCGTACCGCACCGCTCTTCCAGGTCGAAGCCAAGGACACCGAACCGCTTCCGAACCTTGCCAAGGGCTGGGAATGGTCGCAGGACGGCCACAAGCTGACCATGCACCTGATCGAAGGTGCCAAGTGGTCTGACGGCGTTGCCTTCAACGCCGATGACATCATGTTCTACTGGGAAGACGAAGTCGTCGATCCAAACGTCTCGCCGCTTGGCGGCGGCGCTTCGCCCGAGGCTTTCGGCGAGGGAACCACGCTGAAGAAGATCGACGACTACACCGTCGAGTGGACCTTCAAGGAAGCTTTCCCGAAGCAGTATCTCTACACGATGGCGTACCCGAATTTCTGCCCGGGCCCGTCGCATATCCTCAAGCCACAGCATCCGAAATACTCGAAGAACACCTACGACCAGTTCAAGAACGCCTTCCCGCCTGAGTACATGAACATGCCCGTCATGGGCGGTTGGGTGCCGGTTGAGTACCGTCCCGACGATATCATCGTGATGCGCCGCAACCCTTACTACTGGAAGGTCGACGAGAAGGGCAACCAGCTGCCTTACCTCAACGAGCTGCACTACAAGCTTTCGACCTGGGCGGACCGCGACGTGCAGGCCGTTGCCGGCTCCGGCGACATTTCGAACCTCGAGCAGCCGGAAAACTTCGTGGCATCGCTGAAGCGCGCCGCCGAAAAGACGGCACCCGCTCGTCTCGCCTTCGGCCCGCGCCTGATCGGATACAATCTGCGTATGAACTTCTCGGCCAATGGCTGGGGCGAACCGGATGGGCGCAGCCAGGCGATCCGCGAGCTGAACCGCAACGAGGACTTCCGCAAGGCGGTCACCATGGCTCTCGATCGCAAGGCGATCGGCGACTCGCTCGTCAAGGGTCCGTTCACGGCGATCTATCCAGGCGGCCTGTCCTCGGGCACGAGTTTCTACGACCGCAACTCCGTCGTCTACTATCCCTTCGACCTCAAGGGTGCCAAGGCGCTGCTTGAAAAGGTTGGGTTGAAGGATACCGACGGCGACGGCTTCGTGAACTTCCCCGCCGGCACCGAAGGCGGCAAGAACCTCGAAATCGTGCTGCTCGTCAACAATACCTACAGCACCGACAAGAGCCTCGCGGAAGGTGTCGTCGGGCAGATGGAAAAGCTCGGGATCAAGGTCATTCTCAATGCCCTCGATGGTCCAAAGCGCGACGACGCTCATTACGGCGGTCGTTTCGACTGGCTGATCCAGCGCAACCCGACGGAACTTGCATCCGTGGTGCAGAACACCGAGCAGCTCGCTCCGGTTGGACCGCGCACCAGCTGGCAACACCGCGCTGGCAAGGACGACAAGGTCGATCTGATGCCTTACGAGCAGCAGCTGGTCGACATCGTCAACAAGTTCCGCACCAGCCAGGACAATGACGAACGCGTCGCCCTGATGAAGCAGTACCAGAAGATCGCGACCGAGAATGTCGATACGGTTGGCCTCACGGAGTACCCGGGTGCGCTGATCATCAACAAGCGCTTCTCGAACGTACCGGCCGGAACGCCGATCTTCATGTTCAACTGGGCTGAAGATTCCGTCATCCGCGAACGCCTGTGGGTGGCTGCCGACAAGCAGGGCAAGTACGAGCTGTTCCCTGAGCAGCTGCCCGGCAAGCCCGGCGAAAAGGGCCCGATCAACTAAGTTCTCCTCCCGAAGAAACGGACCGGCCGCGCGTGATGCGCGGCCGGGCAAGATCAACAAGCCGGCCGCACCGAAAGGCGCGACTGGCAGCAAGGAGAAACGAGCCCGATGTTACGCTTCCTGCTCGTGCGCATAGCGTCCGCCATCCCCGTACTGATCATCCTGAGCATCGTGACCTTCGCGATCATCCAGGCTCCGCCGGGCGACTATGCCGATTACATCCGATCGCAGCTGATCAACCAGAGCGGCGCGTCCTTCGAAGCCGCCGAGGCGCAGGCCCAGGCCTACCGCGTTGCGCATGGCCTCGACCAGCCGATGGTCATTCAGTACTTCGCCTGGATCAAGGGCATCATCACCCAGGGTGATTTCGGCTACAGCATGTTCTACAACAAGCCGGTCGCCGACGTCGTTGGCGAACGCCTGCCGCGCACGCTGCTTCTGGCGCTGGTCTGTCACATATTCGCGTCGATCCTCGGTATCGGCTTCGGCATCTGGGCGGCCACCCGCCAGTATAGCTGGATCGACAGCCTGCTATCGGGTATCTCCTTCCTCGGCATGACGGTGCCGCGCTTCCTGATGGCGCTGATCATCGTCTACCTGATGGTTTTCCACTTCAACGTCTCGGAAATCGGCAGCTTCTTCTCGCCGCAATATGGCGGGGCGCCGTGGTCCTGGGCGAAGTTCGCCGACCTCGTCCACCACGTCTGGCCTGTCGTCGCCATCGCCACGTTCGGAGGGCTCGCCTACAACATGCGCGTCATGCGCGGGAACCTGCTTGATACGCTGAACGCGCAATACGTCGAGACGGCCCGCGCCAAGGGTCTGTCTGGCAGCGCCGTGGTGATGCGCCATGCAGTACCCAACGCGCTGCACCCGCTCGTCATGTACCAGGGCGTCGTGCTTCCCTATATGCTGACCGGCGAAATCGAGACGGCGATTATCTTCTCGCTGCCGACGGTCGGTCCCGCGATCGTCGGATCGATGGCGGTCGGAGACGTCTATGTCACCGCCACCTTCATGATGGTTCTTTCCGCGACGCTGATTGTCGGCAACATCATCGCCGATATGCTGCTTGCCATGCTGGACCCGCGCGTCCGCCAGTACGGAGGAGCCTGATATGCTCGCCTTCGATTCCGCTCCCCCGCCGCCGCACGAAGAGACCGTCAAGGGTCTGCATAACGGCAACGAAAGCTATCTGTCGCTGGTCTGGCGTCGCCTGCGCCGTTCCTGGACCGGCATGATGGGCCTCGTCCTCGTCGGCCTGCTGCTCTTGATGGCCGTGTTCGCCGATTTTTTCGCGCCGATGGACCCCAAGGCCACCGATACCGGCTTCGCGCCGCCGCAGATGGTGAGCTTCCACGACAAGGACGGCAATCTCACCTATCCGCCGCGCGTCTATGCACTCGGCGAATCCGAGGAGCTCGATCCGGTAACGTTCCAGCCGATCGTCGGCCCCGACTATGACAATCCGCGCGTACTCGGCTTCTTCGTCAAGGGCTCGGAGTACAACCTTCTCGGGCTGATCCCAACCGACCGCCACTTCTTCGGCTCCGTCGATGGGCAGCCGGTGCATTTTCTTGGTACCGACAAGTTCGGCCGTGACGTTCTCTCGCGCGCCATCATCGGCTCGCGCATCTCGCTCACCATCGCGCTGACGGTCGTATTCATCGTCACCGTCATCGGCACCACCGTCGGCATGGTCTCCGGCTATTTCGGTGGCTCGTTCGATGCTTGGGTACAGCGCTTCGTGGAAATCGTGCTCGCCTTTCCGCAGCTGCCGCTTTATCTGGCGCTAACCTCGCTGATCCCGGTGACGGCGCCGACCAATGTGTTCCTCGCCTTCGTCATCGTCGTCATGTCGGCGCTCGGCTGGGCGCAGATGTCGCGCGAAGTGCGCGGCAAGACGCTGGCGCTCGCCCGCATCGATTACGTCCGCGCGGCCATGGCCGTCGGCGCCACGGACCGGCGCATCATCTTCCAGCACATCTTCCCGAACGTGATGAGCCACGTCATCGTTGCCGTCACGCTGCATATCCCGAGCGTCGTGCTGCTCGAATCCTTCCTCGGCTTCCTCGGCTTTGCCGTGAAGCCGCCGCTGATTTCCTGGGGACTGATGCTGCAGGACACCGCCAACTATTCGGTGATCGGCACTTATCCCTGGATCCTCGCTCCCGTCGGCTTCGTGCTCGTCACCGTCTTCGCGTTCAACGCGCTCGGCGACGGTCTGCGCGATGCGGTCGATCCCTATTGATTGAGGTGAAGAACATGGCTCTCGCACTCGTCAACTCGTTTGCCCCGCCCGTCCGCTTCGATCACGATGCGCACACGGAAAGCCCGGTCATCGACGCCCGTAACATCGGCGTCAACTTCAAGGTCGAGCATGGCACCGTGGAGGCGGTGAAGGATATTTCCTTCCAGCTCTACCGCGGGGAAACCATTGCCATCGTCGGTGAATCCGGCTCCGGCAAGTCCGTGACGGCCCGCACCGTCATGGGGCTCTTGTCGAAGCGCGCCGTCGTCGCGCCGAAATCGACCGTCGACTATGACGGCGCCAATATCCTGAAATATGCCGAGCGCGAGCGCCGCAAACTGCGCGGCGACCGCATCTCGATGATCTTCCAGGAGCCGATGAGCTCGCTGAACCCGATCTACACGATCGGCAGCCAGATCGTCGAAGCGATCCGCGTCCACCGCAAGGTGAGCAAGAAGCAGGCGGAAGCGCGTGCGCTCGAGCTTCTGAAGCAGGTGCAGATCCCCGATCCCGAAGCGCGCCTGAAGCAGTATCCGCACCAGCTGTCCGGCGGCCAGCGACAGCGCGTGATGATCGCCATGGCGCTCTCTAATGATCCTGACGTGCTGATCGCCGACGAGCCGACCACCGCGCTCGACGTGACTGTTCAGGCGCAGATCCTCAACCTCATCCGCAATCTGCAGAAGGAAATGCGGATGGCGGTGATCCTGATCACCCACGACCTCACCGTTGTCCGGCAGTTCTCCGACTACGTCTACGTGATGCAGCATGGCGAAATGCGCGAGCACAACACGACGGAAAGGCTCTTCGCCAATCCGCAGCACAGCTACACCAAGCATCTTTTGAGCTCCGAGCCGCGCGGCCAGGCGAACCCGTTGCCCGAGGGCTCCGAGGTCATTCTCGACGCCAAGGGCGTGCGCGTGTCCTTCATGATGCGCCACGGCAGCTTCTTCAAGCCGGAGTTGAAGGAGCTCGTGGCCGTCGACAGCCTGGGGCTGACGCTGCGCAAGCACGAAACGCTTGGCCTCGTCGGCGAATCCGGTTCCGGCAAGACGACCTTCGGGCAGGCGCTGTTGCGGTTGAACGATGCCGACAATGGCGAGATCTATTTCGACCGCCAGCCGATCCACGGCAAGTCGCGCAGCGAGATGCGGCCGCTGCGCTCGCGCATGCAGATCGTCTTCCAGGATCCTTTCTCATCGCTCAATCCGCGCATGACGATCGGCCAAATCATCGAAGAAGGACTTGTCGTCAACAAGCTCGGCGCGACCAAGGCCGAGCGGCTGGACCGTGTGCGCGAGGCGCTGATCGCGGCGGGCATGCCCGGCAATATCCTGTCGCGCTTTCCGCATGAATTCTCTGGCGGCCAGCGCCAGCGTATCGCCATTGCCCGCGCCATCGCGCTCGAGCCGGAGTTTATCCTGCTCGACGAGCCGACATCGGCGCTCGATCTTTCGGTGCAGGCGCAGATCATCGAGCTCTTGCGCAAGCTGCAGGACGAGCGCGGCCTCAGCTATCTCTTCATTTCGCACGATCTCAAGGTCGTGCGTGCCCTCTGCCACCGGGTGATTGTCATGCAGCATGGCAAGATCATGGAAGAGGGACCCGTCAACGAAGTTCTCACCAATCCCAAGACCGCCTACACCGAACGGCTCGTCAAAGCCGCTTTCGAGGTAGCCTGATTGCCAATGCCGGAGGATATTATGGCAAGAAACCCCAAGATCACCTTCATCGGAGCTGGTTCCACCGTCTTCATGAAGAACATCATCGGCGACGTGCTGCAGCGACCCGCGCTGTCGGGCGCGACCATCGCCCTGATGGACATCAATCCGCAGCGCTTGGAAGAAAGCGCCATCGTCGTCAACAAGCTGATCTCGACGCTGGGCGCAAAGGCCAAGGCCGAGACCTATTCGGACCAGCGCAAGGCGCTGACAGGTGCCGACTTCGTGGTCGTCGCCTTCCAGATCGGCGGCTATGAGCCCTGCACGGTCACCGACTTCGACATTCCGAAGAAGTTCGGCCTGCGCCAGACGATTGCCGATACGCTCGGTGTCGGCGGTATCATGCGCGGCCTGCGCACCGTGCCGCATCTGTGGAAGATCTGCGAGGACATGCTCGTGGTCTGCCCCGAGGCAATCATGCTGCAATACGTCAACCCGATGGCGATCAACACCTGGGCGATCGCCGAGAAGTATCCCACCATCAAGCAGGTCGGCCTCTGCCACTCGGTTCAGGGCACGGCGATGGAACTCGCCCACGATCTCGATATCCCCTATGAGGATATTCGCTACCGCTCGGCCGGCATCAACCACATGGCCTTCTACCTGAAGTTCGAGCATCGCCAGCCCGACGGCTCCTACAAGGACCTCTATCCCGATCTCGTGCGCGCCTACCGTGAAGGTCGCGCTCCGAAGCCGGGCTGGAACCCGCGTTGCCCGAACCAGGTGCGCTACGAGATGCTGACCCGCCTCGGCTATTTCGTCACCGAAAGCTCCGAGCATTTCGCCGAGTACACGCCGTACTTCATCAAGGAAGGCCGCGAGGACCTGATCGAGAAGTTCGGCATTCCGCTCGACGAATATCCGAAGCGCTGCATCGAGCAGATCGAGCGCTGGAAGGGCCAGGCGGAAGCCTATCGCTCGGCCGACAAGATCGAGGTCAAGCAGTCGAAGGAATATGCCTCCTCGATCATCAATTCGGTCTGGACCGGCGAACCCTCCGTGATCTACGGCAACGTCCGCAACAACGGCTGCATCACCTCGCTGCCGGAGAATTGCGCCGCCGAAGTTCCATGCCTTGTCGATGCATCCGGTATTCAGCCGACTTTCATCGGTGATCTGCCGCCGCAGCTGACCGCTCTGATGCGCACCAACATCAACGTGCAGGAACTGACGGTTCAGGCGCTGATGACTGAAAATCGCGAGCACATCTACCATGCAGCGATGATGGACCCGCATACCGCGGCCGAACTCGACCTCGACCAGATCTGGGCGATGACGGACGAACTGCTGGCCGCGCATGGCGACTGGCTGCCGGCATGGGCGCGCACCGCGCGCAAGGTTCAGGCCGCCTGACCAACTCTCTCCCGGTCACGGCCTCAAGAAGTCCCGCGGCTCAGCCGCGGGGCTTTTTTTAGCGTTTCTGAATTGGCGGCGGTTGTGGCTGGGGCTGGGGCTGTTGCTGACGTTGGTTCAACGGCAGCACATCCTGGAAACCGATCTCGGGGCAGCCGCGAACATTGGCGAAGATGATGTCGCGCCGTTCGCCCCATTCCGTCAGTCCCCGGAGCGTCAGCGTGTTGTTGTCCTGATAGACCACATTGGTGCGGATGATAGCGGCACGTCGCGCGAGGTTCTTCGCCTGGCTGACATTGCACTGCCCCTCGGACGGCGCCACGCTCCATATGGAGGTTCCCCGGCCGTCGTTCTGCCAGCCTTGGGCTGCCACTAGCGTCGGCGCCAGCGCGGTCAGAAGCAGGAATGTAGTGCGGAACGTGGCTCTCAAGATCGGCGACCCCATGTTGCGATGGTCCCGTCATAGCATGGGATCATGACCACGACGGAAACGCAGCCGGTAAAATTAGCCAGGAATGGAAATGCATGAACAGGCAGGCGATTTCGGTTCGGACAATTGAACAAATCAAAATATTCGATATACAACAGTAATACGCATTTCATCTTCCGCGAACGGGATCCATATGAGCCGCAACTTTCTTGTCGTCGATCCCGAGGAGGGCATGCCCATTTTGAAGGGGCTGGCATCGCCGGCAAGGGTTTCCGTATTGAAGCTTCTGCACGAAAAGGGGCCGCTCAACGTCAACGAAATCGCTGATATTCTTGAGCTGCCGCAGTCCAGCGTCTCGACCAATGTGCAGATGTTGGAGGAGGCGGGGTTGATCCGCACCGAGACGCAAAAGGCGCGCAAGGGCAACCAGAAAGTCTGTCATAGCGTCTATGATGAGATCCTTGTCGTCTTCAAGAATGAAATCAAGGAAACCGAACCGGATGCGATCGAGGTGGCGATGCCGCTTGGCCTCTACACCAGCTACGATGTGACCGCGCCCTGCGGTCTCTGCTCGGTGGACGGGATCATCGGTCTGCTCGACGTACCCAACACTTTCCTTGATCCAGATCGCATGAAGACGGCGCTGATATGGTTCACGCGGGGTCATGTCGAATACCAGTTTCCCAATAATGCCAGGCTGACCAACACCCCCATCCGCGAGATCGAGTTCGTCATGGAACTGAGCTCCGAAGTGCCCGGCACCAGCGCCGACTGGCCCTCTGATATCACGCTCACGGTCAATGGTATCGATATTGGCACCTGGACGTCCCCCGGCGATTTCGGCGACAAACGCGGGGTTTTCACGCCGGATTGGTGGAAACTGAAGGGTTCGCAGTACGGCAAGCTGAAGAGCTTCCGCATCAACGACGAGGGCGCCTTCGTCGATGGACTGCGCATTTCCGACGTGGCGCTTTCGGATCTGAAACTCGACGAGCATCACTCGATTCGCCTGCGCATCGGGGTTCGCGATGACGCAAAGCACCCTGGCGGCATCAATATTTTCGGTCGTGGTTTCGGCAATTACGATCAGGACATCCTGCTGCGTATCAGAACACGCTAGACTGTACCCGATTTTCTGAATTTTGCCCTTGACCCCGGCCGAGGCTTCCGCTTTATTCACCTCAAATTGTGATATGGATCACAAAGAATGATATAGTGGAGGGTATCATGAAGGCTGCGGTCACCGCGCATAGCAAGTACACGATCTCGGACATCGACCCGCGCCTGTACGGCTCGTTCATCGAGCACCTCGGTCGCGCCGTCTACACCGGCATCTACGAGCCCGACCATGCGACCGCCGACGAAAACGGCATGCGCAAGGATGTGATCGATCTCGTCAAGGAGCTGAACGTTCCGATCGTGCGTTATCCCGGCGGCAACTTCGTCTCGGCCTATAACTGGGAAGACGGTATCGGCCCCAAGGAAAGCCGCCCGACGCGCCTCGACCTTGCCTGGCACACCTCCGAAAGCAACCAGGTCGGCATGCACGAATTCGCCGAATGGTGCGTCTCGGCCAAGACCGAGATGATGCTCGCCGTCAACCTCGGCTCTCGCGGCCTGGATGAAGCCCGCAACTTCCTCGAATACGTCAACCATCCCGGCGGCAGCGAGTGGAGCGACAAGCGTATCGCCAACGGCCGCGCCGAGCCTTGGGACGTGAAGCTCTGGTGCCTCGGCAATGAGATGGACGGCCCCTGGCAGATCGGCCACAAGACGGCCGACGAATATGGCCGACTGGCGCATGAGACCGCCAAGGCCATGCGCGCCTTCGACAGCTCGCTGGAGCTGGTCGTCTGCGGCTCGTCCAATGCCCACATGCCGACCTATCCCGAATGGGAAGCGACCGTTCTCGACCACACCTATAACGAGGTCGATTATATCTCGCTGCACATGTATTTTGAGAACCGCGCCAAGAACACGGCCAACTATCTTGCCCGCAGCATCGAGCTCGACAACTACATTGGCACGGTCGCCGGCGTCATCGACTACATCAAGGCGAAGAAGCGCTCGACCAAGGACGTTTATATCTCTTTCGACGAGTGGAACGTATGGTACCACTCCAAGGAACGCGACAAGGCGACGCTCGCCGGCGCCAATGGCTGGCCGCATGCGCCGGCGCTGCTCGAGGACGATTATAACTTCGAGGACGTGCTGCAGGTCGGCTGCATCCTGAACACCTTCATCAACCGCGCAGACGTGGTGAAGATCGCCTGCCTCGCGCAGCTGGTCAACGTCATCGCTCCGATCATGACGACGCCGGGCGGTGCCGCATGGCGCCAGACGATCTTCTATCCCTACTACTTCGCTTCGGTTTATGGCCGGGGCACGGCGCTGAAGTTGATGGTCGACAGCCCGGCCTACGAGGTCGAGGATGTCGGCAGCGTGCCATACCTCGACGTCTCGGCCGTCCATGACAAGGACGCCAAGACGGTCACCTTCTTCATCGTCAACCGCCACGGCACGGAAGCGCTCGATCTCGACGCCAGCCTGCTCGGATTCGGCAACCTCAGCGTCATCGACGACCAGGTCGTCGCCCATTCGGATCTCACCATCACCAACACGGCCGAAAAGCCGAACAATGTGGTGCCGGTGAAGGCGAGTGGTTCGGCATTCGCCGATGGCAAGCTGACGGCGAAGATCGCGCCTTTGTCCTACCGCGTGATCCGGCTGCAGGCTTGATCCATTAAATCACGATAGCTGATACATATCGAAGATATGTTGACATCGTAATTGTATGATTTAACGTCAGCGAACCAGATTTGACGTGCCACTGGGAGGAGAAGATGGGAGCAACCGCTTCTGTTTTGGCACCTTCATGGACGAAAGGCGGCCTGCTTCTCGAAGCAGGCGCTATTCGCGCCGTTTCGTGCCAGCCATGTGTTCATATCGGATTTTCGGATTCTGACTGCAGCTTGGGAGCAGCCGGATGACGGCCAATATCGAAATCACCAATGTCAGCAAGCGCTACGGCTCGATGACCGTGCTCGACGGCCTGTCGCTGTCGATCAAGGCCAATGAGTTCATGGTCTTTCTCGGCCCGTCCGGCTGCGGAAAGTCCACGCTTCTGAGAATGATCGCCGGGCTCGAAAGTGTCGATGAAGGCACCATCTCTATCAACGGCGAGCGTATCGATACGCTGCCGCCCGGCCAGCGCGACATCGCCATGGTGTTCCAGAGCTACGCGCTCTATCCGCACATGACTGTTGCCGACAACATGGCCTTCGGGCTGCGCAACATCGCGGTCCCCTCTGACGTGATCTCGGCGCGCGTGGCGGAAGCCGCCCGCATGCTGGAGATCGGGCACCTCTTGGAGCGCAAGCCCGGCCAGCTCTCCGGCGGCCAGCGCCAGCGCGTCGCCATCGGCCGCGCCATTGTCAAGGAGCCGAAGGCATTCCTCTTCGACGAGCCACTGTCGAACCTTGATGCGGCGCTGCGCGTGCGCACCCGCGTCGAACTCGCACAGCTTCGCAATCGCGTGAAGTCGACAATGATTTTTGTCACCCATGACCAGATCGAGGCGATGACGCTGGCCGATCGCATCGTCGTCATGAACAACCGCAAGATCGAGCAGATCGGCTCGCCGATGGAGATCTATTCCCGTCCGGCCAGCCGCTTCGTCGCCACCTTCGTCGGCTCGCCGACGATGAATTTCCTCGACGTTGGGATCTCCGAAGAGAGCGGCTTCGTCAGCGCCAAACTGCCTGACGGCACGCAGCTCAAGACCGCCATCCGCGCTGCCGGCATCAAAGGCGGCAGCCATGCACTTGGCATCCGCGCCGAGGCGGTGAAGCTCGCCGACGGCGTTCCCGCCACCACGACGGGCAAGGTCGACGTGCTCGAGCGGCTGGGCGACCGCACGCTGCTCTATACCAGGCTCACGGATGGCAGCGTCATCGTCGCCGAGGATATTGGCAACAGCCGTGTCGCGATCGGCGATGAGGTGGGGCTGACGCTTGATGGCAGCAGAACGCATCTCTTCGACGCCGAGGGGCGCGCCTGGCACAATGAGGAGCCGGGGCATGACTGAGACAACGCTGTCTGGCACCGTCACGCTCGCCAAGGCTTCCGCGCGCCTGAAGGTGCAGAACATCAATGCGCCGCTTTGGCGCAACGCCATCTTCGTTCTGCCCTATCTGTTCTTCTTCGTGACATTGCTGGTCGTGCCGCTGTTCTGGGGCATCTGGCTGAGCCTCCACAAGGCGGATGCCTTCGGCGTTGGCCGCTTCGTCGGCATCGACAATTACTTCCGGCTGTTTCGCGACAAGATCTTCATCCAGGCGATCGGCAACACCTTCTATTTCGTGCTGCTCACCGTGCCTGCGCTCGCCATCATCGGCCTGATGCTGGCACTCGCCTTGAACCGCAAGACGCGGACGGCTGCGGCTTTGCGTACGATCTATTTCTCCTCATCGGTTTTGTCGGTCACCATCGTCACGCTGATCTGGCGCATCGTCTTTATCGGAAATTTCGGCCTGCTCGCCACCATCTACGGCTGGTTCGACGCCACGCCGCCGGCGTTTCTCTCGGATCCGAAGCTGGCGATGATCGGGATCGCGATCGCGACCATCTGGTGGTGCATCGGTCTGCCGATGATGCTCTTCCTCTCCGCCTTGCAGCAGATCCCAGGCGATATCTACGAGGCGGCAGCGCTCGACAATGCCAGCCGTTGGCGCACGCTCTGGTACATCACGCTACCGTCCATCCGCCGCACCTTCGCATTGGTCGTGATCATCCAGATCGTCCTGCAGTTCCAGCTGTTCGGCCAGGCCAAGCTGATGACCATGGGCGGTCCGAACAACGTCTCCAAGCCGATCGTTTTCTACATCTACGAGGCGGCCTTCACCAAATGGGACCTCGGGCTGGGTGCTGCTGCCTCTGAAATCCTCTTCATGCTGATCCTCATCGCTGCCATGGCGCAGTACGTCATTTCGCGCCGGAAGGGAGAAGAAGGATGAGTGTCGCAACAGGTGGCAACATGGTCGGCCGTTCGCTAGGCGACCGCGTGATCCTTTTCCTCGCCATCCTCTGCGCGCTGGTGATGCTTGCGCCGGTGCTGTGGGTGATCGGCCTGTCGTTGAAGGACAACAAGGAACTGATGGCGGATATGAACTCCGTCTTTCACGCACCTTACACGATCAACAACTATATCAACATCTTGGCGACCTCGTCTGTGTTCCGCTGGGTGCTGAACAGCGTGATCGTCGCCGGCGGGCTTACCATCGGCACGCTGGTGCTCTCGTCGCTCGCAGGCTACGGTTTCGCGCGGCTGAACTTTCCCTATCGCAACACGCTGTTCATCATCGTGCTCCTGGGGTTGGCGGTTCCGGAACAGGCGGTGCTGATCGCCCGCCACCAGCTGTTCAGCTGGCTGAAGTTCCACAACACCTATCACGGGCTGATCCTGCCCGGCCTGTCAGCGCCCTTCGGCGTGTTCCTGATGACGCAGTATTTCCGCGCTATCCCCAAGGAGCTCGACGAGGCGGCACTGCTCGACAATGCGAGCCGCTTCAAGATCTTCTGGAATGTGCTTCTGCCGCTGACGGTTCCCGCACAGGCGACGCTCGGCATATTCACCTTCCTCGGCGCCTGGAACGATTACTTCTGGCCGCTGATCTCGGGCACCAAGAAGGAAATGTATACGCTGACGGTCGGCATCGCCTCGACACAGACCAACTTCGCGCAGTCGGAAGGCCTCGGCTTCTTGATGTCGCAGGCGGTCTTTGCCAGCGCGCCGATTCTCGTTCTCTACCTGTTTTTCCAGAAATACATCGTGACGGCAGTCTCCGGCGCCGCTGTGCGCTGAGACTTGAAGCGATGACGTCGCAACCGGCTTCCGGGGAGGAGGCCAGCCAAAGGGGCAAAGCCCCAAAGAGGAGGAGAAGGGCATGACACATCACTTCAGGAAATACATGCTGGCGGCGGCGTCCGTGATCGCGCTCGTCGGCGCGTCGCCGGCATTCGCCGCAACCGAGCTTACGGTGCAGCGCTTCTTCGGCGCCTGCGATGCCGATTGGGGCAAGAACACCGATGTCAGCAAGGCGGTCGGCGAGTGCGGCATCATCACCTCGCTGATCAATAAGTTCAACGCCGACAATCCCGATGTGCACGTTACAGTGACCACGGTCGAATGGCCGGGCTATGACCAGCTGACCGCGCAGTTCGCCGCTGGCGATCCGCCCGATATCGTCACCATCCACCAGTCGGTTCTCGCGGATTACCAGAGCAAGGGCCTGATCATGCCGCTCGACGACGTGCTGAAGTCCGTGGGCGTCGCACCGACCGATTTCACCGACGCCAGCCTCGGCGGCGTGACCAAGGACGGCAAGATTTACGGCCTGCCGATCGACAACTGGACCATGCTCTACCACATCAACATGGACCTCTTCAAAAAGGCTGAACTGGTCAACGCCGACGGCACGCCGAAGCTGCCGACCAGCCCGGAAGAGTTGCTCGCTCAGGCCAAGCAGTTCAAGGAAAAGACCGGCAAGCCTTACTTTGTTCAGAATCTCGCCAACGAGGTCGCACTCTACACGCGCAACCTCTACACCTATCTCTTCCAGCAGGATTCCGCCTTCTTCGCGGATCCGAAGCAGGTGAAGATCAATACGCCCGAGGCCAAGAAGGTGCTCGAGATGTACAAGGCGATCTACGACAATGGCGACACGGTCAAGGATCTCGACTACGCCGCCAGCATCAATGCCTTCCTCGCCGGCGAAGGCGGCGTGCATCTGAACGGCACCTGGGTGATCGGCGATTACAACGCCTCATCCGAAACGGCAGGCACGGCGCTCAACAAGGGCGGCTACGCTGTCTACCCGTATCCGCAGCTCTTCGCCGGCAAGAAGGCGCAGTACGCGGATGGCCACAGCTGGGCCGTGTCTACCAAGGACCGTTCCGATGAGGAAAACGCCGCGATTGGCAAGTTCCTGAAGTTCTTCCACGACAATGATTTCGACTGGTCGCGCACCGGTCATCTGCCGGCGGTCAAGGCTGTTCTCGACTCCAAGGAGTTCAAGGCCCTGCCGCATCGCGACACGATCGCCTCGATCGCAACGCTCGGCACCGCATTGCCCTCGACCGTCCAGCGTCAGTTCGCGATCCAGGACATCATCGGCCAGGAAATGAGCGCCGCAATCACCGGTCAGAAGGATGTCGATGCAGCGCTTACCGACATGGAGTCGCGCATCAACGAGTTGCTTGCCAACATCTAAGGCTCACTCTCTCCCGAGCCGAAGAGCAGATGCCCGCCGCAGGTCTCGCGGCGGGCATTTTCGTTTTTGTTTACTTGCCGAGGCCGATTTTGCCGTCCTCGTAGATCCGGACCTTAACGTCCTCGTAGGAATGAAGTGTCGGATGCGAGGTCTCGAGGTCGTGGTGCTGCGTCGCCGTGATGACCAGAACATCGGAGCCGGCGGCTTCGCCTGCCAGGATACCTGCCTGCACGTCTTCGAACACAAGGCATTCGCTCGGGCTGAAGCCCAGACGCTCGGCGCCTAGGATGTAGCATTGCGGATTGGGCTTGCCGATCTCCACATCTTCAGCGGTCACGATGAATTTCGGGATCGGTAGACCGGCGGCTTCCAGGCGCTTATGCGCAAGCCGAAGCGGCGACGAGGTCACGATTGCCCAGCGATCAACCGGCAGCGCGGCCAGGAACGCGGCGGCGCCAGGCAGCGCAAAAACGCCTTCGACATCGTTGAT
Organism: Hyphomicrobiales bacterium; assembly: GCA_900467745.1. GTDB lineage: Bacteria > Pseudomonadota > Alphaproteobacteria > Rhizobiales > Rhizobiaceae > Rhizobium. Next base: position 499,675 of record UBQW01000010.1, read on the forward strand.
CTCGGCTTCGGTGATGGCGGCTGCTTCCGCGACCGGATCGACGCCCGGCAGGTTCAGCTTCGCGATGGTGTCGACGCCGCGCGCGCCGTGCATGGTCGGAAGGAACGCTTCGACATCAAGTCCCTGCCGTGCGGCCCATGCGCCCCAGATACGCTCGGCGGCGAGTAGGGAGCTCAGGATCGTGCCGTCCATGTCGAAAAGGAAGGCGGAGTAGGGGCGGTCGAAGCAGGAAGGCGTGGTATCCGACAATGGACGAGCTTTCTCATCTGTGACGGACAAACGCGCTCGCCCGTCTTCGTTTTCTTGCCAGCGGGGATACCCGATCCGCCCTGACATTGAAACCGCCCGGAAAGAGAAAACCTGCCACCGCAAGCCTGATCAGTGGAGATCAAGGCTGAGCTGCTGGCCTTTGATCTTGGGCAGCGGCAGGCCGATTTCGATCTTGCCGAAAACGCGGCGTCTTCGTTCGGCGTCACGCTCTCGCTCTGCTCGCGACGCGGCCACGACCGCCAATGCGTTTGCTATGACTTCCTCAGTTCTGGTCATACGCTTACCTCGCTATTTGTTCTTGTTATGTTCTATTTTTAGAAGAACGTCAAGAGCGACAAGCTAGAGTACGCTTTGCGGGGGGGTGACTGCGGACACGTCACGCGGATCACGGGGATTTACAAGGCTTATTGTTTGCCTTCGGGATGCGTCGCATCCTTCAGATCCGCGAGGCCACGGTATCCATCCTTGCTGCCGACCGCTGCGGCGGCATTGAAGATGCGCTCGGCGTCTCCGTACATCTGCAGGTTCATGTAGCTGTAGCCCCGCAGCACCATCAGATCGATGCGCTCCTGCTGCAACTGCGCGCGTTGGTCCAGATAGACAAGAGCTTCGCGGTAGCGCTTCGCGGTGAAGGCGGCCAGCGCGCGATCGGCGAGGATGGAAACCTGCAGTTCAGCTGCTCGCTGGCGGGTCTGCGGCGCTTTGGTTGCCGCGACCGCGGCATTGTTGGAAAGCCCGGCGCGCAGATAGGCCAAGCTCTGGCCATAGGCAGCGTCCTCGCGGACCTTGCGGGTGGGGCTGGCGAGTGCCGCCTCGAAGGCCTCGACGGCTTCCATCGGGCGGTTCAGGTCCATCAGGCACCAGCCGCGGTTCAGCGCGCTTTGTGGATCGAGCAGGCGGGCATCGACGGTCGTCGAGCATCCGCGAGCTTGACGCGCCCCCCGCGTGGCAGGGGCGGTTCGCGACGCCTGCTGTATCGGCTCTGCCTGTCGCGGTATCGAGCGTTGGGCCGGCGTGGCTGCAGCAACCACGGGAGCGGGCGCGGCGATTACTTGCGGCTGGTAGGTCTGCGTCTGCGGCGCCTGAACCTGTTGCGGCTGGACCTGCTGAAGCTGCGGAGCCTGACCGGGTCCGGGAAGCGGCGCGCGCACTTGCGGCGTCAGCGCTGAAGTCTCGCCAAGCTGTGCGATGCGCGTCGAGCGCCCAGCCCACAGGCGCTGCACTTCCGCGACGCCGCCGTGGTCATTCAATTGCTCGCGGGTGATTACCAGGCCGTAGGCAGACGGTTCGTCATCCGGTTTCCAGCGCAGCGCCGTTTCAAACCAGCGCGCAGCCGTCTGCGGCTGATTGAGCGAGCGTGCGTACCAGCCGAATTGTTGCGCTGTCGGCACATATTTCTGCGCGATGATCTCGGTCGCGATACGGCTCAGCACCTCCTCGGGAATATTCGCCGGCGGCTGCAGCGCCATGAGGTTGGCGGTGGCGGCGAGATAGGTTGCGGTTGCGTCCTTGGAATCGCCGCGCCACTTGTGCATGACGTCTTCGGCTTCCTGTTCCTTCTTTTCCGCGATCAGAGCCAGTGCCAAGCCCTGCGAAGCGCTGGCGGAATCTTCCTTTGCGCGTGCGGCGCGGAACCACTTTTCCGCGTCTGCATAGTTCTCGCGGCGCAGGTGATACCAGCCGAGCAGGAGATTGTCGGAAGCCAGCCCCTGCGTCTCGGCCAACCGCTGCACCAGGGTTAGGTAATCTGGAGAGACCGCGAGGTCGGGATTGGCGTTGCCGGCGGCGACGAAATTGCGCGCGAGGTCGTCGCGAATGCTGTCGAACTCCCGACCGCCGTTTCCATCCGGACGCTCGAGGCCAAGCAGGACCTGCATCGGCGCGTAGGGCAACAAGCCGGACGCCTTTTGCATGGTCGCCAGACGCTCCTGCGGGTTGGTGCAGGTCTTCAGAATGTAGGTATAAGCATCTTGCGCCCGCTGCGTACGGTCCGTGCGGGCGAAGGCTTCTGCCACGCGCCACAGCACGTCGATATCGGCGCAGGTGAGCAGGCTTGGCGTCGCCGCGCCGATCTGCACAACGGTCGCATATTGTTTCAGATCAGAGGCGTTCACCAGGCGTGCACGCGCTTCCGCGACGTCCAGCCGGTCAAGGAGGTCGGCTGGTGGCTGCCAGCCGGCTTCAGCGCCCTGTCGGTCGGCGATCGACTTGCGAAGCTCGGCGTAGCGGCCCTCGGAATAGAGCTGCCACATCGCCTCAAGCTGCTTGTCGCCGCTCTGGGGAACGGCGAGCGGATCCGCCGGCGGAACCCAGTTCGGATAGAGCGCCTGAAGTCGCGATATCTCGGCCTGTAGTCTCGCTTTGTCGCCACGGCTCGCGAAATAGCGAAGCGCGCTCTCGTCGACCTTTGGCGCCGCAGGCTGCGGGTTTGTCGGCGCGGCTGCCGGTCTCTGCGCTGCCGGCTGTTGTGGCTGCGGCTGTGCTTGGGCGACGGCGTCTGGCTGCGGGGCGGCGAGTTCGCCTTGCGGCTGTGCGTTGATTGGGGCTTGCGCGCCTGCCGTTGCCTGTATCTGCTCGGCGATCGACTGCATGTCAGCCGGCTGCTTGGGTGGGCTGTCAGGCCCACTGATCCGCCCCATCAGCATTAGTTGGGGTGCTGCGGGCTGGTCGAGGCCGAGCATATCCTGAATGGCAGCGCGATCCTTCAGGGCGGTGACAAGACCTGCCACCACCACTGCGACCGACACTGCGACAAGCGAGGATTTCAAAGGCACTCTGGATGTTTCTCCGCGACGAAGGCCAACCCCAGGAGTTGAAGGGTTGATGGATAGTAGAGCGATGGCGCGAACTGCCGGGACGACGCGGGCAGCTTCGTTCCTTGTGCTACACAGGCCACAACATCGTTAACAATTCGATAACCAGCGTCATCAAGTGATTGTTTCGGCTGGCCGTCTTTCAAGTTGATCGTTGCCGGCGCACCATTGCCGGCGGTCATTCCCGAGGACAATCGTAAGAGCAGTTCCTTGTCCGAAACTCCCGCCCGGGCGAGGTAGAGAGGAATACGTATGGCGTTGTAGCCGAACTCCACATCGAAACCCTCGGCCGGCTGCGGCTGCCGGTGAAGGCTCACCCAATCGGACGGAAGCTTGCGTGGTCCGAATTGCATGGAGCGCAGCAAAGTCAAACCGTCCTCGGTCAGCGAACCCCACGCATCGGATGGAGCAAGCAAGGCCATGACGGGAATGGCTTCGTAGATCCAGTAGGAGGGGTTGACGACCGGGCCATCCTTGCGATCGGGAACGGTGAAGCCCTCGACCCCAGGGAGCAGGATTGTTCGCCCCCCCGATTTTACGACAGCATGGGCCAGAAGCGCGTTCGCGATCTTGGCGGCAGCCTCCAGATAATCGTTGTTCTTCCAGGCGGATCCCGCCAGCGCCAGGGCATAGGCTATCAGCATGTCGCCATCGGATGCATTGTTGGCATCGGTCACATGCGGCTTGGCCGATGGGTCCCACTTCCAGACCGCGAGGCCGTCGTCGCGCAGCAGTAGTTCTGTCCGGGTAAAGTACCAGATCTGCTCGAAATCGGCCTGGTCGTTTGCTAGGTAGGCGAGCCACATGCCGTAGCCCTGGCCCTCGCTATGGCTGATATTGCCGTTGGCATTGTCGATGATGCGGCCGGTGGGGTCGAGGAACTTTGCCTTGTAGGCACTCCACGACGCTGCATCGATCTTCGCCGTCTGCGCGGATGCGGGCTGCTGCAAGCCAAGCAGCGATGCGACCGCGACCGCCACCATTATGGTCAGCCACCCCCTCATTCGCGACGGCCCAGTCGGCCAAGCATGCCGGCTGTGGCGACGCCGATCAGCAGCGACAACACGACGAGCAGCACCGCGTAGGACAGGACGTTGGTCGAGAGCCAGTTCGCCGCGATCAGGCGATAGTTGGCGAAGGTCCAGGTCTCCGTCGCGATGAAATCGAAACGGCTGACCGGGACAGTATCGATCTTGCCGGTCACGGCCGAATAGGTTGTTACGTGCCCCTCGATCTCGGGCCAGTTCAGCTGTGACGTCATGGCATCAGCACCTTCCCTGAGATCTTTGGCGGATGGCGCGGTCACGATCGTCCAGGTCCCGTTGCCCGCCGTATTCGCGCCTTGCGCGATCAGGAAGCTGTTCGTGTTGGAGGGCGTAAACACCTGCTCGGCGCCGGGAATGAACTGCAGCGTGCTCAGCGAAATATCGAAGTTGCGACGCAGCCATTCCTGGAACGAGGTAATCTGTCCCTGCCAGACGCCGCCGCTCACCTTGGAGCGCCATTCGTCGAACATTACGTTGGTCTCGCTCGGCGTCGTCTGCGTCGCGGCTAGCGGCCGCCATGTTGCCTGGCTGGTCGTCGCGATGTTGAGCTGCGAAAGCACCGCCTGAGGCATCTGCGAAATGGAGCCGACGAACATGGCGTCGCGTTCGCCGATCGCACCCGGCGAGGCGGCGGGTTCGACGTCGATCGGCCGACCTGCCATCAAGGCCATCTGGCCGAGCACCGTTGCCGTGGCGGAGAGCGTATCGGGGTCCACGCGGTCGATAAAGAGCGGTGTCGGAGATGCAGCGCGGCTGTAGGGGTAACCCGTTCCGGCGAGTGCCGCCAAATTGGGGCGTTGGCCGACCCGGGCGAAGTCGGGCATGTGAAACTCGCTGGTGTCGAAAAGCGCAAAGCGTGGTCCCGCGCCGGCAGCCGTGCCCGGCACGCACACATTGTCCTCATCCGTCTGCAGGATTGTCTCGATCGATACCGAGTTCAAGCCGGGCTTGAAGTGTCGCATCGTCACGCGGATTGGCAGGTGTCGATAGATGCCGCCGCCCTTGGTGGTGATTGGTAGGGTCGAGGCAATGTTGCCGTTGACGTAGACGTCGATATGGCTGCCCGGCAGCACATTCTGAGTATAGGCGGCGTCGAGCAGCACCGTCGCCTCGCCATAGGCGTTGGCGTAGAAGTCGGCCGGTACGGCGATGTTGAAGGTCGTACGGAAGCGCCGTCCTGAGAACTCGGTCGATTTTACACCCAACTGGGAGAAAGAAATCGTCTTGTCGGCGAAAATCAGTGGCGCATCGGGCGCGGTCCAGCGCTGCGTGGCGAGCGCGTCGCGACGTACGGTGACGGCGCGGTCAGTTGTCGAGACGATCGTTTCTATTGCCGTGGCGATCGCCGGCCAGGATGGTCCGGTAATCAAGAGCACAGTCTGGCCAGACCGTGGATCAGTTGCAAAGGTTGCAAGAGGAGCAGTCTGCGCGGCGACGGGAACGGCAAACAGTGGCTGCAATTCGCTGGGCGTGCCGACCACGACCGTCATCCGGCCAGGAGACGAGGCGGGCAGGGAGCCGCTTGTAAACGACATAGTCTGGTTCGGCATGCCGCTGAGGACCGACAGACCCTGCACGAGCCTCAGAAGTGGTTTTGTTGTTCCCGGCTGCTCGAGCGCGGGAACGACGAAGTTGAACGCGGTTTGGCCGGCGCCGTCGACGCCGATCGCGCGGATTGCATCGGTGCTCGAGAATTTTGCGGCCTCTTCGCCGACAAAGCTCAAATAGGTCTGCGATGGGTCGATGTCCGACCAGAGCTCATACGTCGATTGCACGCTGCAATCGGTACGATGGCGCTGCTTCGCCTCGATCGTCAACAGGTTGGCACCGGGCTGCAGCAGGCGCGGCGGGATGCTCAAAGATACGGTCGAAGCTCCATCGGGCGAGCCGACGGGTTGCTCTCCAATCACCCTGTTGTTGATCAGTATCGTGAATTGCGAGCTCTCGGGCGCGACGACGATGGCATTCTGGTAGGTGAAGTTGAAGGTCGCCTGCGCCGCGGCCTGCTCCGGTGTCAGGTAGACAGACCACGACTTGCGGTCATATTCGCCGTCCAGCCCAAGCTTTGAGAAGGGCACCACATAGCGGCGCGATGTGCCGGGAGGCAGGGGAGCGGACGCCGTTTCGGTTACCGGTTTCTGCGGCGGCTGTGCTGCTGGTGTCGCAGCCTGCCCTGCTGGTGGCGGCGGCGGTGCTGATCTTGGCTGCGTGGCAGGTGCATCCGTCTGCGCTGGCGGCGATGCCGGCTGTTGCGCCGTCGGTGTCGCGGGAGTGACGGCGAAAGGCTGCAGAGGCGTAACGGCTGCCGGTGGGGCGGCGGGTGCGGGTGTCGCGGGCGGCTGCGTTGCGACCGTCGGCGCCGGCGTTGTTGTTGGAGCGGAAGCGGGAGGCGTCGCCGGAATCGTCAAGCGTGGCACCGCTGGCGTTGCCTCGGGCGGACGTTCGCCAGTCATGTCGAAGGGCGTTGTCTGCGCATAGGCGAGAGCAGTGGCGGCAAACAGGAAACCGAGGGATGTGGCGATCTTCCGCATCAGCCATTCACCTTCGAGACTTGCCGCTGCTCTTCACGCTCCGGCCGCATACTGCGGAAGAAATAGACCAGGCCGCGGCTCGTTTGATAAAACGCAAGACCGACGAACCAGATCGTTCCGCGGATCAGGCCCGGATTGCGGCGACGGCCTTCCTGGAATTGCGTCCACTGCGCCGAGTTCGCAAACATCAGGTCGGCGATAAGCCGGTGGTCCAGCGCGCTCTTCGGGACATACTGGCAGCCCACCGCAAGCAGTCCGTCCGTCGGCTGAATGTTGCGCACCACGAGCGGTAGCGTTTCGAGATCGGCGCCGCTGAACGGACGGAAGCGAACTTCGCCTTCGACGCCGACCAAGGACTGCTCCAGCTGCTTGTCGAACACATGCAGGCGCGCGCCGTGCACCGACACGTCCTCGATGGACGCCGTGTACCACTTGCCGTTGATGCCGAACTCCGCGCGACGGTTGACCCGCACGCGGCGCGACGAAGCGCGTTCGCCGCGTTCCGACACGACGCCGAGCGCACAGCCGGCCATGATCAGGTTGATCAGGTTCCAGCCGCCGACGACGAGCGTGACGTCGGCCTTATAGGGCTCGGTATAGATGCGGTAGATGGTGACGATCAGCGCGATGATCTGCACCGCGAAGATGACGAAGAAAGGGCGGCTGATTTCCGACAGCCGGCTGACGGCGATCGACTCGTCCTTCGCTGTCACCTTGAATGTCGGCTTTCGCGGGTTGAGCATGACCGAAATCACCGCCGGCAGCAGGTGCACCGTCTGCACATACTCGTAGAGCTCGGAAATCCACGGCCAGCGGAACGAACCGTAGAGGTAGTTCTGCATGATGAGGTTCACGAGCATGTAGGCGAGGGTATAGGCCAGGAACTCGCCGCCGGAGGCGGTGAAGATTTCCAGGTCGAAGAAGAGATAGAACAGCGGCGCAAACAGGAAGACCGTGCGCGGGAAGGGGAACAGCCAGAAGAGCGTCGACGACATGTAGCAGAAGCGCTGCGGGATCGTCAGCCCGCGCTTGAGCAGCGGAAAGCGGAACCTGAGGATCTGCATCATGCCCTGCGCCCAGCGGCTGCGCTGGCCGATGAAGCTCGCAAACGTCGCCGGCTGCAGGCCGGCAATCAGCGGCTTGTCGACATAGATGCTGTTCCAGCCGCTTCCGTGAAGTGCAAGTGCTGTCTCGCAGTCTTCGGTGATGCTGATGCCGCTGAAACCGTTCTGCGATTCCAGCGCCTTGCGGCTGAGAACCGCCGCAGAGCCGCAGAAGAAGGCCGCGTTCCATTTGTCGAGCCCACGCTGGATGATGCCGTAGAACATCTCGTTCTCGCTCGGCATGTTGTCGAAGGTGCGCAGATTGCGCTCCAGCGGATCGGGATTGATGAAGAAGTGCGGCGTCTGGACCAGGAAAAGCTTCGGATCGTCGTCGAAATAGCCGACGGTCTCAAGCAGGAAGTCGCGCGCAGGTGCGTGGTCGGCATCGAAAACCGCGATCAGTTCGCCGGTCGAATGCTGCATACCATTGTTCAGATTGCCGGCTTTCGCATGCTCGTTGCGTTCGCGCGTGAGATAGCGGACGCCGATTTCCTCGCAGAGCTGCTTGAGTTCGTTGTGGCGCGCGACGGCTGCCTGCGCCTCGAGCAGCTTGTTCGAGTTACGCTTCTGCACGGTCCCGCCGTCGTCAAGCAGCCAGACGGTCAGCTTGTCCGCCGGATAGTCCATCGCCTTGGCGGCCGAGAGTGTGTTGGCGAGAAGGTGGGAATCTTCGTTATAGGTGGGCACGAAGACGTCGACGTGCGGAAAACGCTGGAGCTTTCCCACGCGCGAAGGACGAGGCGGCAAGGGTGTCGCGACGATGAAGAGGCTGAGCGCCAGCATGGCGACGCTATACATTTCGGCGAGATAGAGCAGCAGACCGGGAATGAAGTTCTCAGGCTGGTTGACCGGGGGCAATGTGTTGGTCGTTCGCCAATAGACATAGCGCATGACGATCGCCGTACCGAAGGCGAGCGCGATCAGGCGCCATGTGCCTTCACCCTTCAAGCCCTTGATGATCGCCATCACGGCGACCACGGTAATGCTGGCGATCAGCTGCGCCTGCAAATTCACCGGCAGGGTCACCAGTGCGACCACACAGATCGCAACCACTGCCCAGATCAAGATGCTGCGGGCCTTATGCATCGGCTTTCCTTCAAAGGCATTGCGCCGGGCACCGTTTCCTGTGCCGGCCTAGCTGATCGTCATCTCTGGCAGGCGGCACTTGCCGCCGTGTTGCCGATGCATTCCGGCGACGGCACGTTCACGCCGTTCGCTGTCATCGTCTGTTGCGAGGCGTGCTGGCGCGCGGTCGCATTGGACAACGTGGGTGCACCCATCGGAGCCTGTGGCACGGTTTCGGAAAGGTCGGGTCCCGGCACGCGCGGGCCGATCGCCGGCGGCAAAGTCGGCGCCGCCGGCGCCGTGGCGGCAGGGCGAACCGCTGCGCGGCGCACCGGCGCTGGGCGCGAGAAGGTCTGCGTCGGCGCCGGTTCGTAGCCGATCGGCATCGGTGTGGAGCGATAACCGCCTTCGTCGGGATAGATCGGGTTTCCCGGCCGCCCGATGGTGGGGTCGCCCCCTTGCGTCATGCCGTAAGGGTTCCAGATTTCCCCGTTGAACGTGCCGATAACGGTATATCCGTACATCACACCCAGCAACTGGCGTTCGGTCGCGCGTGCATCACACAGGCGCAGGCGAACCTGGATCATGCCGAAATTGCGGGCCTGTGTCTGGTCGGAACGGCTGGAGCGGATCTGCTGCCATCCATAGACGCAGGTATCGCCGCTCCGGCTGGTGCCGGAGGCGTAGCCGAAAGGGCCGTAGCTGTTTTGCAGGAAGGTCGCCGATCGGGTCATTCGCACGCCGGGGATGGAGGCAGCCATCTCGCGTCCAATGGCGGTCTCATTGACCATCTTATACGATGAGTTGCCGGCACCAGGGTTTTCGCCGCGCCCGCCGAGAAACTGCACCTTCAGGAAATTCTGGCCTGGAACAGATGACGAGGTGAACAGCGAGATGGATTGATCTACGCCGTTGCCACGCTTCTGCTCTACTACGCTCACGATCGATGGCCCGCCGGGTGGCGGCAGGACAAGCGCCTTCTCGCTCGCAATCGTTTCAGCGGCGCTCGGTTGTCTGATATTTCCAGTCGATGTGCAGCTGGCAGCAAGACCAGCCAACCCAGCAAGGGCCATCAATCTTAGCAAACCCATGTTTCCGATCGCCGCAATCGTATTTCCCTGTATCCGGCGCAATTTTGGCGCCCGGACTTCGAATCAACGACCAGACGGCCGTTAAGCATTCTAAACGACGGATATGGTTAACCAATCGTTAATTTGCGCGTCATCGGAGTGATGGCGGTGGAGAATGAACACAAAAAGTTGCTTGCGTCGATAGGTCGCCTCCCAAGCGGCTATGCTCGGCCTTTCGCTGCGCAGAGCTAACGAAATTAGACCTGGCTAATAACGAAGATGAGAAGATGCTTTAGAGTAGGTTTATGATGGGAAGACTTCTATTTGACGACCCCGGGAGCCTCCCGGCGAAACCGTGTCTGCTGTCAACGGCAAGCCATTCATGAACGAGCTTTATAGCCCTATGCTGATTTGGGCATCTTAACATGTTCGGACCGAGCTGTTAGGTAGAGGCTAGACCGAGCTCCGCTCCGGTCGGCGGTTAAATACGGGATATAAAAGAATAAACTGGAAGCAAAGGCAAAGTGCTGGCTGTTTCCTTATCGATGTGCGCAGGTTCTTCGAGGCAAGGCGGGCGACAAGCGAAATTCGTTTGATTGCTTGCGGGTGGAACCTCGCTGGCCATTTTTCAAACCGGAATAAAGCTTGGCGGAGGAGCCAAGGGGAGGAGGGAATTAAGGTTGCTCGGTGAACCGAGCCCAAGTAAAGGCGAATATAGTGCAAAATAAAAATCAGCGGCGTTTTTCCACCGTTCGCAGCGGCGTGCTTGTGGCGGCTGTATCAATATTCATGTCCTCCGTGGCAATGGCCCAGCAGGCTGCTTCCCCGCCTCCTCCGTCCGTCACGACCGTGAAAGTTGCCGCCAGCTCTGTACCGCTGAGCTACGAATACGCCGCGCGTGTCTCGGCGTTTCGCCAGACGGAGGTCCGCGCCCGCGTGAGCGGCATCCTGTTGAAGCGCAACTTCGTCGAGGGCGCCCAGGTCAAGGCGGGCGATGTACTATTTCTCATCGATCCCGCGCCCTATGAAGCCGCACTGATGCAGGCACAGGCCGGGCTCAAACAGGCGCAGGCGCAGCTCAGTCAGGGCATCCGCGAGGAGAAGCGCAACATCAGTCTCTTTGACCAGAATGTCGGCAGCCAAAAGAGCCGCGATGATGCGATTTCGGCGCGCGAGCTCGCCGAGGCGGCCGTCGCCTCCGCTCAGGCCCAGGTCACGACCGCCGAGCTCAATCTCGGCTATACCAAGGTGACTGCTCCGATCAGCGGCATCACGAGCCTTGAGCAGATGTCCGAAGGCAGCCTGATCAGCACTGATTCAAGCTTGCTGACCAACATCACCCAGCTGGACCCTGTCTACGTCAACTTCTCTTTCTCGGATTCCGAGGCGCGCGAAGTCCGCCATCTCATCGATCTGATGAAGAGCAAGGGCCAGGAACAGAAGCTGCGCGTCAAGCTGACATTCGGCGACGGTTCGACCTACGACCACGAAGGCGTTGTCGACTTCACGTCCGCGACCGTTGACGTCAACACGGGCACTATCCAAGCCCGTGCGATCATCGACAATCCGGATCGCCAGTTGATCCCCGGCCAGTTCGTACGCGCCACAGTAAGCGGCGTGACCGCCGATGACGCGATCGTCATCCCCGAGGTGGCGCTGTTGCAGGGGCCGCAGGGTCAATTCGTCTACACCGTCGGCAAGGACGGCAAGGCAAAGATCAATGCGGTTACACTCGGCCAGAAAGTCGGCAGCAACTGGATCGTCAACTCGGGTCTTGAGGCCGGTGACCAGCTGATTACCGAGGGCGTCATCAAGGTGCGGCCGGGTTCGGCCGTCAACGCGACGGCTGAAGCCGCCGCGGCCGACGGTGGCAAGGATACGAAAGAGACGGCGTCAAACTGATGGGTAATAGGTTCTTTATCGACCGTCCGGTCTTCGCGGCGGTCATTTCCATCGTCATTGTTCTGGCGGGTCTTTTGGCCCTGCGGGCCCTGCCGATTGCACAGTATCCCGAGCTTGTACCGCCGCAGGTCGTTGTGACTGCGAGCTATCCCGGCGCCAGCGCCGAGACGGTCGCACAGACCGTTGCGGCGCCGCTCGAGCAACAAATCAACGGCGTCGAAAACATGCTCTACATGCAATCGACGAACTCCAACAGCGGCACCATGCAGATCACGGTGACATTCGCGCTTGGCACCGACCCGGACCAGGCCGCGATCAATGTCAACAATCGTGTCCAGCGTGCGACCTCGACCTTGCCGCAGGAAGTCACCCGTCAGGGTGTCGTTGTCGCTAAGCGCTCGAATTCCATTCTTGCCTTCGTGGCGATGTTCTCCAACAACGCGCAATATGACCGCGCCTATGTCGGCAACTACGCGCTCTTGAACGTCATCGACGACCTGAAGCGTCTTCCCGGCATTGGCGACGTCAACGTTCTGGGTGATATCGACTATTCGATGCGCGTCTGGCTGCGGCCGGACAAGATGGCGCAGTACGGCCTAACGCCGAGCGACGTGTCGACAGCCATCCAGGAACAGAACTCGCAGTTCGCCGCCGGTCGTTTTGGAGATCAACCGAGCGCAACCGGCCAGCCCTTTACCTACAGCGTCTCGACACAAGGCCGCTTGACGGATCCGGAAGCCTTCGGAAACATCATCCTGCGCTCGACCAGCAACGCGGCGACGCTCAGGTTGAAGGATGTAGCACGCATCGAACTTGGCACCAAAAGCTACGCGGTGCAGAGCAGCCTCAACGGTACGCCGGCAGTTCCGATCGCGATCTACTTGCAGCCGGGCGCCAACGCGCTAAACACGATGCACGAGCTCTCAACGCGCCTGGCGGAACTGAAGAAGTCCTTCCCCGATGGGATTGACTATCGCATCCCCTACGATACGACGAAGTTCATTCAGGTCTCGATCGAGGAAGTCATCCACACCTTCTTCGAAGCGATCGCGCTTGTCGTCATCGTGGTGTTCCTGTTCCTGCAGAACTGGCGAGCGACGCTCATCCCGGTGATCGCAGTTCCGATCTCGATCATTGGTACCTTCGCGGGCATGTACCTGCTTGGGTTCTCGATCAACCTCTTGACACTCTTCGGCCTGGTGCTGGCGATCGGTATCGTCGTGGATGACGCGATCGTGGTTCTCGAGAATGTTGAACGCTTGATGACGGTGGACAAGTTGTCCCCCAAAGACGCGGCGATCAAGGCAATGGGCGAAGTGACCGGACCGGTCGTTGCCATCGTGCTCGTGCTCTGCTCGGTCTTTATCCCCGTCTCCTTCATGGGCGGGCTTGCGGGCCAGATGTATAAGCAGTTCGCCGTCACGATCGCGATCTCCGTGATCCTATCTGGCATCGTCGCTCTGACGCTGACGCCCGCTCTCTGTGGCCTGATCCTGAAGCCAGGTCATCACGAACCGGCGCTGCCGTTCCGCGTCTTCAATCGCGCCTTTGAGCGCTTGACGTCGGGCTACACGGCGGGAGTTCGCTTCTTTGTCAAGCGTTTTGCCATCGGACTTGTGCTGGTTGGCGCCTTGCTCGGTGCGACAGGCTATCTATTCTACTCCATTCCGGGATCGCTCGTTCCCGACGAAGACCAGGGCTGGGTACTGCAGATCGCAATCTTGCCACCGGCCGCAGCGCTTCCGCGCACCGAAGCTGTCATGAACCAGGTGGTCGAAAACACCTCCAGGCTCGAGGGCGTTCATGACGTCTTTGCGGTTTCCGGCTTCGATATCCTCGCCGGCGGCATCAAGAGCAGTGCCGGTGTCTCCTTCATCATTCTCGATGACTGGAAGGAGCGCACGACGGCGGCCCTGGACGCCCGAAACATGGCCGGGCCGATCATCGGTGCCAATAGCGGCATCAAGGACGGGATGGTTCTCGCCTTCAATCCACCGCCGATCCAGGGCTTGAGCACCACGGGTGGCTTCGAAGCCTATGTTCAGGACCGTGGCGGCAACGGTATCGCGAACCTTGCCGAACAGGCCAATGCTCTCGTGGCTGCGGCTTCCAAGCGCCCCGAGCTGACTGCCGTGCGCACCACGTTCGATGCTAGCGTTCCGCAATACCACGCGGATCTCGATCGCGAGAAGGCAAAGGCGCTCGACGTGCCGATCAACACGGTCTTCGATGCCATGCAGGCGACGTTCGGTAGCCTCTATGTCAACGACTTCACACTCTACGGCCGCAACTATCAGGTCAATCTGCAGTCGGAATCGGCTTTCCGCCAATCGCCTGACGATCTCCGCCAAGTGTTCGTCCGCTCGACCAATGGCAACATGATCCCGCTGGATGCGCTGGTGAAGGTTACGCGCATTATCGGTCCGGACCAGGTCGAACGCTTCAACGCGTTCAACTCGGCCAAAGTCACCGGTAACCCGGCTCCCGGCTATACGTCGGGTGACGCCATCCGCGCATTGCAGGAGGTTGCCAACGAGACCTTGCCCGCGAGCTACCAGATCGCCTGGACAGGCTCGGCCTACCAGGAACTGGCAACGGGGGGCGCTGGAACGCAAGCTATGCTCTTCGGCATTATCATGGTGTTCCTGATCCTTGCCGCGCAGTACGAGAAGTGGACGCTGCCGTTGGCAGTTATAACCGCCATCCCGTTCGCGCTCTTTGGTGCGTTGCTAGCAACGATGCTGCGCGGGCTGACAAACGACGTCTACTTCCAGATCGGTATGGTCACACTGATCGGTCTGGCCGCCAAGAACGCCATCCTCATCGTCGAGTTTGCCGTTTTGAAGCGCCAGGAGGGACTGACGGCCGGCGAGGCTGCGATCGAAGCCGCCCGCCTGCGTTTCCGCCCGATCGTCATGACGTCGCTGGCATTCATCCTGGGTGTCGTGCCGCTGGCCGTCAGCACGGGTGCGGGCTCGGCCAGCCGTCACGCCATCGGTACGGGCGTTATCGGAGGCATGCTCGCGGCAACGTTCATCGCGACCTTCTTCATTCCGATGTTCTACCGCCTGATCGCCTGGAAGGCGCCGAAGCCTGCGGATAGCCTGCAAGCGGCTCACGGCAACAGCGCGTCGATCGTTCCCGGCGAGTAAAGTCGGTCTTTCGAACAACGGGTCGGCGCGGACATGATGTCCACGCCGGCCCGAACTGTTTCTGGGCCTAAACCATTTCTGGGGTGGAGCGGACTCGCGGCGACTGCGTGCGGATCTTCTTAACGTCGCAACGCTAATATGCACCCGCACACATGTTCTCTAACCCCCAGGGACCTTACATGAAGACGATTATCGTCGGGGCGCTTCTTGCCGCCCTCATACCCGGCATCAGTCAGGCCAAGACGCTTGCATTCCCGAGCGACGCGCCCATCGCGCAGATCGCCATTCCCGACAGCTGGGAACCAGAGGAAACCGAAACCGGCATCCAGGCGACGTCCGATGACTCGGCCATCTATCTCTCGATCGACGTCGCCGACGAGAAGAGCACGGACAAGGTCATCGACGACGCCATCGCCTTTCTTGAAAAGAACGGCGTGAAGGTTGACGGCTCGACGCAGAAGAAGTCCGACGAGCCGATCAACGGCATGGACATGACCAACTTCGACTGGACCGGCACCGACAATGACGGCGCCGTCAATATCGGCCTCTCGCTGCTCTCACCGAAACCAGGCAAGCTGCTCGTCATCACCTATTGGGGATCGCAGGGAACGCAGGAGGCGCATGGGCCTGAACTCCAGGCGATCATCAGCTCCCTGAAACCAGCAGCCGAGTAATATCGCGCGGGCACGGCTCTGCCGTGCCTGCCTTTGCTCCCGAGGTCACCGTGCGCTTCTTCAAATCCTGTCTTATTTTTTTGTTTTCCGTGCTGTCGGCCGCGAGCCCGTCATGGGCCGACGCGTACAAGGCCGTCAGCAACACCGCCATGTCGGTCACCGGCGACATCTCGATGGACGACTTCAGCATCACCTTTGAAACGGGTGACGAGCTTTCGTTCTCCAATCTGGTCGCCGATCACTTCATCGTCGATGGCGAGCGTGTACCGGCTTCCGTCTATCGAGTGGCCGATCCTTCCGACCCCGAGTTACTGAACGGTAATCGTCTCTGTGGATCCGGGCCGGTCACCTATGTCGTGGATTGGTCCGCCGGAGATGGCTTGGCCGCTATCGCGGTGTTCACCGGTCATCATGCGCCGAAAAGCTCCGACGAAATGTGCGCGTCCTACACGTTCGAGGAAGGCGTCGAGGAGTGAGCGCGCTGAAGCGGTTATAGCGGGACCGGTGCGGCGGGCACCACGTCATAAGGCACCTTGGCCTCATCGGCCGCGGCGATAAAGGCGAGGCGCGCGTCTTCCGGCGATGCCTTGCCGATCGCGACGCCGTCGCACACTTCCAGGGCGGAAAAGTAGGCCTTGCCCTCTGCGACCGGCCAGGCGGTAAAAAGCATTTTGAGCGCCTCACGAGTACTGGTGACCGTGTAAACGGCGCCGGTACGACGGCAGGCGACCAAAACAGGGATCGTCCATGGTCTCGTGTCCAACGCTTTCTACCCCTCGAAGCGCATTTTGTTGGCGATAGCCCGTGTGGGGCTGCCAGCGCGCGCTCAATATATAGCATGTTCTTAATGCATCAAGCGTGGGTGCACGTGGTGCAGTTGACTGCGGACGTGAAAAACCCGGTGCGAGGGGCTGCACCGGGCTTTTTGGTTGGACTGCATTGGGCTTGCTGATCCAGCAACGCGGATTTCAATACGTTGCGCAGTTAGAACCCCCCAGCTGCAGAAAAGTTCCCAAAGAATATCGAGTGCTCATTCTTGCACATTGTCAGGTCAGCAGAACAACTGCGGGCCTGCTATTCCTCGACAACGCCGTTCATGAGCCCATCGAAAACTTCCAGCATAGCGTCGGCAATCGCTTGGCCGAGCGCGTTGCCAGCCTGGCCGATCTCCGTGTCACCCATGTCTCGCGCCGCAAGCGCGAGCGCCGTTCCCTGTTCGCTGACAATCAGCTTGGCGCGCTCGATCGCCCAAAGTGAGAAGTCGTTGCGGTTGTCGATCGTTACGGTTTCCGGTTCCATGGCCAATTCCTCTCGTTGGTTCGCGCGCTTATTAGGCTCTTTGCCGGGGATTTCGAAGCACAATCCTCAATACGGGCGACAGCGCGCTCATGTCACGAGTAGGTAGCGGGGCATTCGCTTGCCACATCCACGGCAGGCGAGTGTACCACATGATAACAGTGGAACCGTCAGTTGGGATCGAGGTTCTTCATGCTGCGGCGCTTGTGTCGCAGTTCAACGATCTGGCGCATCTGTGCCAGCCTAAGTTCCAGCGCTGTCCTGTCCATCGAAGGGGGCAGCTTGCTGAGTTCATCCGCAAGGATATCAATCTCCTTGAGGAGGAACGGTAGATCGAAACCTTCATGTTCCATGTTTTCCGCCATGCCATTCATGCAAGCGATTCTTGCCTGCATCGATTTACATGCTTCGCTGTCACGGCTAGACGAGTCTCGTTCAACGTTCTTAATATCCAATAAACTATAGCCAGTAGCGTGCCGAAATGACACCGCGCCGTGCCAAGAGAGCACGAACGCTCACGTTTTCCTACCCGGCACTTGGTCCGTGTTGATTAACGCGTTCGAGCGGCCGATGTTTTCGACCGCTCTATGGCATGTTCGGATTGTGAAGGGCCCAGTCGGTCCCGGCCCTAGTAGACGTCGCGAACGTATCGCTTCTGTCGCTTCAATTCGTTGACGTAGGTCGTCGCGGCATCAGCGGAATGGCCGCCGTGGACGGCAATGATGTCGTGCAGGGCGTGATCCACGTCGCGCGCCATTCTGGTTGCATCGCCGCAAACATAGAAGTGCCCGCCCTCTTCCAGCCACGCGTAGAGCGCCTTGCCGTTCTCGCGCATGCGGGTCTGCACGTAGATCTTTTCCTGCTGGTCGCGGGAAAAGGCCAGATCGAGCCGCGTCAGCAGCCCGGCGCTGCTCATCGCAGCAAGCTCCTCTTCGTAGATGAAATCGTCCGCCCGGTGTTGGTCGCCGAAGAATAGCCAGTTCCGACCCGTCGCGCCGCACGCTAGCCGCTCCTGCATGAAGGCCCGGAACGGCGCGATGCCAGTGCCGGGGCCGACCATGATAACAGGGGTAGAATCATCCGAGGGAACGCGGAATGCCTTGTTCTGCGACACGAAGATGCCGGCTAGATCGCCTTCTGTTCGATCCGCCAGATAGGTCGAGCAGACTCCGCCATGCTCGCGGCCGTTGGTGGTGTAGCGCACGCTGGCAACGGTCAGGTGCACGCGTCCCTCGGCAGCAAGCGGGCTCGAGGAGATCGAGTAGGCGCGGTGCTGCAGCGGCTTCAGCACACCGACGAAATCGGCGGCGCTCATCGCGTTCTCGGGGAGCAATTGCAGGAGGTCGAGACTGTCCTTGCCCCACAGCCAGTTCTCCAGCGCTTGCCTGTCCCCATAGCGCAGGATATGGCTGAGCTCTTCGTGGCTGGCGCGCCTTTCGATCTCCGCGATCAGCTCGCGCGAAGGCGTGGAAATCTCGAAGCTGGTCGTCAACTCTCGGCCCAGGGGCTGGGCGAGGCCGGGAACGGCCGCTTCCGCGTCGGCACCCAAGCGCTCCAGAATGGCCGAAACAAGGGCCGGATTGTTTACTGGCATGACGCCCAGCGCATCGCCAGCTTCGTAAACCAATCCGCTATCGCCAAGATCGAACTCGAAATGCCGGATCTCCTTTGCGGATCGGGCGCCCGAAAGCAACCGGTTCACAGCAAGGGTCGCGGGATAGGGCGACTTCCTGTTCCATTGCGACTTCTCGCGGACAGGCAGGGCCGTCGCTTCGGCCAGTTCCGCCGGCTCTGCGGCTCCACCGTCGATCGCTGCTGCGACCGGCAGGGTCTCGCCCACCCAGGCCGATGCGGCATCCTCGTAATCCACGTCGCAATCCAGGCGGTCCGCCATCCGGCGGGCGCCGAGCTGCTCCAGCCGGGTGTCGATCAGCTTTCCCGCCTGGCAGAAGCCATCATAGCCGGTGTCGCCGAGCGCCAGCACGCCGAAGTTCATGGCTTCAAGCCTGGGAGCGCTGTCGGCCGAAAGCGCCTCCCAGAAGAGTTGCGCATTATCAGGCATCTCGCCTTCGCCATAGGTGGAGACAACCACAACAACCCGCTTCATCGTTGCGAAGCGAGCCATGTCGATATCGTCGAGCGCCTCGACCACCGGCTGCATCCCGGCGGCCCGGGCAGCAGCCGCCGCATCCATGGCGACACCCTCGGCATTTCCGGTCTGCGTGCCATAGAGGATATGCAGTGGGCTTGATGCCTGCTGCTGCGGCGCTGTCGCTACGGCGTTGCTGCCGTCACCATCCATTGCCAGGCGAGAGTGGAGGCCAGCCAGGAAGCCGGAAAGCCAAGCGCGCTGGTCGCCATTGAAGGGGGCGTCTGCGGGGATATAGGGCACTTTCATCGTCACACTCGGCTGGTTCTGGCAGATGTCGTCAGGTCGGAGACGGCGCGTTTGGCGAACAGCTCCTCGAAGCTCGGCAGGCGGCCGATCCTGTCGATGTTGCGGGCGTGCTGGTGGATGATCCAGCCGTAGGTGCCGGGGCTATCCATCGACAGGATGTTGCGGCGCGCCAGCGCCTCCTTGTAGTCGGCGAGCCGCTTGGCGGCGATCATCACCGCCAGCTGCTCGTCGCTGTGGCTATCGATAGCGTCGCGCGCGTGCCGCATCAGCTTGCTCATCAGCGCGAAATCCTCCGTCAGGATGAGGTTTCGCACAGCCTTCTCTACGGCTGGCTCGGATGGGCCGAGTGCGTTGGGCACACGCGCCATCGCCAGCCCCTGCGCCATGGAAAGCACGGTGTAATTGTTGAGAAGCGCGAACATTTCGTCCGTGTCAGTCTCCCCGTAGCCGGGCACGCGGCCATTGAGCACCGGCTTGCGGTCGCGATAGGCCAGCTTGAACTTGCGGACCTGATGGGCTGCGAGCGCCGAGGCCAGTTCCTCGATCAGCTCCTTACGCGGCTTGGCCTTCAAGATCGCATCGCTGTCCTGATAGAGCAGCAGCGCCCGTGGCATGCCATAGACGAAATTGTGCTGTTCGCTCTCCCAGTTCTCCAGGAGCCAGCGCGCCTTGGACGAGCCGGTCGCAGTCAGGTGCCAGGTGAGCAGCATGTGCACGGCTTGGCTATGGATTGCCGCTTCGTCGCCGCCGTCGGAGATCGAGCCGAGCAGGATCGAGTCGTGGCTGACCTTTTTCGGCAGATCGCCATAGGGGTCGTACTGATAGACGAAACCGCCGCTCATGCCGTTTCCGAAGCCCTTGCCGAAGCTTCCAAGGTTGAGAACCGCGCCATTCGTCATGTATTCGCAGCAGAAGTCGCCGACGCCCTCGATGACAGCTGTCGCGCCGGAATTGCGGACGGCAAAACGGTCCCCCGTCTGGCCCTCCACGAAGGTGCGGCCGCCGGTGGCGCCGAAGAGCGCGAAGTTGCCGATCAACACGTTGCCGCCCGCCTCGTCGGAGCCGCCGCCCGGCGACTTGACGACGATGGTGCCACCGCAGGCACTCTTGCCAACGCCGTCATTGCAGGTGCCGGTATGGGTGAGCACCATGCCGTCATTGCAGAACGCGCCGTAGGATTGCCCGGCCGAACCCGAGGTCGCGATATTGACCGATCCGGGCTCGAGGAACCGGCGGCCGCGCTCGTCCCGGCGAACGGCCGGCAGGGTGGCTGCCGTGGCGGCATCGATCTCGTAGTTCAGCATCCGCTCGATATCGACCGCCAGCTGCCCGCCGACGCTCTTGTTGCAGTTGTTGAGGAAGCGGTTGCCGCCGAGTTCGACGGTCGCCTTGCCGTTTTCGATCAACGCCGACTGCACGAGCTCGAGGAAGCCATCATCGACGGCGTAGTCCTTCTCCATATAGACGGGGTCGGTAATCTTCACCTCCTCGACCACGCAAAGCATCGCGCGGAGGTCAAGCTGCCCGACGCTCGACGGGTGATCGAGGAGATGAAGTAGGTCGGAACGCCCGCGCGCCTGGCGCAGCGACGGCAGGCCGAGCGATGCCAAGAGCTCGCGGGTCTCGTGGGCGATGTTGAGCAGATACTGCGCAAGCGCCCTCGGATCGCCGTTGAAGACCTCCTGGTTGGTGGTCAGCCCGGCCGGGCACTTGATGTTGCAGTTCTTCGCCATGACGCACTTCAGCATCATCAGCGCGGTGGTGCCGAACTCGAAGCTGTCGCCTCCAAGCAAAGCAGACTTGATGACGTCGCTGGCCGTCTGGTGCGCGCCCGAGCAACGCAGCGTGACCTTTTCGCGCAAGCCATTGGCGCAAAGCGCCTGGTGAACCTCGGCGATGCCGATCTCGGCGGCGCGTCCGGTGTATTTCAGGCTGGTGACGGCAGCGGCACCCGTGCCGCCGGTATTGCCGGCGACATTGATGACGTCGGCGCCTGCCTTGGCGACGCCGACGGCGATCGTGCCGATCCCTTCCGACGAGACGAGCTTGACGACAACACGCACGCGCGCCGCCTTCGCATCATGGATGAGTTGCGCCAGATCCTCGATCGAATAGGTGTCGTGATGAGGGGGAGGCGAGACGAGCTCGACGCCGGGCGTGCCGCCACGGGCGGCCGCGATCTCAACGGTCACCTTGGGCGAGGGCAGCTGGCCGCCTTCGCCGGGCTTGGCCCCCTGGCCGATCTTGATCTCGATCTCCTCCAGCATCGGATCGGCGAGATAACCCGCCCATATGCCGAAGCGCCCTGAGGCGAACTGCTTGATCTTGGACGCGCGGATCGTGCCGTAGCGCGACAGATGCTCACCGCCTTCGCCGGAGTTTGACATGCCGCCTGCCATGTTGGTGCCGTGGGCGACCGCTTCATGAGCGGCGGCCACGAGCGCGCCGTGGCTCATGGCGCCCGAGGCAAGCAGCGGCGTGATCTCGCTCGCGTTCTGCACGTCGCAAAGCGGAATGCTGGCGGGCGCGGTGCGCAGCAGCGAGAGGTAGTCGCGGGCTTGTCCTGTCGCCTGTACGGCAAGAGCGCCGGCTTCCAGCCAGTGGCCGACGATGTCGCTTTCGAAGCGCATCACCAGCGATTGTGCAAGCGCAGAAAGCAGCGTCAGCTGGCCGCCATTGGAGGCGGTCAATCGCAGCCGGAACTCGTCGTTACCGGCCCGTTCGCAGGCAAGGCCGCGCACCATGAAGGCGTTGTTCCCAATGCGGGAAAATCGGCCCATCTCGCGCCTGAAATCCTCGGCATTGCTGCAAAAGCTGACATCGGCGGGCAGATCCAGCACATCTCGCAATGCCGCTGGGCGCCTCATGCGCTCTTCCATCATCATGCGGGCGAAGGCGCGGTAGCCGGGCGTGATCTCGAAGCGGTCGATCGCCTCGGGTGTCAGCTTTTCGAAGCTGGTGCTGTAATAGGCGGCATCGTTGAGGCCGAAGGCATCTTCCAGCCGGTTGAGCGGCAGGAGCCGAAAGAATTCGGACTGGTCGGTGTCGCTGGCCATCCGCTCGAAATTAATCTTCTCCTCGGTCATGTCGACGAACCCACGCACCGCGGTCGTGCCGTAGGAGTGACCGGCGCCCTCGGCGCGCTCCTTGAAGAGACCGAGCAGCGGGATAGCGTTTTCACCGGTGACTGTGAGCGCCCGCATGTGCCAGTCGCACACCGCCTGAGCGATGACGGTGAAGTTCACGCCACCAACAGGGGTCCTCACATTCGGGAAATAGCGGCGCAGCACGGGATCGTTGGTGTCGAGGAAGTTGGGCTCGAAGAATTCACCGGCGATGTAGCTTTCGGCCGTGCACAGACCAACCTTGCCCATCGTCTTCATCAGCGACTTTCCCGCCGCCTTGGCGAAGCGCTTGAACGCTTTGTCGGCGTCGGCGCCGAACTTCTCCTCGGCCCGGAACTGAACGCCGAGCGGATAAACGGCGGAGGCACCGAAGCCAAGCGCAGCGGCAATATGATGAGACGAGGAGATCTGGCCGCTCTCTGCGATGATAGAGACCCGCAGGCGAAGGCCGGTCTCGATCAGGCGCTGGTTAAGCGCGGAGATGACGATGATCATCGGCAGGGCCGCGCGGTCGCGCGCCACATGGCGATCGGTGACGACGGCGATGCCGCCCTCTTCGGCCGCGAAGGCCTCCACCGCGTCGCACAACCTGGAGATCGCGTCCTCCAGCGCCTGCTCGTTGGCCTTGGGATCGCCGGCAACGGGCGTGTAGAGCATCTCGAAGCGGCGCAACGGCGTCTCGCTCTGCTCGCGGATCTTCAGCATGTCGAGATGGGTGAGGATCGGCGAGCGCACGACGATCTGCCGGGCGGCTTTGGCACCGATGTTCGGCTTGGCGCCAAGTGCGACGCGCAGGGTCATGCCGTCGGCTTCGCGGATGCTGTCGAGCGGCGGGTTGGTGACCTGGGCAAAGCGCTGCGAGAAATACTTGGCGACGCCGCCTTCCTGGTCGGAAAGGGCGTTGATCGCATTGCCGTAGCCCATTGCCGAGATCTTCTCGGCGCCCGTCGCCAGCATCGGATCCATCAGAAACTTGAAGCTTTCCTGATTGTCCGAATAGGCGACGTAGCGCTGATGACGCTCCAGATCGCCATTGTAGCGGAGCGGGGATCCCTGCTGGTCGGCCGGTATTTCGGTCAGGTCCTCAAGGCGGATGCGGGCCTCGGTGAGAAGCGTTTTGTAGTCGCGCTGCGCCGCTAGCATCTCGAGCGCTTCCGATGTCGAGAAGGATCGGCCGGCCGCGTGGTCGAAGTACAGCATGCCGCCGGCCTCGATCCGGCCACGCCGGAGAACAGTCTCGGGCGGAAAGGCGATCTGGCCCGCTTCAGACATGACGCAGAGATATTCGGATGTCTCGACGGTGCGCAGTGGCCGCAGGCCGAGCCGATCGAGCCTGGCGCCGACGATCGTGCCGTTGCCGAAGATCAACGCGGCCGGGCCGTCGTTCTTCTCCTCGTATAGCGAGAAATACTCGAACATTGCCCTGACGTCCTTAGACAGCGTGTCGTCGTTCTCCCAGGCCGGTGGCATCATTGAGACGACGGCGGTGACGAGGTCGAGGCCGTCTTCCATGACGCGGCTCTGCAGGGTCTGATCGAGACGGCAGCTGTCTGATTGGCCCTTCGGGCGGATGATCGCTGAATTGCGGGCGAGCGCGATCGCAGCCTCGGAGAGGCGGTTCTTCTTGTCGGTATTCAGTTCGCCATTATGGGCCATCAGCCGGAAGGGCTGGGCCATGGACGGGTGCGGGTCGGTGTTGGTGGAAAAGCGTGTGTGGAAATACATGGTGTGGATTTCGTGCGCGGGATCCACGAGGTCGCGGAAGTAGGGCAGAACTTCGTTGGAGTTCAGCCGACCCTTGAAGACCTGGGTGCGGGCGCTGAGCGACAGGGGATAAAAGCCGGCCAGAGCCGGATCGGTATAGGCAACGGCTTCGATGGCAAGCAGTGCCTTGTGGATGCGCCAGTCGAATTCGGCCGGCGTCTTCGCCGTCTTAGGAGCTGCGAACACCCATTGGCGGATCGGCAGCTGGTAGCGCATGGCGATCGGGCGGATCGCGTCATTGTCAACAGGTACGTCTCGAACGAGAAGCACGGGTAAGCCCTCATCGGCCAACGCCGCCCCGATGATATCGGCCGCGCGCTGGTGCTCATTCGGGTTATTTGGGAGGAAGAAGTTGCCGACGCCGAAACGACCGGCTGCGAGATCCTGCTTGCCGGTGAGGCCGCGGAAGAAGGAGAGGGAGAGATCAACAGAGATGCCGGCGCCATCGCCGACGCCCTCCGCCGACATGCCGCCACGATGCGGGACGGCGCAGAGCGCCTCGTGGCCCCTCTTCAGCACGTCGTGGGTCTGAACGCCGTCCTTGCGGGTAATGAAGCCGACACCACAGCTGCTCTTGTCTTCACTGATGTCGTAGAGGCCAGTAACCCGATCTTGTGCGCTCATCTGCCCGTCTCCCTTGGTCGCGCCTTGGCGCGTGTCGTTTCAGTCCCGCAGGCGGAGCCGCAGGTGACCTGGCACGCTCCTCCGCTGGCGATTTAAAGGCGTTTTTTATTGGCGGTATGCGTGGACGCACGCGTGGCGGCCGGCTGCGCAATCGCTGCCGTGAGGACCGTCACTTTGCTATTGCCGCGTGCTGTCATCGTCAAAATCGACCCACGTAACGGTCGCCGATGGCTGACCTCTCATTACGTCAGCATTGCTTACTTATCTTGATCATCGGAGTCAAGTTTGACTCCGACATGGGCGTGATTTTCCTCACGGCCTGCCTGCGGCACCAGCAGGTGAAACAAAAAGAAGCGACGTTTCAAAAACGCCGCCTCTTTCTATACAGTGAAGGTTCTGCCGCGAGATCTCGCGAAAGCCTTCTGGTCGATTTCTAAATCATGCAGCGTCGAGTGGGATATTGCTAAAATACTGTGCGAAATCAGGCGCTGCTGTAAGCGTCTTGCCATTGGCATCCTTCAGTATTTTCGACTTGAAGAGATAGTCGCCGATCGCCGTCATCTTGGCCGGATCGATGCGGCCGGTGATGCCATCCGGTGTGCGGAAGTAGTGTCCGTCGATCAGCGCCTTCAACGAGGCCTTGACCAACGCGGGATTGGTCAGTGCGTCGCTATTGGCCGCGATCATGAGCTCGACCGCGTCGTCGGGATGATCCACCGCGAACTCGAAGCCCTTGCGTGTCGCCCCCAGGAAGACGCGGGCGAGGTCCGGCTTCTCGTCCAGAAATGCCTGGCTGGAGGCAAGTAGCGTCGTGTGCTCGTCCGGAACGCCATAATCGGCGTAGCGAAAGGCGCGTTGCTTCATCCCCTCCAGTTCCGCCTGCACGCCCTCCCAGGTGTAAACCTCAAGCGTGAAATCGACGCTGCCGTTGGCGAGCGCCTGATAGGCGGAGGTGCCGAGCGTCACGGTCTCGAATTCGCCCTTGCCGCCGTCATGGCGGATGAGCGAGCCGATCAGCGCGTTCTCCCAGGCGCTGCCGAAACCGCCATAGGTCTTGCCGTCGAGATCTTTGGGGCTGCGAATGTCGTCGCGATCGGCATTGAAGACGAGACGTCCGGTCTCTGTCTGGACGACGGCGTAGGTCGCCACCAGGTCGGCGTCTGCCGTGCGCTGGGCCATGAGGCCGATGGTGCCGACAATTCCGAAATCAGCGACATGGTTGGCGACGAGCGTACCTGCCGAAGTGTCCGTGTAGGGTAGGATCTCCACGTCGAGGCCCGCATCGCGGTAAAATCCCTTGTCGCGGGCCACGAAGAGGCCGATGTGGTTGGTATTCGGCGTCCAGTCCAGGGCGACCTTGACAGGGCGCTTCTCCTCACTGCGGGCCGGCTTCGACAGAAGCGGCGATATTGGCAGCGTCAGAGCAAGCCCTGCGGCCGAAGCCAAGGCTGCGCGGCGGGTCAGCATCGCGTTTTTCATCGTGGTTCCTCCAAGTTGGTCCTTGTGGCGTTCGGGGCATTGAAGAGCGTGTTGAGAATGTCGGCCTCGATCTCGGTCGCGCGCGCACGCGCCGCGCCGTCCAGTATGCGCGGGCGTGGGAGATCGACGGTGATCTCGCGGATAACGCGGGCCGGGCGGGACGAAAAGATATAGATGCGGTCGGAGAGATAGACCGCTTCGCGCACATCATGGGTGACGAGCATCGCGGTCCAGTCATGCTGCGACCACATCTCTTCCAGCCAGCGCTGCATGCCCGCGCGTGTCAATGCGTCGAGCGCGCCGAATGGTTCGTCGAGCAACAGCATCGGCTTGTCCTGGACCACGGTGCGCAGCAGTGCCGCGCGCTGCCGCATGCCGCCGGACAATTCCGCCGGATAATGCTGCTCGAAGCCGTCGAGGCCGAACTCGGAAAACAGCGGCAGCACCCGCCGGCGCGCCTCGGCGCGGTGCATGCCTTTAACCTCGAGACCGAGCGTGGTGTTATCGACTATGCGTCGCCACGGCATCAGAGCGTCGCGCTGTGGCATGAAGGCAAAGGGGCGGATTGTTCCGGCTAGCATATGGCCGTCGAAGCGCATGCTGCCGCCATCGGGTTTGCGAGCGCCGGTGAGCAGTTTGAACAGCGTGGATTTTCCAGAGCCTGAGGGCCCGAGAATGGAGACGAATTCGCCGGGTTTGACTGTCAGAGAGATGTCCGACAGCACTGGGGTTTCGTCGTAGCGGCAGGTGATGTGATCGAGTTCCAAGCGCAGCACGGTCATCGGCCGCTTCCCTTTCCGCGTCTCGCCCATGGCATGGCCAGGTGTTCGGCGATGACGGTGAGCGAAAACAGCGTGAGGGTCAGCGCGGCGCTGACGAACACTGCGGCCAGTACCAGGTCGGGTCGGAAATTGTTCTTGGCGTTCAGCATGTAGATGCCGAGCCCTTTGGCAGCACCCGCGTATTCCGCGAAGATCGCGCCGACGACGGCGTAGGTGATGGATATACGCAGCCCAGCGAAGAAAAAGGGCAGGGCGGATGGCAGGCGGGTAAGCAGGAACTGCTTCCAGCGCGGCGCGCCCATCGAGGCAACCAGTTGCTGCAGCTCGTCCTCGGTCGATTGATAGCCCTGGCAAAGCGCCACCAGAATCGGGAAGAAGGTAACGAGCGCGACCAGCAGGATCTTCGGCATCAGGCCGAAGCCGAACCACAGAACGATCAACGGCGCGATGGCGACCAGCGGCAGCGTCTGGCTGATGATGAAGAGCGGAAACAGTGCGCGACGCAGGGACTTGCAGAAGTCGATCAGCACCGACAGGGTGAAGGCGCCCGCAAGCGAGCAGCCGAAACCGGCAAGCGTGGCCCTCAATGTCGGGAGCGTATTGTCGAACAGGGCCTGCCGGGACTGGAAGGTCTGCGCAAGCACGCGGGACGGCGCGGGCAAGGTCGTGGGCGAGATGCCTGACAGGCGGACATAGGCCTCCCAAGCTGCCACCAAAAGGCAGACGGCCGCGATTGCCGGCAGGGCCCGGCTCAGAGCGGAGCGGATGTTGTGTTGCAGGCCGTGAAAGACCTGCCGTGAAGGCGGGCGTGATATCGACATGGAGCAACCGTTTGGGCGAGCCTGGGTCGGCGCTTAGCGCTTGGACGGGCTGTTTGCCGAGACGGTAAGGTCGATCGTCACATGGCCCGCCGGCGGGCCAAAGCGCACCAGCGCCTCATGCACGGTCGCGAAAACCGCGCCGGTGTCGCCGCGCAGCTTCGTGCAGAAGTTCTTCGATTTCTCGAAGACACCGGAATTCTTCAGGAAGTCGATGCAGCCGTAAATCTCGTCCATGTGGCCGTCGATCCCGAGCGTATAGAGCGAAAACTGCGCGGCCGTTTCCTGGCCGATAACAGGCGCGTCCTTGACCGCCTGGTGTGCGCGGGCCTTGCGCTCATCAAGCGGCGCCATGGGGCCGGTCAGTTCGGGCGTCTGGCAGATCGGATCGTCAGGCTCGCCGGGGCAGCCGCGCGAAATGGTAGCGTGCAGGACGCAATGCTTGCCGCTGCTGGCGGCTGCCGCAAACAGATCGCGCATGGCGGCGAAGACGACGTCGGGCGTGCCGATAATCAGCGTCGAAATGTCGTCCGTCTCGATCCGCAGTCTTTCACGATGGGGATCGAGCGCAGAAAGCGCATGGGTGATGACACCGACGAAATCGTCGGTCATGGGATATAGTGAAATCTGCGCGCCGGAAAACATCGCTCTACCTCGCTCCGCTGGCATTATCCAGATCAGCTTGAGGGTCCACGATCATGCGACCGTATCTCAGCCCCGGCATTACGGAGCACCCCTGTGATGCCGGGGTGATACGCCAAAGCCTGACCGAGCGCAAGGGCTATGTATTGGGCCGGTGAGCCATGACCTCCCGCCGATCGTCATGCGGCAGGCTCAAGTGCCCGATACTCGAAAAGCGTTTTATTGGCAGAGGCTTAGGAAAACGTCGCGAGAAGGGCGGAACGTCGATGAAGTAAAACCGACGCGAAATATGGCGAAAAAAGGACAGAATTTCTAAGCCGGTCCGCAACCGGGGGCGGTGGTTCCTCGCGATCAGGACGCCTTGCGATTAGTTTCACCGCACAGCAAAACACCGGAGCGATAGATGAAACGCCTTCTCATTCTCGGCACAGCGCTTGCCGCCCTCTTTTCCGTTCAGGTCCGTGCCGAAGAGCCTACGAAGCTTCTGAACGCATCCTATGACGTCTCGCGCGAGCTTTTCGCCGCCGAGAACGAAGCCTTCATCAAGCAGCATCCCGGTGTGACCATCGATCAATCGCATGCCGGCACTTCCAAGCAGGCGCGCTCGATCATTGAGGGGCTGGAAGCCGACGTCGTCACCTTCAACCAGTCGACGGACATCGATTTCCTGGCAAAGAACGGTTTCGTCTCCAAGGATTGGACCAAGGCGTTCCCGAACAACGCCTCGCCTTTCTACTCCTTTCCATCCTTTCTGGTGCGCGCCGGCAACCCGAAGAACATCAAGGACTGGGACGATCTAGCGCGTGACGACGTGCATGCGGTCTTCCCGAACCCGAAGACATCGGGCAATGCGCGCTACACCTATCTCGCCGCCTACGCCTGGGCCAAGGAAGCCTACAAGGGCGACGAAGGTAAGATCGAAGCCTACATCACCAAGATCTTCGACAACGTGCCGGTCTTCGACACCGGCGGCCGCGCCTCCACGACGACCTTCGTCGAGCGCGAGACCGGCGATGTCTTGATCACCTTCGAAGCGGAGACGCGCGGCATCGAGAAGCAGTACGGTTCCGACAAGGTTCAGGGCGTGATCCCGTCCGTCAGCCTGCTTGCCGAGTTTCCCGTCGCTGTGGTCGACAAGGTCGCCGCCAAGCATGGCACCGAGACGCTTGCGAAGTCCTATCTCGACTTCCTCTACACCGAGGAAGGCCAGCGGATTGCCGCGCAGTTCGGCCATCGCGTTCGCGATGAGAAGGTGATCGGCGAGTTCAAAGATCAGTTTCCAGCGATCCGTCTCGTAAATGTCGACGATACGTTCGGCGGCTGGGAAAAGATCCAGAAGGAACACTTCGCCTCCGGCGGAATTCTCGACAAGCTTTATGGCAGCCGGTAAGCACTAACTGGATATCACATCGCTTGGCCCGGCTGGCCTTTGCCTGCCGGGCCACTTTCGTCATCGTGCTTATAGAGCAGGACTTATGAAACAGGGAATGACCGCTTGAGACGCAATGTCCTGCCCGGATTACGCCTGTCGCTGGGTGTGACCCTTCTCTATGTCGGCCTTATCGTCGTCTTGCCTCTGGCTGCCCTGGTGTTCAAGGCCGCAAGCCTTGGGCCAGAGGACTACTGGCGCATCGTGTCATCCTCGCGCGCGCTGGCCAGCTACCGGGTGACGGTGTTTTCCGCGCTCGGCGCCACGATCTTCAACTTGTTTTTCGGCTTCGCGCTTGCCTGGGTGCTGACGCGCTATCGCTTTCCCGGCTGGCGGCTTGTCGATGCGATGGTCGATCTGCCATTCGCACTGCCGACCGCAGTGGCCGGTATCGCGTTGACAACGCTGTTTGCGGCGAACGGCTGGTTCGGATCCGTGCTTGAAGGCATCGGCATCAAGGTTGCCTATACGCCGATCGGCATCATGGTCGCCATGTGCTTTACCAGCCTTCCTTTCATCGTCCGTACCGTGCAGCCGGTTCTGGAAGATCTCGACCCCGCTTACGAAGAGGCTGCGCAGTCGCTGGGTGGTTCGGACTGGACGATCTTCCGCAAGGTCATGCTGCCGCTGTTGACGCCGGCGCTGCTCGCCGGCGTGTCCTTGTCCTTCGCCCGCTCGCTCGGCGAATTTGGCGCCATCATCTTCATCGCCGGCAACCAGCCGATGTCGACGGAGATCACCGCACTTCTCGTCTTCATCCGGCTCGAGGAGTACGACTATCAGGCGGCCGCGGCGATCGCCTCCGTCCTGTTGCTGACGGCCTTCGTCATGCTGGCGCTGACCAACTGGATGCAGGCGCGGGCGCTGCGATACACGGTGAGGAACTGATCATGAGCAGCATTCCCACCCGCCGCAAACCGCCGCGCGTCGGCGATCAGCCGATCGTCAGGCGCACCTTGATCAGCCTTGTGCTGATCATCGGCGCGTTCCTCATCCTGGCGCCGCTCGTCATCATCGGCGTCGAAGCCTTCGCCAAGGGCTGGCAGGTCTACAGCGCCACAATCAGTCATCCCGATACGCTGCATGCGATCATGCTGACGGTGCTGACCGCGCTGATCGCGGTGCCCATCAACACGGCGTTCGGCGTCGCGGCCGCATGGTCGATCACCAAATTCGATTTCTGGGGCAAGCGCTTCCTGCTCGTGCTGATCGAGGTGCCGTTCTCCGTATCGCCCATCGTCGCCGGCGTTGCCTATCTCTTCGTCTACGGGCTGCAGGGCATCTTCGGGCCGACGCTTGAGGCCTATGACATCAAGATCCTGTTCGCGATCCCAGGCATCGTGCTCGCCTCGATGTTCGTGACCGCGCCATTCGTCGCGCGCGAACTCATACCGCTGATGCAGGCGCAAGGGCGCGATCTCGAAGAAGCGGCGACGTCACTCGGCGCGTCCGGTTGGCGCACGTTCTTCTCGGTCACGCTGCCGAATATCAAATGGGCGATGCTCTACGGTGTGGTGCTTTGCAATGCGCGCGTGATGGGCGAGTTCGGCGCCGTCTCGGTGGTCTCGGGCAATATCCGCGGCCAGACGAATACGCTGCCGCTGCACATTGAGCTGCTTTATCACGATTATCAGGCAACCGGCGCCTTCGCCGCCGCCTCGATCCTGGCGGTCATCGCCATCTTCACCATCATCGCCAAGGTGGCGCTCGAGCGCCAGGGAGCCGGCCGCCGCTCCAGCAGCGCCAAGCCCGCCGCGCGTCCTGTCCTCGTTGCCCAGCCAGCAGAGAAAAACTCATGAAGATCCGCCTCGACCACGTCGTCAAAACCTTCGACACGTTCCGCGCCGTGCGCGACGTCTCGCTGGATATTCGCAGTGGCGAACTTCTCGCGTTGCTGGGGCCATCGGGTTCCGGCAAGACCACGATCCTGCGCATGGTCGCCGGCCTCGAATATTCGGATGGCGGCCAGATATTCTTCGGCGATCAGGATGCGACCGACATTCCGGTGCGCGATCGCGGCGTCGGCTTCGTCTTCCAGCACTATGCGCTTTTCCCGCACATGACGGTCGCCGAAAACATTGCCTTCGGCATGAAGGTGTCGAAGGTCAAGCGCGACAAGGCCGCGATCGTAGCGCGCGTCACCGAACTGCTCCGCCTCGTGCGGCTTGAGGGGCTGGGCGACCGGTTCCCGGCGCAGATATCGGGCGGTCAACGCCAGCGCGTGGCGCTGGCCCGTGCGCTCTCGGTCGATCCGAAAGTGCTGCTTCTGGACGAGCCGTTCGGCGCGCTTGACGCCAATGTGCGTCACGACCTGCGCCGCTGG
Source organism: Hyphomicrobiales bacterium (assembly GCA_900467745.1). Classification (GTDB taxonomy): domain Bacteria; phylum Pseudomonadota; class Alphaproteobacteria; order Rhizobiales; family Rhizobiaceae; genus Rhizobium. The sequence goes on from UBQW01000010.1 coordinate 531,981, forward strand.
CTGCGCGAGATCCACCACGAGCTCGGCATCACCACCATCTTCGTGACCCACGACCAGGAAGAGGCGCTCGATCTTGCAGACCGCGTCGTCATCCTGAAGGACGGCAAGATCGTTCAGGAGGGCACGCCCGAGCAGGTCTGCCGTGATCCGCAATCGGCCTTCGTGATGAAATTCCTGGGTGATGCCAACGTCTTGCCGGCCGAAATCCGCTCCGGCGTCGCCTATACCGGTGGCGCTTCGGTCGCGGCACCCGGTATTGCCGATGGCACCGGCGAGATCTATGCGCGCCCGGCCGATCTCGATTGGTCAGGGGACGGTCCCGGCATCGGCGCCAGCGTCGACCGTGTGCTCGACCGGCCGGATGGTCGCCGCATTCTGGCGAGCACTGAAAGTGGCGCTCAGCTCGAATTCAATGTCGAGCCCGAGCGTGCCGTCAAGGCGGGTGACCGCGGTTTCGTCACCGTCCGTCGCGCCAAGGTCTTTGGCGCAGCGAAGGTTGCAGTCTAGGCAGAGCTAACCCATCAGATCGCGCCGTCGACGATGACCAGCGGCGTTCCCTGCGAGCAGTGTTCGATCCGAGCGTCGATCTTGTAGATATCGCGCAGCATGGTCTTGGTGATCACGTCGCTGGTCTTGCCGCTCGCCGCCATCTTGCCGTTGCTGATGACGACGGTGTTCTCGCAATAGCGCAGCGCGTGATTTAGATCGTGAAGCGCGATGAGGATGATCATGCCATCGCGCTTGGCGGTGGCGGAGATGAAGTCCAGAACCTCTACCTGCCGGTGGAGATCGAGCGCCGAGGTCGGCTCGTCCATGAGCAGGACTTCCGGATTGCGAATGAGCGCCTGGGCAAGCGAGACCAGCTGGCGCTGGCCGCCGGAAAGTTCGCCAAGCCCACGAAACGCGAGTTCGTCGATGCGCAGCGCCTTCAATAGCCGGTCGATTGCCGCCAGCTCCTCGTCGGCAACCCTCCAACCGCTGCCCTGCTTTGCCGACAGTAAGACCGACTCGTAGACTGTCAGAACCGCATTGGCGCCGGTGTCCTGCGGCATGTAACAGATCGTTCGCGGACCGGCCTCGGTATCGGAAAGCTCGACCAGCCCCGGTCCCTTGATCAGCGAGGCGATGCGCTTGAAGAGCGTGGACTTGCCGGCCGCGTTGGGCCCGATGATCGCGGTGACGCTGCCGCCGCGAAGATCGTCGATCCCGACATCCTGGAGCACCTTGACCCGACCATAGGTCGCGCCAACACCTTTTAGCGCGAGCGCTACCATGCGCGTCTCCTGTTGGTAAAAATGAGGACGAAGAAGAACGGCACGCCCACCAGCGCCGTGATCACGCCGATCGGCAGGATGGCGCCTGGAATGAGCATTTTGCTCACCACCGATGTTACGGACAGAAGGAGCGCGCCGCAGATAACGGCCCCCGGCAAGAAGAAGCGCTGATCCTCGCCGACGACCATGCGCGCGATATGCGGACCGACCAGCCCAACGAAGCCGATCGTGCCGACAAAAGAAACGGGGATGGCGGCGAGCAGGCTGACAATCATCATTGTCTGCAGCCGCAGGCGCCGCACATTGACGCCCATGCTGGCCGCCTTGTCGTCGCCGAGCCGTAGTGCGGTCAGTGCCCAGGCATCCTTCATGAACAAGGGGACGGTCACTACGAGGATGCTCGCCGTGAACCAGACCTTCGGCCATGTCGCCTTGGTCAGACTGCCCATGGTCCAGAACACCACCGCTGCGAGTGCCTGCTCGGAGGCCAGATACTCGAGCAGCGACAAGGCTGCGTTAAAGGTGAAGACCAGCGCGATGCCGAGCAGCACGATGGTCTCGACGCTCACACCTCGCATTGTCGAGGCGAAATGAATGAAGAGCGCCGCGGCCATCGCCATCAGGAAGGCGTTGAGCGGCACCATGTACTGGATGGCGCCGGGAAACAGCGAGACGCCGCCGACCAGCGCGAGCGCCGCGCCGAAACTCGCCGCGGCCGAGATTCCCAACGTGAACGGGCTTGCGAGCGGGTTTGAGAGGATGGTCTGCATCTGCGCGCCGGCAACCGACAGCGATGCGCCGACCGTGACCGCCATCAGGGCGATCGGCATGCGGATATCCCAGATGATCACCCGAAGTTGCGCGGCCACCGCACTCGGATTAGCAAGTGCTGCAAGCACGTCCGATAGCGAATAGTTGGCCGGACCGAGCGCCATATCGAGCGCGATGCTGACACATAGCGCGATAGTAAGCGCGAGCAGGATCAGGATGCGGCGCAAAGCAAGGGCGCGATATTGCACGCGCCCCGTTGCCGATGTCTCGATGGCACTCACAGCCATTCTCACATCTCCTTCAGAGAGACGAAGTAACCCTGCTTGTAATCCAGCGGCACGAAGCGGGCGTGAAGTTCCTTGAAAGTCGCTTCAGGATCGAGGTCTGTGAAGAGATCGGGATGCAGCCACTTCGCCATCTCCTGTATCGCGACGAACTGGTAGGGGTTGTTGTAGAACTGATGCCAGATGGCATGCACATTGCCGTCGGCAACGGCCTTGACGCCAGTGAAGGCCGGACGCTTTGTCAGAGCCTCAAGCTTGCGGCGGGCTTCCTTGAGATCCGCGCCGTAACCGACACCAACCCAGGCGCCGCCCGGGACGTATTTATCCCAATTGCCGCCGGTCACGATGATCTGATCCGGGTTGGAGGCGATGACCTGCTCGGGATTGACCGTTCCGAATGTGCCGGGGATGATATCCTTCGCCATGTTGATGCCGCCGGCGATTTCGACCATCTTGCCGAAGTTCTCGTTGCCGAAAGACATGCAGCAATCATCAGAATAGCCGCCGGCACGTTCCACGAAGACCACAGGCTTCTTCGGATTGTTCTTCTCGATCACATCTGTCACGCGCTTGATGCTGTCGGCGCGGAACTTGATGAAATCTTCGGCGACCGCCTCCTTGCCCATTAACTGGCCCATGACGCGCATGCTTGGCTCGGTGTTTTCCATCGGCTTCTCGCGGAAATCCACGTAGACAAGGGGAATGCCGACCTTGCCGAGCTTTTCGATATAGCCTGCTTCTTCCGTCGCTGTCTTGGCGTCGATGTTCATCAAGATGACTTCGGGCTTCAGCGCCACGGCCTGCTCTATATCGAAAGTGCCATCCTTCATGCCACCGAATGTGGGCAGCTTGGCGATTTCGGGATACTTGGCGAGATACGCGTCATAGGATTCTGGATCCGCCTTCGGTAGATCGTCGCGCCAACCGACGACGTGTTCGAAAGGGTTCTCCTTGTCGAGCGCGGCGAGGAAGTAGATCTGCCGGCCTTCGCCGAGAATCATGTGCTTTACGGGCGTGTTCACCTCGACGCTTCGCCCTGTCACATCCTTGATGGTGACGGTATCGGCCAGGGCCGGCAAGGCGGTCGACATGAAGAGGGCTGCTGCTAGTGCGTGGATTTTGCCAGCGAGGCGCATTGTTGGGTCACTCCCTTGGAATTGACCCCGTTTATTATTTTATGAGTTTATTAGTCAAGTTACATCTCGCGGCTAGCCTGAAATTGAGCGTCCTCCGGTGTCAATCGTTGGAACCATCTTTGGAAGGCGCTTGATCAGCAGGCCTCACGTTGCAGGTCCAGCTTCTGCTGATTGCCATTCTGGTTCGCCATTTCACGTGCCGCGAGTGTCGATCCGACGGCGATCAGCACCGGCTGATCGTAACCGATGATGGCAATGCCCTCGCGGAGTTCCTCAAGCGGACCGCGCCAGTCACGCTGCGTGACCCGGCTGACATCGCTCATGACGATAACCGGCGTCGAAGGCGAAAGCCCTTCTGCGATAAGCCGCTCGGCAATCAACGTCGCCGTCCTGCCGCCCATGTAAAACACGGTGGTGGTACGCGGATCGGCGACGCTTGCCCAACTCACATCCTCCGGCAGGCCGCCATGGCGGGAGTGGCCGGTGATGAAGCGCACGGATTGGGCGTGATCGCGGTGGGTGAGCGAAATGCCGAGACGGGACGCCATTGCGCTTGCCGCCGTGATGCCGGGGACGACATCGACGGGGATACCCTCTCGGTCCAGATGCGCGATCTCCTCGCCGGCGCGGCCGAAGATCATCGGATCGCCGGATTTCAGACGGACGACGCGCTTGCCCGCCTTGGCGAGCTTGACCATCATGTCGTTGATATCTTCCTGGCTACAGCTTGTGCGGCCGCCGCGCTTGCCGACGAGCATGCGCTTTGCCTCCCGGCGGGCAAGCTCCAGCACCTCAGTGGAGACCAGATCATCGAACAGGATCACATCGGCTGCCTGCAAGGCCCGCACCGCCTTCAGTGTCAGCAGTTCTGCGTCTCCGGGACCGGCGCCGACAAGCGTAACCCGGCCTTGAAATGTGAGGGCGGGCGCTCCGCGAAGCCGCTCGGCTTCCTTAAGAAGCAGCCCGCCGACGACCTCCTCCGGCGTATCCGAACTCGAGAAGGCGCGATCGACGAATTTCTCCCAGAACGCGCGGCGCAAGGGCCCCGGCGCCAGCCGTTCGTTGATCTGATCTCGCAACGCCTGCGCCAATCCCGCCCAACCCTTCAGTGCCTGCGGTAGCAAGGTTTCGATCCGGCGACGGATCGCCTGGGCGAGGATCGGGGCAGCGCCATCCGTCGAAATGGCGACGACGACCGGCGAGCGGTTTACGATCGAGCCGAACTGAAACTGGCAGTAATCCGGCTTGTCGATGACGTTGACGGGGACCCCCGTCGCGCGCGCGGCGTCGAAGAAGCGCTGGGCTTCGTCGCCATCTTCGCAATCGCCGATCGCCAGAGCGGCGTGTTCGAGGTCCGCTTCCCGCCATTCGCGCTGGTGGTGGTAGACGCTTGCGGATGGATGCTCCGGCTTGTGTGCGGCGAGAGCGGCGCATGCGTCACTGAGGTCTTCGGCGAATATCTCGACACAAGCCCCGCAGGCTGCCAGCAACTCGGCCTTCCATGCTGCCGCATCCGTGCCGCCCGCCACCACGACGCGCCTGCCTTCCAGCGCCCAGAAGACCGGAAGTTTGGAGAGCGGCTCCATGCGGGCCGGGCTGTCATTCCGCCGCTGCTGCAAGACATCCATCGATGATCCCCCTGATTTCCGCGCGGCAGGAGCCGCAATTGGTTCCGGCCTTGGTTTGCGCGCCGACCGCCTCGACGCTATGGCAACCGCCGCCCACAGCGGCGATGATCTGGTTGACGCCGACGCCAAGGCAAGAGCAAACGGTGGCGCCGGGATCCGGCATGTCGGCGCCAGGGCGACCGGCGACCAGCGCGAAGCGCTTGCGCGGTTGGTCGTGCGACGCGACGAGTTGCGCGATTGCCCAGTTGCGCGCGACGGCAACCGGTTGCCGGGCGATGAAGAGGGCGGCGAGAAGCCGGTCGCCTTCAAAGAAGGCAAGTCTGACGTCCCCGGATTGCCGATCCACGTAGCCAAGCGGCTCTATCTCCTCGGCAATGGCAAATGTTCGGCGACACCAGAGCGACCAATCATCCACCTGTTGATCGACAGCCAATTCGAGCCGCCAGCCGCCGTCGGCCTTCGCCAGCGCCCAATATCGGGTATCAAGTCCCTCAGGCTTGGCTGCCGAAACGGCGAAGCCATAGGATACAACGGTGAAAGGCCCTGCCGTGACCGCAACGTTCTTCGAGGCCGGCTGGCCGGATACCGGATCGGTGATCGGCGCGACGACGGCATCGATCCGGGCTTTGGCAGCGAACTGATCGTTCCAGTGCATGGGCGCGAAGATGCTGCCGCGAGCCTGCCGCTCGGTGATCAGCGCTCGCACGATTGCCTTGCCGTGAGGGCTTTCGATCTCGACCAGCGTGGCATTGCCGACGCCGATCTCGATCGCGTCGCGCGGATGCAGTTCGGCGAAGGGCTCGGCGATGTGCGACGAAAGCCGGGCGCTTTTGCCCGTCCGCGTCATCGTGTGCCACTGGTCGCGAATGCGGCCGGTGTTGAGCGTGAAGGGAAATTCGGGATTGGTTCGATCGCAGATGGTGGGCTCGACGGGGATAAAACGCGCGCGTCCATCAGGATGGTAGAAGTGTCCATCGGCGAAGAAGCGCTTGCTGCTACCGATTATGGGGGCAATTCCCCGCTTGGCAGGCCATTGGAATGGCGACATCAGGCGGTAACTTTGCTCATCGATCCCCGCATAGGATCCGATGTCGAAATCCCGGCTGCCGTCGTTTTCGAACGCGGAGAGGGCCGCGTGCTCGGCAAAGATGTCCGCCGGCGAGCCGTAGCCAAAGCCGTCAAAGCCCATGCGGCGTCCGACGTCGGTCAACTGCCACCAGTCGGCGCGGGCCTCGCCAGGCGTGTCGAGGAAATCGCGCTGGCGCGAGATGCGGCGTTCGGAGTTAGTGACCGTGCCGTTTTTCTCGCCCCAGCCGAGGGAGGGCAAGAGGACATGGGCATGGCGCGTGGTGTCGGTGTCGCGCAGGATATCGGAGACGACGACGAAGGGGCAGGCTTTGATCGCTCTTTCGACGGCATCGGCGTCGGGCATGGAGACCACTGGGTTGGTCGCCATGATCCAAAGCGCCTTGATGCGCCCGTCCGCGACAGCACTGAACATGTCGACCGCTTTCAGGCCGGGCTTTTGCGCGATGACAGATGACTGCCAGAAGCGCTGGACCCGATCGCGGTCATCGGCGTTTTCGATCGCCATATGGGCGGCAAGCATATTGGCGAGGCCGCCGACCTCGCGACCGCCCATGGCGTTCGGCTGACCGGTGAGAGAGAAGGGTCCCATGCCAGGCCGGCCAATGCGGCCGGTGGCAAGATGACAGTTTATGATTGCATTGACCTTGTCGGTCCCGGATGAGGATTGGTTGACACCCTGGCTGTAGCATGTGACGACTTTCTCGGTCGCCGTAAACAGGCGGTAGAATTCGCGCAGCTGCATGGCCGGCAGGCCGGTCTGCTCCAATACATCGCTGGACGAAAGCATCGAGGCCTTTGCGAAGGCTTCGTTGAAGCCGCTGGTATGCTCCGCCACATAGTTCTCATCGATTGCGCCGGCCGAAATGACGTGCGCGAAAAGGCCCGTGAACAGCGCAACGTCGCTATCGGGACGAATGGCCAGATGCAGGTCGGCGATGTCAGATGTCATTGTTCGGCGCGGGTCGATGACCACGACCTTCATGCCCGGGCGCACTGCCTTGGCTGCCGCAATACGTTGATAGATGACAGGATGACACCAGGCAAGATTGGAGCCGGTGAGGATGACGAGGTCGGCCAGTTCGAGATCTTCGTAGACGCCGGGAACCGTATCGGCGCCGAAAGCGCGTCGATGGCCGGCTACGGAGGACGACATGCAAAGGCGGGAGTTGGTGTCGATATTGCCGGAGCCGATGAAGCCCTTCATCAGCTTGTTGGCGACGTAATAGTCTTCTGTGAGCAGCTGGCCGGAAACGTAAAGTGCCACGGAATCCGGCCCGTGTTCGGCAATCGTTTTTGAGAAGCGGTCGGCGACGAGATCAAGGGCGGTGTCCCAATCCGTTCGTTGGTCGGCGATTTCGGGATAGAGCAGGCGTCCGTCTAGATCGATGGTTTCGGCGAGCGCGGACCCCTTGGAGCACAGGCGTCCGAAGTTCGCCGGATGGTCGGGATCGCCTTTGACGGAGACTGCGCCATCATCGCCGACCGTTGCGATGACACCGCAGCCGACGCCGCAATAGGGACAGGTGGTTTTGGTTTCACTGGGCATGGGGGTGCCCTCTCCGGGTGTCGAGGGGGGTGCCATTTCCACCATGAGCCAATCACTCCGCCGCCATCATCAAGCCCTCGAACGCGATAAACAGCGTCCCATTCTCGTTCCTCACGGGAATGGTCCGCACCTCACCCTCATCCGCCCCCAGAGCCTTGCCGGTTTCCAGCGAGATCACCCAATTGTGCAAGGGGCAGGTGACCGCCTTGGCATGCACAATCCCCTGCGACAGCGGCCCGCCCTTGTGCGGGCAGTGGTCTTCGATCGCGAAGACTTCGTTCTCCGCCGTGCGGAAAACGGCGATCTTGCCCTGAGGGGTTTTCACGCAACGCGCGCCACGCAGCGGAATGTCGGAGATGTCGCCAATCGAGATCCAGTTCATATCCATCTCCTCACTCCGCTGCCTGGGGGAAGCCGATCGTCGCCATCGGCTTGAATTCGTGCTTGTCTTTGCCGGAGACGCGCTCCGACCAGGGATCGACCTGAGCGAATGTCTGCGAGAAGACGAAGCGGTCGTAATAGGCCTTGCGCTTGTCGGCATCGCCGATGATCTGGCGGCGGATTTCCTCCAGCCCGACGCGCTTTGCCCATTTGTAGATGCGCTCGAGATAGCGGGCCTGCTCGCGGTACATCTGCGTCAGCGCCACGATGTGCTCCAGCGCCTCGTCCTCGGTCTTCACCAGGCCGAGAACCTCGGTGCCCTTGATGTCGAGACCGGCAGCGCCCGCGAAGTGGATCTCGAAGCCACTATCCACGCAGATGACGCCGATATCTTTGCATGTCGCTTCCGCGCAGTTGCGCGGGCAGCCGGAAACGGCGAGCTTAAGCTTGGCCGGCGTCCAGGAGCCCCACATGAACTTCTCGATGCGGATGCCGAGGCCGGTGGAATCCTGCGTGCCGAAGCGGCACCAATCTGACCCGACACAGGTCTTCACCGTTCGCAGGCCCTTCGCATAGGCCTGTCCGGAAACGAATCCGGCCTTGCCGAGATCGGCCCAGACCGCCGGCAGGTCTTCCTTCTCGATCCCAAGCAGGTCGATGCGCTGGCCGCCGGTGACCTTCACCATTGGGATCTCGAACTTGTCGACGACATCGGCGATGGCGCGCAATTCGTTTGCGTTCGTCACGCCGCCCCACATGCGCGGGACCACCGAATATGTGCCGTCCTTTTGAATATTGGCGTGGACGCGCTCGTTGATGTAGCGCGACTGGTAGTCATCGGCGTATTCGTCCGGCCAATCGCAGACGAGGTAGTAATTAAGCGCCGGGCGACACTTGGCGCAGCCGCAGGAGGTCTTCCATTCGAGCTCCTGCATGACGGCGGGGATCGTTTTCAAACCCTTGGCCTTGATCAGGCGGCGCACGTCGTCATGGCCGAGTTCGGTGCAGGTACACATCGGCGTCACGGCGGCCGGGTTGTAGCTGTCGCCGAGCGTCAGCGACATCAGCTGTTCGACCAGCCCGGTGCAGGAACCGCAGGAGGCGGACGCCTTGGTGTGGGCGCGGACGTCGTCGAGCGACGTCAGCCCCTTGGCCGATATGGTCGAGGTGATTTTCCCCTTGCATACGCCGTTGCAGCCGCAGATTTCCGCATCATCCGGCAAGGCTGCAACGGCCGCCATAGGGTCCAGCGGCGATCCTCCCTGGTAAGCCTGTCCGAAGATCAGCGTGTCGCGCATCTCGGTGATGTCGGTCTGCTTCTTCTTCAGATCGTTGAACCATGCGCCATCGGCCGTCTCGCCGTAAAGAACAGTGCCGATGATACGGTTGTCCTTCAGCACCAGGCGCTTGTAGACGCCGGCGGTGGCATCGCGCAGCACGATCTCCTCGCGGTCGTCGCCGTCGGCGAAGTCGCCAAGCGAATAGAGATCGATGCCGGTGACTTTCAGTTTTGTGGGTGTGTCCGAATGGACGAAGGCCGGCGAGGTATCGCCCGCGAGGTGCGAGGCGGCGATGCGGGCCATCTCATAGAGCGGCGCGACGAGGCCATAAACCATGCCGCCGACCTCGGCGCATTCGCCGAGCGAGAGAATATCGCCATCCGACGTGCGCATGCCGTCATCGACGACGATGCCGCGATTGACCGCAAGGCCGGCCTCTTTCGCCAAGCCAACATTCGGGCGGATGCCGACGGCCATGACGATAAGGCTTGCCGGAATGATGCGACCATCGTCGAGCTCTATCCCCTCGACCTTGCCGTTGCCGACAATCGCCTTGGTGTTGGCCTTCGTGATGACCTTGATGCCGCGTTCCTCGACGGCCTTCTGCAGTAGATAGCCGGCGGCGGGGTCGAGCTGGCGCTCCATCAGCGTTGGCATCACATGCAGCACGGTCACATCCATACCGCGCTGCGCGAGACCAGCAGCCGCCTCCAGACCAAGCAGGCCGCCGCCGATAACGATCGCTTTCTCGCGTGATTGCGCCGCCAGAAGCATGGCCTGCACGTCGTCGAGATCGCGATAGGTGATGACCCCTGGCAGGTCCTTGCCGGGGACGGGGATGATGAAGGGTACGGAGCCGGTGGCGATCACCAGCTTGTCATAACTCTCCGTCACGCCGTGGTCCGAGGTCACCGTCTTTGCATCGCGATCGATGGCGACGATCTTGTGGCCCTTGTAGAGCGTTATGCCGTGATCGATGTACCAGCCGTCGCCATGGATGACGATCTGCTCGTAGCTCTTTTCACCAGATAGAACCGGCGACAGCATAATGCGGTCATAATTGACGCGCGGCTCGGCGTTGAAGATCGTGACCTGATATTGGCCCGGCGCCTTTTCGAATAAGTGCTCGAGCATGCGCCCGGGCGCCATGCCGTTGCCGATGATCACGAGTTTTTCGATGCGCGTTTCTGACATGGGGTTACTCCGCGGCTTCGACAAAGCGGTGGCGTTCGTAGAGGAACTTCAGCACGGCCTCGCGGCATTTGAGGTAGGTTCGGTCGGAGGCAAGCTCGATGCGGTTGCGCGGGCGCGCGATCGGCACGTCGAGGACTTCGCCGATCTTGGCTGCCGGACCGTTGGTCATCATCACGATGCGGTCCGAAAGCAGAACGGCCTCGTCAACGTCGTGGGTGATCATCACCATCGTGTTGCCAAGGCGAGCATGGATCTCCATGACTGCATCCTGCAGATGGGCGCGCGTCAGCGCGTCGAGCGCACCGAATGGCTCGTCGAGCAGCAGGATTTTAGGCTCCATGGAGAGCGCCCGGGCGATGCCGACACGCTGCTTCATGCCGCCGGATATCTCGGAGGGACGCTTGTCCTTGGCGTGGGCCATCTGCACGAGATCGAGGTTTGTCATCACCCAGTCGTGGCGCTCGGCCTTGCTCTTGGAGTTGCTGAATACCTTGGAAACAGCGAGATTGACGTTTTCGTAGACGGTGAGCCAGGGAAGCAGGCTGTGGTTTTGGAAGACGACGGCGCGCTCGGGGCCGGGAGCATTCACCTCGCGGTTTTCGAGCAGCACGGCACCTGAGGACACGGGCGTCAAGCCGGCGATGAGGTTAAGCAGGGTGGACTTGCCGCAGCCGGAATGGCCGATGATCGAGACGAACTCACTTTTGGAGATGGTCAGGTTGATGCCCTTGAGCACCTCGGCGCGCACGCCGGCCCGGTCGAAATGCTTGTCGATATGGTCGAGCTTGAGATAGGCGGTCATGGTCGTTCCCTTCAATTGGCCGAAGCGCCGCGGGTGGTCAGCTTGCCGACTGCCGCCACCAGCTTGTCGAGCGCGAAGCCGACGACGCCGATGTAGGCAAGCGCGACGATGATGTCGGGCAGGCGCGACGAGTTCCACGCATCCCAGATGAAGAACCCGATGCCGACGCCGCCGGTGAGCATTTCGGCAGCGACGATCGCTAGCCAGGAGAGGCCGACACCGATGCGAAGGCCGGTGAAGATGTATGGGGCGGCCGAAGGCAGCATGATCTTGAAGAAGAACTCGATCTGGTTCAGCCGCAGCACCTGAGCGACGTTGCGGTAGTCCTGAGGGATGTTGCGCACACCGACGGCGGTGTTGATGATGACGGGCCAGATCGAGGTGATGAAGATCACGAAGATCGCCGAAGGGTTGGCGTTCTGGAAAGCGGCGAGCGAGAGCGGCAGCCAGGCAAGGGGTGGTACCGTGCGCAGCACCTGAAAGATCGGATCTAGGCCGCGCATCGCCCAGACCGACTGGCCGATGACGGCGCCGACAATCACGCCGACGACTGCGGCCAAGCCGAAGCCGTAAGCCACACGCTGCAGCGAGATCAGCACGCGCCAGCCAAGCCCGATATCCTGCGAGCCATAGTTGAAGAAGGGGTAAGCGATCAGGTCGAAGCTCTCCTGCCACACCTGATGTGGGGAGGGCAGCGAGGCCGTTGGCGACGAACAGAGCACCTGCCACACGCCAAGCAGGATGGCGAGCACGACGAGCGGCGGCAGGACGTTACGGGCAAGCACGGCCGCGATTTTCGTGATGTTGATCTTTGCCGCCGGGCGCCTTGCGAGCGGCAGGATAGTTGCGGTGTTCGTTGCGGTTGCCGATGTCGCGATTGTTTGTTTCTTGGCCAAAGCGGGCATTCTACGCTCCTCTGCGGGATGGAAGAGCCGGCGCGGTCCACGCCGGCGGCACGGATCAGGACGCGACCTTGATCGTCAGGCTGTCGAGATAGGCGGAGGGGTTTTCGGGATCGAAGACCTTGCCGTCGAAGAAGGTTTCCTTGCCGCGCGAGGACGATGCCGGGATGTCGGCGGCGGCGACGCCGAGGTCCTTGGCGGCGGCGCGCCAGATGTCCTCGCGGTTGACCTCGTCAACCAGCTTCTTGATGTCGGTATCCGGCGCGAACTTGCCCCAGCGAATGTTCTCGGCGAGGAACCAGCTGTCATGGCTCTTGAAGGGATAGGAAACGCCGCCGGCCCAGAACTTCATGTAGAGATCGGTGCCGGTGGCGACGCGGCCGTTGCCGTAGTTGATGTCGCCCTTGAGGCGGCCGAGCACGTCCTTCGGCGGCACGTTGAACCACTGGCGCTTGCCGAGCAGCGCCGACATCTCTTCCTTATTTTCCATGCTGTCGCACCATTGCTGGGCTTCCATCACGGCCATCAGCAGCGCCTTGGCGGCATTCGGGTTCTTCTCGACCCAATCCGACCGCATGCCGAGCGCCTTTTCCGGGTGCCCCTTCCAGAGTTCCCCGGTCGTTGCCGCCGTGAAGCCGATACCCTGGTTGACCAACTGTTCGTTCCAGGGCTCGCCGACACAGAAGACGTCCATGTTGCCGACCTTCATGTTCGCCACCATCTGCGGCGGCGGTACCACGATCGTGGATACATCCTTGTCCGGATCGATGCCGCCGGCGGCGAGCCAGTAACGGATCCACAGGTCGTGCGTGCCGCCGGGGAAGGTCATGGCCGCCTTAACCTCCCTGCCCTCGGCCTTCTTCTTGTCGAAAGCGGCCTTCAGCTTTGAGGCGTCCAGCTGCACGCCTGTATCGGCATATTCCTTGGCGACCGAGATGCCCTGGCTGTCGTAGTTGAGCCGCGCGAGAATGGTCATCGGCACCGGCAGATTGTTCTGCGTCACCTTGCCGGTGTGCATGAGATAGGGGAGCGGCGAGAGGATGTGCGCGCCGTCGATGCCGTTGGCGGCTCCGCCGAGAACAAGGTTGTCACGCGTGGCACCCCAGGACGCCTGCTTGGCGACCTCGACATCGGGCATGCCATGCTTGGCGAACAGGCCTTTCTCCTGCGCGACAACGAGCGGCGCGGCATCGGTGAGCGCGATGAAGCCGAGCTTGGCGCCCGTCACCTCGGGGCCTGCACCGGCGGCGAAGGCGCCTGACGGGAAGGCGCTACGCACCGCCGTGATCAGGGCTGCGGTTGCCGCGGTCTTCAATATGCCGCGACGTGTGATGCCGGTCGTGATTATCTTGCTCATTGCGCAGGTTCCCTCTGCTTGGTGCTGGCCGGAGTTTGGGGAATAAAAAAACGCCGCTCGGCAGATGCGTCATCGGGAGGGAGGATCCCGGACTACAAAGGCCTTGCGACGTCGATGTCTTTTGCGAGCGCTTATCGCGCGCTCGTCTCGCCCCGATCGCCGTTGACCGGTGCGGTTTTAGTAAAGCAAACGGTGTGCCAGTTCTAAAGTGCGATTTTATGCAATTGAAAATAAAGCATAAAATCGGCAGATGCTTATCTGCTCAATTTTTCGTCTCGATTTTCTGATGGCAATGTTTTGTGCGAATGCCATCGTGACGGCATTCCGGTGTGCAAGCTATTTGTGCACAGCAGCAAACAATCAGTGGTCGTCCGGGCCCTTCGGTGGCGATTGAACGCTACGGACCGCGAAGCCCGAAACGTAGTCGGCGAACCGCGACGGATCGAAGACGTGACCGTCCATAAACCGGTCTCCGTCTATGCCTCCCTCGATGCGGATGTCGGCATCGGCAGGGGCGCTATCCGGGCCGAGTGCCGCCCGGTAGAGATCGGGACGAAAGGCGGAGGCCGCTGCCCTGGCATTGTTCAGCGACATCTCGGCCTGCCCCCAGCGCACCATCTGGCTGTAGATCCAGAGCGCCTGGCTGGGGCGGGGATAGTTGGCAAAGCGGCCGTGAAAAAGGAAATAATCATCGATCACGCGACGATTGCCCTTGGCGTCAAGGCTGAACTCGCCGGCCAGCACATGGCGGATTATCTCGACCGGGGCGGCTATGTAACGCGGGTCGGCGAGCGCCTGCGCCAGCGCATCGTGGTTTTCGACGCGGTCGCACCAGCGGGCGGCGGCATCAAGCGCAACGATTAGCCTGGAAACGGTGTCGCGATGGGCCTCCGCCCAGTCCGGACGCATGCCGATCACCTTTTCCGGCGCTGACGGCCAGATATCCTGCTTGGCGGCGACAATTCGCCCAACGCCGCGCTCGGAGGCGATCATGTTCCATGGCGCACCGACGCAGAAGCCATCGATGGCGCCGGCGGCAAGCGCGTCCGAAGTCACCGGTGGCGGGACCACGACCAGCCGCACGTCATTGTCGGGATCGATGCCGCCGGCCGCGAGCCAATAGCGGAATTCGTAATTGTGCGAGGAAAAGGGATAGGTCATGCCCAGTGTCGGCATCGGCTCGCCGTCCGCATTCATCTCGCGCACGACCATTGCCAGCGCCTGCGCGCTTTCGAGCGCGGTCGGTGTTTCGGAAAGCCCCGCCGCCTGCTGCATCCGTTCGAAGAGCGCCGTCGACAAGGTGATCGCATTGCCTCCGCGCCCGAGCGAGAAGGGTGTGATCGTCGGCGACGGGTTGGAGCCGAGCGCCAGCGCCGAGGCGACCGGCATGGGCGACAGCATATGGGCGATATCGAATTGGCGAAACGCCAGGCGGTCGCGGACGTTGGCCCAGGAAACGTCCTTGACGAGGTCGAGCGTCAACCCCTCCTTGGCGGCAAAGCCAAATTCCGCGGCTGCGATCAGGACCGAGGCATCGACAAGTGGGATGAAGCCGGCGCGCAGCGTTCTCGAGCCTTCGGTCGCCGTGCTTGTCGGTGCGGCAAGGCTGCCGCTGCTGGCATTGTCGGTCATGATCTTGTCCATCCCGGTTTCCTCCGGACATCAAGCATATGATAGGCGCCAACACTCACATCAATAGCCCGGCGGCCGTGATGACGCTTTGGGCGATATCGGCAATCTTCTTCTTCTCGTTCATGGCGGTCTGGCGCAGAAGCACGAAGGCCTCGTCTTCCGACAGGCCGCGCATCTTCATCAGGATGCCCTTAGCGCGATCGATAACCTTGCGCTCCTCAAGCGCCGACTTCGCGTCCGCCAGCTCGCGCTGCAGGCGGTTGAAGGCGTTGAAACGGCTGACGGCCATCTCGAGGATCGGCTTCACCCGCTCCTTTTTCAGGCCGTCAACGATATAGGCGGACACACCGGCATCAACCGCGGCAATGATGGAATCCTCATCGGACTTATCGACGAACATGGCGATTGGACGTGCCACGGCCCGGGAAATCTGAAAGATGCTCTCAAGCATGTCGCGATTAGGGTTTTCGATATCGATGACGATGACATCGGGATTAACCTCCTCGATGCGCCGCGCCAGACCATTCATGTCGTCGACGACCGTCACCCGCTGATATCCGGCCTCGCGCAGCCCCAGTTCGATGATGGAGGCCCGAATGCTGTTCTCATCGATAACCAGCACATTGAGGCTGGGCTTGGCAGGTTGAGGCATTGCCACTGGCAGTCAGCATTCCGTTCACGAGGGTGTAAATCTTGCTGGTCTGGAATGCGTGAGATCGGCCGAAAAATCAAGCAAATATTGAATTGCGTAAAATATAGGCATTCAATCTTGAGGCTGCTGGCTATCAAGCACTGCCCAGTGGTTAAGCATTGCCGCGGTCGTCATGTGCCACAGTCAGGTCCCGTCCCGTGTCACGCCGGGCGTTAACGTTAAAAAGCTGAAATCTTTAAAGCTTTCGTAAGCTAATGGGACGAAAAATTAGGATCAGCAGTCTGGGAGGAGCTATTCACCATGAGGGTGGGAGTTTCGCTGCCATGATCCTTCGTCTAACGGCAAATGCTTAAGTCACGCCTCGGCTGCGGTATCGCGGCTTTGTGCGCTTCGATGACAGACGGCGATGCCGGCGTCCCCTCAGGCCTCCCAATGAGCTTTCTCCAAAACACTAGAATTCGCACGAAAATTGTCGCCGTGATTGCCTTGATGGGTGTCACCGCCATCGCCGGACTTGCCTATGTCAGCATGCAGTTCAAAAATGCCGACAGCCGCTACGCGAGCTTCCTGTCGCACGAGAGCATGGCTGCGACCCTCAATGCCCGAGCCACTGGTGGACTGTTGCAGCTTGGCTTCCAGCTAGGGCTGATGATGATCAACAATCCCGCGTCGCCGGAATTCGCATCATCGATCAAGATCTATAATGACAATCTCGTCTTGATGAAGGAGCGCGTCGCAACGACCGGTCGTCTGGTGCAATCGCGCGCAGAGCCTGCCGCGAAGATGTTGACCGCGATCTCTGCATTCGATGAACTCGCACAGCAAGCCATCACTCTGGTCAAAGCGGGAAAACGCGACGAAGCCGTTGTGGTCATGCGCGAAGCCGGCACTCGGTTGACGGCTATTCTCCCATTGTTTGCCGGTGGCAATGACCAGCTGATCAAGATGATGGAAGAGGGCACGGCTGATCTCCAGGCGACGACAAACCACACGATCGTAACCGGTCTGTCGGCACTGGGTGTCGCGCTGGTCGCGATCGTCTTTCTCGGCCTCTTCGTTGCCGCGCGCGGCATAACAGTGCCGATCGATCACCTGCGGGAACGCATGAAGGCACTGGCAGCTGGTGACACGGCAAGCGAGACGCCCGGGCTGGATCGCAAGGACGAGGTTGGCCAGATGGCTGCTGCCGTTGCCGTATTCCGCGACAATGCACTGGAGCGCTCGCGCCTTGAACGCGAGGCAGATGAAGGACGTTCGCTTTCGGAACAGGAGCGTCGTGCACGCGAAGCCGCCAAGGAGCAGGATGCAGCCAACACCAGGCAGGCCGTCGAAGCACTTGCACTTGGTCTGAGCCGCCTTGCCAACGGTGACGTCTCGTACCGCATTTCCGAGCCGTTCGTGGATCACCTTGATGCGCTTCGCAACAGCTACAACGTGTCGCTCGACAAGTTGCAGGCAGCACTTCAGGAGGTGGGCAAGAACGCGGGCGTGATCAATTCCGGTGCCGCCGAAATTCGCTCTGCCGCCGACGATCTCGCTCGCCGCACCGAACAGCAGGCCGCGTCGCTGGAAGAGACTGCTGCGGCACTGGAACAGATCACCACGACCGTGCGCGATTCCACCAAGCGGGCGGAAGAGGCAAGCGTGCTTGTCGAGCGCACACGCTCTGGCGCCGAGAAGTCGGGCGGCGTCGTTCGCAATGCCGTTGCCGCCATGAACGAGATCGCCAAGTCGTCGAGCGAAATCAGCAACATTATCGGCGTAATCGATGATATCGCGTTCCAGACCAACCTGCTTGCGCTGAACGCAGGGGTTGAAGCGGCGCGCGCGGGCGAGGCCGGCAAGGGTTTCGCAGTCGTCGCCCAGGAGGTTCGTGAACTTGCGCAGCGATCTGCCAAGGCCGCCAAGGAGATCAAACTCCTGATCACGACCTCCGAGAACCAGGTCAACACCGGCGTCAATCTCGTTGGTGAAACCGGTACGGCGCTCGTGCAGATCGAAGCGGAGGTGACCGAGATCACCAGGCACGTCAGGGCCATCGTCGAAGCGGCACGCGAGCAGTCAACAGGCATTCAGGAGATCAACACCGCGGTCAACACCATGGACCAGGGCACGCAGCAGAACGCAGCCATGGTTGAAGAGACGAATGCGGCCAGCCACAGCCTGGCGAAGGAGGCCAGTGCGCTGAACACATTGCTCGGTCAGTTCACACTTGATCAGCACAGCCGCCGACCCATACAGGCGTCGCTTGGTTCCGTGACCGAAGCTTCGCGGCCCGTGGCGTCGCCGGCGCGGGCTTTGACCCAGCGCTTGACGTCCAGCTTCAGGAGCAGGAACGCCTCTGTCGCCGCAGCGCAAAATGACTGGGAAGAATTCTGATCACGCTGTCGCCCTAATGCAGCAAGACGTCGCGAAAAACTTGGATCGGCCAGCGAAGTGGCCGATCCAACAATCGTGTGCTGGCCGGAAAAGGCGCTGAGCAACCACGCCGAAATGACGGTCTTGCGTGGTCGGTAATCAGGCGCGCTTCGGTTCAGCTTGCGGTGCTTGCTGCTGTGGTACCAGCAGGCATGCCGGCACGATCAGGACGGCAATAAGCATCATCACCATGAAAGTCGCGTGCAGCGCCTGTTGCAATGCCAGGCGGATCTCATCGCCGCCGCCAAGCACCGTGCCGGAACCGTTTAGCAAAGCCCGCAATTGCTCAGGCGTGATCGCCTGCCCATTGTTGGCGTGCGCCAGACCATAGGTCAAAACCGCACCTAGGACCGCGGCGCCAAGCGTGCTGCCGAGATTGCGCGAAAACACGTTGGAAGCAGTAGCGCTACCGCGATCGGACGCGCCGACGCTCTCCTGCGTGAGGATGAGGGCGCCAATGTTCATCAAGCCCATTCCAAAGCCCATGATCAGGGAGCCGGCAGCAGCAAGCACCGGGGAACTCGACGGCGCCAATAGCACGAGCAAGCAGGTTCCGACTGGTATGAACAGGCTCCCGACGATCATGATCGGTCGCAGACCGAAGCGGGAGAACTGACGTGATGCGATCGTTGCGCCACAGGGCCAGCCAAGAAGCAACATGGTCAAGGCGAAGCCGGCGACAAGCGGCGAGCGGTCGAGCACCGTTTGCACGTACATCGGCAGAAAAGTTGTGAGACCCATGATCGACATGCTGGCGAAGAAAACTGCCAAGTTGGCGAAGGCAATCGGGCGTCTCAGCCATAAATCGGGGGCGACCATCGGCGCTTCTGCGCGGCGCTCCTGCCAGATGAAGGCGACCAGGGCGAACAGAAAGATGACGAAGGCTCCAATGGTATAGCTGGAGAGGCCGTTCTCCACCTCGGTGAGCGCGATCATCAGCGCGGAAATCGACACTGCGAAAAGCGCGGCACCGACAACGTCAATTGAGACGACACGCGGACGCTTTTCTTCATGCAGGAACAAAATGAAGCACAGCGCCGCCAGAAGACCCACGGGTATGTTGATCCAGAAGATCCAGGCCCATGGTAGGTTGTGAATGATGATACTTCCAAGAAGCGGCCCGACGACGGCAGACAGCGCCCAGACGCTTGCCAGATATCCCTGGACCTTGCCACGCTGATTGCCCGGGAAAAGATCGGCCACCACGGTCATCGCGACTGGTTGAAGGGCGCCGGCACCGATCCCCTGCAGCAGGCGAAACGCGATCATCGAAGGCATCGACCACGCGAAACCGGCGAGTATGGATGCCAGCATAAACAGCGCGATGCCGACCAGCAGCATCGGCTTGCGGCCGTAGATATCGGCGAGCTTGCCGAAGATCACGGTCGTCGCGGTCTGTGTCAGAAGGAAGGACGAAAAGACCCAGGAGTAGAGATTGATTTGGCCGAGCTGGGCTGCGATCTGCGGCATTGCCGTCGAGACGATCGTCGCTTCGATGGCGATCATCGCCATGCTTGCCATGATCGCGACAACGACCAGTCCGCGGTGCGAAGTTCTTTGTGTCATAGGAGGCTTTCGAGGCAAACGTCGGCGTAGGCGAAGAAGCGCGCGGCGCCGACGGTTATTGGGTAGTGCCCTTACTATTCCTCGCAGCCGCCGCGTCAAGGGGATTTGGCTGTGAACTTGTCGTGAGTGGTTAGATGAACGGGAGAGGGGGAGCGCGTTGTCGTAGCACTCCCTCCATCGTCTTTCGCGTCCGGATGACCGACTAAGACCTGGAGCTTACCTCCCAGCCGCGCGTGCGGCGGCTTCGATCACGGCCGCGACCTTGTCCGGCTGAGAGGCGAAGACCGCGTGGCTTGCCTTGATCTCCGTCACCATACTTCCCGCGCGCTTTGCCATGTCACGCTCGAGCTCGGGATTGATCGAGCGGTCGTCTGTCGCAACAACGGACCAGCTCTTCTTCGACTTCCAGGCCGGATCATCGCCGATCTTCGCGGCAAAGGCCTGCTTTGCCGCGAAGACCTGTGATTTTGCCAGGAACGCAGCTTCGCTCTTCGGCAAGTCGGCGGCGAAGTCGTTGGCGAAGGCAGCGGGGTCAAGGTAGAGATATTGCCCGTCCTTCGTCTCGCGGATGTTCATGCCGCCAGCCGGCTTGGAGCTTGCCAGCGACAGCAGGCTTTCGCCCTTGTCCGGCTGGAAGGCCGCCACATAGACGAGGCCCGCGACATGTGCGTTGCGACCGGCCTCGGTGATGACCATGCCGCCATAGCTGTGGCCGACGAGCAGCGTCGGGCCGTCCTGGAGATCGAGCACGCGGTTGGTCGCGGCAACGTCATCGGCAAGCGAGGTGATCGGCTCCTGCACGATCGTGACGTTGAAGCCGCGATTCTCCAGGATATCGGTTGCCTTGCGCCATCCGGAACCATCGGCAAGCGCGCCGTGGACGATGACGATGTTCTTCACTTCGGCGGCCTCGGCCGCGTAGGCGACAACGCTGGTGGCGAATGCAAGGGCGAGGGTGGCGATAATACGGCGGTTCATGAGTTAGTCTCCTTTGGATCGATGTTTAAGATCGGGTAGGGGTAGGTTCAGCCGAAGGTGAAGGCGTAGGCTTCGACGCCGGGATCGAGAAAGCGGATCTGGAAGTTGTGCGCCTCGACGTCGCCCGCCTGGCGGACGAGTTGATAGAGCCTGGTTGACGTCACCGTGCCGTTGCCATCGGCGTCGGTATCCGCCCCGTGGTCGACACCAGGCGCCTTTCCGTCGATCGTCACCTGGAAGCGCACAGGCTTTCCCGATGCATCCGGACCGAGGACAAGGTGGAGATCACGGGCACTGAACCGGTAGGCAATGCCGCCATCCGACTGCTCGAGCGTTGCCTGCTCGCGGCCGATCGTCCATGCGCCCGACAGCCCCCATTCGTTGAGGCTAAGATCGCCGACCGAGTAGGTTCTGTTGGCGTCTTCGTGCAGACCCTCCGGCGAGGCGAAGTTGGTGGCCTGCTCGTAGCCGATGTAGGTCTCGCCGGAACGAATATCCTTGAGATCAGGGCTTGCTTCCGCGCCCTTGGCATTCGGAGTTACCGTGCTCGCGGCCACTTTCGCGCTGCCGGTTTCGTGGATCAAGTCCTGGATCGCCTGCTCAGTCTGGCGATAATTGCCTTCGCCGAAGTGGTGGTAGCGGATCTGGCCCTTGGCATCGATCAGGTAGTGGGCGGGCCAATAGTTGTTCTCGAAGGCGCGCCAGATCTTGTAGTCGTTGTCGATCGCGACGGGGTAGGTGATCTTGGCGTCGGCGACGGCCTTGCGGACATTGTCGATCTTCTTCTCGAAGGCGAACTCCGGGGCGTGCACGCCGATCACGACGAGGCCCTGATCCTTGTACTTCTCGGCCCAGGCGCGAACGAACGGCGTGGTGCGGATGCAGTTGATGCACGAGTAGGTCCAGAAATCGACAAGAACGACCTTGCCGCGGAGCTGTTCGGCGCTCAGCGGTGGCGAGTTCAGCCACTCCACGGCACCGTCAAGCGATGGCGCAATACCTTCGACTGGCAGGTTGGCCTGAAACGCCAGATTGCCGGCGGCGGCGGTCATTGCACCGTTGCTGGCGACCTCGGTGGGGGCGGGCAGATCGCGCTTTGCGTTGAAGCGGTCGAGGACTGCCTGTTCGAAGGAGGTGGTGCTGGCGTAGGAGAGCCGTGCAAGTAGTCCGGTATCGGCACCGAGCGCGATTGCGGCGACGCCAGCAAGAACGGCTGCGCCGAGAATTTGGCGAACGCGCTCGCTGACACCGAGCGACTGCTTCATGCCGGCAAACACCTTGCCTCCGATAAGCAATGCAACGGCAAGCGAGGTCGCGGCACCGGCTGCGTAAGCGATGAGCAGCAAGGTCGTTTCGAGATTTGCGCCCTGAAGTGCTGCACCCGTCAGAACGAGCCCGAGGATCGGACCTGCGCAAGGTGCCCACAAGAGACCGGTCGCGATACCAAGGATCAGCGAGCTCAATGCCGTCGGCGCTGCGCCCGGCTTGCCCGAGGCCTTCACCAGCCGGTTGCCGAAATCCACGACCGGCTGCGTGATCGTGCTTGCGACACGCGGCGAGAGCAGGCTAACGCCGAAGACGGCGAGCAGAGTGAGTGCCGTGAGCCGACCGTATTCATTGGCGTGGATCGCCCAGCTGCCACCCACAGCCGCAAGCGACGCCACAACCGCGAAGGTGGCGGCCATGCCGATCAGCATCGGCAATGTGCTGCGGACAAACGGCTGGCCGGCGCGAGCGAAGACGAAGGGGAGAATGGGCAGGATGCAGGGGCTGAGAATGGTCAGCGCCCCTCCGAGATAGGCAATGATAAGAAGCGTCATCGTCGTTTCCTTTGAAACCAGGTGCGATGCTGAACGGACACTGGTTCGATCAGCAGTGACAGCAATCTGTTGTGACGACGTATCCGGGATGTGTCTGGCCTCTAGCACTACTTTGGCATAT
>UBQW01000044.1:0-51401 GCA_900467745.1 Hyphomicrobiales bacterium
GGGGAAGTCCATGGGGGCGGGCTTTACCGCGCCGCCGAGGGTATGGGCGAGGGGCTGCCTGACAGGAGAAGGCGGATGCCGAGGCCGACCATGACGATGCCGGTGAAGCGTTCCTGCCATGCCAGGAGCTTCGGCCAGCGGTTCAGGAATTGGCCGACCGAGCCCGAGGCAAGGGCGACGCCGCCGAGCGAGAACACGCCGATCAGTTTCTGGATCGAGCCGAGAACGAGAAGCTGCAGCCAGACCGGGCCTGCTTCGGGATCGACAAAGAGCGGCAGGAAGGTGAACATGAAGAGCAGGGACTTGGGGTTGGTCAGGCTGTTGATGGCGCCTTCGCGCACGGCTCTCCAGCCGGATACCGGCCTGGCCTTTGGCGCGCCGGTCGCGTGGTTCTTGAAGCTGCCCCGGATCATCCTGACGCCGAGATAAAGAAGATAGATCGCGCCTGCCCATTGCAAAATTTGTAGGGCGGCGGGATAGGCCGCCAACAGCGACGCCAGCCCCAGAACCAAGAGGGCAACCTGTATCGTGCCCGCCACGAAGATATTGCCGACAACGGTCAGCACCGCCACCTTGCGCCCCTGTCCGACACCGCGCGCGATGATCAGCATCATGTCGGGCCCAGGCGTGATCTCCAGCACCGCGAGGGCGGCCAGGAAGGTGAGGAATGTCGAGGCGTCTGGCATCGGGCGTGGTCCATGGTTGGAGTGGTCGCTCATAGCATTGCGGTGGGCGTGCGGCTATCGGGATGTCGGCTCGAGGGGCGTTAGGCGCGTGGATTTGCGGGCGGGGCGGACATTTCCACTCGCTGTTGCTAAAGTCGGGGCAGCAACCAGGGAGGAATTGATGAGCGCGCCCAAGCTACTGTCCGGCGGCAATCCGCAGATACCGAAGGGGGAGGGGGATGCCCCGGTTCAGGCTTACATCGCCGCGATGCCGGGATGGAAGAGTGCTGTGGGGAAGGAACTCGATGAGCTGATAACGGGGCTCGTTCCCGATCTGCGCAAGGCCGTGAAGTGGAACACGCCGCTTTATGGTGCTGCTGAAGGCGGCTGGTTCCTGGCGTTTCACTGCTTCGATCGGTACATCAAGGTGACGTTCTTCAAGGGCGCATCGCTTAATCCGCTGCCGCCTGTCGGGTCGAAGCAGGAGGGGGTGCGGTATGTGCATCTGCACGAAGGTGAGCAGTTCGATGCGGACTTGCTGAAGGGGTGGATATTGCAGGCGGTGGCGTTGCCGGGGGAGGTGATGTGAGGTTGGTGCGGAGTGAGAGGTATTGTTGTTTGAACCTCAGCGCCCGGAGCCCCNNGAGGGTAGGGTGAGGGGGCTACTGGCTGGGGTCTTTCTTTTTGGGCTATCTACAACGTCCGCACATCCATTCCCGCATGGCTGGGTTGAATTCCCGGCGGTTGTGGTTCCCGCCTCGCGCGCCCATATGTGAGCAGTCAATCATATGCTAGAGAAAGAAAGACAATGTCCTTCCGTCAGTCCATTCGTGATGGCTTCCTTGGCCGCGCCTTTGCGATGATCGGTGCCGCGAATGCCGCCAGCGCCGCCGCCCAATCCGGCCGCCGCCCACGCGAGCGCGATCTCAACAAGCTCGGGATCGATCCGAGCCTGTTCGGCCGCATCAATCACTAAGCTTGCAGTAGAGAAGCGGCCGTCGGTCGCTTGATATGAAACAGCCCGCAACCTCTCGGTCGCGGGCTTTATTTTTGTCCGCGACGGCCGCCGCATTCTATCCCTCATCCTCGCCCTCGTGACGGGGATCCCGCCAACCCAAGTCCTTGGGTTGAAAAGAGCTCTTTAGCGTCGCGGACGCGACGCTGCTGGATCCCGGCACAAGGCCGGGATGAGGGGTGAGGACGAGGCGGCGGCTTGCCAGTCGTCAGGATCGCTCAGCTCAGGTCTGCGCCTGAACCTGCTGCTCCTTTTGCGCATGCGTCTCGCCATGCGCCTGCTCTTCGGCCTGTTCCTTCCTGTTGTAGCGGATGGAGGACCAGAGCGAGATGCCGATCAGGGTGGCGCCGCCGAGGCCGGTGATGACTTCGGGGATATGATACAGCGTCTGCACGTACATGATCACCGAGAGGATCAGGATGGCGTAGAAGGCGCCGTGCTCGAGATAGCGGTATTCGGCAAGCGTTCCCTTTTCCACCAGCATGATCGTCATGGAGCGCACATACATGGCGCCGATGCCGAGACCGATGGCGATGACGAAGAGGTTCTGCGTCAGCGCGAAGGCGCCGATGACGCCGTCGAAGGAGAAGCTGGCATCGAGCACCTCGAGATAGATGAAGGCGCCGAGGCCACCCTTGGCGGCGGCGCTCATCGTCTTTTGCGAGGCATCCAGCAGGCCGCCCACCACCTCGACCGCGAGGAAGGTCAACAGGCCATAGATGGCGCTATGGACGAAGGTGCTGGCTTCCGCTTCCGGCAGGAAGGAGGAGAAGACCAGGATGAGGGCCAGCACGAAGGCGATCTCGATGCCCTTGATGGTGGCCGAGCGGGCCATCATGCGTTCAAGCCCTGCGATCCAGTGCACCTCCTTCTCGTGGTTGAAGAAGTAGTTGAGGCCGACCATCATCAGGAAGGTGCCGCCGAAGGCTGCGATCGGTAGATGTGCGTCGTTCATGATGCGGGCATATTCGGCAGGCTCGCGGGCGGCGAGAACCAACGCTTCCCATGGGCCGATCTGCGCCGCGATGGCGACGATCGCCAGCGGGAAGACGATGCGCATGCCGAAGACGGCGATGACGATGCCCCAGGTCAGAAAGCGATGCTGCCATTCCGGCGTCATCTCCTTCAGCTTGTTGGCGTTGACGATGGCGTTGTCGAAGGAGAGCGAGATTTCGAGCACGGCAAGCACCGTACAAATGAAGAAGACGGTCGCCATGCCGCCGATGGTGCCGGTCGTCTGCCAGCCAAGTGCCGCGCCGAGCGCGAGGCCCACGGCGGTGACGATGAAGGACCAGGTGAAGTAGCTGAGTGTCGATTTCGTCTTGGTGGGGGTGCTCATGAGCGAACCTCCCCACTGTCAGCGTTGTTTGAGAGCGTGGATACGCAAAGAGAATGCGACATACCACAACGGGCATGCGCATGAGGCATGGTGTGCTTTTTCATCGAATGAAAATCCGCCGGCTTATTTGCAGGCGGTACCGACATCACGAGAGCGCCGTAAAAACTCTCGCCAGAGGGGCCCGGCACCAGGTTGCCCGTCGGCCGATGTCTGAGGCCGCGGGATGTTCACAGAGATAGTCAAGTTCGCGGCTCAGTCAAGATCGGGCTGCTGCGCGCGATCGCTTTTATCGGGAACCATCCGGCTCTCCGGTCGTTAGGTCCCCAGTTGCCCGACAGATGTGTCGCCGATGGGCCGCCGACTTCGGTCGCGGCGCGCTCGGTGTGTGGTTGGGAAACGGAGCCAGTGTAATGCGAAGAGTGTAACGAGAAGGGAGAGGACCATGCCGACCCACAGCCACGTTCCAGACACCCATATTCCCGACAAGCGCACCCAGGCGCCCGACCGCATGAAGCGGGCGAAGCCGAACCGGATGAAGACCGCCCAGGTGATGCCGCCGCATCAGGTAGATTTGACGCTGACGCCGGGCGTTCACCATGACATTCATGTGCCTGCGCATGTGACGGGCGGAGATTTGTCGCGCGAGGGGCCTATCACCAGCGACGACAAGGGCTCCGACAAGAACTGAATTCCAGCTGATAGCGAGAGAGACATATGACCGTGAATACCGTGCCCGTTGACCTGACCATGAAGCATGAGAGCGAGTGGCGGGCGATCCGGGTGATTGCCGTGCGCGGCGCTGAAGGCGCAACACTCGGTGCGCGTCAAAACCCGATCGTTTCCTCGAACGCGTCCCAGGAGCGGGTGAGTTCGTAGCGGCCGATGCCGGGGAGGGCGAAGTGGCCGAAGTAGGGGCTGAGCTGGAATTCGGCAAAGGCCTCGCTGAGCTTGCCGACGGCGCCGACATAGATGGCCGATGCCAGGCCGGTGCGGTTGGCGCCGTGTTCGCAGTGGATGAGGAGCGGCTTGGGTGCATCCGCCATCAGCTTGGCGAGGCGCTCTGCCTCGGGGATCGGCAATAGCTTCGACGAGGACATCGGGAAATCGATGAGGGTGATGCCGGCCTTTTCAGCGGCGGCCGCCTCATTGCGGTACCAGTCGGTGCGCTCCTCGTCGCGCAGGTTGACGATGGTCTTGATGCCGTAGGTATCGGCATAGGTGGCGATGTCGGAGCCGCTTGGCTGGGCCGAGCGGTAGAGCTCGCCGGGGATGACTTCGTGGAAATTTCCGGTGAGCTGGCCGATGCCGGCATGGCCGAGGACCAGGAGCACCGCGCCCAGCGCGAGGCCTGCCGGCCACTTCAGAAATCTCAAATATTTACGCGTCATGCCTTCACTTCTCAGCCGTCGTCGTGGCTTTTCCGTCGTCTCTGTCACAGCAACCACGCCTCAAATAGGCAGCCGGATCGGGCCATGCCAGCGTTTTCGACGACCAGCCTCTTCAACGAAACGTGAGCGGAGAGCTCTAGCGAGCAAATGGCGCGATGATGTGGCGGCGGGGGCAAAGGTAACGTGCCAAGCGAAATTTGCTGGGCGAAACCTGCGGGGGACAAATGGCGCTTGCCAACCTTTCGGAAAGGATTGCGCGGCGATAATCGGCCATCACGGGAATCGGGACGCCATGGCCAAGACAGCGACACGCCGCAAGACATCGACACGCTCGCGGGCGGGAACGAGAAAGAGCGGAGGCGGCAGCCCGCTCCCCTGGGTGGTCGTGGGTGCGCTCGCCTTTGGCGGCATCGCCGTTTATGACAACTGGAAGAGCGTGAAGCCGATGCTCGCCTCGCATGCGCCATCGGTCTCGCGGCCGGTCAGCGTGGCGAAGAACACACGCGAGCGCGATGCGGTGCGTGAGGCCATCAAGGATACTAGCCGGGATACGGGGCCGAGGCAGACGGCGTCGATCGCGCCGGTCTCGAAGATCGTGCCGCCGGCGGCCGTGCCGATCCCGTCGTCCAAGGGGCCCGTCGCGGAAAAGGCGGAGCCGGTGTCCATCTCGCCAGTCTCCATTTCACCGGCGCAGACGCAATCCGCCAAGGCCGCCTTCGGCTATTGCGGGCAGGGCGAGCATATCAACTGCGTCGCCGACGGCAGCACCTTCTGGTACAAGGGCGAGAAGATCGTGATCGCCGATATCGTCAGCCCCGGCATCGACAATGCGCGCTGCGACGGCGAGCGCAAGGCGGGCTTCGCGGCCAAGCTCCGGCTGCTCAACCTTCTGAATGCCGGGTCGTTCTCGATGAACGCTGCCGGCCAGCCCGACAAGGGGGCAGCACCCCGCGTCATCTCGCGCGACGGTCGCTCGATCGGCGCGCAGCTGGTGGACGAGGGGCTGGCGCGCAAGCCCGGCAAGGGTGCCTGGTGCGCCTGAGGATCGTCTAGGCTTACTTCTGCTTCGGCGCCTTGCCGTTGGTCTTGAAGACGGCGGAGAAGGCCGTGTCCGTGCTCTTGGCGCTACATTCGATGGCGACCGGCTTGCCGTCATAAGGGTTGCCGAGCGTGCAGCTTCCTGAGACCTTGACCTGACCGGTCATCTTCTGGCCGGCGCCGGTGACCACCATATCGAGCGGCAGCGTGACGTTGCCTGCCGATGCCGGCTTGATCTTGGTGCCGTCGCCCTGGAAGCCGAGCATCTTGCCTTCGGCGGAGAAGATGAAGGTGACCTGACCGTTGACCAGCGTGACGCTGGCGATCTCGTTCTGGCAGGGCTTGGAGACGTCGACCTTGCCGACGACGAGCTTGCTGCATCGGCCGGCGAGCGTCAGCGCGCCGGGGGCGCCTGGGAAGTTCTGCTGTGCCGTGCCCGCTGCCTGCGCGATCGATGCCGACAGAAGTGCGCCGGCGGTCAGGATTACCAGTTTCATTTCAATACCTCGTCATGCCTAATCTTAACGCCACAGCGCCGAGGCCATGACATTCTACTGTGTTCGAAATTGGTCAGCACGCTAGACTTTCAATGTCATGGCGCACAACTTCGCAGTCCAAAAAAAGCCACCAGAAATGGCTGCCGAAACCACTTTTACATATGCTCATCCGATAATAAGACCGTCGCGCCCCGTGTGGGGCGTTTTGAGGGGAAACATGAGAAACATCACGCTGTCGGCGGTCTCCGCCATCGCATTTCTGGCATTTGCAGGCGTCTCTCACGCGGAAGACCTGGTCTTCACGCTGAAGAACGGCACCAACTCGGTGCTCACCAATTTCTACACCTCGCCCGTTGGCGTCAACGAGTGGGAAGACGACGTCTTCGGCAAGCAGGTGCTGAACCCGGGCGAAAGCATGGACATCACCATCGGCGACGGCCGCGACGTCTGCAAATACGACATGAAGTTCGAGTTCGAGGAAGGCTCCAACCTCGACACGACCACCGACACGCAGAACCTCTGCGAAATGGGCTCCTATACGATCCACGAATAAGCGCTCGCGCGGTTCGCTCGACATGAAGAGGTTTGGCCCATCCGCCGGGCCTCTTTTCGTTTCAGCGCCTGTATTACGCGAGACCGGACAGCAAAACGCCCCGGAGACCGGGGCGGTGGTTGCTGCTTGGTGCCGGGCACAATGCCTGACATCGTTAGCGGCAGACGCGGATGCTTTCCATGTGGTAGCCGCCGTCATAGGCGTTCTGCACCTGGCGGTCCTCGAACCAGCAACGCGGCGGGGGCGGCGGTGGCGGATCGATGTAGCGCGGGCCGGAATTGCCGTTGGCAATCGCACCGCCGATCAGGCCGCCGATAACACCGGCCGCAAGACCACCGGCGATGACGGCGCCATCATTGTGGTGGTGGCGGCGCGGTGGTGGCGGCTGGTCGCGGTAGCCATAGCCCGGCGGGCGACGGTCGTAATACTGCGCCATTGCCGGCGCGGTGGTCGCCAGGACGCTGCTGAACGTGGTTGCGGCAACCACGGCGTACAGAGCCATCTTCTTCATTCGCATGCGTCTCCGTTAAGATCGAGAGGCTCGATAGCCACTCAACATGCCCAGAAGATGGCATTGGTTGGCTTAATGGATTCTGAACGAGGTTGGGGAGTGGATGCGGTATTTTAGGGGATCGCTTTTTAGCATTCCTGGCAGGTTCTCCGGCAAGCTGCACGGATCCCTGAAACGAAGAAGGGCTCAGCGATCTCTCGCTAAGCCCTTGACTATTCAGTCTAATCTGGATGGTGGGCGTGACAGGGATTGAACCTGTGACCCCTACGATGTCAACGTAGTGCTCTCCCGCTGAGCTACACGCCCATCCGATGTCGGCGCATAGACCACAAACCTATTTGGCCGTCAATAGGCCTTTTTCAGATTTGTGACATGGGCCCACAGAACCCTTAGGCCGCAAGCATTTTATTGACTTCGTCAACGAGGTCGCGGAGGTGGAAAGGCTTGGAAAGGACCTTCGCGTCCTTCGGTGCCTTCGAATCAGGATTGAGTGCCACGGCCGCAAAGCCGGTGATGAACATCACCTTGAGGTCGGGATCGAGTTCGGTGGCGCGGCGCGCCAGCTCGATGCCGTCCATTTCGGGCATGACGATATCGGTGAGAAGAAGGGAAAAGGGTTCTTCGCGAAGGCGGTCGTATGCGCTGGCGCCGTTGTCGTAGGACAGGACCTTGTAGCCTGCCTTTTCGAGCGCCTTCACAAGGAAGCGGCGCATGTCGTTGTCGTCTTCTGCAAGAAGTATCTTCTGAGTCATTATCCAGACCGCTGATCAGTGGAATTTATGCGTGAGTATTGGTCATTTACACTAGATTTCGGCCGGTAAACAACCGGTGAAGCGCCTGTGCAAAGCGTCATCCCCATGAGATAGTATGGACTTGGCGGCCTTCAACTGGCAACATGGGCGAGATAGCTGCCTGCCAGCATGGTTAAGAGGGAAACAGGTGGACGAGATTCCCGCGTACGAGCTTTTTGAGATACGGGAACCCGCGTCGCATACCATTCCATTCGTCTACAATTCCCCCCATAGCGGCCGCATCTATCCACCCGAGTTCATCGCGCAATCCAGATTACAGGGGATTTCGATCCGCCGATCGGAAGACCATTATGTCGACGAGCTGTTTTCGGCGGCAGGCGCGCTAGGCGCGCCGCTTCTGCTCGCCAATTTTCCGCGCGCCTATCTCGATGTCAACCGCGAGCCCTACGAGCTTGATCCGCGCATGTTCGACGGGCTCCTGCCTGCCTACGCCAATATCAATTCGTTGCGCGTGGCCGGAGGTCTCGGAACCATCCCCAGGATCGTTGCCGAGAACATGGAGATCTACGCGCGGCGCCTGCCGGTGCAGGA
Organism: Hyphomicrobiales bacterium; assembly: GCA_900467745.1. Lineage (GTDB taxonomy): Bacteria > Pseudomonadota > Alphaproteobacteria > Rhizobiales > Rhizobiaceae > Rhizobium. The sequence continues at coordinate 8,350 of UBQW01000044.1, forward strand.
GGCGCTCGATCGCATCGAGGCGGTCTACAAGCCCTATCACGCCGCTCTGCGCCGGCTGATCGCACGCACGCATGTGCAGTTCGGCTTCGGCGTGTTGATCGACTGCCACTCGATGCCGGGCAATATTCGCGTCGCAGGCGCCACCTCGCGGCCGGATTTCATCATCGGCGACCGCTACGGCACCAGCGCCTCGGCGGAGCTGTCGCGCATGGCCGTCAGCATTTTCGAGGAGATGGGTTTCGCCGCGATCCGCAACAAGCCATATGCCGGCGGCTTCATCACCGAGCATTACGGCCGCCCCTCGCGGGGCCTGCACGCGCTGCAGATCGAGGTCAACCGCTCGATCTATGTCGACGAGGTGACGCTCGAGCGCCGCGCCGATTTCCCGCTCGTGGCCGCCGCGATCACCTCCTTCATGCGCCAGATGGCGGACTACGTCGCCAAGTTCGCCGGCGATACGGCGCTGGCGGCGGAGTAGGGCGGTTTTCCGAGCGCGTTCGAGCGCGCCGTATTCCAACGCAGTATAGCTGTCGTGAAGTTGCGGTAGGTTGCCTGTCACGGCGGCGAGTTTTTCGTGCCTCCGCGCCTGTGACGGTTCCGGCCTGTTTCCAACCCGACAAAAAAAGACCGCCTTGCGGCGGTCCAAGTCTAGGGAGGAAACACCCAAGGAGGGTATTTACAGTCAGAAGACTGTAGGGAGACGCTACTATTGCAGTGCACAATTGTCAATCATTTTATTGCGGTGCGCAAAATATGTGCAGCCGGCTAAAAATTGCTGCTTCCGTTTGCAAAATGAGCCTTTTCGGCTATGGAAAGCGGCATCGACAGTCTCACACGGATGTCCCTCATGTTTCCTGATCGCACCTTCTTCAATCGCCTCGCGGAAGCCGCCAAGGCCGAGACGCTGCCACGGTTTCGTTCCGGGACCGGCGTGACGAACAAGCTGGCGTCGGGCTTCGATCCCGTCACCGAGGGCGATCGGGCGGCGGAAGTGGCGATCCGGGCGCTGATCGAACAGCATTTCCCCGAGCACGGCATTCTCGGCGAGGAGTTCGGCAATGTCGGGCTTGATCGCGAGCATGTCTGGGTGATCGACCCGATCGACGGCACGCGGGCCTTCATCTCCGGCGTTCCCGTCTGGGGGACGCTGATCGGCCTTTACAGAGACGGTCGGGCGATCATGGGGATGATCGAGCAGCCGTTTACCGGCGAGCGCTATTTCGCCGATGAGAGCGGCTCCTATTACACCGGTCCGGAGGGCGAGCGGAAGCTCAAGGTGCGCGATTGCGCCGGGCTTTCCGATGCGATCCTGTTCACCACCTCGCCGCATCTCTTCGCGGGCACCGAGATGGACCGCTATCGCGAGATCGAGAGCCAGGTGCGGCTCTTCCGCTATGGCACCGATTGCTACGCCTATGCGCTGCTGGCGGCGGGGCATATCGATCTCGTCGTCGAGAACGGCCTGAAGCCCTACGACGTCGGCGGCATCATTCCCGTCATCGAGAAGGCCGGCGGCATCATCACCACATGGGATGGCGGGCGGCCGGAGAATGGCGGCTCGATCATCGCCGCCGGCAGCCAGGCGGTCTATGATGCGGCGGTGGCGATCCTGCGGCGCTGAACCAGGGGTTGCGCAAAGCCGAGCCGGATCAGGATCGGTTTTGTTAGGCTTAGACAATGTTCAATAGTATTGGTTGTCCTCGATCGATGCGATCTCTCATCGGTTGTTTCTTTTGCGAAAACATGCGGTTACTTGTCTCACAAGATGCCCGCATGGGATGAACATTAATCGAACGGAAAGACTTCGCTGCAAATCTTGCCGCTGAAATGAATGTATTTGGATCTCTGCCTTTCCGGCGGTCCGCATTTCGGTTTTGAGGCAAATTATAATGCAGCTTTTTTCTTTCGGATCCGCCACCGGCGCCAAGGCCGTTCTTGATGCCGTCAGCCGTTCCCAGGCCGTGATCGAATTCGACATGGCGGGCAACATCCTCTTCGCCAACGAGAACTTCTGTCAGGCCATGGGCTACCGTGCCGACGAAATCATCGGGCGGCATCACAGCATCTTTGTTGAGCCGGAAGAGGCGAAGAGCGCGGATTATGCCGCGTTCTGGAAGCAATTGAACAAGGGCGAATTCGATCGCCGGCAGTACAAGCGCATCGGCAAGGGCGGGCGCGAAGTGTGGATCGAGGCCTCCTACAATCCGGTCTTCAAGGGCAGCACGCCCTACAAGGTCGTGAAGTTCGCCACCGTGATTACCGATACGAAGCTGAAGAGCGCGGAAGACGCCGGCAAGCTAGATGCGCTCTCGCGCGCCCAGGCGACGATCGAGTTCACGCCCGACGGCCATATCCTGACGGCCAACGAGAATTTCCTGAAGACGCTCGGCTATACGCTGGAGGAAATCCGCGGGCGGCATCATTCGATGTTCTGCGATCCCGCCTATGCCGAGAGCGCGGAGTATAAGGAATTCTGGCGCAGCCTGGCGGCCGGGCAATTCGCCGCCGACGAGTTCGCGCGTATCGGCAAGGGTGGCCGCAAGGTGTTCATCCAGGCCTCCTACAATCCGATCTTCGATATGAGCGGCAAGGTGTTCAAGGTCGTGAAGTTCGCGACCGATGTCAGCGAGCGGGTGCGGGCCGTCAAGGAGCTCGCCGTCGGCCTGCAGGCGATGGCGGATGGCGACCTCGACCAGACGATCGAAAAGCCCTTCATCGCCTCGCTGGAGACGCTGCGCACCGATTACAACTCCTCCATCGGCCGGTTGCGGTCGGCGATGCAGGCGATCGCCAGGAACGCGACGCAGATCGCATCGGGCACGCGCGAGATCAGTGCCGCGTCCGACGATCTCGCTCGCCGTTCAGAATCGCAGGCTTCGTCTGTGGAAGAAACCGCAGCGGCGGTGACCGAGATTTCCACGACCGTATCGGATTCGGCGCGCCGGGCAGCGGATGCCGGTCGATTGGTCGACGACACGACGAAGAGCGCGCAGGATTCCGCCGATGTCGTCAAGCAGACGGTGGACGCCATGGCGCGGATCGAGCGTTCGTCGACCCAGATCGCCGGCATCGTCAGCGTCATCGACGATATCGCCTTCCAGACCAATCTTCTGGCGCTCAACGCCGGTGTCGAGGCGGCGCGGGCCGGGGAAGCGGGCAAGGGGTTTGCGGTCGTGGCGCAGGAGGTGCGGCAGTTGGCGCAGCGTTCTGCCGATGCGGCCAAGGAGATCAAGGCGCTGATCCATGATAGCGAAGCCTCGGTTCGCGACGGGGTGGCGCTGGTCGACAAGACCGGTGCGGCGCTGGAGGCGATAGCGACGCGGGTGCTGCAGGTGCATGACAATGTCTCCGGCATCGTCGTGGCGGCGCGCGAGCAATCGCAGGCGCTGGGCCAGATCAACGAGGCCGTGATGTCGATGGATCAGGATACGCAGCGCAATGCGGCGATGGTCGAGCAGACCGCGTCGGCGAGCCGCAAACTGGCGGCAGAAGCGAGCGCGCTGTTCGAGTTGATCGGCCAGTTCAAGGTCGGCGACGAGCGAAGCGCGCGCGGCGCGGCGCCGCTGGCGAGAGTGGCCTGACGATCGCGATGCGGCGCGTCAGCGATGACGCGCCATAGACCGGACATACAGACAGACAAGCAAAGAAAAAGGGTTCCGCCGGCAGGCTGGAACCCTTTTTTGTTCGATCGTCTCGTGAGGCCTGAGATCAGCCGCCGATGCCGCCCCGCATGCGGGCAGTGTCGAAGGCCGTCGGGCGCGGCGTCGGCACGGCCACGGCGGTCGGGACGGTGTAGGCAACGGCCTCAAAGGCGGCAGGCGCCGGCTCGGACGGGACATAGGCCTGCTGGACCGGAACCTGCAGTACGTGCTGCTGCTTGGTCTGGGCCTGCTGCGGCTGAGCCTGCTGGAAACGAGCCTGCTGGAATTGCGGCTGCTGAGCTTGTGTCGGCTGCAACTGCGCGGTCTGGACCTGTGCCGGCTGAACCTGCGGCTGTTCCATGCGGACCGCTTCGGCGGTCGTCTGCATGGGGGCGGCCTGCGGCACGGGGACGCTTTCCGGTGCTTCGTAGGCGGTTTCGACGACGCCCTGCGCCATCGGAATCGGCTCGCGGGCCGGCGAAGCGGCTGGCGTCAGCAATTCGAACTGTGCGGCCATCTGGCTATGAGCGGGCACGAAATTCATCGCTACTTCATAGGCGGGGAGCGGCGAGGGGGTCTGCAGCTCGCCATCGGCGCCGCGCTTCTCATAGAAGGCATTGCCGCCGGCAACCGTCACGTAGTGCATGTTGTCGTAGGGGAACTTCATACCGTCGGTATGGAAGAACATGGCTTCCTTGACCGCGGGATTGCGCTCACCCTTCAGGAGTGCGTCGGCAGCAGCGTTAAGATCGGGCTCCGCCTGTGCCTTGACCTCACGGGTCATGACGCCGGGGGCGAACTGCTTGGCCTGCGAAACGACGCCACAAATGGACTTGGGATAGGCAGGGGATGTCAGGCGGTTCATCACGACGCTGCCGACAGCCATATAGCCGTCGTGGTCGGAATGCAGCGATTCGAAATACATCGCCCGCTTGAGACAGGTTCGGTCTTCCGTCGTGTAATTGTAGGTGACCTTACCGGGCGTGCCGGTATGCAGACGCTTGGTCGTCTGAATGCTGCCGGTGGTCTTTGGCGTGCTGGTGCAGCCCGTGGCAGCTAAGCCCACAATCATGATCCCGAAGAGAGATCGTCCCAATACGTAATGCGCCCTCAACGCCAGGTGCCCCCTATGTGATTAGTTCAGCCCTTATCGAAAAAGTGAGTAACTATTATCTTACAATCGTAAAAATTCAAACACCGCGTTACATTTTTGTCTCAAAATGTGATCGCGCGGGCCGGAACCATGCGATTTCGGAAGTGCGGGACGAGGAGAGGACCCGGCTGACGGTGCTTCGGCTCAAGTGCCGAAGCCCTCGAATTCCTCGGAAACCTCGGCATCCGCGCCCGGAATGAAGGCGTGGAAGGCGGCAAGTGCTGCCTGCCGGTAGACGTCGCGTTCCTGCAACACTTCGTGACGAGCGCCGTTGATCGGCACCAGCTGGCCGGCGCGGAAATAGCGCGAGAGACGCTCCTGGGCGATGTAAGGCACGATCGTATCACGCGTCGGCGCGATGACGACGGTCGGGATGGTGATCGAAAAGAGGTGGTTCGGCGCGGTCACGCGCTCGATGGTCTTGAAGGATTCGACCAGCCAGCGCGCGGTGGGCGGGCCGAGTGTGAGATCGGGATTTGCCTGCGCAATCGCGACGTTGCGTTCGAAGCGCACTTCGTCCGATGTCAGCGGATTGTCACGGAAAGGTTTTTCCCTGAGCTTGCGCGACAGCGGATGCGAACCGAGGCCGAGCGCGCAGGCCGCGGACGCGAGCCAGCGGATGGTGCCCGCCGAGGCCGCCTGGCCCGAGAGGCCGATGAAGGGCGCCGTCAGCACCATGCGCTCGATGCGGGTCGTGAGATAAGGAGCGGCCGACAGCGCGATCAGCGCGCCGGTCGAATGCGCCAATATATAGAAGGGCAGGCGGGTATCGGGCAGCACGACTTTCTCGAGGAAGGTGTCGAGGTCGTGCTCGTAATCGATGAAGCGGCGGACATGGCCGTAGTGACGCTTCTTCAGCATGCGGTCGGAATTGCCCTGGCCGCGCAGATCGAAGGTGGCGACCCATAGGCCCTTGTCGGTCAGGTCGCGGATCGTCTCGTAATATTTCTCGATGAATTCGTTGCGCCCGTGCAAGAGCACGACGGTGCCCTTGGCGACGGAGGCCTGGGAGCGGAAGACGGCGTAGCGCAGCTTCAGGCCGTCATGCGTCTCGAAGAAGCCTTCCGTGCGATTTTCCGGAACCGGATTGCCGGGTGTCGAAAACAGAACCTGTTCCATAGCCGTCAGCGCGCGCCCTTCGAAAGGATTCGGGATTGAAGTAAAGCGGATAGGCGATCGGCCTGTCAAATCAAAGAAAAAAGCGTTCCCGAGATGCGCGTCGCCTGCGCCCGCTCAAAAAAGTGGCCGGCATGCGGGACCTGAGGGGAGCGCAGTGCCGGCCGGAGATCGGGCTGAAGACGAAGGGACGATACACTCCAGCCATCGAGCCAGTGTAACCCGATGACGCAATCTTTAGGCCCGTGCGTCTGAACGGATGCCGAACCGGGTGTTCATGCGGGGTTCACGGTGGCTGGCCGCGGATTTCCGGTGGTTGTGGGCGGCTCTTCGATAGGGTCTTGAAGTCCGAAAAAGCCATCCCCATCTCATGGTAGCGGACGCCAGAACGGGTCCGCGGAACCGTCCCGAAGCTGCCGATCAAGGGGTTTTTGGGGCAATTTATCGCAATCAGTCGCTTCCTCAGGAGGACATCATGCGTCACGTAGACTTCTCTCCCCTCTATCGTTCCACCGTCGGTTTCGACCGTCTCTTCACCATGCTCGACAGCCTGGGCCAGCCCGACCAGGGCCAGACCTATCCGCCCTACAATATCGAGCGCACCGGTGAAAACACCTACCGCATCACCATGGCCGTTGCCGGGTTCGACGAAACCGAAATTTCGATCGAAGCGCAGGCCCATGCTCTCACCGTCAAGGGCGAGAAGAATGAAGACAATGCGGAAGGCTCCGAATTCCTCTATCGCGGCATCGCCAAGCGCACCTTCGAACGTCGCTTCCAGCTTGCCGATCATGTCGAGGTGACGGCTGCTTCGCTGAAGAACGGTCTGCTCCACATCGACCTTCTTCGCAGCATTCCCGAGGCCATGAAGCCCCGCAAGATCGCGATCGCCGCCGAGCCGGTGAGCGCGCCGAAGGCCATCGAGGCCCAGGTGACCAACTAAGTGACCAACTAACCAATCCCTCCCAGGATATGGCAAGGAAGCGGCGCCCCCACGGGGCGCCGCTTTTTTGTTGTCAGAAGGACAGCGATCTCAGCTTCGCGTGCCTGTTGATCGGGATTTCATGCATGGAAGGCGGCTGAAGCAGTCTTACGATCTGTAAGACCTCGGGCCACCGCAATACCAGGAGGGATGCGACTTGATGAATGGGTGTCTTCTGGTAGGCGGGCGCGAGGATAAAGCCGTGCAGGCCCGCGGAGCGCAGGGCAGCCCTTTCGGCAGGGTTCCTCAGAATTCGGCCATCGCCGGAAAAGAATATCCACTCGTCATTCGATTTTCGAAGGAAGTCGATCCACTCGACATCCGCCGAGTGGCGGCCGTTCGGCAGTGCGCCTAGGTCTCGTATGTGGACGGCTTGGTGCCCTTCGTGAGCGATGAATCCATTGAGCGTGCTGGCGAAAACGGGGGACGTGCAATTGTCGAAGAAGACGTTCACGCGGCCAGCCGTTGTTCCATCATTGTTTCGAATTCGATGGCGTGTTTGACCGATGTTTCAGGAACATCGTAAGCGCGGGCAACGGCTTTCACATCGCCGTCCTGGCGAACTGCGGCGGCCAGGATCGCAGTCGGGACGCTCGACTGTGCGTCGATCGGCTGGCCGAAGGAGCGTTTCGGATCGACCATGACGTTCAATCGCCTTCCGCCCGGCCACCAGACAAGCGGATTGCCGCTCTCGCTGAAATCGACCGTCTTCAGAAGAGGATCAAGAATCTCGTTGAACTCGAACTGCTTGCGGAACAGGTTGAGCAGTTGCTCGCGCTTCTCGCCGTCCTCGTCCTCGCTGATGATATGGAGAAAAATCTCCCGCCCGTCCGTCCGGAAACGGTTTGTCGACAGCGGATGGTCCTCACCGATGACCTCGCGGGCCACAGCGATTGCCGCGCGTACCCGGATCGCGGAAACGCCGCGCTTTATAAAGGCGTCGGCGACGCGGATTTCCATCATATCCCGGAAGCTCAAGAATATCCGGTCATCACCAAGGGAAATCTCGGATGTCCAAAGCGGCGGATAGAACTTGTTCTTGATATAATGGCCACGAAGCCAGCGCGATATTTTCGCCGGAGCGACACGCAGCAACCTTCCCGCTTCCGCAGGTGTGTAAAGCCCCATGCCGATCAGGTTGCCATCGCTCATGAGCTTATAATTCACCCGGGCGAATCCGTGTCAACAGATATGCGGTGCATATGGTGAGTTGCGAGGCAAAGCAGCCAGTTTAAGCGGCTTTGCCTCGTTTCGTCACGCCGCATCTGCGGCGCGACCGGTCACGCCGGGTTGGCGGCTTGTTCGACTTCGGCGGCGGTTATGCGGCGGCGGTGGGCGGCGGCGTATTTTTGGGCGATGACGGCGCAGACCATCAGCTGGATCTGGTGGAAGAGCATCAGCGGCAGGACGATGGCGCCGATCGCCTGGCCGGCGAAGATGACGTTGGCCATGGGGACGCCGCTGGCGAGGCTCTTCTTCGAGCCACAGAAGGTGATGGTGATCTGGTCGGCTTCGTTGAAGCCCATCAGGCGGCTGCCGAAGGTGGTGGCGCAGAGGACCAGCGCCAGCAGAACCATGTCGGCGACGATGACGACGGCGATGTCCGAGAGCGAGAAGGTGTGCCACAGGCCCTCGACGACGGCGGTCGAGAAGGCGAGATAGACGACCATCAGGATCGAGCCGCGATCGACGGGCATCAGGATCTTCTTCTTGGCGCGGATCCAGTCGCCGATCCAGGGCTGCAGCGCCTGGCCGACAATGAAGGGGAGAAGCAGCTGCGTGAAGATCTGCAGCAGCGCATCCCACGAGAAGCCGCCATGGCCGCCGACCGAGAAGAGCAGGCCGACGAGCAGCGGGGTGAGGAACATGCCGAAGATGTTCGACGCCGAGGCCGAGCAGATCGCGGCCGGCACGTTGCCGCCGGCCATCGAGGTGAAGGCGATCGAGGACTGCACCGTTGATGGTAGCACGCAGAGGAAGAGAATGCCGAGATAGAGCGAGTGCGGCAGGATCGAATCTGGGATGAAGCCGAGGCCCATGCCGAGCAGCGGGAAGACGCCGAAGGTGGTGAGCAGGATGACGAGATGCAGCCGCCAGTGCAGCAGGCCCGCAATCACCACGTCGCGCGACAGGCGGGCGCCATGCAGGAAGAAGAGGAGCGCGATGGCGATGGTGGTCGCCGTACCGAAATAGCCGGCAAACGCGCCGCTTGCCGGCAGGATCGATGCAAGGATGACCGTGCAGACCAGAAGGATCGTGAAAGTATCGGGCAGGAAACGGCGCATGGGCTTAGTCTCGGCTTGTTCGGCATTGTAGCCGGCTTTTGATGGATCAATCCTGTTTCTTCCATTATGATACGCGATGCAAGAAATAACAGTTATCGCGAAGCGGGATAATCATGCTTGATCTTACGCAATTGCGCAGCTTCGTCGCCGTCGAGCAGATGGGGAGCTTCACGCTGGCCGCAGAGCGGTTGGGGCTTGGGCAATCGACCGTCAGCCAGCATATCCAGCGGCTGGAGACGTCGGTCGGGCGGCGGCTGCTCGCGCGCGATACCCACAAGGTGGTGCTGACGACGGATGGCGAGGCGCTGCTGTCGCATGCGCGCGCGATGCTCTCGATCGAGGGGCAGGTGCAATCGCTGTTCGGCGGGCGCAGCCTGCGCGGCAAGCTGAGGCTCGGGGTGTCGGAGGATTTCGTCACCAGCCAGCTGCCCGGCGTGCTCGAGGATTTCGTGCGCTCGCACCCGTCGGTCGATCTGGAGCTGACGGTGGCGCTGTCGGGTGTGCTTTATGAAATGCAGGACAATGGCGAGATCGATCTGGTACTCGCCAAGCGGCGGCTTGGTGACGCGCGGGGACGACTGGTCTATCGCGAGCCGCTGGTGTGGCTGGCGCGTGATCCCGATCACATCATGAGTGCCGCGCCGCTGCCGCTGATCGCCTTTCCGCCGCCGAGCGTGACGCGGGCGATCTCGCTGGAGGCGCTGGGACGGCATCAGATTTCCTGGCGGATCGTCTGCACCTGTGGGAGCCTGAGCGGGCTGACGGCGGCGGCGCGCGCCGGCATGGGCGTGCTCGTGCAGCCGCGCAGCATGGCGCCGTCGGGGCTGAAGGTGATCGGCAAGGGCAAGCTGCCCGTGCTCGAGGATGTCGAGTTCGTGCTGGTGCCGCGCAAGGGGGCGGACCAGGCGCTGGTGTCGGCGCTGTCGAACGATATTCTTTCCAAGGTCCGGAGCCTCAGGTCGAGCTGAGATCGTATGGCCGCCTGGGTTCGCACGATACGTGGTTAATCGATTGCTCGGCATTTTAAGTATCCTTCAACCCTGTCGCTTAGGCTTCTGGTTACCTTGGACCCCTTAGTTTAGCCCTCGCTCAAGGTCGACGTTCGGGGCTACAGGGAGAACGGACGATGGTATATGGAGCGCTCTTCGTCTCCGGGCTGGTCGCCTGCGTGATGCTCATCGTCGTGGCCGGCCACGATAGCAAGACGACGGATAACGGGGCGCCGCCCTCCGCCGTGATGCTGCATCAGAATTAGACGTTCACGAGAATCAACTCGACGATCTCGATAGTGGTGATCCCGCCCGCGGGCGCGGATCACCATTGTCATCCGCGCATCGTTGCAATGGCTTTCGCGGTGTTGCCTTCACCGGCTGCGATTTTCCGGATTTATGTAGTCGTTGCCACCAGTGACCGCAGTCGGCCTGAAGGGGGACGTTGCAGGAAAGCATCCCGGCCCAGGCGCCGTCACACAGCCTCACCCCGAAGACGCACGAGATCCTTCGAGGGCGGTAGCCCGAACTGCCTTGCATATTCCCGGCTGAACTGGTTCGGGCTTTCATAGCCAACGCCGAAGGCGACCGACGTTGCCGTTCCTTCGCCAGCCATCAAAAGCCTGCGCGCATGCAGCAGCCGGACCTGCTTCTGATACTGGATCGGGCTGAGCGCCGTGATGGCCTTGAAGTGTCGATGGAACGCCGAGACGCTGAGCGCCGCCATCTCCGCGAGAGCCTCGACCCTGAGCGGCTTGGCAAAGTTTTCCCGTATCCATTGGATCGCAACGCCGATCCGCGACAGTGCCGCATCGGGCGCGGCAATATCGCGCAGCATCCAGCCCAGCGGGCCCTGCAGCACCCTGAACAGGATCTCGCGCTCGTAGGCAGGTGCAAGCACGGCGATTTCCTCCGGACGGTCCATCAGCCGGAGCATCCGCACCCAGGCGTCTAGGAGTTCGTCGTTGACCGGCGCCACGGAGAAACCGGAGCCGAACAGCTTGCTGCAGACCTTCACGGGCAGATCGCTGATGAGAGCGGCGACCGTTGGCGGGTGGAGCGTCAGGCTGACGGCCAGATACGGTTCTCCCGCCACCGAAGGGTGAACAGATCCCACCGCCGGGAGGTCGACCGACATGACGAAGTACGTTGCCGGGTCGTAGGCAAAAGTCCGCTCGCCGACCGTCATCGTCTTCGATCCAGTCAGGATCAGGTTGATCATCGGCTCGTAGACGGCCGAGAGCCGATGCTCGGGAATTTCACCCTGGACCATCGCGACGCGTGGAATTCCCGTTTCCGTGCGGCGGTTTTCCGCCAAAGAGGCCAGCTCACGCAGTTCCTGAAGTTGTTTTTCCATGAAGGTGACCGTGGCATGTCAGGATCGCCTCCGCAACAGGGAAGCAGAAATAGGCAAGCTTCGGAGAGGAATAGGTGAGCGGGCGAGACGGTGCAGGCCTAGCTTCAGGGCACCGCAAACAGCCAAGGAAACAACCATGAAGATCGTCATCGTCACCGGGGGAAGCCGGCGTCTCGGAGCCAGCACAGCCATCGAATGCGCGGCCAAGGGAATGGGCGTCGTCGTGACCTACAACAACAATCCGGCAAAAGCGGACGATGTCGTGAAGACGATCATGGGGAACGGCGGCAAGGCCGTCGCCCTAAAGCTCGACGTCGGCGAGGTCGGCGCGTTCCCGGCGTTTCGCGACGCTGTTGCATCAGAACTGCGGTACGTCTTCGGACGGGACGACTTCGATTGTCTCGTCAACAATGCCGGATACGGCCTCTTCAATCCGATCGCGACTGTCACGGAGGAACAGTTTACCGGGCTGTTCAACGTCCATCTCAAGGGGCCGTTCTTTCTGACCCAGATCCTGCTGCCGCTGATGGCAGACGGCGGCCAGATCATCAACATCACCAGTGCGACCACGCGCGTGGCAACCGCAGGCGTCGCGCCCTATGCCTCCTTCAAGGGTGGTCTGGAAGTTTTGACCCGCTACATGGCCAAGGAGTTCGGCCAGCGAGGCATCCGGGCGAACTCGATCGCGCCCGGCGCAATCCGCACCGAACTCGGCGGCGGCCTGAACGACGAGTTCGAGGCTATGCTGGCAGGCCAGACGGCACTCGGCCGCGTCGGCGAGCCTGAAGAGATCGGTGGCGTCGTCGCCAGCCTGCTGTCTTCCGAGAACCGCTGGATCAACGCCCAGAACATCGAGGTCGGGGGCGGCTACATCATTTGATCAGAGGAGAGCAATATGCTCGACCATGTCTTCATTTCCGTCAGCGACATCGATCGCTCGATCGCCTTCTACGAGGCGGCGCTTGCCCCACTCGGCATCGTTCACGCCCACGACTACGAAGGCAAGGACGGTCCTCCCGGTCATCCGGATCTGAAGGGGTTCGGGGCGAACGGCCGGGTATTCTTCTGGCTCCGCGAAGGTGTGGTCGAAGGACGCGCGGCCCATGTCGGCTTCGTCGCCGATGGCACCTCTGAGGTCGACGCAGCTTTCGCCGCCGCCATGATGGCAGGCGCCTCGGAAATCCATCCGCCGGGAGCACAGTTCCACTACGACCCCCATTATTACGCCGCCCAGGTTCGCGACCCGGACGGCTACAGCCTCGAATTCGTCTACAAGGAATGGCAGCACTGACATGACCAAACTGATGATCTACGGCGCGACCGGCTATACCGGCCGCATGGCGGCGGAGCATGCTAAAGCGGCAGGTACGCCCATCGTTCTCGCCGGCCGAAACGAAGCGACCCTTTCGACACTTTCTGCGAAACTCGGCGTCGAATACCGCGTCTTTAGTCTCGACGATGCTGCAGCCATCGATGCCTCCCTAATCGGCATCTCCGTCCTCCTAAACTGCGCCGGTCCGTTTATGCGTACTGCCGATGCCCTGATGAAAGCGTCTATCCGCAACGGTGTGCACTATCTCGACACGGCTGCCGAACTTGACAGCTATCGTCTGGCCGAGAGTTTGGATGACAAAGCGAAGGCCGCAGGTGTCATGCTCATGCCAGGTGGCGGCGGAAGCGTCGCCATGCTCGGAAGCCTCGCGGGACACGCGGTGTCGCGTGTGAGCGACGCTCGTAAGATCAGGATCGCGCTGCATGTGGCGGGCGGACTTTCACGCGGATCGGCGATCAGCGCCATGGAGAACGTCACCGTCGAGACCCTGGCGCGGGTGGACGGCGAGCTTGTCGCCATTGCCGCCGACGGCATTCGGAAATTCGATTTCGGCAAGGGTGTGGTCGACTGCTTCCCGGTGACGCTGCCCGACCTCATCACCATCTGGCGGGCGACGGGCGTTCCCGATGTTGAGACCTTCGTGCATGTTACCGGCGACGGTTTTCCTCAGGGTGACCTTTCGACACTTCCCGACGGACCAAGTGAAGAGGATAGGCTGGCGAACCGCTACCAGGCATCCGTCGAAGTCACCGGCGCGGATGGCAAGGTCACACATTCCGTCCTCGATACGGTCAACGGCTACACGTTCACGGCGATGGCGGCAGCCGAGGCCGGCCGGCGCGTCCTGGGCGGCGAATTCCGTCCCGGCTTCCAGACGCCGGCGGCCCTATTCGGAAATGGCTTCGCACAGACCGTCGCCGACACAAAGATCGTCGATGCCTGAGGGAGACGGGACTATGCAGAAACTCGTCGAGTCCTTCATCGCGACCGCCAATGCCTTCGACGTCGAAGGGGCACTGTCCTTGTTCGCAACCGACGCTGTCATCGATGATGTTTCGGTCGGCGGGGCATTCGTCGGCACTGACGGTGTCCGCCAATACCTCGAGCGGTTCTTCGTCGGCTACAGCACCAGCAGCAAGCTGCTATCCATGGAAGAACTGGACACCGTCCATTCTAACGTCCGGCTCGATTTCACCGGGGATTTCGGACATGAGATCGGCATTCTGAAGATCGCAATCAATGCCACCGGCTTGATCGAGCGCATCGACGCCGATCTCGAATAGCAGACCCCACCAGTCCTATCGAACCAGAAACATCGGCGCCCAGTGTGCCGATGCCGGGGAAGGTCTGCACCCCGCAGGCCTCCGGCACGACAAGGAGCACGTTCTTGACCATATCGCCATCGTTCCCACAGGACGCAGCAGACCGACTAGCCGTCGTCGAGGCTCTCTACCGCTTCGCCGCGGGTATTGATCTTCGCGACAACGATCTCCTAGCCTCCTCGCTGGCGGAGAACGCCGTCTCCGACTTCCGACCGGCTGCCGCCAAGGCCGGCTTCGAATATCCTGTTATCGAAGGCCGAGACGTCATCGTCTCGGCGCTGACGACATCGCTCGCCACCCTGGACACCACGCATTCCGTCAGCAATCCGCGGGTGACGATCAATGGCGATACGGCACGCATGGATGTTCTCGTCGAGGCGCAGCACATTCCCCGCAGCGATCCCTCGCGTCACTACCTGATGAAGAACCGCTACGACGTCGAGCTGAAGAGGAGCGGCGATTTCTGGGTCATCACCCGCAACACGGTCGACAATATCTGGCGCTCCGGCGACATCGGAGTTCTTTCCGGCATCTAGCCGCCCCTATATGTGCCCAAGGAGGGCGGCGAGAGACTTTGTCTCCGCCGCCTATTAGCCTATGGCTGCGGGGTAACGCGATGACCGCTTCCGGCGCAAAGCCGCGCGCTGGCTTGCTGGCGTCTGAGACCGAACTCCGTGATTTTCGGCCGACACACAAAAATGTCGCAGCGAAATCCACGGTCATCGGGACCAAAGTTTGATCTATGTCAAAGCTGCCGCGCGGGGGGCGACATAGCTTCCGGGGATGCGCCAGAAAACATTCATATCACGAAATTTTCGCCGGTTTGTCGCACCCCTTGCGCTGCTTCCTCTCAGCGGTTGCAATATGGTGGTGATGAACCCAACGGGGGATATCGCTCTTCAGGAACGTAACCTCATCCTCGTCGCGCTCGGCATGATGCTTCTCGTCGTCATTCCTGTGCTGACCCTGATCGTGGTCTTCGCGTTCCGATACCGCAAGGGCCGAGCGCCCGAGAAGTACGATCCGAACTTCACCCATTCCGCACCGATCGAAGTGGTGGTCTGGTCGATCCCGCTCCTGATCATCGCGTGTCTCGGCGTGGTCACCTGGATCACCACCCACAGCCTCGATCCCTTCCGCCCCCTCGATCGAATTTCCGCCGACAAGCCGCTGGCCAAGGACCACAAGCCTCTCGACATCCAGGTCGTCGCCATGGATTGGAAGTGGCTCTTCATCTATCCCGAACAAGGCATCGCGACCGTCAACGAGTTGGCCCTCCCGGTCGATGTCCCCGTACGTTTTTCCATCACCTCGACCAACCAGTTCAACACCTTCTCGGCGCCCACGCTGGCGGGCATGATCTATGCGATGCCGGGCATGAAATCGATGCTGCACGCCGTGCTCAACGCGCCGGGCGACAGCTGGGGCTACTCGGGCAACTACACCGGCGCCGGCTATTCCGACATGCGTTTCAAGCTGCACGGTGTCGATCAGGCAGGGTTCGACCAATGGGCCGCGGGGATAAAGGCCGCGGGCGAGACGCTGTCGACCGATCGTTATGTCGAGCTGGACAAGCCGAGCGAGAAGGTGCCCGTCATGCACTTCTCCACCGTCGCCTCCGGTCTCTTTGATCGCGTTCTCAACCGTTGCGTGGTCGCCGGCACCGAATGCGCCGCCGACATCATGAAGAAGGATCGCGCGCTTGATCGCGACAATGGCGGCATGTTCGCGCCGCCGCCGATGGATCACTCAGCCATGCAGTCAAGCGAGGGGCAGATGAGCCAAGGCATGTCATCCATGAGCCACACCTCGACATCCGGCGACGTCACCGCCGCCGTTCCGGCCGCTCATGACCACACCAACACCGGCACCAACAATGGCGCGCTCGCCGCGCCTGAACAGCAGGGTTCCAATGCAAGACCATAGCTTCACCACGACAGTCTTCGGGCGGCTTACGCTCGAATCGCTGCCGATCCACGAGCCGATCCTTGTCGGCACTTTCATCGCGGTCGCCGCGCTCGGTCTGATCGTCGTCGCAGCACTCACCTATTTCCGGCTCTGGGGCTATCTCTGGAAGGAGTGGTTCACCTCCGTCGATCACAAGAGGATCGGCATCATGTATATCGTGCTGGCGATCATCATGCTGCTGCGCGGCTTCTCGGATGCCGTCATGATGCGCCTGCAACAGGCCGTTGCTTTCGGTGGAAACGAGGGCTTCCTGCACTCGAGCCACTACGACCAGATCTTCACTGCCCACGGGACGATCATGATCTTCTTCGTGGCGATCCCGCTGGTCGTCGGCATCGTCAACTTCGTCATGCCGCTGCAGATCGGCGCGCGCGACGTGGCCTTCCCCTACCTGAACAACCTCAGCTTCTGGCTGACGGTCGCAGGTTCGGTGCTGGTGATGATCTCGCTCTTCGTCGGCGAATTCGCACGCACCGGCTGGCTGTCCTACGCGCCGCTGGCGGAAAAGGCCTTCAGTCCGGATACCGGGGTCGACTATTATCTATGGTCGCTCGAAATCGCCGGCATCGGCACCACGCTCTCGGCCGTCAACATGGTCGCAACCGTCATCAAGATGCGCGCGCCTGGCATGAGCCTGATGAAGATGCCCGTCTTCACCTGGACCGCGCTTTGCAGCAACGTCCTCGCCATCGCCATCTTCCCGGCATTGACAGCAGCCTTCTTCCTGCTGCTGCTCGATCGCTATCTCGACACCGCCTTCTTCATCAATGATCTCGGCGGCAACGCGATGCTCTACTGGAACATGGTGTGGATGTGGGGTCACCCCGAGGTCTACGTCCTGATCCTGCCGGCCTTCGGCATCTATTCGGAAATCACCTCGACCTTCACCGGCAAGCGTCTGTTCGGCTACGGCTCGATGGTCTACGCCACCGTGGTCATCACCATTCTCTCCTACCTCGTCTGGCTGCACCACTATTTTACCATGGGATCGGGTGCGAGCGTCAACGCCTTCTTCGGGATCGCCACGATGGTGATCGCCATTCCGACCGGGGCCAAGGTGTTCAACTGGCTGTTCACGATGTTCCGCGGCGAAATCCGCTTCGAACTGCCGATGATGTGGGTCGTTGCCTTCATGCTGACCTTTGTGGTCGGTGGCATGACGGGTGTGCTTCTCGCCGTACCGGCTGCCGACTTCGTGCTGCACAACTCGCTGTTCCTGGTGGCGCACTTCCACAACACCATCATCGGCGGCGTCGTCTTCGGCCTCTTCGCCGGCATGACCTACTGGTTCCCGAAGGCCTTCGGCTTCAAGATGGACGAGTTCTGGGGCAAGGTTGCCTTCTGGGGCTGGGTCATCGGCTACTGGGTCGCCTGGACGCCGATCTACATCGTCGGCCTGATGGGCACCACCCGCCGCGTCAACCACTTCGACGATCCGACGCTGCAGCCTTACTTCGTCATCGCGCTGATCGGCGCCGTGATCATCCTCATCGGTGTGCTCGGCTTCGTCATGGCGATCGTCATGGGCATCGTGAAGCGCAACAAGCTGCGTGATGTCACCGGCGACCCTTGGGATGGCCGTACGCTGGAATGGTCAACCACCTCGCCTCCGCCAGCCTACAACTTCGCGATCACGCCCGTCGTCTACGAACTCGACGCCTGGCACGACATGAAGGAGCACGGCTACAAGCACCCGACCGAAGGCTTCCGGCCCGTCCACATGCCGCGCAATACAGCCACCGGCGTCGTGGTTGCGGCACTCGCCACGGCACTGGGCTTCGGCATGATCTGGTACATGTGGTGGCTGGCCGCCATCAGCTTCGCCGGCATCCTCGTCGTCTCGATCGTCCACACCTTCAACTACAGCCGCGATCACTACATCCCGGCCGATGCGATCGCGCTTACCGAAGGCAAGCGTGCGCAGCAGCCGGCAGCGAGGGCCTGACATGACCATTCAACTCGTCAAGAAGGACGCCCAACGCGTCTACCACCTGCCCGAAGCCGAGGAGCATTATCACAGTGGCGGCGCCACGATGCTCGGCTTCTGGATCTACCTGATGAGCGATGCGCTGATCTTCGCCTCGCTGTTCGCCGTCTACGGAACGCTCAGCCGCAATTATGCGGGTGGGCCTCCACCGCAGCACCTGTTCGAGCTGCCGCTGGTGGCGCTGAACACCGGCTTCCTGCTCGCATCGTCGATCGTGCTTTCGATCGGCATGCAGGCGATGGCAGCCGGACGGATGGCCACCATGTGGCGGCTGCTCGCCGTCACCGGCCTGCTCGGCGCGGCGTTCCTCTGCGTCGAACTCTACGAGTTCTCGTCGCTGATCGCTGAAGGTGCCACGCCGCAGCGCAGCGCCTTCCTGTCGGCCTTCTTCACGCTTGTCGGTACGCACGGCCTGCACGTGTTGTTCGGCCTGATCTGGCTGGTCACGCTGCTGGTGCAGATCGCCCAGCGCGGACTGAATGAGGACAACAAGCGTCGCCTGATGTGCCTGTCGATGTTCTGGCACTTCCTCGACATCATCTGGATCGGCGTCTTCACCGTCGTCTACCTGTTTGGAGCACTTCGTTGAGCACACATCATCACACCGAGCCCGCTCACGGCAGCAAGGGCAGCATCTGGACCGGCTCGATCCTGTCGATCATCCTGACGGTCATTCCGTTCTGGCTGGTCATGTCCGGGGCGCTGGAAAATGCCGCGGCGACCACCGTGATCATCTTCGCGCTGGCCATCGCGCAGATCATCGTCCACGTCGTCTGCTTCCTGCATGTCGACAGCCGCGCGGAAAACGGCTGGACGCTGATCGCCTTCATCTTCACGGCCATCATCGTGGTCATCACGATCGTCGGCACGATCTGGGTCATGTACAACATGAACGTGAACATGATGCCGATGAGCGCGGGCGAAATGCGCAACATGTAAATGAGGAGTGCGCGCCGCTCGGCTGGGGGCGGCGTCATGAGGATAGGCCCGGTGATTTCGATCACCGGGCCTATCGGCGTTTTAGAGTTAGGATGCGAGGCAGCTCAGGAAGCCGTCGACGTCCTTTTCCTCTGTCGCGAAGCTGGTGACGAGGCGGATCAGGATCTCGTCTGCGCCGACGAGATCGGGCGTGGCTGACGGGATCGGCCATTCGTAGAATTTCGCGCCCTTGTCTTCGGCGGTCTTTCCGGCGCTCTTCTTTATAATGGCGAAGACTTCGTTCGACGTTGTCGACCAGGCAAGGCGGGCCGAGTTGCTGGCGCCGATGCCTGCGCGCAGGCGGTCAGCCATGCCGTTGGCGTGGCCGGCGAGATCGAGCCACAGGCCGTTGTCCAGATAGGCGTCGAACTGGGCGGCGATGAAGCGCGACTTGGAGAAGAGCTGGGCGGCGCGCTTGCGGATGAAGGACATCTCCTTCGCCTTTTCAGGATCGAAGACGACGATCGCCTCGGCGCACCAGCAGCCGTTCTTGGTGCCACCGAAGGAGAGGATGTCGACGCCGCGCTTCCAGGTCATGTCGGCCGGGCTTGCGCCGAGCGCCACCAGCGCATTGGCGAAGCGGGCGCCATCCATGTGGAGCGGCAGCTTGCGCTCCTTGCAGATCGCAGAAATGGCGTCGATCTCGTCGAGCGAGTAGACGGTGCCGATCTCGGTCGCCTGCGTGATGGTGACCGCCGTGGCGCGGCCGTGATGCACGGCATTTTCGGGGTAGGCGGCGATCGCCTTGGAGAGCTTCGCCGGATCGATCTTGCCCAACTCGCCATCGACAGGCGACAGTCGTGCCTGGCTGAAGAAATCGGGCGCGCCGCATTCATCGGCGATCACATGGGCTTCTGCGTGGCAGAAAGTGATGCCGCCGGGGCGCTGGACGCTGGCAAGCGACAACGAGTTGGCGGCCGTGCCCGTCGCCACGAAGAAGACGGAGACTTCGCGCTCGAAAATCTCGGCGAAGCGGGCCTCGACGCGGCGATCGAGATCGCTGGTGCCATAAGCGGCGGCGAAACCGGCGGATTCCTGCAGCAGGCGCTCGGCGATGGAACGGTGGGCGCCAGCCCAGTTGTCGGAAGCGAAAATCATGAGAAAAACCTGGAAGATATGGAGGTGGGGGCTGGTTCGCAGCGGAGCTTAATCCAAAGCTTCACTGGATCAAGCAATCGAGGCGGGACCCATCACAAAAATTGAATTCCGCAATCAACATACAATATAGAACGAAACGGCGTAATTTTATGTCGCGCTGCCGATCAATTTGGCAATCTTCCGTCGTTAATTGACGTTTTTTTTATCCATGGCCCTTGCGGAGCTGTCACGTTTCTGGCATAGAACCGATGAATTAGGACAGGGTTGCTGTCCTATTTTGGCCGCTATGGCCGAAGAGGCGCCAAAAGACCTTACACTCGTTGGGTTTCACGCTATAGTTTCCTGAGCGCGGACGAGTTTCCTCGCGCGGGACGCATGGCAGGCGCGGAGCGCAACGGCTGCTTTGTCGGGAAAGGCTTTGCCTTCCCGGGGAAAGCCTGCCGCCGGCGACCGGATCTTCGATAATGCAACAGCGCTGTCATGCGCCGAACCTAAGATCAGGGTCGGTGTGCGACGAAGAGCCGCCCGCACAGTAGCGGGCTCTGACAGGAGGCAAAACGATGACGAAGAACACGCCATCCACGGGTATTGACCAGTTCGCAGCAGCAGACATGCGCGCGGTGGCCAATACGCGCAAACCTGCCACCGGTCTGCCGGCCAAACAGGGGCTTTACGACCCGCGCAACGAACATGATGCCTGCGGCGTCGGCTTCGTCGCGCATATGAAGGGCCAGAAGTCGCACCAGATCGTCAAGGATGGTCTCTTCATTCTCGAGAACCTGACGCACCGCGGTGCCGTCGGCGCCGACCCGCTGATGGGTGACGGTGCTGGTATTCTCGTGCAGATTCCCGATCGCTTCTTCCGCGAGGAAATGGCCAAGCAGGGCATCACCCTGCCGAAGGCTGGCGAGTATGGCGTTGGTCATATCTTCATGCCGCGCGACGAGAAGCAGATCGCTCATTTCAAGAAGGTGATGCAGGACGTCATCTCGGAAGAGGGCCAGGTTCTCATCGGCTTCCGTGACGTGCCCGTCGACAACTCGTCGCTGTCGAAGGCGCCGGATATCGCCGCGACCGAACCGCATCACTGTCAGATCTTCATCGGGGCCGGCGATAGCGCCGCGACCACCGATGAATTCGAACGCCGCCTGTTCACGCTGCGCAAGGTGATCTCGAACCGTATCTATGACGAGTTCGACGGTGAGGAGAGCCACTTCTATCCGGTGTCGCTGTCGTCCTCGACGATCGTCTACAAGGGCATGTTCCTGGCCTACCAGGTCGGCGCCTATTACACGGACCTGTCGGACCCGCGTTTTGAGTCCGCTGTCGCTCTCGTGCACCAGCGCTTCTCGACCAACACCTTCCCATCCTGGAAACTGGCGCACCCGTACCGCATGGTCGCCCACAACGGCGAAATCAACACGCTGCGTTCCAACGTCAACTGGATGGCGGCGCGCCAGGCGTCGGTGTCTTCGCCGCTCTTCGGCGAGGATATCTCCAAGCTCTGGCCGATCTCCTATGAAGGTCAGTCGGACACGGCCTGTTTCGACAACGCGCTCGAGTTCCTCGTGCGCGGCGGCTACTCCATGGCGCATGCCGTGATGATGCTGATCCCGGAAGCCTGGGCCGGCAACCAGTCGATGTCGAAGGAGCGCAAGGCGTTCTACGAATACCATGCAGCCCTGATGGAGCCGTGGGACGGTCCGGCCGCCGTCTGCTTCACCGATGGCAAGCAGATCGGCGCGACGCTCGACCGTAACGGCCTGCGTCCCGCTCGTTACCTCGTCACCGACGATGATCGGATCATCCTTGCTTCCGAAGCGGGCACGCTGCCGGTGCCGGAAGAAAGCATCGTCAAGAAGTGGCGCCTGCAGCCCGGCAAGATGCTGCTGATCGACATGGAAAAGGGCAAGATCGTCTCCGACGAGGAGCTGAAGACCGAGCTCGCGACCAAGCATCCCTATCGCAGCTGGCTCGATCGCACGCAGCTGATCCTCGAGGAGCTGAAGCCGGTGGAGCCGCGCGCGCTGCGTCGCGACGTGTCGCTGCTCAACCGCCAGCAGGCCTTCGGCTACACCACCGAAGACACCAAGATCCTGATGTCGCCGATGGCTACGACGGGCCAGGAAGCCGTGGGCTCGATGGGCACCGATACGCCGATCTCGGCCATGTCGGAAAAGTCGAAGCTGCTCTACACCTATTTCAAGCAGAACTTCGCGCAGGTCACCAACCCGCCGATCGATCCGATCCGCGAAGAGCTGGTCATGAGCCTGGTGTCCTTCATCGGCCCGCGCCCGAACATTCTCGACCACGAGGGTGCGGCCAACGCCAAGCGTCTGGAAGTGCGTCAGCCGATCCTTACCAATGGCGATCTCGAAAAGATCCGCTCGATCGGCCACACGGAAGACCGCTTCGACACCAAGACGCTCGACTTCACCTATGACGTGGAGCGCGGCGCCGAAGGCATGCCCGAAATGCTCGACCGCCTCTGCGAGCGCGCGGAAGCGGCCGTCAAGGGCGGCTATAACATCATCGTGCTCTCCGACCGCCAGATCGGACCGGATCGCATCGCGATCCCGGCGCTGCTCGCGACGGCCGCCGTGCATCATCACCTGATCCGCAAGGGTCTGCGCACCTCCGTCGGCCTCGTCGTCGAGACCGGCGAGCCGCGCGAAGTGCACCACTTCTGTCTTCTCGCCGGCTACGGCGCGGAAGCGATCAACCCGTACCTGGCCTTCGACACACTGCTCGACATGCATGCCAAGGGTGAGTTCCCGAAGGAAGTGGACGCGTCCGAAGTCGTCTACCGCTACATCAAGGCGGTCGGCAAGGGCATCCTCAAGGTCATGTCGAAGATGGGCATCTCGACCTATCAGTCCTATTGCGGCGGCCAGATCTTCGACGCGATCGGCCTGCAGCAGGAGCTGGTCGACAAGTATTTCTTCGGCACCGCGACGATGATCGAAGGCGTCGATCTCAAAGCGATTTCGGAAGAGACCGTTGCACGTCACAACTCCGCCTTCGGCAAGGATCCGTTGCTCGCGACCACGCTCGATATCGGCGGCGAATATGCCTACCGCATGCGCGGCGAAAGCCATGCCTGGACGCCGGATGCGGTGGCCACGCTGCAGCACGCCGTTCGCGGCAACTCCGAGGACCGCTACCGCGAGTTCGCCGAGATGGTGAACACGTCGGCGCTGCGCATGAACACCATTCGTGGCCTGTTCAAGATCAAGACCGCCGAGCAGATCGGGCGGAAGCCCGTCTCGCTCGATGAAGTCGAGCCCGCAGTCGAGATCGTCAAGCGCTTCTCGACAGGCGCTATGTCCTTCGGCTCTATTAGCCGCGAGGCGCATACGACGTTGGCGATCGCGATGAACAAGATCGGCGGCAAGTCCAACACCGGCGAGGGCGGCGAAGAGAGCGACCGCTACTTCCCGCTGCCGGATGGTTCGGCGAACCCGGAACGCTCGGCGATCAAGCAGATCGCATCGGGACGCTTCGGTGTGACGACGGAATATCTGGTCAACGCCGACATGCTGCAGATCAAGGTCGCGCAGGGCGCCAAGCCCGGCGAAGGCGGCCAGCTGCCCGGCCACAAGGTCGATGCGACGGTCGCCAAGACCCGTCACTCGACGCCGGGTGTCGGCCTGATCTCGCCGCCTCCGCACCACGACATCTACTCGATCGAAGATCTGGCACAGCTGATCTACGACCTGAAGAACGTCAACCCGACGTCCGATGTCTCGGTCAAGCTCGTCTCGGAAGTCGGCGTCGGTACGGTTGCCGCAGGTGTCGCCAAGGCGCGCGCCGACCACATCACGGTCTCCGGCTTCGATGGCGGCACCGGCGCATCGCCGTTGACCTCGCTGAAGCATGCCGGTTCTCCGTGGGAAATCGGCCTTGCCGAAACGCAGCAGACGCTGGTGCTGAACGGCCTTCGTTCGCGTATCGCGCTGCAGGTCGATGGTGGCCTGAAGACCGGCCGCGACGTCATCATCGGTGCGCTTCTCGGCGCTGACGAATTCGGCTTTGCGACGGCTCCTGTCATCGCCGCCGGCTGCATCATGATGCGCAAGTGCCATCTGAACACTTGCCCTGTCGGCGTTGCCACCCAGGATCCGGTCCTGCGCAAGCGCTTCAAGGGCACGCCGGAGCACGTCATCAACTACTTCTTCTTCGTCGCCAACGAAGTGCGCGAAATCCTGGCCTCGCTCGGCTTCACCAAGTTCGATGACATCATCGGCGCTTCGGAGCTGCTCGAGAAGGACGAGATGCTGGCGCACTGGAAGTCCAAGGGTCTCGACTTCAGCCGCATCTTCCACAAGGTCGAGGCGCCGAAGGAAGCCACCTACTGGACGACCCGCCAGAAGCATCCGATCGACGACATTCTCGATCGCAAGATGATCGCGGAAGCCGAGCCGGCACTCGCGTCGAAGACGCCTGTGTCGTTCGAAGTCGGTATCAAGAACGTCGACCGTTCGGCCGGCGCGATGCTGTCGGGCGAAGTCGCCAAGCGCTACAACCACCGCGGCCTGAAGGAAGACACGATCAACGTGACGCTTCGCGGCACGGCCGGACAGTCGTTCGGCGCGTTCCTGGCGCGCGGCGTGACCTTCAAGCTGATCGGCGACGGCAACGACTATGTCGGCAAGGGCCTTTCGGGCGGCAAGATCATCGTTCGTCCGCCGGAGAACTCGAAGATCGTCGCTGAAGACTCGATCATCGTCGGCAACACCGTGCTTTACGGCGCGACCGAGGGCGAGTGCTACTTCCGCGGTGTCGCGGGCGAGCGCTTCGCGGTGCGTAACTCTGGCGCCATCGCCATCGTCGAAGGCGTGGGCGACCACGGCTGCGAATATATGACGGGTGGTGTGGTGGTCGTGCTCGGCGAGACGGGCCGCAACTTCGCGGCCGGCATGTCTGGTGGCGTCGCCTATGTTCTCGACGAGAGCGGCGATTTCGCCAAGCGCTGCAACATGGCGATGGTCGAGCTCGAGCCGGTTCCTGAGGAAGACGACCTGATGGAGAAGCTGCATCACCATGGCGGCGATCTCGCGCACAAGGGCCGCGTCGACGTTTCCGGCGACATGACCCGCCACGACGAGGAACGCCTCTACCAGTTGATCTCCAACCACCTGCATTACACGGAATCCACCCGTGCCAAGCAGATCCTGGACAACTGGGCGGAGTATCGTCCGAAGTTCCGCAAGGTCATGCCGGTCGAATACCGCCGCGCGCTCGAGGAAATGGAGCGCAGCCGGATGGGGATCGCCGCGGAGTAGTTGCTCCCCGGCGCCTCATGATATGAGTGAAACTCAATGTTGGAGGCGCCGATGGGACCAATTACGAAGCGTTCGCAAAGCAAGATCGTTCAGAAGGACGGCGTCCGGATGGTGGTTATTCCGGAAGAGTTCTTTCTGATCGGCGAAGAGGTAACGGTCCTTCAGGATCGAGACGGCACAATCTCCATCTACCCGGCAGAAGAGCATGCCGCGGAAGAGTTGTACGCAAGGTTTAATCCATTCGTTGAATGGAAAAACGAGACTTGGCCCGTCGAGACGCCGAAGTTGGACATAGATTGAACTGGCTGCGCTGAACGAAAGAGGCGGTCATGAGTGTAAGGGAAGACAGCAGCATGGGTAAGGTAACAGGGTTTCTGGAAATCGACCGGCAGGTGGCGAAGTATCAGCCGGCGTCGGACCGTATCCGGCATTTCCGCGAATTCACGATCCCGATGTCGGACCCGGAAGTGCAGAAACAGGCCGCGCGCTGCATGGACTGTGGCATTCCCTATTGCCATGGCCCGACCGGCTGTCCCGTGCACAACCAGATCCCCGACTGGAACGATCTGGTCTACAACAACAACTGGGAAGCAGCGATCCAGAACCTGCATTCGACCAACAACTTCCCTGAGTTCACCGGCCGCGTCTGCCCCGCGCCTTGCGAGGAAGCCTGCACGCTGAACCTCGAGGATGCGCCGGTTGCTATCAAGACCGTCGAGCAGGCGATTGCCGACAAGGCCTATGAACTCGGCTTCATCCGGCCGCAGCCGGCTGCCGTTCGCACCGGCAAGAAGGTCGCGATCATCGGTTCCGGCCCTGCCGGCATGGCGGCTGCCCAGCAGCTCGGCCGCGCGGGTCACGAGGTGCATGTCTATGAGCGCGAATCCAAGCCCGGCGGCCTGCTGCGCTACGGCATTCCCGACTTCAAGATGGAGAAGAACTTCATCGATCGCCGCGTCGAGCAGATCTCGGGCGAGGGCGTGACCTTCCATTGCGGCGTCAATGTCGGCGTCGATCTGAAGGTCGAGCAGCTGATCGCCGATCACGACGCGGTTCTCTACTGCGGCGGTTCGGAAACGCCGCGCGAAGCCGGCATTCCGGGCTTCGACCTCGCCGGCGTGCATGACGCGATGCCGTATCTGGTGCAGCAGAACAAGCGCGTCGGCCGCGAAAACATCGACAGCGTCGGCTGGGCTTCGGACCCGATCCTCGCTGGCGCCAAGCATGTCGTCGTCGTCGGCGGCGGTGATACCGCATCGGACTGCGTCGGCACGGGGTTCCGCCAGGGCGCCGTGAAGGTCACCCAGCTCGACATCCGTCCGCAGCCGCCGGAGAAGGAAGACAAGCTCGCGGTCTGGCCGTTCTGGGCCACGAAGATGCGCACCTCTTCCAGCCAGGCCGAAGGTGCTGTGCGCGAATTCCAGGTCGCGACGCTCGAATTCGTCGGCGAAGACGGCGTCCTGACTGGCGTGAAGTGCTGCGAAGTCGACGAACGCCGCAAGCCGATCGCCGGCACGGAGTTCATCATCAAGGCCGATCTCGCCTTCATCGCCATCGGCTTCAGCGGCCCGTTCACCACGAGCGTGCTCAAGGAACTCGACGGCAAGCTGACGCTCAACACCGACCGCCGCGGCTCGACCAACGTCGTTGCCAACGACCGCGACTACAAGACCTCGGTCGACAAGTTCTGGACGGCGGGCGACGTGCGTCGCGGCCAGTCGCTGGTCGTCTGGGCGATCCGCGAGGGACGCCAGGCGGCGCGCGCCATCGACGAGGCGCTGATGGGCTCGACGGTTCTGCCGCGCTAAGCGGACGGGACATTTGGATTGATCTTGGCTCGGGGCTGCGTGATGCGGCCCCGAGCTTTTTTGTGCCTTGTGCAGCTACATACCGAGAAAGTCTATCTGGCGGCCGGCGCGTCAGGTCGGCGAGTATGGACGGACTGTTTGTTGTATGGGGGTCAATGAATATGTCTGTTCGATCTGTCATCAGCATCGTGGCGGCTTTCCTATGCGTCGCGGTGTCGCCAGCCGGGGCCTGGGAGCGCGCCGGCTACGTCAGTTATCCGGCGACGGCGAAGTGCCTGAGCGAGAACATGTGCCTGCTGGTCAGCTGCCCGGCCGTGGATGCGCCGAGCTTCGAGATGCTGATCTACGAGCACGGCAAGGCGACCGGTGAGCCGTTCGACATCATCATCGATGGCCGCACGTTCACCTTCAATCTGCCTGAGCGCGGCGCCCACGATCTCTATCGCTGGCCGCTTGCCGATGATTTCGCCGATGCCCTTCAGAAGGGGAGCCGGGCGACGCTGGCTTTCGATCCGGTCGGCCTGCCCTATGCGTTTTCGCTGCGCGGAAGCGGGGCTGCCGTGCGGCGGGTGCTTTCCGGCTGCGGATCGTCGACCGCGCCTGTGGTCGCGGCGGCGGCATCGCGCGAGCGTCTCTCCGGCCTCAGCCCTGAGACGGATTGTCAGGTGGCCGCGACGACAGGCGAGGTTGTGGACCTGACGTTGAAGGCTTCGGGGCAGGCGATCGAAGGCTTCCAGTTCAAGGACAAGCGCGGCACCGGCTACATCAACGTCGATCCGCCGGGCAATGCCAAGGTCATCCAGGCAAAGCTGATGACGATCATCGTTCCGGGTGCGAAGCTGAAGATCGAGGTGCATGGATGCGGTGCTGCCGCCAGCGTGGAAGTGTTGTCGGCGGTCGAGGTGATCGAGTAGGGCCGGCACGGGACGTCTCCGTCCCGCCGGCGCGATGGGATTGCGGCATGGTCAACGGCGATGCGGCGATCTATGGTGCGCGGGCCATCGCTTCGCATGGCTATGCGGCAAGGAACAACACCGGATGCCATCGACCGAACTGCTGATCACCTTCTTCGTCACGACGGCGCTGTTTGCTTACATTCCCGGACCGGCCATGCTCTACGCCGCCGCACAGACGCTGGCGCGCGGACGGCGGGCGGGGTTCATGGCGACGCTTGGCATCCATGTCGGCTGCTATGTGCATGTGATCGCGGCCGCCGCAGGCCTGTCGATCATCTTTCATGCGGTGCCGGTGCTCTATATGGCGGTCAAGCTCGCCGGTGCGGCCTATCTGGTTTGGCTCGGCATATCGCTGTTTCGCAGCAAGTCGCAAGGGGAGACGACGCCCGCTGCCATCGATCCGAAATCCGGTCGGCGTGCCTTTGTCGAGAGCATCTCGATCGAGGTGTTGAACCCGAAGACGGCGATCTTCTTCCTGGCCTTCCTGCCGCAATTCATCGATCCCGCCGCCAGCTTTCCGGTCTGGCTACAATTCGTGCTGCTGGGGACGATCGTCAATTTCATCTTCTCGTCGGCCGATATCGTCTGCGTGATGCTGGCGGGCGCCGTCATATCAAGGCTGAAGCGCTCGGGTTCGGCACAGCGGCTGGTGCAGCGCGCGGGCGGGGGGATACTGATCGGCCTCGGGGCGCATCTGGCATTGCAGCGGAGCTAGCCGACACGATTGATTTGGGCTCGGGGCTGCCTGGCGCGGCCCCGTGCTACAAGGTCGGTTTTTAGAGGCCCGCCTCGGCCATCCAGAGTTCCGCATCGGCACCGCCTGGAATACGCAGCGGCGCGGATGGATCGGTTGCGGCTCGCCACACGGCCTCGGCGACGTCGGCGGCATGGGTCACCGGGCCGGTATCGTCCTGCACGTTCTTGATGAACTGCTGAAGCATCGGCGCATAGTCGGCATCATCGAGGCCACGGAAATGGGGGCGGGCGTTTTCGCCGAAGCGGGTGGTTGGCGAGCGGCCCGGCAGAACGATATGCACCCGCACGCCGAAGGGCTCCATCTCGACCGCCAAGGATTCCGTCAGCGCGTTCACGGCGGCCTTGCTGGCGCGGTAGACGCCGATGACCGGCAGCGTCTTGACCGTCACCGTCGATGTCACGTTGATGACGACGCCTGCCCGGCGTTGGCGCATCTGCGGCACGACAGCCTGGACCATCGCCAAGGTGCCGATCGTGTTTGTCTCGAACAAGGAACGTACGGTCTCAGGCGCGGTGAGCTCGATGGGGGAAGGGGCTCCGAAGCCGGCGTTGTTGACCAGCACGTCGATATGACCGGCTGCCGCCACGGCCTCGGCGATGCTTGTGGGGTCCGTGACGTCGAGCGCCAGGACGCGCAGGCGTTCGGACACAGGCAGCAGGTCGGGGTCGGGCTTGCGCATCGTCGCGATCACGTCCCAGCCACGGTCCAGAAAGAGTTTCGCGGTCTCCAGGCCAAAGCCGGACGAGCAACCGGTGATCAATATCGTGGGCATCTGCGTCTCCAATCGAAAAGGAATGATTGCAGGGTAGTGACCGCGTGCGAGACTTGATATAGGCTGCAGTCTCCATTTCTTTAGCGATAGTCCTGATTGTGACCGTTGATCCCCTTGCCGAAATCGTCACGCTGCTGCAGCCCGCCGCGCGTTTCTCGAAGCTGGTCGAATGCGCCGGCCTCTGGCGGATTGAACGCGAGGCCACCGGCGAGCCCTTCTACTGCGCTGTTATCGAGGGGCGTTGCCGCGTGACATTCGGGGAGGAGCCGCCGTTCATTCTTGAGGCCGGCGACTTCGTCCTGGTGCCGGCCATGCGTGATCTCGTCAATGAGAGCATCGACGCGCCGCGCGGCTTGCCCGCCGTCGTTCCGAAGCCGATGAGCGACGGTCGCTTCCGTGTGGGTCGTCTCGATGGACCGGCGGATCTGCGCATGCGCATCGGGCATTGCAGCTTCGGTTCACCGGATGCGGCGCTTCTGGTTTCACTGCTGCCCGATGTCGTTGTCGTTCGCGGCGAACCGCGTCTGGCGACGCTGATGCAATTGGTCGGCGAGGAGACACGCGAGCGGCGGCCGGGGCGGGAGCTGGTGCTTGAGCGGTTGCTGGAGGTGCTGCTGATCGAGGCGCTCCGATCCGGCACGCAGCCGACGGGCGCGCCCGGGCTCAGCCGTGGTCTGGCGGACGAACGGCTGGCGGCGGCGCTGCACGCGCTGCATGAACGACCGGCCCATCCCTGGACCGTGGCGGATCTCGCGACCGAAGCGTCGCTCTCCCGATCGGCCTTCTTCGCCCGTTTCAGCCGTGTCGTCGGTCTGCCGCCGATGGAGTATCTGCTGGCCTGGCGCATGGCGCTCGCCAAGCAGCTGTTGCGCGGCCGCGAACTCGCGATGGATGAGGTGGCGGAGCGCGTGGGTTACGGCTCGGCGAGCGCGTTCAGCGTCGCCTTCTCGCGATATGCGGGCGTGCCGCCGGCTCGGTATGCCCGCAGTCAGCCTCTGCTTGAGAGGTGATCGACCAGCACGCGCAGCTTCTGCGGCTGACGATGGCGGCGCGGATAGTAGATGTAGAAGCCGTCGAAGGGTGGGCAGTAGGTTTCGAGAAGAGATACGAGTTCGCCGCGCGCGATGTAGGGCGCGAAGGTCTCCACCATGCCGAAGGTGATGCCGGCGCCTGAAGAGGCCATGCGCAGCATCATGCCCATGTCGTTGGTGGTCATGTCAGGATCGACCGCGACATCGAAATCGCGGCCGTTCTCGGTGAATTCCCAGCGATAGGGGGCGGTGTCGGGTCTGGGGCGCCAGCCGATACAGACGTGGTCGACGAGATCGCGGGGATGTTGCGGCGCGCCGCGCCGGGCGATGTAATCGGGCGATGCGACGGCGCATTGGCTCTGGGCTGACGAGACCGACACGGCCACCATATCCTGCTCGATCACCTCGCCCAGCCGGATACCGGCATCGAAGCCGGCCTCGACGATATCGAACTCGCCGTCGGTGATGGTGATGTCCAGGCGCAGCTCCGGATACTTCGCCATGAAGCCCGCAAGCAGCGGGCCGGAGATGACGCGTTCGGCGATCGATGAAACGGCGATACGGAGCAGGCCGGATGGCCGCGCGCGGACCTCCCGCACGGCTTCGATCGCCTCGGTCACGCGGTTCGCAGGCTCCTTCACCAGGGATTGAAACAACTCGCCGGCTTCGGTCAGCCGCACGCTGCGCGTGGTGCGCTGGACGAGCGTGACACCCAGCCGGTCTTCCAGCCGTTGCAGCGCCTGGCTGACGGCGGAGCGCGTCACGCCGAGCCGCTCGGCGGCGACGCGGAAGTTGCGCGCTTCCGCGACGGCAAGGAAAACGGAGATGCCTTCGAACTGGTCACTCATTGGTTAGAATTACTAACCAAGCTATCTCGGATTGGCAACTCGTTCGATGCCAATGTCGCCCCTATCTCTCATCCCATGGCAAGACGGAAGAGCCGTCGCCTGCAATAGCATCGGCCCTGCGAGGCCGGAAAGAGGAGAGAGATGATGAGCGACCATCCCTATGTCGGCATGTGGATCACCGATGACGGCCGGGTTCGGCACGAGCTTCTGGCGGACGGCCGATATGACGAGGCGCGCGGCAACCGCGAGAGCGCCTATCAGGGGCGCTACGAGGTTCGTGGCGCTCACATCGATTATTGGGACGACACCGGCTTCACCGCCGACGGCGATTTCGTCGATCGCGATACGCTGCACCATGGCGGCATGATCCTGCGCCGGCGCTAAGACCTAACGAAAAAGTGGGCGAAAGGCCCGGAAGGAGACGACATGACTGAGACTTCCCCTATCTGGTTCATCACCGGTGCTTCCTCGGGGCTCGGCCTCGCCTTGGCCGAAGCCGTATTGGCGCGCGGCTGGCGGGCGGCTGTCACGGCGCGCAAGCCCGGCGCGCTCGACGATCTGGTCGCGCGCTACGGCGATGATGTGCTGCCACTTGCGCTCGATGTGCGCTCCAGGGCATCGGTCGACGAGGCGGTCTCCGCGGCGGAGAGGCATTTCGGCGGCATCGACGTGCTGGTCAACAATGCCGGCTACGGCTATCTCGCGGCGATCGAGGAGGGCGACGATCAGGAAATTCGCGACCAGTTCGAGACCAATGTCTTCGGCCTGATCGCGGTGACCAAGCGGGTGCTTCCCGGCATGCGCGCACGGCGTCGCGGCCAAGTGTTCAACACATCGTCGCTCGGTGGCCTCGTGGCGTTCGCGGCGACCGGCTATTATCACGCCACGAAGTTCGCGGTAGAGGGCTTGTCGGAATCGCTCTCTCACGAGGTGGCGCCGCTCGGGATCAAGGTCACCATTCTGGAGCCGGGCGCGTTTCGCACCAATTGGGCCGGGAGATCGATGATCGAATCGGCGACCGTCATCGACGACTACGCGGAGACGGCGGGCAAGCGAAGGGCGGCGACCCGTGCTGTCTCCGGCAACCAGCCGGGTGATCCCGCGCGCGCCGCAGCGGCCGTCATCGGTGCATACGAGGCGGAGGAGCCGCCGTTGCGGCTGCTGCTGGGCGCGCCGGCGCTGAAGATCGCGCGCGAGCGGCTGGATGCGCTGCGGTCGAATTTCGATGCCTGGGCGGATGTGACGCTGAGTGCGGATTTTCCGAGTTGAGCCAGTGAACTTGAGAAAGACAGAGGCGGGCGTGTGAACGCCCGCTTCTACTTGACCGAGACCTCGGCGGTCGATTTGGCGGCGGGGCGGCTGTAGTCGTCGACGCGGCCGGCCGGGGGCTTTGCCATCTCGCCATCCTGCACCAGCTTGTCGCGCGGTGACTTCGTGGCGCTCACGGGAATGGCAGCGCCGCCGAGAAGCGCCGTGCCGCCGTCGAGGTTGGGGTCGGAGAGCGCGATCGGGTCGGTGTGATCGGCCGGGTTCGACGAGAGGCCGATCGCCGGCGCGCTGCTGTTGTCGAGGCGCACGAGATCGGGGCTTGCCTGGGTGCCGAGGATGCGGCGGGCGGGCTTTTCGACGTAGAAGGCGATCTTACGGCGGCCGGCGTCGGTCATGTTGATGCCGTCAGAGGTGCGCAGGCGCACCTGCTGGCCGTTGATGTCGGAGCCGGTGACGATGAAGTCGCCGCTCTCGCTGACGAAACCATCCCAGATGTCGACGAACTCGCCGCCGATCGATTCCACCTGCTTGCGGTAGACCTGGTTCATCTGCGCCGCATCCGCCATCATCGAGGGCGAATCGAAGGCGGGCAGGCCGACCCAGAGCAGCGGGATTTTTCTAGCCGTCACCGCCTTGCCGAAGGCGAGAACGCGGCGCTGGTATTCGGTGTACCAGCCATCGGTGCGAAACTTCTCCTTGCCGACATCGGTCACCATCTGCTGGCGGTCGTTGGCGCCGAGCATGACGACGACCATGGCGGGCTTGGCCTCGTCCATGAATTTGGTCAGCTGCGTCGGCCAGTCGTAATAATCGTCACGCACGAGGCCGGAGGCGACGTTGCTATGGGTCTCGATGAGGATACCCGGCGAATCCTGGAAGGCCGCGTCCATGCCGACGCCGAGGCCGCCGGCAAGGAAGTCGCCGACGACAAGGATCTTCTGGGCGTTGTCGAGCTTCTCGACGACCTTCTCTTCCGGGGCGATCACGGGTGCCGCGCGTGGCGTGGAGACGGCGGCCTTGGGCGGCGTTGTCTTCTTGCGTTGCGGCGCGGCGCGCGGCCGCGTGTATTGGCCGGGCGCCTGGGGGGCCTCGTCGATGTAACGGCGGCCCAAGAAGAAATCCATGAGCGAGCGGCGCTGATAATAGCGCTGTTCCTGGGCTTCAGCCGAAACGGGCGGCAGGACAGAGGTGGAAAAGACCAGCACCGCCGCACCCAACGCGCCCCAGCGGAGCACGCCGCGAAGGCCACTCTTGGCTGTTGTCTGATCTACTCGTTTACGCATATCGGCCGCCCTGCATCGACGCTTATTTTCTCATGGAGCGGGACGGGCGTCCACACCCCAAAGCGCGGTGCGCGTGTTTTTGATCGCGACGTGACGGCTACTTGCGAAGCGCGTTCAGGAGCGGCAGCGAGGGTTCGCCATCCGCCTGCATGCCGATACGGCCCTGGACGGCGGCGATCGCGGCCTTGGAACCACTGCCGAAATTGCCGTCGACCTCGCCGTCATAGTAGCCGAGCGCCTTCAGGCGGGTCTGCAGCTCGAACTTCTCCTTGACGTCGAGCGTGCCATCCGGGCGCGGCCAGCGCTGCTTCATGCCGCCATAGCCGGCGATCTCGTCGGCGAGCAGGCCGACGGCAATCGCGTAGCTGTCGGAGGCGTTGTACTTCTTGATGGTGTAGAAGTTGCTGGTCATCAAGAAGCCCGGGCCGTCATTGCCGGCGGGCATCTTCAAGACCGCCTTGCCGGAGCCGTCCTTGAAGCCCATCCCGCTCGGGCGCTTCAGGCCAAGGGCTGCCCACTGCGACAGCGTCATGGTCTTGCCGACGTGCTTCAGCGCGCTTGATGGAACCTGGACTTCGTAGCCCCAGGTCTTGCCGAAATCCCAGCCGTTCTTCTTCAGGAGATTGGCGGATGTGGCGAGCGCGTCGGGAACCGAGTTCCAGATGTCGCGGTGGCCGTTGCCGTCGGCGTCGACGGCGTAGAGCAGGTAGCTGGTGGGGATGAACTGGGTGTGGCCCATGGCGCCGGCCCAGGAGCCGGTCATGCCATCAGGCGAGATGTCACCGTTCTGCAGGATCTTCAGGGCGGCGATCAGCTGCTTCTGGGCGAACTTGGTGCGTTTGGCGTCGGCATAGGCGAGTGTCGCCAGCGCGCGGGGCACGTAATGCAGCCTGTCGTCCTTCTCGAGCACCGCGCCGTAGTTCGATTCCATCGACCAGATCGCCAGGAGAATCGTCTTGTCGACACCGAAGTTGCGCTCGATCCAATTCAACGTAGAGGCGTGTTTGGCCATCATCTTGCGGCCGATCTGGACGGTGTAAGGATTTACGCGAGAATCCACGTAATCCCAGATTTTCGTCGTAAATTCAGGCTGATAAGTAGCCTTTTCCAGCACCGTAGGGTCAGGGTCGCTGACGCCTGAGAAAGCTTTACGATAAGTTGCCTTGCTGATGCCATTTTGAGCGGCAGTTTGATAGAAGTCCGCGATCCACTTCTGGAACCGCTGGTCGGCCATGGCGTTAACAGGCGCCAGACTGGCGGATGCGGTCATGATGAATGCGAATGCAAGACCACGAAGGGAGATTTTGTGATTTTGAGTCATCGGCGGTCATCCGTCCTTTCGTTTCAGGCACAGCAGAGCGCAAAAATTCCGCTCAGGCCTGAGACTACCCGAACGGAGTCAACAAATTCTTTACCATGACGCACGAACACAGTCACTATTTGCAAAACCGTAGCAAATCTCATCTAATCCGATCAAAATCGCGTTATATTTCAAGCGTTAGAATCATCCCAGGAGGCCTGTGTGGCAGAGCATAAAAAAGTTCGCAAAGCTGTATTCCCGGTCGCCGGTCTCGGCACGCGCTTCCTTCCGGCCACGAAGGCCGTTCCGAAGGAAATGCTGACTGTCGTCGACAAGCCGATCATTCAGTATGTGGTGGACGAAGCGCTGGAAGCCGGGATCGAACATTTCGTTTTCGTGACGGGCCGTAACAAGCACATCATCGAAGACTATTTCGACATCCATTTCGAGCTTGAGCAGACGCTGCGCGAGCGCAGCAAGAACGCCGAAATCACCCTGCTCGCAGGCCAGCTTCCCAAGGCTGGTACCGTGAGCTTCACGCGCCAGCAGGAGCCGCTCGGCCTCGGTCACGCCGTGTGGTGCGCCCGCGAGATCATCGGCGACGAGCCCTTCGCGCTGCTGCTTCCCGACATGATCATGAAGAGCGAAGCCAAGGGCTGCATGAAGGGCATGATCGACCTTTATGCCCAGAGCGGCGGCAACATCATCGCCGTCGAAGAGTGCGCGCCCGATCAGGCCCACAAATACGGCATCGTTGGCGTCGGCGACGCGATCGGTGACGGCTTCCGCATCACCGGCATGGTCGAAAAGCCCGCCAAGGGCACTGCACCGTCGAACTTCTTCATCAACGGCCGCTACATCCTGCAGCCTGAAGTGTTCAAGATCCTGGAAACCCAGGAACGCGGCGCCGGCAACGAGATCCAGCTCACCGACGGCATGCTGAAGCTCCTGAAGGACCAGGCTTTCGCCGGCTACCACTTCAAGGGCACGACCTATGACTGCGGCGCCAAGGATGGCTTCATCCTCGCCAACGTCGCCTTCGCGCTCGAGCGTGCCGATATCCGCCCGACCGTGATCGAGGGCTTCAAGGACCTGCTCAAGGGTCTCTGATACCAGGTGATCTAAGGGGAGGCCGCGTCGCGGTCTTCCCGATCGCTATCAGCGTTTCAGCTTCACACCGACGCCGGCTCGCCATTGCTGCGAGTCGGCGCCGACTTTTCTGGAGGTGAGTTCGTAGCCGATGGTGCTCGTCAGATCGAGATATCGGTTGATGTTCCAGGTCAGTCCGGCGCTGGTCGTATAGACCGTCTCGTCGCTGATAGCGCTATCCGACGGATAGTCGCGCAAGGTTATCCCACCCAGGAAGGTTCCGACCAGATTGTCGCGCAGCTGATGCGTGACCGTCGTCGTCATGGCGCGCGAGATATAGCCGGCAACACCTGGCGTGGTGGATGGCTGCAGGCTGGTCTGCAGGCCGAAATCGATATCGGTGCCACGCAAAGGCGACCAGCGGACGCTGGCATCGAGCACGGTTGCGTCGATATCGGACAGCCTGTTGTCGTCGAAGCTGGCGATCTCGTAGCCGACGCCCACTTCGCCGCGCAGCTTTTCGCCGAGATCGACCTCGACACCGACCTTGGCGCCGTAGCTGTCGCCGGAGCGCTGGTAGCCGGCCACGTCGGTCGTCTGGTCGTACACCGTCTTGCCGACATTGCCTTCGATGAAGGGGATCAAGGCAGGCGACAGCTCATAGCCGATGCGGCCGCGCAGGGTGCCCGATGTCTGGTCGCGGTCGCTGAGCGATACGACCGAGCCATCCGAGAGCGTCGCGTCGGAATAGATCGTGCGGGTGAAATCGATGCCGGTGCTGCCGCGCAAGATGCCGAAGTCACGCTCGATCGAGGCGCCAAGCGTAAGCTCCTGCACGTCCGACTGCTGGTTGGCGTTCTGGATGGCGTTCGGGTCGTCGGTGTCTTCGCGGTAGAAGTGGTAGCCGCCGGTGATGTGGGCCGTCGTTTCCTCGGGAAGATCGAGCCTCAGATCGCCGTTGATCCTGAAGTCCGGCTGCTCCTCGCCTTCGCCGCTGACATTCTTCTGCCAGGCGCCTTCGCTCGTGATCAGCAGCTGATGCAGCGCCCAGTCCGACGTCAGCGTCGTCTTCATGTCGGTTTCGAGGAAGGCGCGCGTCTGCTTGACGTCGCCGTCCTTCTGCGTCTCGGTGTTGATGCTCTGCGTCACCGTCGGGCGCAGCACGAAGGTGCCGACGCGGATGCCGGGCGTTTCCTCGGTCGACAGATTGACGTCGGGCTTGCGCGGCCTGCGCTCGTCGAGCGGAGCCTCGCGGGTGTTCAGCCGCATCATGTCTTCGTCGAGAATGGAACCGGTGGTCTCATCGCTCGGCTGGTCGCCTGATGTCGTTTGCCTTGCAGTCGCGCTAGTGTTGGCGCTGGCGCTGTTGGCGGTGCCGTCGTTCGCATTGGTCGGGTCGTCGGCGGATGCCGTGGCGCCGGGGATCGCCGTGCCGTCATCCTGTTGATCGCCCGTAGCATCGGGGGTGGCGATGTAGGCGGATTGGGCAAGGGGAGAAGAGGATGCGGCCGTGCGCGCCGATTGGGCGAGCGCCGAAGTGGGGGCTGCGAGCTCAAGACCTGCCAAGGCCACGGACACGGCAACGCCCGCCGCGCGGAGCGGCGTCAGACTGCTCGTATGTCTCCAATGGCCCATATGGTTGCGCTCGGCATGCTTCGAAGTGGTTACCCGAACGTAAAGCCTCGTGGTTAACCATTCGTTGCCATTTGGCCGAAGGCGGTGCTCAATCCGCCGCTATGGTGGACACCGCGCTGGAAAGCGGCTAACGGATGGCGATGATCAAGCGAGCGGTAAATCTCATCGACAACGGCGTGATCGACTCGGCCAGGCGCACACTCGCCACCGAACGACAGTCGTTGGTGTCCCTCGAACAGGCCTTTGACGGCGATCTCGCCGGGCCTTTCATGCAGGCCGTCGAGACGATCGGCGGGATTTCGGGGCGGGTGATCGTCACCGGTGTCGGCAAGAGCGGCCATATCGGCGTCAAGATCGCCGCGACGCTGGCATCGACCGGAACGCCCGCCTTCTTCATGCATGCCGCAGAGGCCAACCACGGCGATCTCGGCATGGTAGGGCTGGGGGATGCGGTGCTGGCGCTGTCGAAGGGCGGCGAGAGCGCGGAACTGCGCAACGTGATCGCCTATACGCGCCGCTTCTCCATTCCGCTGATCTCCATGACCTGCTCGCCGGATTCGTCGCTGGCCAAGGCGTCCGATGTCGTGCTGTTGATGCCGAACGTCGAGGAAGCCTGTCCGCACGGCCTGGCGCCGACCACGTCGACGATGATGCAGCTCGCCATGGGTGATGCGCTGGCGATCGCGCTGCTTGAGGCGCGCGGCTTCACGGCGCGCGACTTCCATGTGTTTCATCCGGGCGGCAAGCTGGGCGCGGCCTTGAGCCATGTCGCCGATGTCATGCACACTGGCGAGCGCGTGCCGCTGGTTGCCAAGGGTACACCGCTGCCGGAGGCGATCTCGACGCTATCGCGCAAGCATTTCGGCTGCGTCGGCATTTTGGACGAGGACGGCCGGCTTTGCGGCATCGTCACCGAGGGCGACATGGCGCGCAACCTGTCGCGTAACCTCTCGGAGCTCGTGGTCGACGATATCATGACGCGGGCGCCGAAGACGGTGAAGCCGAATGTGCTGGCGACCGCGGCGCTGGCATTGCTCAACAAGCACAGCATCGGCGCGCTTATCGTCGTCGATGACGACAACAGGCCGGTCGGGCTTATTCATTTCCACGATCTTCTCAGGATCGGCGTGGCCTGATCAAGACGAGCTTGATCGGGATCAAGGCCAGCTTGATCGGGATCAGGCTTCCTCGACCGTCAGGTCGCGGCCGTTGCTTGATATGACCTTCACGCGCGCGCCGACGGGCAGATCCGGGCCGCTCACCTTCCATTGCGTGTCATCCAGCTTGATGCGGCCACGGCCCTCGGTGATCGGCTCGGCCAGCGTGGCCGTGCGGCCGACGAGGCTGGCGCCGCGCTGGTTGAGGAAGGGCTCGTCCGTCTCGCCGTGATCGCGCGTCAGCTTGCGGCCGATGAAGGTGGCGGTGACGGCGAAGGCGGCGAACAGGATCGCCTGTAGCTGCCAGACCCAGAAGGCGCTATCCCAGAAGAGCAGCGACAGCGCGCCGACGGCGATTGCCGCAAGGCCGATCCAGACGAGGAAGAAGCCGGGCACCAGCATCTCGGCGGCGAGCAGCACGAGGCCGACGACCCACCAGCTCCATGGCCCCAATTCCGATGTGATGGCGGCCAGCATCTATCAGCGCTCCGGGTTCTGGTTGAACGGGTTGACCTGCGGCGTGGTGCGCGGGGCCTGGACCTGGCGCGGCGCGGGGGCTGCCGGCGGATTATCGTTGCCGCCGAAGACTTCCTTGGCGATGGCGCCGATGCCGCTCAGCGAACCAATGATCGACGAGGCCTCGATCGGCATCAGCACGACCTTGGAATTGGTGGCCGAGCCGATCGCGGTCAGTGCCTCAGTGTATTTCTGCGCCACGAAGTAGTTGATCGCCTGCACGTCGCCGGCGGCGATTGCTTCCGACACCATCTTGGTGGCCTTGGCTTCGGCCTCGGCCAGGCGTTCGCGCGCCTCGGCGTTGCGGAAGGCGGATTCGCGCTGTCCTTCGGCCTGCAGGATCGCCGACTGCTTGGCGCCCTCGGCGCGCAGGATCTGGGCGTTTCTCGAGCCTTCGGCCTCCAGCACCTGGGCGCGCTTCTCGCGCTCGGCCTTCATCTGGCGGGCCATGGCGTCGACAAGGTCGCGCGGCGGCTGGATATCCTTGATCTCGACGCGGGTGACCTTGATGCCCCAGGGCTGGACGGCATCGTCGACGACGCGCAGCAAGCGGTCGTTGATGGCGTCGCGGTTGGAGAGCAGTTCATCGAGGTCCATCGAGCCCATGACCGAGCGGATGTTGGTCATGGTCAGGTTGAGGATGGCGTTTTCCAGGTTGGAGACCTGGTAGGCCGCCTGGGCGGCGTTGAGGATCTGGTAGAAGGCGACCGCATCAGCCGAGACGGAGGCGTTGTCGCGGGTGATGACCTCCTGGGTGGGAACGTCGAGCACCTGCTCCATGACATTCATGCGGGCGCCGACGCGCTCGATGAAGGGGGTGATGATGTTGAGGCCGGGACCCAGCGTGCGGGTGTAGCGGCCGAAGCGTTCGACCGTGTACTGATAACCCTGCGGGACTGTCTTGATGCCGGCGAAGAGCACCAGGATGACGAAGACCACCAGCGCGATGACCACGATGTCGAAGCCGCCCAAAACCATGAAATACCTCCCAAACCCGAATCGAATAACCGCACCTTAGCCGAGACGATTTCAAAAGCCACGCTCTCAGGTAGTCGTGCTGCGTTACCCATCAAATATGGGGGTTCGATTGGTTCTTCACAATGCGGTCCCTTTGGCCTAGAACGCCGGCATCCGGTCGCAGCCCACCCGGTCAAAACAAGGGATCAAACATCATGAAGACTATCGTCATCTGCTCCGGCGGATTGGACTCCGTTTCGCTTGCGCACAGGATCGCCGCGGAACAAACCCTCATCGGCCTTCTCTCCTTCGATTACGGCCAGCGCCATCGCAAGGAACTCGATTACGCCGCCGCCTGCGCAAAGCGGCTCGGCGTGCCGCATCAGATCATCGACATCAGGCCGATCGGCAGCCAGCTCACCGGCTCGGCGCTGACCGACAACATCGACGTGCCCGATGGCCACTATGCCGAGGAGACGATGAAGGCGACCGTGGTTCCGAACCGCAACGCCATCATGCTCGCCATCGCCTTCGGGCTTGCCGCCGCGCAGAAGGCGGATGCCGTGGCCGTTGCCGTGCATGGCGGCGACCACTTCATCTATCCGGATTGCCGCCCCGGCTTCATCGACGCGTTTCAAACCATGCAGGATGCCGCGCTCGACGGCTATGCCAGCGTCAAGCTGCAGGCGCCCTACGTCAATGCCACCAAGGCCGATATCGTCACGGATGGGGCGAAGCACGGGACGCCGTTTGCCGAGACATGGTCGTGCTACAAGGGCGGGGCGCGCCATTGCGGGCGCTGCGGCACCTGCGTCGAGCGGCGCGAGGCGTTTCATCTGGCCGGCGTCGCGGACCCGACGGATTACGAGGACGCCGATTTCTGGAAGTCGGCGACATCGGGCTTCTCGGCCACGGAGGTGTAACCCCGTGTTCCGCATTACCAAGGAATTCCACTTCTCCGCCTCGCATCAGCTCTCGCACCTGCCCGCCGATCACCAGTGCGCGCGGCTGCATGGCCACAATTACATCGTCGTCGTCGAGCTTGCGGCTGCAGAGCTCAACGCCGACGGCTTCGTGCGCGACTATCACGAGCTTGCCCCGCTGAAGCGCTACATCGACGAGCGCTTCGACCACCGGCATCTGAACGAGGTGCTCGGCCATGATCGGGTGACGTCGGAACATCTCGCCAAGCACTTTTACGACTGGTGCAAGGCGCTCTTGCCTGAAACATCGGCCGTCCGGGTCAGCGAGACGCCGAAGACCTGGGCGGAGTACCGGCCATGAGCGCCGATCACAAGATCCGCGTCAGCGAGATCTTCGGGCCGACGATCCAGGGCGAGGGCGTGCTGATCGGCCTCCCCACCGTGTTCGTGCGCACGGGCGGCTGCGATTACCGCTGTTCGTGGTGCGATACGCTGCATGCCGTCGACAGCGAATACCGCGATCAGTG
The DNA here is from genome assembly GCA_900467745.1 of Hyphomicrobiales bacterium. Classification (GTDB taxonomy): domain Bacteria; phylum Pseudomonadota; class Alphaproteobacteria; order Rhizobiales; family Rhizobiaceae; genus Rhizobium. The sequence continues at coordinate 50,672 of UBQW01000044.1, forward strand.
GAGGCCGATGTCGGTGGAGGAGATCTGGGCCGAGGTCGTTTCGCTCTCGGGCGGGCATCCGCTCACCGTCTCGCTCTCAGGCGGCAATCCGGCGATCCAGCCGCTGGGGCCGCTGATTGCGCGCGGTCATGGCGAAGGCTATCGGTTCGCGCTGGAGACGCAGGGTAGTGTCGCCAGGGATTGGTTTGCCGATCTCGATACGCTGGTCTTAAGCCCGAAGCCGCCGTCGAGCGGGATGGAGACGGATTGGGGGCAGTTCGAGGACTGTCTGCGGAAGGCCGCCGGTGGGCCTGATATTGCGCTGAAGATCGTGGTGTTTGATGAGCGGGATTATCGGTATGCGCGGGAGGTTGCAGGGCGGTATCCGGATTTGCCGGTCTATCTGCAGCCGGGCAATCACACGCCGCCGCCTGCCGATGATGATGATGCCAGGATCGATATCGATGGGATCATGGAGCGGATGTTGTGGCTGGTGGGGAAGGTGACCGAGGATCGGTGGTTCGAGGCGAGGGTGCTGCCGCAGCTGCATGTGTTGTTGTGGGGGAATCGGCGAGGGGTGTGAGTGGGGCTCTGTGGGGAGTGTATGTGGGCTCGGTTTTGCCGTGTGTTACCCCCCTCTGTCCTGCCGGACATCTCCCCCACAAGGGGGGAGATCGACTCGTGGTGAGGTTTTCGCCAAACGTTGAGGTCGGAGCGAGCGGCTGCCCCAGCCAATCTCCCCACCTGTGGG
>UBQW01000044.1:51411-77344 GCA_900467745.1 Hyphomicrobiales bacterium
AGGGCAGAGGGGGGTATCACTGGCCGCAGCGGCTAACGGGCGCACAAGGCGGAACGCCTACAGCCTCCTAGCCGCTACCCTCAAACCCACCCCAACAATTCCCGCCGCACCACCTTCTCCAGCACGCGCATCCCGTCATCGCTGTCGTTCAGACACGGAATATGCGCGAACTTCTCGCCGCCATTCTCGTGGAACGAATGCGCCGCCTGTTCGGCGATCTCTTCCAGCGTCTCGAGACAGTCGGAGACGAAGCCGGGGTTCAGCACGGCGATCTTTTTCACGCCGTCCTTGGCGAGCTGCTCCACCGTCTTGTCGGTATAGGGCTGCAGCCATTCTTCCGGGCCGAAGCGGGACTGGAAGGTGACCATGAACTGGTCTTTCGACAGGCCGAGCTTTTCGCGCAGCAGGCGGCCGGTTTTCTGGCACTGGCAGTAATAGGGGTCGCCCTTCTTGAAGTAGGACATGGGGATGCCGTGGAAGGAGGCGATGATCTTTTCCGGTTGCCAGTCCAGCGTCGACAGATGCCTGGTGATCGAGTTGGCGAGCGCCTCGATATAGGTGTCGTCGTCGTGATAATCGGGCACGGTGCGCAGCGCCGGCTGCCAGCGCATCTTCAACAGGTGCTGGAAGGCCTTGTCGTTGACGGTCGCGGTGGTGGCGGCGGCATATTGCGGGTAGAGCGGGAAGAGCACGATGCGGTCGCAGCCGTCGTCCTTCAGCGCCTTGATGCGCGAGGCGATCGAGGGGGTGCCGTAGCGCATGGCCCAGTCGACCTTGACGTTTGGCAAGTCCTTCAGCCGCTCGGCCATCAGGTCCGACTGGCTGCGGGTGTAGGTGCGCAGATAGCTCTCGTCCTTCTCCTTGTTCCAGATCAGCTCGTAAGCCTTGCCGACCTTGCCCGGGCGGGTGTTGAGGACGATGCCGAAGAGGATCGGATACCACTTCCAGGGCGACCATTCGATGACGCGCTTGTCGGTCAGGAATTCCTTGAGATAGCGGCGCATCGAGGTGTAGTCGGTGCCGTCAGGCGTGCCGAGATTGACGAGCAGGACGCCCACCTTGCCATAGTTCACCTTCGGGTGGTTCGCTGGATGGTGTGTGGTATCAACGGTCGTCATTCAAACCTCAGTTCTGCTGCTCAGCCGCTCATACGCGGACGAGATCGAATGGTTCACCCTATAGGAACAAAAGCCGGCCCGGGAAACCCCGGACCGGCTCACATCATTGGGACAAATCGTCGTACTTATTCCGCCAGAGCCGCAAGGCCTACTTGGACGGGATCCGCAGCTCCTTGCCAACAGTCAGATGGCGGGGCGTCGGCTTGCCGTTGGCCTCGGAGATCTTCTTCCAGAGTGTGCCGTCGCCATAGAACTGCTTGGCGAGATCCCACAGCGTATCGCCCGATGCGATGACGTGGGTGGTCGGCGTGTTCGGGGCGAGTGCCGCAGGGGCTTCCGTGGACGATGCCGTTGCCGCCGGGGCGGTGGGAGCGGGCGTTGCTTCAGGCGTGGCCGGTGCCGGCGTTGCTGCCGGTGCGGTTGCTGCCGGTGCCGAGGGAGCGGCCGGTACGGTCGTCTCCGATGCCGTCGGTGCGGGCGTTGCAGCCGAAGAGGCGACTTCGGTCACACGGCCATCCGTGTAGGGCTTGTAGGGCGAATGGGCGGCGAGGAAGTCGGCGGTGACGTCGGCGAGGTCGGGGCCGAAGTCATAGGCGTTCTTGCCTGCTGTCGCGAAGATCGAATAGCCGTCGCCGCCTGCGCGCATGTAGTTGTTGGTGACCACGCCATAGGTCTTGGCATCATCCAGCGCCGTGAAGGCGTCGCCGTCCTTGACCTCGACCGAGACGACGCGGCTGCCCGGTGGCTTCGATTTGTCGAAGCTGTACTTCATGCCCGCCACCTGCGGGAAGCGGCCGGCGCCTTCCTCGATCTTGCCGAGGCCGTTTTCCAGCGCCGTGCGGATATCGGCGCCTGTCAGCTGGAAGGTGGCGAGCGTGTTCTGGAAGGGGAGCACGGTGATGACTTCGCCCTGGGTGACATCGCCGCCATCGATCGAAGAGCGCAGGCCGCCGCCGTTCTGGATGGCGATCTGCATGCCCTGGCTCTTGCCGCGATCGAGCATGGCGTCGGCGACGAGGTTGCCCATCGAGCATTCCTCGACGCGGCAGACCTTGCGGTCGCCTTCGATCGGGCCGTCGGAGGAGCCGATGACCTTCTTGCGCAGGTCTTCGATCGGCTTGGCGAGCTCGGTGATGCGGGCGGCGATCTGAGGATCGGGCGTGAACGAGCTGTCGATCAGGATCGGATCGCCCTTGGCTTCCTTGACGACGCCGTTGTCGTCGAAGGTGATCACAACATCGCCGAGATACTTGCTGTAGGAGGCGGCGGTGACGACGGGGACCTTATAGCCACCGGGATTGTCGACCATGGTCGGGTAGGGGCCTTCAGCCTTCGGATCGGTGTTCGACAGAAGCGTGTGCGAGTGGCCGCCGACGACGACATCGACATCGGGGATCTTGGCGATATCCGAGAGGTCCCTAGTGTAGCCGACATGCGTCAGCGCGATGATCTTGTTGACGCCTTCGGCCTTGAGCTTGGCGGCTTCCCTGGTGATGGCCGCGACGTCGTCCGTGAACTTGACGTTCGGGCCGGGGGAGGCGAGCTCCGGGGTTTCGGTGGTGACGACGCCGATGATGCCGATCTTCTGACCGCCGATCTCAAGCACGACCGAGGGTTCCGGCTTCTTCTTGATCGTCGAGGCGTCGGAGATTTCGACATTGGCGGCGGTGACGGGGAAGGCGACCTTGTCCATGAACGGCGCCAGCGCCTTTTCGCCGTCGTCGAATTCATGGTTGCCGAGCGTCATGGCGTCGAACTTGATGGCGTTGACCATCTCCAGTTCGGCGGTGCCCTTGTATGTGGAATAGAAGAGCGAGCCCTGGAAATTGTCGCCGGCGTTCAGCGTCAGCACGTTCTGGCCGGCCAATGCGGCGCGGCGCTGGTCGATCGCGGTCTTCAGGCGGGCGGCGCCGCCGAAGCATTCCTTCTTGCTCTCCTCTTCGGCCGAGCAGGTGGAATCGAACTTGTTGATCGCCTCGATGCGCGAATGGAAATCGTTGATGTGCAAAATATTGAGCTGGTAATCGGCAAAGGCGGCGCTGCTCGACAGCGCCAATACGGACGCTGTCAGCAGACCGAATTGAAACGATTTCGTCATCCTGTTCTCCTGGTTTTATCGGCGACGCTCGAACCTGATCCGGTTTGCCGGATACCAGTCCCCCAAGCCCCGCCGTCCCTACACGGTCGATGTTTCCATCAACCCTTAGTGGCCGCAAGAGAAAAACCTGTGACAGCGCGGGTGCATTCCAAGAGCGGTAAACAAAAAAAGCTCCCACAAGGGGAGCTTTAACGGGAGCTTTCGAATTGCGGGCCGCTGCCTCGCTATCCCTCATCCCGGCCTTGAGCCGGGATCCAGCAGCGTCGCGTCTGCGACGCGGAAGAGTCTTTTCAACCCAAGGACTTGGGTTGGCTGGATTCCTGTGACAAGCACAGGAATGAGGAGGAACGCAAGGCGATTTACATGTGGCGATTGAGGCTGAACTGCGAGCCGCTGTCGGAGGTGCAGTTGAGCTGGCTCTGGGTGACCAGCGCGCAGTTGACCTTGGATTGCGTCTTGCGCACCAGCGAGGTCATGTTGATCTCGACCAGCGTCGGTGACGTGTTGATGTAGGTGCCGGATGCCAGCATCTGGTTGGTGTCGGTCGTGCGCGTCGTGAACGTGCCGGCCTGGAAGGTGGAGATGATGCCGTTCGGATCCGACCAGGAGCCTTCCACGCCTGACTGCGCCGGGGCGGCGGCAACGGGCATCGGACGCGGGGACTGCGGAACGCAGGCCGAAAGGGCCGCCGAAGCACTCGCGATCACGAGGAGGGTTTTGAGTCTCATAAGATTCTCCCGGAAGTTCAGACCGAAAAACATAACGCTTGGTTAACGAACACATGGCGCGAGCGTTCCGGGAAGGCAAGGCTTCTTGCGCGCGTCAGGGCATTTATACAGCAGGCGTTACAAAAATGCCCGCCTTGCGGCGGGCATCTGGTGATCGTGATCTCGTTTCTATCAGCGAACGAGGATGTTCTTGAACTGCCAAGGATCCTTGGTGTCGATGTCCTCTGGGAAGAGGCCCGGGCGGCCATCGAGCGGGGTCCAGTCGGTGTAGTGACCTTCGACCGGGCCGAGGTAGGGCAGCTGCACTTCGAGGCAGCGCTTGTAGTCGATCTCGTCAGCTTCGACGATACCGGCCTTCGGGTTTTCAAGCGCGTAGACCATGCCGGCCAGAACCGCCGAGGTGACCTGCAGGCCGGTGGCGTTCTGGTAAGGCGCGATGCGGCGGGTCTCTTCGAGCGACAGGCGCGAGCCGAACCAGTAGGCATTCTTCTCGTGGCCGTAGAGCAGCACGCCGAGTTCGTCGACGCCGTCTACGAGTTCATGCTCGTCGAGAACGTGGTGAACCGGCTGCGAGTTGCCGCCGTTGCCGAACATCTCATGCAGCGACAGAACGGCGTCGTTGGCGGGATGGTAGGCATAGTGGCAGGTCGGGCGGAAGGTCACTTCGCCGTCCTTGTCGCGCACCGTGAAGTAATCGGCGATCGAGATGGACTCGTTGTGGGTGACGAGGAAGCCGTACTGCGGGCCTGGCGTCGGGCACCAGGTGCGAACGCGGGTGTTGGCGCCCGGCTGGTCGAGGTAGATGGCGGCCTTGCAGCCCTTCTTGTGCTTCTTGGCGTTCTTCGGCATCCAGTTTTCGTGGGTGCCCCAGCCGAGTTCGGCCGGCTGCAGACCTTCGGAAATGAAGCCTTCGACGGACCAGGTGTTCCAGAAGACGTTGAGCGGCTTCGGATTCTTGGTCAGCTGCGTGTCACGCTCGGCGATGTGGACGCCCTTGACGCCGAGCTTCTTCATCAGCTTGGCCCAGCCTTCGCGGTCATGCTGATCCGGCTCTTCGAACTTCAGGCCGGTGTCGTTGGCCAGGTTGACCAGCGCCTGCTTGACGAACCAGGAGACCATGCCCGGGTTTGCGCCGCAGGTGGAAACGGCCGTGGTGCCGCCCGGGCTCTTCTTCTTCTCATGGCGAAGGGTCTCGCGCAGTGCGTAGTTGGTGCGCTCCGAGTTCTTCATGTTCTTGTCGAAATAGAAGCCGAGCCATGGCTCGATGACCGTGTCGATGTAGAGAACGTCGAGCTTGCGGCAGAGCTTCATCAGATCGAGCGAGCCGGTATCAACCGAGAGGTTGACGCAGAAACCCTGGCCACCACCTTCGGTCAGAAGCGGCTTCAGGAGTTCCTTGTAGTTGTCCTTCGTCACATATTCCTTGATGTGACGGACGCCGTGCTGCTTCAAGATCTCCATGTCGGAGGGCTCTTCACGCGGGTCGATGACGACCATCCGGCTCTTGTCGAACTTGAAGTGGCGCTCGATCAGGGGCAGCGTGCCGCGGCCGATGGAGCCAAAGCCGATCATGACGATCGGGCCGGTAATTTCGGCATATACCGGGTGGTTCTGTTCCGTCATTCTTTTCTCCTGTGGAAGGCGACGAAGGCGAGAAGCCTCTAAGAATTCATTTGAAATCGTTCAAATACCGCTAGGTGACCGGCTCTAATCACAAAATCACGTCACAATAAAGAGCGTTCCGGCCGGGAATGTAAATATCAGGTGAAGCGGTCATTGCTTGCAAACGCGTGCAATTTCGCCGCCAACTCGCCCGTCTGCAGGCTCAGTCCCTTGTAGGCGGCCTGGTGCTCGTCGAGGCTTTCGAGCTGCGCGGCGAAGCTTAGCGCCAGGCTTTGCGCCTGCGGGTGATGGGCAATAGCGGAGATTGGATCGACGTAGACGCGGATCGTGAAGAGGATATCGCCAGACCGAGGCAGCTTGCGCAGCGTCTGGCGCTCGACGCGGGCGAAGCGATCGGCCAGCGTAAACGGCTCGGCCTGCGGCGGGCGGCGATGCTTGGAGAGCGGCAGGAAGAGGGCGCTTGAGGTGTTGACCGACCAGTTCAGCCGCTCGACCGGTTGAGAAACCTGCAGATTGTCGAAGATGCGGTGGATGAGGGTGGCGTTGCGCGTGCCCTCGCCGAAGCCCGGCACATCCGCATGGATCGCATGCATCGGCCGGCCGAATTTTTCCCGCAGCGACCATGAGGAGGGGAAGGCGACGAAGCCGGCCACGAGATGCCAACCCTCCTCTTTGCGGCGCATGATGACGAGATCGTCCTGGATCATCAGGCCGGCGCGGAGCAGCGGCGGGAGATCGCTGCCTGTGTCTGGAGCTTCAGGACAGAGATTGGGATGCTGTCCGCGCAGATGTTGTCGCAGCAGGTCGAGTGTTTCCTGCTGCGCGTCCAATGTGTCGGCCTCGGCCACGAAGACGTCGTCGCGACTGCATTCGACCAGAGCACGCTTTTCGCCGACATAGCGGGCCCAATCGGTATCCGGCTCGATCCAGCGGTCGGGATCGAGCGGCATCAGGCCGATGGTGAAGGGCTTGGCCGAGCCGTCATAGGGTGTGTAGGTCGGTGGCGTCATGGATGAACTCTAGCGCTCCGGCGTACCCTGATGGAAGACCATCCGCCACGCGCCATTGGCGCCGCGGCGCCAGATGGAGCTGCGGAGCGCCCGGACGGGCGGGGCGCCCTGGACGATGCGCTCCGAGCGATAGGTGGCAAGAACCACGTCGGGTGCCAGTGTTTGAATTTCGAAATCGGTCAGCTGGCGCGTCGTGCCATCGCTGGGCTCTTCCAGCAGAGCGCCGATGATCTCCTCGTAACGATAAAGGCGACCAGAGCTGCCGATCTCGCGAAAATCCTGTGAGAGCAGCGTCTCAAGCAGGCTGCGCGTGTTCCGGACCGTCTGGTCGAACAACCTCTCCTCGAGCAAACGGATATGATCGCGCAGTTCGCTGTTCATCGCCTTACCCCCTTAAAAACCTCCAACGCGGCATCCTCCCTCGTGAACCAAGGCGTCGCATTCCGGAACAACCAAATAGTGCAATTGCGCCGAAACCATCCATCTTCTTTTCAGATTTCTGCGTCAAACTGCGAATCATCTTATATCCACGCCCCGGAACCATCGGATGAACCAGATATCGGAGCGGCTTGCGGAATTGCATGAGGACAGTTCCGTCCTGATCGCCCTTTATGATCAGGACGATCGTCTGCGCTATGCAAACCCGGCCTTTCGCACGACCTTTGCCTTGGAGCCCGAGGAATGCCCGCTATGGGCCGACCTGATGCGGCGCAATACGCGCAGCGGCAAGGGCACGATCATCCGGACCTCCGATTTCGAGACATGGCTGGTCTCGGCGCAATCGCGGCGCGGCAAGCTGCCGTTTCGCGCCTTCGAGACGGATGTGGTCGACGGGCACTGGCTTTGGATGACGGAGACCGTTCAGAAGGACGGCTGGATGCTCTGCATCGCCAGCGACATCACGCATCTGAAGGCCAGCGAGCGGGATGTCAGGCAGGATCGCGACTTCGCGCTGAAGGCCTCGCAGACCGATGAGCTCACCAGCGTCTCCAACCGCCGCTTCATGATGGCGGCGCTCGACAGCCTTGCCAACGGGCATGCCGCGCCGCGACCCATGGGCGGCTGCATCTGCATCATCGACCTCGATTTCTTCAAGCGCATCAACGATCTGTACGGGCATCAGACGGGTGACGACGTGCTGGTCGATTTCGCCCGCCGGGTGCATCCCCTCGTGCGTCGCCGCGACAGCTTTGGGCGGATCGGCGGCGAGGAGTTCATGCTGATCCTGCCGGATACCACCCTGGCGCAGGGCGAATTGATCATCGAGCGGATCTTGACGACGGTGCGCGGCGCCCGGCCGATCCAGAATGCGCCGAGCTTCTCCTACACCTGCTCGGCCGGGCTTGCGGAACTGCATCCCGGCGATACCGCGCGCGAGCTTTATGCGCGGGCCGACGAGGCGCTCTATCATGCCAAGCAGGGCGGGCGGGATCGGTTGCGGATCGTTGCTTAAAGAACGATCTTTGCCGGGATCAGCCCGCGCAGCGAATTGCCGACGTAGAGCTTTCCCATTTGCAGATCATCGCGCGTGACGCGGCCGACGCGGGCTTTGCGCTGGCAGATGAGCTCTGTGCGCAGCACGCCCGCGAGCAGGCCGCAGGAGATCGGCGGCGTGCGCAGCATGCCCGAGCCATCGTCGAGGAAGATCGAGGTGATCGTGCCTTCGCAGGCCTCGTCGCGCTCGTTCAGCATCAGCACTTCGTCGGCGTCCGCAGTGGTGTATTCGGCGCGCGCGGCCTCGTAGACCGCGCGGCGCGAGGTCTTGATGCGCAGCAGCTTGTCAGAGGAATCGAGCCGCTGGTCGGCGATGCGGATTGTCCAGGTGGTGTCAGGCGCGAGCGGCGTGAAGGGGGCGGTGGTGACCTCGATAGTCGCGTTCTCGTCCAGGGTTAGCCGGACGCGCTGGGGCGTGGTGGCGCCTGCGACGGCTTGCTGCAGTCTTTCAAGCGCGCCCACCGGCTGCGGAAAGCCGATGCGGCGGGCCGAGCGGGTGAGGCGGGCGAGATGCAGGCGCAGGCGGATGAAGCCGGTGTCGGGCTCGTAGCGCAGGGTTTCGATCAGCGAGAAATCGGCCACGGTCAGACGCTCCCCGTTCCTGCGATCGGCTGGTCGCCGATCGCGAAGCGGGCCTTCAAGAGGCACTCCTCGTATTCGGATTCAGCGGTGGAATCGATGACGATGCCGCCGCCGACATTGAAGACGGCGCGGCCGTCGTCGAAAAGCGTGAGCGTTCGGATGGCGACGGAGAAACGCATGGCGCCCGAGGGCGCGATCATGCCGATGGCGCCGCAATAGACGTCGCGCGGGCCGTCTTCCAGCTCGTGCAGGATGGTCATGGCGCTGATCTTCGGTGCGCCGGTTATCGAGCCGCAGGGGAAGAGGGCGGCGAGGATGTCGCGGATTTCGAGGTTGGGCAGGAGCTTTGCCTGCACGTGGCTCACCATCTGGTGCACGGTCGGATAAGTCTCGATGTCGAAGAGTTTCGGGACATCGAGCGTGCCGACCTCAGTGATGCGCGAGATATCGTTGCGCAAGAGGTCGACGATCATGCGGTTTTCGGCCTGCGTCTTGATATCGGCGAGCATGGCTTGCTTGATCGCCTCGTCCTCGGCGGGGGTTCTGCCGCGCCTTGCCGTGCCCTTCATCGGATGCGTCTCGATCCAGCCTTCCTCGTCGGCGCGGAAGAAGAGTTCGGGCGAGCGCGACAGGATGACCGGGCCGCCGAGATCAACCAGCGCGCCGTATTTCACCGGCTGGCGCTCGATGAGCGACCAGAAGGCGGCGCTGATATCGCCGGACCAGCGGGCCGTAATCGGCATGGTGAGATTGGCCTGGTAGCAGTCGCCCTGCATGAGGTGGTGGTGCAGGCGGTCGAAGCGGTTCTTGTAGGTGGTAAAGTCCCATCCGGCTTTCGGCGCCGTCAGGAACTCTTCGTTTTCGAGGCGTTGCGTTGGTTGGGCGAGTGGATGGTCATCCGGTTGCGGGTGATCGAAGACGCCAAAGCAGAGTAGTGGGGTCGTGCGGTTGTCGATGGCGAAAACGGCGAGCTTGTCCTCGAAGAGGTGGCCGGCCTCATAGGCGATGTAGCCGGCGAGCCACTTGCCCGACTTTCTGGCCTCTTCCATGCGGGCGAGGCCGGTAAAGACCTCGGCGCGGGTGTGGGCGACGATGATCTCAGCCGGGTCGGCGAAGAGCATGACCTGGCCGGATGTGTCGTCGCGGAAGAGGATGTGGGGGGCGGCCATCAGTGCACCGTAGCCTTCTTGGCGGGACGGTGCCGTGATCGAGCGGGCTCAATCCATCCTCCCTCATTCCTGTGCTTGTCACAGGAATCCAGCCACGGCGCGTCCGCGCCGTGAGAGGACCTTTTCTTCGCGGCATAGCATCTCCCATGCCCAAGGACTTGGGCATGCTGGATTCCTGTGACAAGCACAGGAATGAGGGAGAGTGAGGGGCTGCTGGGCGGTTTATTAGTCATCATAGCGCAGTCGGATCGGCGATGGTTGCTGCACCTTCTCCCCGATTGGGAGAAGGGACGACACCTCAGCCCTTATCTAGCGCTTCCAGCTCGTCGATCAGCCCCTCGATCATCGACAAGCCCTTGCTCCAGAACGACGGATCGGTGGCGTCGAGGCCGAAGGGCTTGAGGAGTTCGGAGTGATGCTTGGTGCCGCCGGCCTTCAGGAGTTCGAAATACTTGTCCTGGAAACCCTGATCGGCCTTCTGGTAGACGGCGTAGAGCGAGTTTACCAGGCAGTCGCCGAAGGCATAGGCGTAGACGTAGAAGGGCGAGTGGATGAAGTGGGGGATGTAGGTCCAGTAGGTCTCGTAGCCCTCCGAGATCTTGATCGCCGGACCGAGGCTTTCGGCCTGGACGGACAGCCACAATTCGCCGATCTGCTCGGCCGTCAGCTCGCCGTCCTTGCGGGCGGTGTGAACCTTGCGCTCGAATTCGTAGAAGGCGATCTGGCGCACGACCGTGTTGATCATGTCCTCGACCTTCTGGGCGAGCATCGCCTTGCGCTCGCGCTTGTCCTTGGTCTTGTCGAGAAGGGCGCGGAAGGTCAGCATTTCGCCGAAGACGGAGGCGGTTTCGGCAAGCGTCAGCGGCGTCTGGCACATCAGCGCGCCCTGGCCGCCGGCCAGTACTTGGTGAACGCCGTGGCCGAGTTCATGGGCGAGCGTCATCACGTCGCGCGGCTTGCCGAGATAGTTGACGAGCACATAGGGGTGGGCGGAGGGAACGGTCGGGTGCGCGAAGGCGCCCGGCGCCTTGCCGGGGCGAACCGGCGCGTCGATCCACTCCTCGTCGAAGAAGCGCTTGGCGATCGCGGCCATCTCGGGCGCGAAATTGCCGTAGGCGAAGAGAACGGTGTCCTTGGCTTCTGTCCAGGAGATGACGGCGTTGGAGGTTTCCGGGAGCGGCGCGTTGCGGTCCCAGAACTCCATCTGATCCATTCCAAGCCACTTCGCCTTCATCGTGTAATAGCGGTGCGACAGACGCGGATAGGCGTCGCGGACGGCGGCGGCCAGCGCATCGACCACTTCGCGCTCGACGCGGTTGGCGAGGTGTCTTGAATCGGCGATGTCCTCGAAGCCGCGCCAGCGGTCGGAAATGTCCTTGTCTTTGGCGAGCGTGTTGGTGATAAGCGTGAAGATGCGCAGATTGTCCTTGAAGGTCTTGGCGAGCGCCATGGCGCCCTTGCGGCGCACCTCGGGGTCGCGGTCCTGCAGCATGTTCAGCGTCACCTCGATCGACAGCATCTCGCCATCCACCTCGAAGCGCAGCTCGGCCATGGTCTCGTCGAACAGACGGTTGAAGGCGGCAGCCGAGGTCATCGACTTCTCGAGGAAGAGCTGCTCCAACTTGTCGTCGAGCTGGTAGGGCTTGTCCTTGCGCAGGTCGACCAGCCAGGGGCGGTAGTGGCCGGCATCGGGGTCGTTCGCCATGCAGGCGTCGATCACGGCGTCGTCGATGCGGTTGAGCTCGAGCGTAAAGAACAGCAGGTGGCCGGAGAAATCGGTGATCTTCGCCTGCACGTCGCCATAGAGTTTGCCGTTGGCCGGGCTCGACGTGTCGGAGAAATAGGTGAGGCCCGCGAACGAGCCGAGGCGGCCGATGATGTCGTCGAGCGCTTCATATTCCTTCAGCGCCTGGCCGATGCCGTCTGCGCCCTTCTTGGTCGCGGCGGCCGAGAGCTTGCCCTTCCACCTGGCTTCGAAGGCAAGAGAGTCCTTTTCGGCCTTCGCCATGTCGGCCTTGAAGGCGTCGGAGGTGGCGGAAGGATAGAGGTCCTGAAGCTTCCAGGTCGGGAGGTCGCCGAGTTCGATCGCCTTCGCGGAACCGGCATTGCTTACCGAAAAGTTGTATTCGGCGCCGAAGAGCGGGTTTTTCATAAGCGGGATCCTCTTCCTATTTTACGACAGGTCTGACTGTCTAAGCGCCCAAAGCCTTGGCATCAAGGGGCTTTTCGTCGCGCAGGAGCGTCGTTTCGAGGCGAATCCGCCTTCGTCACAAACGTTAAAATGCGATTATTTCTCAAAACTGGATGTTCAAGCCTTTCTGCGACATTGCCATTCAAGGTTTCGCATGAAGTGAGGCAGCAATGACCGGTTACAACGAGCACAAGGGTGCAGCGCAGATACTTGTCGTCGAAGACGATCCAGTACAGCGCAGACTGCTGAAGAACGCCATCGAGCGTCACGGACACGTCGTCCACCAGGCAGAGGATGGCCGGATCGGTCTTGAGATGGTGAAGAGGGCCGGCGGCCTCTACAACGTCATCGTTCTCGACCTGATGATGCCCGAGATGACAGGCCTCGAATTTCTCGAGGCGATCCATGCCTTCGGTACGCAAATTCCCGTGATCGTCCAGACCGGGCAGGGCGGGATCGAGACGGTCGTGCAGGCAATGCGCGCCGGTGCTTTCGATTTCGTCGTCAAGCCCGTTTCGCCGGAGCGGATTTCCAATTCGATCTCCAATGCGCTGAAGCTCGATCAACGCGAGGTCAAGGCACGCGCCGGACGGCGTTCGCGCTCCGGTGCCGTCGGCTTCGACGATATCGTGTCGGCAAGCCCGGCGATGATCCGCGTGCTGGATCTCGCCCAGCGCGCCGCGCAATCCAACATTCCCGTCGTGCTCGAAGGTGAATCCGGCGTCGGCAAGGAGCTGGTGGCCCGCGCCATCCAGTCCGGCAGCGACCGCTCCGGCAAGCCTTTCGTCACCGTCAACTGTGGCGCCATTCCGCACAATCTGGTCGAGAGCATCCTCTTCGGCCATGAGAAGGGGGCCTTTACCGGCGCCACGGAGCGGCATGTCGGCAAATTCATGGAAGCCGATGGCGGCACCATCTTCCTCGACGAGATCGGCGACCTGCCGCTCGACGTGCAGGTGAAGCTGTTGCGCGCCGTGCAGCAGGGCGAGATCGAGACCGTCGGCGCGCGCACCGCGCACAAGGTCAACGTCCGTCTGATTTCGGCGACCAACAAGGATCTGATCGAAGAGGTCAAGAACGGCCACTTCCGTGAGGATCTCTACTATCGCCTCAACGTGTTCCCCATCACCATCCCGGCGCTGCGCAAGCGCAAGGAAGACATTCCGCATCTGGTGCGGGTGTTCACGGAGCGCTTCTCGAGCGAGCAGAAGAACGGCAACCGGATGACGGTCAATGCCGGCGCGCTGGCCCTGCTTACCGCTTACGACTGGCCGGGCAATATCCGCCAGCTGGAAAACGCGATCTTCCGCGCCGTGGTTCTGGCCGATGGCCCGGAGCTGACGGAGGCAGACTTCCCGCAGATCGCGGCGCAGCTGCCGGAATACGACGTGGTCGATCACCTGGCGCTGGTTGCCGACAACAGCAGCAATGTTCGCCTCGGCGAAATCGCCGCTGCCGAGTTCGGTGTCTCGCAGACGGTGGCCGACAATGTCGCGGCGCGGATCAACGACGCACCCGACAACGCGATTTCGAGCACCAATCCGTCCGGTGACGTGCGCAAGCTAGCCGATGTCGAAGAAGAGCTGATCCGATTCGCGCTCAAGTTCTATCGTGGCCAAATGAGCCAGGTTGCGCGCAAGCTGGGCATCGGACGCTCGACGCTTTACAGAAAGTTGAAGGACTACGGGATCGACCCGGATAACCCGCAAAAGGACGCTGCATAGGGTGTTTCAGTTAAGATTCCGGCAATCATCTTTTGTTACCAATCATAAACCACTTGTTAGTGGCCTGTTCACTATGTAAAGAAAAGGTTGATCATGTGTGGCATTTTTGCCATCGTGTGACCGCATTTCACAGTCAAGGGTCAGATTGAGGGACCATCGGCTGTCTGACGGGGATTGAGTTTGCCGGATCTGAATTGGAATACGAAGCCTTCGCGCCCGACATGGCGCAACAGGTGCGCAGACCTTTGCGGAAAGGTGACAAGGACGGCTATGGCCGCCCTTCTCGCAGTTGCAGTTTCGTCCCCGGTGCTCGTCGGCTCCAGTACGCCGTCCGAAGCGGCGGGCGAAACGCGTAGTCTCAAGCTTTACTTCATTCACACGGGTGAAAAGGCTGTCATCACCTACAAGCGCAACGGCAGGTTCGACCCCAAGGGTCTCGAGCAGCTGAACCGCTTCCTTCGCGACTGGCGCAAGAACCAGCCGACGAAGATGGATCCGCGCCTCTTCGACCTGATCTGGGAAGTCTACCGCCAGAGCGGTTCCAAGGATTACATCAACGTCGTCTGCGGTTTCCGTTCGCCGGGCACCAACGCCATGCTGAAGAACCGCTCGCGCAATTCCGGTGTCGCCGAGAAGAGCCAGCACATGCTCGGCAAGGCGATGGACTTCTTCATTCCTGACGTAAAACTGGCGACTTTGCGCGCGATCGGCATGAAAATGCAGGTCGGCGGCGTTGGTTTCTATCCGAAATCCGGTTCGCCCTTCGTGCACATGGATGTCGGCGGCGTTCGCGCATGGCCGCGCATGAACCGCGACGAACTCGTCCGTCTCTTCCCGAACGGCAACACGATGCACATCCCGGCCGACGGCAAGCCGCTGCCGGGTTATGAGCAGGCGGTCGCCGATTACAAGCGTCGCGTGAGCGACAGCTCGGTGCAGATGGCAAGCTCCGGCGCGTATACCGGCTCGGCCAGCGAAGAGCGCAAGAAGCCGAAGACCTTGTTTGCAGCCCTGTTTGGCGGTGGCGCGGATGAGGAAGAGGATAACTCCGACGACAGCACGCCAGCAGTCGCCGTTGCCAAGGCAACGCCGCCGAAGGCCGCCGATATGCCGAACGCAGCTGATCCGAGCCAGGGTGCCCCGGCTCAGGCAGAAGCTTCGCAGCAGACTGAAGTCGCAAGCGTCAACGCTCCGATCCCGCAGGTGCGGCCGGCGTTCGCAAATCAGCCTGGCGGCAGCGAAGTGGCCAGCGCCCTTGTCGCTCCGCAATCGGGTAATGCCGCGCAGGATGCTCTTGCCGCTGTGACCGATCAGGGTCAGCAGGGCTACGCGGATCTCAGCGCGTATAGCGTTCCGGTGCCTTCGCTCCTCGGCGCACGTCGTTCTCCGGGAGACGCGGAAGTCGCTTCAGCCGATCCGGCTGCCGCGATGACGGGGAATCTCGCGGCCGTGCCGACGCCGGCTGAGCGTCCGGCTCTGGCAGAAAAGCTTCTGGCGGCGGCGAATGCCGATCCGGAAGCCGGTGTCGATGAGGCAGATCAGCAGGGTACGCTTTCTCCAGCTGTTGCCGATGCTCTTAACCAGCAGAACAGTGTCAATCACGGCCAGCTTGCAGCCAATCAGCCGCCGGTATCGAGCGTCGAACAGGCTATAAACGCAGCGATGCCGCAAAAGGTTCCGGCCGAAAAGCCGCCGGTGCAACTGGCAGCGCTTGCGCCCGCGACCAAGTCGGCAAGCTTCGGCGATGCCTTCGATGTGCCGAAGCCGGCGATCGAGCCCAGTGCGGCTCAGAGCCTGCCCTCGAAGGGTGGCCGGCCGACCAAGCATGAAGCCGCTGAGGCCGATGCCAGCCGCGCGACTGTGACGACCGAGCCGAAGCTGACGCAGAAGATCATCTCGCAGTGGGCGCTCAGCAATGCGCGCATGGAAATGGTCACCAAGCCGGTCAAGGCACCGCGTTTCGTCAGCCAGACACTGCGCGCACAGCCGAAGGCTGTCTATGCCGAGGGCTTCACCAAGACGGCGTCGATCGACACCGGCCGCTTCAGCGGCACGGCGGTCAACTTCATGGAAGTGCGCAAGTTCGAATCGAACTAAGCTATCTTCCAGATCAGACAATCAGAACCGTCGGAGCGATCCGGCGGTTTTTTGTTGGTGGCGCGGGATGCGCGCAAGTAACGGAGAGCGGCGATGAAGGTTGGGTTCGTGGGGACGGGGACGATCACCGAGGCCATGGTCAAGGGGATGCTCGGCTCGTCGCTTGACCTGTCGCGGATCACCGTTTCGCCGCGCAATGGCGAGATCGCGGCGCGTCTCGCAGCTTCGTCACCGCTGGTCGAGATCGGCGCCGACAACCAGGCCGTGGTCGATGCTGCCGATATTCTGTTCCTGGCGATCCGCCCGCAGATCGCCGAGGAGGTGATCAAGGGCTTGCGTTTTCGTGCCGGGCAGAGCGTCGTCAGCGTTGTCGCGGCCACGGACCGGGCGAAGCTCGAGGACTGGATCGATGCGCCTGTCGAAATCACCCAGGCCATTCCGCTGCCCTTCGTTGCCGAGCGCGCCGGGGTGACGGCGATTTATCCTGGCAATGACACGGTCGCCGCGATCTTCTCGGCGCTGGGCAGTGCTGTCGCCTGCGAGACGCGCGCGGAGTATGATCTGCTGGCGGCCGCAAGCGCGCTGATGGCCACCTATTTCGGCATTCTCGATCGCACCACCGGCTGGCTCGCCGATCAGGGGATGTCTGCGGACAAGGCGCGGGCCTATCTGGCACCGCTGTTCCTCAGCCTCGCGCAGGAAGCGGTGAAGCATGGCGAGACGCCGCTCACCGAACTCAAGGAGGAGTTCTCCACCAAGGGTGGCTTGAACGAGCAGGTGTTCGAGGATTTCGACCACAAGGGCGGCAGCGGCGCGCTGATCGCGGCGCTCGATCGCGTGCTGGCGCGGATCAAGGGGTAGGGCGTCACGCCCGGTTCAGGGCTTGCCGGGATTGTCGTTGGCGGTCGTGCGAAATTGTTCGTCCTCGAGCACGCGCGCGCCGGTATCGAGCACCCGGATCACCATCTCGTAGATGTTGAGCGCGCGTTTGCTTGAAGGCATGCTGTTGTCGAGAATCGTGAGCGCCTGGCGCAGGCGCTCGGCCAGTTCCTTGTCGGTGATCGTTTTCACGAAATGCGCTCCGCAAGTTGCTCCTCTGACGGTACAATCTACCGCGAATTGCGCGGTGAAACCACTATCCGAAGGTTGGAGACGGGGGCTGTGCGCCACCTTTCTCGGCAATCTCGGACATGACGTGTTCGGCGATTGCAAGCGACGAGGTGAGCCCCGGGCTCTCGATGCCGTAGAGATGCACCATGCCGCTGACGCCGTGGACGGAAGGGCCGTGAATGGCGAAGTCGGCGGCGGGCTGGCCGGGGCCCGAGAGTTTGGGGCGGATGCCGCTATAGGCGGGCTGCAGGCAGTTGTCGGGCAGGCCGGGCCAGTAGCGGCGGATCTCGTCATAGAACCGCTCGCAGCGCGTCGAATCGACCTCGTAATCGATCGCGTCGATCCACTCGACATCGGGGCCGAAGCGGATGGAACCGCCGAGGTCCATGGTCAGGTGCACGCCGAGGCCGCCATCCTCAGGCACCGGGTAGATCAGTCGCGAGAAGACGTTGCGCGTCGGGGCGGCGAAGTAGTTGCCCTTGGCGAGATGGAGCTTCGGCACCGTGGCGTGGTCGAAGCCCGAGACGAGGCGGGCGAGATCGTTTGCGTGCAGGCCGGCGGCGTTGATGAAGTGGCGCGATGATACGTCGTATTCCTCGCCGCTCGTCTTGTCGCGGGTGCGCAGGACGAAGCGGTTGTCGGCGGCCTCGCCTGATACGATCTCGGTGTTGAGGGCGATGAAGGCGCCGTTCTCCTCGGCATCCCCACGCAAGGCGAGCATCAGCGCATGGCTGTCAATGATGCCGGTCGAGGGCGAGACGAGGGCGGCGACGCAGCGGAGCTCCGGTTCGCGCGCCATCGCTTCCTCGCCGGATATCAGCACGAGATCGTCGACGCCGCATTCGGTCGCCTTAATGCGGATCGCTTCCAGTTTCTCGACCTGCGCCGGGCTGGTGGCGGCGATGAACTTGCCGCAGCGGGTGTGGGGGATGCGCCTGTCCTCGGCGTAGCGATAGAGCCGTCCGCGACCTTCGATGCAGAGCCGCGCCTTCAGCGATCCCGGCGGATAATAGATGCCGGCGTGGATGACTTCGGAATTGCGGGAGCTGGTCTCCATGCCGATCATCGGGTTGGCCTCGATGACCAGCGTCTCCAGACCGCGCATCGCCGCTTCGCGCGCGATCGCCAGCCCGATTACGCCGGCGCCGGCGATGATGCAGCCGACCTCATCCATTCCAATCCTCCTGCGACACCCCGATCACTACCGCAATCGGTGGGGCGATCAAAGTCCTGCAATCGTAGAGCTTTTGGCGTAGAGCTTTTGGCATAAGTGGCATGACCGATTGGGGGGAGACACAGGCCCATTTCGGTTTATAACGTCGCATGCTCTGAGAAACAGCATCCGTTCGGCCTATATGAGGCATGTGCGGAGCGTGCCCCCGGCGCGCCGTTCGCTGTCCGACAAATTGATTTGATGAAGACGACAAGGAATTATCATGCAGACCTATCCCGATGTGAAGCTGTTCATCGACGGCGAATGGAAGAATGCCGCCTCCGGCAAGACGCTGCCTGTCACCGACCCGGCCACGGGTGAGACCATCGGCACTATTCCGCATGCCTCCCGCGAGGATCTCGACGCAGCGCTCGCCGCAGCCGACAAAGGCTTTCGCGTCTGGCGCGATACCTCGCCCTTCGACCGCTCGAAGATGATGCGCCGCGCTGCCGACCTGTTGCGCGAGCGCAAGGAAACCATCGCCTGGATGATGACGCGCGAGCAGGGCAAGCCGCTGGCGCAGTCGCTCGT
Source organism: Hyphomicrobiales bacterium (assembly GCA_900467745.1). Lineage (GTDB taxonomy): Bacteria > Pseudomonadota > Alphaproteobacteria > Rhizobiales > Rhizobiaceae > Rhizobium. Next base: position 70,100 of record UBQW01000044.1, read on the forward strand.
TGAAATCGCCGGCGCCGCCGACGTGATCGACTGGTTCGCCGAAGAGGCGCGCCGCACTTACGGTCAGGTCATCCCCTCGCGCGCGCCGAATGTCACGCAGCTGGCGATCAAGTCGCCCGTCGGTCCGGTCGCGGCGTTCACGCCGTGGAACTTCCCGATCAACCAGGTGGTGCGCAAGCTTTCAGCCGCTATCGCCGCCGGCTGCTCGATCATCGTCAAGGCGCCCGAGGAAACCCCGGCATCGCCCGCCGAGTTGATCCGCGTCTTCGCCGATGCCGGCATTCCCAATGGCGTCGTCAACCTCGTTTACGGTATCCCTGCCGAGATCTCCGAATATCTGATCTCGCATCCCGTCATCCGCAAGATCTCGTTCACCGGCTCGACGCCTGTCGGCAAGCAGCTGGCGGCGCTGGCCGGTCTGCACATGAAGCGGGCGACGATGGAGCTTGGCGGTCACGCCCCTGTCATGGTGTTCGATGACGCCAATGTCGATCAGGCCGTGTCGATCATGGCCGGCTCGAAGTTCCGCAATGCCGGTCAGGTCTGCGTCGCGCCGACGCGCTTCCTCGTGCAGGATGGCGTGATGGACCAGTTCACCGACGGTTTCGTCAAGGCCGCCCAGGCGGTCAAGGTCGGCAACGGCCTGGATGCTGGCGTCGAGATGGGCCCGCTCGCCAACGAGCGCCGCATCCCGGCTCTCGAAGAGCTGATCAACGATGCCGTCTCGAAGGGCGCGGAGCTCAAGACCGGCGGCCGCCGCATCGGCAACACCGGCAACTTCTTCGAGCCGACGGTTCTCGCCAACGTGCCGCTTTCGGCGCGTGTGATGAACGAGGAGCCCTTCGGCCCGCTCGCCATTATCAACCGCTTCTCGACGCTCGACGACGCGATTACCGAAGCGAACCGCCTGCCGTTCGGCCTGGCCTCCTTCGCCTTCACCAGCTCCAGCGCCACCGCGCAGGCGCTTGGCCGCCGCGTCGAAGCCGGCATGCTGTCGATCAACCACAACGGCCTGGCGCTGCCGGAAGTGCCGTTCGGCGGCATCAAGGATTCGGGCTACGGCACGGAAGGCGGTTCGGAAGCGATCAACGCCTATCTCGACGTGCGCTACGTCACGCAGCTCGGCTGATCGGCTGGGACAGAGAGACAAAAATAAAGCCGCCGGGGCGACCCGGCGGCTTTTTTCATTGGCGTTCGATCGTGTCGATCGTAACCGGAAATCAGGCTTCCGCCGGACCTTCGATCATGCCGAGGGCGGCGAGGTAGGTGTCGAGGATCGCTTCTTCCTCGAGACGCTCCTGCTCATCCTTCTTGCGCAGCGCGATGACCTTTTTCAGGATCTTGGTGTCGAAGCCGGTTCCCTTGGCTTCGCCGTAGACGTCCTTGATATCGTCGGCGATGGTCTTCTTTTCTTCTTCCAACCGTTCAATGCGCTCGATGAAAGCGCGAAGCTGGTCGCGGGCAACGCCGTGGGCATCAGACATCGTGTTCTCCTGCTAGGGGGATAAAAATTCGGATGGCGTTGACTGCCGCGAAGTGCCGCCGGGGTCAAGCCTATTCGACAGAGCGGGGGCTCATTTGTGCGGGTTGTTGCTTTCGAATGCGGCTTTTTGTTGAGGCGTCGCTTCGGTCTGGTAGCGGTTTTTCCACTCGTCGAAGGGCATGCCGTAGACGATCTCGCGGGCCTCGTTCTTCGACAATTCGACACCATCGGCATCGGCCGCGTCCTTGTACCAGTTGGACAGGCAGTTGCGGCAGAAGCCGGCCAGATTCATCATGTCGATGTTCTGCACGTCGGTGCGTTCGCGCAGGTGCGCGACGAGGCGTCGGAAAGCGGCGGCTTCGAATTCGGTCTGTTGTTCCTTGCTGAGCTCGGTCATTTTGCTCTCCTATCGTCAGTATGGGCCGGTGCGCGAGGCATGCACCTGGTATTGATGCAGCGTCGGGTCGGCGTTCATGGTCGCGAAGATCGGCGCCAGCCGGTCGGCCCAGGCGGCGATGCCTGCCGCGTCGCCGATCAGGTCCTGGCGAACCTCCAGCAGCGCGTGCGGGATGCCCGTGACCATGCAATGCTGGTACATGGTGTCACCCTTCAGCGCGCCATCATAGGGCTCGTTGTCGCCGATCACCAGATCGGGATCGGCGCGCAGCAAGTCAAGAAGTGGGGCAACGGCGCGGTGGTCGCTATCCCACAACACGGCAGCGTGCCATGGGCGCGGCACGTTTTTCCAGGCGGGCGTGAAAGAGTGAAGCGAGAGCACCAGCGGCGCCGTGCCGGTGGCGGCCGCCACCTTCGCGATCGTCTCGCTGACGGCATTGTGATAGGGGCGGTGGAAATTGGCGATGCGGCCGTTCCACTCCTCATCGCTGATCGGGTGGTTGCCCGGAATGATGGCGCCATCGGAGATCTTCATGATCAGCGTCGGGTCGTCCTCGCCCCGGTTCGGGTCGATCAGCAGTCGCGAAAAGCCGCCGAGCACGGCGGGCACGCCAAGCTTTTCGGACAGCGCCCGCGTCAGCCCCTCGATGCCGATGTCATAGGCGATGTGCCGGGCAAAGGCGCTCTCGGGCAGGCCCAGGCTGCCATAGCGTTCCGGCAGGCGGTTCATTGCATGGTCGCCCAGGAGCACCATACCCCTGTCATGATGTCCGCCTAGAATTTCGAAGGATTGGAAGTCGTTCATCGAGGACAATGCCGTTGACTGTTTGCAAGCGTGTCTCTGATCGCACGGGCAGGGGAAGGGTTCAAGCGCGCCCCGTGATCAAACACCTGGCAATCACTTGGTACCAGCCTGGCAATCTCCGCGCGATCCTTGCGGCGGCGACTGCGCCTCTTGTTTGATGTCAGAAATATAATCGATTAGCATTGCGTTGACTTTCGCCGGGAGGCAGCGCAAGAAGGCACGACAACGAATAACCGGGAGCCAATTGGAAGTCGTGTTGATCCAGACCGCGCCATGTTTCCTTACGCGTTCCGGGCCGCTTGCCCGTTTTGCTCTTTTTGTTCTCGCGGCGTTCTCGCCGTTCTTCATTGCCGATGTGGCGCGCGCTGATTTCCGCGTCTGCAACGGTACGCAGAATCTAGTCGGCGTGGCGATCGGTTACCGGGCCAAGGACGGCTGGATGACGGAAGGCTGGTGGCAGGTCCCGGCAACGACCTGCGCGACACTGATCGAGGGAGAGCTTCAGTCTCGCTACTACTACCTCTACGCCGAAGACGCCGCCCGGGGAGGACGATGGACGGGCGACGTGCAGATGTGCGTGGCGGAGAACGAATTCAAGATCACGGGCGTCAATGATTGCTACGCCCGTGGCTATCAGAAGATGGGGTTCAAGGAATATGACACGGGCCGCCAGGGCAGCTGGATGGTTCAACTTTCCGATACCCCAGGCACCCAGGAAAGTCCGAACTGATGAAGCGTAACCGCAAAGTAAAAATCCTCGCAACGCTCGGACCCGCCTCGTCCGAAGAAGCGATGATCGAGAAGCTGCACCAGGCCGGTGCCGACGTTTTCCGCATCAACATGAGCCATGCGAGCCATGACACGATGCGCACGCTGATCCAGCGCATTCGCGCCGTCGAAGCGCGCAGCGGCCGCCCGATCGGCATTCTCGCCGACCTTCAGGGCCCGAAGCTGCGCGTCGGCAAGTTCGCCGACGTCAAGGTCGACCTGAAGCCAGGCGACACGTTCACGCTCGACAACAACGACACCCCCGGCGACAAGAACCGCGTATTCCTGCCGCATCCCGAAATTCTCGAAGCCGTGAAGCCGGGCGACCGCCTGCTGATCGACGATGGCAAGCTCGCTCTGCGCGCTGAAAAGTGCGACGGCAAGAGCATCGTCACGACCGTTATTTCCGGCACCCGGATTTCCGATCGCAAGGGCGTCAGCCTTCCCGACACGATCCTCACCGCCGGCGTGCTGACCGACAAGGACCGCGCCGACCTCGATGCGGTTCTCGCGACCGACGACGTCGATTGGGTCGCGCTCTCCTTCGTGCAGCGTCCTGAAGATCTGGTCGAAGTGCGCAAGATCGCCCGCGGCCGCGTTGGCCTGATGGCGAAGATCGAAAAGCCGCAGGCGATCGAGCGGATCGAAGAGATCATCGAGCTTTCAGACGCGCTGATGGTTGCCCGTGGCGACCTCGGTGTCGAAATGCCGCTCGAATCCGTTCCCGGCATCCAGAAGCAGCTGATCCGCGCCTGCCGCCGTTCGGGCAAGCCCGTCGTCGTCGCCACGCAGATGCTGGAATCGATGATTTCTGCTCCGGTCCCGACCCGCGCAGAAGTCTCCGACGTCGCGACCGCCGTCTTCGAAGGCGCCGACGCCGTCATGCTGTCGGCCGAATCCGCATCCGGCGATTATCCTGTCGAAGCCGTCTCGACGATGGCATCGATCGCCAGCACGATCGAGCGGGAGCCGCACTATCCCGGCATCATCTACGCACAGCGCGCCCAGGCGGAAGCTACCGGCGCCGATGCGATTTCGCTAGCGGCCCGCCAGATCGCCGAAACGCTGCGCCTGTCGGCCATCGTCTGCTACACCTCGTCGGGCACGACGGGCCTGCGCGCTTCGCGCGAGCGTCCGCAGGTTCCGATCCTGGCGCTGTCGCCTGTCATCCAGACCGCACGTCGCCTCGCCATCGTCTGGGGCCTGCACTGTGTGGTCACCCATGACGCGACCGACCTCGACGACATGGTCAACCGCGCCTGCCGCATCGTCGCCGACGAAGGCTTCGGCAAGCCGGGCGACCGCATCATCATCTCGGCCGGCGTGCCGCTCGGCACACCGGGTGCGACGAACATGCTGCGCATCGCCTATATCGGTTCGGACGGCCAGAGCGGGTTTTGATCCGGATTTGGTTTGATTGAGTTGAGAACCCGCTGTCTCGATGAGGTGGCGGGTTTTTTGTTGATGGGTTGTGGATTGGTGCATTGCTGGCTTGGTGGGTGGGATACCCCCCTCNNCAGAGGGGGGTAACACGCCCACTGACCTCTCGATCAGCATTTCTCCGAGGAAACGCGATCGACCGTCACGGCAAGGACACGTGACCGACGCGATAGATCCGCTTCGACGGCGACACAGCAGGCGCGTCCGCGTGCAATGCGAAGCGCACCATCGTCCAACCCGAGGGATCAAACGCCGCGACGGAGGCGAGTACGCCGGGCTGATCCAACCGCTCACGGGAGCGGACGGTCTCACTCTCGCGAACGGATGCGAGCGAAACGTCCGTACCCAGCGGCAATATCTCGCGCGTGGCGAAGCGCGCCTCTGCCGCGCTCGGCGCCACATCGCCATGCCAGACGATCCACGTCGCCACCTGCGGCCGGCCGAAGGATTGGCTGACGGCCTCGAAGCCGGGGCCGCAGAGGAAGTCGCTCGCGCCTTCAGCATGCTGCCAGAGATAGAAGGGCGCGTAGAGATTGTCGGTCGCGCCAAGTTCACCCTTACGTGCCGTGAGGTAGGCCTTGAAGCCGAGGTTTGGGAAGCCGTCGGTCATCGGGCCCTTGTCGCGGATGCGGCGGTCGATGATCGCCATGTCGTAATCGGCGGGCAGGGTGAAAGCGTATTGCATGGCGATCATGGCGCGGTCTCCATCGCGCGGATTTCCCAGCCGGGCTCCAGCATCTGCTGCCCGCCATTGCCGAAGGACCATTCGTCCGGCGCCGTGGTGTTGATGACGATCATCACATCCTGCGGCCGCAGGCCCGGCGACTGGCCGAGCAGTTCGACGGCGCGCTTGAAGAAGGCGGTGCGCGCTTCCGCCGTGCGCGGCTTGCCGGCGGTGATGGCGATCAGCACGAAGTCGTCGGAGCGTGGGCCGGCGAGATAGTTGCGGTCGAAGATCAGTTCGCCCGGTTCATGCTGGTGGATGATGTGAAAGCGATCGGCGGGCGGCACGTTGAAGGTTTCCACCATGGCGCGGTGGAGGCTCTCGGAGAGGGCTGCGATATAGTCCGGCGACTTGCCTTTCAGAAGCGAGATACGAGTGAAGGGCATGTTTGCCTCCTTTTCCCAGATGTTGACAGGGAGAGGATCGCACGGCACGATAATGCAGAAAATCAGAATATAATGGATCATCGATCCTGAAAATATGGACTATTTTATGCGCCGGACGATCTTCGACCTCGAAGTTCTCAGAACCTTCGTCACCGGCATGGAGCTCGGCAATTTCGCGCGCGCCGCCGACCGGCTGGGGCGCTCGACGTCGGCGGTGAGCGCGCAGCTGAAGAAGCTGGAGGAGCAGGCGGGCACGCCGATCTTTCGCAAATCCGGCCGCGGCCTGGCGCTGACCGATGCCGGCGAGACCATGCTCGGATATGCGCGGCGCCTGCTAGAGCTGAACGACGAGGCGGCGGCGGCCGTGCACAGCGTCGAGCTGGAGGGCTGGGTGCGGCTTGGCCTGCAGGAGGATTTCGGCGAGACGCTTCTCCCTGATGTGCTCGGTCGTTTCGCGCGGGCGCATCCGAAGGTCAGGATCGAGGCGCGGGTGGTGCGCAACGTCGAGCTGATCGAGCGGGTGACGTCTGGCAAGCTCGACCTCGCACTCGCCTGGAGCGACGGGACGCTGACGCCGCATTGCGACCGGATCGGCGAGGTGCCGATGCGCTGGATCGGCTCGGCCGCCGTGGCATCGGGATGGGACCGCGCGAGCGGAGAGCCATTGCCGCTGGCGGCACTCGAGGCGCCTTGCCTGATGCGCAGCGCTGCGACCAAGGCGCTGGATGCGGCGGGGATTTCCTGGCGGCTCGCCTTTGTGAGCCCCAGCCTCGGCGGCTTGTGGGCGGCGACGGCGGCGGGGCTTGGCATCACGCTTCGCACGCCGGTCGGCCTGCCCGCGAAGGTGCGGCCGCTCGTGGCGGAGGAACTGGCGCTGCCTGAATTGCCGGGGCTCGGATTGGTGTTGCACCGGGCGGAGGCCGAGAGTGCGCCGGCGGTGGCGAGGCTGGCCGGGCTGGTGCGGCAGTCGGTTTCGGATGTGCTTGGCGAGGTTGCACGGCCGGTTGCTGTCAGTGCGGCGCGGATGGCGCGGTAAGCGTGTGGTTGAGGTGGTTGGGGCCTAGTGCGGGTGGAGGAGTTGGTGAGCGCATCGTCGCTGACCTGGTCGGTGGGATACCCCCCTCTGCCCTGCCGGGCATCTCCCCCACAGGTGGGGAGATTGGCTGGGAGCGGCCGCTCGCTCCACCTTGATTGTTTGGCGGAGATCTATCCACGAGTCGATCTCCCCCCCCTTGTGGGGGAG
>UBQW01000044.1:77352-123354 GCA_900467745.1 Hyphomicrobiales bacterium
CAGAGGGGGGTAACACGCCCGCCGAGACCTCGCTCTTGGAGCCGGCTATCGCACCCGCCAGCTTCTCGGCCTGACAGCTACATCCCCCAGCAACAACCTCGCAATCCTACCCCTGCAACGCCAGCGCCCGACCAAACATCTCGTCATCTACATTGCCGCCCGAGGTCACCACAATCGCGGCATCTTCCTGCAACTGCTCGCCATGGAACAGCGCGGCGGCCAGTGCGACCGCGCCGCCGGGTTCGACGACGATCTTCAGGCGGGTGAAGGCGAGTGCCATGGCGCGCAGCGCTTCCTCGTCGGTGACGACGATGCCTGGACCGGCGAGGCGTTTCAGGATCGGGAAGGTGATGTTGCCGGGTTGCGGGGTGATGATCGCGTCGCAGATCGAGCCTGATAGCGTGGCGTTGCGCTCGATCTTGCCTGAGGCCAGCGAGCGGGTCGTGTCGTCGAAGCCTCCGGGCTCGCAGGGGCGGACGCGGAAGCTTGGCGTGCGGGCTTCGAGCGCCAGCGCGATGCCCGAGGTCAGGCCGCCGCCGCCGCAGGGGACCAGCACTTCCGCTGCAGTCACGCCCTCTTCTTCCGCCTGTTCGGCGATCTCAAGACCGGTCGTGCCCTGGCCGGCGATGACCTGGGGTTCGTCGAAGGGCTTGATCAGGGTGAGGCTGCGTTCTTCGGAGAGGCGCGCGCCGATCGCGTCGCGGTCTTCGGTGGCGCGGTCGTAGAGCACGACCTCGGCGCCGAGAGCGCGCGTATTTGATATCTTCAGCTTCGGCGCGTCGGAGGGCATGATGATGACGGAGGGGACGCCGTGCAGCTTGGCGGCAAGCGCCACGCCCTGCGCGTGGTTGCCTGAAGAAAAGGCGATGACGCCGCGGGCGCGCACCTCTGGCTCCAGCGCCGAGACGGCCGACCAGCCGCCGCGGAACTTGAAGGAGCCGGTGTGCTGCAGGCATTCGGCCTTGATGAACAGCCGGCGCCCGGCGATCTCATCGAGAAATGGAGAAGAAAGAAGCGGGGTGCGGCGGGCATGTCCACGCAGGCGGGCTCGGGCGGCGACGATCATTTCAATGCTGACCATGGGAGCTCTTTCGGATGATAATGCCGTCATGAATAGGACGCGGCCTTCGCGTTGTGAACGGCTGCTTTGTCACGGTGACATGAAAAGCGGCTCTTGCGGCGCGGGCAGGAATACCGGTTCCGGTGCGGGCTTTGGGCTGATCGGTGCGGTCTGGTGACGCCTACGATATTCGGTGGGGTTGGTGGCGGTGACACGCAGGAATTCGCGGTTGAAATTCGACTTGCTGATGAAGCCGCAGTCGAACATCAGCCGGGTCACGGGCTCATCGGTCGTTTCCAGCATCCGGCAGGCGGCGCGGATGCGGAAGTCGTTGACATATTGCGAGACGCTCGCCCCGTGCACGCGGTTGACCGCGATCGATACGCGGCGGGCGGGCAGGTTCATCCGGCGGGCGATGCGGCCGAGATTGAGTTCGGGGTCGCGGTAGAGTTCGCGCGATTGCATGAGCTCGTCCAGCGAGCGGGCGATGGCGCCGTCTTCCTCCGTCGGCGAGGGTGCCGGTGGCTGTGGCTGGGGCGGCGGCGATGACGCGGATTCTGTGGACTGGCTGCTGCTGGCGATGGCAGCGGCGGTGCCGAGTGCCAGCAGCGAGATGACATTGCCGATGGCGACCACGGCGCCGGCGTGAGCGCCGCCCGTTCTATAGAAATCGAAGCTGATGACGATATCGGCGGTGGCGGAGGCAAGCAGTGCTGCTGCGGTAATCAGCAGCGAGCGGTATGAGAGGAGCGCGCCGTCGAGCCGTGAGGAGATAAGTCCATCAGGGCCGTGGCGGGCGAGCCAGAAGAGGGCGGCGCCGTAGGCCGTGAAGGTGGCGGTGATGAAGACACCGACGGGGCCGCGCCAGAAGATCATCAGCACGAGGACGACGGCGGCGGGCAGGAGATGCGGCGCAAGGCGCAGCCAGGAGAGGGTGTTGTCGCGCGCGAGGTTGCTAAAGCTGATCCAGGCGAAGGCGGCGATCAGGGCGGCGAGCACCGCCTGGCCGGGCATCAGGGCGATGATGTCATAGCCCCAGCGCAGGCCTAGCAGCACCGATTGCAGCGCGTAGAGCCCGATCAGGATCAGGAAGGGCCGTCGCTCGGGCGCCAGGCCGTCGCTTTGCCTGACCATCCGGACAAGCAGGATGGCGAGCAGCAATGTGACGACGAAGGGCAGCGGCACGAAGATCATGGGTGCGGATCCAGCAACAGAAGAGCGATATGAGCACGACAATGACCTCGATCGCAATCGCGGGCGACCCGGATCGCGATCGAGGTCTCGATTTCCTGTGGTCTCAGCGACCTTGGGTCCGCCGCTCGATGGGAGCGATGTCACGCAAGGAGACTGCCATGATGATCATCATAACCATACCTCTGCTCTTGTTCACGCTGGTTTCAAGCTATGCCGATGGCTGGCGGACGGGAGAGACGATCGACGTCTCGGCGATCCGCTCGATCGTCATAACAGGCGACGCCAGCTCCATCCGGATCAGCGCCAATTCTGACGCGCCCTATCGGGCCGAGACGCGGGGGCGGCGCGACGGCTGGTTCAGCCGCTGGTATTCGAGCTGGTTCTTCAGCGGTTGCGAGGACCAGAGCCGGATGACGATCGATGGGACGACGCTTTCGATCGCGGTCGCCTCGACGAAATGGTTCGATCTCTCCGATTGCTCGCCCGAGGTCGTCGCCAACATCCCGCCGGGTGGGTCGGTCGAGGTCAACCAGCAGGCCGTGATGGCGCGGTTCGACGGGGAGTTTGCGAAGCTCGGCCTGTCGAGCAAGGCCGCCGATGTGACGCTGCAGGGGCACGCCTCGAACGTCGCTATCGATAGTGCGGCGCTCAGGGCGCATCTGACTTACGACAAGCTCAACGCCGACGAGACGATCGACGTCAAGGCGCATGCGGTGGACAGCTATCTCGACTTCGGCAAGGACGTGCCTGTCGATTATACCGTCACCGCCAAGGCGTCGCTGATCGACAGCCCCCGGCCGAGCGTGGTCGGCGCCAAGCCTGTTGTCACCATCAAGGCCGAGTATGCGCATACGACGATCCGCTGAGGGGCGTGCTCCTAATAGCCGCCGGCCGAGCCTTCGGTCGAGCGGCTGTCCATGGCGCCGTTGTAGCGGGCGCCTCCGCCTTTCTCGATATCTTTCAGGCTCTTGCCGCCGACGAGGATGCCGGCGGCCTGGCCCCAGACGGGCGTGCCGCTGCCGTCGTCCATGGTGTGGCCCATCGCGATCAGCGCGCGGATCGTGTCGGATGAGAGCGCGTAGGGCTCGAAGTAGATCTTGTCGGGCTGCCACTGGTGATGGATGCGCGGAGCATTGACGGCCTGGCTGATGTCCATGCCGAAATCGACGACGTTCAAAATGGCTTCCAGCGTAATCGTGATGATGCGCGAGCCGCCGGGGCTGCCGATCACCATGAAGGGCTTGCCGTCCTTGGTCACGATGGTGGGGCTCATCGACGAGAGTGGGGTCTTCTTCGGTGCGATGGCGTTGGCTTCGCCCTGGACGAGGCCGTAGAGATTGGGGACACCGGGCTTGGAGGTGAAGTCGTCCATCTCGTTGTTCAGCAATATGCCGGTGCCCGGCGCCACGACGCCGGCGCCGAAATTACCATTTAGCGTGTAGGTGACGGCGACCGCGTTGCCCTCGTCGTCGATGATGGAATAATGCGTGGTCTCGGTGCTCTCCTTGGCGCCGAGTGGCTTCAGGTCGGCCGATGTGCCTGATTTGTTGATGTCGATCTTGGCGCGGATAGCCTTCGCGTAACTCTTGTCGAGAAGGGTCGTGACTGGGTTGTCGACGAAATCGGGATCGCCGAGGGCGGCGTTGCGGTCGACATAGGCGTAGCGCATGGCCTCGGTCATGAGGTGCACGGTCTCGGCCGAGCCGTAGCCGAGGAAAGAGAGCGGATAACCTTCCAGGATGTTCAGGATCTCGCAGATGATGACGCCGCCGGAGGAGGGCGGGGGCGAGGAGATGATGTCATAGCCGCGATAGCTGCATTCCACCGGCTTCAGCTCGCGCACCTGATATTGCTCGAAGTCGTCTTTCGCGAGAATGCCGCCCTTGGCCTGGCTGGCCTTCACGATCGCGTCCGCCGGCATGCCCTTGTAGAAGGCGTCGGTGCCCTTGTCGGAGATGCTCGAAAGTACGGTAGCCAGTTCCGGCTGCACCAGCTTTTCGCCCGAGGTGAAGAGCTTGCCGTCGGGCTTGAGGAAGATCTTGGCGGCCGCCTCGTCCTTGGCCAGTCGCTTGGCGCTGTTCTCGATCGAGGCGACATCGCCTTGTTCGAGGGTGAAGCCATCCCTGGCGTAGCGGATGGCGGGGACAAGGAGATCCTGGCGCGACTTGGTGCCGTATTTCTCGCGGGCGGTCTCGAAGCCCATGACGGAGCCGGGAACTCCGACGGCCAGATAGCCGTCGAGGCTGGCGCGGGGCACGATGTCGCCCTTGGCGTCGAGATACATGGTCTTGGTGGCGGCGAGCGGCGCGCGCTCGCGGAAATCGAGGAAGCTGGTCTTGCCGTCCTTCATGCGGATCGTCATGAAGCCGCCGCCGCCGATATTGCCGGCGGTCGGATAGACCACGGCGAGCGCATAGCCGACAGCGACCGCCGCATCCACGGCATTGCCGCCGTTCTTCAACACCTCGACGCCGACATCGGTCGCCAGATGCTGGGCGGTGACGACCATACCATGCTCAGCCTCGACCGGCGCGGGTGAGGCGGCAAGTGCCGGTGCAATCGGCGCCAGCGTCAGCGACAGGGCAGCGATGAGGGCTGCGGATTTCGTGTGAAGACGGTCCATGATGGTCCCCTCGTTGGACTGACATGGGGAACATATGGGGTTGCAGGCGTGGCAGGCAATGCGCGGCGGGCGCTAAGTGGTGCCTTGCAGGTCCGGCGTTGCGACGGGCTTCGATGCCGGCTGCGGAGCGCTCGGCATTCTGGCTTCCTCTGCCGAGGACATCGTGAGTCTTGCCTCGGCAATCCGCGCGGCGGCCTGCAGGTCGCGGTCGTGGCCTGACATCTTCTCCATTGCCGCGATGGCGACGTCGGTGGCGAGGTAATCGGGCTTGTGGCCGACGCCCTTGATCTTGACCAGTTCGGAGCCGGCGATATCGCGGGCAAGGCCTTGCGAGTGCAGGTGCTCCCAGACGATGTCATCGCTGTCTCCGGTGATGATGACGGTAGGCGCCGATATCTGCACATAGAGATGCGACTGCGTCTTGAAGTAATCGAGCAGGCGCACGAAGTCGGCGGCGTTGTTGTGGAAGGTGGCGGGGCGCAGCACCAGCGAGGGGCCGGTTTTCAGGATGTAATCGTCCGGCCGTGGATTGGGGCGGAAGACGTTGAGCGTGCCGCGTTCCAGGCGCCGCAGGCCCAGCGGCACGACGAGCGCGTGGTTGAACAGCCAGCCGATCACCGGTGCTGTCGAGACGTGATAGTACCAGTCGATGCCGCCGGGCCATGGATGCGTGGCGGGCGCCAGGAAGAGCAGGCCGGCCGTCTTTTCCGGATGGCGGACGCCGAATGCGGCGGCGATGGCGCCGCCGAAGGAATGGCCGACGATGATCGCCTTGTCGATGCCGCGTTTTTCCATAAGCGCGGCGATGGCGTCGGCCTGGCCAGAGGGGAGGGCGTTATCCGGTCCGCCGCGTTCGGAATAACCATGGCCGGGGCGGTCGACGAAGAGCATTTCGGCGCGGCCACGCAAGGGCTCGAGAAAGGCGCCGATCTGGTCGAGCAGGTTGCCGCTGGCGCCATGGATGAAGACCAGCGCCGGCAGGTCGGCGGTTTCGGGGCGCTCGATGTGGACGGCGTTCATGCGGTAGCCGCCGATATCGGTCAGCTCGCCAATGTTGGGATAGGCCTGCTCGAACTGGCGGGCCTTATAGGAGGAGTAGCCGATTGCTGCGGCTAGAGGGGCGAGGAGGGCGGAGACGAGGGTAAGCATGGTGCGACCTGCGGCAGGGACTAACGGACCATACGTTAGATTGGCTCGCGCGGTTCACCTTCAAGAGGGAGAGGCTGCGAGACAGTGCACGTCAGGTGCGGCTGCCGGCGAGTTTTTCGGAGAGCGTGTTCAGCTGTTCCTGCGCATTGCGGTTGGCGGGGTAGATTTCGAGGAAGCGCTCCCATGCCTTCAGCGCCAGCTGGTCGTTGCCGCTGTCACCAAGAATGGAGGCCATGCCGGCGAGAGCGCCGAAATGGCGAGGCTCGATGTCCAGCACATGTTCGATATCGGACATCGATTTGCGCATCGCGCCGTTGGTGTAGTTCAGCGTGGCGCGGCGGTTCCAGCTCTCTGAGTAGCCGGGCTTCAGCGCGATCGCCTGGTCGAGGAAATCGAGTGCTGCGCTGTTGCGCTTCTCCTCGATCGCCTTGTCGGCCCATTGCATCAGCAGGTTGACGGTCGCGCTGCCCGAATCGTTCCATTCGGCGCGGATCTCGTCGGCGATGTTGTCAGCCTTGTCGGCGTCGCGCTCGCGCTTCAGTGCTGCGAAAAGCTGATCGAGATGTTCTTTGGGCGAGAGGTTCGCGGCCTGCTGCTCGACGATCTTTTCCTTGTCCCGCGCGGGTGCGGGTTCCTGCGCATGGGCAGGCAAGGCAACTGAGAGCAGGGCGAGGGAGAGCGGCAGTGCCGCGCAGGTCATAGCCAAAAAACGCATGGCGGGCATAATAGCCCGCCAACGCGAAAGATCAAAACACTTTAACGGGATCACAAAAAGGACCCTTCCGGACAGGCTCAGGCGCGCAAGCGCTGCCGAGCCATCCGGCCAGCCAAATCAGCCCTGACGAGCCTTGAAGCGTGGGTTCAGCTTGTTGATGATGTAGATGCGGCCCTTGCGGCGAACCAGGCGGTTGTCACGGTGACGAGCCTTGAGCGACTTGAGCGAATTCTTGATCTTCATTGTTTTGATCCGCGATGTTGGGGGGAATTCACATTCGCCCGTATCTATTACATTCAAAAGCGCGCTCAGGGCGCGCTCTTCAGGTTGGGCGTGCAGATAACCCGGCCTCTTGTCTGTGTCAACCACGTGAAGGTGTTTTTCCCGTGACCGTGGCCGGTTTTGTCAGGGAAAAACCCCTTATTTCCCCGCCCGTGCGCTGGCAAGTGTGGTGACGTGACCCATCTTGCGGCCGGGTCTCGATTCCGTCTTTCCATAGAGGTGAACCAGCGTGTCGCGCCGCTTCAGCCAGTCCGGAAGAGCAAGGATATCGTCGCCGATCAGGTTCTGCATCACGCAGTCGGAGTGGCGATCCGCGTTGCCGAGCGGCAGGCCGGCGACTGCGCGGATATGCTGCTCGAACTGCGAGATCACGCAGGCGGCTTCCGTCCAGTGGCCGGAATTGTGTACGCGAGGCGCCATCTCGTTGGCGATCAGGCTGCCGTCGGCGAGCGCGAAGAACTCGATGCCGATGACGCCGACATAGCCAAGCGTCGTCAGGATCTTCTCGGCTGCCTCGCGCGCGGCGGCTGCCGTGGCGTCGGTGATCGACGCCGGCACGGTCGATGTGTGCAGGATGCCGTTGCGGTGCACGTTTTCGGCCGGGTCGTAGCAGGCGACGCTGCCATCGGTGGCGCGGGCGGCGATGACCGAGATCTCGCGTTCGAAAGCCACGAAGCTCTCGAGGATAAGCGGCACGCTGCCGAGCTCGGCAAAGGCGCCATCGGCGCTATCGGCGGCTGAACGGAAGACTTTCTGTCCCTTGCCGTCATAGCCGAGCCGGCGCGTCTTCAAGACACCCTGACCGCCGAAATCTGCGAGCGCGGCTTCGAGGTCGGCCTGGCTGTCGACGGCGTGGAATTTCGCAGTCGGAATGCCGCAATCATTGATAAAGCGCTTTTCGACGAGACGGTCCTGGGCGGCTTCCAGCGCTTTCGGCGGCGGATAGACCGGCACGGTCTGTGCTAAGGCCTCGGCTGCGGAGACGGGGACGTTTTCGAATTCGTAGGTGACGACGTCGCAGACGGTCGCCAGCTCCTCGAGTGCGGCTGGATCGTCATAGGCTGCGACGATCTGCCGGTTGGCGACCTGCGCTGCCGGGCAATCGGCCTGCGGCTCGAGAATGATGGTGCGGAAGTTCAGGCGGGCGGCAGCCATGGCCAGCATGCGGCCAAGCTGTCCGCCGCCGATGATGCCGATCGTTGTCATGCTCATAGGTCGTCCATCGGGTATTCGGCGATCGCCGCACTTTGGCTCTCGCGCCATTCGTCAAGTCGGTCGGCAATGTCTTCGTCTGAAAGCGCCAGAACCGCGGCGGCAAGAAGTGCTGCGTTGATGGCGCCGGCCTTGCCGATCGCCAGCGTTCCAACCGGGATGCCGCCGGGCATCTGCACGATCGACAGCAGGCTGTCCTGGCCGGACATCGTTTTCGACTGCACGGGAACGCCGAAAACAGGAAGAGGGGTCATCGCGGCGGTCATGCCCGGAAGATGGGCGGCGCCGCCGGCGCCGGCGATGATAACCTTGAAGCCTTCCGACTTGGCGCCCTTGGCGAACTCGACCATGCGATCGGGTGTGCGATGTGCCGATATGATGCGCGCGTCATAGGGGATCTCAAGCGCCTCCAGCGTATCGGCGGCGTTCTTCATGGTCTCCCAATCGGACTGGCTTCCCATGATGATGGCAACGGTCGGTCTGTCTGTCATCGTCACGACACTTCCTTCAAGCGATGATACCGGGGCTTCAGGCGATGATATCCGGGATGATCTGGTCTTCGAGCTTCGACAGCTTGTCCTTGATAACAAGCTTCTTTTTCTTCATGCGCTGAACGCGCAGCGCATCGCAGCCAGTCGCGATCATGGCGTTGATGGCGACATCGTAGTCCTCATGCTCCTGGCGCAGGCGCGCCACAATGAGCCTGACTTCCGCCTGTTCCTGATCCGGCATACGCATTCCCCATGATCGTCTTCAGACCTTCTCCGGTCTGTCGCTAATTTTTGCAAGCTCCTATCACCAAATAGCGGTAACGGCTAGTTAGTCTCGATCATGAATTTGCCACGCTCTCTCCTTGTTTTCGCCTTCGACAAGCCTTCAAAAATGTGTCACAGTTTGAGGGTTGACGCCTTGGATCTCCGGCGGTGTTGGCTGGAGAAAGGCTAGAGGAAGGAAGGGTCATATGACTGTTCAAGCTCATCTTGAATCACTCCAGAAGAAGCATGGCGCTCTCGAAGACGAGCTCCATTCACTGATGGCATCCCCCTCCAGAGACGACCGTGAGGTTGCCGAGTGCAAGCGCAGGAAGCTGCGCATCAAAGACGAGATTGAGCGTCTCAAATCATCCGTACACTAAGCAGGATAGAACGTTACAGGGCGTGGTCGATGCGATTCAAAGGGTAAATATCGCAATATAACCAGTTGTTTAGTAGTCTGTCGCGCCTGTTGGAATGTTCCTGCGCGTCGGTTGCCGAAAAGGTCGCAGCCGGCGCGTTTTCATGTCCGGACGGCGTTATGCCCAGAACTGATCCAGCCAGAGATTGAGCCTGTCGAAGCCGCGATTGTTGACCGCGTAGATGCGCTTCGTGCCATCGGCGGTGACCGAGACGAGGTCGCAATCGAGCAGGGCCTTGAGGTGCTGGGAGACGGCCGGACGACTGATCGGAAGGCCTTCGGCGAGCTCGTTGACGGTGCGCGGCGAGCGCCGCAACTCCTCCAGCAGGAAGCGCCGGTGAGGGTCGGCAATCGCAGTGAAAGGGTCCACGTTCGACATGGCGAAAAGCTACGTCAATCGGAGAATTAGGGCAAGCGAATTGTGCGCCGCAGCAAGGCCCCTAAGGCCTAAAATCCAAGGCCTTCGCGGGCGATCAGGACAGCTGCGATCAGCGCCATCGCATACATGAACGGATAGAATATTTTCGGCTGCATGCGCTTCACGCACCAGGCGCCGGCGATGGTGGCGAGCGGCGCGAAGGGCAGCAGCGTGGCGGAGGCGGCGAGGTTCTGGGTGTCGAGCTGGCCGAGCGCGAAATAGGGGATCAGCTTGACCGCGTTGAGGATCGCGAAGAAGCGGGCGCTGGTGCCGGTATATTCGCGCGGCGGCATCTGCAGCGGCAGCACATAGATCTGGAACGGCGCGCCGCCGGCGTGTGCGACGAAGCTGCCGTAACCGGAGAAGGTGCCCCAGAGCGTGGCGCGGACCGGCCGCTGGCCGTGCGGGGGCACGATTTTTCCTCTGCCGGGGCCGAAGTTGTTCCAGAAATAGCGCAGGCAAAAGAGGATGGTGACGGCGCCGATGACGACGCGCAAGACGCTGCCGGGAACGAGCGCCGAGGTCGCCCAGCCGAGCGCGATGCCGGCAAGCGCGCCCGGGAGCATGATCTTCAGCGTCGTCCAATCGCCATGCTTGCGCCAGATGACCAGCGATATCATGTCCATGAAGATCAGGATCGGCAGCAGGATGGCCGCGGCCTGCACTGGGGAGACGACGAGAGCCAGAAAAGGCAATCCAATCAGCGACAAGGCGTCGCCCATACCGCCCTTCGCGAGACCGACGAGAATGACGGCGGGAATGGCGGCGTAGTAAAATGACACGTCCATCGGCATGCTTTTGAAGTCCTCCCCTTGCCAGCCCGGTCTAACGGAATTACTCACACAAAACGAGTGCGGAGCTGCCGGCAGATGGCGAAATCCGCTGGAAATGGAAAGAGTTCATGAGCGAACCTGAAAACCGCTGCCGCCTGGTGCTGATCGTGCCCGATATCGCCGATGCCGACGAGCAGGCGAAAATCGTTGGTGATGCGCTGAAGGGCGGTGATGTCGCCTCGATCATCCTGCCGCAATACGGGCTTGGTGACGGCGAGTTTCAGAAACATGCCGAAAAGATCGTGCCGCTGGCGCAGAACGCGGGTGCCGCGGCGCTGCTTGCCGGCGACAGCCGTGTCGTCGGCCGTACCAAGGCGGATGGCCTGCATATCACCGGCGGTGCCGCGGAGATTTCCGAGGCGGTCGAGAAATATGCCGACAAGCTGATCGTCGGCGGCGGCAATGCGGCCGACCGGCATCATGCGCTTGAGATCGGCGAGGAGCGGCCCGAATATGTCTTCTTCGGCAAGCTCGAAGGCGACATCAAGCCGGAAGCGCACCCGAAGAACCTCGCGCTTGCCGAATGGTGGGCTTCGATGATCGAGATCCCGTGCATCGTCATGGGCGGCACCGATCCTGCTTCGGCGCTTGCCGTTGCCGAGAGCGGGGCGGAATTCGTGGCCATGCGTCTTGCCGTTTTCGGCGAGCCGGCGCGTGCCGCCCTGGCGGTTGCCGAAATCAACGCACTTCTTGACGAAAAAGCGCCACGGTTTGAGGGTTGATATCGCCCTCATGCCCATGCTGACACGCCATTTGCGCCTTTCTCTTCTTGCCGCCGCCACATGTGTGGCGGTTTTCGCGCATGGCGCATCGGCTCAGCAGGTCGACAATATGGTCACGCGACCGCTCACTGGCGCGCCCGAGACGCTGAAGTCCGGCCGCGCGCAGCCGGACGGGGTAACACCCTCCACCGGTGTCGGCGTGTTCGATCGCATGGGTGCGAAGCTCCCTGATCTGCCGGCCGAGAAGGACTATCACGGCAAGGTCGATGACGCCTATGGCGCCTATCAGCGCGGCTACTATCTGACGGCGATGGGGATTGCGCTGCCGCGCGCGCAGCTTGGCGATGCGGCGGCGCAGACGCTTATGGGTGAACTGTTGGCGGATGGCCTCGGCGTCAAGCGCGACGCAAAGGCGGCTGCCTTCTGGTACGGAAAGGCGGCCGAGGGCGGTGATCCGGCGGCGATGTTCAAATACGCGCTCATCCTGATGGAAGGCCGCATCGTCAAGCGCGACAAGACGCTTGCCGACAGCTACATGCGCAAGGCTGCGGAAGCCGGCAATGCATCGGCCGAGTTCAACTGGGGGCAGATCCTGGTGGCCGACAATCCCGGCGACAAGGGTCTGAAGCTGGCGCTGCCGTTCTACGAGAAATCGGCAGAGAAGGGTGTCGCCGACGCGCAATATGCGGTGGCGGAGATTTACTCGTCGCTGCCCGATCTGCCGCCCGAGAAGAAGCAGCTTGCCCGCGAATGGATGGCGCGCGCCGCGCATGCCGGTTTCGACACCGCGCAGCTCGATCTCGGCGTCTGGTTCGTCAACGGAACCAACGGGCCGCGCGATTTCGAGAAGGGCTTCCAGTGGCTGAGAATCGCCGCCAATGACGGCAATGTGGTTGCGCAGAACAAGCTCGCGCATCTCTATATCAACGCGCTCGGCACCAAGCCTGATCCTGTCGAGGCCGCCAAGTGGTATGTGCTCTCGCGCCGTGCCGGTCTGCCCGACCCGGCGCTTGAGGATTTCTACCTCGGTATCGAGGAAGAGCAGCAGAAGGCGGGGATCGAAGCCGCCAACAAGTTCCGCCGCCTGCGCTGACCGCGCTCTAACGTCTTAGAAGAGCGCGTCCTCGAAGAGGTCTTCGTCGCTGGACGCAGCATTTGCCGGTTCTGGCTCGACTGCTGCCGCCTCTTCAACCGCGGCGATGATGTTGCGGTGGACGTTGCGCTCCTGCACCATCGTATAAAGCTTGAAGATCTTGCGATCGAGCGGGGCGATGGCTTCGGCGAAGTCCGAGATATCGGCGATCTCGGCGCCGGCGGCATCTTCCAGCGTATCGGCGCAGCCTGCCAGCACATCGCCGAGATCCTTCTGGAAATCCAGCGTGCCGATCAACAGGTTGATCTTGCCGGCGACCTCGCGGCCGTGTTCCGACAGCGTCTTCAGTTCGGCTTCCATCGTATCGGCGGCGGTGCGGATATCGGCGACGGCGGTCGTCAGGTTTTCGGCCAGGCCGCCTGATGCCGTCTCGCTCGACGGGGCCACACGACCGGCGGCTTCCTCCAGCGCCGGCAGGCCGTTGACGATGGCGTCGGCGCTGTCATCCAGCTTGCCGGCGAAGATGCGCAGCTCTGCCGTGACGACGTTGATCGACTTGCCGGCTTCGCCAAGACGGCTGCAGCGCAGATTGGTGTTCAGCGCCATGTAATGGATGTCGGTCTTCACCGCCTTGATGTTGCCGATCGCTTCCAGAAGCTTGGCGGTGGTGTCGCGTGTCGACTGGCTGACCTGGTCGGCCTTGAGGGTGACGGCGTCGACCTGCTTGACGATCTCGTGGGCGGCCGAGACGCTGGATTCCAGCGCGCGGATGAAGTTGCCCTGGCCGCCGCCGCTCATCTGGTCGCGCAGCCGCAGGATTTCCTGCGTGTCGTGGCCGAAGCTGGCGATCGTCTTGACGACGTTCTGGGAATCGCGGTGAAAATCGCGGCACATCTCGTTCATCTGCGCGGCCGTCAGATGCTGGATGACGTTTTGCAGGCGTGCGCGGGCGTCGGCGTTCAGGGAGCGGCCGTCTTCGCTGTCGAGGAATTCGTCCAGCAGCGTGAAGGTGCTCTGCACATGCTCGATGCGCTGGCGGGTGATGTCGCCGATCTGCAGTGCCGACAGGGTCGAGGCGACCTTGCTCTGCACGCCTCTGGCGACCGCGCCGACGTCGCGGGCGATAGCGGAGAGGTTCTGGCGGTGTTCGGCGATCTTACGGGCGTCGCCGTCAAGGGCGCTCGCCACGGCGGGGACGGTGTCGGCGTAGCTCTTGGAGACGTCGGTGCCGAAGGTCAGCGCGAGCTTCACTTCCTTTTCCAACTCCTCGATCCGGCCAGCGAAACGGTTGACCTCGTCGGTGCCGGAATAGATGCGCTCGAGAATTTCCTGCGCGAAGCCCGCGAACTCGGCAAGGCCGGCGCCGGTGATCTTCACGGTCACGGCGAAGGTGCGCAGGTAGCGCATGGTTTCCTGCATGTCCGAGACGTGCCGGCGCAGCGAATAGCCTGTTTCGGCGAGCGACGAGAGCGCGTCGCGGCGGGACTTTTCGGCGGTTGGGAGATCGCTGAGGCTCTTGACCGTTGCGCGCAGTTCCGCGCCTGCATCACCATTTTCGCCAGCGTCCAGCGCCTTGGTGATGTTATCGAGCGAGCTCAACAATCGGTTGAGGACGTCCATGACCGAAAGCAGGACAGTGCCGCCTTCGAGAAAACGCTCCTCGACCTTGCTGCGCGCTGCTTCCAGTGTTTGGCTGATGGCTGATCCAGATGCTTGGAAAGCCGTCATTGCCGATGTCGCCCCGTTCGTCATTTTATTGTCCTTTACTTAAAACCTCAGCAAGGTTCGGGACCATTTTTACGGGCATCATGGAAACGCGGAGTAAACACGCCAGACTCGTCAACGTTGTGCTTAACATAGCGTGAATTGCACGAGGCGCGTTTCGGAAAAGCGCTCGCATTTTTAATAAGCATATGAATTTATTCGCTTTTATAAACATATTTGAATGCTAATTATTATTTCTCTCAGGTGATAATTCGGGGAGTCGGGACTCGTCTCAATTGCATTTCACTGCAACCTACTTTTACGTGTTGTTAAGCGTGTCGTGAGATTCCTCAACGGGTTGAAAAAGTATTTCTCCGCCCTAGGAGGCCGAAGTGAGTGTGCGTGAACAGTATTCCGAGTCTATATCCCTGCCAGAAGTTCTGACTATCAGGAATATCTCGGATATCTTCTCAAAAATTGCGTCTTTATTTAAGAATAACAGTTCCGTTGTTCTCGATATTTCCGAAAAAGCTGAGGCCGACTTGAGTTTTGTGCAGCTGATCGAAGCTGTCCGCCGGCACGCTGAAACCAACGACAAAGCGCTCGCACTTGCGGCTCCGGCCCGCGGTCAGGTCCTGAAGGTGCTGGAGCGCGCCGGCTTCGTGGAAGCCTTCAACAGCGAAGATACAAAATTCTGGTTGCATGAAGAGGTAAAGCCATGAGCGCCAACATTCTCACCGTCGACGATTCCGCAAGCATTCGACTGACGACCAAGGTCACTCTGACCAATGCGGGCTACACCGTCAGCGAAGCGGCCGATGGCGCACAGGGCCTGGCGGCCGCAAAGGCCGGCAATTACGACCTGATCATCACCGATCTCAACATGCCCGTCATGGACGGCCTGACGATGATCGAGGAGCTGCGCAAGCTGCCGGAACATACCGGCGTGCCGATCATCTTCCTCACCACCGAATCCGACGCCGACCTCAAGGCCCGCGCCAAGGCCGCTGGCGCCACCGGCTGGCTGACCAAGCCGTTCGACCCGGAAAACCTGGTCAAGATCGCCAGGAAGGTGCTCGGCAGATGAGCTCTCTCGATCCTGTAGCGGTCTTTCGCACCGAGGCGGCCGAATGCCTCGAAGCCATCGAGACGGGTCTTCTCGATCTGACGCACAAGCTCGACGACAAGGACGTCGTCGATGCCGTCTTCCGCGGCCTTCACACGCTGAAGGGCTCGGGCTCGATGTTCGGCTTCGATGCGCTGGCCGCCTTCACGCATCATTGCGAAACGGCGTTCGACCGGGTTCGCAAGGGCGAGGTGCCGGCAACGGCCGAACTCGTCGCCGCCGTGCTTGCCGCTCAGGATCACATGCGTGCTCTCGTCGATCGGCCGGATGCCGATCACGGTGACACCGGCCAGCGGTTGCTGGCCCAGCTTCAAGCCGCCGTCGGCGAGACCTCGGGCGGCGCTGCTGCTCCCGCTGCTCAACCGGCCCCGGTTGCCGCTCCCGCGGCTGCCGCCAAGACCACCACATGGCGCATCCGCTTCAGCCTGCCCTCGAATTCGATGGCGAACGGCACCAATCCGCTCGGCTTGCTCGACGAGTTGCGCGACCTCGGCGAATGCAGCGTCAAGGCCAATCTCTCCGCCATTCCTGTCCTCGACGAGATGGTTCCGACCGATCTCTACGTCACCTGGGACGTCGTTCTCACCAGCACGCAGGACCGCTCGGCGATCGACGACGTGTTCATCTTCGTCATGGACGACATGGAGCTTGAGGTCGAGGAGGTCGCCGGTCCGGTGGCTGAGCAAGCCAAGGCTGAACCGGTTGCTGTCGTGGCCGAAGTGAAGGCTGAGCCTGTCGTCGCAGCGCCCGTCGCGGCTGCGCCCGCAGTTGCCGCCACACCGGAATTCAAGCCTGTCGAGGCGGTGCCCGCCAAGCGCGAGAGCGCAGCACAGGCCGACCAGCGCCAGGCGAAGGCGGCCGAAAACGTTCGCGTCCCGGCCGAGCGCCTAGACGAACTGATGGACCGCGTCGGCGAGCTCGTGATCGCCCAGTCGCGCCTCAGCCAGCTGGCGAGCGCCAGCGCCGATATCGCGCTTCGCTCGGTGTCCGAGGAAATCGAGCGCCTGTCGGGCGAACTGCGCGACACGATGATGGTGCTCCGCATGGTGCCTGTCGCGACGCTGTTTTCGCGCTTCCGCCGCCTCGTTCACGATCTTGCTCGCGAAACGGGCAAGGTGATCGAGCTGGTGACCGAAGGCGAAAGCACCGAGGTCGACAAGACAGTGATCGAGCGTCTCGCCGATCCGCTCGTGCATCTGGTGCGCAACTCGATCGACCACGGGCTGGAAACGCCGGCCGAGCGTCTGGCCGCGGGCAAGAGCGAAGCCGGCACGGTGACGCTTTCGGCACGTCAGGCGGGCGGCGAGGTGATCATCTCGATCAAAGACGACGGCCGTGGCATCAACCGCGATCGGGTCCGCGCCAAGGCGGAATCCTCCGGCCTCATCGCGCCCGGCCAGCCGCTCACCGATTCCGAACTGCTACAGCTGATCTTCGCGCCGGGCTTCTCCACGGCTGCGGCGATCACCAATCTTTCCGGCCGTGGCGTCGGCATGGATGTGGTCAAGAAGACAGTCGAGGCGCTGCGTGGCGCGATCGACATCACCAGCCTGAACGGCCAGGGTTCGGAAGTGTCGCTGCGCATTCCGCTGACGCTTGCGATCATCGACGGCCTGCTCGTGCGCGTCGGCAATGGCAGCTATGTCATTCCGCTTTCCGCCGTCGAGGAGTGCCTGGAGCTGTCGCTGGAAGAGGACCTGCGTTCGCGCGGCCGCAGCTTCATCTCGCTGCGTGACAGCCTCGTGCCGTTCCTGAGGCTCCGCGATCTCTTCCGCACCGGCACCAAGCCTGATGTGCACCAGAAGGTCGTGGTCATCTCCACCGGCACGGAGCGCGTCGGCCTGGTGGTCGACCAGATCATCGGTGACCACCAGACGGTCATCAAGTCGATGTCGAAGCTGCACAACGACGTGTCCACCTTCTCGGGCGCCACCATTCTCGGCGACGGCAGCGTCGCCCTCATTCTCGACGTCGGCCATCTCGTGGCCGCCGGTCAGCAACAGGAAACACAGATGCGGGTGGCAGGATGAGCGCGGCAGCCGAGAAGATCGACCATCATTGGAACTATGCCGACGAAGTCGAGGTGCTGACCTTCGACATGAACGGCGAGACCTTCGCGCTCGAGGCGGTGATCGTCCAGGAAATCCTGGACCTGCTGCCGGAGACGGCGGTGCCGGGCGCGCAGCCCTTCGTCGCCAGCGTCATCAACTTTCGCGGCAAGGTCATTCCGCTGGCAGACCTGCGTCTGGCCTTCGGAATGGAGGGCACGGAAGCGACGATCGACAGCCGCATCATTGTCATCGAGGTCGATCTCGATGGCGAGGCGACGCTGGTCGGCCTTCGCACCGACAAGGTCAACGAGGTGACGACGCTGGCACGGGCAGCCAGCGAACCGCCACCGAGCGTCGGCATGCGCTGGCGCGCCGACTACATCAACTGCCTGGTGAAGCGCGGGGGCGAGTTCATCATCCTGCCCAATCTGCAGGCACTGTTTTCTTCACGACACGAGACATCGACCGCCGTTTAGGCTGCGTCATCTAGGGGTAAGGGGTTAGAGATGCGATTGACGATCAAGACGAAACTGGTGTCGGCGTTTGCCTTCATCATCTTAATGTTGCTGGGCACATCGACCTATTCGATCATCAGCCTGAGCGGCCTGAATGATTCCATTGGAGATGTGCTCTCCGGTCCGGCCGCGCGGTTGGAACTGGCGCAGACCATCAATATCGGCCAGCTGGAAGCGATCCGCCAGCAGAAGAACCTGCTGATGGCCAAGGACAACGCCGAAATCGAATCCTCGATCGCCAAGGGCGATGTGGGGCGCAAGGAATTCACGCAGGCGCTGGCATCGGTGCTGAAGATCGCCACCGAACAGGGCCGCCCGCGCTGGGAACAGGTCTCCGAGCTTTCGAAGCAGTTCTTCCAGGCTGACGATCAGATCCGTGAATTCGTGAAGGCCGGCAACGCGGAAGCCGCCAACAACGTCTCCGTGACCACGGCGCGCGCTGCGGCCAACCAGATCGATACGGCGCTTGCGGAAATTCTCAAGCTCGAGAAGGAACGCATGAGCGTTGCCGATGATGACGCGGAAGCAAGCTATCAGGCAACCCGCCTGACGATGATCATCGCCGTCGCAGCTGCCTTCCTGTTTGCCGCCATCACCGCCTTCTGGATCGCCAGCACCATCTCCAAGGGTCTGAACCGCGCCAACAACGTGGTGCGCGAAGTCGCCGAGGGCGATCTCACGAAGATGGCCGAAATCACCAACCGCGACGAGATCGGTGAGCTGCTCGGCAATGTCAACGTGATGATCGAGCGTCTGCGTGGCGTGGTCGGCGATGCGCTTTCGGCTTCCGAGAACGTCTCGGCCGGCAGCCAGGAACTCTCCGCGAGCTCCGAGCAGGTATCGCAGGGCGCGACCGAGCAGGCAGCGTCGGCTGAAGAAGCGTCTGCTTCGATGGAGGAGATGGCCGCCAACATCAAGCAGAATGCCGACAACGCCGCGCAGACCGAGAAGATCGCTCGCCAGTCGGCCAAGGATGCGGAAGAGAGCGGCGCTGCCGTCAGCCGTGCCGTCGAAGCCATGCGCACCATCGCAGACAAGATCGTCATCGTGCAGGAAATCGCACGCCAGACCGATCTGCTCGCACTCAACGCCGCCGTCGAGGCAGCGCGTGCCGGCGAACATGGCAAGGGCTTCGCAGTGGTTGCTTCGGAAGTTCGCAAGCTTGCCGAACGCAGCCAGTCCGCCGCCGCCGAGATCAGCGCCATGTCGGGTGATACGGTCAAGGCCGCCAGCAATGCCGGCGACATGCTCGGCCGCCTGGTTCCGGATATCCGCAAGACCGCCGAGCTCGTCTCCGAGATCAGCGCCGCTTGCCGTGAGCAGGATATCGGTGCTGCCCAGATCAACGAAGCGATCCAGCAGCTCGACAAGGTGACGCAGCAGAACGCCGGTGCCTCCGAGCAGATGTCGGCCACCTCTGAAGAACTCGCGGCCCAGGCCGAGGAACTTCAGGCCTCGATCGCCTTCTTCAAGGTTGACGGCACGGGCAGCAAGGCCGCCTTCAAGAAGCCGGCTGCCAAGCCAGCCGCCAAGGCTCCTCCCGCACGGCCGACCGTGGCCAGCAACAAGAACGTCAACACCCGCTCGGTCGCCGCCCAGCAGGCGCGTGCCAAGGGCTTTGCTCTCGACATGTCGATGGGCGGTCCTGACGCCAGCGACGACGATTTCCGCGAAAGCGCGTGATCAAGAAACATGTCGTGGCCGGATGACCGGCCACGACACTCATATGCCAACGAATGGATCGTTGGAGGCAGGGCGTGCGACAGCCGCCGGCCATGAGCGGATGCTCCCATTTTCAACAAGAATTTCAGCGCCCGCTCGGTCTCGGCCCAGTAGGCGCGCGCCAAGGGGTTTGCTCTCGACATGTCGATGGGTGGTCCTGACGCCGGCGACGACGATTTTCTCGAAAGCGCTTGATTTGAGTTTCGTCGCACCGAGCCGGTGGCGCGGTACGACAACCCGAAGTGTGAATACGTCGGTCGAAATATCCGGGTTCCGGAGATCGCAGAAGGGTGGATGTACAGTCTTCCTGCGCCTGTCATGCCACCATTTCCCCAATGGGGCGTCTTTAATACTGCGATTTCAAGGACATGAAGAAATGCGGTTTACCATCAAATTGAAACTGGCCATCGCCTTTGGCCTGATGATCGTCTTGCTGTTGGCGACGGCCGGCTATGGCATCTACAGCCTCTCCAATCTCAACAACGCGATCAGCGATGTGATCGCCGGACCGGCCAAGCGTCTCGAGCAGGCACAGAACCTCGGCAACTACCAGCTGCGCATCGTTCGCGCGCAGATGAACATGGCGACCGCCACGAAGCCTGAAGATGTCGCCAAGTACATCGACGCCAGCAACAGCAACCGCAAGCAGTTCTCCGAAACCCGCCAGTGGCTGTTCGACAACAACACCAGCGAAGCCGGCAAGAAGGGCTGGCAGGATGTCGGCGAGCTTGAGACGAAGCTCTATGCACTCGATGATCGCATTCACCAGCTCGCTCAGGACGGCAATGGCGCGGAAGCCGTTCGTCTGGCGACGAACGAGGGACGGTCGATCGTCGATGACATTGAAACAGTGACCCAGGCTCGCGTCGACGCTAACCGCGCCGCGATGCAGCAGGCCGATGCAGACACGACTGCGCAGTATCTGACTACGCGCAACTTCATCTTCGCTGTCGCCGGTGTTGCGCTGCTCATGGCCATCGCCGCCGCTCTCTGGATCGCACTCGGCATCAGCGCCGGTCTCAACAAGGCGAAGGCCGCCGTCAGCGCAGTTGCCATCGGCGATCTCGATCAGGACGTCCTCGTCAAGACCAACGACGAGATCAAGGATCTGGTCGATATGCTGAACGTCATGACCGCAAACCTGCGCAACACCGCAAACATCGCCACGCAGATTTCGAACGGCGACCTGACCGTCGCGCCGAAGCCGCTGTCTGACAAGGATACGCTTGGTCTTGCGCTGGAGCAGATGGTCGAGCGCCTGCGTGGCGTCGTCGCCGATGCGATCGCAGCCGCTGAAAACGTCTCGTCTGGCAGCCAGGAACTGTCGGCGAGCTCCGAGCAGGTGTCGCAGGGCGCGACTGAACAGGCAGCATCCGCCGAAGAAGCCTCTGCTTCGATGGAAGAGATGGCCGCCAACATCAAGCAGAACGCTGACAATGCCGCGCAGACCGAGAAGATCGCTCGCCAGTCCGCCAAGGATGCCGAGGCTTCCGGTGACGCTGTAACCCGCGCCGTCGAGGCAATGCGCACGATCGCCGAGAAGATCGGCATCGTCCAGGAAATCGCTCGCCAGACCGACCTGCTTGCGCTGAACGCCGCCGTCGAGGCAGCGCGTGCCGGCGAGCATGGCAAGGGCTTTGCAGTCGTGGCTTCGGAAGTTCGCAAACTTGCGGAGCGCAGCCAGTCTGCCGCCGCCGAGATCAGCGCCATGTCGGGTGATACCGTCAAGGCCGCCAGCGAAGCCGGCGATATGCTTGGCCGCCTGGTTCCGGATATTCGCAAGACGGCGGAACTGGTCTCCGAGATCAGCGCCGCTTGCCGCGAGCAGGACATCGGCGCCTCGCAGATCAACGAAGCGATCCAGCAGCTCGACAAGGTGACCCAGCAGAACGCTGGCGCATCGGAAGAGATGTCAGCAACCTCGGAAGAACTGGCGAGCCAGGCGGAAGAACTGCAGACCTCGATCGCCTTCTTCAAGGTCGACATGGCCGGCAGCCGCGACAGCCGCAAGCCTGCCGCCCGGATCAGCGTTCGCAGCCCCGCGCCCGCTGCCGCCCGCAAGCCTGCTTCCAAGCCGGCGGCCAACTCGGTCTCGGCGCAGCAGGCGCGCGCCAAGGGCTTCGCACTCGACATGGCCATGGGCGGACCCGATGACGGTGACGCCGATTTCAAGGAAAGCGCATAATATGGCAACCACCTCCCAGGAAGCGCAGTTCGTCACCTTCAGCCTCGGCGAGGAAATCTTCGCCGTGCCTGTGGAGGTGGTTCGCGAGATCCTCGACTATGCCGAGGCCTTCAAGATCCCGAATGGTCCCGACTACCTCCTTGGCCTGCGCGACGTGCGCGGCCAGGGCGTCCCGACCATCGATCTCAGGCTGAAGCTCGGCATGTCGAAGACGGTTCCGACCTCGCACACGCGGGTTCTCGTGCTCGACATTCCAATGGAAAATCGGCCCGCGGAGGGCCGGCCAATGGAGAGCCGGCTTCTCACGCTCGGCCTCGTCGCCGACCGGGTCTTCGAGGTCACGCCATTCCGCAACGATCAGATCGAGGCGGCGCCTGACATCGGCGTGCGCTGGCGCTCGGATTACATTTCCGGCGTCGTGCGCCGGGAAACCGGATTCGTCGTCATCGTCGATCTCGCGCGGCTTCTGTCGCGCGAGGATGCCTCCGCCCTGCAATCGGCCGCCTGAGCGGACACGCTGGAGTATTTTGACTTATGAGCATGGCTGCCGTTGAGACCCAGATGGTGGGCGACAGGATCAGCAAGCGGAATTTCGAGAAGCTTGCACAGTTCATCTATGACTATAGCGGCATCAAGATGCCGCCGACTAAGCTGACGATGCTCGAAGGCCGGCTTCGCCGCCGGCTGCGGGCAACGCAGCACGCGACCTTCGACGACTATTGCGACTTCCTGTTTCACGATGACGGGCTGGAGCAGGAGACGGTTTATCTGATCGACGCGGTGACGACCAACAAGACCGACTTCTTCCGCGAGGCGCGCCACTTCGAATACATGCAGCAGGTGGCGCTTCCCGCACTGGTTTCGAGCGGCGTCCGCACGATCCGCACCTGGAGTTCCGCCTGCTCCACGGGGGCCGAACCCTATACGATGGCCATGGTGCTCGAAGAGTTCGTCAACGACCGGCGCGATCTTAACTACAGCATTCTCGCGACCGATCTCAGCACCGACGTGCTGGCGACGGCGCGGCGGGGCATCTATTCCGAGGATCTGGTGCATCCGGTGCCGCGCGAGTTGCAGCGGAAATATGTGATGGTCGCCAAGCAGAAGGATCGCCGCGAGGTCCGCATCTCGGCCGATCTGCGCAGCCGCGTCGGCTTCGCCCGCATGAACCTGATGGACGAAAACTATCCCGTCGGCGAGGGGATGCACATGATCTTCTGCCGCAACGTGCTGATCTACTTCGACAAGCCGACGCAATCGGGCGTATTGAAGCGTCTATGCGCGCGGCTTCTGCCGGGTGGCTACATGTTCATCGGCCACTCCGAATCCATCACCGGTATCGACCTGCCCCTGAAGCAGGTTTCCAACACCGTGTTCCAGCGCATCTAGGTCAAAGAGCATATGGGCAAGAAGATCCGCGTTCTCGTCATCGACGATTCCGCAAGCGTTCGCCAGACGCTCGTTCGCGTGCTGCAGGAAGATCCCGATATCGAGATCATGGGGGTCGCGACCGATCCCTTCATGGCGGCGAAGAAGATCCAGGAAGAGATTCCCGATGTCATCACGCTCGATGTCGAGATGCCACGCATGGATGGCATCACCTTCCTGCGCAAGCTGATGTCGCAGCGGCCGATCCCCGTCGTCATGTGCTCGTCGCTGACGGAGGCGGGGTCGGAAACGCTGATGCAGGCGCTGGAGGCCGGCGCCGTCGACGTGATCCTGAAATCGAAGATCGGCGCTGCCGACAGTCTGGCCGACGATGCCGTCCGGATCCGCGAGGCGGTGAAGAGCGCCTCGCATGCGCGCCTCGGCAATGTCAGACGCAACGTCAACAGCCTGCGGCCCGGCGCGCCGATGCCGGCCCAGAAGCTGACGGCGGATGCGATGCTGCCGCCGCCGTCAGGCAAGGCGATGGCCAAGACGACCGAGATGGTGGTCTGCGTCGGCGCGTCGACCGGTGGAACCGAGGCGCTGCGCGAGTTTCTGGAGGCGCTGCCGGCCAATGCGCCTGGGATCGTCATCGTCCAGCACATGCCGGAAAAATTCACCGCGGCATTTGCCAAGCGGCTGAACAGCCTGTGCGAGGTCGAGGTCAAGGAGGCCGTCGATGGCGATCCCGTGCTGCGCGGCCATGTGCTGATCGCGCCTGGCGATAGCCACATGCTGCTCGAGCGGCGCGGCGCGCGCTATCACGTTGCGGTCAAGAGCGGCCCGCTGGTCTCGCGCCACCGGCCTTCGGTCGATGTGTTGTTCCGCTCGGCGGCGCGTTCGGCCGGCTCCAACGCCATGGGCATCATCATGACCGGGATGGGCGATGATGGCGCCAAGGGCATGCTTGAGATGCACCAGGCCGGCGCCTACACGGTGGCGCAGGACGAGGCGACCTCCGTGGTCTTCGGCATGCCGAAGGAGGCGATCGCCAAGGGCGGGGTGGACCGCATCCTGCCATTGGAGCAGATCGCCCGTGAGGTTTTGATCACGCAGCAGAAGTTCTGAGGCGCGACGATAAACAGATGAGAGCCGGCGGTGTGCGAGCACCGCCGGCTTTTTGCGTTCATGCGAGGTAGCCGCCGTCGATGGTGAGCGCCGAGCCGGTGACGAAGGAGGCCTCGGGGCTGGCGAGATAGGCTGCAAAGCTGGCGATTTCGCTGTCTTCGCCCATGCGGCCCAGCGCCATCAGCGGCGACAGGTGCTCCTCCGTGCCCGGCGCGCCGTTCATGTCGGTTGCGGTCGGGCCCGGCTGGATGGTGTTGACGGTAATCCCGCGCGGGCCGAGATCGCGCGCCAGACCGCGGGTCATGGAGGCGATGGCGCCCTTGGTCATGCTGTAGACCGAGGATGTTGGAAAGCCGCTACGGTCGGCAACGACGCTGCCGATATTGATGATGCGACCACCTGCCTGCATGTGCTTTGCCGCTGCCTGGGTACCGACGAAGACGGCGCGGACGTTGACCGCGAACATGCGGTCGAAATCTTCCAGCGCGAATTCGTCGAGAGGGGCGAGCATCAGGATGCCGGCATTGTTGACGAGGATGTCGAGCGCGCCGAAGTGGCTGACTGTCGTGGCGACGGCATTGCGCACGGCCTCGGGATCGGCGCTGTCGGCCTTGATCGCCAGCGCCTTGCCGCCTTTGGCTTCGATCTCGGCGGTCAGCGCCTTGGCCCGGTCATCGCTGCTGGCATAGGTGAAGGCCACGGCTGCGCCGTCTTGCGCCAGCCTGCGGACGATCGCCGCGCCGATGCCGCGCGAGCCGCCGGTGACGAGGGCGACCTTGTCGGTGAGAGAGTGAGACATTTTAAATTTCCTTTCTGGTTTCTGGATCATTCAGTCTAGAATTGCGCGTAGAAAAACGACGCGGTCTTGCGGTGCGCTTAGCGCAGGCTGCGGATGGCCATGCGGGCGATGCCGCGAAGGGTTTCGGGGGAGGCGCCGTTGCGGGCGCTGACTTTCATGCCTGACAGGGTCGCGCCGAGGAAATGGACGGCCTCGTCGGGGTCGATGTCGGATGCGATGCCGCCAGTCTTGCGGCCGTCTTCGATAATCGCCTTCAGCGCCGTGGATAGCGTGCGGGACGCGCTATCGGTCAGTGTGGCGATCTCAAGGTCGGTGCGGCCGAATTCGCAGACGGCGCTGACGCCGAGGCAGCCACGGCTGGCTTCCGACGCCGGCCGCGAGGCGAAGGCGACGAGTGCACCCTCCAGCGCTTCGACCGGCGATGCCTGGCGCTCCAGGTCGTCGATCAGTCGGGCGGTGCTGTCGGCGTTGTAACGCTGCAAGGCTTCCAGATAGAGGCCGCGCTTGTCGCCAAAGGTATCGTACATGCTCTGGCGGCTGATCTTCATTGCCGTCAACAGCTGATCCGTCGACGTGCCTTCATAGCCGTGCTCGGAGAACACGTTGATGGCGGCGCCAAGCGCCAGGTCGCGATCGAATTCCTTATGTCTTGCCATGGGGGAGATATAGGAATTGCAGACTGATCTGTCCAGAATTAATCTGCGGCCTTTCTGCGATTCAATGCAGCCATGCGGCGCTGCTCTTGAAATTTCCCCGATTTTGTGGTCTTGAAGCCGCCAATCTTATAAAGCGCAGCCTCTACCGGCGATCAGGGACCATCCCCGCCCTGACAACGCGCACCTATTTAGCCCAAGGAAAACCGCCCACATGGCCCGTTCAGCTCTTCTC
This sequence comes from Hyphomicrobiales bacterium, assembly GCA_900467745.1. Taxonomy (GTDB): domain Bacteria; phylum Pseudomonadota; class Alphaproteobacteria; order Rhizobiales; family Rhizobiaceae; genus Rhizobium. The sequence goes on from UBQW01000044.1 coordinate 103,313, forward strand.
AATGTCATGGTTCAGGCTGCCCTCAAGGCAGGAAAATCGCTGGGGCGTGATTTCGGCGAAGTGCAGAACCTGCAGGTCTCGGTCAAGGGACCGGGCGATTTCGTCTCGTCCGCCGACCGCAAGGCCGAGAAGATCGTGCGCGAGGAGCTTCTGAAGGCACGCCCGACCTATGGCTTCCTCGGCGAGGAAGGCGAAGAGATCAAGGGCACCGACGGCGCGCATCGCTGGATCGTCGATCCGCTTGACGGCACCACCAACTTCCTGCATGGCATTCCGATGTTTTCGGTCTCGATCGCGCTTGAGCGCAACAACGAGATCGTCGCCGGCGTCATCTTCAACCCGGCGACCGATGAGCTCTACACCACCGAGCGTGGCGGCGGCGCCTTCCTCAACGATCGCCGCCTGCGCGTCGGCGCACGCCGTGTGCTCTCTGACTCGGTCGTCGCCTGTGGCGTTCCGCATCTCGGCCGTGGCAACCACGGCAAATTCCTCGTCGAACTCCGGCACGTCATGGGCGAAGTCGCCGGTGTCCGCGGCATGGGTTCGGCTTCGCTCGATCTCGCTTATGTCGCGGCCGGCCGTTTCGACGGTTTATGGGAAACCGACCTTTCGGCCTGGGATATCGCGGCCGGCATCCTGCTCATCCGCGAAGCCGGCGGCTATGTCAGCGACTGGGATGGCGGCAACTCGATTCTCGAGACCGGCAACGTCGTGGCTGGAAACGAGTACATCCAGAAGGCGCTGATGGAAGTTGCCAAGCGTCCGGTGCCCAGCCGGTAAGTCTTTGTTATAAAGACAGGCTTTTTCGTTCCGCATACTTCAATTCGGCACAATGATGATCTAGTCTCCGGCTGTGATGAGGCCGGAGGCTGCGGAATCTATGGAAAATGTGAATGTGGCGGAGTTCGGCTCGACCGAGAAAACCACGGGAAATTACAGCTATAAGCTATCCAGCCCGATGCCCTTTCTGTGGACGATGGTGCTGTTCCTCGTCATCGTCGGGTTCATAGCATCCATCCTGTTCCGCCAGGCGCAGACGGCCTTCATGCACAATCCGGGGCTGAACGGCCTCATTCTCGGCGTTCTCGGCATCGGCATCATCCTTGTCTTCAGCCATGTGCTGTCGCTTCGGCCGGAGGTGCGCTGGTTCAATTCGTTCCGCGCCGCCGGCAGCGCCGACAAGGTGAACCGCAACCCGAAGCTCTTGGCGCCGATGCGCACGCTGATTGGCAGCCGTACCTCCTCGGCCGCGGGCATCTCGACCACGGCCTTCCGGTCCATTCTCGATTCGATCGCCAACCGCTTGGACGAATCCCGCGACGTCTCGCGTTATCTGATCGGTCTCCTCGTCTTCCTCGGCCTGCTCGGCACCTTCTGGGGCCTGATCGGCACGATCGGCTCGATCAGTTCGGTCATCCAGTCGCTGGATGCCGGCACGAGCGGGTCTTCCGACGTCCTGACCTCGCTGAAGGAGGGGCTGTCGCAGCCGCTGTCGGGCATGGGACAGGCGTTCTCGTCCTCGCTGCTTGGTCTTTCCGGCTCGCTCATCCTCGGCTTTCTCGACCTGCAGGCCGGCCGCGCGCAGAACCGCTTCTATACGGAGCTGGAAAACTGGCTGTCGTCGGTGACCGATGTCGGCTCCGACCTTGCGGCACCCGTGATCGACACCAAGGGCGGCGTTTCGCCGGAAGAGATCCGCGCGCTGTCGGAATACATGCAGAAGGTTTCGGAAGAGGGCGGCGGCAGCCAGCGCTCTGTCGCGGCCATGGCCAATCTCGCCGAGGGCATCCAGGGGCTGGTCAAGAACATGCGCAACGAGCAGCAGATGCTGCGCGACTGGATCGAGGCGCAGCAGGACGAGGCGAAGGCCATGCGCCGCACGCTCGACCGGCTGGCTGAACGGATCGGCGCGCAGGAAAAGCATGCCTCGACTGAGCGCCCTCGTGTGCCGCAGACCGAAAAGAGCGAGGGCAAGTAAGCCATGGCTCTTGCCCGCAACCGTCGCCGCGAACGCACGGTCGACTATTGGCCCGGCTTCGTCGATGCGCTATCGACGCTTCTGATCGCGGTGATGTTCCTGCTCACGGTGTTCGTCGTCGGGCAGTTTATTCTCAGCCGCGAGATATCTGGCCGCGACGAGGTGATGAACCGGCTGAACAGCCAGATCAACGAATTAACGCAGCTGCTCGCGCTCGAAAAGGGCAGCAAGCAGGATCTTGAGGACAGCGTCGCCAACCTGCAGGCGTCGCTCGCGACCGCCGAGGGTGAACGCTCGCGGCTGCAGTCGCTGCTGTCGGCCGGCTCCGGCGGCCAGGACGCGGCGCAGCAGCGGATCGGCTCGCTCACCAAGGAGCTCGATGAGCAGAAGCAGATGAGCGACCGGGCGATGAGCCAGGTGGAGTTGCTCAACCAGCAGATCGCGGCGCTGCGCAACCAGATCGCCGCCGTCGAGGTGGCGCTGCAGGCCTCCGAGCAGAAGGACCAGCAGTCACAGACGAAGATCGCCGATCTCGGCCGCCGCCTCAACGTGGCGCTTGCCGCGCGCGTGCAGGAGCTCAACCGTTACCGCTCGGACTTCTTCGGACGGCTGCGCGAGATCCTGTCGGACCGCGAGAACATCCGCATCGTCGGCGACCGCTTCGTGTTCCAGTCGGAAGTGCTCTTCCCCTCCGGCGGCGCCGATCTCAATCCCGACGGCCAGACGGAGATGGCCAAGCTCGCGGCAGCGCTGCTCGACGTCGCCAAGGAAATTCCGCCGGAGATCAACTGGGTGCTGCGCGTCGACGGCCACACCGACAACGTGCCGCTCGCCGGCACCGGCCGCTTCGCCGATAACTGGCAGCTGTCTTCGGCGCGCGCGATCTCGGTGGTCAAGTTCCTGATTTCGCAGGGCGTGCCGGCCGACCGGCTGGTTGCGGCCGGCTTCGGCGAGTATCAGCCGATCGCGCCCGGCGATACGCCCGAGGCGCGGGCGACCAACCGACGGATCGAGTTGAAGCTGACGGAGAAGTGACGGGTGGCTTACTCTCCCTCATTCCTGTGCTTGTCACAGGAATCCAGCCGACGCGCGTCTGCGCGGCGAAGAGAGTCTTATGCGATCAAGGACTTGATCGCGCTGGATCCCTGTGACGAGCACAGGGATGAGGGAAGTTGAAGTTTACACCGGCATTCACCGCTGACGTCGGAGCACGCTGCAACGTAAGCGGCCAGCAGCACAAAAGAAAAAAGGCGGCGCCCTGAGGTGCCGCCTTTGATGTATCAGGCGTCAGCCGCCTTGGTGGTGTCGTCGACGACGGCGCCGGGAGCGTTTTTCTTGATGGATTCGATCGCGCTCAGCGCCGACGCCTTGGCCTTGTAGCCCTCGGAGCCGAACATCGCCTCGCCGTTCGATGCCTTGAAACGGAAACGGAATTCGCCTGCCTTGTCCTTATAAACTTCGAACTTATACATCGATTGTCTCCCGGAATCAGGATGTTGTTTAAATCTGCAAGCGCAGCCTAAAACAAAAAATCCAATTATTCCATCGGGATGTTTGGGCGGGTGCGTCCTTGAGCCGGCTGGCTTCTCTCAAACAATATGTCGCGACCGGATGAGAGATCGTATTCGGTCAGATCGGCCTCGGCGACGAAATCCTCGGCCTGTCGGTCGGTGGAGAAGCGCGGAAGCGGCTTAAGACTTTTGCTGTTCATAGTGCCTGAACTCCCGCGCCCTGAATACGGCTCAACGCTATTGCAGTGCCTGCGGGATTGCAATCCTTGGTGGAAACATGACCCCGCTTTCACTTCACCGCAGTCAGCAGCTCCTCGGCGCCAGCATCAAACTGCAGCCGGGCCAGCTTGGCGTAGATGCCGCCGTGGCGCACGAGGCTCTGGTGGGTGCCTTCCTCGACGACGCGGCCCTGGTCGAGGACCAGGATGCGGTCGGCCTTCAGCACGGTTGCGAGGCGGTGGGCGATGATCAGCGTGGTGCGGCCTTCCATGAGGCCATCAAGGGCGCGCTGGACGAGGGTTTCGCTTTCGGCATCGAGCGCCGAGGTGGCTTCGTCGAGCAAAAGGATCGGCGCGTTCTTCAGGATGGCGCGGGCGATGGCGATGCGCTGGCGCTGGCCGCCCGACAGCATGATACCGCGTTCGCCCACCGTGGTGTCGTAGCCCTCACCGAGCCGCGCGATGAACTCGTCGGCCTGGGCGGCGATGGCGGCGGCGCGGACTTCCTCGCGCGTGGCGCTCGGGCGGCCGAAGGCGATGTTGTCATGGATGGAGGCGGCGAAGATGGTGACGTCCTGGGGGACGATGGCGATGCGCTTGCGCAGGCCGTCTGTGTCGGCCTGGCGGGCATCGACGCCGTCGATCATGACGGTGCCCTGCTGCGGATCGTAGAAGCGCAGCAGCAGCGAGAAGATGGTGGTCTTGCCGGCGCCTGAGGGGCCGACGATGGCGACGGTCTCGCCCGGCTTGACCGCGAAGCTCAAGCCATGCAGTGCCGATGTGTCGGGGCGTGAAGGGTAGGCGAAGTGGACGTCTGTGAACTCGACGCGGCCGAGGCTCGGGTCTGGTAGGGCGATGGGGGAGGCCGGTGTTACGATCGGCGAGACTTCGTCGAGTAGTTCGGTCAGCCGGTCGGCGGCGCCGGCTGCCTGCGAGAGCTCGCCCCAGACTTCCGAGAGCGCGCCGAGCGAGCCGGCGGCGATGACGGAGTAAAGGAGGAACTGGCCGAGCGTGCCGGCCGATAGCGTGCCCTCGAGCACATTGTGCGCGCCGACCCAGAGGACGGCGACGACGCTGCCGAAGATCAGCGTGATGGCGATGCCCGTCAGCAGCGAGCGCGAGCGGATGGCAGCGCGGGCGGCGGTGAAGGCTGCTTCGACGGCTGCTCCATAGCGGTTTGCCGCTGCCGTCTCGCCGCCGAAGGCCTGGACCGTGCGGGTGGCGGCGATGGTTTCGTTGGCGAAGGCCGACGCTTCGGCCAGCGTGTCCTGTGCCGCGCGCGAGCGCTTGCGCACCGAGCGACCGAAGGCGACCAGCGGGAAGACGATCAGGGGGATCGCCAAGAGCACGAGGCTGGCGAGCTTGGGCGAGGTGACGACCATCATCACGATGGCGCCGAGACACAGGATCATGTTGCGCAGCGCGACCGAGGCGGTGGCGCCGACGGCGGACTTGATCTGCGTGGTATCGGCGGTCAGCCGCGAGACGATCTCGCCGGACTGGTTGACGTCGAAGAAGGAGGCGGACAGCCGCGTCACGTGGGCGAAGACGTCGCGGCGGAGATCCGAGACGATGCGCTCGCCAAGCGTGATGACGAAGAAGTATCGCAGCGCGCTCGATATGGCGAGAACGACCGCCATGACCATGAGCATGACGAAGTAGCTGTTGATGAAACGGCCGTCGGAGTGGCTGAAGCCGTGGTCGATCATGCGGCGCACGGCAAGAGGAAGCGCCAGCGAGGTGACGGCGGCGAGCGCCAGCGAGAAGAGGGCGCCGGTGACAAGGCCGCGGTAACGCATGACGTAAGGCGTCAGTCTGCCGAGAGGTTTCAGCGAGCGGGACTTTTTCTTCTCGGTCTGCATTGCGTCTGTCAATTCAATCTCCAGCAGCCTTCAACACCGTGCAACACGGTCGATGGCTCTTGTTATCCTAATGGCCTTCATGTATAGGCACCGCATCCTAATGGGAAGCCGTAGCCAGTAGCGACTGCGGCTTCATTTATTCAATCGGTCCTCTTGTCGCAACGTGGTGCGTCAAATGGACGTGACATCGCAGGAAGATTGTTATGAAGGCTGAAATCCATCCCGACTACCACACCATCAAGGTAGTCATGACCGACGGCACCGAATACGAAACCCGCTCGACCTGGGGTTCGGAAGGCGCCGTGATGAACCTCGAAATCGATTCCAAGTCGCACCCGGCCTGGACGGGCGGCAACCAGCAGCTCATGGACCGCGGTGGCCGCGTTTCCAAGTTCAACAAGCGTTTCGGCGGCCTCGGCCTCTAATCGCTGCTGTTGCACTGATTTCGAAGGAGCCCTGCGAAAGCGGGGCTTTTTTGCGTTTGGGCCATGCTTGAGCTGAACGCCGATTAGCGGCTGAGATCCAGACAACAAAAAACCGGCCGCGCAGGGAACGCAGCCGGTTTATGCAGTCTACTTTGAATGGATCAGTTGTTGCCGAAGGCCGTCTGCAGCAGGCTGAGTTGAGCCTGGACGCTGTTCTGGTTGTCGGGAACGATTGCTGCTTCGTTCGGGCGATAGATTTCGCGGTCGAGCAGGGCGACGCGGTTCTGCAGGCGCAGCGAGCGTTCGATCAGGTCGCGGAAGGCTTCCGGCAGGTCGCCCCAGCCCGGTGCGTTGCGGTCGACATTGAAGCCGTCGAGGCGAACCTTGTTCTTTTCGGCCAGAACCTGATCGCGCGACATTTCGCCATTGTTGACGGCGCGCTGCAGGAGGAGCCAGGAGGCCATCTGCATCAGGCGGGTGGTGAGGCGCATGGATTCCGCTGCGTAGAGAACCGATGCCATGCGCGGCAGAACCTTGGATGCGGTGCGGCCATTGCCATCCAGATAGGCGGCGGTCTCTTCGACCAACGACATGCCCTCGGAGTACAATGTCTTAAACTGCGACGATGCGGCAGCGCGTCCTGCAAAACTGATCGTGTTCAATCCAAGCTCTGACATTTAAAGGGTCCCTGTTGCACGCATCTACTTATTGATCAGGTAACGCAGGCCGGTCCCAAAAGGTTTCACCGGTCGGCCTTAATGACTTTAAAGATGGTAGTTTTAGCCTAATAGCGCAAGGCGTTTCTTAATAAAGGGTTAACTTCCACAGTTTCGTGGTTTTCGTCCCCAGCCAATGCGAAAAAGGAGAGCCGCAAAAGCGGCTCTCAAGGTAAAACAGGGAGAAAAATCAGACCAATTCACCGCATGGGAAACTGTCTGAGATCCAGAGCAAGTCCGGATGAGCACATCAATACATTAGAAAGCTTAACGCCTCATTAAGTGTGTGCCGAATTAACACTTGCGCGGCGGCTATAAATCAAATCCGGCCTTTTGCCGGGTCAGGATTTGAAGAGGTTTTCTGCGGCCAATCTTCCCGATGCCTTGCGCGCCGCTTCCTGCTCGATGCGCGAAATCTCGGCCTTGAGCATGTCGATGCGCGCGTTGAGCTCGTCCACCGACATCATCGAGAGGTCCATGCCGATCTCGTGATTCGGTTTCTTCTGCGGCCGGTCGTCATCCATGAAGCTCATGTTCGGTCCTCCGTCCTCGTGTCGGCGGGCAAGCGCCCGGCCGTTTCCGCATTCCAAGTCTATCGGGTTGCCGGCTCCATCGGCGGCTCTGGCGTCTTGTTCTGCCCGCGATCGGCCAGCGTCATGCCCTCGGGTGTCATCATCTGCGAGGTGGCTGTCGGGATGGTGGTGAAGGCGTCGCGGTCGCTTGCCGGAATGGCGGCGCGCGCGCGGCTGCGGATGATCGCGTAAGCCGTGATCAGCACGTGGGCGAGTGCGGTCACCAGGAACAGCGCGTGCGGGCTTGCCATCGACATGACGGGGCCGCCGATCGTCGGGCCGATGATGGTGCCGATGCCGTAGAGCAGCAGCAGGCCGCCGGAGACCTTCACGAAGTCTTCCGAGGAGGCGTAGTCGTTGGCGTGGGCGACGGCGATCGGATAGAGCGTGTTGGCAACCGCGCCGTAGAGCACCACCAGCGTGATGATGAAGGCAGGCGAGGAGGGGTGGAGGACGACGAGCATCAGCCCGGCCAGTGCCGCGATCGCCGACATGGCGGCCAGCACATAGCGGCGGTCGATGCGGTCGGATAAGCGGCCGGCCGGAAGCTGCATGACGGCGCCGGCAAAGATGGTCGAGCTCATCATGATGGCGATCGAGGTATCCGAGAGGCCGGCGCCGGCGCCGAAGACGGCGCCGAGCGTGCCATAGGCGCCGTTGGCGATGCCAACCAGGAGAATGCCGAGGCAGGAGACCGGCGAGTTGCGATAGAGCGCCTTGAGATCGAGCTTCACGGCCTTCAGCGGCTGCGGTGAGGCGGCGGTCGACAGCAGCGTCGGCAGCATGGCGATGCAATAGAAGATGCCGCAGATCATGAAGAGGATGGGTGTGCGGACATCCTCAAGCGGGATCATCATCTGGCCGGCGACGACGCCGATCAGGGTGATGGCGATATAGAGCGAGAAGATCGCGCCGCGGCTCTCGTTTGTCGCGCGCTCGTTCAGCCAGCTCTCGATGATCATCGAGGTGCCGGCCGTGGCAAAGCCGGTGACGGCGCGCAAGAGCACCCACCAGACCGGATGAACGGCGATGCCGCTCACCAGCGCGATGATGGCGATAATCGAGATGAAGCCGGAGAAGGCGCGCACATGGCCGACGCGGCTGACCATCTTCGGCGCAACAAGGCAACCGATGACGAAGCCGGCGGCCCAGGATGTGCCGAGCAGGCCGAGCGTGGTGGTCGCATAACCTTCGAGATTGCCGCGGACGGGGAGGAGGATGCCTTGCAGGCCATTGCCCATGAACAGAAAGAGCGTGCCGAACAGAACTGCGGCGACGGATAGAAGATTTCGTTTCATTGGCCCCCCATGCAACTCAGCTTACATGCACAAAGACATATGGCAGCACACGATGCTGCCCAGTCTTTGCAATGTTGATTGTCTCCCCGAATGCCTTTACGGCATGTTTAGAAGCAGTGGTTGCGCGAAATAATGTCCGTCCTGTGACATCAAGAACATATGGAAAAATAAAGACATGACGAAGCTGATCGCGCTTCTCCTGATGCTTGCGATGGTGGTGCACTTGATCAAGCCGCTCGGTCTGCCGGGCCTTAGGAAGCGTGCGGATTTCTGGAAGATCGCGCTGTTTGCCTTCGCGATCTGGGCCGTCGCGCTGCTCGGGCGGGATCTGTTTGTTTAAGCGCAATTGGTTGTAGAGACGCCGGTTGTGGGAAGGGGTTCCCCCTCAGATGGCGTCAGGCTGCTGTTTCGGCTATTGTGAGGGTTGCTTGGACGCTTCTTGGGGGGAGAGGACATGCTTGCCCTGCATCACGTGTCGATCATCACTGATGACCTGGAGAAATCTCTACCGTTTTACCGCGATGTCTTTGGTCTTTACGAAATTCCTCGGCCGGACTTTCCGGTCGGAGGGGCGTGGCTCGCCTGCGGCAGCCTGCAGGTCCACCTCGTCGTGCATCCCGAGGGCACCTTCCGGCAACGGCCGGTTATCGATCGTAATGACTGGCACTTCGCGTTTCGGACCGATGACTTCGAGGCCGTTCTCGAGCGCCTCGCAGCCCTCGGCTTCAGCGGGGATCTGCCTGAAGACGATCCCAAGCACATGCTGGTTTTCCGCACCGGGCTGGCGGGGTTCCCGCAGCTTTATCTTCGCGATCCTGATCTCAATATCGTCGAGATCAACGGAGCGCCTTGAGGCACTGCCTGCAGCCTCGTCGATATCTTATGCCGACCACGGATCATCAGGCAGTGGCGTCTCTTGCTGAATGCTCTGGAGGATGCCGATCAGTCGCGGTGCCATTTCGCGGATTTCCTTGAGGTGGATGGTCGTCAGCTGTTTGAGGACGGCTTCGGCCTGGTCCGTCAGGATGAGCGTCTGGCGGCGGCGGTCGTTGGGGTCGGGGCGGCGGCTGACGTAGCCGGCGGCTTCGAGACGGCCCACCAGTTCAGTTGCGGTATGCGGCGCGATGATCAGCCGCTCTGCGAGCAGGCCGACGGTCATCGGATCGGAGGCGCGGTGCCCCTTGATGGCGAGGAGCGCCTGATGCTGCTGCGCGGGCAGGCCGGCTTCGAGCGCGGCCGAGGCGCTGAAATCCATGAAACGTCGCAGCGTGTGGCGAAGGTTCGCAAGCGCTTCGTAATCCTCGTCCGACAGGTCGTCCCGCATCGCCACATCCTTCCGTCAACGCCCATGAAAGCCAGGGCGATCTCTATCCGTTATCGACGCCATCCGCAAAGCCCGCGGCGTGAGAGGTGGGTCTCTTGATTTATATCGTAATACGATATATTTGAGCGCGCAGATAAACACCAGACAGGATCGACCATGCCCCCCAAATCTCTTCCTCCCGATACGTCCTCCAAGGCAGCTTCCCTGCTGCCGCGCCGCGCGGCGGGCGATTTCACAACTGACAAGCGCGTTCTGGCGCTGATCGCGATGGCCGTCGTCGTCGGCACCGGCGGCGCGTTCGCGGCGTGGGTGCTGGTGAGCCTGATCTCGCTCGTCTCGAATGTCGTCTGGTTCGGAAAGTTCAGCCTCGTTGCCGAGAGCCTGGCGCATGCGCATCCGTCGCTGTGGATGCTCGTCGTGCCTGTCATCGGCGGGCTTATCATCGGGCTGATGGCGCGCTTCGGCTCGGAGAAGATCAGGGGACACGGTATTCCCGAGGCGATCGAGGCCATCCTGATCGGCGGAAGCCGGATGTCGCCCAAGGTGGCGGTGCTCAAGCCGTTGTCATCGGCAATCTCTATCGGTACCGGTGGCCCGTTCGGGGCGGAAGGGCCGATCATCATGACCGGTGGCGCGATCGGCTCGCTCTTCGCGCAGTGCTTCGAGATGAGCTCGGCGGAGCGCAAGTCTCTGCTGGTCGCGGGTGCGGCCGCCGGCATGACGGCGATCTTCGGCACGCCGATCGCGGCACTTCTCCTGGCGGTCGAACTGCTTCTGTTCGAATGGAAGCCGAGAAGCTTTATTCCGGTTGCGGTGGCTGCCTGCGTGTCGGCTTGCTGGAGGCCGTTTCTGTTCGGCGCCGGTCCGCTGTTCCCCGCGCATTTCGACATGAGCCTGCCTTGGTGGGGGATCGCGCTCTGCGCCGGGCTCGGCATTCTCACAGGCTTCGCGTCCGGTCTTCTGACGGTGCTCCTCTACAAGGTCGAGGACCTGTTCGAGGCCTTGCCTGTTCACTGGATGTGGTGCCCGGCGATCGGCGGGTTGTTCATCGGGTTCGGCGGGCTGATCGAGCCGCGCGCGCTCGGCGTCGGCTACGATATCATCGAGGATCTGCTGCACAGCAACGTGCTTCCGGCCGCTGTCCTCACCATCCTCGCCGTGAAGGTGGCGATCTGGCTGATCGCGCTCTCCTCCGGCACGTCGGGTGGCGTGCTGGCGCCGCTGCTCATCTTCGGTGGGGCGATCGGCTGGCTGGCCGGGCTGTTTCTGCCAGGCGACCAGGGTTTCTGGGCGTTGATCGGCATGGCTGCGATGATGGGCGGCACGATGCGCGCGCCGTTGACCGGGACGTTTTTCGCGGTCGAATTGACCGGAGACCTGTCGGCACTCCTGCCGCTGCTTGCCGCCACGGTGTCGGCCTATGCGGTGACGGTGCTTGTGCTCCGGCGCTCGATCCTCACGGAAAAGATCGCCCGGCGCGGCCAGCACATCACGCGCGAATACGGCATCGACCCGTTCGAGCTGACGCGCGCGCGCGACATCATGATCGTGGATGTCGATGTGCTTTCGTCGCGGCAGACGGTGGGGGAGGTGAAGACCTTCTTCGAGACGGCCGAGAAGACGCATCGCGTCTATCCTGTGGTCGACGAGCAGCGTGTGCTGCTTGGTCTGGTCTCCCGCGCCGATGTGCTGCGGTGGCATCAGCAGGGCGTGGCAGATGATGTCAGCATTGTCGACGCGACATCGAATGCCGACATCGCCTATGCGCTTGCGGATGATACGGTCGGGCATGTCACGGACATCATGCTGAACTCGGGTGAGGGGCGCATCCCCGTCATCGAGCCGCAGACGAAGCGGCTGGTCGGGCTGATCGCGCGCAAGGATCTGCTGCACCTGCGGCATTCCTTCAAGGCAAGCGAGACCGAGCGCCGGCCCTACTTGTTTTCAAGCGCTGCCTAGCCGAATGCAGAAACAAGTCGCCCGCCGCGTGTCTCGTGGCGGGCGTTTACGTGCCTTACTTCTCGACACCTTCGACAGCCGGCGCCTTCCGTTCCCTGATATGGCCGAGTGAGACGCCTAATGGGATGGTGCCGATGGCGCGGCGCTTTGGCACGCCGAGACGCTGGGCGAGATAGATGCTTGAATGGCCGCTGCAGAGATAGGCGAGGAAGCAGGCGACGGCGAGGTAGACGGCGTGGGTGGAGCCGAAGAGCTCGATGCCCATGATCATGCAGGCGAGTGGCGTGTTGGTGGCGCCGGCGAAGATCGCCACGAAGCCGATCCCGGCGAAGAGATCGGACGGCGCGCCGAAGAGGGCTGCCAGCGCATTGCCGAGTGCGGCGCCGATGAAGAAGAGCGGCGTGACCTCGCCGCCCTTGAAGCCGGCGCTGAGGGTGACGATGGTGAAGATCGCCTTCCAGAACCAACTCCAGTAATCGACGGCGCCGGGCGCAAAGAAGCCCGCGATCGTCGGGTCGGCTGGATCGGGCGACCAGACACCGAGGCCCAGATAAGCGCGGGTGCCGAGCAGGTGAACGAGGCCGATCAGGACCAGTCCGGCCAGAACCGGGCGCAGCGGCGCGTAGGGCAGGAGCTTCTTGAACAGGGCTGAAGCCGCGTGAGAGAGTTCTGCGAAGGATTTCGCCGCAATCCCGAAGATGACGCCGGCGATGGCGACTTTCGAGAGCAGGATCGCATCGAGATGGAAGACATTGGCGGGCGCGTCGGCGAGATAGGCGATGTGGTAGTGCGTGTGCTCGATGCCCCAGGCGTGGCAGGCCCAGTCGCCGGTGACTGCGGCCATCAGGCAGGGGATGAGGGCTTCATATTGCATGCGGCCGATGGTCAGCACTTCCAGCGCGAAGATGGCGCCGGCGATCGGTGTGCCGAAGACCGCGCCGAAGCCTGCCGCGACGCCGCCCATGAGGAGGATTTTCACGTCGGCGGGCGACAGGCGGAAGAGTTTCGCCACGGCGCTGGCGATGCTGCCGCCAAGCTGCACCGCCGTCCCCTCGCGGCCGGCCGAGCCCCCGAAGAGATGAGTGGCGATGGTGGAGACCAGGATGAGCGGGGCCATGCGCAGGGGAACGCCGGCGCCGGGTTCGTGGATCTGGTCGACGATCAGGTTGTTGCCGCCCTCGGCCGATTTTCCGAACGTCTGGTAGATCAGCACCATGAGGAAGCCGGCGGTGGGCAGGCCGTAGAGCAGCCAGGGGTGATCGAAGCGGCTCCTGGTCGCAAGATCGAGCGCCCAGAGGAAGAATGCGCAGAGCGAGCCGACGACAACCGCCATCGGAACGATGACGGCGATCCACTTGCCGATGTCGCGAAGCTGGCGCAGGCGAATGCCGAAAATGTCGGAAAAGGCGATCATAGTGCTGCCCCCTGATGATGGGCGGTATCGCCGGCGATGTGTGATGGAATGAAGATTTCGAACATGACTCTACCCTTTCGCGCGGTGGCAAATGAAGTAGGAGTCATCGGCTTCGTCGGGGAAGCGGTTCAGCCTTTTCTGGCCTCGGCAGAATCCATTGCCGATAGCCAGCTTGATATCGCTCGCGCCGGATTGCTGTCAAGCGCGTGGAAGCACGGATCCGCCCTGTTCAAGCGTGGCGATCAGCAGTCGATCACGCCGCGCATGACCTCGACGCAGGCGCCCGAGATCGCAACGTCGGTTACGACCCCGCCGGTCTTCGTCACCTCTATGCCGATGAGGCTGCGGCGGCCCATTTCGACGCCCTGCTCGATGGTCAGTGATACCGTCATGTCGGGATCGGGCTCCAGCGAGACGAGGTAGGCGCCGAGTGCCGCCGAGGCGCTGCCGGTGGCGGGGTCTTCCGGGACATTGTCGAGCGGGGCGAACATGCGAGCGCGGATGTGCCAGGGCTTGTCGGCCGAGCGGACGTAGACGAAGAGCGAGAAGTCGTGGTTGCCCTCAAGCGTCGGGACGGCGGCATCCTGGAAGTATGCGAGGTTAGGGCGGGCGCGGGCGAGCGTGTCGAGATCGGCAAGCTCGGCGACGACGAAGCTCAGGCCCACGGACGCAGTCAGTGGCTGATGGATGCGGGTGCTGACTTTCGCGCTGTCGATGGCGATGCAGCGAGCGATGGTGTCTACAGCGACGTCAGAGCCGGTCGATAGGGGCTTCGGGGCGCGGATCGCGGTCGAGGTCACGCGGCCTTCTTCGCGGCGCACGTCGACGGTCACCACGCCGGCCTTTTCCTCGAAGCGCATGACGTCGCCGACTGGTTGGCCGAAAATATCGTCGAGATTGCCGAGCACATAGGCGGTGCCGACATTGGGGTGGCCGGCGAAGGGCACTTCCGTGGTGGGCGTGAAGATGCGCACGCGAGCGGTGTTTTCGGGGTTCTCGGGCGGCAGAACGAAGGTCACTTCCGAATAGCCGAACTCGGCGGCGATCTTTTGCATCTGATCATCGGAGAGGCCGCGTGCATCCGTCATCACAGCCAGCGGGTTGCCTTCGAAGCGGGTGGAGGTGAAGACATCGACGGTGGTGAAGGAAACGGCGGTCATTGCGTGCTCCGATGGTTCAGGAGCGCAATCAGTAGCCATCGCCGCCGCTTGGCAGAAGAGCAATTCTTGTCGCCGTGACAATCGATCGATGACGACGCGTGGCAACAAAAAACCGGCCGCCAGAGGCCGCCGGTTTCTAAAGACAGGCGGGCGGATCAGGCCTTGTTGACGCTGGCCGCGTAGATCTCGTTGATCGTTTCGGCAAGGCTCGCGTCGAACTCCGCGTCGCTCATCGAAACACGCAGGTTCTCGGTCAGTGCGCGCGAGAAGCTGGCGATCATGCCATGGTTGTGGCTGAGCTTTTCGCAGGCGTCGGTGCGGCTGTAGCCGCCGGAGAGTGCGACGACGCGCACGACCTGCTTGTGGGCAACTAGAGGTGCGTAGAAATCGGCGACCGTCGGGATCGTCAGCTTCAGCACCACCTTTTCGCTCGCAGGCAGCAGGTCGAGCTGCTTTGCGATCTCGTCGCGAAGGATGGCCTCGGCCTCCTGCTTCGTCGGGCTCTTGATGGAGACTTCAGGCTCGACGATCGGAACGAGGCCGCTGCCGATGATCTGGCGTGCCACTTCGAACTGCTGCTTGACGACGGCTGCAATGCCTGACCGGTCGGCGCTTGCGATCACCGAGCGCATCTTGGTGCCGAAAATGCCCTTGTCGCGGCCGCGCGCGAGGAGCGTCTCCAGCTCAGGCATCGGCTTCATGATCTGGACGCCGTTTTCCTCGGCAGCCAAGCCCTTGTCGATCTTGAGAAGCGGAACGACGCCGCGCTTTTCCCAGAGATAGGAGGGAACCGGCTGGCCATCGACGTCGCCGTCCATGGTCCGCTCGAAGAGGATCGCGGCGATGATCTTTTCGCCTGTGAAGGCAGGCGCGCTCATGATGCGGACGCGCATGGCGTGCATCAGGCGGAACATGTCCTCGTCACCCTGGTAATCGCTGTCGGCGATGCCGTAGAGGCGCAACGCTGCGGGTGTCGAACCACCGCTCTGGTCCAGCGCTGCAATGAATCCTGGCGCCGAGCTGATCTTGTCCAACATCTTCGCGTCCACCATACTTCATTCCTTCTCTCGAACCGGCACATCGCGTCCGGATTTTGCTCTTTGTCAAAGCCGATCGGCAGTCGAATCTGCGATACCAGAAGAATTTTAAAAGGAAAATCCTGGGGTAAGCTATTGAAACGATTGAAATCATTTCAAACGTTTGAAAGTTTAAAGTTGTTTTAGTTCCAATGAAAAAACCGCGAAAGCGCTGGCTCCCGCGGTCTTCAATGAAACGGTCCAAACAGGCCAGAAGCCCGGTTTGGCTTACTTGGCCTTGGTGAGGACCTCTACACCAGGCAGGACCTTGCCTTCCATCCATTCCAGGAACGCACCGCCTGCGGTCGAGACGTAGGTGAAGTCATCGGCAACGCCGGCGTGGTTCAACGCCGAGACGGTATCGCCGCCACCGGCGACCGAGGTGAGCTTGCCGGCCTTGGTGCGCTCTGCCGCATATTGCGCGGCGGCAACGGTTGCCTTGTCGAAGGGCTCGATTTCGAAGGCGCCGAGCGGGCCGTTCCAGACCAGCGTGTTGGCGCGTTCGATCCAGGCCTTCACCGCTTCGACCGACTTCGGGCCGACGTCGAGCATCATGGCGTCATCGGGAATGGCGTCGATGGCGACGATCTCATTGGCGGCACCGGCCTTGAACTCGCGGGCGACGACGCCGTCCTCGGGCAGAACGATCGCGCAGCCGGCGGTCGCGGCTTCGATCATGATCTGGCGGGCGGTGTCGGCGAGGTCATGCTCGCAGAGCGACTTGCCGACGCTGGTGCCGCGCGCGGCGATAAAGGTGTTGGCCATGCCGCCGCCGATGACGAGGGCGTCGACCTTCTTCACGAGGTTCATGAGGAGATCGATCTTGGTCGAGACCTTGGCGCCGCCGACGATGGCAACGACGGGACGGACCGGCTGGCCGAGGCCCTTTTCCAGCGCTTCCAGTTCAGCCTGCATGGTGCGGCCGGCGTAAGCAGGGAGGTGACGGGCAAGGCCTTCGGTCGAGGCATGGGCGCGGTGCGCGGCCGAGAAGGCGTCGTTGACGTAGATGTCGCCATTGGCGACCAGCGCCTTGACGAAGTCGGGGTCGTTCTTTTCCTCGCCCTTGTGGAAGCGGGTGTTTTCAAGAAGCAGGATGTCGCCATCCTTCATGGCGGCCACAGCACCTGCGGCGGCTTCGCCGATGACGTCGGTTGCCGTCTGCACGGGATGGCCGAGCACGGCTTCAACCGAGGGGGCGATCAGGGTCAGCGACAGGTCCGGCGAGGGGCCATCCTTGGGGCGGCCGAAGTGCGCGAGAAGGATAACCTTGGCGCCCTTCTTGGAGAGTTCCTTGATGGTCGGGGCGACACGCTCGATGCGGGTCACGTCCGTCACCTTGCCGTCCTTCATCGGGACGTTGAGGTCGACGCGGACGAGAACGCGCTTTCCGGCAATGTCGTTAAGATCGTCGAGTGTCTTGAAGGAAGGCATTGGGAAATCCGTTCGTTTATTGCCTGAAAAGATGCGGGGACCATAGCAAGGATCATCGCGGACGCAAGGCGTTCAGCGCGGGTTTTCGTCGGCTTTTCCACCCGCCGCGGCGGCTGCCGCCTCCTTGTTCTTGCGGCTCTTGAAGCGGTCGTGCACGCGGTCGATGATATCGCGCATATTGATGAAGATCGGCAGCGTCACGGCCGGCTCGACGGCCTCCAGCGACATGCCGATCGCGCTGATATGATCGTGGTCGTCGAGGTCGCGGACGATGAGGATGATGGAGCCCAGGCGCACGCGGTCGGCATATTCCGCCTTGCCGCCGAGACGCTGCTTCATCAGTTCGGCGATGGTCAGGCCCTTCTCGTTTTCGTTCAAAAGGCCGGGGCCATAGGCGGCGTCGAGATCGGTTGCTGGGCGGCTCGGGGAAAGGGCGAAGGCGCCGAAGAAATCGGTGTCGTCTTCCTCAACCGGCACGCGGCTTGCGAAGAGCTTGTCGAGCAGGCGCGAGTAGGAGGGGACGATGAAGAGGTAGACCAGATCGTTCTCGCGCAAGCGGCCGGCATATTGATAGCGCATCGACTTGCCGTCGCGGATGACGAGCGAGGGTGTCGCCCAACGCGGAATGCGCTCGCCACGCAGCACGGGGCTGTCCTTGACGACGCGGTAGGAGAGGAGTTCGTGGTTGGCAGCACCCGGCAGATCGACCTCCACCTTGTCGACGGCGCCGATGCGCGGCGGAATGATCAGGCCGAGTTTCTTGGCGACCGGCTTGATGGTCCAGCCTTGCACCAGCAGTGAGACGAGCACGATGATGAAGGCGGTGTTGAAATAGACCTGGCCGTTTTCCAGCCCGCCGAGGATCGGCATGATGGCGAGCAGAATGGAGACGGCGCCGCGCAGGCCGACCCAGGCGACGAAACCGATTTCCTGCTGCGTGTAGTCGAAGGGCAGCAGCGACAGCCAGATCGCCAGCGGGCGGGCGATGAAGATCAGGAAGAGCGCGAGCAGGACCGCCGGGATGGCGATCGCGCCAAACTGCGATGGCGTCGCGAGCAGGCCAAGCACCAGGAACATGATGATCTGCGCCAGCCAGGTCATGCCGTCCTGGAAGCGCTTGATCGAGGCATAGCCGGGCAGCTTGCGGTTTCCGGCATAGATGCCGGCGACGTAGACCGCGAGGAAGCCGCTGCCGCCGACGGCGCCTGTAAACGAGAAGACCAGGAGCGCCAGCGCCAGAACGAAGATCGGCGTCAGGCCGCGATCGGTCTCCAGCCTGCCGACGATCAGCACGATCATCATGCCGCCGAGCAGGCCCAGGATGACGCCGAGGCCCATCTGCTGCACGAACATGGCGAGCATGCCGATGTTGATACCGTGATAGCGCTCGCCCGATGCCAGGACCTCGACCAGCGCGATGGTCAGGAAGATCGCCATCGGATCGTTGGTGCCGGATTCGACCTCAAGCGTCGAGCGCACCTTGTCGCGAATGTTGATGCCGCCGATGCGCAGGAGGAAGAAGACGGCGGCGGCGTCGGTGGAGGCGACGATGGAGCCGAGCAGCATGCCCTCGAGCCAGGTGAAGTTCAAAAGCCACATGGCGGCGACGGCAAACAGGGACGCCGTCATCAGAACGCCGACCGATGCCAGCGTTATCGAGGGGACGGCGGCGAGCTTGAAGGCCTGCACCGGCGTGCCGAAGCCGGAATCGAACAGGATGATCGCAAGCGCGATCGAGCCGAGGATATAGGCGAGGTAATTGTTGGTGAATTCGATGCCGAGGCCGTCGCTGCCCGCAAGCAGGCCGATGCCGAGAAACAAGAGCAGAAGGGGGGCGCCGAAGCGGAAGGCGAGCAGGCTGGAGAAGGCCGCAAGAAGCACGAGCGCCGTCGATACCAGTACGACGATGTAGAATGCTTCCATGCCCGAACCCCTTTATGCAAATATCAATCGCCGCAGTGTCGCCCCCCGTCGCATGCGGCTGTCTAAAACTATGGTATCGCGTCTCCAGTTCCGTTCCGATGCCTGCCAGTAAACGGCAAAATCCGCACGAAGGGTAGACCTAAAGGGCTATCCTTGCGCTTTGCTGCATCATGCTGCTGAGCGATCCGCCTAACGGCAAATCAAATGAACGGTTGGAGAGTGATCCTGAGTAAAGTGTAGGATCAAATCAGGCGAGAGCAGGGCAGAAATCGCTGCCCTGTCCTTTTCTTGGACAATCGTCGCGTATTTCTCTTTGGCCTTACGCCTCTTCGTCGCCGTCGTCTTCATCCGCGTCCGAAATCGGGATGAGGAAGACGACGAATTCGTCGTCGATGGTGCGCGAGGGGTCGTCGTCGAACTCGTAGGCATGCTCGACTTCGCTGGCCTCATCCGGGGTCGCCTTGCGCAGGGTGAGCGGCGCCTTGCCATCCCATACCGGCTTGCCTTCGCTCTCGAGCACCGTCAGATCCTCGCGGAAATCCTCGGCCTCGATGAAGTGCTTGGCGTCTTCGGCGTTTTCCGAGCGGAAACTCGCGATGGCTTTGCCTGATATCTCGATGGTGAAGTAGTCCATTGATTTCTCTTTCGTTTCGCTGATGTCTAACATTATGGTGTTCGTTCGCGCCACGCCAGCCCCGCAGCCGTCATGCGTGCAATTATCGCGGTCCCATCAGTCGCGAGGAGGAGGCCAGCAGCGGTTGGCCCTTGGCGAGCTGCTTGGAGCCGCCGCCGACGACGGTCAGGCTGAGCACACCGGCGATCATGACAAGTAGGATTGCCAACATCAGGATTTTCATGGGTGGTTCGCTCGTTGTCGGTTCGGCGTCTGGTTGCGCGACCGCGTTGCAGCTTCGATCGAATTTACCGCATCCGGCCGGATGACGGCAAGCGCGTTTGGCCGTCGCGGCGCATCTTGGCAAACGAAAAGCGGCCCGGTTTCCCGAGCCGCTTTACTAAGTCTTGTCGCGAAGACCTTAGATGGTCTTGGCGAAGGCGACTGCCGTGTCCGACATGCGGCTGGAGAAGCCCCACTCGTTGTCGTACCAGGACAGAACGCGTACGAAGTTGCCTTCCATGACCTTGGTCTGGTCGGAGGCGAAGATCGAGGAGTGGCT
>UBQW01000086.1:0-138 GCA_900467745.1 Hyphomicrobiales bacterium
GTGGGGGTGGCCATTTAGGGGGTGGCCTCGCATAGGCGTCGTGCGGGTGCGCTTGGGCGTGGTGCGGGGATGCCCTGCTCTGTCGACGGTGCTGATGCTGAAGAGTGTAGTGCAGGCAGTCGGCGTGGTGCGGATACA
>UBQW01000086.1:230-9711 GCA_900467745.1 Hyphomicrobiales bacterium
CAGAGGGGGGTAACCCACGGCACAACGCACACCATTATCAATACCCCACCGGCGGCGGCGTCGGTTCATCTGGCTCCGCCACCCGCATCTCGTCGGTGTTGTCAGTGCCAATGTCCTGATAGGCGCGGTAGGTCAGCACCAGCAGGAAGGCGAGCAGCGAAAAGGAGATGACGATCGCCGTCAGGATCAGCGCCTGCGGCAGCGGGTTGGCTGCCCCCGCTGGCAGCGCGTCGAGGCCGTCGGGGATGATCGGCGGGACTTCGCGGGTGAGCCGGCCTGATGTGAAGAGCAGCAGGTTGACGGCATTGCCGAGGATGGCGATACCAAGCATGATGCGGATCGAGAATTTCGACAGCATCAGATAGACGGCGGCGGTGAAGAACAGGCCGACGAGGATGGCGAAGAGCGGCTCCATCATTCGACCTCCCGCTCTTCCAGCGACAGCGCGATCGAGGTGACCGCGCCGACCACGACGAGATAGACGCCGATATCGAACAGCATGACAGACGATAGCGGCACCTCGACGCCGGCAATCTCCGGATAGATCCAGAGGCCGGTCATGAAGGGCACGGCGAAAAGGATCGAGATGAGGCCGGCCACGGAGGACATCAATAGGCCGGCGCCTGCGATCGACAGCGGGTGGAAGACGATGGCGCGGCGCACGGCGCCGGTGCCCCTGATGATGCCGAAGATCGCCAAGGCGGATGCCGCGATCAGCCCGCCGATGAAGCCGCCGCCGGGCTCATTATGGCCGCGCAGCAGCACGAAGACGGAGAAGAGCAGCATCAGCGCGGTCAGCACGGGAGCGATGGTGCGGGAGATCAGCGTGTTCATGGGCGCTCCACTCCGAGGTAATCGGGCGCATCGGGGTCGTTTGCCGCAAGCTTGCGCTCGGCCCCTGCCCTGACCCGGATCAGCGCCAGGATGGCAAGGCCGGTCATGGCGACGACGGCGATCTCGCCGAGCGTGTCGGTGCCGCGGAAATCGACGATGATGACGTTCACGACATTGGCGCCGTGGGCGATGGTTTTCGAATAGGTGTTGAAGAAATCGCTGAGCGTGGCGCTGAACGGTGCCTCGGTGGCCTTCATCAACAGCAGCGTCAGGCCCATGCCGCAGGCGAGCGCCACCGCGCCGTCGAAGAGCATCTGGCCGAGAGGGCGCGGATCGGTGTGTGACAGGCGCAGCCGCGTCATGACCAGCGCGAGGATGACGACCGAGAGCGTCTCGACCATGAATTGGGTGAAGGCGAGATCGGGGGCGCCGAAGAGCAGGAAGATGAGGGCGACGGCAAAGCCCTGGATGCCGAGCGAGACGACCGCCGTCAACCGGTCGCGGGCGATGATGACGGCGACAAGCCCGATCACGGCCAGCAGGAAGACGCCCCATTCATGGATCTGCACGCCCGCAGGCCAGGCCGGCAGCGACGGCCCCTCCCCGAACAGCCATAGCGGCAAAATGAGGATGGCGGCGACCGCGAGGAAGGTGCAGGTGACGTAGATTTCCAGCCGGCCGGGCTGCAGGATGCGGGTGATACGCACGGAGAAGGATACGAGGCCCGATATGGCATTGTCGAAGCCCTGGTCCGGCCCCGGCCCCAACCGCTGCAACAGCGCCGCCATCAGCGCGCGGGCGCGATCGAGCTGCCAGTAGACGGCGATGCCAAGCGCGATGGTGAAGAGCGACAGGAGCAACGGCAGCCCGATATGGGGCGCGAGCGAGCTCTCGATGGTGGTGGCGGCTCCTCGGACCGATGAGGCCATGGGCGAGGAGATGAAGCGGTGTGTCGTTGCGGAAAACATTGCGGCGAGGAGGCCGAGCGAGGCGAGCACGGCGGGGCCGAGCCAGAGAAGCGGCGGAGCTTCGTGCGGGTGCTTCGGCGTTTCGACGGGAGCGCCGAGGAAGGGTTTCAGGGCGACGGCGAAAGCGATGGCGAACATCAGCACGTTGGCCGTAATCACCAGAACCGCGAAGAGGATCGAGCGCGGATCGCCATGGGCAAGGGCCGCGTAGATCTCCTCCTTGGCGAGGAAGCCCGCGAACGGTGGCAGGCCGCCCATCGAGAGAGCCGCTGCGAGCGCGATCAAGAAGGTCAGCGGCATTGCCGTTCTCAACCCTCTGAGGCGTGTGACGTCGCGGGTGCCGGTCTCGTGATCGATGATCCCCGACACCATGAAAAGCGCACCCTTGAACAGCGCGTGGGCGACCAGATAAAGCACCGCCGCCTCGATGGCGTAATCGGAGCCGAAGCCGGTCAAGAGAACCAGGAGGCCGAGCGAGGAGACCGTGGTGTAGGCGAGCTTCAGCTTCAGGTCGGTCTGGCGGATGGCGAGCAGCGCGCCGACCACAAGCGTGACGCCGCCGAAGAGCGGCAGGATGAACATCCACGGCGCCGTGCCGCCCATGACGGGATTGAGGCGCATCAACAAATAGACGCCGGCTTTGACCATGGTCGCCGAATGCAGATAGGCAGAAACCGGCGTCGGTGCTTCCATGGCGTTGGGCAGCCAGGCGTGAAACGGATATTGCGCCGATTTGGTGAAGGCGCCGCCGAGGATGAGCAACAGGATCGGCATGTAATAGGGGTTGGCGCGCAAGAGATCGCCCGATTGCAGCAGCACCGAAAGCTCGGACGCGCCCGTCGTGCTCCAGATCATCAACAGGCCGGCGAGCAGCAGCAATCCGCCGCCGCCGGTGATGACCAGCGCCTGCAATGCTGCGCGGCGCGAGGCCTCGCGGCGATGATCGAAGCCGATCAGCAGGAAGGAGGTGATCGACGTCAGCTCCCAGAAGACGAAGAGCATCAGGAAATTGTCGGAGACGACAAGACCGAGCATCGCGCCCATGAACAGGAAGATGAAGGAGAAGAAGCGGCCGAGATCGGGATGGCCCTTCAGATAACCGCCGGCATAAAGCACGACCAGCGTGCCGATGCCCGTGATGAGCAGCGCGAAGGTGACCGACAGGCCGTCGAGCATCCAGGCGAAATCGAGATTGAGGCTCGGCGCCCAGGCATAGCCGCCGCGAATGACGGTTCCGGCCGTGATCTCCGGCAGAAGGCTTGCGAAGCGCAGGAAAGCGAGAAGCGGCGCGAGCGCCAGCAGCCAGGCGGCGTTGTGGCCGAATGCGCGGACGAGAAACGGTGCAAGGACGGCGCCAAGAAATGGCAGGCACAGAGCCGCAAACGTCAATGCCGTGCCATCGGCCATCCGCTCTCCTTTTATCCTTGAAGACCCCGAATCCGAAACAAATCAGATGCCTCAGGTTTAGAAGAAGAGCGCCGCCATCTCAAGCTAGATCGGCCAAATGAGGGTTTGGACGCATCGTGCGCGGGGACGGATGGCGGCGCAAAGAGGCTGTTTCAGGCAGCGCGGGTGAGACGCGGCATGCGTCTTGGCGCCAGCAGTGCATGCAGGAAAAACGCGGCAAGCAGCAGCGGCCAGAGCGAACAGGCGGCGAGGCCGAAGCCACGCGCCAGCGTCCATCCGCCCCTGATGGCCCAGCCTTCGAGCGCCGTCATCAGCATGAAGACACTCGAGATCGCGCAATAGGCGCTTACGACAATGGTTTCACTCATCTTCGCATCCCCCGATGCTCGCGATTGGCCCCGATGCTTGCTTTTCATCAAGTATAGCCAGGATCAGGGGCCACATTAGCTGGCTCTTATGATGAACCGGCGTTCATCCGAACGGGCGATGCGATGAAAGGCGCGATGGCCTCGCTAGAAACGAGCGGCAGACGCCGTTTCGTGGTATTCTCGTCGCAATAGCAAATGCCAATCATCAAGGGAGGATGAGGCGATGCTGGAAGCGGACAAGATCTTTGCCGGCTCTGTTCCTGAGAATTACGACCGCCACATGGTGCCGCTGATTTTCGCATGCTATGCCGCCGACCGGGCGCGGCGGGCCGCCGCTCTCAAGCCGAAGGCGGTGCTTGAGATCGCGGCCGGCACCGGCACCGTCACCCGGGCGCTGGCGCCACTGCTCCTACCCGGCGCGACCTATATCGCGACCGATCTCAACCAGGCCATGCTCGACTACGCCCGCTTGCACCAGCCGGCCGACGACCGCGTTGCCTGGCGACAGGCCGATGCCATGGCGCTCCCCTTCCAGGATGCGAGTTTCGACCTCGTCTGCTGCCAGTTCGGGGCGATGTTCTTTCCCGATCGACCGGCCGCCTATCGGGAGGCACGGCGGATGCTCAAGCCAGGCGGTCGGCTTCTGTTTAGCGTCTGGGACCGGATCGAGACCAATGTGTTCGCCGACGACGTGACCAAGGCGCTGGCGACCGTGTTTCCCGAGGATCCGCCACGGTTTGCCGAGCGTACGCCGCACGGCTATCACGACCGCGACCAGATCCGCGACGACCTCGCGCGCGCCGGTTTCAAGGAAATCGAGATCGACACGCGCGCCGATATCAGCCGCGCGCCGTCCGCCCGCGAAGTGGCCGTCGCCTATTGCCAGGGAACGCCCTTGCGCGGCGAGATCGAAGCGCGGAACCCGGCGAAGCTCGAAGCGGCCACCAAGGCGGCGGAGGCAGCGCTTGCGAGCAAGCACGGCAACGGCGAGATCGCCGCGAAGATCCAGGCGCATGTGATTTTGGCTTCGGGGTAGGTTTGCCTCATCCAGCCATTGCGCGGCCCGGCCTCTCTGGCGCATAGGAAGATTCAAACGGAATCAATCCTTTAGGGAAACGCAATGAACCTTATCGAAGAGCGCGTGGCGATGGCACGGGCTGGCAAGAACCCTTATGTGATCTGCCGCATGCGTTCCGGCTGGCTTGTGATCGGCGATGTGCAGCCGCTGCCAGGCTACTCTCTGCTGCTGGCGGATCCCGTCGTGCCGAGCCTCAACGATCTCTCCCCCGAGGCGCGCAACGCCTTTCTCGCCGACATGACGCTTGCCGGCGACGCACTGCTTTCCGCCACCGGTTGCGCCCGGGTGAACTACGAGATCTGGGGCAATGCCGAGCCTGCGCTGCACGCGCATATCATGCCGCGCTATCTGACCGAGCCCGAGGACAAGCGCCATCGCCCGGCCTGCATGGGTTATTCGTGGAGCGAGGCAGTGAAATCCGGCGATGGCGAAGCCGCGCTGGTCGCGAAGCTGAGAGGGTATATCGAGGCGCACGGGGCTGTGGTTTGATCGACACGGAGGCCGCGAACTCGGCCTTCGGACGCGCGTGATCCCTTGATCGTTTGCGTCAACAGCACCACATTGCCGAAGAAATCAAAAAACACTCGCCGCAAGCCACAGCTGCGTGAAAGGAGCACTCCATGGCCGATACGACGATCGCCAAGGTTCACAGGACCGATGCCGAGTGGAAGGAACAGCTCACCCCCGAGCAGTACCGCATCACTCGCCAGCACGGCACCGAACGGGCCTTTACCGGCCCCTACTGGGATTCATTCGAAACGGGGCTCTACAGCTGCGTTTGCTGCGACGCGCCGCTGTTTCGCTCCGACACCAAGTTCGACGCCGGCTGCGGCTGGCCGAGCTATTTCGAGGCGGTTTCGCCCGAGGCGGTGACCGAATATCGCGATACCAGCCACGGCATGGTGCGCACCGAAATCCGCTGCGGCAATTGCGAGGCCCATCTCGGCCACGTCTTCCCCGACGGCCCACGGCCGACAGGCCTGCGCTACTGCATCAACGGCCATTCGATGGTGTTTACGCCGGACAAGTGATGGGTGACTATCGCAAAACGCCCGCCGCGGGAGACCGTGGCGGGCGTTTTGCGTTTGTGATGTGGCTCAGCCCGGCACCCGCAATTCCATGAACGTCAGGTCCAGCCAGCGGCCGAACTTGATGCCGACTTCGTGGAAGGTGCCGCCGTTGCGGAAGCCTAGTTTTTCGTGCAGCGCGATGGAGGCCTTGTTGCCGGCCTCGATGCCGGCGATCATGACGTGGATGCCGTTTTCGCCGGCGCGCTTGATCAGCGCCGTCATCAATTCTCTGCCGATGCCGGCACCCTGGTGATCCTTTTCGACATAGACGGAATGCTCGACCGTGTGGCGGAAGCCCTCGAAGGCGCGCCAGTCGCCATAGGAGGCGTAGCCTGCGATCTTCCCTTCCCTTTCGGCGACCAGAACGGGGAAGCCGCGGGCGCGGCGCATGGCGAACCATTCCCGGCGATTGTCGAGATCGACGACCGTCTCGTTCCAGATCGCCGTCGTGTGCTCCACCGCGTGGTTGTAGATATCGCGGATCGCGGCCAGATCGGCTTCGGTGGCGTCGCGGATGAGGGTGGGTTGCGTCATGATGGTCTATCCACTATAAATTCACTATGTCCACTATATCAGACAATTTCGACCGCTGTCTAGGCGATCGCGTCCGCGCCGAGCGGGAATTGCGGGGATGGTCGCTGAGCGATCTCGCCGACCACTCCGGCGTATCGCGGGCGATGATCCACAAGGTGGAGCGCGGCGAGAGCAGCCCGACGGCCTCGCTTTTGGGCAAGCTCTGCGGCGCCTTCGGGCTGACCGTGTCGTCGCTGATTGCGCGCGCCGAGGCGGGCAGCCAGCGGCTGAGCCGGCGCGAGGATCAGCCGCTTTGGACCGATCCGGAAACGGGGTATACGCGGCGACCTGTCTCGCCGGATGGCAGCCCGTTCGATATCGTCGAGGTTGCACTGCCCTCAGGCGCCCGCGTCGCCTACCCGGCGGCCTCCTTCGTGTTTCTGCGGCAATGCATCTGGGTGACCGAGGGGGCGCTGACCTTCGTCGAGGGCGAGATGGTGCATGCGCTGAAGGCAGGCGACTGCCTGCTGCTCGGGCCGGCGGTGGATTGCGAGTTTCGCAACGATAGCGACGAGACCTGCCGCTATGTGGTGACGCTGACGAAGACTGGATGAATGTTGGTCGGCGTCACGCCGGGCTCATGCTGAAGCAGGTGAGCACCGCGGTGTAGTGGACCGCGGCAGCCGCGACGACGAAGCCGTGCCAGATGGCGTTCTGGAAGCGCAGCTTTTCCCAGACGTGGAAGATCACGCCGAGCGAATAGATGATGCCGCCGATAACGATCAGGAGCATCGATGCATAGGGAATGCGCTCGGCGACCGGGCCCGCGACCATGACGCCGCTCCAGCCCATGGCGAGATAGAGCAGGATCGCCAGCCGGTCGTAGCGGCCGGGGAAGACGCATTTCAGGAACACGCCCATGAAGGCCACGGCCCAGATGCCGATGAGCATGCCGAGAAGTAGAGGATTGTCGGCGCCGCGCTCGAGGAATGGGGTGTAGGTGGCGGCGATCAGGATGAAGATCGAGGAATGATCAAGCCGGCGGAGGAACCACTTGGTGCGCGAGACGGGCCAGGCGTTGTAGGAGAACGAGATGCCGAGCGTCAGCACCAGGCCGAGGCTGTAGATCCAGGCGGCGGCGAGTTCGCCATGCGACGACCAGACAGTGGCGTAGAAGATCAGCACGGTAGCGCCGACAAGCGCGAGCGCCAGCCCGACACCGTGGACGATGCCGTCGGCGATCAGCTCGTATTTGTCATAAGCCCAGCGGATGCCGTTGAACTCGCCCATGCAGAAATGCCCCATTCGTTAGGCCAGGATCGTCGCATCGAAATGGTTTGCGCGCAACACAAGCGCTGTGTGGGGAGGATAAATCTTCGTGAACCGGATGAAGCAGGAGGCCGTGGCAGCCTCCCGCATCTCCGCCTCCCTTTTATGGCCTTTCCCCTACCCCTTGCGGCGGTCGACCAGCACCGAGCATTTGGCGTGGCGCACGACGCGGTCGGCGGTGGCGCCGATGAAGTAGTTGCTGAAATCGGGCATATGCGAGGAAAGGATGATCAGGTCGGCCTGGTTGGCCTCGGCCGAGGCGATGATGCCGCTTGCCGGCCGGCCGTGGCTGATTTCGACGCGGGCGGGAATGCCGGTGCTGACGATCAGGCCCTGCAGCTTTTCCTGCGCGTCCTTGGCGGCGTTTTCGATGAGGTCGACGGGGATATCGACGCCGAGATAGGTCGGAATGTCCTCGACGACGTTGAGCAGGATGATCTCGCCGCCGCTATCGAGCAGCGAGGCGGCCTTGCGGAAGGTCATGTCCCCGTTTGCGAGCGCGCCGATTTCGACCGCGACGATGATCTTCCTGTACATGATGCAACTCCTCTATGACTGCATGTAATGGTGACAATATCCTCCTGAAATACATATGGCGCTTTGATTGAGATCAAGCTGGCAGCTAGATCGAGATCAAGCTGGCAGCTCGACCGAGATCAAGATCACGCGCGGAAGTCGTCAATGGATATCGAACGCTTCATCGTCAAAAACGGGGCTTCTGTGAACAATCGCGATGCGCCATATAGGATGCAAGTACAGCGGCCAGAGGACCCATCACACGCATGAACCGGCGAACCTTCCTTGGCATCGCTATGGGCAGCAGTTTGCTGCCCGAGGGCAGCATCCTTGCTGCCGGCGCCGGTACGCCCTCCTTATCCCGGGCAGGAGACCGTAAGATGACCACCACACAGACTTCCTACGCGCTGACGCGCCCTGCCTATGTCGATCACTCGCATCTGGTCGTGACCGACCTCCCCACCGTTTCGGCCTTCTACCAGTCAATGCTCGGGCTGAAGGTTATCGAGAAGACGGCGAGCGGCGAAGTGCTTGGCGTCGGCGAAACGCCGTTGCTGACGCTGACGACGGGCAAGGATGTGCTCACCGCGCCGCGCAACGCCGCCGGTCTCTTCCACACCGCTTTCCTGATGCCATCGCGCACCGAACTGGCGCGCTGGCTGCGCCACGCCGCGCACAACAATGTGGTTCTCGACGGCGCGTCCGACCATCTGGTCAGCGAGGCGATCTATCTCTCCGACCCCGAGGGCAACGGCATCGAGATCTATTCCGACCGCTCGCCGATGCAATGGAAATTCCACCAGGACGGACAGGTGGAGATGGCGACCCACCGGCTCGATTTGCAGGCGCTCTACGAGAGTGCGCCACAGGACACTTGGACCGGCATGGTTGAGGGTTCGGCGATCGGCCATGTCCATCTGCAGGTCGGCAATATTCCCGAGGCCGACCAGTTCTATCGCGACGTTCTCGGCCTGAAGATCATGGCGCGCTATCCGGGCGCCAGCTTCTTTGCCACTGGCGACTACCATCACCATGTCGCCGCCAACATCTGGAACAGCCGCGGCGCCGGCGCCCGCACCGAGGCGATGACCGGGCTTTCCGACTACGCGCTGCACTTCAACGATACCGCGGCCCTCGACAAGGCCGTCGCCAAGCTCGACGAGCTCGAGATCAAGAGCGAGAAACGCGACGGCGGCGTGTTCCTGCGCGACCCGTGGGGGATCGGGCTGACGCTGTCGGCTTGATCGGGGAATACGACACGTCAGGCGAATGACGCCAAACACTCCACCCTCATCCCGGCCTTGAGCCGGGATCCAGCAGCGTCGCGTCCGCGACGCGGAAGAGTCTTTTCAACCCAAGGACTTGGGTTGGCTGGATTCCTGTGACAAGCACAGGAAT
>UBQW01000008.1 GCA_900467745.1 Hyphomicrobiales bacterium
AGGGGGTCACATGGGAAACAAAGTAGTCCTGGTAACAGGAGCCGGGTCGGGCATCGGCTAAGCACCAGCGGTCGACGGCTGACAGCGGCTCTTGCAATGACCGACGAGCGATTGTGGGGGCCAATCGCGCTCCAAGATGGTCTTACGCGGTTTCAAATCGGGGCTCCGGCGGAACCGATCGTCTCGGCCGAACTCGACGGAAGACCGGTCTCGCTAGTGCGGTCGCAAGAGGGTTGGCAACGGGTAGAAGTCGAGGCGCTTGCGGGAACCGCGTACGGCTTCGTCCTTGGTAATGGCCGAATTTAGCTGCGTTGCTGCCATCTTGATTCCGGCAGATGTCGCCCCCGGAAAGAACCTGCCGTCCCCTGGCGGTCGATCCTCAACGCAACGAACTGGAACCTCGCACGTTTCCGCGTCTGACCATAAGGAGAACACCCATGTCCAAGCGCGAACTCATCGATACCGGACCTGACAAGCGCTACGCGCGTCGCGATGAAAAGGGGCAGTTCAACGAGTCGACCGACATTGGGCGCTCGCTGTCGCCAGACAAACGCCACAAGTCCAAGACGGAAGGAAAGCTCGGCGAAGGCGACCGCGGCGACCTCCACGCCATACACTGAGCTTTGGAACGCGCATGGCACGCACCGTCTTAATCTCAGGGGCCAGCATCGCTGGTTGCGCCGCAGCCTGGTGGCTCGGGCGAAACGGCTTCGACGTCACCGTCATAGAGAAGGCGTCCGAGTTCCGCGACGGCGGGCAGAACGTCGACGTGCGCGGCGAGGGCCGCAAGGTGCTTCGCCTCATGGGACTTGAGGACGCCGCTCTCGCTCACGGCACAGGCGAAAAAGGGATAGCCTGGGTCGACGAGAACGACGACGTTGTCGCAAAGATCATAACCGAGAAACTAGGCACCGACGGCCCGACCGCTGAGATGGAAATCCTGCGAGGCGACCTCTCTCGTCTTCTCTATGAGCCGGCTCGCGCGCGGGCGGCGTTCAGGTTCGGTGAGACAATTAGATCGGTCGCACCCACCGCCCACGGTGTCTCCGTCCGCTTCAAGAGCGGAGCGGAGGAGGAATACGATATCCTCCTTGTAGCGGAAGGCGTCGGCTCTTCGACGCGCGAACTGGTTTTCAGCGGCCAGAACAGTCCGCGCTGGATGGACATGACGATGGCCTACTTCACGATCCCACGGGTCACGGGGGACGACCAGCTATGGCGCTGGTTCAACGCCCCCGGCTGCCGCAGCGTCTCGATCCGCCCGGACATGCATGGAACGATGCGGGCGAACCTCTCGCTTCATCGAAGGCACGGCGACAAAGCAGACTGGGATCCAAGCCAGCAGAAGGCGTGGCTTCGCGACGAGTTCCGTGACGCCGGTTGGCGGACGCCGCGGGTTCTTGATGCGATGGAGACGACGCAGGACTTCTATCTCGACGTTCTAAGGCAAGTTCGCATGCCAAGATGGTCGCAGGGCAGGGTAGTGCTGCTCGGAGACGCTGCGTGGTGCGTCACGCCGTTGGGCGGGGTCGGGGCGACGCTTGCGATCTCCGGCGCCTACGTGCTCGCCGGAGAACTTGTGACCAACAGTGATGTTGAGGGCGCATTCCAGAAATATGAAGCCGTCATGCGGCCCTTTGTGAGGAAGGCCCAGGGAATCCCGAAGATCGTGCCGAGGCTGGTGCATCCGCGCACCCGGACGGGAATTGCCGTGCTTCACGGAATCCTTCGTGTCATGGCGGCTCCATCTTTGCAGAAGGTGTCGGGCGGTCTCTTCGCGGGCAACGCGGAGGCGATAGACCTGCCCCAGTATTCAGCCCTTACACGTTGAACGAGATTGATGTCGGCCCGATCTCCAATCGCCCGTCGCCATCGGGCTATGCCTTCAAAGGGCCGGCGCATTCGATCTCATGTTGTCGGAGGTACGTCATGAGCAATTGTCCAGAGGATCTCAACAACAAGTGGCCAGCAAAGAAACGGTCGTTCGACCTGGTCGAGGCGACCGCCACTGCGCGTCGACCATCATTCGTCGAGCGGGTCCCACCCGCCAAGACCGCCGCGTCGAATCTGCCGTTCGATCTTACCTCGATGACAAAGATCATCACCTTCGACTGCCACGGCATTCTGGTACAGCGGTACGAGGTTCTGTTGCGGGAATTAGCATCGACGCTGACAGATCACGGGCAGGCAAGCATCGAAGCGCTTCGACAATGAGGATACGTCGCCCATGAAGAGGCGGAGACTCGAAATCGGCATTCATCGCTGCAAGGCATCGCGACGTTGCCGCAAGCATGGGCGAGATCGACTGCCGCGCTTACCGCGCGATGTCCGTCTGGGCTGTCAATGCGTTCCGTTCCGCGCACCAAAGGCGCACGGCGTCCAGTACCTTGGTGATCTGATCGTCGTCGAGGGACATGAAAGCTTGGAGCATTTGCGTGCCTCCCGTTCGAAGCAGCAAGAGCACTTATGATTCCCAAGCGGTCCCACCGATAGGTAACTGAACCGAGAGTTGACACTTCACCCGATCGCGGAAGGTTGATGCCTCTATTTCTGACTTGCCGGGCTCATTGGGACAAGGTCGCCAGCATCTTTGCGACCTCCTGACCGACGAACGGCTTTTGCAGGATCGGACACTCCCTGTATCCGTCCGTGAGGCCTGCGGCGCCGTAGCCGCTGGCAAACATGAATGGAATGCCTTTCTCGACCAGCAGATCGGCTACCGGAAACGACGTTTTGCCAGCGAGATTTATGTCGAGGATGGCGTAGTCGAAGCTTTCGGTCTCTACGGCGGCGAGCGCGGTCTCAAGGCGCATCGCCGGTCCGACGACTACGTGTCCCAGATCGTTCAACGTGTCCTCGATCAACATGGCGACGAGCATCTCGTCCTCGACTATCAGGATCCTAGCCATCATACCTCCGACGACGACGAGCGGTCGCTGACCGCCTCCACCGACGAAGTCAGCTTGAAGACGACGCCCTGGGGATCGTAGTCGATGTCCGCCGTCCCGCGAAGCTCCAGTGGAAGCACCTTCAGTAGGAGCCGAGAACCAAAGCCGAGACGCTCGCCCCTCATCACGATCGGGCCGCCTCTCTCGGTCCATGTCAGTTCGAAGACCGCATCTCGATTGACCGCCCACTTCACATCTACGGACCCACTGGGAGAGGAGAGCGCCCCGTATTTGACGGCATTTGTCGCCAGTTCGTGGAGGGCGAGCGCGATCGACAAGGCGGCGTGCGGACCCAGACGTAGGGGAGGCCCGCTGACCGTAATTGCGCAACGGCCCTCGTGCTGAAACGCTTCCAGCGAGTTCTCGACCATCTTTCTGAGGTCAGCGCCGTCCCAGTTCTCGTCGGTAAGCACGTTGTGGGCGCGCGACAACGCCAAGATACGATTGCTGATCGCCGTCGACGCTTCTTCTTTCGTCTGGACGCCCCGTAGCGTTTGCGAGACAATCGACTGGATCGACGCCAGCGTGTTCTTCACTCGATGATTCAGTTCGTTGATGAGCAGGCGTTGGTGGTTTTCCGCGCGGACGCGCTCGGTGACGTCCGATCCTTGGATAAAGATGCTCGTGACGCCTCCGTTCTCATCTCTGATCGGTTGGAAAACGAAATCGACAAATCGTTCCTCCAAGGCGCCGTCTTCGGCCCTCTTCAGCATGATGCGCTCGGAGATACGTCTGATCGCTTCACCGCTCTCAAAGACCTGGTCGAGAAGGGCGACGTAGCCCTGGTCAACGACCTCCGGCAGGGCATCGGCCGCCGGCCTGCCGTCGACGTCGCGGTGGCCGATGAGTTTCCTGTATTCGGGATTGATCATCTCGAACCGGTGCTCGCGACCGCTCACCATCGCCATGAACGTCGGGGCCTGTTCGAACAGCTTCTTTAGCCGTTGCGATTCCTCGCGGTTTCTCCGCTCGGCGAGCACCCGCTCCGTCGTCTCTACGACGATGGCAATGACACCCGCGGGCTTTCCATGTTCGTCAGGAACCGGCGAGTAGTCGAGATCCATCCATACCTGCTCGGGGACGCCCCTTCGGTGGAGCGTGAGTTCCTGATCTTTGTAGGCCAACGTGCCACCCGAAAGTCCGACCTTCATGACGTTGTCGTTGAAGTCGGCAATCTCAGCCCATCCTTCGCGCACTTTCGACCCGAAGAGCGCCGGATGACGGTAACCGGCGAACCCGGAATAGGCGTCGTTGTAGATCATGACGCCGTCCTCGCCCCACAGCATCACAATGGGGACTGGCGACTGTAGCAAAAGGGCCGTTGCGGCCCTGAGGTTCGGGGTCCACCGCTCAACGGGGCCAAGCGGCGTCGCTGACCAGTCAAACCGGCGAATGATCGTCGCCACCTCTCCGTCACTTCCAAGAAATTCAAATGGATCTGGCGCGATGGTGGCGTGCTGCACGGTAAATCCTGTCTTCCCTGTCAAACGAGAGAGGAAGGAACTAGGCGTTTTCAATGATTTGGAAAGAGATCAACTCGAAGAAAGCCGTCAGGAGGACTGCCGAGCATTGGGCTGGCAGGCGCTCGAGAGCCGTGGAGCGCCGGACGGAGCCGACGCTTCTTCGTCTGTTCGATCAGGCGCTGCGCGTCTGTTCCGGGTGTCTGCCTTCGGCAAATTCCTCGACGATCTTTGCGCAGAACGCTGGCAGGTCATCGGGCTTACGGCTCGTAACTAGCCCCTGATCGGTCACGACTTCCTGGTCGACCCAGGTGGCGCCCGCGTTCTCAATGTCCTTCCGGATCGACGAATAGGAGGTGACCGTGCGTCCCTTTAGAACGTCAGCCTGCACCAGGAGCCAAGGGCCGTGGCAGATCACGCCGACCGGCTTGCCCTGCTCGAAAAAGGATCGCACGAACGAAACGACATCGCCTTCTGCCCGAAGCTTGTCTGCGCCGACGGTCCCGCCAGGGATTACCAGTCCGTCGAAGTCGCTTGCCGAGACATCCTTCACGACCTTGTCCACGGCGTAGCTGCCGCCCGGATCAAGATCGCCATTGTTCGTCTTGGCCTCGCCAGCTTCGATGCCGACAACCGTCACAGTCGCGCCGGCAGCTTCGACCGCTTCCTTTGGCTGCTTGAACTCGGGTTCCTCGGTGCCGCGCGGTGCGATAAGAACGGCGATCTTCTTCCCTTCGAGGGTCATGGTTATTTCTCCAATTTGAAATGGGGTTGCGACGGGAATGTCGAAGTTGAAACCCGCCTGTATCGTCAAAGTTCCGGCCGAGCATGCCCTGGATTCTGAGAACGGTACGATAGAGGACGGTTCCGCCGGCCGCGGAACAACCTCACAGGCATATCGTTCCCCGATTTCCCAAATCCAAGAAGGAGAACGATATGGTCACGATGGTTGGCAACGAATCCGACATCAAGGATCTAGTTAAGAACCTGCTTTACCTCGAGCACGACGCGATCGCGGCGTACGATTCCTGCATCGAGCGCCTTGATAGCCGCGAACTCGCAAGCCAGATCTCCATCTTCAAACAAGACCACCTGCAGCACATCCAGGTGCTGACCGCCATGGCCCGCGAACTCGGCATTGAAGCACCAACCGAGGGCGACATGAAGCAGATGTTGACGACCGGTAAGATCGCACTCGCCGACATGCTGGGCGACACCGCGATCCTCAAAGCCATGAAGACGAACGAGGACGACACGGTTACCGCCTACGAGCGGGCAATCCGTCACGAAGATGCGATCCCGGCCTCGAAGGCTTTTTTCATGAAGGCACACCAGGACGAGGAGAAGCATCGCGCCTGGATGGAGACGACGGCGAAAACGCTCTCATCTTGAAAATCATCGCCTGAAACATCATCTAAAGATCATCACCCGAACCAACGATGGCCTGTACCGCGGAATGATTTCGTGAGCGCGGCGCTGTCCGGGTGAAGAAGGGCGCTCCCCGTAACGGGTCGAGCGCCCTTGGTCTGTTTAACGTCCCGAAACCGAGAACAGTTGATCGAATCCCCCGCAGACGGTTATTCCGCCTAGCAATGGCACGCCAGTTCGCCTCGTCCATGGCGAAAACGACACGACGATCCCGCCTATGGCTTCAAGGCTCGCCGCCGCACAGCTCGGCGTCGGCGATGTGAGGTTGAACTGGAAGAAAGCGTGGACGGGTCACACGCTTTCCAGCGCTGGCGCGCAAAGGACGCTGTCCTTCCTGAAGAAAGACGCTTCGTTGAGCGCAACCGGGCGGACGCGAGATGTTTTCCATGATGGTCGATTACCTCAGACAGGACGACGCAGCCGAAACGCCGCTGGAAACGGTCTCATTCATCTTCGGCGGGGTAACTGTCGCCCCGTTCCGGGTCGTCTTTACAGACCCGCGGTGGAGCGAGCCGGCGGCATGTAATTGTGCGTCATGAGGCCCTGCGGCCTTTTTGGACAGAATGCGCATCGAGGTATTACTGAGAGCAGCCGGACGAGCCGCCAGTAGGCAGCGATGCGGACCGCGATCATGTCTTTCTCCAAGCTTCCGCCAAGCCGGACGGCGGCATCGAAGCCATCACCGGCGAATTTTGAAAGCTATTGTCGATGATCATATTGAGCTTGATGTCGGGAAGCTCGCTAGCGTCGGCCGGCAACACCGTGCGCATCGTCCGGTACCGTACGTTAGCAACCGGTTGCATCACGGCGTTATCACACTAAATCAGCCAGATGAGGGATATCAGCTTTACGAAAGAATGCGCATGACAGCTCGCGCCAGCACGCTTCAGGCCGCGTCCGGCGAAGGGCGCTATCGTCTTCTCGTCGACGCGATCACCGACTATGCCATCTACCTGCTCGATCCGGACGGGCTGGTTAGCAGTTGGAATGCCGGAGCCCAGCGTTTCAAGGGATACACCGAAGAAGAAATCCTGGGTGAGCATTTCTCCCGGTTCTACACTGCAGAAGACAATGCCGCCGGAATGCCGGCGAAGGCTCTTACGACCGCCGAAACTGTGGGGCGTTTCGAAGCAGAGGGCTGGCGCGTCCGCAAGGATGGGGAGCGGTTCTGGGCGCACGTTATCATCGATGCGATCCGCGATCAGCACGGCCAACTTGTGGGTTTTGCCAAGATCACTCGCGACCTGTCGGAAAGGAAGATCGCTGAGCAGGTTTTGAAGCGCAGCGAGGAGCAGTTTCGTCTCCTCGTCCAGGGCGTCACAGACTACGCGATCTACATGCTCGACCCGCAAGGAAACGTCGTGAGCTGGAACCCCGGCGCGCGGCGCATCAAGGGATATGAGCCCGACGAGATCATCGGCCAACATTTCTCGAGGTTCTACACCGAAGAGGACAGGGCCGACGAGCTGCCGGCGAAAGCTTTGAAGACGGCGGCCGCGGAGGGGCGCTTCGAGAAGGAAGGCTGGCGTGTTCGCAAAGACGGGACCCGATTTTGGGCGACAGTCATCATCGATGCTATCCACGACGACGATGGCAAGCTGATCGGCTTCGCTAAGGTCACGCGCGACATCACGGAAAAACGCGAGTCGCAGGAAGCACTTCACCGCACTCAGGAGGAACTCTTTCAGGCCCAGAAGATGGAGGCCGTCGGTCAGCTCACGGGAGGCATCGCCCACGACTTCAACAACCTTTTGACCGCGATCCTCGGCAGCCTGGAGATTGCACGCAAAAAGGCGGTAGCCGTTCCCGAGATCGTTGGCCTGATCGACAACGCGATCACGGGCGCGAAGCGGGGCGCTTCTATGACGCAGCGACTGCTCGCCTTCTCGCGCAAGCAGGATTTGAGAATAGAGCCCGTCGACGTGCCCGCCCTGGTCGCCGAAACCGCGGAACTCCTTCAGCGTTCGATTGGACCTGGGATCGATATCAGCACAACGTTTCCGCTGAAGCTCCCCAAGGTGCAGTCCGACCCGAACCAGCTCGCCAACGCTCTCCTCAACCTTGTGGTCAACGCCCGCGACGCGATGTCGGGCGGCGGATCCATCGTGATCTCCGCAAAGAAGCGGACGCTCGGAGATGGGCAGGTCAAGGACTTGAAGGCCGGCGACTATGTATGTTTGTCGGTGAAAGATGAAGGTGCCGGAATGGACGCCGAGACGCTCGAGAAGGCGACAACGCCGTTCTTCACCACGAAGGGTATCGGCAAGGGTACGGGCCTGGGACTACCGATGGTGCAGGGACTGATGGCGCAGTCCGGAGGCGGTTTGGTCATGAAGTCCCAGTCGGGCAAGGGAACCACCGCGGAATTATGGCTCCGCGTTTCGGACGTCGCGGCCGAAATGGACCAGCCACGGGCGGTGGAACCCGAGCTTGTTCCGAGCAGGCCTCTCGCCGTTCTCGTCGTCGACGACGATGGCCTCGTGCTGATGAACACTATCTTGATGCTGGAGGATCTCGGACATCGACCGACGGAAGCCATGTCGGGCGAAGAGGCCCTCGCACTGCTCGAGGCAGGGCCGCTGCCCGACGTCGTCGTTACAGACCATGCGATGCCGCACATGACAGGTGCGGAACTCGCCGAAAAGATAGTGGCACTCTATCCAGACCAGAAGGTTATCCTTGCCACGGGTTTTGCGGAACTTCCTGACGGATTGGAGGTCGACATCCCAAGACTGGCGAAGCCGTTCACGCAGAGGCTATTGAACGAGACGATCGCGAAGGTAGTAGGACCTTGACCGTCAGCGATCCGCTTGGGATTTGTGCTTCCAACTCCTCGAAGCAACTGTAAAACAGTCACAATTGCCCTAGTTTTCGATTTAGTGCCTGGCTGGAAAGCTCTTGGCGAAGGCGTCCCGCATGCATCGGGGCCTCGGTGAGACCGCGTGCTAGTGAATTGTTACGACAATGTAGGTTTAGTGTTTAATCGAAACGCCCTTATGAGGACGCTCGAACGAGTATGCCAGAGCTGAGGAGCGCAAGCTCGTCTTTGTGGTCGGAGACGACGCCTTCATTGCGATGGAGCTAGCAGACGCAATCTCGAATGCATCCAGGTTCTTGAGCCCGTCGGGTCGAACGAGCACGCATTCAAGTTCTCGAAACCCTTTATTCCTGCCTTGCTGTGCGTGACGTCAACCTCCATGTCGAGCGGGTAACCCCCGTCGCCTCGAACGAAGTCACTTCGTGTCTCTTTTGTCTTATCGAGCTCGAGCGACACAAGAGAGCTATCAAATGAAACCATTCTGGCCGGTGCCCGTAATCTTGGTAAACTGCCCGATCTCCCGGAGCTGGTCGCGACGGTAAAGAAGCACCTAGGGAAATCCGCAGAGTCCGATCGTGGCAGATGAATTGCTGACCGGATCTGATGATCTTAATGGGCTGGTATCGTCCTTCGCCGATGCGATTTGGCGAACTGGTGCGCATGCGACGTTAGTCGGCGCGAGTGCGACCTGGCAGGATCTGATGGGAAGCGCGCAGAGCCCCGTTGGCCCGAATTAGTTCGATCGGTTCCATCCCTCAGAGAGAGGGCGCGTGCAGCATACCTGGCGCCAGCCATCCCCACGCACGAGGCTTTCTCCATCAGGACCAGTTTTCACGTTCGGGACGATCAATGGCGTCAGGTTAAAGTCGGCGCTTCGCGCAGCAGCGCAGGCGGACATGCGGAGACCTGCCGTTCTCGTTTGCAGGGGAACCCGGAGAGCCTGATGCGGGTTCTGAAAGGAAAGGTTAGAGGCGATCGAGTTGTCTGGATCGTCCATTTGGAGAAAGACATGTTCAACGACTTCTCCCTTGTGGAGATCGAGACCGAGGCAGGCGTTCTTCGGGTTCGCCATGGGGGAGCCGGCCAGCCAGTTCTGCTGTTGCACGGCCATCCACGCACGCACATGACCTGGGGCAGGGTAGCTGATCAACTTGCGGACAGGTTCTCAGTCATTTGCCCAGACCTGCCTGGGTTCGGCCAATCCTATGTTCCGGTCGATGCGCCAGACAGCCGAAATTCCTCGAAGCGCGCTAAAGCGATCGCTCTTATCGAGATGATGGAGTCGCTCGGGCACCAACAGTTCGACGTCGTCGGTCACGACCGCGGAAGCTTGACGGCTTTCCGGATGGCGATGGATCATCCCGATGTCGTGCGCAGGCTAATTACCGTCGACGGCTTGCCTGTTCTCGAGCATCTCGAGCGAGCCGACTGGAAGTTTGCAAGAGACTGGTGGTACTGGTTCTTCTTCGCTCAGCCCGAAAAGCCGGAACGGGCGATCCTCGCCAATCCTACGGCATGGTACTCGGGGGTATCGCCCGACCTGATGGGACCGGAGGCATATGCCGATCTGCTGAGCGCAATCCATGATCCCGGCGTCGTCCATGGTATGATCGAGGACTATCGCGCCGGGGTCAGGATCGATCACGAGCATGACCGCGCAGATCGCGACGCCGGACGGAAGATCACGCGTCCAATGCTCTGTCTATGGTCGATGCGCGACGACCTTGAGAAGATCTACGGCGATCCCGTGGCAATCTGGCGAAACTGGGCGAACAACGTGACCGGCTACGGCATCGATAGCGGCCATCATGTCGCTGAAGAAAACCCGGAGGTGCTTGCAAAGAGCATCGCCTCGTTTCTGGTGTGAGGGGATCGGTGTTGGTGGATTATTTTTGCGATGACGGCGATCGCCGACGCAGCCTGAAATTGGTGGTCACCATTAGGGAACAATGACAGCCGGCCTAGGTTGTGCATGCGGTCCCCACATGGAGTGTACCCTTGATCAAGCCTTTCTGCCACCAGCTTCTGGACGTGCATCTTGTGCATGTCCAGCGTCGGCAGCGTCTTTCCGGCGAACGCCTTTACGGCGGCGTCATCACCGCTTTTGGCATAGGTGGCGAACAAAGCACATTGATCAATGCCGTTGCCGGACGCGCGCGCCCGGCCTTTTCCGGAGATCGCAGAACATGCAGCGACCGCCCCTTGTGACCACCCGCCGTTCCATCCTGGCAGTAGCGAGCGCATCGCTTGCCGCGTCGGCGTTTCCGTCGATCGCCCAGACACTTCAGAAAAAGGATTCCGCGACAATGGAAGACCCGACAACGAAATATCCGAAGCCGCCTTTCGAAAAGCAGTCCCAGCCGTTCCCCGGACTTGCGAGCAAGATGAACCCGAAACCCGACCACGGCGAAACATCCTACAAGGGATCGGGGCGTCTGGCCGGCCGCAAGGCCCTGATCACTGGCGGCGATTCCGGCATGGGCCGCGCTGCCGCAATCGCTTACGCCCGCGAGGGTGCCGACGTCGCCATCAACTACCTTCCGGACGAAGAACCGGATGCGAAGGAAGTCATCGCGCTCATCGAGAAGGAAGGCCGCAAAGGCGTCGCGCTTCCCGGCGACCTTCGCGATCAGGCATTCTGCGAGAAGCTGGTCGAAGACGCCGCCAAGGCCCTCGGCGGCCTCGACATCCTCGTGAACAACGCCGGCCGACAGCAGCAGGCCCAGGCGATTGAGGACATCACCTACGAGGCGTTCGACGCGACGATGAAGACCAACATCTACGCGACGTTCCTGCTCACCAAGGCGGCGCTCAAGCATTTGAAGCCGGGATCCGTCATCATTCAGACGACATCCGTACAAGCCTATGACCCTTCGGAAGATCTGGTGGACTACGCGATGACCAAGGCGGCCGTGATGAACTTCACAAAGTCGATGGCAAAACAGCTTGGTCCCAAGGGTATTCGCGTCAACGGCGTGGCCCCCGGTCCCATCTGGACACCGCTGCAGGTCAGCGGCGGCGCGACAATGGAGAAGCTCCAGAAATTCGGCGGCGACACGCCGATGGGCCGTCCGGGACAGCCGGCGGAACTGGCCTCCATCTACGTGCAACTTGCAGATCCGCAGGCCAGCTATTCGACTGGACAGGTCTACGGTGCGGCAGGTGGCAGCGGCCAGCCCTGAGCAGCTTCTGACCAAAAAAAACTGAAAGACATGAGGAGAGCGACATGAAGGCACTTACTTGGCATGGCAGCGGCGACATCCGCTGCGAGGAAGTCGACGACCCGATCATCCAGGACGACCGCGACGCGATCATCAAGGTGACGAGCTGCGCAATCTGCGGCTCCGACATGCATCTCTATGGCGGCTTTGTTCCCGGCATGCATGCCGGCGACGTCATGGGTCACGAGACGATGGGCGAGGTGGTCGAAGTCGGTCGTGGCAATTCGAAGCTTAAGGTCGGAGACCGCGTCGTGGTGCCGTTCACGATCTCGTGCGGCGAATGCTCGATGTGCAAGCGCAGCCTGTTTTCACTTTGCCAACGCTCGAATCCTTCCGGTACCAAGCAGGCGGAGCAGATTGGCTATCCAACGGCAGGTCTGTTCGGCTATTCGGACATGTACGGTCGGTTCCCCGGTGGGCAGGCGCAGTACCTTCGTGTGCCCTTCGCCGACGTCGGCCCAATCAAGGTGCCCGATGGCCTTACGGACGAGCAGGTCCTCTTCCTCTCCGACATCTTTCCGACCGGCTATATGGCGGCGGAAAACTGCGACATCCAGCCGGGCCAGACAGTTGCCGTCTTCGGCTGCGGTCCGGTCGGTCTCTTCGCAATCAAGTCGGCTTTCCTGCTCGGCGCCGAGCGCGTCATTGCTATCGACACGGTGCCGGAACGTCTTGCCCTCGCACAAGCGGCGGGCGCGGAAACGCTGGACTACACGGATGAAGACTTGCAGCAAAAGATCGTCGACATGACCGGCGGCAACGGTCCCGACGCAGTCATCGAGGCTGTCGGTATGGAAAGCCACGGCGCAGGAGGCGTCATGGAGACGATGCAGACCAAACTGA
This sequence comes from Hyphomicrobiales bacterium, assembly GCA_900467745.1. Lineage (GTDB taxonomy): Bacteria > Pseudomonadota > Alphaproteobacteria > Rhizobiales > Rhizobiaceae > Rhizobium. The sequence continues at coordinate 12,719 of UBQW01000008.1, forward strand.
CGTCAACCGAAAGGCCCTATGCTCTCAGTCAGGCGATCCTCGCCTGCCGGCCGGGAGGAACCGTCTCTCTTCCAGGCGTCTTTGTCGGACCGGCCGTTCCCGCGCCGTTAGGAGCGTTCGTAGGCAAGGGCCTGACACTGAAGACTGGTCAGACGCACGTGCAGCGTTACCTTGAACCGCTCATGAACCTCATCGTCGAAGGCAAGATCGATCCGTCCTTCCTGATCACACACCGGATCGGGCTGGAAGAGGGACCGGAGGCATACAAGACTTTCAGGGACAAGCAGGACGGTTGCGTAAAAGTCGTGATCCGTCCTAACGGGTAGGTTATCCCATCTCCGGCGGAGCGACGCGCTTCGCCGGAGTATCCGTAGGCAAACCATATCTCTTCGTACGTTAAGGTACGCTCAGGCCAGCCAGCGGAACGGCGCCGGTCATGATCGCGTTATCATTTGCGGGGTGGGCAACATGAGGCTGACATAAGCGACAGTGTCACGTCGAAATTTTTTCTCTAAGTTCACCAAGACCGTAGCAGATCTCTCCGGAAAGCCGGCCACATTCGTTCTGCCGTCGCTCTCTCTTGTTGTTTTCTGGGCCGTCTCCGGGCCTTTCTTCGGCTAATCGTCGAAGAAGCCAATGCGGCTGCGCGACGCTAGCCTCCGAATCCGCGAAGCTGAAAAAAGCTCGTAGAGCAGTTTCGATTGGCAGATGTAAGGTCTGTCTCCGGCGCGAGGGTAGTGGCTCGTAACGAAAAGGCGGTATCGTCGCCAGCTAAAGCACTGGCCAGCAAGCTCACGCTTGCCTTTTCAGGCGGAAGCCAATCGTGCGCTCTTCGAACAACGCCGGCGGAGCAATGGGAAAAATTTTGAGAGTAGCCTAAATTATCAAACCCTATGCCAGCCGTCGATCTGGTGGCTGGCATTTTGCATTCGGTAACTGGCAGCCGGTCACTTTGGACGCAGTTCGGTCGCTTCGTCAGTTTGCAGTCACTGGACACCTTGGTCTTGCGTCATTTGCTTCTGCGCTGCGCTTATCGCGGTCTCCAACGTAACAAACGCCTTGGCGTCAAACTCCAATCGCATTGTGCTGCCCCCGGCCAACCGGGCATACAATGCAGCCCATCCTGGTGATCCAGGATCAAATTCGACAGCTTCAATTTCCGTGATCACAGCGCTGAGGTCGGCTTCGTCATTTGGTATGTCCTGCATGGCGTCCTTTTCTTGCGAACTCTCTATTTACCGGTAGATGGCGCTCCGTCGAACAAAGGCCAGCGCCGGATGACGATTGACGGGCGCGAGGTTTAGCTCGAGACATTGATTTTGGTGACAGCAGGGAGCCAACCAAGTCTCTAGGGGTTTTGAAACGGATGGGAAAGATCATCGGCTGTCGCACAATCCGGTACCAGCCATCGAACTGGTCGTTAACGTGTCCGTCCGAGTGCATAGCGGCAATCAAGGTGAGATTCGGCGAGCCTGGCGAAGATGAATAACTATCAGAGCTCAGCAGGGCACAGGGAGCATTCTCGTGAGGGCGATCCGGAGGTAAAGAAGGTTTCAGACGGATTCAAGCCAAGGGCGATTGACATGTCAGGCGTCGAAAAGGATGCCAAAGGACAATTCTCGCCGAGTCAGTAGCAAACCGAAAGTCGACTGGTGTCATAGCGCACGAGACACACTGGGACATCAACTTCAACTCCGCCGACAAAGAGTGGGGTGGAGGCCGCGCCGTCACGCGACCTCGCATCAAAATCGTGACTTAGCGGCTTCCAGGAAGCATCTGGCTCTGCCGCAGGTCGTCGATCGACTGCTCCTGCGACCTCCGGTCGTCCGCAGGCCGGTCGCCTTCGGACACGTCGCGCTGATGGCCCGTCGGGACAACGTCGTCAACGATATCGTAGGGAAGGTTCTCGGCCAGATCGTATCCACGCACGCGCGGCGACGTTGCCTGCGAGCTTCTTGTGTAGCGGCCGACGCCCCTGGCGCTCCCAGCAGCCTCGTCCGCCTGGAAAGCGTCGTCCTTCGACGGATTAGCCTGGTGGCTGCCCCCGGCCGTCCAGCCTTCCTCTCGCCATAGGTCCGCACGCTCGTCCATGTCAATCGAGCCTTCGTCATCAAGGATGTCATGCGCCGTGTCGTAATTGCTCTGGTCTACGGACGCGGACACGAGAAACCCACCACGGCGGAGCCCTTCGGCGTAGACGTCGCGGTCTTCATCGGGAAAGAACCAGCCGGCGAGCCCGGCCCAAAAACCGGAACCTTCCGCCGCGGTCGCTGGACCTTCGCTGTCGGCTTCGTAGCCCGGCATCAGGCGGACGTCGGAGACCCCGGCCGACTTCAATTTGTCAATGGCCGTCTCGGCCTCGCTTCGGTTGTCGAAAAACGCGGTAAGCGTGCTCTTGGCGAGGCCGCTGGCGAAGTTCGGCGCGCCTTCATTGTAAGTGTTGGTCATGGTGTGCTCCTCCTATGTTTGGTGAGGAGCCAACGGGCGTCAAAGCTGAATGTTCCGAGAAGGCTACATTGGCTTGATCATGTGCCCTTGCAGACCTTCTAGGTCGGGCGCGACGGGTCTGCATCTGCACCCATTTCCAAGGATCGATCTCTGGAGCGAAGCTCGGGGCTTCCCGACCCGCAGCAAGTGCACATCGCTTGGTGATCGGGCACCGTCCAGATTGCTCACACGTTGTGGTGCTCTAATCCTCGAAAACGACAGTGACACCGGGCTTGACCATGCTGCTGAGCTCCTCGACGTCCCAGTTCGTAAGTCGGACACAGCCGTGAGACCCAGCTTTGTCGATCAATGATGGTTCCGGCGTACCGTGGATGCCGTAGGTCGGCTCAGAGAGATCGATCCAAACGGTACCCACGGGGTTGTTGGGGCCACTTGGAAGTGTGAGCTTTGACTTATTCTTGCCTTGCTGGAAATTGATTCTTGGATTGTAGACGTATGGCGGATTTCGAGCGACACCGTTGACCTTGTGCTTTCCTGAAGGCGACGGGTTATCCTCGCTGCCGATGGTTGCCGGGTAAACGACCGAAACCTTGTCGTTCTCGTCGTAGGCGACCAGTTCGCCTGCCTTTCGGTGGGCCTCGATCCGCTTCACGTTCCCGGTCCGGGGAGCGCCCACAACGGCAACAGACAGTGTTTCGCCAGGTATAAACTGCGCCGTTGGGTTCAGCGCACGTATCAGGTCCACGTCCATGTGGAAGCGCTCCGCCAGTTTTTCGGCAACGCTGGTGTATCCGAGATGGGCCATTTTCGCCTGCTCCGAGTAGTCTTTCGGAATTTCTGGGACGATGTCGTCGCCGTCATCGGCCGCGATCGTGTACGGCCCAATAACATGCTGGTCGTCAGACAGACGTGCTACAATCTCTTCGTCTAGTTTCGCGTCGACGGGGAGCCCCTGCAGCAGTTCGAAGCCTGCGATGGCCTTCCTGACATTTGCTCCATCCAAGCCGTCGATAACGCCTGGCGACGCACCTGCACGATCTAGCAAGACCTGAAGGTGAATAACCGCGGGATCGGGCTTGTCGGTCGGGAGGTGTTCGAGCCTCTTGTCAGACAAGAGCGAAGAAAGATTGACGCTGTTGATCTCTTGTGGCGAGAGGTCTTGGGCGTGAACGACCCCCAAAGATGCGAGGGAGATAAATGAACCGAGGACGATTTTTTTCATCATGCCGATTAATCGCGCAGACGCGCCCGCGGTTCCATGGGTGCGGGACGAAGTGCCGATTTCTCAAAGAAGTAGGCCTGTGCCATCAATGTCTAATGGACAAACCTTTCGTGGCCATGCCTCAATCTTTTCGTCTCGCTCCGGTGACCGTTATTCCGCTAATGGAGCGGGATGACCAAATCTCCAGCGCTCACAGAGTTTTCAGCAACCGGAGGAGAGGAGGGCTACCATCTCCAATGGGGTCCGCCGTCTGGAAGCGATATATGTGGGAATTTCCTCGCCATGGAAGCGGCGTTTGGACGCAGCTTGGCCTTTCAAGTTCCGATTGAAACGCCCGTTGGAAAAGGCCACGCCACATGCGGCTTTCGGTGAACCCGCTCGCCGCGATGGCAGCCAGAGGAGACAGTCCGAGCGTCATGCGCGCGTGGCCTTCTTCTCGAAACCTAGACGATGACGCGGATGACCACACGGGAACGGACATGGCGCATAGGAGGCGTCGCATTACGCGCCGCGCGGGTGGTTAGTTGAGCCACGGCCCTAGTTGTTGGCACCAGGCCTCTACGTCCTTTCACTTGGCCTCGCAACTTCGGCGCTCGCCAATCGTCCGGCGGATCGGACGGGAGCGCGGGGGGCTTTAATGGCGGCACAGCAGCCGGGTCTGGCACGAACAACGGCACAAGTTCTAGGACGGTACTGGATCGATGGTGAGAATACCGATTGCAACGCTGGTTCAACCAACACTGGCCCGGGCACCGCTGGGTCGGCGACGCAAAGCAACCAGGTATGCATATCAACGCGGTGACGAGCAGTACGGACAGTTGGAGGAGCTCCAGAGCCTCTAAACCTCGATTGATTTCATCGCGCCGATCAGATTTACATTCCAATTGTCAAGCGCATCAACGGCTTCAGAAAGACCTGAGCTCGTGCCTGCAAAAGCAGCGCCGTGGCCTAAATGAACTCTGGCGTCCGTATTTTTTGAAGTGTTTCTTTATTAGGTGTGCTGCAAGTACGCCTATTGTGCGCGTTTCCGCCGGATGACAAACGTGGTGTCATACGCTCAAGAAACTTGGGAGTAGACGCTGCCAGAGCATCGGCAGCACCGGAGGCGGAATGGGACAAATTCAGCTTAATCACAGCAGGCACGGATGGGCGCTTCTTGCTATGCGTTTACCTCAAATCCGAGTGCTTGCAGGCAAGTGGATGCTTGATGAGCTCTGCGAGTCTTACAGTCAGGTTTCACTGTATTTGGGAAAGCTGTCGGCTGCTAACGCTCCGGTCGAAGAAATCCGAGACTACGAGGCTTTAAGGGATTCCATCGAGATGGAAGCCGAGTACTTCGCCTCCGTCGTCGATGAGGTCGCGGCAGCTTAGTGCAAGATGAGCATATTTAGGGTCACGCGTTTCTTGCAAAATAAAAAAAGCTTCTAAACTTTCCCCGCACGGTGCTTGTTGGGACCAACCCTGTCGCCGCCGCAAGTTCGACATCATCTGGGCCCGGGGCCCGACGGAGCTTATCGAACGCCTAACCCTGGCGTTTTGACACAACTTTCGACGCTAGTTGGGCATCTTGAGGCCTAATATTGCGGTATCGCGCAGAAGGCGCGCCAGCTCCTCCTCGTCTTTGATGCCGAACTCCAACCAGTCGACTAGCATCGGCGCCGTCGTCATATTTGGCGCTGCCCTTATCGCAGAATGCTCCGCGCACCATTCGGACAAAACGCGATCCAGCTGTGTCCCGATCGCTTCCATGCTGCAAGCTCGGACGTCTCTCCGGCACTTGCGCGGCTTATGGCAGCTGTCAGAGCGGCGCGACCGCGATCGGTGTCGGGAGGGACATGGAACTGCGCGCACCACGAGGTCGATGTCCTCTCCATCAAGCGAACGTAGATCAAATAGGGACATGCTGGCTCTCCCGGTGACGGCAAGAGCGCAAGTATCTCCCAAGCCGTCTCAGCCATGTCAGGGGACCGATGCCGACAAGATATACGGTTACGCGATAATGCCCCGCAAAATCGGCTGCCTCTTCGAAGGAACATTCCGAGTGGCTGGAGCTTCTCCTTTTTGACCTCGAAGCAGGAGAAGCCTTTGTTCATCGTTCATCACCTCAACAATAGCCGGTCGCAACGCGTGCTATGGCTACTGGAAGAACTTGGGTTCGAGTACGCGATCCGCTTTCACGAGCGGAACAAAGACATGACAGCACCTGCGGAACTAAAAATAGTTCATCCACTCGGCAAGTCGCCGATCCTGGAGGACCTCGATGCCGAGGGTGGCGCAGTTACCCTCGTGGAGACTGGTGCTATCTGTGAGTACCTCGCCGGCAAAGCTGGCGGGAAACTTGGCTGTCCCGTCGACCCCCGAGAAGCGATTTCCTACCGACAGTTCCTTCATTATGCCGAGGGATCAGTCATGCCAATCCTGTTCGCTAGTCTTGTAGTTTCCAAAATGCCATTAATCGGACGCTACGGGGCCAAACGACTGCGTCCCATGTTGAACGTACATCTAGATTTCATCGAAAACGTGCTTGCACAGAGAACGTGGTTCGCCGGCGAGTTGCTGACTGCCGCCGACGTAATGATGAGCTTTCCTTTGGAAGCCGCTCGTTCGCGTGGGTTGGTAGGATCAGACAAACCCGCGACCATTGACTGGCTCCGCCGTATCCATGCACGCCCGGCGTACCAGCGCGCGCTGAGCAAAGGCGGAGCTTACGCTTTCGTGCCCACGCAGGATCGTAATCTCAGTGCCCATGCCGGCATCATGTCAACCCAACAATTGGAGACGTCCTCGTGACCCTCACGGCTATCGCTCTCAACAGTACCCTCAAGTCGAGCAGCGGCGATCCCTCGTCGACGGACCGCATGCTTAAACTAATCGCGGACGCGATGCGCGAGCTTGGTGTCGAGACCGACATCATCCACCTCGCCGATCATAACATCAAACCGGGGGTTACGTCCGATGAAGGCACCGGCGACGCGTGGCCGGACATCCGAAAGGCGATACTCAGTGCCAACATCCTCATCCTTGGCACGCCGATCTGGATGGGACAGCCATCGTCTGTGGCGAAGCGCGCGCTTGAACGGATGGACGCCTTCCTTGAGGAAACCGACGAAGAGGGAAAAATGGTTTCGTACGGTCGGGTCGCCGCTGTCGCGGTGGTCGGCAACGAGGACGGCGCGCACCACGTTTCCGCGGAAGTCTATCAAGCCCTGAATGATGTCGGGTTCACAATACCAGCTAATGCCGTCGCCTATTGGGTCGGAGAGGCAATGGGTAGCGTTAATTTCGTCGATCTTGACGAGGTTCCCGAGGTGGTAGCGAACGCAGTTGACATGCTTGCGCGCAATACGGTCCACCTCGCTCGACTGTTGAGTGGAAGCAATTATCCCGGTGAGAAGTAGTGAACTCTCCCGGCTACGCGTCGGATCGTGAATGGATGCCGTAAGGCGATTTACGCCCTTATACCAGCTGGAGACATTCACCAGAAGCGAACTGAACTGGAACGATAGCGACACCGAGGGCGGGGCGGCGTGGGGCGATTTTCTGCAGAAGTTGACGATTGATCGTTCCGCTCCTCAAACAAGCGTCCGCGAGTTGGGTTTCGTTATTGAAGCGAAGGAGGCGAACCTTTCAGATGGCCCCGTCTCGCGCTCGCAGGACTTGGGCGACATTATTTACGAAAGCGCTAATTCTGACAGCCTGGAGTTGCGTGCGTCCTTGATCGCCGTCGCGCTCACTCGAATTGACCGTCGTGATAATGTCCGCCACGTCGCGACGGATTAGAACTTCGCCATGAGGAACAAAAGAGCTCTACGCAGATTAATGGAGCAGTCGCAATTTATCGGAAGCCCATCTGGTAAGCTTGCCCGTTACAGGCCGCGACAGCATAGAGAAACCCTCGCTCGGTCCCTCGCGAGGGTTTCTCTTTTTAAAAGAACCCAGCATTTTTTCAAAAGCCTTCAGCCGATTGGCCAATGCGACGGTCGATCTATCCCAACTCGTGGCCATCTACCCGACACTTAGGAAACCTGAGCATTCGTCGTCCTTTCTCGGAACAAGTCGAGTCGGTGGTTGTTATCCAGCGCTAACCAACAAGTCCTCAGGAGGAAACCATGCGCTTGAAACTACTTGCAACGGCTATTCTTACGGTTGGAATGTCGACTGCTGCATTTGCGCAGTCTAATCCCGCGCCCGCCGGGTCGACGATCGACAAAAACCAGAATGATACTGGCGGCGGTGCCAACACCGACATGAAAAAGCCGAAGGCTGTCGATTCATCGAGCACCGGCAGCACGATGAAGATGGACAAGACGAAATGCCAAGACCCCGCCAGCAGTGCCGGCGGCAACAAGCTTCAAACCCAAGGCGGTAAGAGCAATGCGACGCCGGAAGACGAAGCTTGTGCGGCGCATAACAACTAGTATGAAAACTGGTTCAAAGTGTCGCCCGCCTTGCGGGCGGCACTTTGACGGTGAACAGTTGTTGCAACCCCGATCTCACCTGTTCTCACTTAGAATTCATCATCCGCCTGCACGTCCGTTGATTGGATTCGAAAAAATACTGCCGCAGTAATATGCGACGGAACATGTACCTCCCACGCAGGTTTGGCCTGCGCACCGGAGGAACAATCATGAAATATCGATTAGGCTCTGCCGCCATCGCGACGGCACTTTCCCTTTTTTCTACTGCGCACGCGCAGCAAGGAGACGGAACCGACGTCAAGATCACTACCAACGTTTTCAAGCCGAACAAGGTCCAACCGACCAGCGACCGCATCGGTCAGTTGAAGGTCCCGGACGGCTTCAAGGTCCAGCCATTCGCCAAAGGCCTCGGAAACTCCCGCATTATCGCAGTCTCCGACACTGGTGACGTTTACGTCAGTCGCCGTGAAGAAGGCGATGTTCTGCTCCTCAGGGATGCCGACGGCGATGGAACGGCGGATGGAGCTCCGATCCAGGTTGCGTCGCGCGCGCAAGCGCACGGATTGGCAATCAAGGACAACAGGCTCTACCTCGTAACGGTCAAGGAAGTCTTCGTCGCGGATATCAAAGAAGACGGGACGCTTGGTGAACTCAAGCTGATCATCGGCGATTTGCCAGATGCCGGCCAACACCCTAACCGGGTTTTGGCATTCGGACCGGATGGAATGCTCTACATCAGCGTCGGCTCTACTTGTAACGCCTGCAACGAGAGCAACGCCGAGAACGCAACGATGCTTCGCGCAACGCCCGACGGAAAAAGCAGAGCTATCTTCGCCTCAGGCCTTCGGAACACAATCGGCTTTGACTGGAATAGACAGACCGGCGAACTGTGGGGGCTCGATCACGGTATCGATCTTCTTGGTGACGAGGTCCAACCTGAAGAACTCAACCGCCTGGAGCAGGGAAAACAATACGGCTGGCCGCATGTCTTCGGGGCAGGCGACATCTATCCGCAGTCGACCCCGGTTGGTGGACTGACGAAAGAACAGTGGCGCGATCAGAGCGAGCCGATGGTTATCGGATACACCGCTCATGCCGCCCCGATGCAAATGAAGTTCTACAGCGGATCGGCCTTCCCCGCCGAATACCAGGGCGACGCGTTTGCGACAATGCGCGGCTCCTGGAACCGCAATCCTGCATCCGGTTATGAGATTGTCCGAATCCATTTCGAAAACGGCCAGCCCAAAAGCATCGAGCCGTTTCTCACCGGGTTTCTCAGCGATGGCGGTAAGACGCATTTTGCGCGGCCGGTCGGCCTGGCTGTCGCCAAGGATGGATCGCTGCTGATGGCCGACGATACCAACGGCGTGATCTATCGCGTCTCCCACGATGGTGATGGCAAGAAAGCCGCGGCTGCGAAAGCCGCTCCCGCCAAGCCGATGGAAGAGCAGGCCGCAAAGGGTGTCGGTGTCCCGCTCGCCAAGGACCGACCGGAAACAAAAACAGACAAAACGCTGTCGGTTTCATCCGACGCTTTCGCTTCTGGTGGAGCAATCCCGCAGAAACACAGCGAATATGCCGATGGCGTGTCGCCGGGCATTCGCTGGAAAGCCGTTAAGGGCGCGGCATCCTACGCCATCGTGATGGAGGACCCGGATTCCCACCCGATCATGCCGTTCGTGCATTGGGTGGCTTGGAACATTCCTGCGGGCGTTACAGAACTGCCGGAAGGTCTCCAAGAGCAACTACGCCTCATGGAACCAGAAGGCGTGATGCAAGGCCGAAACAGCTCCGGCACTCACGGATACTTCGGTCCCAAGCCCCCCGTTGGTGATCCCGCACACCACTATCATTTCCAGGTGCTGGCTCTCGACGCCGTTCTCGACATCCCTGCGACATCAGATCGAGACGCGTTTCTCGCGGCCGCATCCGGGCATGTCATCGGCAAGGGTGAACATGTCGGAACCTACGGCCAGACCGTCGAACCGCCTAAGCAGTAACCAACTTATTTGAAGGAACCACCATGTCGTTCAAACTCCACACTGTCCGCACACTTGGTGCGGTCGCTGCTCTATCACTCATTGCATCAGTATCACTGGCGGAGCAAGCCAAGCCCGATCCGCAAATGCAAACCGTTCTCGATGCTCTAAATTTGCTCCGGGCCAAACCGTTTCATACACTGAGCGTCCCGGACGCTCGAATGCAGGCCAGTCCGGCTGACGCTGCTCGAACCGTACAGCGGGATCGGAAGGTATCGCCATTGCCTGAGGCGAAGGTTGCGACAAAGGATTTCGCCATCCCCACAGCCAGTGGGGCGCTGCCGGCCCGAGCCTACATCCCGGAAGGTGATGGCCCGTTCCCTGTTGTCCTTTACTTCCATGGTGGTGGCTGGGTCGTTGCCGATCTGAATTCTTATGATGCAACGCCTCGCGCGCTGGCTCTCGGATCGAAGGCCTTGGTGATTTCGGTCGACTATCACCACGCCCCTGAAAGCAAGTTTCCGGCCCAGCATGATGACGCCTGGGCGGCCTACACCTGGATCGTGGAAAACGTCCACACCATGAATGGCGATGCCAAGCGAGTTGCTGTTGCAGGAGAAAGCGCCGGGGGCAATCTCGCCGCGAACGTCGCGCTCATGGCGAAGAAGAAGAAGACGACCGAACCCGTCTACCAGCTCCTTGTCTATCCGATAGCTGGAAACGACACCAACACGCCATCCTACCAAGAAAGCGCCAACGCGCTGCCGCTCGGGAAGGCGGATATGGAGTGGTTTATCTCGAACGTCTTCACATCGAAGGACCAGACGTCCGATCCCCGCATCAACCTCGTTGGGAGAACGGACCTCGCAGGACTGCCGCCCGCGACTGTAGTAACGGCGCAAATCGATCCCCTTCGCTCTGAGGGGCAGGCCTATGCCGAGAAGCTCAAGGATGCCGGGGTGAAGGTCAATCTGATCGATGTCGATGGGGTGACGCATGAATTCTTCGGGATGGCGAAAGTTGTCGACAAGGCGAAAACCGCCGTCGATGCAGCCAACGATGATCTCAGCAAAGCCTTCGGATCAAAGAAATGAGCAAGGAGAACAAAATGCGCAATATTCCATACGTAGCGCTCGTAGCTGCCTTGCTGGCACAGCCAGTATCGGCGGTTGAGATCAAAGCAAAGGCCGCTGGTGATGCAGCACCGATGATGACGGTCGACACAAATTCATTTGTTAAGACCGTTGTCAGTGCCAACGAGTTCGAGGTTCGCTCGAGCGAGCTGGCGTTGAAGACTGCAGATAACGCAGATCTCAAGGAGACGGCGAAGATGATCATTGCCGATCACAAGAAGGCTGGCGAGAAGTTGAAGATGCTCCTCGACGCCAAGACGATCGAAGCCCCGGCACCCGCGGAGCTCGCTCCGAAACATCAGAAGATGATGGACCAGTTAAATGCTGCCAAGGGAAAGGACTTCGATGTCCTGTACCTCGATATGCAGGCGCAGGCACATATGGAGGCGGTCGGGCTCTTTCGCACATACGCTGGATCGGGAGACAATCAGACGATCGTGGGGTTTGCAAAGGAGACGCTTCCAGCACTGGAAACGCATCTCGCTCACGTTATGATGCTCGTTGCCGAAGAATAGCGTGTAAATTGCTGCCTAAGCTTGCGGATGCTCCGTGGCGTAGGCAGCGCTCATGTTTCAGCATCTAGGCAGTCATGAACGTGATTGTGTGCACGATCAACTGAGCCGGCGCGTTTAGGCCAATATCGAACCCCCCTTAGTCAGCGGGGCGTTCTAGGGGTAGCCGAGACCGTCCAGACGCGGCCGGAAGCCGCGGCTCATTTTCTACCTTTACATCGCCGTTGAAACAGGGCGCGACCATCCGGCGGATCAACTGCGTGCCAAGACCCCTTCGTTCTGGCTGGACGACAGGGTGCCGCTCTCCGTCAGTTTCTCCTCGACACAAAGAGGTAGTGGAGGCATCAGACACCTAGAAAACAGCACATCGTGCTACCAATGGCCGGGTGCGTGGACCACTGACGAGCGCCAAACGCAATGAAATTCAAGTAGGGGAGGCCGGAGTGGGCAGTAAGCCTCGGTCGCCTTTGGTTGGCATAGCTGACTGGGCCACACTATTGATGTGGCCCAGTGCGCAATTAGGCCGCCTTTGTACCCTTGGCATTGGCAGCTGTCTCGGCAAGCTGCGTAAGCTTCTTATCGGTCGCTTCTTCTTCCTTGAGGTTGGCCTGTAGGAGCGGAACTGCATCCTTCAAGCCAAGCTGGTTCGCCCAAGCGATCAACGTGCCGTAGCGAGCGATCTCGTAGTGCTCAACTGCCTGCGCCGAAGAAATTAGGCCTGCATCAAGAGCAGGAGAGCCCTTGAACTCTTCCATGATCTCTTCGCCCTCGGCGATAATACCTTGGATCGCTTCGCATGTCTTACCGCGAGTCGACTTGCCGAGAATTTCAAACACCTGCTCGAGGCGCTCGATCTGACCCTGCGTTTCGTCGCGGTGCTGCAAGAAACCTGCCTTGCCTTCTTCCGACTGCGAGGCGCGAGCCATTTTCGGCAGCGCCTTCAAAATCTGCTTTTCGGCAAAGTAGATGTCCTTGAGGGTATCAAGGAACAGGTCGTCGAGTGTCTTGGTGATAGCCATATTTTTCTTCTCGGTTTAAACACGATTTGAACTTCGGTTGATGGGGATGGTTCCGCCAACGACAGTCCGACCAACCGCTAAATCATGATCTCGCCGCCCGTGACGGGAACGACGGCTCCCGTCATGTAGCTGCCAAGGTCGGAGGCAAGCAGTACGTAAGCCCCGGCCAACTCCGCCGGCTGTCCGGCCCGTCCGATCAACGTGTTTTGACCGAACTTCGCCGCCTTTTCCGGCGGCATTGTCGACGGAATCAATGGCGTCCAGATCGGGCCGGGCGCGACAGCGTTTACCCGAATGCCTTTCTCCGCCACCATTTCCGCAAGCCCGGCGGTGAAATTCGAGATCGCGCCCTTCGTCGACGCATAGGCGAGCAGTTGAGGCGAGGGTTGGCGCGACTGGATGGACGTCGTGTTGATGATCGCGCTTCCCGATCGCATGTATGGAATGGCAGCTTTGGAGAGGAAGAACGGCGCGTAGATGTTCGTGCGAAACGTGCGATCCCACTCCTCGACAGAAATGTCGCCGATGTCGGCGTATGTCCGCTGAAACGCTGCATTGTTAACGAGGATATCGATGCCGCCAAGCTCACGGACCGTTCGCTGAATTACCTCGTTGCAGTGGGTCTCCGTTGTCAGGTCTCCCGGAATGAGAACGGCCTTTCGGCCGGCTTCGCGTACCCACTTTGCGGTGTCCTTGGCATCGCCATCTTCGTTAAGATAAGCAATCGCCACATCAGCGCCTTCGCGGGCGAAGGCAATCGCAACAGCTTTGCCAATCCCGGAGTCACCACCTGTCACCAAGGCTACTTTTCCTTCCAGCCTGCTGTTGCCGCGGTAGGTCTGCTCGCCGTGATCGGGAGTGGGCTGCATTTGACCCGTGTAGCCCGGCGGGTCTTGGTGCTGCTCGGGATAAGGCGGAGTTGGATATCTCTCATCGGTCATGGCTTCCTCCTTGTTTTAACCCGACCTAAACAAGCATGCGCGGTAACGGTTCCCTTGAACACGTCCTATTGCGGCGGAGGTCTTGTACGGCAAGCCCTGCAAATAGCGGCGTGGCCTGCTGGTCAGGCTGCTTGACGTAGGTCGGCTTTTTTCATCTCCTTCAAGTCGGTCATGTTGAGATAGCGGTTTGCCTCCAGCCAGTTTTCGTGGGTCTCCACGGCGAGCGGTCGGATGAGGCGTAGGCAACTGTCCTCGTTGGGAAAGATGCGCAGCACGATCGTCCTGCGTTTGATCTCCTCGTTGAAACGCTCGGCAAGTTTGTGGACTTCATGTGTTTGTGGTGCTGGCGAGGCAGTCTGTAGAAAGTGAACGTTTCCTCTGGTCTCCTCCGCCCAGCTGGCGAGTTTGGGGTATCGCGGTTACCATTTCCTCAGCCAAGCAGCGAGATCGGCGGCTATCGATGGTTTATTCTCATTCCTGTCGTGGCGGGGCTCCATTGGAGTTGGTGACGTTGGACATCACCAGCCTGCCATGACCGCTCAAATCCTCAACAGATTTTTGCAGAACCTCCAGCACACTACCGAAACTGAGAGATGGTCGACCCGCAGATGTGCGACTAGAAGCCAGTATCAAAGACAGTCACTGTGTCCCGGTTCAACCCGGGAGAGTGATAAGATGGAAGTCATAGATATTTGCATGCCTCAAACGTCGGCCGAAGCAGGCCTGCTTGACGAAATGCATCGGTTGCGGGCGAAGGTTTTCCAGGGACGGCTCGGCTGGGATGTCGCGTGCCAGGATGGCCGCGAGTTCGATCAGTTCGATGACTGCGGGCCGACCTATATCCTGGTCCTCGATGAACGGGCAGGGGTCGTTGGGTCGGTCCGCCTGCTTCCAATGGATGGTCCGAACATGTTGATGGGCGTGTTTCGGCAATTACTGGAGAACGGGCAGCTTGCGACCAATTCGACGATGATCGAAAGCTCGCGCTTCTGCGTCGACACGTCCACGCAATCGAGCCAGCGTGGAGCAACGCATGAGGCTACGTTTTGCCTCCTTGCCGGCATAATCGAGTGGTGCCTGCGAAACAACTGGACGGATCTGGTGACGGCCACCGACCTTCGCATGGAGCGCCTGCTGCGGCAGCGTGGTTGGCCGATCACGCGACTGGGAGAACCCTGTCTGATAAACGAGACAAACAGCGTAGCCGGTCGACTTGCGATCAACCGCGATACGTTCGACCTGTTGCGACCAGTGTCTTACCGTTCGAGACTCTCGCCAACCACCCGCAAAGCTGCCTAGCCTAGGCAGATGGTTCGCCCATGTTGCGGCGAACCATCAAGCGCTGAGAACAGGGCACACGCGAAATCAGACCAGACGCATTGACGTTGCGACGCACAGCGCCTCCTGCAGGTTTCTGGCGCCCAACTTTGCTCTGACATTATCGAGGTCGAACCTGACAGTATGGTAAGAATGCCCGGTGATCGATGAGATTTCATGCCAGGGCATTCCAGTCGACGCCCACCGCACACAGAGTGCTTCGCGATCGGTCAGACCGGGTTTGCGCATCATGGTCGGGTGCGAGGAATTCCTAAAGCGCTGATGCAGGAAGGCCACCGCGGTCGCAGCCAGGGCAATGTCGGAGGCCACGACCTCATGTAGCGGTCCCTTCGATGATGTCGCAAATGTCAGCATGGCGACCTGGCCGTATCCTGTTGTGATCGGGATTGTCAGGCCGTTGCGGATCCCAAAGTCGGATGCCTGGTCCCAAAAACCTCGCTGATCGGCGTTCGCGATTTTTCGTTCGGCATCGACAGACCATCTGAAAATCTGCATCAAGCGCTTTCCCATCGTGATGATGGGATCAACGATCATGTAGGAGCGATCGAAATAGAGCGACTGCCACTCGGGCGCGTAGTTCGAGATTGCAAAATTTTGAGCGGTTGCCGCGCGCAGGCTCAGATAGGCAAAACTGTCATATCCATTGCGCCTGGCGACACGCCCGATGGCCTTTTGAAGTGCGGGTTCAGACCCGATCGAGAAGGCGCAGTCGATAACACTTGCAAGTAAGGTCCGTGAACTCATCCCATCTCTCTCCCAAGTTAGGACACTGCGATCGGACACCGTCGAGCGAGCTGGAAAGACACTGCCAGCGGGCGCAGTCCGACCATGCCATTGATAACTTCCCCGGCTAAATATATTTATTTTGATATGAATATCGTCGGCCAGTACGAGCTTCAACACGCGCGCGAAGCCGCAACAAAACTTAACAAACCCAGGGGCGAGGTCTGGCCCTAGTCCGATATGACGTCGACGACGAGTATGTATCCGCCGAGCCGGACCGTCTTGAGGAGTGTCGGACTGTCACTGTGCGGTTCGAGCTTTTGCCTCAAGCGGCTGACATGCACGTCGATCGTGCGTGTGACCGGGCCTGCAAGCCCGGTATGAGTGAGCGAAAGGAGCTCCTCACGCGTCATGACGCGTCCAGGGTTTCGACAGAAGGTCAACATCAGATCGAACTCCGTTGAGGTGAGATCGATGGTTGTTCCCGTCAGGTCTCGCAGGACCCGCTCGCGAGGATGAAGAGCGAACTTGCCAAAGCGTAAGACCGTCGGGTCGACACGATGACTGAGCGCATAGGCGGCACGCCGCAACAGCGCTCTGATCCGTGCTTGACATTGGGACATGGCCAGAGAGGCGGAAAAACAGTCGTCGACTCCAATATCGAATGCCATCTCGATCAGATCTTCTCGGTCCCCCGGGAGAATGACGATCAATGGAATGTCGCTCGTTGCGCGAACTTGCTCGCACAGTTGAAGGCCGGCCTCGGCGTCGCCTGACGCAACGATGATGACGAGGTCAAGACGGGCCGAGATCAGAAGGCGTCTGAGCTTGAGGAGTGAGGACACCTGGATAGCATCCAGTGACATGGCTCGAATGGCCGAGGCCAGAACGTCATCTGGTGTTGAGCTTTCCGCGGATAGCAGGGCGACACCGACCTGCGGGCCGGCGCTTGAAGAGGCGTCATCCAATATGGCTTCCAGTCGGTGCACGTGCCGGTCACAGCGATCGGCGCTGTACCTATAGTTGCACTCATGGCGACTGGCGCCAACTCTCAGATTTGATAGTAATGCAGTGGCATTGCCAGACTACCTGTGACGCCCGCCGCCCTCACGTTCTTCGAGTGCCAGTATCTTGGCCTGCCGGCTACCTGGGCAGCCGAGCTTCGACAGGCGGCACCCGGCACATGACGAGGGCCTGAATTTTCCATTCTCGGTGCCTGAGACATCGTGCGAGAAGAGGAGTTCGGTTGGGTCTGAGCTTTTGCACATCGTTGATCTCTCCGTGATTGGTCTGCAAGTGGATCGTGCGCCGACCGGCGCTTAAACACCAATCGAGATAGGCGCGTATTCATCTGGGCACGCTATCAGTCCGACGTCCGCGTATTTCGAGCTGCTCGAAACTGAAAGCGAGGCGATCGGCCGCGATCGGCGCTCATCATTACAGCCCGCCTGTTCCACCACTGACCTCGACGCAATCGGTTCGGCAACGACGGCCAGCTTAATCGGCGAACCTTCCAGATTGTTGCTGGTTGACCAATCAGACGCCAATGCTGCCGGGGCGTCCACCCAACAACCACCGTTGGGAAAAAGCCCCCACACCTGAGCCGATCTCGAACACTTGTGCCCAACCCAATGTGGTCCCTTCACCCACAGGGGCTCTTTCGCTTAGTCCCAACGGAGAGGAAGCAGGCGATGACATCCAGTATTCCGATAGTTTGTGGGTTCACCGGGATCGTGTCCCATGAGATGG
>UBQW01000063.1 GCA_900467745.1 Hyphomicrobiales bacterium
GCCCCCTCATCTGCCTGCCGGCATCTTCTCCCCGCGGGGGAGAAGGGACTCGTAGCGGGCCGCTCGCGCCAACCTTCCCTTCGCCCCAACGGGGAGAAGGTGCCCGAAGGGCGGATGAGGGGGGCTCCGGGCGCTGAGGTCAGCTCACACTACCCCTCCACCTTACCCATTCCACCGCCGGATCACCGGCTCGCCGAGATCATGCTCATACCCCAGCACGCTGACACTCGTCGTATCCAGCACGAAATGCGCCCCGCCTTCCGGCGGCAACCCCACCCAGCGAGCCGCCAGCACCCGGAGGAAGTGGGAGCTAGAGAAGATCAGGATCGGGGCGTTTGCCGCGCGGATCGCGGCGATGATGCGGTCGGCGCGGGTGCCAACGTCGGCGGCGCTCTCGCCATCGGGGCAGCCGTTGCGGAAGAGTTGCCAGTCGGGGCGATTGGCGAGAATTTCCTTGGTCTTGATGCCTTCATAGGCGCCGTAGTCCCATTCGGCGAGGTCGTCCTTGACGACCATCCGCTCGCCGAAGCCGGCAAGGCGGCAGGTGTTGCGGGCGCGCTGGGAGGGGCTCGACCAGACTTCGGCGACGGTCAGTCCCGCAAGGCGCGGGCCGAGACGGCTGGCGGCGGCTTCGCCGTTTTCGGTCAGCGGGATGTCGCTGCGGCCGGTGTGGCGGCCCGACAGGCTCCATTCGGTCTCGCCGTGGCGCACCAGCGTGATCTCGGGATAGGCACTGCTCATTTCGCAACCCTTTCAAAATGAAACAGCGGGAAAAAAAGCGCGGGTCTCGCCGCGCCTTTTCGTCAAGTCAAAGGATGACCTTTTCGAGCGGCGGACGCGTTGCCTCGAATTCCTTCAGCTTCGCCTCGTTCGCGGCGATATAGTCGCGATTGTCGGGGGTGGAATACTGGTTCTTGGAAATCTGGATCTGCATGATGAAGAGCTCGTCCCAGCGGAAGCCCATTTCGGAGCCGGCCAGATAGAACTCCCACATGCGGAAGAAGCGTTCGTCATAGAGCGCCACGGCTTCGGCCTTGCGCGCCACGAAGCGCTCGCGCCAATGGCGCAGCGTATAGGCATAGTGCAGCGGCAGGACCTCGACGTCGCGGACCAGAAGGTTCGCCTTTTCAATTGCCGGCAGCGTTTCGCCGATCGAGGGGATATAGCCCTGCGGGAAGATGTACTTCTCGATGAAGGCATTGGTGCCGAAGCTCGGCTTCGGACGGGCGATCGAATGCAGCACCATGACGCCGTCATCGGCGAGCAGCTCATGCACCTTGCGGAAGAAGTTTCCGAAATTGCCGATGCCGACGTGCTCGAACATACCGACCGAGACGATGCGGTCGAACTTCTGACCCTTCATCGTGCGGTAGTCCTGCAGCTCGAAGCGCAGCCGATCGCCGAGACCACGCTTTTGCGCCCGCTCGCGGGAGATCTTCAGCTGCTCTTCGCTGAGCGTGATGCCGGTGAGATCTAGCCCCGGGGTGGATTCCGTCAGGTACATGCCCATGCCGCCCCAGCCGGAGCCGATTTCCAGCGCGCGCTGGTTGGGCTGAAGCAGAAGCTTGGCGGCGATGTGGCGCTTCTTGGCGACCTGCGCCTCCTCCAGGCTGATGCCGGGCGGATTGTAATAGGCACAGGAATATTGCCAGTCCTCATCGAGAAAGAGCTCGAACAGCTTTTCCGACAGATCGTAGTGATGGGCAACGTTGCGCTTGTTGTGATTGACGGGCAGACGGCTCTTCAGCTGCTGCAGGGCGATGCGGCCGATCAGGAGGGCCGCCATCGGGATGTCGAAGATTTCGTTGGTGGTGTTCTGTTTCACCAGGGCCAGGAAATCGTAGATGTTGCCCTGTTCCAGAATGAACCGGCCATCCATGTACATTTCGCCGAGCTTGAGGGTGGGGTCTCGGCGGATCAGTCGCTCCGCCTCCTCGTCGGCAACGCGGGCGGCAACCAGTTCTCCGGTACCGTCCCCGATGGTGTGTGTCTCGCCATTGGCGAGTGTGAGCTTCAGGTTACCCTTGCGGATGATTTTTTGGACAATCGATAAGAAATTCGACGCCATAAGTAAGGCCTCGCAATGTGACAGGATAATCCAATCAACTTAGGCCGTCTGGCCTGCCTTACAAGCGCCGTATTTGACACTTCGGCGACATCAACGCCGAAGTGTGACATTTCTGCAAGGCTTATCCGTAAGCCCTTATTTTCGCTTCATGGCCTCGGCAAGTGCTGCGCCGAATGCCCCCTGGCTCTCCTGCTTGGGGCTGGACGAGCGCCGCTCGTTTCCGCCGCGAGGCGCTGGATTTGAACGGGTTTCGCCGCGTGGCGCAGGGGCGCTCGCGCCGTCATCCTTGCGCATGGAAAGCGCGATACGCTTGCGCTTTGCATCCACCTCTACGACACGAACCTTGACCACATCGCCGGCTTTCACAACTTCGTGAGGATCTTTGACGAAGCGGTCTGCCAGCTGCGAGACGTGCACCAGACCGTCCTGATGCACGCCGATATCGACGAAGGCGCCGAAGGCGGCGACGTTGGTTACCGTTCCCTCAAGCGTCATGCCCGGCTTCAGGTCGGAGATCTCGTTGATCCCCTCAGCGAAGGTCGCGGTCTTGAAGCTCGGGCGCGGGTCGCGGCCGGGCTTTTCCAGTTCCGACAGGATGTCCTTGACCGTCGGGAGGCCGAACTTGTCGTCGATGAACTGGCGCGGATCGACCGATTTGAGCACCGCGCTGTCGCCCATCAAGGTGCGCAGGTCGCGACCGCAGGCGGCGACGATCTTCTTGGCGACGCCATAGGCTTCCGGGTGGACGGAGGAGGCATCAAGCGGCTCCTTGCCGTCGCGGATGCGGAGGAACCCGGCGCACTGCTCGAAGGTGCGCTGGCCGAGGCGGGCGACCTTGAGCAAATCACGACGGGTCTCGAAGCGGCCGGTCTCGTCGCGATGCCTGACGATGGCTTCGGCGATCGAGGTTCCAAGGCCGGAGACACGCGCCAGCAGCGGCACAGAGGCCATGTTGAGATCGACGCCGACGGCATTCACCGCGTCTTCGACCACGGCATCCAGCGAGCGCGACAGCTTCTGCTGGTCGACATCGTGCTGATACTGGCCGACGCCGATCGACTTCGGCTCGATCTTGACGAGCTCGGCCAGCGGGTCCTGCAGGCGGCGCGCGATGGAGACGGCGCCGCGCAGCGACACGTCGAGATTGGGGAATTCAGCAGCGGCGGTGGCGGAGGCCGAATAAACGGAGGCGCCGGCTTCCGAGACGATGACCTTGGTGGGCTTCGCGCCCGGCAGATCGGCCAGCATGTCGGCCACCAGCTTCTCGGTTTCGCGACTGCCGGTGCCGTTGCCGATCGAGATCAGCTCGACATTGTGTTTGCGGATCAGCGAAGCGAGCTCGATCTGCGCGCCGCGCACGTCGTTGCGGGGCTGGAAGGGATAGACCGTCGAGGTCGCGACCACCTTGCCGGTGGCATCGGTGACGGCGACCTTGACGCCGGTGCGAATACCCGGATCAAGGCCCATGGTCGGGCGCGAGCCGGCGGGGGCTGCAAGGAGCAGGTCCTTGAGATTGCGGGCGAAAACGTGGATCGCCTCTTCCTCGGCGCGTTCGCGCAGCTCGCGCATCAGGTCGAGCGACAGCGACATGGAGAGCTTGACGCGCCATGTCCAGCTGGCGACCTCCATCAGCCAGCGGTCGCCGGGACGGCTGTTGCCGATCTCGTAGGCCGCAGCGATCATGCGCTCGACCGGCTTGTTCGGCGAGGCAGTCTCGGCGTCGGCCTCAATCGTCAGCGTCAGCACTTCCTCGTTCCACCCACGCAGCATGGCGAGCGCGCGGTGGCCGGGGGCCGTTGCCCAGCGTTCGGAATGGTCGAAATAGTCGGAGAATTTTTCGCCCGCCGCCTGTTTGCCATCGACCACCTTGGCCTTCAGCAGGGCCGCACCGCGCATATGGGCACGCAGCTTGCCGAGCAGGTCGGCATTTTCAGCGATGCCTTCGGCGACGATATCGCGGGCGCCTTCCAGCGCCGTCTTCACGTCGGGGACATCAACGGTGATATAGGCTTCGGCCAGCGTTGCCGGCTCCTTGGCGCGGTCGGCGAGGATCGCTTCGGCGAGCGGACCGAGGCCGCGCTCGCGGGCGATCTCGGCGCGGGTGCGGCGCTTCGGCTTGTAGGGCAGATAGAGATCCTCGAGTTCGGCCTTGGTGGCCGCGCCCTTGAGCTTTGCCATCAGCTCGTCGCTCATCTTGCCTTGGCCTGTGATGGATTCCACGATCGTATCGCGGCGGGCTTCGAGCTCGCGCAGATAGACGAGGCGCTCGGAGAGATCGCGCAGCTGCGTATCATCCAGCCCGCCGGTAACTTCCTTGCGGTAACGCGCGATGAACGGCACGGTCGCGCCCTCATCCAGCAACTCGATCGCGGCCTTGGCCTGCTCGGGCCGGGCATTGATCTCGGAGGCGATGACTGCGGAGAGCATGCGGATATCAGCGGCCATGATGGTTCCTGCGTTTTTATAGAGGTGGCGGACCATAGCGGCGAAAAGCGGCAAGGCAAGGATGGAGATGGGTTTCCACAGCGGAAGTGGGGCGATGATCGGCTTGCTTGGAGGGTGGGATGGGAGTTTTGCTTGGCCTGCTTGGAGGGTGTGATACCCCCCCTCTGGCCTGCCGGCCATCTCCCCCACAGGTGGGGAGATTGGCTGGGCGCGGTCGCTCGTTCCACGCTCATTGTTTGGTTGGGGAGCAGGCCACTTGCCGATCTCCCTCCTTGTGGGGGAGATGGCCGGCAGGCCAGAGGGGGTATCACACGGAATGACGCCAGCGGAGTATCCCCTAGCGCCGCGCAGCACCAGCACCCCCGCCACAACGCCCAAAACACGATCACCACCCGCCACACAGCACCACCCCGCCTCAAAATCCCCTTCCACCCACCTCTCCCCGCTTTTGCAGCTTGTAAACCTGCGCCATTCTTTGCTAGCAGAGGCGACCGTTTTCAGACCCGCAAGGTAGCGCCTTCCCCGTGGAGGCAAGGAAAGTGACATGCCCGATCTGCTGTTAGAACTCCGCTCCGAAGAGATCCCGGCCCGCCTGCAGCGCAAGGCTGCCGGCGATCTGAGGAAGCTTGTGACCGACGCGCTCGTCGAGGCGGGACTTTCCTATGAGGGTGCGCGGGAATACTGGACGCCGCGCCGCCTGACGCTCGACATTCGCGGCCTGACCGCCCGCTCCGCCGATGTGCGCGAGGAACGCAAGGGACCGCGCACCGACGCCAACGAAAAGGCGATCGAAGGCTTTTTGCGCGCAGCGGGGCTGTCGTCGATTTCCGAGGCGCAGGTGCAGAGCGACCCGAAGAAGGGCGATTTCTACGTCGCGATCATCTCCAAGACCGGCCGCAGTGCCGAGGAGATCATCGCCGAGGTGATGCCATCGATCATTCGCGATTTCCCCTGGCCGAAGCCGATGCGCTGGGGCAAGGCGTCGTCGCAGCCGGGCTCGCTGCGCTGGGTGCGGCCGCTGCAGTCGATCGTCTGCCTTTTCGGCACCGAGCATGAGGAAACGACGGTCATTCCGTTCGAAATCTCCGGCATCGTCGCCTCCAACATCACCTACGGCCACCGCTTCCATGCGCCCGAGGCGATCACCGTCAAGCGCTTCGACGATTATGTCGCGAGCCTTGAGAAGGCCAAGGTCATCCTGGACGCCGAGCGCCGCAAGGACATCATCCTGCACGACGCCCGCGACGCCGCCTTCGCCAACGGCCTCGAACTGGTCGAGGACGAAGGCCTGCTGGAAGAGGTTTCAGGCCTCGTCGAATGGCCGCAGGTGCTGATGGGCAGCTTCGAGGAAGCCTACCTCTCGATCCCGTCCGAGATCATCCGGCTAACGATCAAGACCAACCAGAAGTGCTTCGTTACCCGCAAACCGGGCGAAGAGACGCTTTCGAACAATTTCATTCTCGTCTCCAACATCGAAGCGACGGATGGCGGCAAGGAAATCATTCACGGCAACGGCAAGGTCGTGCGCGCCCGTCTCTCCGACGCGCTGCACTTCTGGAAGCGCGACCAGGGTGATCTGCCGGATCTGGAGACGCTGGAGGCTTCGGCCAAGAAGTTCAGCCTTGATCTGAAGAAGCCGCTCGACCAGCGCATGGCCAAGCTCGATGCGCTCAACGTCACCTTCCATGCCAAGCTCGGCACGCAGGGCGAACGGGTGGAGCGCATCCGCGCCATGGCCGCCAAGGTCGCTTTCCCCGCCGGCGCCGACTACAAGCTGGTCGATCGCGCCGTGGTTCTCGCCAAGGCTGACCTGCGCACCGAAGCTGTCGGCGAATTCCCCGAGCTGCAGGGCGTGATGGGCCGCAAGTACGCTGCTCTGCAGGGCGAAGAGGCCGTGGTCTCGACCGCGATCGAGGAGCACTACAAGCCGCAGGGCCCATCCGACCAGCTGCCGCAGGACAAGGTGGCGATCACGGTGGCGCTTGCCGACAAGCTCGATACGCTGATCGGCTTCTGGGCCGTCGACGAGAAGCCGACGGGCTCCAAGGACCCCTTCGCGCTTCGCCGTGCCGCGCTCGGCGTCATCCGCATCATCCTGGAGCGTGGCGTGCACCTGACGCTGCTACCGCGCATCGTCAGCCACATGGCGCGCATCGACATGGATATCGGCAATACCGTTGCCGCCGACGACATGTCGCGCCAGCTCGACCTCTTGTCCTTCTTCCATGACCGCCTGAAGGTCTATCTGCGCGACCAGGGTGCCCGCCACGACCTGATCGACGCGGTGCTGACGCCCGAGACCGACGATCTCCGCATGGTCGCCCGCCGCGTCGAGGCTCTCACGGCCTTCGTCAGCTCCGAGGATGGCAAGAACCTGCTCGCCGGCACCAAGCGCGCCGTGCAGTTGCTGGCAGCCGAAGAGAAGAAGGGCACCGTGGTCGCCGATGGCGTTTCGGACGCGCTTCTGAAGCTCGACGCCGAGAAAGAGCTGTTTGCGGCGATCAAGACGGTTTCGGCCGAGGCATCCGGCGCGATCGAGAAGGAAGACTTCCGCTCGGCGATGGCGGCACTTTCGACGCTGCGCGCGCCTGTCGACCGCTTCTTCACCGACGTGCTCGTCAACGACGAAGACACGGCGATCCGCGCCAACCGCCTGGCGCTGCTGCGCCTCATCCGCGAAGCCACCGGCACCGTTGCCGACTTCTCGAAGATCGCCGGCTGATCAGCCAACGATGCCCAATGTGATCACCGCCAGGACCGCGTAACGCGCGGTCTTGGCGATCGTCACGAAAAGCAGAAAGACCGGCAACGGCTCGCGCATGACGCCGGCAACGACGGTGATGGGGTCACCGACGATGGGCAGCCAGCTTGCCAGCAGCGACCACTTCCCATACCGCCGATACCAACGCTGCGCCCGATCAAGCGCCACCTCCCCCACCGGAAACCACCGCCTGTCGCGAAAACGCTCGATGCCGATGCCGAGCAGCCAGTTGACCAGCGAACCGAGAATATTGCCGAGGCTGGCGACCACGACGAGCAGCAGCGTGGAATATTGCCCGGAGACAATGAGCGCGACGAGGCCGGCCTCCGACTGCGCGGGCAGGATGGTGGCCGCGATCAGCGAGATGGCGAAGAGGCCGGCATAGGCTGCAAGCGTGGTCATGTCGCGCTGGGCTCGGTGGTCTGCATGGTGGGCTCTCAGTTTGGCGACGGATGACGTTGGTTTTCATGATCATGTTGCGGGGCTGGGCGCAAGCGTTTGGCGTGTTGAAATTGGTAACATATGTGATACCATGCGACCATGAAGATCCTCGAATATCTGGATGAGGATGGGTCAAGCCCCTTCGCGCTGTGGTTTGCCGGCATTGAAGCGCGCGCTGCGTCGAAGGTCGCCATCGCCTTGACGCGCATGCAGGCCGGCAACCTCTCCAACGTGAAGGGCGTCGGATCAGGACTGCTGGAATACAGGATCGATTATGGGCCGGGCTATCGCATCTATTTCGGCCGCGATGGTGATCGGTTGATCATCCTTCTGGCCGGCGGAACGAAGAAGCGGCAGCAGTCCGACATCGCCACCGCGCTTTCGCGCTGGGTCGATTACAAGCAAAGAAAGGGCCGTTGAGATGCCTCTGACGCGCGATTTCAAGGAAACCATCAAAGCCCGCGCAACCGACGATGCAGCCTTCCGGACGGCATTGCTGACGGATGCCGTGGAGCTGCTTCTGTCCGGCGATGTCGAGACCGGCAAAGCCGTGTTGCGCGATTTCATCAATGCGACGATCGGCTTCGAGAAGCTTGGCGAACTCACCGACACACCGGCGAAGAGCCTGATGCGGATGTTCGGGCCGAAAGGCAATCCGCGCGCCGACAATCTGTTCGGGGTGATCAGCCGGCTTCAGGAGGAGACCGGCGTGCATCTGGCTGTTGCGGCGGCTTGAGGCTGGGACGGGTCCGTCTGCAAAGGAGACAAGAGACATGAGCACCTATCCTCTCAGAATAGCCGATCATGTGATGGAAGAAGCCAAACGCGCGGCGGCGGAGGACAATGTATCGCTGAACCAGCTGCTTTCCGCTTTCATCGCTGATGGCATCGGGCACCGGCGGGCGATCATGAGCTTGAAGAAACGCGCGGAACGGGGCGATGCCAGTGCGGCGCTCGCCATCCTCGACAGCGTTCCCGATAGCGAGCCCGATGCCGGCGACGAATTGGTCGCTGCGAAGAAGGCATCCCGCAAGTAAAAACAAAAACAGCCGCCGGATCGCTCCGGCGGCTGTCGTCATCCTATCGCCTTTCCCGCAACCCTTACGCCGCGCGGCGTGTCTGCGCTGCCCCGTACTCGGCCTGTGTGCCGACGCGGAAGCCGCGGATCAGGTTCAAAAGTTCGTCGGTGTCGCTGGCGAGCGATTCCGCGGATGCGGTGGTTTCCTCGGCCATGGCGGCGTTCTGCTGGGTGGCGGCGTCGAGCTGGTTGATCGAGGAGGTGATCGAGCGCAGCGTCGTGTCCTGCTCGGAGGCGCTGTGGGCGATCTTCGAGACGATGTCGTTGGCGGCCTTGATCTGGTCGGAGATGCGCTTCAGCGCCTCGCCGGCCTCGCCAACGAAGCGAACGCCCTGTTCGACCTGACCCGAGGAGCGGGCGATCTGGTCCTTGATCTCCTTGGCGGCGGCGGCCGAGCGCTGGGCCAGTTCGCGGACTTCCTGGGCGACGACGGCGAAGCCCTTGCCGCTTTCGCCAGCGCGCGCGGCTTCCACACCGGCGTTCAGAGCGAGCAGGTTGGTCTGGAAGGCGATGTCGTCGATGACGCCGATGATCTTGCCGATTTCCTCGGAAGACTTCTCGATCCCGCCCATCGCCTCGATCGCCTGGGTGACAACGGCGTCGCTGCGGCTCGCCTCGGAGCTCACCGAGTGGACGCGCTGGCTTGCCTCATGCGCGCCTTCGGCGGTCTGGCGCACGGCAACACTGAGTTCGTCGAGTGCCGCCGAGGTTTCTTCCAGGCTTGCGGCCTGGCGCTCGGTGCGCTGCGACAGTTCGTTGGAGGCGCGGCGGATCTCTTCCTTGCTGACGGCGATATCGCCGCCCTTGACCGAGACCTTGGACATGGCAGCCTCGAGATGGCCGAGCGCATCGTTGAAGTTGTCGCGCAGGGTGGCGTATTTCTGGCCGAGATCGGCACAGCGGACCGTGAGATCGCCGCGGGCGATCTGCTCCAGCGCCTGGCCGATGGTGGAGACCACATGGGCCTGCACCGCGGTTTCGTCACGCTGCATGCGCTGATTGTTTTCGCGCTCGTCGTCGAGCGCCATCTGCTGGGCGGCCTCGCGTTCGGACATGGCGTGGCGCTCGCGGACCTTTTCCTGCAGCGACTTCGTGGCCTTGGCCATCATGCCCACTTCATTGTTCATGTCGGTGTGGGGAATGGCGATCGTGACGTTTTCTTCGGCGACAGCCTGAAGGGCCGTGTGGATGCGGGTCAGCGGGCCGGAGATGCTGCGAACCACGAAGAAGGCGGCGGCGGCACCGAGCAGCAGCACGACGAGGCCGCCCGACAGCGCCTTGATGACATCTGAGCGGACCTGCGCGTCGAGATCGTCGAGATAGACGCCAGTGGCGACCACGACTTGCCAAGGTTCGAATGCCTTGGTGTAGACGGCCTTGCGGAACTGCGCATCGGCCGGCTGGCCGGGCTTGGGGCCATAGAACTCGACGATACCGCCGCCGGCGCGGCCGACCTTGACGATCTCGTCGCGATAGGGCTTGCCACGGCTGTCGGGCGCGCCCTTGCTGCTCTTGCCGAGCTTTGGCGTATCGTAGGTGATGCGCATGACGACGTCATAGTCGTAGCCGATGAAATAGCCGTTGGGTTCATAGCGGATCGCGGAGAGCTGCTTGTATGCGAGCGCCTGCGCCTGTTCGCGGGTCAGCTCGCCGGATTTCTCGCGGTCGTAATATTGCTGAACGATGGAAAGCCCGGATTCCACCTGCGTGCGCAGCATCTCGCCGCGCTCATGATAGATCGCATCGATCGAAGAGCGGATCTGCAGGTAGGAGGCGGCGCAGAAGGCCACCATCAGGCCGGCGACGAGCAGAAATAGCTGCCTGGAAATTCTCAGATTCTTCATAGGGCCTCGCAACGGGTGTCGGGTGACATCGTCCGGCGCGGTATCCTACCGCGTATGCGAGAGCGCGTGGCCCGTCGCTGGTACTGCTGCGAAAACACATGCGGCTACCGGTCGCGGCTAGAAATGGCCTGTTTTTTATAAGAAATACTTAACCACGGACTATATGATCTCTTAGCCGCGAAGTCGGAGCCCGCAGTTGGAATCGGCAGGCGAAGTGGAAAATAGAAAATGCGCCCCTGCTTCTCTTCAGGAGCGCATTTCACCACCCTTTTGAGGTGGAGCCCCGGATGACCAAAACTTTGGACGGGAGGGGCAGGGAACTTTAAATCAAGGTCTAAGCTTGAAATTGGAAACGTCGAGCGGGCGCGTTTGTTCCGTCGGCTGGCCTGCAGCACCTGCAACGACGGGCTTGGTATCAGCGCCGATGACGGCAGAAGTCGTCGCCGTATCGACACCGTCGACGGCGGCGGGTGCGGCGGCAACTGCGACCGGCGCGGGCGCCTTGGTCACGAACACGACGGGGGAACCGCCCATCCAGCCTTCGGTGCGAAACAGCTTCTTTTCGCCGTCGACGTCGCGGATCTGCGAGTGCTCGAGCGTGCCGTCTGCGAGCGTCGGGACGATGTATTCCTTCTTGGCTTCCACGACCTGAAGCGGCGGGCATGTGGTGCAGGTCATCTTGAGGATGCTGCTGTCAGCCGAAGCCGCATTGGCGCCGACCACGTCGATCGACGACGCCATGGCCGAACCCGCCATCAACGCACCGACGACACCCAAAACAACCGCAGAAACCTGACGCATGGAAACACTCCGTCTTACCTTGCACACAGGTTTAACGCGGCTTTATTTCCATCCCGTCAGGGGAAAGGGTAAAAATTTAGAGAACTGATCCGATTTCGATATCGGATCACGCTTTTTCGCGCTTGATCGCCTGCCAGCCGATGTCGCGGCGGCAGAAGCCGTTGTCCCACTCCACCTTGTCGAGCAGCGCATAGGCGCGGGCCTGGGCCTCGCCGACGGCCTTGCCCGTCGCGGTGACGTTCAACACGCGGCCGCCGGTGGCGACCAGCGCGCCATCCTTCAGCGCTGTGCCGGCATGAAACACCTTGGCGCCCTCGCCCGCCTCAGGGATGGACTTGATCGGGGTGTTCTTGTCGTAGGAGCCGGGATAGCCCTTGGAGGCCATGACGACGGTCAGCGCCGGATCGTCGCTCCATTCGGCGGTCACCTTGTCCAGCGTGCCGGTGGCCGTGGCATAGAGGATCGGCAGGAGATCGCTCTTCAGGCGCATCATCAGCACCTGGCATTCGGGATCGCCGAAGCGGACGTTGTATTCGATCAGCTCCGGGCCCTTCTTCGTGATCATCAGGCCGGCGAAGAAGACGCCGGAGAACGGATAACCGCTCTCGGCCATTCCGCGCATGGTGGGTTCGATGATCTCCTTCATCGTGCGCTCGACCATCTCAGGCGTCATGACGGGAGCCGGAGAATAGGCGCCCATGCCGCCGGTGTTCGGGCCGGTATCGCCCTCGCCCACCCGCTTGTGATCCTGGGCGGTGGCGAGCGCCAATGCGTGCTTGCCGTCGCTCAAGCAGAAGAAGCTTGCCTCTTCGCCATCGAGATAGGCTTCGACCACGACTTCAGCGCCGGCAGCACCGAACGCGCCTTCGAAGCAATCGTCGACGGCGGCAAGCGCTTCATCGACGGTCATCGCGACCGTCACGCCCTTGCCGGCGGCCAGACCATCGGCCTTTACGACGATCGGGGCGCCTTGCTCGCGGATATAGGCCTTGGCCTTGGGGCCATTGTTAAAACGCTGGTAGGCGCCTGTCGGGATATCGTAGCGGGCGCAGATATCCTTGGTGAAACCCTTGGAGCCTTCGAGCTGGGCTGCGGCGGCAGAAGGGCCGAAGACGGCGAAACCTTCGGCGCGCAAGCGATCGGCAACGCCCGCAACCAGCGGCGCTTCCGGGCCGACGACGACGAAATCGATCGCGTTGTCCTTGCAGAAGGATACGACGGCGTCGTTGTCCTCGGTGTTGACGGGGACGAGCGTCGCGTGCTCGGCGATCCCTGGATTGCCGGGGGCGGCGTAGAGCGTGGTGAGTTCGGGCGATTGCGCCAGCTTCCAGGCCAATGCGTGCTCGCGCCCGCCCGATCCGATCAACAGAACCTTCATGCCCGTCCCTTTCCAGTTTGTGAGTGGCGGTTAAGGGGCTGGAGCGGAAAGGTCAAGCCTAAAGGCTACCAGCCGCCGCCGCCACCACCACCGCCG